>CAZDWZ010000049.1:0-1517 GCA_964509425.1 uncultured Bdellovibrionales bacterium | reverse complement strand
AAATAGGTTAAAAATTTTGAAATTAGGTATAAAAGGCGTATCTTTCGGAAAATTAGGTAAAGATGAGAATAGAAATTGATTTTGACAACAAGACAATAGAGGTTAAGGACTCTGCCACGCTTGGTGAATTAGTGGATAAACTAAAAGAACTTAAACTGGATTGGAAAGAGTTTAGGCTTAAACAGGGAGTGGACTCATATATACCATGGCCATGGACTTATCCGACATATCCTCAACCATGGATAGTAACTTGTACCACAGCAGAGTTAACTCCCCACACAAAATATACTAATGCTTATGATGTAATTTGCGGGAGTAATAAATTTATGTTAACATGATTCAGGAAGAACTTGGATTTTATGATTGGATGCTAAAGTTTTCAGAAAGACTTGTAGTAATAAATGCTTGTTTTAAGATGCAGATGGATAGGATATCTGAAGATGACTGGCAGTTGATGGAATCGGTGTACTACGCATGGACACAAGGGGAGTTACCTGCGTTTTATAAGAGTGTGCCCCCACTAGAGTCACAAACTATAACAGAAGTAGATTTATTTACAAATAGTACTAATAACACTCTTTGAAATGATAGACATGGATGATTTCTTACAGAGAATAGAGTCTTTTATAGACGCTAAGATAAATTATGAATTAGCCTTAAGAGAAGGGACTTGTTTGATGCGACGGGCCAAGTCAGACTTGCTGTGTATGGCCGGTTGATTTCACATCGCGCGGCTTGAACCTATCAGCGTAGACAACCTGAGATCGAGCCGCTTGAAAAGTGCAGCACTTGTAAGCCCAGGCTTACCTCACACCATACAACGTACCGCACTACTGCCACGAAACTACCAGCCCAACCAACTTAGTCGATCTATGCTCTTCGTAATGCCCACGATTGTATACGTAGAATCAAATGGGTATCTTGTTTGATACGCATCGTATCTTTCGCTATACATGCGTGCACGGTTGGTCAACTAAAAATGACCAATTGTCTTGCCAAGATCTCAGCTTTTTTGGCTAGGCCTTTGCAGTGTTTGAAAGCTCCAGCAACAAGAGGGAGCCAATTACTTGGTATCTGAATGGATACGCGAGTATCGCTTTGGATACACACAGATGCGTAATATTTCATTCTATTCACACGGAGGTACACCTACGGGATCTGCATAAAGCCGAGACCTTCCAGTAATCTTGGGGGACCAAAAGCTTCTATCAAGGACGAGATAGTTAGCAGGAGGTGTGTATCAAATATCAACATCTACTTAGTTTACCTTTCAAGTCGGCAATGGCAAGGCCTGTAGATTTTGTCCGGGGATTAATCTATCCAGGACTCGGATAACATTTGTTGGCAGCGGCTGATGCGCTTTGTGCAATCATTATTTTACGCATTTCAGCGTATGGGAATAGTCCTTGCACCGTCTTGGCCGTACCATTTATTAGATCACCAATCCGCTGAATGGGATGGATAGTTCAGAATACTGTCCTAGAAAGGGTGGACGACATTTGGAGGTGAGATTATGA
>CAZDWZ010000048.1:0-1553 GCA_964509425.1 uncultured Bdellovibrionales bacterium | reverse complement strand
GCTGGGAACGTTTGACTCGTGATTTACAGGCGCCGAAGGCCATCGAATCCATCCACAACAGGCCGCCAGCAGTGCCGTTTGCAAGAATGCTCCCAGCAGGTCCCTGTAGCTGCCCCACACGTCGAACTTTCCAAAATATCCATCCGGCGCTGCGCCCTTCATGAGCTGCGGCCACGCGAATGACAGAACCACCGCTCCGATCGTTCCCACGATGCTGGCGTATGCCAGCCGGCGCATCCAAGCCTGAAACTGCTGGCGAGCCGTCACGTCGAGCACGATCCGGTCAAACTGAATGGCTCCTAAACAACTGAGGCCGAATGCCGCTGGAACCAGCATTTTGGCGGGAAAGCGAAACTGCACGAATCCTGGGCACACGACTGTGACAAACCAGTAAAGCCCCCCCACTTCGTCACCGACAGGCTGCCCCGGTAATACAGGTGGAGAGACATCCCCGTTTGCGATACAGCGGCCAATCCACACCGGAGCATAACCACCCCAACTCATGACCACACAGATGAGTGACAGCCACGAAAGCCAGAAGATCAAAGCCGCGCTTCGATCAATCGCGATGGATTGTCTCGCGGCGTCAGGGGAGGCAGATTTACTCTGGCCGCTTGTCGCGAAATCGACACCGTTTGCGTGCACACGCCGCAAGCGTAGAGCCAAAAACGCCAGTACGACGGGAATCAGCCCCATGTAGAGCGAAGGGACCCACAACAGTCCTTCAGTTCCGAAAATTTCGATCCAGTGAGCGTGAGTTGGGAACTGCCGCCCACTGACATTCGGAAAGAGGTACTCAATCAATCGCCAGGGACCGACGCTGAATTTGTAGATCAACAGGTGGTGTTCATCGGAAGTCGGTGGATTGCCGATTAATCCGCTGTACCAGAGCGGCGAAGCAACCTTTGCGGCCGCTATCCCAGGTACCGTCGGCTCACCCGAGAACAGATGGCTGATCAATTCTGTCAGATTACGCGGAGCTGACACGATCGCCCGAGTGCTGCGTCGATTGAACTCCATCGTCGGCAGAAGTTGAACGGCACAAAGCAAACCGCTGCTGACTGCTGCGAGAGACAACAACCCCAACGGATGTTGTGCGATGGCCGCCAATTTCTGCTTCCAGGCGGAAATGCCGAAATCCGGATTCGTTGCTCCGCCGAACTGCCGTACGTTGGAACGACCAACCGCCGCCTTGTTGCGTTTTTTTCCCGTCTTGGCCGTCTTTTCCAGTCGTGCTTGCCGCCACAATACGAACGCGTAACCGGCCATTGACAGACCCGCCACATACGCCATTTGTGGATCACCTCCAAGGACCATCAGGGCCAGGCAAGCACCCAGTCCCAGTGAGCTGGGCCACTGCTTGAGTCGCAGCATCCGTTCGCCAAACCAACAGGCGAGCGGCAACCAGGCCGCCCCGACCAGGAAGAGCCGCGCCGCGATTCCGGCCGCAGTGAGTTGATGGTAGAGCCGCGCGTCGGGCGTCGAGCCGTAGACCAGTACGACGCTGTCGAAACCTTCGAATGTCGAGGACTTGCCTCCGAACGACGAGCGGA
>CAZDWZ010000047.1:0-1648 GCA_964509425.1 uncultured Bdellovibrionales bacterium | reverse complement strand
CGGGACGTCGGCGTTGCTCTATCTGCATCGCTACGTCTTTGCCTTCATCAAACCGACGCTGGCCAAAGAATGGGATCTGAGCAATACAGAACTGGGACGGATCGATAGCGCATTCTCAATCTGCTACACGTTGTTCCAATTTCCGTTGGCGCTCGCTGCTGATGCTCTGGGCGTCCACCTGGTGCTGACTCTCTTGTTCTGCGTCTGGTGCGGCGGGTTGGGGATGATGGCGTGGGCACCATCCGCCAAATGGATGTGGTATGCACAGGCAATGCTCGGGGCGGGACAGTCGGCCATCTACGCCTGCCTGAGCCGCATTGCTCGCACCTGGTTTCCATCCTCTGTACGAACCGTTCTTCAAGGAATCGTCGGTATTCTCGCTGGAAGATTGGGAGCGTTGAGTTCATCTCTCGTCTTCACGACGTTGCTACTGGGCGTGTGGGGATTGGATTGGCGAACGGCGATTTGGATTCTGGTGGCGCTTGGCGTGGGGCAGACGCTGTTGTTCGTGACCTTGTTTCGAAATTCGCCGCGTCAGCACGCGCACGTCAACGAGGCTGAGGCTCGCTTGATCGAAGGTGATACTCATCCGGCAGCTGGTCCGCGAGCAATTCCTTCCGAAAGGATGACCGTTCGACAGATGCTCAAAACCATGACGCCGCGATCGTTCGCCAATCTGATCTGCCTCAGCGTGCAATCGATCTTGAGTACCTTCGCTGACAACGTCTTCTCGAACTGGATACCGCAATTCCTCGCCCAAGTGCATCATCTGGAGTTTAAGAAGATGGGGATCTATGCGGCGCTGCCACTTTTTGGTGGCGCACTTGCCGGACTGCTGGGAGGCGCACTCAACGACTACCTAATCGCAATCACTGGCAACCGGCGTTGGTCAAGGGTAAGCGTGGCTTTCGCAGGCAAGGGAATCGCAGCCGTTTTGTTGATACTCGCGCTGCAGAGTTACGATCACCCGTATGAATTCTGCATTTATTTGTTTTTCGTCAAAATGTTTAGCGATTGCAGCCTCACCACGTCGTGGGGCGTAATTACCGACATCGGTGGTCGAGCAACAGCGTCCGTGTTTGCGTTGAACAACTCGATCGCTGGCATCGGCCTGATCGCCGCACCCACCATCTTCGGTTATGTCGCTGACCAACATGGCTGGCGCTGGGTGTTCATCACGGTTGTGATCGCTTACGTACTTTGCGCACTCTCCTGGCTGATGATTGACTGCACGATCCCAGTGCTGAGGGAATCGAACTCGAACAGAGATCCAGCCAAGTAAAGCCAAGCTCGCAGCACACTCGAATTGCTTGAATTCCAAAGCTGCTCCGCCTTGGTGGCCTTCCTGTGCGGGAAGGACAGGAATTGCCCTCGAGTTCAAATCTCAGATTCGGTGGGCACGACGAATGGCTTGCGATACTCGCGCGACAGGAATGTGTTGGCTGTGGCGTTGTCGATGAAGTTCTCCTTCTCCGAGTCAGGAAACAGCACTGATCCCAGCACGAGCTTCGTTTGATCGAGTTCGACCTTGTTGTCGGCCAGATGCTTTGTTGTTCGATCGAAGGTTTCCTGGACGTTGTCATGTACTTTTAGAGCAGTCAACTGCTCACGGACTTCGGCAACTGTTGCCTCGCTGCCGAGTCGCCAC
>CAZDWZ010000046.1:0-1728 GCA_964509425.1 uncultured Bdellovibrionales bacterium | reverse complement strand
CCGTATTGCAGGTCAGTCGCGGTCAGTTGCCCATCCGTGTAAATGTCGATGGCGGATGCGCCCGGAATAGCGTGTACGAAA
Organism: uncultured Bdellovibrionales bacterium; assembly: GCA_964509425.1. Classification (GTDB taxonomy): domain Bacteria; phylum Bdellovibrionota_C; class UBA2361; order SZUA-149; family CAZDWZ01; genus CAZDWZ01. Next base: position 1,647 of record CAZDWZ010000046.1, on the reverse strand, counting down.
CGCAGCCATGCGCTGCCGCTCTGCGCCATCGCCGGGGCGGTGACCAGCAGCAGGAACGATGCGAACAGAAGAACCCGTTTTAAGGTGCTCATCTTTGCTTCCACTCCTTCGCGTTGTGTCGAGGTGTAACTACTGCGTTCTCAAAAGCTGTGTACGGGGAGAGTATCTCTCCCCGTACACAACTCAATCACGTACCCTCTTCCCACTGGCTGAGGTAATGCTCCTGTTCAGGCGTCAGCACGTCGATCTTGACGCCCATCGACTCCAGCTTCAGTCGGGCGATTTCCTTATCAATGTCTTCCGGCACAACATAGACGTTGGGGCTAAAGCTGCTGTGGTTCTTCACCATGTATTCCGCAGCCAACGCCTGGTTGGCGAAGCTCATGTCCATCACGCTTGCCGGGTGACCTTCCGCCGACGCCAGGTTGATCAGGCGACCTTCGCCCAGAATGTACAGCGACTTGCCGCCCAGCTTGTACTCTTCCACGAACGGACGCACCAGTTGCGGCGCGCCTTTGCTCATCGCCGCCAACTGCGGAATGTTGATTTCCACGTTGAAGTGACCGCTGTTCGCCATTACCGCGCCGTGCTTCATCTTCGGGAAGTGCCGTTCGTCCAGCACGTTCACGTCGCCCGTTGCCGTAATGAAGATGTCGCCAAACGGAGCAGCTTCTTCCATCGGCATCACGCGGAAGCCGTCCATCACTGCTTCCAGCGCGCGCAGCGGGTCAATTTCCGTCACGATCACGTTTGCGCCCATGCCCTGTGCGCGGCTGGCAATCCCCCGGCTGCACCAGCCGTAGCCCGCCACCACCACCGTGCGCCCTGCGATCAGCAGGTTCGTTGCGCGAATCACGCCGTCCAGCGTGCTTTGCCCCGTGCCGTAGCGGTTGTCGAACAGGTGCTTCGTGTTGCTGTCGTTCACGGCAATCACCGGGAACTCCAGTGCGCCGTCTGCCGCCATCGCCCGCAGGCGTATCACGCCGGTGGTCGTTTCTTCCGTCCCGCCGATGATCGTTTCCAGCAGTTCGCGCCGTGTCTTGTGGATCGTGCTCACGAGGTCAGCGCCGTCGTCCATCGTAATGTGCGGCGTGTGGTCGAGCGCCGCCTTAATGTGTTCGTAGTAGGTGTTGTTGTCTTCGCCTTTAATGGCGTAAACCGGAATTTCGTAGTGCGAAACCAGCGACGCTGCCACGTCATCCTGTGTCGAAAGCGGGTTGGAAGCGCATAGCACGATGTCCGCGCCGCCCATTTGCAGCGTGTGCATCAGGTTCGCAGTCTCGGTCGTCACGTGCAGGCACGCTGAAACACGCAGCCCTGCCAGCGGCTTTTCTTTGGCAAAGCGTTCACGAATTGCCCGCAGTACGGGCATTTCATGTTCCGCCCATTCAATGCGGTAGCGACCTCCGGTTGCGGCGTCGAGGTTTTTTACATCGTGTTCTACAGTCATAGCTTCTCCTGAAATTGACGCACAGCGTCACGGTTTCGACGCATCTGCGTCGTGCTTCCTAAAAACGTGGTGGATTTTAACACACACTGCAAGAAAAGTTGTAGTGGCGCATAACGAGCGTGCTAGTTTCGCAGTTCGTCCAGTGCGCCGCCGTCGTCGAACTGCGAACGGAACCGCGTGATGAACTCGTCCACCGT
>CAZDWZ010000045.1:0-1735 GCA_964509425.1 uncultured Bdellovibrionales bacterium | reverse complement strand
CGAGTCCTCTCGCTGCTCCTCGCCACCGCGCTCGTCGCGTGCGGTGACTCCGACGCCGACGGTGGATCGGGCGGAGGTGGCTCGACCGGGGTGGGCCTCACGTCGGGCCCCGGCGGTCCGGGCGCGACGAGCGGAACGCAGAGCACCACCGGCGCGGGCGGCGCGAGCACCGGCGCGGGCACCGCGAGCACGGGCTCCGGAGGGGCGAGCACCAGCTCGGGGACGGCGAGCACCGGCGCGACCACGACCGGCGCGGGCGGAGGCGGAGGCTTCGTCCCCTTCCCCGACGGGCCGCCCGCGGGCAACCCGGACGGCGCGTGCGGCGTCCCGGCCGAGGCCGGCGAGGAGGACACGAGCGCGCCCGATCGCGTGATCGGCAATGGGACGCCCGAGAGCTGCACCTCGCAGGCGGTCGTGGACGCGGTCGCGCTCGGTGGAATCATCACGTTCGACTGCGGGCCCGATCCCGTCACCATCGTGATGGAGCAGACGGCAAAGATCTTCAACGACACCGGCCCGGAGATCGTGATCGACGGCGGGGGCCGCGTCGCGCTGAGCGGCGGCGGCCAGCGCCGCATCCTCTACCAGAACACCTGCGACGAGGCGCAGGTGTGGACGACCGCGATGTGCCAGAACCAGGATCACCCTCGCCTGACGGTGCAGAACCTCACCTTCATGGACGGCGACGCGACGGGGGAGGATCCGGACGGCGGCGGCGCCATCTTCGTCCGCGGCGGTCGCTTCAAGATCGTGAACTCGCGCTTCTTCGGCAATGCGTGCGACGAGGTCGGGCCGGACGTCGGCGGCGCGTCGGTGCGGACGCTCAGCCAGTTCGACGGGCTGCCGGTGTACGTCGTGCACAGCACGTTCGGCGGCGGCCCCGAGTTCGGCAACGCCTGCTCGAATGGCGGAGGCCTCAGCAGCATCGGCGTCTCGCACACGGTGATCAACTCCCTGTTCACCGACAACGAGGCGATCGGCAATGGCGCCAACCCGGCGCAGCCGGGCACCCCCGGCGGCGGCAGCGGCGGCGCCATCTACAACGACGGCAACACCTTCACGCTCGAGCTCTGCGGCACCCGCATCGCCAACAACGTCGCGAACGAGGGCGGGGGCGCGATCTTCTTCGTGAGCAACGATCTCTCCGGGACGCTCATCCTCCGCGACTCGGTCCTCACCAACAATCCGAGCCTCGGCTTCGAGAACTTCCCGGGGATCTTCTACCTCGGCATGGGCGATCCCATCATCGAGGGCTCCGTCGTGGAGTGATCGCGAGCGGGGGCGCGAATCGCGCTCGCCGTCGAGCGGAAACGGGGTTCCCCTGCGCCGCGAGCGCCTTCTATCCTCCGCGCCATGGGAAACCCTTTCGTTCACCTCGATCTCTCCACCGATGACCGCGGCGCCGCGAAGAAGTTCTACAAGGGCCTCTTCGACTGGAAGCTGAAGGACCTCCCCGGCATGAAGTACACGGGGATCGACGTCGGGGGCGGCGTCGGCGGCGGCATGGGCGACAAGGAGATGCCCGGCCAGCCCACCTCGTGGACCGCGTTCGTCGACGTGAAGGACGTGAAGAAGACGATCGCGAAGGCCGCGAAGCTCGGCGCGACGATCGTGGTGCCGTACCAGCCGATCGGCGACATGGGCGCGCTCGGGATCTTCATCGACCCGCAGGGCGCGGCGCTCGGCGTGTGGGAGCAGGCGAAGAAGGCCCCCGCGAAGAAGGCCGCCAAGAAGG
>CAZDWZ010000044.1:0-1747 GCA_964509425.1 uncultured Bdellovibrionales bacterium | reverse complement strand
GGGATAAATATTATTATTTACCGGCTTATGATTCCTACAAATGGGGACTGCTGGACTGGAATAATATGATCAATCCATTAGCCTCTGCAGTCAAATGCGCCTGGAAAGTAACAACGGTCAGTAACAGCTACCTGGAAGAAATGTGCTATGCTGCCAACGGGCTGGAGAATTTGTTTGAATATGAGCGAGGTAAAAGCCTGGGTATCTTAAACGGAATTGATACGCAGGTATGGAATCCCGAGACCGATAATATGATCGTTAAGAATTACGACAAGGAATTGGTGGAGAAAGGGAAGATGAGGAATAAGAAGGAACTGGCGGGCCAGTTTGGCCTGGATCCCGATAAGCCGTTGATCACATTTATCGGGAGGTTAGTGGGAGAGAAAGCCGCTGATTTGTTGCCGGAAGCCATCAGCCAGTCCATTTACCAGCACCACGGTCATGCCAATTTCCTGATATTAGGATCAGGAGATCCGGAATTGGAAGACAGGCTTGACCAGATGAAACACCAGTTCAAAGGGTATTATAATTCTTATATCGGGTATAATGAACAGTTGAGCCACCTGATGTATGCCGGTTCGGATTTCCTGTTAATGCCGAGCCGGGTGGAGCCATGCGGATTAAACCAGATGTATGCATTAAGATACGGTACTATCCCAATGGTAAGAACGGTGGGTGGATTAAAGGACACCATTACCGATTTTGGCGACTGGCAGGGTTTCGGCATACGTTTCAATGAAGCCAGTGTTTGGGATATTACCTATTCAGTAGGAAGAGCTATCGATCTTTACAATAATAAGCCCGACCTTTATTCCTGGATGCGAAGTCATATGATGACGATCGATCATTCATGGGACGGGGCAGCGCAGCAATATATTAATCTATATCAGTCATTGAAATAAACTATACTTGCCATGGCTATCAGAACCATCACTCACTCGAAAGAAATTTTATCAGTTATATTGGGCGGAGGTGCAGGATCCCGGCTATCGCCACTAACTTCCAGTCGTTCCAAACCGGCCGTGCCTATTGCCGGTAAATACCGATTAGTGGATATCCCGATCTCTAATTGCCTGAACAATGGCATAGGCCGGATGTTTGTGCTGACCCAGTTCAACTCGGCTTCACTCAACAGGCATATCAAGAATACTTATCACTTCAGTGCATTCAGTAAAGCTTTCGTGGATATACTGGCAGCGGAACAAACGCCTGATAACCCAACCTGGTACCAGGGAACTGCTGATGCTGTAAGGCAAGGCCTGCGCCATATAGAACCTTTTGAAAGTGACTATATACTTATTCTCTCCGGCGACCAGTTATACCAGATGGATTTTGCAGAGATGCTGGAGAATCATAAAGAATTAGGTGCTGATATTTCTGTGGCTACTATTCCTGTTGCTTCCAGGGAAGCACCGGAGTTTGGAATCCTGAAGTCCGATAAAGGGTTGATCACTTCTTTTATTGAAAAACCCAAGAAAGACATATTGGGAGATTGGGTAAGTGATACAGGAAATGAAATGAAAGAAGCCGGGAGGATTTACCTCGCTTCGATGGGTATTTATATCTTCAACAGGAAGTTGTTGTTTGATATGCTGCAGGATGAATTTAAAGAAGCTACTGATTTTGGAAAAGAGATCATTCCGCAGTCTATTGAAAAGTATAAAGTAGCCAGCTACCAGTACACCGGCTACTGGACAGATATTGGTAATATTTATTCTTTCTTTGAAGCTAACCTGGACCTGACCAA
>CAZDWZ010000043.1:0-1890 GCA_964509425.1 uncultured Bdellovibrionales bacterium | reverse complement strand
CGGCAGGCGGCTCCTCCGAGAGAAGCTCGAGGACTTCCTGCCGAATGCGCTTGGCGAACTGCAAGGCTAGGAGAATTTCGCCATCGTCCTCTAGATCGTCGACAAGTCGCAAATACTTGTCCTGCTCGGCGACTTGCATCTTGGCCAGTAGTCGACCAGCAAGCAGTCGTAGCGGACTGTGTTTGCTGTCGTCGGCAAAGTGCCGCGCTGAAAGCTGGCGGACTACGGCATCGATCAGCCAAGTTTCATACTCGCCCTGTTTGACGGGTGCAGTCAGTTGCAGGACGACAGGATAGACCTCGCCCGTCGGCATCGAAGCGGCCCGCTTGAACATGGTGGTCAGCACGTGGCTCTTGCCGGAACCGGCATCGCCCTTGATTAACGCCAGTCGTGAGCCGGGATTCTTCCGATGCAGCAGAGCATTGGCAATTGCGGTCTTGATGGCCTGACGGGCCTTTTGCTGCCCATCCTCGACATCGAGGGTTTCTAGCTCGCGCGCATCGGCGAACGCCGCGACGGAATAAAAAAGATCGTCCGCGCGAGGGCTCAGGAACGCTGCAAGCATCGTCATTTGGTTTTACTTCCACTCGGTGATTACGAAATGGACTTCGTCTAAGCCCCAGGCCGTCTCGCTGCGCTGGCGCAACTCTTTCGACATGCGCTCGGGTAAATCCAAGCGGCCAAGCTCGATTTCTCGCGCCTTCGCGGCTTGGACGAGACGCTCCTTGAAGCTCTTCAGCGAGGCAGCGTCGGGATGCACCCTGCCATAGGCGTCGTAAACCTGAGCTATGGCGACGCGACCCTGGAATGGCGGGGTCGAAAGGGTCAGTGCGACGTCGCGAACTCGCGTTGCGAACGAATCGCCACCTTTGGTGACAGAACGGCCAGACCCCGCTGCAGCGTCAAGGGGGCTCTCCGCTCCGGCAAGCGAAACGCCGATCACCACGAGGCGCTCGCGCAGGAGGTCAGAGTCCATCTTGGGGACACCTAACGCTTTCGCAGCCAACGCATTGATGGCCTCGGGCACGCTTTTCGCCTTCCCACCTGCAAGTCCGGCAAGCAGAACGCGCTCGACCACGCCGGGCTTTTCGATCTCGGGGAACGGTCCGCGTCCTACAACGTCCGCAAGTCCGCTGCGCAGGATCTGCCAGACGAGTTCGCTGCTGACGGCCTTTGCGCCGGCCATGGCCTCCTTCGGCAATCCATAGGCGACGGCGATTGCGGCCGCCTTCAGCGCATCCGCTTTGGCATATCGCCTCTTCACATCGGCCTGGTCAGGATCAAGTCCCAGTGCCAGCAACGGCAGCCGCCGCCCTCTGATCACATCCCAGGGCTGGCTGGCGTCAGAGCCGAGCACCTGCCTTGCCTCTTGCTGCCCTTCCCCCGTCAACGTGACCGTCTTCTCCTGACGCACCAAATCCCTGTCGATCAGCGCCGAAACGGCCGTATCGACGACGGTCGCTGGTACTAGCTTCTTCAGACGTTGCTGGATCGTGGCCAGCGAGAGCCCCTGTTTCTGAGTGGCCAGATACGCCAGCGTCACCAGTTCCGGCCCTACGGCCGTAAACCGGGCCAGATCCGACGTTGGCAATGTAAGCGCCATCGATAGTTCTCCCCCTGCTCACGACCGCTGAGCGACCTGCTCGTAGATGAGCTTCCAGACGCCAACCGGGTCGTCTATGACCTGCTGATTACCAAATCGCCGGACCCTGTAGCCCTGACATTCGAGATCCGCCTGCTTGCGTGCATCCATCGCCTTGCGTTTGGGCTGCTCGTGCTCCACGCCGTCGATCTCGATGACGAGCTTGATAGTCTCGCACACAATATCGACCTCGTGAGTGCGACCGCTAGCCGAGTTTGGAAGGCGGCCGTTGGCTTTGAACAGCCCAC
>CAZDWZ010000042.1:0-1915 GCA_964509425.1 uncultured Bdellovibrionales bacterium | reverse complement strand
CAAAAAAAATTTACAACGTTTTTTTCATTTTTTAGGTAAGTTTGCTTTTTTCCGACGACGCTGGCGGACATCCATGCCGTCTAACACCCCGCCTTCTTCGCTGCCGGGCATGGCTCCGAGTTCCTCGCCGGGAAACGTGACTGTCACCCGATGTCGGCCGATGACGGCCCCGTCACTCTGGACGTAAGTCATGAGTTCGAAGGCCCCATCAGACCCGATGCGCCCCATGGCCGGCTTGCCGACCATGCTGGCGCTACCGGTGGCGACCGGCGTAAACGCGACCGCACCTTGAGTGACGGGCTTGCCTTCACAGGTCACGGTTCCCGTCACCTTGCCCAGCGAAAAATCGTCACCACCACACCCGGCGAGGGTGAGCAGAATCGTTGCTTGCACGAACAAGGCAGCCACTGGACGGAATCGACAGGACATGAGTGGAATACCCGGCTATGAAAGGACTGGAGACAGCGCGACGCGAGGTAGGTGAAAACCAGGCAATGGGTGAGTTTGTCAGAACTCTCCGATGGTCTGCTTATCATCACGCTGGGAAAGCCACCGCATCAGGTTGACCTGGTCCAGGTTTTCGCTGAGAAAGCGAACGGACCCATCACACATCGCGAAGTGGCACCCACCCGCATGCTGGCTGACGAAGACCATTGGCGTGAACGCCATGTCCAGACTGGCCGCCTGCGGGTCGCCGTTGACGGCATGACTTTGATGGGTTGCCCCCAGCACACAGCCGACATGGTTTGTGTTCTGGCCGGACGTACCCATCAGGTTTGTGCGGTTCGTCGCTGCCCAAACAGACCCGCCCAGGACATTTTTGCTACGCGGGTGCTGGCGGACTTTCTCACCGAAAAGGAGCGTGTTGCTGGTTCCATCGTGGATGTCACTCAGCGTGATCGCGCTGTTCCGAAAGAACACGCCGCCACGATCCAAAGTCGTCGTATTCGTGTAGGCCCAGCCACAAACGCCCGCGTAATTGGACTTTGCCAGCGACCGATTGGCGGTGCCGTCATGAAACACCCAGTGCGAGTTGAGGGGTTCGTCGACGGCGCTGGGGCAGACAAAGGCCGCCAGCGGTTGCTGCAACGCCGGCAGGTCGTTCACAAGGACGCTCGTCACCTTGTTTGGCCCCGGATTCAACCGATTGTACAGCGGGGCCTGTTCAATGAGCGGCAGGAGTAATGTGCCCCAAGCCCAACCGTACCCATCCACACCACCAGTGTCGTTGGGGTCATCGATATACCCCGGTGCCAGCACCCGATGGGTGTCGTGATAGTTGTGCAATGCCAGGGCCAGTTGCTTCAGATTGTTCTTGCACTGAGTCCTCCGTGCGGCCTCCCGCGCCTGTTGTACAGCGGGAAGCAACAACGCAATCAAGATGGCGATGATGGCGATGACCACCAGCAACTCGATCAGTGTGAAACCGCGTCGAGCGTTCATGAAACGACCCCCGAATGAGGAGAAGAAAACACCCCGTCCCGGTACCGACCGGAGCGGACGGTTACGGCCCGGATTAACCACCGCTCCGGCGGTGGCTCCGCATATACTCCAGCACCATCTTGCGGCCATTCTGGATGTGGGCACTCATCAGCCGGTGAGCCGCGTCCGCGTCTCGCTGGCGCATCGCCTCAGCAATGGTCGCGTGATCGCGGCAGGTCGCTTCGGCAACGGCCAGCGTCAGGATGGCCGCCCGGTGCCGCTGCACTCCGAACACCTGGCCGAGGGCCGTGTAGTCCTCGATCACCTTGGCGAGCAGCCGGTTCCGGGCCGCCACGACGATGACGGAATGGAACCGCTCCTCACAATCGAGCCAGCGGTCCAGGAGTTGGTCGGTCGCTGTCTGCGAGGGCTGCTGCCGGATCGTGTCCTTTGCGTACAGCTGGCCAGCGTACGTCAGCGCGTCGGCGAGCAG
>CAZDWZ010000041.1:0-2014 GCA_964509425.1 uncultured Bdellovibrionales bacterium | reverse complement strand
ACACTGCTGAAGTTCTCGCTCAACGAGTACTTGAAATTGAGCATCAGCTATACGTTGAGACGGTGGCAGCGATCGCGAAGGGCGAGATATGCCTTGATTCTCACTATCTCCGTCGCCTATAAGCATTCGTTCTGAGTGCGTCGTCAAGGCGAAGTTGGGCCCGATTTCTAATGCTGCTCCTCGTTTCTATTGCAGTAGCTTCGCCACCATCTTTTGCAAAGCCTCTATCTCCTTTTCTAGCTTGCAGAGCCGTGCATCGTGGCTCATGAGTCCGCGATCGGTTTCAGCGATGCTATCGCGAAGGCGAGCACCTTCCTTCGTGAATTCGTTGTGTGTAACGTTTCGCTGTCCCAACTTAAAGGCTTCACTTGGAGTGGGGCCTCGCATCGGCAATGGCTCAGGTTTTTGTGCATTTTGTCGAAACAGTGAAATGGTCTTCATAATCGCCTCCGGGTTTATGGGGCGATCTTTATCACCAAATCCGCACGCCACTTTCCGGACAAAGCGGTGGGAGTCTCCTCGAGGATTTTGAGTGGCGGAAAGATCAATATTTTGATTCCCATTGCCCGACGCTGCTTAATGAAAATCCGGGGGATTGCTGTCCGGGTCCGTTGAGCGAACTTCTTGGAGCTTTTCGAGATAATAATCGCAGCCGACAATACAATCGACATTTCTAGCAAGGATGTTTGCGAGAATCACTTCACAGAGAGAGACCCTTGTTTTCAAGCAATCGTTCTGCTCTTTCTGAAGAGCAATTCTCTCTTGGGCTGCGATGTGGGAGCCCTTATAGTAGTGAAGCTCGCTATCGAGGTGCCGGAGATGACTCCTTAGCTTCTCTATCTCCGATCGATTCTTGAAAAATCCCATACAGCCCTCCTAATTAACAAACACGGGAACACATTCAATCACGTCATCAACAGAGACACCGGCAAAGGACAGCAGTGCTACCGCTTGATTTTGCCCCATTGTGCGAAAGAGCTGCGGGTTAATCACCTGCTTTTCGATAACAGATGTTGAAACGGACTCGTGAGAAGAGGTGGAGTAGTGGGGCGAGACGAAGCCGCCTGAGCTAGTTCCTTCTCCTTGCTGAAAGCTCTTCCGCTCAACTTCGACCCGACCGAGCAGATGATTCAGCATCTCAATCGTCCGGCTGTCTTCTGTGCGAAAGCAAATCTTCTGCCTAAAATTCTGGATGAGCGCATCGGCTAAATCCCTGTCGCTGAGTGCCGCATAAAAGGAGCTTACCGCCTGCGCCGAGATTATCCCGATGCATTTTGAGGAGCGGGACTTGTCCCAAAAATTCAGATCGGAAAGCCCTTCGCGGCTAGAAGAGACTATCTCTTGGAACTCGTCACACATGAAAAATACTGGCCGGTCCTTATTCCATGTGGGCTCGACGTTTCTCCGCTGCATGACATTAAAGAAGCGGAGTTTTATGAAGTTATAGGCAATCTTTCCCCCGAGGCCCCATTTTGCAAGGGGCATGTCGACCAGGTAGACCGCGCCTTCTAAAACCGCTTCCATCGGCGGAGCGTCTTCGGCATCCGTGCAGAACGCGTCAACAAGGTCCGGGTGATTAAATGGGGCAAGAATTTGCGCAACCGACGCGGTCACGTTCGATTTTAGCTTATCGTCAAAGGGAGCAAAGATAGTCTGATAATATCCGAGGTAGCTCTTCAGAAGTCTCCTTTCCCTCTCGGGTAATGAATTAAGTTTTTCCTCCGCTTCTTCGTTTATCCCTTCACGGATAGCCGACTCAAACATGTAGGAGTGCAGCTCTGAAAGCGAATAGCGCTTGGGAAAGAAGGAAAGCACGCCAAGCGCATTCTTGCAGAGTTCTCCCGCCGTATCCGTCCAGAAGGGATCTTTCGGTCCAGAGTTCTTCATCAGAAGGGAGCTTTTTAGAAAGGAAGAGGCGACCTCAGGGGTGAGCCCCGCTATTAGGTTCATCTTCGTGCGCTCAGGTCCAACGACAGTAACCGAGCGCCCGACTTCGCGGGCGAGCGTTTCGACT
>CAZDWZ010000040.1:0-2133 GCA_964509425.1 uncultured Bdellovibrionales bacterium | reverse complement strand
ACAAAAGGCCCGTTTGAGTGCACCGGCGAATCGATGAGTATGTCATGGAAGGAAATGTCGTGGTTCATGGATTGAACCGGGAGTCTGCAGTACCCCTGTACCACCAGCTTGAGGAAGCCCTGAAAGAGAAGATCACGTCTGGAGAATGGTCGCCGAGTCAAAGAATCCCTTCTGAGAACGAACTCAACCGGCTGTTTGGTCTCAGCAGAATGACTGTACGTGGCGTGTTAACGAAGCTTGTCAACGACGGCCTTTTGCTACGAGTTCCCGGCAAAGGAACATACGTAGCGCATAACAAAATCAGCGCCGTGTCTCCTGCCTATCGTGGAGTTCGTGAGCAGCTGGAGGCGCTCGGATATGCGACTGCCACGCGTCTTGTTTCTATCGAAGTCGTCAGCGCACGAGCCCAAGTTCGCAAAAGTCTTAACCTCGCAAGCGAGGGAAAGGTGTTCGAGATAGTGCGTTTGCGTGAAGTTGACGGAGTTCCCATAAGCCTTCATAGGTCGTATATCCCTGCCGATCTTGCACCCGACCTAGAGAAACATGATGTCGTCACGGAACAGTTATGCGTTGTACTCGAACAGGAGTACGGTCTTCGCATGAAGAGGGTCAGAGAGAACCTTGAGGCGGCGGCCGTCAGCCCAGCCGATGCGGCCTTCCTCGGCATTAAGCGCGGTGACCCGGCACTTTTCCTGGAGGACATTATCTCTGACGCTTCTGAACGCCCTTTCGAGTACTCGCTGATTATTTTTAGAGGCGACAAATTGCGCCTTCAGTTCGATTACGAGAGGTAGGCTAACGATCTGCTGAGAAGGATGCCTGTGCGGGCCGCAGATTGGTCTCTAGGGCATCATCCAACTTGAAAAATCCCATCTAAAAATTGCGGCGAAGCGGTCACGTCAGTTATGTCGATGATCAAAGATCGCTGTGTCGTGGGATCATTGAAAAGGCAAAAGTACGGCTTGTTAAGGGCCGCGAGATATCCGCATAGCATTTCTTAGGAACATTATCGGGGTGGGTCGATAGCAGTTTTCGTCTGGTTGGACCCTCAGCAATCAGCGTGCCTCATCTAAAACTAATTGTCGTTTCCAATATGAAACGTAGCCTTCCCAAGGTTGAATAACAAAATTCTCCACCGCAAGCATGCAAAGGATGAGGCACACTGAATATACCATAAGGTGGATCATGTCGAAATGCTGGAAATACAGATGTATTCGAAATCCGATACCGTTGGAGCGCCCAAGGAATTCGACGACCAGCACGATTTTCCAGATCACGGCTATGCCATTGCGCGCTGACACTGCAAACCAAGGAGCGAGTTGCGGCAGGACGAGATGCCGCAGCCTATCGCGGCGGGACAGGCGGGAAACAATCGCGAGGTCCTCCAGCGCCGGATCGAATGTGCGCACACCTTGGCGGATAGTGATGATCACCATTGCCGTCTTATTCAGCGTCACGGCGACGATGGCGGCCAGTTCGTTCAGTCCGATCCAGAGATAACAGAGTACGATCAGCACCAAAGCCGGCAAGTTCATGAAGATCGTGACCCACGGATCCGCCCATCGGTTGAAGGTTCGATAACGGCCAAGCAGATACCCCAGCAGACCTCCTGCCGTCATGGCGAGCAAGAATGAAACAATAACGCGCAGAAGGGTCGCCGCAAGCTCTTGCGGGAGGCGTCCAGAGGCTGTTTCGGACCAAAAGACGAGTGCGACATCGACAGGTCCCGGCAGAACCGTCGGGTCTGCTTTCAACATGGAAAGAGCCGCCCAGAACAGGCCGAATAGCCCGAGCGATAGAACGAAGACAATGCCCGATGGGCGGTCCTCAGATTGCATTCCCGCCATTGAAACCTCTCCTCCCGACTATACTCGCCGGCGTCTCACGCCGATCCGCGACCTTGGTCGTATAGCAGCGCTGTGGCGGGCGCATAGAAATCGGAGCGGGAGGAAACGGCCATGACAAAAGGGCTGGCGCGGCATCTTGCGTTGCTGGGCGGCTTGATCGCCTGCCTCATTCTTTGCGGTCGCGCTTTTGCCACGCCGATGGATCGGGATACGCTTGCCGGCATGATCGTGCGGCTCTGTTGCAAATATTTTTGATGGTTGCGAAGAGGATTTCCTGCGCTTCGTT
>CAZDWZ010000039.1:0-2161 GCA_964509425.1 uncultured Bdellovibrionales bacterium | reverse complement strand
CAACGTGACCAATCGTTCCTACGTTTACGTGCGGCTTACTTCGATCAAATTTCTCTTTCGACATCTTCCTCTCTCCTGCTTATCGAATCTTTCTCTGTGCCTCTGTGGTTTTTTCATTCAAACCACAGGCGCACAGAGTTCCAATTATTTCTTCACAATCGACTCTGCGATGTGCGTCGGAACCGTTTCATAATGGTTGAAGTGCATCGTAAAAGTCGCGCGGCCTTGCGTTGCGGAGCGAAGATCGGTTGCGTATCCGAACATTTCTCCGAGCGGGACTTGGGAGTCGACGACCTGAGCACCTGGTCGAGCTTCCATTCCCATAATCTTTCCACGGCGGCGGTTGATATCGCCGACGACGTTCGACATGAAGTCATCCGGCGTAACTACTTCCACCTTCATGATCGGCTCAAGCAGCTGCAGGCCCGCGGCTTGCACGGCTTGTTTCACCGCTATGGAAGCGCAGATCTTAAACGCCATTTCGGATGAGTCGACCTCGTGGTAATCGCCGTCCAAGAGGTCGACACCGACATCAACCAGTGGATAGCCGGCGAGAACACCGCCTGCGAGGGCTTCGACGATTCCCTTTTCAATTGCCGGGATGAATTCCCGAGGAACTGCACCACCCTTAATGAGGTTGTTGAACACGAAGGACTTTCCGCGCTCAAGCGGATAGACCTTAATGACAACACGTCCGTATTGACCGCGTCCACCGCTCTGACGAGCGTATTTGAAATCTTCAGTGTGAGTGCCCGAGATCGCTTCACGATACGCAACCTGCGGCTTACCGACGTTTGCACCGACCTTAAACTCACGCGTCATACGATCGACGATGATTTCAAGGTGAAGCTCGCCCATTCCCGCGATAATGGTCTGACCGGTTTCTTGATCAGTGCGGAGTCGGAACGACGGATCTTCTTGAGCAATTTTCGAGAGCGCCATACCGAGCTTATCTTGGTCGGCCTTTGATTTCGGTTCGATAGCGACCGAGATAACCGGATCCGGGAACTCAATCGACTCGAGAGTGATTGGGTGATCTTCGGAGCAAAGAGTGTCTCCCGTGGAGACTTCCTTCAAGCCGACGATTGCCGCGATGTCACCAGTCTCAACGGACTCGATTTCTTCACGCTTGTTCGCGTGCATCTTCACGAGACGGCCGATTCGGGATTTCTTTCCGGTGCGAGTGCTGTAGACGCTCTCGCCAGCAGCGATCTTTCCGGAATACACGCGGATGAAGCTCAGGGTTCCGTGTGGATCGGAGATAATCTTAAATGCGAGTGCCGAGAACGGCTCATCATCGCTCGCGGTCCGGGTGAGAACTTTTTCCTTGTCGTCAGGATCGGTTCCTTGAACTGGAGGAACGTCGAGAGGAGAAGGCAGAAGGCGAACAACCGCATCCATCAAATGTTGAACGCCTTTGTTCTTGAACGAAGCGCCGCAGAGCACCGGGATTGCCGTCATTTCGAGGCAGCCTTTCCGGAGACCGGTCCAGATTTCCTCTTCCGTGAGTTCCTCGCCGCCGATGTATTTCTCGAGCAACGTTTCATCGCTTTCAGCGACGGCATCCATCAAAGCCGAACGGGCTTGAGTCGCATCGGCCTGCATGTTCTCAGGGATGTCGGTATAGAAAAACTTTGCGCCCAAGGAATCGTCTTCGAACTTAATCGCCTTCATGCGGATCAGGTCGATCATTCCTTCGAACGCGTCTTCACGTCCGATCGGGAGCTGAATCGGCACCGGACGGGCCTTGAGACGTGAGCGCATCATATCGATGCAGCGCTCAAAGTCCGCGCCCATGCGGTCCATCTTGTTCACGAAACACATACGCGGGACTTTGTACTTGTCCGCTTGACGCCAAACGGTTTCCGTCTGCGGCTCAACGCCGGCAACGGAGTCAAAAACAGCGACAGCGCCGTCGAGAACACGGAGCGAACGCTCTACTTCGATCGTGAAGTCTACGTGGCCCGGAGTGTCGATGATGTTGATACGGTGAACTGGGAACTGGTTATCCGAACCTTGCCAATGGCAGGTCGTTGCAGCCGAAGTGATCGTGATCCCCCGCTCTTGCTCCTGCTCCATATAGTCCATGGTTGCAGTACCTTCGTGAACTTCTCCGATCTTGTAGTTCACGCCGGTGTAATAAAGGATCCGCTCAGTCGTC
>CAZDWZ010000038.1:0-2270 GCA_964509425.1 uncultured Bdellovibrionales bacterium | reverse complement strand
AAACGGCCGCCCGCCCTCCGCCTTCTCCGGCCGCACTGGCTTGTGCGGCACGAAGTTGCCAGACGTATCGGGCTCTTCAAGGCCGCGGCGGATGATGAGCTGGGACATGCGGGGGGATATGGGGGTTGGGGGACGCGAGGGGAAGGGGGTTACCGCGGCGAATTGGATGGTTCCAATTAGGAAGTGGCCTTTTCGAAAATATCTTTACTTATTGTGGGGTTTTTGAACAGAACAGCGAGGAACCTATTAGGATAGTCTGCCTCAAGCGATGCGAGCATCGTCTCGTAGACCGACTCGCATTTGACCGCGATCTCCAAATTTCGAACCTCGGTCGAGAAATCGCGGATGGGCTTTGTCAAAACGCTTGTGCTAACCAGTTTGAAAACGGAACAAGATAGCAATCTATTGCCATGTATCAGCATGGTCCATGGGTATCCGCTTCGTCTCGCAATCTCTGCCTTTTTAGCATCTATCCAGCCGTCGATCACCCTCTGGACAACGACCGCGTTAAAGGCTCGTGCGCCACTCAGATTCGGATTGAATAACGACTTGTAAGGCGCTCGGCTGATGTCCGCGAAGAAGCGGCCTATGCCCGTCTTAAGTTGGACAGCAAGTGCGGGGTCTGCAGAGGCGCAAGCTAGTGCCACAGTGACCTCGACTAGATCGCACGATTTTTCCGAAGGGACAAAATTCTCGCTTCGCAAAAATTGATACTCGATGTCTTCAATTCCCATTTCTTGTTGAATTCTGGCTTGCTGCGGATCTTGTGCAGCGAAATCGCGTCCTTCAACCCTGTTTTGAAGATTGTTAGTTCTTGTAACCTCAGAGCCAAAGTTTTCAGGAGCATCCTTCAGCATAATAACGCGAATAGGAACGCGAACCTGTCCTAAACTATTTTCTTTTTCGATCCTTCCAAGTGTACTTACGGTCTGGGCTCCATTGACAATTGACGCACCCTTAAATTGAAATATTCCCGCGGTACGTGAAGCTGCTGCTCTAGGTGCTTTGGCCACGTCGTCAGCGATTAGTGTTATGCCATTGTTGAAGTACCAGAAATGCGCCGGATCGTCAGAAGCAGTAAGCCGAATTTGCTCATTAACGTCGGTAGAACCGAGCGAATGCCGTATATTTTTCGCAACCAGCCGCTTTCCGTGCACGGACCACCAATCTTTAAGTTGGAGTCCGTCAATAGCGCCTATATACGCCGAGTATGGTGTGGTAATATGAGACCAGTCAAATATATTCGCATCTAGTTCTATCGCTTCTCCAGCAGTCCGACTTGCTAAACGTGAAAATACCTCTGTCAGTCCATAAACAACTTTCAAAGCCATTGGATCTTCTTCTTCGGACCCGCTTCCGTTAAGCTCTGTCACCATTCGGTCAATGTTGCGAGTGCCATGGACTGCAAGTTCACTTGATCCCGTTGTAATAATAACAACGGTTACTGATGCGCCTGGTGTACTGAGCGCTTGGCTCACATCGATCAGTTTCCCCTGAAGGCGAGGGGCAAAATGGGCGGTAGCGTCCTCGATTAAGTCTTTCACGCCGTTAGCAAACGTCGCGAGTTCCGATGCGCCCGGTTCGCCAGAGCCACACTTGATCCATTTGGACTGCACGACGATAATCCGTTGGTCAGATGCATCGTGAAATACGGCGTCCAAGCCGTTATCATCGCTTCCATCCCAAACTGCATTTGCAGCTTCAATTTCACTACATCCGGTTTCCAAGTAAACAGCAAATGCCGCTAAGCACCGTGTAAGAACCTTAGTCTGTCGTTCCGGGTCGGTTGCGCCGATATCCGAAAGGTCGAGGTGTTGCTCGAACATTTCGAGCAACTTTGCTTCAATCTGTCGTACCTTAAGTGCCGACATCGTGACTCTCCATGCCATTGATTATAAATATTTATACACTATGAGAAGTTGGTGGCAACGGGGGTAGTCAGCCCCATTGATTATCGCCAGAGAGGCTGGCATGAACTTGCTCGAGCACCGTGAGGCAACATTCCCTCAATGCCCACTCGTCAGGCGGAGTTGACGATTCCACACTGTCCGCAAAATGATTGATGGGAGGCTAAAGCATGATTGAGACGCAATTAAGCCGCTCGGTAGCGGGCAAAGTGGTGCTGGTAACCGGCGCGGGTAGCGGGATGGGGCGCGCCACTGCCCAGGTCTTTGCGGCGGAGGGGGCGCATGTCGCGCTGACCGATCTGGCGGGCTCGGCGATTGAGGAGATCGCGGCAGAGCTGCGCGCGGGCGGCCATTCGGCGCGGG
>CAZDWZ010000037.1:0-2305 GCA_964509425.1 uncultured Bdellovibrionales bacterium | reverse complement strand
CATTACGCTGGACCAGCAGCGCCAGCTCGTCGTCAATCGGACAGCCCGCTTCCTCGCAGCACTGCGTAGAACCGAAGCCAGCACAAACCGAAACGTTGATTCGGAATGGCCCCACTCCGTTGGCAGCGTGAACGCCATTGGACATTTCTCATTGTGAGCGTTTGCGAGTCGCGCCGTCGGCCATCAGAACATAATTCGACTTCGACCGGTGGCGTCAGGGTTACCGGCAAACAGTTTGGGCAGTCGACCTGATATCTCCCTCAACGTCGATGCCGGAGGTTGGCGTGCCAACCGCGAGATGACGCGTTCGGATCAATGAAGTCGATACGTCGATCGCGGCGGTCACGTCCAACACAGGGGATAGCTCCATGACAAGCAGTATCGTTTCGGCGATTGCGGACGTCTTGACGCCGGACATAGTGAACAAGATCGCAATCGCTTCCGGCCTCGATCGTTCAACGGCTCAAAAAGCGGTAAGCGCCGCGGTGCCCGCTATTCTAAGTGGGATCGCAGAGGCGGTCGGCAAGCCAGAGAAGGCGCAGACGCTGACGAACGCAATAGCGGATCTTCCGACCGACGTTTTGGAGAATATCGGCGGTGCCTTTGCTGGTCCGGCGGAAGCAGCAACGGAAGGTCGTGGCATACTGTCATCGTTGCTCGGTAGCAGCGCTCCCGCTCTTCTGGCGTCATCTATCGCTCGCTATCTCGGCATCAGCGGTGGAGCGGCGCAGACTGTGCTCGGATTGGTGGTGCCACCGATCCTGAGTACCTTAAGTCGCCTCCAGCGCGCCAACGGACTCAATTCCGCTGGGCTGGCACGCCTGCTGATCAAGCAGAAGGAAGAAATTGCCGACGCGATGCCGACGGGGCTCTCGGGTTTGCTCGGGGGCCTGGATCCTCTGGAACACGCGGTCGGTTCCACTCCGCCGATTCCGCGCGCCTACGGGGCGCAAACTGCGCGCTCAGGTACCGCAGGCGCGAAGTTCCCGGCAGACCGGCGCGTGACGTGGACCTACTGGGGGCTGACGCTTGCCGCCTTTGCCGGTTTGCTGTGGGCGCTGCTTCCGAGTGGAAATGGCACCAAAGAGTCCGCGTCCGTTTCCGCGTACACCCCCATGCTGGTGCCCACCCCAGACCGCAAGCCCGTCTATTTCGCGAGGGCCGCCGATAGCTGGCGCTCGATTGGGACATCGCCGAACAACTACGTCAATCAACCCATACACAGCGCTGACGGCGTGGTGCTTGGCACCGTGCGCGATCTGTTGATCAGGCCGGACGGTACCGCCGCGGCCGCAGTGCTCAGCGTGGGGCATCACCTGGGGATCGGTGAGAAGGAAGTCGCGGTGCCGATCTCGGTCCTACGCGTGGAGCGGCGCGACAGCGGTCAGCGAATTGTTGTCGATGTCTTGAAGGACGCTCTGCTGTCTGCACCGTCGTATGAAGGGCCGCCCGCACAGAAGCAATAACCTGATCAATTGGGGCGGCGGTAGAGTCCGCCGTCCCGATGCTCGCTGTCGGTGGACGGGCCACTTATAAGGCGCTCGTCGATGGACATGGCCAATCCGCTTGGACGATACGGAGCACAGCTAGTGCAACGCATCTGAGCGAAATGAGGCCGGCGTGCGCACTAGGATCTGATGGAACATCCCTGCGCGCAACGCCGGCCCAAGTCAGGCGCCGGGAGGTACGCCGATGCCGTCGAAACGGTCAAGGCTTTGCGATGACGGTGTCAGTCGGCGTATCAAGCAGCGGCAGCGCGCCCCGAAAATCGTCATTGCAGCATTCGCCGGGCATCGTCTGCGAGATCGTGATCGGTGACTGTGAGGCTATCGCAGCCTTCGGCAGTTCAGGGGACCGATTGACGATTGGATCGGAGAGCACCGCCACTGTCAGCAATCCTGAGGCGAAGAGAGTTGGGACAATAAACTTCATTGGTCTTCCTCCAAGTTATCGGCGCCGGATCCTGATCTGTCATGAGCAAGTGCATCTTCTGCATTTCGGCTCTCGACACGTCGTCAGGAGCGCATGTGAGACTGAGTGCGTGAAGGCATCAGGCTCGCGTCGCTGCGCCGATCGAGCGCAATCCTCACGCTTGGTAGGCCGATGAACCATCAGGGCGGACCCTGAAAGGTATCTCGGCGAGCCCCGATGCGGCGCGCTATGACAATGGCGCCGGCAGTTCGCGGCGTTGAGTTTCGGGGAGTCCACGTCAATGTGGAGCAGCGCAGCAGCGGTACGAGCGTCTCATCAAGCAATCTGCGCAACGATCTATCCGGCTGAGAAGAGTGCGAGCGCGAGCGCGACC
>CAZDWZ010000036.1:936-2532 GCA_964509425.1 uncultured Bdellovibrionales bacterium | reverse complement strand
GGGAAAAAGTGGTGGACGCACTAGGGCTCGAACCTAGGACCCGCTGATTAAGAGTTTGATTTGGTCGCTGTATATCCGTGGCGTTTAATGGTGACGGAGGGGGGTAGGCCATTGAGAACATTAGGTCAGTTGGTAGCGCTTTGGTGATCCAAGGTGCCCTGTGTTTCTCCACGGTGTTACCTCGGTGATACCGGAGATAGGCCATGGCCAGAACTGCAAAACTTACAAAGACTGTTGTGGATGCTCTTTTGCCCGAGGAAAAGGAGTATGAGGTTGCCGACGAGAATGTCCCAGGTTTCCGCGTCCGCGTTTTCCCTACGGGTTACAAATCCTACGTCGTTGTATTCCGTACAGGTCGAGGTCGTCGATGGTCGCAAAAGCGAGAGACGCTTGGTGCTACTAGCCAAATAGCCTGTGCTCAAGCTCGTCGTCGGGCCTTGGAACTCGTCGCATGGGCACGGCTTGGGAAAAGCAGCTCCGCGACCGACCGTGGGCACACTTGCGATGAACTGTTTGACGAATTCCTTCGTCTTCATGTCCGCCCGTCTCTAAAACCGCGCACTGTTGCAGAATACGAACGGATCGTTGCGAAGCATCTACGACCGGCCTTTCGGGGCAAGGCGGTTAAGGAGGTGTCGTTGAACGATGTCCAATTGTTTCATTCTAAACTCAAGGGCACTCCGCGCCTCGCAAACCTCGCAGTATCAATTCTCGCGAAGGCCATGACGCTTGCCGCACGTTGGGGTTGGCGGGACGGATTGCACCATCCGTGCAAGGGACTGGCCAAATTTCCGGAAAGGACGCGTGAGCGACTTCTTACCGCCGACGAAGTCCGGGCTATCAGGATGGAGCTTGCCACTGGAGATCATCACCCGACAGTGGTGCTTGCTGTTCGCTTGCTGATGGCAACCGGCTGTCGATCTGACGAAATTTGTCGCCTAAAATGGTCATACGTGGATTGGATTAAGCAGCAGATCGTCTGGCCAGACACAAAGACAGGAGGCTTGATCAAGCCGATGAACCGTATCGTCCGCGAGCTTCTGGCCGAAGCGGCGAGGTATCCCGGCAATGTTCATATTTGTCCGCCATTGGGTGGCGGAGATGGCCATTTAACACCCGACGTGCTTCGTCCTGCTTGGACAAGGGTATTGCAGCGGGCGGGGGTGCGCCATTGTGGCATTCACGCACTTCGTCACTGGTTTGCCTCTGCCGTTTATGCGGACCCCAGCGTTTCAACTACGACTGCGATGCAGATCGTTGGCCATAAAAGTGTACAAACGGCGGCGCGCTATGCACACGTTGAAATCGCTACGCTTGCCGCATTGGCAGACAGCATTCTAGATCGACATGGCCTTTCCAGCCATTCCTGATCGTTCAAAGGGAAAATCTTGGCGAGATGAAGCAGGAGTGATTTCCATGACCTTGAGGTTCTTTGGGTTGCTAGCGCTGGCAGTGGTCGCATCGAAAGCGGGTGCAGCACCTTTTAAAGGAGATATGGCCCGGCTTCTGGAGTTTCCTCCGTCCTACTCGAAAATTACAGCTAAAGAGGCAATTGATCTTGAAATGTGCATCGGTGACGCGATGGGGCGGTATCCT
>CAZDWZ010000036.1:0-926 GCA_964509425.1 uncultured Bdellovibrionales bacterium | reverse complement strand
TTCGTCTGTGTTCCGAGGAAGAGGAGTAATCTATATTCATGGATCCGTGGTTTTGACCACATTGAGGCCGCTGCCCGAAGGTGGAACATTAGTCGAAATACGCGCTGCAAGTGCATATTTTAGTAGCCGAGATGCAGCGGATGTAGATGCCTGTATTTCGGCTTAATTTTTAAACATATAAACACAGCTTCAATAATTAAACACAAATACCTTGACTAATAATCTGTATAATCATAGAAAAAATTGAATATGGCATTGACTGAAGCACCGGCCTTGGCTAATCTGAGATATATAGGGCGATAAAAGTCGAGGTCGTCATGTCGGATAATTTGCAAGTCACGTATTATGATACCCACGAGGCGGCGCGCGTGATGCGTTTGTCGCCTGCTACCTTGAAAAAATGGAGGCAGCAGGGAAGTGGGCCCATTTATTCGAAGCTGAACGGTAAAGTTCTTTATACAGGTTCGGATATCCGCGAATTCATCATTGATCGTCGCGTCAAATCGACCGCCGCAAATCGGCATTGATCTAATCCTCATTCGATTTGCAACGGGGTTCAAATTCGGCGGAAAATTTGAAACCGGTTGCACGGGACGTTCTGCAATGTTCTCTGAACGAAGTGGAAATGGCACCATGACTGGCGGCGGCGCGGACGTGCATGGTGAATGCGGTATCACGCTGCGCAATTGGTGGCCGGCTTTGTCGGTTCGACTTTGCAAATCACGGCAAGACGTAAAGAGAGCACTCAACGTCATCGAACGGCTGTGGCTCGCGGGCGAGCACAAGAAGGCAGTGCGTTTCGAAAGAAAGCTGATGCGATCCTACGCCATGCGGTTGGTGGCGACGCATAAAGCGAACCTTGGCCTAGTTGCCGTCGCTCGCCGCAAAGACACCCACGACACTGGTCTGCGCCGTGCCAGGCTTCG
>CAZDWZ010000035.1:0-4111 GCA_964509425.1 uncultured Bdellovibrionales bacterium | reverse complement strand
GCGTGTGGAAGTGCTGGGCTTCACCACCCGCGACTGGAAGGGCGGTGAATCGGCCCGCGAATGGGTGAAGGCAGGCAAGCCCCCTCACCCTGGACGACTGAACGATATACGCCATGTGATCTATAAATCCGGCGATCAGCCCTGGCGAAGAGCAAGCAAGGCCCTGGGGTTAATGCTTAAGGAGGGCTTGCTAAAGGAAAACATCGACGGCGAGGCTATTCTCTGGGCCTGCGAGCGGTTGATGGCGCGCTCGGAGCAGCGGCGGATTTTAATGGTGATCTCGGACGGTGCGCCGGTGGATGACTCCACTCTTTCCACCAATCATGGCAGCTACCTGGATCAGCATTTGCGCGAAGTGATTGCCTATGTGGAGCAGAAGCTGCCGATTGAGTTGCTGGCTATCGGCATCGGGCATGATGTGACACGCTATTACAAACGCGCGGTGACGATTTCCGAGGTGGAAAAATTGCCGGAGGTGATGGCCAAGGAGCTGACGCGGCTGTTTAAAGGGGCGTAAGTATTTGTATATTTAAAAGGAATGTTTAATGGGCAATATCCCGTTGCCGGGGCAAATAGTTGCTGATATAAGCGGATTTCCTTGAGAGGGCGGTTAGCTCAGTTGGTTAGAGCGCCACGTTGACATCGTGGAGGTCGTTGGTTCGAGCCCAATACCGCCCACCAGCCTATGCGTCTCGCGAGCTATGGCTCGGCGGGCCTTCTTTAGGCTCTGACATCTGCTTCCGGCAGAGCGTTTGCTAAGAAGAGGTTTAATGCAGTATATTCTGGATTTGGTTTCCGAGCGGGCATGAGGATGAGGGATGAGTTATGCTAAGACATCTCACGCTCGATAGGAAATATCAGTTATACGTATTTTTTCTGGCGTTGATTCTGCATATTCCGGCGTGGATCATTAATCCTGAAGGCCATTCGCTTATTCATAACGTACTTTGGTCTCAGCATTTTGCCGAGGCGCTGTGGAGCGGTGATTTTTATCCGCGCTGGTTGATCGGGCTCAATGCAGGCTGCGGCTCACCCGCGTTTTTTTATTATCCTCCGTTTCCTTACTATGTCTCCAGCCTGTTTCAGTGGCTGCCTAGCCCCAATGCCGCATTGATAACGGTGTATGGGCTGGTTTATGCGTTGGGAGGAGTTGCTTTTTATTCTTTTATCCGCAGTTCCTGCAGCGCTAAAGGCGCTCTGTTAGCGGCGTGCGGCTATTTGCTTATGCCTTATATCTGGATAGATCTTTATATCAGAGATGCTTATTCTGAATATTTTTCATTTTTATTTCTGCCTTTATTATTAAAGCTAACCACTAATATTATTAATGGGGATAAAAAGGCCTTATATTTCTTCTCGTGCGCTTACGCGTTGCTCATCATGTCCACTGTGCACGGCGCTTTAATCGGATCGTTATTGATTGCAGCGTATTCTTTTTACCTTTTCTTTGACCGCAAGTCGTTTGATAAGCTACCTTTGATGGTGGCGGGAGGAATGCTCGGCATCATTATATCCGCCATATACTTGCTTCCTGTTATTGAGGGTCTTCCCCACGCACGGATTGGCAACACAGACGAGATGTTTGACGGCATGTTCGATTATAAAAGTAATTTTGCCTATATGAATGCTTTTAGCGGATTGGTGTTTTCTTTATCTCTCTTTGCTTTATATGCGATCACGCCTGCGTTGTTTACTGGGGGCTTACGTGTTCCATTCTATAAGAATCGAAGCTTCTTATTCTGGCTAGGCGCAGCGCTGGCCAGCTTGTTTTTGATGACGTCCTTATCGTTTTTTATATGGCTTCTGTTTCCTTTTCTAAAAATTTTGCAATTTCCATGGCGCATGGCAATTATACCTACCATTGCCATTCCTGCGATGCTTGGATATGCGGCTAGCGCGCTGCCTGATAGAAGACATACAAAAAAGATCGCATCGACTTATTGCATGATGACATTAGTTTGCATCGGCATTGCCTTCTCCAGTCCTTTAGGCGTTATCAAGATTAATGAAGTGTACATTCATAATGGCCTTGTTCCTCTACCCAATGAATATTTGCCTTCCGCCGCTTCATCAGCATGGCTAATGTCAGATTCCGCACAAAAAGCGAATGCATTATGCCATGTGAATAAAGTCACTCTGTTAAGCGGAGATATAAAGCCTATAGAGAATCTGGTATGGAAGCCCCGGCATATACATTTTGACGTTCATGCTCCGGAAAAAAGCACGCTGCTTATCGGCCAGTTTAATTATTGGGGATGGCAGGCAAAAGACAGTAACGGCAACGACATATTGCTGGAGAATTCTCCGGAAGGCCTGCTTATGCTGACCTTGCCTCAAGGAGCGCATTCGATTGATATTCAGTTGGTGAGATGGAAATCAGAAGTTTATGGCGCTTTTCTTTCTCTGATTGGGCTGCTAGCGGCTTTGTTTGGCATTCTGCGTGTAAACTGGATTGATAGAAAGCTCCCTTCATGACCGACATTATCAACCTCCGCCAGCGCCGCAAAGCAAAACTACGTACCGAGAAAGGCAACAAAGCGGCCGAGAACCGGCTGAAGCATGGGCGTACAAAATTAGAAAAGAATGCGGAGGCGCTGAAGGCAGAGCGCGCGGAGCGGCATATCAAAGCTCATAAGCGCGAGAGTGAGGAAGAGTAGCCTTACCTTACCGCCCCAGCTGCTGGGTGGTATGCGCATAAAGGTGCATGGTGCCGTCCGGGTGGAAATCGGGGGTGAAGCCATGCTCTTTGAACCAGCGCTGCAGAATAGGTTTGCGGATGGCGGGGGCGTTGTTGTAGGCCTCCACCATGATCTGTTGTTCAGGCGTCAGGATATGATTGGGGTCATCGGGTAGCAGCTGCTTATTCACTGGTTGGTAGCTATGGCGCTCGGCATTGATTTTCTGCGCATGGCTGTCTGCTTCTTCGTCATGGGTTGGATGGCCACCGTTATGGAACATGAATGCCGCCGGAAGCATCATGGAGCCGCAGGTGACGAGGTGCGGTACGGCTGCGCCTAAGCCACTAAGGCCGGTGGAGGCTAGATTATGTTCACTTGCAACACCTGTGGTAACTGTTACGGCATCTACTACTTTATTGGCAAAATCCGGGCCGTTTAGCATGGAAAGATATACTAACCCCACGCTCAAGCCGCTAAGGAGGGTTGGAAGTGCTATCAGCGCACTTGAGGCCAGCGAAGCATACTTTAATGCCTTGCCCCAACTTAAGGATTTGCCGTCACCGTACTTCCTATCCAAGTGGTCTCCCGCAAGCGCTCCGCCAATGCCGACTCCAATCCCCACCATTGCCGCTTTCAGGCCGCCCCCGGCGAGTGTTTCACCCACATACGGCACATAAGAGAGCGTATGATTCAACGCACCCGCAAGACCAATGCCGCCTTCTTCCGCATCAACATGGAATACGAATGAGGACTCTGTCGCCATCTCGCTGGTGCCAATTCCAATCTCAGGCAGCAATGTCGGCGCAGCAATAATGGCTGCGGTGCTGGCAAGGCCACCTATCGCCAACCATGTCAGCACTTTGCTGACGGTAAATGGCGAGGAGTGAGTGGGAGTGGGATGCTCGATCATTAACGCTTCATTTCAGGTTTTACATGTTTCGCCACTTCACTGACAAAGGCAACAGAGAGATTCTTCACAAATTCATCAGTTGCGTTATTGTCTTTATCCATGCCACGCATACTTTTTACCGCTTTCCCATTATTAAAGAAGGTAATAAAAGGCGTATGCTGTTTTGGATTAGCGCCTATAACTATTCCTAATGCACGTTGGATATCTTTTGCATCCTTTGTGGCTGGCGGAGTGATAACGTGCAGCAGGCGATCTTTCTGGGGGGTGTTAACGGATTTATCGTATGCGCTTTCCCCAGGTTTAAGCATATTTTCAGGCGTGGGCGCAAAAGCCAGTACTTCTGCCTCATGATAGGAGTCGATATATTTCTTCATAGGGTTGTTCTGCCCCTGATAACGGTCTTTTTCCGGTTGCACAGAAATAACGATAACTGGCACTTTTAGCTTCTGTTTAAACATTTCCTTTTGAATACCGGAGACGCTCTTGGAAATTTCCTGGCATAATTGGCAGCCGCCAAATCCAA
>CAZDWZ010000034.1:0-4179 GCA_964509425.1 uncultured Bdellovibrionales bacterium | reverse complement strand
ATCTTGAAAGGAAAGAATTGAAACGTCTCACTCATGTGGGGCGTTTTTATGTATGTAGATGTTTTTATTGAACTATAGAGATAAGGGATTGAATTATCTGTTATACTCGCTTATAAATTGAAACAATGACACAAGCACAAAAGATTAATGACTGGAAGGCAGCCGCGATTCTTGGTTTCATTCCTGATGAAGAAAATCCAATATTCATTTTCAATTCAGCAACAAAAGAAATGCTGGTTGATATATTGAGTGGGGGAATCGATGTAAAGGAACTCGCGAGATTTGAACTAAAGTCCAGGGGCATGAATGAAGAAGGAAAATTTGTAGGATTCAACTAACTGATATGAATATCATTAATCCATTTGATAAAGAAGGAAAGGAAGGCATGGACTTTATTGACAGGACAGCAATTGCAGGATTATTTATCATATTCGCTGGTTTGACCATATTTATTATTGTCAAGATTGCAGGACTTTTCAAGAAACCAAAATAAGAGATTATTATTGCATCCTATATGGACGACGGTTTTATTCTCAAAGTTGATTACAACGGTAAAACCTATGAACTGGAATCCAAGTTCATACGATTAGGTTTTATACACCAGTTCCATATACATATAGAGGACAGGACACTTGTATTTGAATTCGATGAAGATAGAGAATACAGGGTAATGGATGCATCAGGAGGTTCTTCAAAATCAATTGATACAGGTTTAATTGAGGCTATTCTACATAAGATTTCAACCCTACATTGATATAATGTTGCCTATATATGTATGTGAGAAATCCAATTTACTGCTTTATGAAGAACGGATTCGAAGGTTTCTGCGACGTATTATCCAAATGAAAATTAGCACTAACCCCAAACCCAATAAGCCAGAAATTGTTTCATCATTATCCGTTTTTATAGTTGTTAAAATCACAATGCCTAAGTAGGGCAACAATTTTGTTTTTAGATCCTTTATGGAAAGTTTTTCAACAATTTGCATTTTCAGGTCTTTCATTTTTTTGCCATCTGCACCTTTTGCAATCTCAGCATTTACCTGCGCAAGAGCGAATTCAAAGTCTTTACTTTTTATCAAAGCGGCAATATTGGACTCCAGCATTTCAATATGCTTCTCCCACGGATTAGAATGCAAATAGTTAGCCTCACCATCCTTAATAAATGTTACCCTATGCTGTTCATTATTGACAGAGTAATGATAGCTGATAAATTCGAATATCTGCATTCTGGAGTATCCTTTTTTGACTGGCCTGCGCTGCTCTCCCGTTCCTTCATCTATAAACTTATTATGACGCACTATCAAATCATTAATCTTGGGTAAAATTTGCGTACTGTCAATGCCTAAATGCTGGCTTTTCAGGTTCTCAGTAGTATAGGCATCCAACTTTTCCCATTGACCAGTATGTTGCTTTTGTGCCAGGCCTATCAGAAGCCATTTAATTTCTTCAGAGAGTTCTGAGTCTCCATCTTCAACGACTTGTGAGTATAGTTTATTTGTTGCTGTAACATTTGAAAAGCCCATTAAGTTCCCTTCCCCTAAACATGTTTCACATTCAACCTCTTTTTGTCCTTTGCATGTTGAACATATAACATAGCCATTTCTTGCGCAATTTTTACATGGTAAAAACCCTCCATCGCAATTTGTGCACCTAATTCTACCCAACGCAGCACAATTTTTGCATTTTTCTCCGTTCACAAAACCTTTCCCATCACATCTTGTACATAGATTTACAGAAAGGCCGTTACATTTCTTACATGCAATTTTCCCATTTGAGTTGCACGGTACACAAGATACTTTCCCTATTCCACGGCAAGTGCTGCAATCAACGATGGCTTTTCCTTTGCAGTCGATGCATTGTTTCCTAAACTCTGTACCCTCCAGCACCATCTTCACCTCTGTATTTTCGAAAACATCCGGACACTCTATCTCCGCATCCCAAATCTCGCTATCGGTGTATGCCTTACGAGGTGTTTCGTTTAATGGATTAGTGGGGTCATAGTAAGTAAAATCTGTTTCAAGTTCCCGCGATTGCATAGTTGAAGCAATTGAAAAGCTTCTTAAATAATGGTGTGTTACACTGTTTAGCTGTGGGAATTCTGCCAGAGGAAACTTGTTTTCAGGCGCATTTTCAAACCAGTTGTTAAATGCAGTAGTATCACTATCATTAAAATTGTTATGCATAGGGTAGTTGAATTTGCCACGAAAATATATTTTGCTTCTGAGAATATCAATTACTTGAAAGGGAATCTCTTTTCAGGGATTTTGCGGCCAGGACGTTCTATTGTACCCGCTACATATTTCAAAGTATGTACTTAGCATAAATTACATATTGTAATTTATACCTATTCAATTTTCGCATAACATCAATTGTTTAGGAACTCATTACGGCTCTCATGGTTTGTTGTGTATAAACTGCCGCATTCTGCAAATGGGTTGGACGTGGAGTCTGTATAGCAGCTCTATGTCAGTTTTATTGGCTTAAGGTATTCATGAAATAATGTTCATTAAAACACTTCATCCTTCCGTGATATAAAAATATTTACGACTTCTTTCTCTGATTAGGAATTTCAGGTTGGTTAAACTGCTTGAAAGTTATTTTAATGAAAGAAATGAGTTACTACAAGAATGGTATTAAGGCCAGGAAATCAGATGGGACACTATCAATTGAATCAGTTTATGATTATATAAAAAATCATCTGCAGAAAGAATTAATACTTGAATTAAGAACAAAAGAGAAAGGAACTGCCAGATATACCTCTATAAAAGAAGTATTACCTGTCGTAACTCCGCATGCAACATTCAAAAGTGCAAGGCAACTATCAGAACTTGATTGTATATCCAACTATCTGTATTTTGATATTGATTGTGATTTTGAAGATGAAATGTTAGAGATACGTGAACTTTTATTATCTAAGCATAAGAATGTGATTAAACTGTTGTCACTGTCAGTTGGCGGCAGAGGTCTATGCTTTTACATAGAAGTAGAAGGGTTAACAGTAGATAATCACCAGCAAGTACATGATTATTTTACCAAGGAATATTTTAAAGATTATCCTATTGATAATAATGCAAAAGGATTAAACAGATGTCATATACTACCATATGATGAAGATGTACATTTCAATGAAAGTAGTAAGGTTATTAGTGTATTAGAAATAGTAAATGATATACCTATAGGTAGGAAGTTAACTGTAAATAATAAATTAAATATAAAAATAGGTTATACAGCTAACTTCCCCTTTTTAGATATAAAAACTCTAAACGAAATACTGAAGTTTAAACCTGAGATTGATACAAAAGGTAAACTGTTCATTATCAAGGAAGAGCCATATGTAAAGGTATTCTGTCCAAAGAATATTCCTGATGGTAAAAAGCACACAACATTTCGCGCCATCACTCAAGCATTGTTATTCAATAATCCAGATGCTTCGTTACATACCATACAATCCTACATTTTCTATGTAAACATGATTTGTACAACGAAGAGAATGAATATTAGAGAATTAGTTAGAACAGTAGAAGCAGAGTATAACAGAATAAAAGAAACGGGAGGACTCACAATTCCGGTGAATACAAAAAGTATCCATATACATCCTGATGCCGGTCTAGACAGAGAAGACAGACATGCATTGGCTGTAAAACTGAATGGCCTGATAAAAACTAAAAATTCAGTTTCAATGATTCTTTCCGCTATTGAGGAATTAAATCAAGCCAAACAACCTGTGTCAAAGACCAAAGTTGCTAAAATGACCGGATTATCTGTAAAGACGGTCAGATCTCATTGGGGTAAAAAAGAAGAGGATATTACAACGATTATAGACTCAATGAACAGGACTATCGTTAGCGGAGTTTCTTATAGCCGTAATCGTGACATTAAACAAGATGAAGAGATTATGCAGCCGGCACAAAGTGCGGTTCAAATGGTGCTCTAAAACGCGAAAATATTTTATGGGTATTATGATTTCTTTAAACTCAAGTAAATAAATGATATTTTCAACATCATTAAGGATAGTATTGAATTCAACGTCAAGGCCAGCTGATTGCTGGCGTAAATAATCAAAGAATACTTTGCGGATATTACCGCTTATTCTATTCAGGTCATTGTCCTCGATGAATTTTATCACCCTGTTGAGCATTTCTCCAGTTAGTATTTCCTTGTTTTGTTGATTCATCAA
>CAZDWZ010000033.1:0-4968 GCA_964509425.1 uncultured Bdellovibrionales bacterium | reverse complement strand
CTCATGGCCGACTCTCTCGAAAGTGAAAAGCTTCCAACGGAGAGTATAGTCATCATAGATCGTTACCAGGGTGCGCACTCGGATTTTCGCTCCACCATTGCAAAACTTCGAAATGAACGCATCGATGCGCTTGCTGTATTTCTCGGCCCTGGCCAGATTGGAGTTTTCCATCGGCAGCTTGCGGAGCAGCAGATTCAAATTCCAATACTTGGAACGAATCTGTGCGAAAGTTCAAGTGAAATCCAGCTCGCCGGAACGGCAATGAACGGTGCAGTTTATGCAAACAACCCGGTTGTGGATGATTTTCAGAGTAAATACAAGAATGAGTTTGGAAATCTTAGCCAGATAACCTTCGCTGCATACGCTTACGATTTCGCAAGACTCATTGAAGGCTTTGCTCCGCACTACTCAGGCCGAAAGGAAACATTCGTAACAGAGTTCAGCACCCGGCCCGAATCGTCAGGCGCTTGCGGGAGAATTTCTATCAGAGCGGACGGGCCCTACGGCGCGGGCCTTTCTTATCCTGTAATTCTGAAGGAAGTCACCGGCGCTGGATTCTCGGGCCAGAAGTAACGCTCGCATCGAGGAACGTCGAGCGCACAGGCCAGTTCTCTTATCCTCAGAGCATCCGATATTCGATTTGTTTTGCCTTAGATCCACTTTTTCGACGAGTCGATGGAAACTCTTGGCAATCCTCGCCGGTTACTAAGGGTCGGGAGATGCATTATTCTTCGAAAGCGAAGACCGAAGCTTGGAGAAGTCCAGTGCGACGAAATCTTAAAGATCGCGTACCTGTGATCGAATTCAGAGTTTCACCCGGCACAAATCCATCAGAAGAAAAAGTAGCAAGACTGCGGAAGGCGCCGTATACGGAGCAGTGCTCGTCGGTCCCATCTGAGTCGGAATTCCCGAAGATCAAGTGGAACTGGTCGAGCAGGAGCTGGGTCAGGGGTTGATACTCGTGGCCGCTCCTGACCTCGCATCGGACGAGTTGGATCGGGTCACCAAAACTTTTGAGGATGTCGGTGCGGCTCGAGTACACTAGGTGTGATTCCGTTGGCCGGTCGCCCTCAGATCGGCCAGGGGACCCATCCATTCCACAGAATTCGTCTACGATGCGTGGGGGCTGAGCTTGCTCAGCCCTCATGTGACGCTTCTTCGATAACTTGCGTTATGGAACAAGAGGACGACACGCGCCCAGCGCAATTGCGATCGAACGCTGAGCCGCGAACATCCGAGCGACGGCCCAGAGGCCGGGGTCTGAAATGGGTTTTCGGGCTCGTTGCCCTCTTACTTGTCCTCATCTGCCTCTTCAAAGTTTTTTCGCTGATAATTTCCTCGATAGGTCCCGGATCTCAGCGGGCAGAAACTTCGTCGAGCGAGCGTGAGTCAAAAACATTGGAGAATAGAGAGGTCGCGCTCGACAACACAGCCAAGAACCGGGAGCGAGCCGACGGCGCGGAGAAAAATGATCGGGTCGCGTGACGACAAGCAGCAAGACCGAGATCGCGGAGAACAGACAAAAAGAAGCACTCGCAACGACTCTGGGGAGACTTCTCGAGGTGGGAAGAACGCCGAGCGCGAGCTGGAACCGGGGTCGCAAGCAAAGCAACAAAGCGGACAAACGAAAAGCCTGTCCGAGACTTCTTCAGGCAAAACCTCGACGAACGATTCCGGTTCGGCGAATGGCGCTCATCCTGAGTTGGTTCAACAAGTGGTTTCGGAAGTGTTGGAATCTGAGCGCGCAAGGGAAGAAGCTCGAAAGAGTCAGCAGGGGCCCCCAACCAGCTCCGGCCAGTAGCCACGGAGTAACCTCAATCATATCTCGGGCGCTGCCGCTCGGGTAGTGACAGGTTACATAAGAATGTGCGGGAGGTTTGGAGCGCGCGGATATTGCGTAACAAGCCGTCGCACCAAGTCGGAATAGGACGTCTCGGCGGACACACGTCAAATGACTGTCACGACTTGAAGAAGTTGATGAACATTGTGACGCGGCGGGCTTGCCGCAAGGAAGAAGGAGTAGCATATGAATTTCAATGAGCAGGTTCTTCGTGGGAATTGGAAACAACTCAAAGGCGAAGTGAAAGCAAAGTGGGCTTCGCTGACTGATGACGATCTGCAGTTCGTCGACGGGAACGTGGATAAACTCATCGGAAAAATCCAACAAAAGACCGGCGAAGCGAAGTCTGCAATAGAAGAATTCTTCGGCGATGCGTTGTCCGCTGCGGATAATCAAGCAAGTCAAACGAACTCTTCAAATGAACCGCCTCGAGACTTTACTGCGCGTGCAGGCAACCAGCTTCGACGTGGCTACAGCCAGGCAGAAACGGCGGTGCATAATTATCCTGGGAGTTCGGTAGCGATGGCTCTCGGTTGCGGAGTGGTGGTCGGACTCCTTATAGGCTCGTCGCTGGCCGCTCGGCGGTGAGGTCCGGGTTTCCGCCTTCCCTGGTCGCATGAACGTTCACCAAGTGCGAGGACGAACGCGAGTGTTCGATAAAAGCGTGCACTGCCGGACAACCGTAAACTGTCCGAGGCGAAACGTAAGTCTAAGGGCGTTTACCTAGGGTTGCGCGCTCAAACCGAGGTGGGAATGATCCCACCTCCCTATTAGTCTCCTAGGGGGCTAAAAATAGCCTCGCGAGTCAAGCCCTTAGGTCGATAGCTGATACGAGGTCCTGTTTCGAGTAATAACGACTCGGAACCAGATGATCTTTGACGCCGGCCGACCTCCGCGTTGGCGGCCTTTCTCCTACGAGTGACGTGATACGGAAAGGTTATACAAATCTTCCGATCTCCAGATCGACGGAACGCCTCGTTTGCGCCGAGGAATCGACGCGAAGGATGCGTTTCGATCGACAGTCTTTCCGCCCACTCTTTTCCCGAGGCCGACATGGATACGATGGTGTTCGAGGGCTCCGACTTGGAGCGCGACGTCCTGAGCTTCGCTACGCGGCTCGCCCTGCTGGTCGGGTTCGAGACGGGGAACTTGGCGCACCCGTGCCAGTTCAAGCCCGTCCCGGACACGGTCCGCTACGAGAACGGTTTCTACCGCGCGTGGTGGTGGTTCGGGGCGTGGCCGAAGTCGAAGGAGCTGGTCATCGACTTCGTCAGCGGCTCGCAGTTCCCGAACAGCCACCCCGACAAGCTCGAATGGGCGCGGGTGAGCTGGCAGGCGGGCGCGGGCACGGTGCTGAACGCGGTGCGGCAGGGCGTGGAGATCTCGTGCGACGTCTGGATGGCGCTCAACGCCGGACGGAAGGTCGCGCTCGAGGTTGCCGCGGTCGACTGGAAGTGACGATCTTCCGGTTGATGAGCGCGGCCGGGTTCAAAACCGTGTCGCGCTCACTCGCCTTTTTAACTTAATCTCCAACACGTAACGGTCTACTCTGAAGGCGCTCGCTCGTCGAGCTCGGCCTGCGGGTTCTGAGAATCGCCGTTAAAGCTGAAATCGACAGCAACCAAGAAGATAACGTTACGGCATCTCGGGAGCATAGTTCCCCGGGTAGCGGTAGCGCACCTGAGGTTCTTCGAATGGTCGCGGGCGAGGAATCGCCTCGGCGAACTCGTAGCGAATGGCAAGTACGTCGCTGGGCGAGAACATTCCCGTATCATAGTAGAAGTTGATGCGCGTCACCGGATTCCACTGGCGAAATCCCATTCCGGTTCCGGCGCGTCCCTTGTTCTCCTGACGGCGTGAGCGTTTTGCCGCTTCGTCACTGCCGACCGAACCGGGTGATGAACCCAAAGCAAGTTCTTCCTGTTTTTCATTCTCCAGAAATGGCCGTGCCGGCGAAAGCCGGTCGGAAAGCTCCGCGCTGTTCCAAAAGTAGGAGACACCGATGACTCCCAGATTGGCGGTGTAGTTTTTGCGGTCCCGGCGTTCCTTCCACTTCGCGTACGAGGCACCTTCACGTGTAAATATGAACCGCCGCAAGTTGGAGTCGTTGGTCTGCCAGCCGCGAATCGTTATCGAGGATTCCGGCTCGATGATCCATTTCTGCCCACCCTCCGGTGTTGTTCGCTGTCCGTCGATGGTGTTCAGCCCATCAACCGTAACAGTGGCTGCTACTCGCACCGGGAGTGGATTCCTTACCAATATCGAATATTCGTCGCCTTCCCGCACTTGAATGAGACTGGTCCCTTCGATCGGCCGTTCTTCAAACTCGGAGCCGGAATAGTGGGTGATGACCGACGCCTCGAACAAATGGCCTTGAAAGTATTTCTGAACCGCGTGGGCTGGACAAATTTGGAAAAGGAAACAGATTAGGAGCAAAAGTGAAAGTCGGTTCATGAGTCACCTCATCGTCATTAAATCTCATTCTTAGGCGCGCCGAAAAAGCGATTGGCTCGCGAGTCAGAGCTGTGATTCGCTCCTGTGCTTTGCGACGCGCGTGGTGCCAACTTATTTCCGAGAAAAGGCAACTTGCGACAATCGCTGCAAAATCTCCCACGAACGTAGCGCATCAGGTTCAGAATCCGGGTCTCCGTGTCATCGGGCCTGTCGTTTAGACTTGATCGGATCAGAGGAAGTTCAATCTTCGAAAAAGCGCGCTTCAGGCTCTGACAATGCAGCGGCTCCCTCGCAACCAGGTCGCATTTCTCTCGCATCCCCGACCTGATCTTCATATCCTCAATGCATCCGATACACTTCGCCGAAAGTAGGGCGTGAAGCGGAGAACAATTCAATATTTCTTGGACTGACGAGGAGCGAAAGGCGTCGAATTGATCAGATGTGTTCTTGAGAGCAAGTGATGATCGATGAGAATCGATACGTAGTTGCGAGGAAGCATGGAGCTACGGCACTCAGAGAGCTTCGAAAAAGTTTCAAGCGGTGAAGTGAATCGAGGATCGTCTAACCCGCGCAGAAAGCCGGCGGTCGATAGGTACCCGCTGGAAACTTCACATCAAGCTTTCCAAGACGGTACAGCTTCACTGCGACCTTGTATGCTTGGTAGATTGAGAAAT
>CAZDWZ010000032.1:0-12853 GCA_964509425.1 uncultured Bdellovibrionales bacterium | reverse complement strand
GTGCAACAGGATCAACGGGCGCAACGGGAGCTACCGGTAACACGGGATTAACCGGCGCCACTGGCGCGACTGGGAACACTGGTTTGACTGGCGCAACGGGTGACACCGGAGCAACCGGTGACACAGGTGCGACCGGAGCGACTGGTGCAACGGGCGCGACTGGCGCAACTGGTAACACCGGATTGACCGGCGCGACAGGAGCAACGGGTGCGACTGGATTGACAGGGGCAACCGGCGATACTGGTGCAACTGGATTGTCAGGCGCAACCGGAGCCACGGGCGCAACCGGAGCAACCGGCACGAATGGAACAAACGGTGCGACCGGCGCGACGGGAGCTACTGGAGCAACCGGTGTAACGGGAGCCACAGGCACAAACGGCACAAATGGTGCGACTGGCGCAACCGGCGCAACCGGAGCCACTGGAGCAACCGGAGCAACCGGCACGAATGGAACAAACGGTGCGACCGGCGCGACGGGAGCTACTGGAGCAACCGGTGTAACGGGAGCCACAGGCACAAACGGCACAAATGGTGCGACTGGCGCAACCGGCGCAACCGGAGCTACGGGTGCAACTGGTGCGACCGGCACGAATGGAACAAACGGTGCAACCGGCGCGACGGGAGCTACTGGAGCAACCGGTGTAACGGGAGCCACCGGCACAAACGGCACAAATGGTGCGACTGGCGCAACCGGCGCTACCGGAGCCACGGGTGCAACTGGTGCGACCGGCACGGCAGGAACGAATGGTGCGACCGGAGCCACTGGAGCCACCGGATTGGTTGGAACCTCAACTTGCTACTTGAAATCGGTGACCACGCCGACGAATAATACCACGCCAAAGACGACTGGAACTGAATGTAACAACACGGCCACGGAATTCATGCTGACTTGGGCCTTCAACACCACGATCACAGCGGACTTGACCGAAGAGATTACTCTTCTCTGCTCCGGGGCTGATTGTGCGCCGGGGGCAGGTGTTCCGACAGGTATTCGAGTCGATATTCGAAGATTCTCCGGAAGCACAAACTTCTTTGTTGAGGCCAATATATTCTGCTGTAACAGATAAATATTTCGATCAGGCGTTACGCTGAAAAACCTATGAGAAAAAAGCTAAACATTGTTTGTTTGTCATTCCTCTTCATTTCAATTTGTTGTCTTCCGCTGTGTTCCGCGGCTCAAGAAAAAAAGAGTAAGCAGGGAGGAATGCGTTTCGAAGAGGCGCAGGAAAACCTCATCAGCGGTGTTTCTCTCAAGGATGGCTCGCTCTATCTCAGTGTCTACGCGGACCCTGAAGAAAAGCGGTTCTTTGGCGATCCACTGGCGGATTTGAGCATTTCATGTGCCGATCCAAAGCAGATTATTTCAGGCTTCCCTCTGGGCGAAGGAGAGTTTCGATTCGATAACTTCGAGGAATGTCGGGGTGCTTGGATTGTTGCGACAAAATCCTTAACGACGATTCCGCGCTTCGATCCGAAAGATGGCCTATCGGCAGAACTCGAGTCTCGCTCGAACTCCTCCGCCAAGAAAAAATAAACTTCACTCAGTCCGCGTACTCCGAACTCTGGAACTTCGCCGAATCCGGAGACGTCCCAACTCATTTCCTGCCCCGGCTTTTCACCTCCTTCCCGCAGGAAACGACCGGCGCGCATTCCTCTGAGCAAATGTCAGAAGTCTTCCAATATCCAGGGCTTCGCCAGATTTGCGCTCCACCGCTCTCGAACGACCGCAGGTCGATCTCGAAGGAGTGCGTCAAGGTCGTTCGCCAATACACTTTTACGAGATGTTTTTTCTCGAGATTCAACCCTGAGTGAGCGAGGCGTACCCCCTTCCCTTGCGAGACGAAGTCAATCGGCGCGCCGTCATCGATGGTGAGAGTAACTCGCTCATCCTCGGTATAAGGCGCCTTCATTAAGTTCGGACCGATACAAATCGATCCGACCGATGAGGGCAGCGGTGTTTCGACTCGATCGGACGCCGCATTCGAAACCGGTAACAGGAGTGCGAGAAAGATGAATGTTGCATACTTCATGAATGCGCGGCCTCGATTATTGAAAGTGCCTGCGTCGCGTCGAAAAAAAAGCCGACAAACTTACGTTTGCCGGCTTGGATATCAACGGCGTAAGGGCCGGCGAGGCTTTAGTTAAACCCCCGCCGATCATCACCGCCTTCTTCGGTTACTCACGCTCACTGCTCGGAATCGAACCCTTCCACCGGGACGCAGGCGCAGAACAGATTTCTGTCGCCCCACGCGTTGTCGATTCGTCCCACTGCGGGCCAGAACTTGTAGTCCTTCAAGTCCTTCGCAGGGAACGCAGCCTTTTCACGGCTGTAGGAATGCGCCCAACTGTCGGACGTCACTTCAAGAGCCGTGTGTGGCGCATTCTTCAACACGTTATCGGTCTTGTCCGCTCGACCTTCTGCGATTTCACGGATTTCTTCGCGAATTGCGATCATCGCGTCACAGAAGCGATCGAGCTCTTCCTTCGACTCACTTTCCGTGGGTTCCACCATCAACGTTTCAGGGACGGGAAAGGAAACCGTTGGGGCATGGAATCCGTAATCCATCAATCGCTTGGCGACGTCGGCGACTTCGATACCGCATGCGCGCTTGAAGTTCCGAAGGTCGAGGATACACTCGTGCGCGACGGTGCCGTTCTTGCCACGGTAAAGGACCGGGAACGACGACTCGAGACGCGAGGCGACATAGTTGGCGTTGAGAATAGCCATCTCAGTTGCGGAGCGAAGTCCTTCGGTGCCCATCAAGCGGATGTACATCCACGGAATAACCAAGATACCGGCGGATCCCCATGGGGCCGAGGATACCTGGCGAATTCCCTTTGCCGTCTTATCCGCCGAGACGAGCTTTCTCGGAAGAAAAGGGATGAGGTGCTTGGCCACGGCGATTGGTCCAACGCCTGGTCCGCCGCCGCCGTGCGGAATACAGAATGTCTTGTGAAGATTGAGGTGACAGACGTCGACGCCAAAATCTCCGGGCCGGCAAATGCCGACTTGAGCATTCATATTCGCACCGTCCATGTAGACCTGTGCGCCGATGGAGTGAACGACGCTCACAATTTCGGAGATCGTTTCTTCGAACACGCCGTGCGTCGATGGATACGTGACCATGATCGCAGCGACGCGAGGGCCGTACTCCGCGGCCTTGTCTTTCAGGCTCTTGATGTCGACGTTTCCTTGGTCATCGCAAGCGACTGTTACGACCTTCATCCCAGCCATCGCCGCGGTCGCAGGATTCGTTCCGTGCGCGGAAGTCGGGATAAGGCAGATATCGCGCGCCGTATCGTTCCTTGCGATGTGATACGCACGAATTGAGAGGAGTCCTGCGTATTCACCTTGCGAACCGGAGTTCGGTTGTAACGAAACTCCTGGAAGCCCGGTTATCTCCGCGAGCATTCCCTCGAGCTCGTCGATGAGCTGGTGGTAGCCCTCTGACTGCTCCTTGGGCGCGAACGGATGGATCGAGCCGAACTCTGCCCAGGTAACCGGAATCATCTCCGCTGTGGCGTTCAGTTTCATTGTGCAAGAGCCAAGTGGGATCATCGCGTTTGCGAGCGAGAGATCTCTCGACTGGAGCCGAGTGACGTATCGCAAAAACTCTGTCTCCGAGTGGTACGTATTGAAGACCGGGTGGGTCAAATACGGTGTCCGGCGAACGAACGAAGACGGAATGCTGGACGGTGCGGTGTCCCCATCCGGAAGCGATCCGATATCGAATACGCTCGCGATCTCTTGCAGCTCTTTCTCAGTGGTTGTTTCGTTAAGCGAAACGCAGACTGCTCCGTCGTCGAGGAGTCTGAAGTTCATCTGCTTAAGAACCGCGCGGCGGACGAGTTCGGTGCCCTTGACCGGTCCGGCCTCGACGCACACGGTGTCGAAATACGCCGGTGAACGAAGCCGATAGCCGGATTTTGTGAGCGCCGAACCGAGGCGCGATGCCGAAGTGCGAACGCGCTCGGCGATCCTCCGGACTCCCTTCGGTCCGTGATAAACGGCGTACATGCTCGCCATAATCGCAAGGAGGACTTGGGCGGTGCAGATGTTACTCGTCGCCTTGTCTCGCCGGATGTGCTGTTCCCGGGTTTGAAGAGAGAGTCGGTATGCTGGTTTGCCTGCGCTGTCTTTTGATACGCCGGCCAAACGTCCCGGCATTTCTCGGCGATACTCGTTTTTTGTTGCGAAAAATCCTGCATGAGGTCCGCCGAATCCGAGGGGAACGCCGAATCTTTGCGAATTGCCGACGACCATATCCGCACCCCACTCACCTGGAGGAGTGAGGAGGCAGAGGCTCAGGATGTCGGCATCGACGACAACAAAGCAGTCTACCGATTTTGCTTTCTCGGCTACAGGACGCCAATCGACGATTTCTCCGGACGTCGATGGGTATGGCAGGAGCACACCCAGGCACTTGTCCGTGATGTCTCCCGGCTTGATATCGCCGATGATCACCGTCACCCCGATCGGTTCCGCACGGCCCTCAACCACTTCGATCACATGCGGGTGGCAACCAGCGGAAACAAGGAAAACATTTTTCGTTTCGCTTCCCGTGAGCCGGTAGCACATCATCATCGCCTCTGCCGCGGCAGTTCCTTCGTCGAGCAGGGAGGCATTCGCGACTTCGAGGCCGGTGAGGTCGCACACCATCGTTTGGAAGTTAATCAAAGCTTCAAGACGGCCTTGCGAAATCTCGGCTTGATACGGAGTGTATTGAGTGTACCAACCTGGGTTCTCGAGAATGTTTCG
Source organism: uncultured Bdellovibrionales bacterium (assembly GCA_964509425.1). GTDB lineage: Bacteria > Bdellovibrionota_C > UBA2361 > SZUA-149 > CAZDWZ01 > CAZDWZ01. Next base: position 8,094 of record CAZDWZ010000032.1, on the reverse strand, counting down.
CTGAATCACCCCAGGAGTGATGGTGTCGTGGAAACCCTGACCGAGGAAGGATCGGCAGATTTTGTTACGCGATGCCATTTGCTTGAGCTCCGCAAGAAGCTCAGTTTCGCCCTTCGCATGCGGCAACATCAGAGGACGCTTCAGGCGGATAGCCGAGGGCACCGTTTTATCTACAAGCTCTTTCAGCGACGACACGCCCACCGTGCTCAGCATTTCCGGCAGATCCCGCTCGCGCGGTCCAATATGCCTGTCTCTGAATTCTCCTGTCGATCCCCCGATGTCGTCCATCATTTCCAGTACCTTTTGCTCCGCATTCATGTCGCGATTACTCCTGCTACTGCCCTGATCGTTAAATTTTTATCAACTTCCGCCCCTGCATTCGATCTTGCTGGCTCGGCTCCGCCTCGCGTGCCGCGCGACTAAACTACCGCCGGTATTTGGTCGCAGAGCGCGGCGCTATTTCGAAATTTCCGAAAGGAACGCCTCGTATTTCGCAGCATCCATAAGTTCGGCCGCTTCCGAATCATTCGTCGCTTCCACTCGAATCATCCAAGCGTCTGCATACGGACTGGTGTTGATCATTTCGGGAGATTTGGTCAGCGCTGCGTTTACCTCAATGACCTTCCCTGAGATCGGAGCATAGATGTCGCTCACGGCTTTCACGGATTCCACGGAACCGAACGATTCGCCTTTCTTCACCACGCGTCCCACTTCCGGAAGATCGACGAATACGACGTCGCCAAGCTCAGTTTGTGCGTAATCGGTGATACCGACCTTATATTTGCCGGCAGATTCGGCCTTTGCCCATTCATGCTCTTTGGTATAGCGGCAATCCTTTGGAATCGACATTTCCTTCTCCCTTCTTTCTGTAATTTCCGAAAACTAAACTTCCAATTCCTAAATTCTTCGTACGTTGCGGAGTTCAATCAGCGCTAGAGCGACGAGACCGGCGCCTTCATAAACGGCCGCGGAATGACCTTTACCGCGAGCAGTTTTCCTCTCACTTCAGCTTTGACCAATGAACCGGCAGCCGAGAGCGACGGAGGCAAGAATCCAATCGCAACCGAACGGTTCACCGTTGGCGGCTTGGTTCCGCTGCTCACAAATCCTATCGGAGTGGCGCCTTCGAGTGACGTAACGTCATTCGCATAGAGCTTTGCGCCTTCGCGGATAATTCCGGGATCGAGGACCTCAAGTCCGACTATGGTCTTCTCCGGCCCCTTTGCTTTGATGTCGAGAAGCGCCTGCTTTCCGATAAAATCTCCTTTCGCGAACTTAATTACCCATCCCGCTCCGCAAGCGGTTGCGGGAAGTTCGTCCGTCAGCTCATGTCCGTGCAGCGGATAGCAGACTTCGAGGCGCAACGTGTCTCTGGCACCGAGTCCCGCAGCCTTGATCCCAGAGCTCTTCCCAACTTCGAGGAGCGACTCCCAAAGGAATGGTCCGGTCTCGGACGGGCAAAATATTTCAAAGCCGTCTTCCCCGGTGTAGCCCGTGCAAGCGACGATTATTTCGGGCGCTCCCGGAGCATCCGCCCACTTCATCACGCGGAAGGTAAACGGCCGGAAGGAAGATGGGAAAACCTCCGATGCCGGAAGTTTCAGCAGTTTCGAAACGACTTCGCGGGCCTTTGGTCCTTGAATTGCGATCTGGGCGTATTCAGAGGATTTGTTCTCGAGCTTTACGCCGAAGGTGTTTTTGGAATTCAGCCAGTTGAAATCTTTGTCGGTGTTCGCGGCGTTTACGCAGATGAGATAATTCTTCGGGCTGAGCAGGTAGATGATGATGTCATCCACGACACCGCCCTTCTCGTTCAACAGGAGCGAGTATTGTGCTGTTCCCGGCGTGAGCTTCGAAACATCATTCGATGTTACATACTGCAAAAATTCTTCGGCCCGGTCTCCGCGGACGAAAACTTCTCCCATGTGGCTGACGTCGAAGATCCCGACGGCGTTTCGCACCGTGTTGTGCTCATCGACGAGCCCGCTATAGAGCACGGGCATCTCCCATCCGCCGAATTCGGTGAATTTCGCACCGAGACGTTTGTGGCAATCGTAGAGGACTGTTTTCTTCCCGCTCTGCAGACTTTGAGTTCCCATGGCCTTCCTTTTTTAATTTTTCAAAGCTCTTTCAGCGGCGTTTACGGTGTTCGATAGAAGCATCGCGATGGTCATCGGTCCGACTCCCTTCGGAACCGGAGTTAGGGCGCCCGCTACCTCCAGCACTGAAGCAAAATCGACATCACCGCACAACTTCCCTTCTCCATCGCGATTCATTCCAACGTCAATAACAATAGCGCCGGGCTTAACCGCTTTTTCCGTGATGAGTTTTGCCTTTCCGACGGCGGCAACGAGAATATCCGCACGGCGGCAAACCGCATCGAGATCACGGGTCTTCGAGTGACACATCTCTACGGTGCAGTTCCGGGCAAGGAGCATCAGTGCGACCGGCTTTCCGACGAGAATCGAGCGCCCGACGACTACGGCATGTTTTCCAGTCAGGTCGGACGAAATTCCAAGTTGCTTCGTCGCTTGGTCGATTAACAACATTGATCCGAGCGGTGTGCAGGGCTGATGCCCGGAGTCGGAACCGCGCATCAAGAGACCTTGGTTCACCGGATGGAGCCCGTCCACATCTTTCCCCGGCGCGATGCAGAGTAAAGCGGCGAACTCGTCCAACCCCTTCGGGAGTGGGAGCTGAAGCAGAATACCGTCGACACCAGGGTCTGCACTGAGGTCGAGTAGCTTTGATTGAAGTCTTTCGTTTCCGATGTCAGCAGGAAGCTGCACGTCGATGACGCGCATTCCGCAATCCTCCGCATTTTTGGTTTTCGAGCGAACGTAAACCTTCGATGCGGGATTATCACCGACAAGCACGACTGCAAGTCCGGGAGCCCGGGACCCGGCGGAGAGAATCTTCTCCACCCGAATCGCCAGTTCGGCTTGAACCTGTTGTGAAAGGGCTTTTCCGTCTAGAATCTGAGCCGGCACGCGCACTCCGTAAGTTCAATATCCTATGAAAATGCGTCGGGATAACTATCACAGAGTCTCAAGAATCCCAACTGATGAAGCGGAGTTCGGAGCATTGAAATTTCGACTCTAAAGAATGCATAGAAAAATCATGGGCGTAGAAGGCCCTGGAAGCGTTTCTTTGGCTCGACGGAGGGCGCAAAAAGGGATTATTCAAACTGATTGAGCCGGACAGTGAAGGTTTCGAAGAATGAATAGGAAATACTCATTATGATCATTGGCGTCCCAAGAGAGCGGAAAGAAGGCGAGTGCAGAGTAGCAGTAACTCCTGATGGAGCCGCGACTCTTATCGGACGAGGACACACCGTGCTTATCGAAAAACAGGCGGGTGTGCTGAGCGGCTTTTCAAATGAGGAATATCAAAAGTCAGGTGCGACTCTTGTGGAGACGCTCACTGATGTTTGGACGAAAGCGGATCTCGTCATCAAAGTGAAAGAACCCGCTCCAGAGGAATTTCCTCTGATGCGGGAGAATCTAGCGGTCTTCTCGTTCCTTCATCCTGCCGCGCTGCCGGAGATGATGAAGCGACTGCTTGAGAGCAAAGTCGTCGGCATCGATTATGATCTGGTTATGCTCGATGACGGCAGGATGCCGATCCTCGAGCCGATGAGTGTGATCGCGGGTAAACTCGCTCTCCAATGCGGAGCGTATGCGCTTCAGTCCTCGGTCGGCGGCCGGGGCATGTTGATCGGCGGACTCGCCGGAGTGAGACCCGCAAAAGTTATTGTGCTCGGCGCAGGTGCTGCGGGAAGCAGTGCCGCGTATTCGGCGCTCGGTCTCGGTGCCGAGGTCGTGATCATGGACATCAATGTTGACCGTCTGCTTCCGTTCACGACTGGACCGGTTCGCGCGACAACGGTCTACTCAACGGCACGCGCAATCATTCGAGAGCTTCCGCAAGCGGATCTCGTCATCGGCGCGGTCCTCATTCCGGGGGCGAAGGCGCCGAAGCTCATCACTCGGGAAATGATCAAGAACATGAAGCCCGGAAGCGTCTTCGTAGACATCTGTATCGATCAAGGCGGATGCGCTGAAACGAGCAAGTCCACGACGATTCATGCTCCGACGTATGTTTCTGAGGGTGTCATTCATTACTGCGTGCCGAATATGCCGGCACTCGTCCCAAGAACGTCGACCGCGGCGCTGACGCAGGCCACACTTCCGTGGCTCGTAAAGATTGCAGATGAAGGCGTGAGCGCGGCAATCCATAGGCATCGTCCGCTCAATCGCTCCGTCGTTTCGATGCACGGGAAGTTGACGAATCGCGCGATCGGCGAGGCGCTGAACCTTGATTACCTGGACGGTCATGAGCGCGACTCTTTCCTTTCGAAGCCGTAACCGCTTATGCTTTATTGGATCGCGTCTTCCGTCTTTCTCGTTGTCGGGTTCGTCCTCCTGGCTTTCGAGTGTGCGCGGCAGGCGCGAACCGAGTCCACAAGCCTCTATAGAAATCCGGCGGTGACCTCGAAGTTCCTGGGCCTCGTCTGCGGTCTGCTCATTGGCCTTGCGTTTGCGATACCTCAGTTATCCGCGTTCTTTTCGGTCATGACGATCGGGTTTCTCTTTCTGGCACCGTTTGCCGTTGGAGTCGTCTCGATCTATTCGCGGCCGCGGGCTGACGACCTCCGATGGCATGACGTCGTCTTCGGCCCCTGGCTCCCATCGCTCTTGACGTTGACCATCGCCGGGATTCTCGGGTTCGAGGGAGCGAATTGTCTCGTGATGGCGCTTCCTATCTGGTTGCTGCTCGCGTCTCTCGGGGGCGGCGCGGGAGCGCTCCTCAGATCTCAGTCGGGAGCGCCTGCCGGAGCGTTTGCAACGTTTTTGGTGTTTACTCCGTTTATCAGCGCCGGGTGGGAATATCATCTCCCGAATCCCGAGAATGAAATAATCACCCTCTCTGAGATTGAAATTCAAGCACACTCGGCAAGAGTTTGGGAGGAGATCGCTTCGGTCCGGGAGATTCAAGCGAGTGAGAAAGAATTCAGTTTGGCGGAGTTCATGGGGTTTCCGTCTCCTATCGCCGCCACACTCTGGGGGATTGGCCCGGGCTCGTCCCGTAAGGCCACTTTTACCGGCGGCATCGAGTTTACGGAAACAATTACGGAATGGAAGACGAACGCGGTCATTGCCTTCGATATCAAGCCGAATACCGATAAAATTCCGCAAACCACTCTCGACCCGCACGTCACCATCGGCGGCGAGTTTTTTGATGTTCTGAGCGGACGGTATGAGATTCTGCTTTCGGAGCCGGGGAAAGTTCGACTTCGCCTCTACAGCAGGCATCGCTTGAGCACGCGCTTTAACTGGTATGCGGAGATATGGGCGACTGCCATTATGCGAAGCATTCAGGAGCAAATTCTCCACGTCGTAAAGAAGCGCGCCGAAGTTCCAATTGCGATATCCGAATGAACATCGATCTGTATTGCGAACGTTTAGCAACGGGTGTCTGGCAAGAGCCGGTGAATACGCTGAGCAACGCCGCGTTTTTTGTGAGCGCCTGGGCTGCGCTCCGATTCAGTTCGAAGTTTGGAGGAATCACGAGGCAGTCCGCGACGCTTGTTTTGCTCCTCGTGTGTATCGCGGCTGGGAGCAGCCTTTTCCATCTTTTCGGCACGACCGCCACCGTGCTTCTGGACGTGATTCCGATTCTTCTCTACCAGGTTACGTATTTGGTGTTGTATCTGACGACAGTCGCCAGGCGCTCAAGAGCTGAAGCGTTCGCCGGTGTTTTGGGATTCGTGGGACTTGCGCTCTTTAGTCGATTTTTACCACCGCTCCCATCAGGTTCGTCGGCGTACCTTCCTGCGTTTTTTCTCCTGCTTATTTTAGGAGGAGCGCATGCCGCCACCGGACGCGCGGAACGCTGGTCGCTTCTCGGCGCCGCATTTCTCTTCTTTATTTCAATTGGTTTTCGGTCGGCGGACAGTCCTTTGTGTCCGAAGTTTCCGCTGGGAACACATTTTCTCTGGCATCTGCTGAATGCGGGAGTCCTGTACCTCACGATGCGAGCGTTTCTCGCGAACGCCGAGCTGGATCCAGAGAAGAGCTGAAAGTGAAAGTCTTTTTTCGACGGCGGCCTTTTTGCTACCGCTTTATATGTCGCGAAACTCACTTTGCGCGACATGAAAAAGGCCCCAAAAACCACTGCCGGAGCCGCCGGGCTATTGCCAGTTCCCGAGGAACATCCAGCCGATTCCGCACCGGCTTTCTCGAAGCAGCCCATCGCGAATCGGGAAGAACTTCGCCGCAAGCTCGGAGAAGCCTGCACGGCTTGGCTCTTGAAATCCCAATCCTACGAAACCAGAAGTGGCTATTCGCGAGAACTCGCACAGTTTCTGCTGTTTTGTGGCATGCCTCGCGGGGAATGGGAATTCCTCGTGACCCTCCGTCCGAGCCACGTCGCCGCCTGGAGGGACAGTCTGCTTGAGCGCGGACTCACCAACAGCTCTGTTTCCAGGAAGCTCAGCGTTGTGCGCTCGCTCTTTGGGTATCTTCGTAACTACGGGTATGCTGGGGCAAATCCAGCCGACACGGCGGTCGAGCGGAGGCCACCACCTGATCGAAGTGAAGGGAAAGGGCGGCAAAGAGCGTCGAGTGAAGGGAAAGGGCGGCAAAGAGCGTCGTGTGCCACTGCATCCTGAAGTTGTCGAGCGATTGTCCGATTGGCTTGCAATAGTGGGGAAAGAAGACGCAGGACCTCTGTTCAGGCCGGTGACAACAGCCAGAGGGAAGGGAGAGGACGGTTTCCAGAAGTCACCTTTGACGAGACGAGGGATTCAATACCTTGTCGCTCGCTACGTGCGAAAGCTAGGCCTCGACTCTCACATCACGGTTCACTCCTTCAGAGTCACGGCTCTTACGACTGCGCGTGAGAGAGGTGCCGACCTCGTTGATCTTCAGGACTTCGCTGGCCATGCCGACCCTCGCACCACGCTGGCGTATATCCGGAATCGCGACCGACTTGCTCGGAGCCCAGCCTACGTCCTCAGATACTGAGGAAGTCGGTGATCGCAGTTTGGCGATGATCGGGTGCGGAGATGTTGCAGCATGCGATTGGGGTCACTGAAAAACGCCGCCCGATAAGAGATATTATCGGGCATATCGCCGTCGTTTAACTGCTCTCGGACGACCTGGACGATAGTGTAACGCACTAAGACGTGTTGTGTAGCTTGCTAGTCGGTCCAGTAGCTGGAGCCAACGAATAAGACTATGTTGGAATCGGAAAGGCCCACCGTTCGTACCAGATAGTCCTTGTCGGTGAGCGACATTGTATAGTGCAAAACCCTTGTGAATTGCTGATCAGAATCGCCCGCTTCAGAGCAATCTGAGTCGATTTTGTGAGCTGATGAGTCAAACTGATCCCGAGGAATCCAAGCCTTGCCACCAAAGGATAGGTTCCAGCACGTGCGATCTCGCGCTTTCGTTGAAACCGCCAACGGCAATCCTAACAGATTGAGCACGTCGCTCTTATGCATACCTGGCCGGATCTGCAAAAATATTCTTTCTGAGTATCCACTAGAGAAGACTGTTGTATCCGTTCCAACTAGTGACCCAAGGTAGTACATGCTGTTGCCTGGGCCAAGTAAAAAGGAAAAGCAAAAAATCAACATGGCAGCAATAATGGCGACCAGTGAGGCGAAACATTTCCGCCAGGCTTTTTTTATTGCTGTCATCGTGACCAATCAGGGTGCTCCTCCATTTCTTCTGGGGTCATCTCATGCGGACCTTTCTCTGGATCAATTATCTCGATGATGTCCGGTGGTATGCCGTTCCATGATTGGCACACCACATGTAGATGGCCACGCGTGTCCATCGTGGCGCTACAATGATCGGGAATCTTAATCGGATTTCTGGATTCGTCTAGCGGAAACACTCCGTCTATATCACAGCAAGAGCCCGACGGGCAGTAGGTGGGAGGGATTGACGGACCCGACTCAGGTTTGACACGGATGTCTGGGCCATCGTTATGCAATGGCGCCAAGCCCATAGGATCGACAAGGTGCGTTGGCTCCACGCGTTATCCTCAAGGCATCCGATATCTCACACACAAACTCAAACCAAT
>CAZDWZ010000031.1:0-17380 GCA_964509425.1 uncultured Bdellovibrionales bacterium | reverse complement strand
TCTTAATCAGGTATTCGTAGGCGTCGCCGAGCAGATCAGAGTTGACGTTCTTGTTGCCGAACGGCAGCTTGGAGAAGTGCTCGATCAGGTCCTTGAGCAAGGCATCCGACAGCCTCTCCTTGTTCGACCACTGGGCATCGCCGAACACGCCGTAAAGGGTGTCGGGGTTGGCTTTCTCAATCTCGCGCATCGCGCGCTGAAGGGCCGTCCCGACATTGCTGGCCTTGGTGCGAACGTCATTCCAGTGACAGTCTTCCGGGATCTGGAAGCGGTGCGACTCCGGAAACCAGGCCAGTTGCTCGTCGCCGGTCTCATCAACAATCTCCTGGTACTCCTCGTCCCAGACGTCGCAGATGCGCTTGAGGAACAGCAGCGGGAAGATGTAGGTCTTGAAGTCGGCCGCATCAACCGGGCCGCGCAGGATGTTGGCGGACTCCCAGAGGTGGGCTTCTAAGTGAGTAAGTGTGGTGTGTTGGCTGCTCAAACGCTTGACCCTTATTTTTCGATCCGGTCGCATTGCGAATCGACCCGTCCTCGCTTCCTAACAGAGCAAAGCGTCACGGGAAATTAGTTGTGGACCTAACTCTATCTGAGACAGCCAGCAGATTTCTTTGCATCTGCAGTTCTGGTCGTACTAAACCGCTTATGTTGTCGCTGCCAACTGATCAAGACCCGACATTTGCGAGAAAAACACCGTCATAGATGTGTTCTTGGGTCAACTGCTGAACAGCGCTTTGGGAATCTGCCCGGCCTATACGTCAGCCAAGGCGTCGACGGATTGGATACAGAAAAGTTCTCACTACTGCTGAAATGCGCTACCGCGCACTACGAGACGCAAACGCCGAACTAGGAAGGCTGGACGAAGTGCGTGAAGTGTTCTTCGGTCCGCGGAGGCATTTGTACGGGGGGATTGGCGAGGCTAGGGGGAAGCCCTAGGTGGCGACTGTTGGCTCGTATTCGGTGTGTTCTAAGGCACTAACTGATCGCTTCAGTAACCAGATGCAGGAAGGGAAGACGTGCTTGGCGAATGGCTCGTGTCAGCCCAAACCGGACGGTCGCCGAATCAGCTCAGTTCAGCCCCTACCGGACGCTCAAGACGTCCCGGAGTGCTGCCTGACGGCAGGCATGCGGTTTCGTCGAAACCAACGCCGGACGGGCGACGAGTAGTTGCATTCTGTTAACAACTGACAAAAAGACATCGCTGTCACCCGTTGCGGTGAACAAGGATTGAATTGCAGACGTCTACCCCCATTTCCAACTCAGATGGTAGTGATGTTTGGCCCTTCCGCGTCCCTACCTACCAAGTTTGCGAAAAGAGGAACTTATGCGCGACAAATTGATTTTTGAACTGGACTTCGACTCCGATTTGGAGGACCGCCAGCAGGCAGTCAAGGACGCAATCGAAGGTAACGCCGATCAGTTTGCTCCTCTCCTCGAGCGCAAAATCGACCACACGGATGCGAGAACGGAGTTACTGCCTGACATCTATGTGCCGGATGTGTCTTTTGATGATGCTACGACTGGGACAGCCACGATCGAGTTCGAGACCGAACAGTACTCTGGTTGTAAAGACATGCGAGGCGGAGAAGAGCATGACGTTGACGTCGACTTCCGGATTAAAGGCAAAAAGCTGAAGTTCAGGATTGAGCTACCGCCCTGTTGGAAGCAGAGCGAACGCGGCGACTAAGCTGTTTCAATTTCGCCTACGCGGCCAGTGTCGCTCTAGGAGTGACGAAGTCATCCCTCAAGCGAAAAGCCATTGAAGACCCAGAGTTGACGAGCGCATTTAAGATCGCCATCACTGCCTGCCTGATCTCGCCCGTTTCTTTGAGTTTTGATAAATTCGTATACATGGCGCGGCTTAGTAAGGCATCTAGATACCAACTGCCGTTGCCTTCAGCGGCCACTGCGATGTCGAGTTGATCGCCGTGCTTTTTGGCAATAGATATCAACGCCTGCTGCATTGAGTCGCGCCCAATATGAAACAAATAGTGGGCGTATTTTTCCAGAACGAAAGACGAAGCGGGAAGCTGCTGATATAGCCAGTCGATGTCGCGAAAATGGCTTCCCAAGCGTGACCACACTTGAAGGTTTTCTTTCCAGCGCGTATTCAAGAAGAGTTCGCGAACCAACGCGTGACCATCGTGGTGGTCATGGTGCAGGTTAGGGATCCACGTGGCTAAAGCGACTCTATCTGCAATCGCTTTCCATACCTCCCAATACCGTGTCGGTGCTCGGCTTGCATCTTCGTGCGACAGAAGAGCTCCCATGAGGCCGCCCACGCCTTTTGGCCCCTTATCCACAGCTTCAAGAATCGGTGCGAGTAGACTCGGTAGTCTGGCTGATTCGCTCGTCAACAGAAATGACGCCAAAGCATCTTGCGCCTCGTGTTGCAGTTCATAGTCCACTCGATCGGAGCCACGACCTCGCCGCTCCATGCTCCACCAGGTTTTCAATGCGCGAGCGATCCGTCCAAAAAAGACGTGCGCCTCAGGAAGATGTAACTGGTGGCGAAACAAATAGATTAGGTCGCGCATCAGACGGTTTTCTGCCCAATTGCCGACGCCGATTGCTGCGAGGTCTGGATAGCCGTCATACCAGTCATCGTCGGCCGCCTCGACAGTGGCATTGCGGCATTCCCACCAGATTCGTGCCGACGAACTGCGCTGGTCGTAGGGTTTCGAAAGCTCGAGCTGGTGAGCAGATTGTTCAGTCTTGGCATTGGTTACCAATACCCAAGTGCAAAACGCTCCTTCGCGAGGGGAGTGCGACATCAGAAACTCTGCAACGCCCTTGATGGCCTCGATACGCACACCGTGGTTGAAGTGCGTCAGCGCGCTGATCAGTCCCGCCAGAGCGTCAGGACGATTCGGATGCTTGTGCCAAATCAAAGACGCGACATTGGCACAAGCGGGAACGCCGTTATACGGATTTACTCCAATACTCTCGGAGGCGAAATCGCCTGAGGGGTTGCGCACGACGTGTTCTAGAACAACGTCAATGCACCACTCTCTATCTGTAGGGTCGAGCGCTTCCCAATGGTCCCGCAGGCAGACTGCGGCAGTGATGCCGATGCCGCCCACGCTTTCGCCGGGTTGGGGTTGCTCACCAGCGATCTCCGTGGCCATCTGCTTTGCTTCAATGAGGCGATCGGACCACTCATCGGCTTTGTCCGCAGCCTCCGGCTTGCGCTCATGCTGATTGACGGACCACATAAACAATGAGGTGCGGGTCTGAAAACGGCGTCGTTCCGGTTCCCCCCGATCAACGACCTCTTGCACGTCAGCATCGATCGGCGCCATCTCGATTTTGATGTATCCGTCCTCGGTCACTTCTGACTGCTTGTACTTGCGCAGGTCCATCCTGGCCAGTGCCAACCGCCAGAGACGATCCTCGTCGCTCTGCGATTCGATTTCAGGCAGGGCCGCGTGATGCGCATCCAAAATCGCCCAAAGTCTGTCGCGATCCACCATCACAAGTTCGACGGCCAATCGCTCCAAGTCCTTGCGGCGATGCGACAGGCGATTCGACTTGATGCGTTCTTCCTGAAACATCTGTTCGAAGACACCCAGCCCACCAGGCGCGATTGCCCCGTATTCCTGCACTGCACGAACTTGATCCAAGCGGAAAAGCGGACGGCATCCGAGCAGGATAAAACTCGCTTTCAACGTAGCTTTTGGGTGCGCCACGCACACGCTGGCAACCACGGCGATGGTGCATACGTTGTTGCTTCGCCTGAGTACCCAAAGCAGCCACTCCTGGATACGAGGCGCACTTTCGGCGTCGTCGATCCATTGGAGAAACCAGGCTTCCAACGCCATCAATGCAGATTGCAGGACATCTGGCATCACAGACAGATGGCGGTAGCCGTTCCAAAGACGCGAGTTCGCCCAGACTGTATTGGTGGTTTTGTCATCCAGTGTGAACTCGATAGGCAGCGCGGGTTCGATGACTTGATGGTTCGCCGCGTCGTTGCCGTAAAGCTCCACCGCATCGTTTATAAGCCTGACGATGAAAGGGATGGCGAGCCTAGGATGATGTTGCAACAAGCTTTGAAAAGGGCCTTGCAAAGCGCTCGCTGGAAAAAAGCTCGGCGAACCGTAATGCTCCAATCCGAACACAGACTCGACCTCTCGCATTCCGCGGTGAAAGCCGTCGTCCTCGGGAGGAGTCGCTTTCCACACTGCCCTGCTCACCGCAATCGTCTCGTCAGGAAAATCCCTTGATGCGGCTACTGCTTCGAATGGCTTGAGAAGAGTTTCGCCAAACAGTTCAGCATCCCGGTCCTCCCTGCGAACGGTAAGCTGTTGTCGACGTGCCGCCAAATCTTTAAACGTCCTCTCAACGGATTTCGGCACCTTCAACATTATCTTGAGGACGCGATGCTTCGGGCTTTCTTCACGATAACCCTCGTGAACTGCCGGCCAAAGCTTTTCCAAGATCAATCCAGCCGGTGTGGCGCCATCTGGGTACGGGCTATACCAACTCACGCCTTGAGCCCACTCCTCGACAAACTTGATGACTTGCGAATGCAAGGTTTCAGGAACTCGATCCCACTGATCCGATAAGAAATTCAAAACGTTGGGCCATGTAGCGCCCTGTGGGATATACCACTGCTCTATCCACGACTTCGCGCGGCTGAGAGGAGATACCGTTTTGCAGGAAACACGCACAAGGTGCATTACCCGCTGCAACACTTCCGCCTGCCCAGCAAGCAATGAAGCGGTGAATTCGCTGAGGAACGCTTTTGCTTGGGACGATTGCAGTACCGCGATCAAGGTGTCGTCGCGTAGATGCTCCGGCAAAGCGGCAGCGCCAGTGACCTGCTCAACATAAACTCGACTGCGCTCCTGTTGAGTCTCGATAAGTTCGAGCAGCCATCGACGATAGGCGCGACGCAATGCGGGATGTGAATCACGAGCCGCAGCAAACGCGACTCCGTCTGCATCGGTCTTTTCAAACTCTGCGTGCAGCCATTCGATCAGGGCCCAATCTTCAAACACGTCGTGCGCCGGCGCTGCTCGGACGCGTTTTTGTGAATCGAACGCAATCAGATTGTCGACCGCCAGACTGGTGATGGCTTCTGCATCCTCTGCGGCCACCTCTACAAATGGCCTCAACGACTTGGCACGCAACAGGGCGACGTTGGTCAACGTGGTCGCACGACGCGTCGGCAAACCTGCCCGAGACTGGTCGTCTCGGCGTATCACCATCCGCCAAAGACGTTCGCGCAAGGCGCTATCGTTTGGTGGCAGGGACTCGCCGTTCTGCCAATCAATCGTCGCCGCCTGATTCAGCATAAAAGGGTTACGGAGAAGCCGGCGCAAGGCGGGCGAGGACAGCGGCACCTTCAGCCCAGGGAACACCTCAGCTGCTTGGCCGAGTTCCGCATCCGTCAACTCAGGGACGGCGACCTGCTTCAGCGACAATCCGGTCGGCCGCACCATGACCCACTCGATAGTCTGGGCATGGTAGTCGCGACAGGTAAGCACCAATCGAAACGTTGGATCATTCGCCACGGTCTGCATGAGGTCATTCAGGGCGCCTCGCTCATCGCTCTCAAGGAGTCGCTCTAGGCCTTCCAGCAGGATGGTTTTGGAGGGATGCAGTCCGAGAAGTGCAAGCAGGCTGCTCCAGTTGACCCCAATCTGCGCATTCACGAGCACCTGGTCAATGTGCGGCACTCGAAATTCTTCCGCCGCAAACACTAATGTGAACTCGTTGACTGCAGCGGCACGAATTAGCCGCTTAGCCAACACCGACTTACCGCTGCCGGCCGGGCCAACCACTAGGGTCATTGGGCTATGAGCCACGGCGTCGAGGGCCGCTGCTGCTGCATCGATCCTGGAGAACGAAAGTCCGCCTGAGCCCTGATCTGCGACCCGAGCGAGAACAATTTCCGAATGCTCGCGAATGGCGGTAATTGCCCTATGCTCGATTGCACCAACGCTACGGTGACGAGCTCGCATCGGTTCGGGGAGGGTATCTCGCGAGAAGCTAGCGCCCATACCTGCCCCGACGCCAGTCAAGCTCTTGAGCTCGGCCCAGGTCGTTCCTGCAGCTGCAGCGGGGTCACCATCGATACAAAGCTGAGCCAGCAGCGACATTACAGACGCTTCGTCCTTTCCAGTCGAAGACGTCAGGTCATAACTCAGGACATAGAAGCAACGCAGGAATGCCCAGAGCGGGTCATCGGCAATAGCCTTTCCTGTAGCGGTTGAAAGAATCGTTTTGACGAGTACGTAGTCGTCTCTTGATCGCTTGTTGAGCAAGCCGGCGGCGGTCAAGCGCTGGGAGAAGTCTTCTGCTGAAATTGCAGTTCGGGCCTGCTGAAGCAGCCAAGCGAAATCCCCGAGCAGGCGTTTTGATCCGAGATGCACAATCAAAACAAGTGCGTCTGCCTCTGGATTGAACAGAGATCTGTTGTGGAAATCAGTCCAAGCAGCCGTGAAAACCGCGCAGCAATCTTCGTCCGTCTCACCTAGAGTGAAAGTCCGTTTGACTTGAGCGGCAAGTACACGTCGCCTGATACCGCGCTCAACGGCTTCCAGCAGAAAATCGTCGACCTTCCAACCCAACCTGCCTGTCTGAAGATGAAGTTTGCTGGCGACTGCCGAGGGAAAGATTGGAACAAAGGTCTGTGCGAGTACAGAACCCAAAAACGCTGCGGCGACCTGATGCTCGAAGGTGGTGCCCGCCCCCCCAGTGGATATCGTGCTTGCTGTGTTTGAAGAACCAGACATGCGAACACCTTTTTTGTCGCTAGTTTTGGCCGGCTGGGTAATCCAGTTGCGCGCCCCCAAGGGCCATCGTATCCCCGGAACAGTTGTTTTGTAGTGCCTAGTCGTTGTCTGCTGAAACTGTTGAAGTGAATGTCACCAATGCAACAGCTGACCGTGATCTAGGTTGACTGCAGCTTTCGGTGCTGGGGCAGCGCTTGGGTCGACGAAGCTCTGACTAGCTGCTTATGGCACTTAAAGCAAAGTGACTGAGAGTTGAGCGACTGACCGCTTATGGCACCGACTCGCCGGCGAGACCCAGCCCGAAGCAGTCACACAAATCGTCCCTACCTGCGAATCGAAAATTGCCCATGGCAGGCCTGGACGCCTGCGTTCTGTGTTCAGATTGAATTGACTCCCGAGTTTCTCAATTTTTCACGTATACACCAGCCCCCGGTCCTGAGATCTCGTGCTTGTGCGCGCGGCCAAGCCATTGTCGTAGCGGCCAAGAAAACGCTCGGGTCGGAAACGGATTGTCTTAAATGCCTCTGCAGCACCCACATCAACGATTGAGGGGCTGTAGGTGTAGCCGGTAGCTTGAACTTGATTCTGAAAGAACCGGCCGTGTGGGTCGACCATCAGATACGACTCCTGCATGTCCGTGTTGTCTTCTACGGAAACAAAGGGCAAGTGATTTTTCTCTACGAAGTGCTGGAACTGCTCGGGTGAGACCGTCAGCGCATTGCTTACGCTTCCAAGGGCTCGAAGCAGCTTCCACTTTTCCGGTGCCATCGAACGCATGAGCGGCCGAAGATCCTCCTGCCAGTTGAGTGCGTTTACGACAGTATTGACCTTCAACAACAAGTTTGGATTCCGCTCTCGTGCCCGCGTGGCGATTAAAAGAAGTTCATCAACGGATAGAACGCTTCCGCGCGGATCGACGCGCCCTATCGCCTGCGCTGTGTCCCGATTCATGGAGTCGATGCTCAGTCCCAGCATCGAAAGCCGTGGCATCAACGTATCAATAAGGGTGGGCTTCAGCTTGCTGCCGTTCGTGATGATCGACAACCGAAAACCTAAAGAGTAGGCGTGTTCGATAATTCGGAGCACGTGTTCAGGATACAGGAGCGGCTCACCACCAGCGATGCTGAGACGAACCTCATCCCAGTGCATCGATCGCGTAAGGAGATTGGCGGGATTACCCGGTTGGAAGAGACTATGGAGTTCGTCCAGCAGCCTTCGGGATTTCGCCTCGTCATGGAAGATTTCTCGGGACCGTAGCGATTCTGTCGAGTCCCATTTGGCGTAGCAGAACTCGCACTTATAGTTGCAGGCCTCGGTGAAGTGCCAGTTGATGACGAGCTCGGTGAAGCGAGATGGGGCGGGTGAGAGGAGCACGGGTGGAGGTCCGGAGAGGTGGACCTGAAAGATGCTTCTGCGCAACAGATTTCGAAATGAAATTAGCTGTGCATCCCCTCGAGAGGACGAAACAGGGGGTTCGCACGACATTTTTCATTGATCCATAAGACTCTCGTGGCGAACCATGGCACCTCTCCCCAATGCCGCACTCCCATGACAACCATCCCGTCTCTAGAGCACCTCTTGCTTGAGTTGGCCCAGTCACTGGGCGTCGAACTAGGAACGATTGGACTGGGATCGACCAGAGAGAAGGATCGCTTTGCGAAATCGCGGGTTTCCATAAAAACGAGTACCAAAAAGCTCGAGCAACTGGTGGACGAGATCATCAGCCTCCTTGGAATCGACAGATCTGACCTGTCGGACGTTTTCCTCAAGGCAGAGAATTGGGCGCAGTGTTTACACATCCTTAAAAAAAGGGTCTGGACCGGTAACGCCAGCAATCGAACCGTCCTTTGGTACCTGTGCACGCTTTTGGCACCCGGCCTCGGTCGTGAGCTTGCGTTCTGGAACTTGGACGAGCGAATCGATCCGGGCATGCCCGGTGGGCAATTTTGGTTCCTTCCGTCACTGCATCCCGGCACGGGGAAACTGCGACTACCTTTGCAGCAGGTCGTGGACTGGTTGCTCGACCTCTTGGGTGAATCGGTTGTTGCCGCTGGGGTAGGTGCTGCAGTCTTCGGTGGTCGCGACGAGGTCATTCGCAATCTGCACAACTGGCGCAACACTGCGGCCGTGCCGCGCAGCCAGAGCATCGAGGAATACTTTTGCGAGGGTGCGAAATTTGAGTTTCGCGGGGCATTCGATGTGGCTACCAATGCCCCCTTCGAGTCAGCACAGGCATTCGTCGCACGCCGAGGACTCGATGCGAACTCCCTTCGCCGCGAGATTCCCATCACCCAGCACGGAATTCTCGAAGCCATTCTTGCACGGACCAGCGATCGCGAGGCCGAGGATCGGTTCGTCGCATTGTTGGAACAGCGGTACCGTGCACCTTCGTTGGCCGTGATTCGTCAGCGCCTCCGAGTCGCGAGACTTGCCCAAGACGCCTACGTTCGCCTCCTCACGGCCCTAAATCCTGAGGTCGATCCTTTTTGTGCAGATCCAACTGAGAACAAAATATTGCAGGTGAGGCATCTGCTGAGTCTTTCCTATAACTTGACCGTCGAGGCTTCCAGGGGAGGCGGGTCGATTGAAGACCAGAACGCGGCATTCGAAGCCGCCATACCGCCTTGGTTGAAACACGGTCCCTTTCAATTGATTCTTCCCTCCTTGGGTAATGATGCGGCGGAAATGGTGGCCAAGCGGTTGTCTCGCATCTTCATGCGCTCGGCAGAGCCGGATGAGATGCCAGATTTCCTCTTGGCGGTCGAGACGCGCGATCGTTTGATTGCCGAACGCATGGTCACCGAGATGCGCGAAGAACTAGCTGTCTGCACCGCTGTTCACAAACTTCTCGATCGAGCCAGAACCCATTCACCTTGGCGAACGTTTCAAGCAGAGAATCGTTACTGGGTAATGATTGAGGTTGTGGGGGGGGTAGGCCCAACCCGTCACGGGGGCTTGGCTGCAATCCAGCGCCTGCGAACCTTGGCTCAAACACCATTCGAAGTATTGCGTGCCGTCGCCTTCGAGCTGCATGCGTTGCTCGAAGGTGATCGTACGAAGGGCGACGCGACCGAGTTGCGGGTGGTGGATCTGCTGATAGAGGCTCGCGCCAACCCAGCCATTGGTATGTTCGAAGCGCTCATTCTCATCTATGACGCGAAGCACCATTTATCGATCAACAAGTTCGCGGAGGCTCAATCTCTTTTCCGCAAGGCTCTGGAAGCCGCTACTCGGCGGGGCTACGGCATGCTGCGTGGGGAGATCGCAAGGGACTTATTCTCAACTGAAGCCGCCGAAGGCCCTGTCAACGAGCATAACCACGCCAGCCTCATCCGCGACATGGTCGAGTTCGATGCAATCGAAACGGCGGTCTTCGCGTATCCGAGAGTGGAGGATGTCGCTGCGGAGCTGAGAAGGTGCTTCTGGACGAAGCTGTACCGACCTTACCCTGGATATCCACGCAAGCAGCCGCGCTATAGCTGAGGATCATGAATGACCGGAAATGGCACGAAGCGGTCAGAGGCTTAGCCCCGGCAGACTCAGCGTAATCTCAGCGTCTGGCACTTTTACCAACTCTTACCTAGCTACCGTGCAGACATGCTCCCGCTCAAGGCTAGATTGCCCATAACTGCTGTCCCAATCCGACCCAAGCGTGTGGCCCTCTAAATGTGCGCCAACTACCTCCCACCCAAAGCGGTGCCTCTAGCTGATTCCTTCCCCAGCCTCGAAGTCACGTTTGACTATCGGCCGGAGACCTACCCCGGCTATGACGCTCCGGTGTTTCAATCTGTCGAAGGGCAGCCGGATGAGTTATTGCCCGTCCGCGCCACCTTCGGCCTGATTCCGCCATGGTCGAAGGACAGCAAGATCAGCCGGATGACCTACAACGCGCGTGCAGAGACGATTGCGGAGAAGGCCAGTTACAAGCGCCCTTGGGCGAAGCGGCAGTTCTGTTTGGTGCCGGTGCAGGCGTTTTATGAGCCCAACTATGAGGGCGGCAAGCCGGTGCGTTGGGCGATTCAGAGGGTTGATGAGGTCCCCTTTGCCCTCGCTGCGATCTGGGAGCAGTGGAAGAATCCTGAGGGAGAGTTGCAGCGCTCGTACTCCCTGATCACCATCAATGCCACTGGGCATGAGTTGATGCAGCGCTTCCATGCGCCTGAGGATGAAAAGCGCAGTGTCGTGGTCATCCCGCCTGAGCTCTACGTGGATTGGCTGAGCGCAGCAAACGACGCTGAGGCGCGTGAACTGCTGAAGCCCTTTGACGCCACCCAGTTCACCGCCTTCGCTGCGCCAAGACCGGCCGTGAAGCGGGGCAAGACCTCGGTAGATTCGTTGCTGCCTTGAGTTTCGTTACGTATTCAAGTTGAATGGGCGCATGCCCAAGCCCAACTCCCCCTCTAAGTCTGATCCTCGCGCTAGCTCCAGCACCACCGGCGGTGCGGAATCGACGTCGCAGTCCAGCTCTCAGCCCGCCTACATCCCGGCACCCAAGCCGCACGGCGGTGCTCGCCCAGGCGCTGGTCGCCCCCGACTCTTTGCCGAACCGACGACGGTCGTGCGGGTGCCCGAGAGTGCGGTCACTGCCGTGCGTGCGTCGCTGACGCAGTACCGCATGCAGCGGGAGGCGGCCGGTCTGCCGCTGGTGCCGATGGCGAGTAATCCGCCGCCAATGCTGCTGACGGCGATGATGACGAAGGTCTCTGCTGGCTTCCCTAGCCCTGCCGATGACTACCTCGATGAGGGCATCGATCTCAATCGTTTGCTGGTGCACAACAGCCCGGCCACCTACTTCTACACGGTGGAGGAGGACGCCGACTCGATGCTGCTCAAGGGCATTTCCGGTGGCGATCGCTTGTTGGTGGACCGCTCCATCGAGGCACGCAGCGGTCACATCGTGCTGGCAATGGTGATGGGGGAAGGCGCTACGGTGAAAGAGCTAGAGATTAAGGGCGACCGGATTCGGCTCATTCCCCATTCTCCCAATCCCATCCACAAACCGAGGGTTCTTCGGGAAGGTGAGGAAGTATTGATCGTCGGTGTCGTGACCAGCTGCATCAAGCAGTTCAGGGCTTGATGGTGGCAGCGGCATCGAGTGCTACCAGCGCCTTTGCGCTGGTGGACGTGAATAACTTCTACGTCTCCTGCGAGCGAGTGTTCGACTGGCGCTTGATCGGCAAGCCCGTGGTGGTGCTCAGCAACAACGATGGCTGTGTCGTTGCCCGCTCCAACGAGGTGAAAGCCTTGGGCGTAAAGATGGGCGTGCCTTGGTTTCAGATCCGAGACTTAACGAAGCAACACGGCATCGTCGCGTTGTCGTCTAACTACACCCTCTATGGCGATATGAGCCGTCGGGTGATGACCATTCTGGCCGACATGGCACCGCGCCAAGAGGTCTACAGCATCGACGAGTGCTTTCTTGATATGGCGGGGGTTCCGAACCGAGAGGCGCGCGCACAAGACATGCGTCAGCGCATTGCGCGATGGACGGGTTTGCCGGTGTGCGTGGGGATTGCACCCACCAAGACGCTGGCGAAGCTGGCCAACCACGCAGCGAAGAAAGGCCTAGCTGGGGCGGATGGCGTGTGCGACTTATCAGCAATGCCTAAGCACTCACTCGACGCACTGTTGGCAGGACTCGACGTTGGTGAAGTCTGGGGTGTCGGCGGGCGTATCAAGACCCATCTAGTCGCTATGGACATCCTTACCGTTGCTCAGCTGCGAGACGCAGACGCCACTGCCATCCGCAGTCGCTTTGGGGTGGTAATGGAGCGGACGGTGCGAGAACTACGCGGTGAGTCCTGCTTGGCATTAGAGGCCATCTCACCGCCCAAGCAACAGATCATGTGTTCGCGGTCATTCGGGCAGGAGGTAACGACGCTCAGCGAACTCAAGGAATCGATTCTGACCTACGTCAGCCGTGCCGCTGAAAAGCTGCGCCCGCAACAATCACTGACATCTGCCGTGATGGTGTTTGCCCACACCAATCCGCACAAGGACGTGCCGCAGTACTCAAGGCGCATTGTGGTTCCACTGACACATCCAACCGACGACACGCTCCTGCTGGGGCGTGCCGCCTGTGCTGGGCTGGAGCGCATCTACCAACCAGGCTTTAGCTACAAGAAGTCGGGAACGATGCTGATGGAGCTGACCCCCAAGGCCCAGCGGCAAGTGACCTTGTTTGAGAACACCGAACACATCGCCAAGCGTGAGCGGGTGAATGCCGTGCTGGATCGCATCAACGGGCGCTATGGGCGCTGCACCTTGGCACTGGCTGGAGCTGGCTTAGATCGGCCATGGACGCTGAAGGCGGAGAACAGGACGCCTCCGTACACCACGAGTTGGATGCATTTGCCGAGGGTCAGATGAGGCACCCCTATACGCTTATATCCGCCCAGTTCTCCAGCCGGAGCCCAGCCACCCGTGAAAACTCGCGGAGGTTGTTAGTCACCACAATGAGACCTCGGGAGCGGGCATGACCCGCAATCATCAGGTCGTAAGAGCCGATTGGCGTGCCTTGCTTCGCCAACTCAGCACGAATTTGGCCAGAGTGAGTTGCCGCTGCTGCGTCAAAGGTCAGCACCTCTAATCGTGCGAGAAAACCCTCAACCACCGAAAGATTGCGAGCCGTATGCTCCGATCGCTCAGCTCCATAGATCAGCTCCATCTGCGTCACCGTCGAAACACACATCTGCCCAGCGTGCGCATGAAAGGCGCGTCTTACCGCCTCTGGACGGTTCCTAATGGTGTAAATCGAGATATCCGTATCGAGCAGGTACTTCAACATCAAAGGGACTCGCGTACTTGGACTGACGGTTGGCCACGTTCCGCCATAAAGTCGGCGCTAACGCCAGGTGCATCAAACCAACTATCCCAACCTTCGCCTGCAGGCACGATCAGGCGAGCGCGCCCTAGCGCTACGATGTCCACCTGTTTGACATCTGCAGGCAGGGCTACTGCCTTGGGCAACCTAACCGCTTGGCTCTTGTTGCTCGTAAAAACTCCAGCGCGTTCCATAGTCAGTACCTTTTCGACGGCAATTCACGTCACTAATGTGCGGGCATACCTAGGGATATGTCAATGGCATATCCCATGCTGCATCGGTGACTTCAAGATGGCAGACGGCGGTCGCTGCAACTAGCCCTACCTATCAACGCCCAAAACCCATCGTCCTGACGCGCCTGCCATCGTTAGGCGCGACAGATTGCTCAGGTTTCGCGATGTAGTTACTGAGGTAGGCCTGAAGTGCTGATCGCTTGCCATAATCATTCCGGTTCACTTGACCAGTGGCATCTCCCCAAGGGAGATGTCTGTAGTCATTCTTCTGCGCGTTGGAGTTCCAATAACTACCACGCCCTTGAGTCACCACGTTGACCCAGTACTCGCCAATGGAACGTGCGATACAAATGTCCTGACGATGGGCACCGTCGTAATAGATAACAAGGTGCAGATGAAGCCCGCTTTGTTCACCAACTTCGAGCTTCCACACGTAGCCGCTGATTTCCGCCAATAGGCCATTGCTGCGAAAGTTGTTGAAAAGGTGACTGCGATCCGCTTGAATTTGCTCAATACTTGTGCTTTGCCGCAATTCCTCTCGATAGCCAAGCGTGAGAATAAGGACGAGGTAGCGCGAGCACTGGTCAAACATCTCAGATTCGTGCGCGAGCACTGACGCATTCTGTCTATTTGGCTTTCTTGTATGTTGATGATTTGTTATTGGGATAGGCATAGGTTGGCCTCGCAGAGGTTTCAATCAATTAATCGAACTATTCCTGTGAATAAATAATAATCACTCGGCAATATTGATCAAGCGCTAGATAATAAATTACATATAAAGCATCGGTAAAAAGGTATCCCATAGTGGAAGTGGCTCCGCTGAAAGTAAAGAATCACTATAAGGAGTGCGATATAAATCTTGATTAAATATATCATCTCATAGAATATACATAGTTGTGGCATTTGCCTTCCTCGGTTACTAGCAGTGTACGACTGAACTATCTAGCCGCATAGAGAAGACAAAGATAGAAAATCTTTCGCCACGCTCATGCCATCCATTCGCAATAATTTAAAAGTGCGGTTTTCTCACGGCGGAAGACCGCAGGGCGGTTGGAGGATGATCAGGGCGCCTACACCGGAGCACCAATCACGATGAAGTGCGATTCGTGCGCTCAAATCGCACGAATCGCATGATTTTGCAGCACCAATATCTATAGGGTTGCTTATGATTGGATACTGGATAGCAAGCTCCCGTTGCTGGTCAGATGTGTAGCACTGTTAGCGCTGGCAGCATCTGGATTATTCTGTCTAAGTCGTTTTATCGAGATAACAATAAGGGTCTCGGATTCAGGCCAGGCCACCGGCCATTAGCGCAGCGTTGGCTATCCTGAAGCAATATGACATCGCGTACTCGTTACCATAATGCCACCATCGTAAATCTCCAAGTGACGCCACGCCCTGTATGATGGAAGCCTCCGCCCATGCAGATGAGTTTATTTATAATGAAGTCAGCAAATATTCCTAAAACTCTTGCGCGACCAACAAAAAAGCCCCACATCTAGGTGGGGCTCTCTTGCTACTTTCGCGCATTAGCTTAAAGAGGGCGGCGATTGGTTAAAATTATACTGGTAGGCAGGCATGACAACAGGCTGCAGTGAAATCCACTTCGTCCTGGTATTATCTAACCATTCATACAATTTACCCGAGGATAACAGAATGTCCATTGCCGATTGGAAATGCATCTTCCGAACAGGGCCAGAGCGAAGAAGATGATTTCTCTTAACATACATTGCGTTGCACCTCCTAGATTCCCTTAGGAAAAAGCTGTATACCTGATCAGCCCGCCGAACGTTTGCAAGATACTCATGGTTCGCAACTAACTCTTTGACGGTATTGAGCGAGACAAACACAATCTGTTGCGCTGCGTTGACGTGGCTACAGCGAACTTTGTCGTCCCCTTCAAAGTAGGCCAGCACCGCTGCAACACGGCCTATATTCTCAAGAGACTTATTGGCAAAATCAGCGACATCAAAGTATTCTCCACCTATGCGGAGATTCACTTCCACCGAGTTAGTGATCTGGATCCAAAGCGCAGCAGCAGAATTATCGAACTCCATAACAACGCGATCTTTAACTCCAGATGACGCTGCAATCAGAAGTTTCAGGCGCGCCTGGAATGCCTCTAACGCTGGCATCGGAGAGGTTAGCATCGAAGGCGCTCGGAACCCCTGGTTGGTTGGAGGTGAGCAAATTAAACACCTAGGCAGAAAGCCAGAGCCTCTTAGTGCAGGGCCGTGCTTCCGCATAGCATCTTCAAGCACAGCAGGTTGAACCATTAACCCGAGACTAACGCGAGGATCCAGTGCGACAGTTTCAGAATTATTGCCTCTTGATCGCGACAGCATTGTGCCATCCCAAGCTTTATTCACCAACGTGGCATCTAAAGCGAGGTCGCTGTTAAGGAAGTTGTAACCCTCATCGGTAATCAACCCGATTGACCTGCGTTCGCCTTCTAATGCGTTCACGAATGCAGTTGAAGTGAGATCTTGAACGATAGTTCGGGTACGGACAGGTTTCCGAGGTTTCTCTTTCTCGTGCTTCTGTAGCAGGCTGAGTAATCCGTCACTCGATTCTCCGTGCTGCGCCTTTGCAGTAACCCGCACGCTGCTCACGATAGCCTCACGTGTGCACTTCCAGACACCAAAACTTGAGCGCCAGGCTTCTTCGGATATCTGATGTGCGATTGTCTCCAATCGATCCCGTTCGTAGAACTCGGCGAAGAACAATCTGTCGATCGCCGACTTGCGCTCTCCCGACTGAGCGACCGCCACCATGTAGAGGCTTGTCGGTCGGATGGCGCCTATCGGAAGTCGGACGTCAACAAGCCGTTGGACCGCTAGCGAAGTGGCAGAGACTGCGCCCCATAAAACTAGGGGCGCAGGCGCTTGGGTAGCAAAATAGACTTCCTCACATGCTAGGCCGAGGATATTGGGAAGTGTATCTGGGAAGAGAGTAGTGAAATTCATTGCGCACTCCCCAACTCACCCACCGATTTGCTGCACACCCATTTATTGAGATCTGCAACTCTCCAGCCTATCGACCGATGGCCAAGGGAGATCGGCCGAGGGAAGCTAGGGTCAAAACTTGGATGGCGAGGTGTCAGCTTGTTGTAGATGGAGGAGCGAGAAATCCCTAGCATCTTGACAGCAGACTTCATGCGTAAAACTTGAATACATTGGTTTTGATTCATTGGATTGTCCGAGAAAAGGGGTTGATTTTGAGACGGGGGGGCGGAATTCTGGCTCCGCCGGTGGGGGTGGTACCTGTATGACCACTATGGCCACCCCACGAGCCTGCGCGTAATTAACTGCTAGCGCTAGGCGTTTATAGGAGTTCGAAAACTGTGAGATTTCTCGGAAACAGCTTGAACGCTCCGTAAATCTTGACAGCTCGAATCAACGAATCTCAAAGTCGCTAGGGCAATTGATCAAATTGCGCGACCGTTTTATCAACACTTTATCACCCTCACCTGACCTTGATCGTGCTGCACTTAGATCTGGACTATCTGGGGACAATACAACGATTAAACAGCGTATTAATTTAATAAACCAAGCCGCTAATATCGACTAATTACACACAAT
>CAZDWZ010000030.1:0-21283 GCA_964509425.1 uncultured Bdellovibrionales bacterium | reverse complement strand
GACGTATCATGTTCGTGTATCGATCACAAACTGTTCCCGAACGAAATTACTTTCGATCACCTTGAATCCGGCCACTGTCGCCTCATGCTGCAACCGCGCATCCGCCAAATCTTCGGCAGTAACTTCCATGCCGGATTGGGTCACATCTCCCACCTTGAATGGTGAATAGCCCCGATTCAGGGAATAAAGAACCTGGTTCAAATGAGTCTGGACGAATTGTTGGTTCACCCGCTCGATCGGTATCGACCCACCGTTACCATCCCAGTTCAATCCGTGGGACCGAAGTGTTTTGACCCGCTGTGCCACTATTTGCTGCGACCAATGCTGCGACCAATGTCCAGACTGTTCCTTCAACGAGGACCAGCGCGGAACCAACTTAGACACCAAGGCCCCCGTCCTGGCGCCAGCATTACGGACGGCATCCAGCATCGTATTGATTGCGCCCTCGAAGAACTGTTCCCGATCGTGCGGGGAATAAATCGTCTCGTTGTAATAGAATTCCTCAAGGTTCTGCAAATTCATCTCGTGAACCCTGTAATCCGGATGGTCCGGGTTGTTCTGCAGCCAGTCCTTCAGTTCGTCGCGCGCGGCCTCCCATTCTGCCCAGCGTTGCGTTGGAACTTTGTTCCCCCTCATCCCATCCATCGAAATGTCTACCGTCTTCCCAGATGGCAGCGGAAAGACTTCATCCTTCCCGGGTATGAACGATCCGAACCGGCCCTGCACGCCGGCATCATCAAATACCTCTTTCCGGAACGCTTTGTAATCAGGATCAGCCAGAACATTGGCCGCGATCTCACCGGCTTCGATCTTCTGCGCGGCTTCCTCCATCTCAGCGAGGACTTCCTTATGCAATGTCCGGTAAGCGAACTTGGCATAATCCTCCACCCGCTGGCGCCGCCGGGAATCGCGAATCTCGCGCATGACCGTGCCGCGCTGATCCTTTTCCATGTCGGCCAATAATCGGGCCTCATAGGCCCCCATCCCCGCGCGCACCGCGGAGTTACGCGAAAGCTGAGCCACCCAAAGCTGATCCCGAAGATCCTTGTTCCGGGAAAGAATGAAAGCGCCCCAGTTGAGCAGGGAATCATTAAACACCGGTTGCCCAGTTGATCGTTTGATGTCCTTGTAAATCTTCAACCCGTCTAATCGTTTGGCATCCGGATCACCAAGCCACGCCTGCCCCTCCGGTGTGGACGAAAGAACCGTCACGTAATCGGTGATGAGCTGAGACATGGCCGACGACGATTTCTGAGCTTCTTCGATCTCCCGAAGCTGTGCTTCAAGCTGAGCAATCTGCACATCATTATCCGATTCTTCGTTCAAAGCCTTTTGAGCCAGCTTATAGGCCGAACCGAACATTGACTCAGACACTTCACGGATCATCTCCGCCGTATCCGCTTCGGACTTCAACTTGGAATCACGCGCCAGCTTCCGGGCGAATCCCGGGCGGCTAATGGTATCCAGAGCTTTCTTCCCATCCTCGATGGCCTCTTCCATTTTGGCTTCGTGGAAACGAATCTGCGAAGACGTCGCCAACGCTGCCTGCTTCTGCAACGTCGGACTCGACGAACGTAAGGCCCTTATGTCCTGATAAGTTTCTGTGCGGCCCAGAACAGATTCACCGGTGGCGCTGATCCCAGCCAGATCAAAGAACCGCAACACTCGCTGCGCGGCCGTTGACGCGCCTTGAACCCCATGCTTCACCATCAACGCGAGCAGGTTCGTCGACTGCGCCAATTGGTTCTCAGCTTCAATCTGCCTGGCATCCGGGGCTGTTAAAACTTGCTGTGCATTACGCGCAGCGTCACTGGTAGCACGAAACGAAAGTTGTTCATCCGACTTTGCATCTTCTTCGAACGACGGCTTGAACTTGCCCGCAATGAGTTCGCGGAGGATCCGATCAACATCCGGCCGTGCATTAAAGAATCGCTTTACTGTATCCACCATGGCTCTGAACCACTGTTGGATTTTCTTCAGCATCGGCACCCCGTGCCGCTCCGTAAACGCCTTATGGCTGACCTCACTGGCAAACAAATGAGCCAACAATTCGGATGAATTGATCAGCCAATAATCTTCCGGCTGAACGTCACCTTTCCTGTATGCTTCCAGGAATTCGTTCGAAGACATTCCCGCCACCAGTTCATTCGGCGGATTGTTATCGTACCGGCTGTTCAGCATCCGCATACGCGTCTCTTCCAGCACCACCTGATAATTTTCCGGCAAAACATCAAACAGAAAATGTCCGATCTCATGAGGCAACGTGGTAGCCTTGGCGTTCTTCGACAATCGAATCAGATTGCCGAGCCTGCTGCCTCTAACGTCATTCGCCAGCTCAGCCACTTCGATCTTCAGCTTTGACCAGTCCAAGTCCCGCATAACCGGGAAAGACATGAACCGTTCCAGTAAGTTGGCTGCTTCCGGTGGCAAGTTCTCAGAGCCTTCAATCTGCAAAGAAAACTGCTGCTCTTCCGACGGAGCCTCCGCTGGGGCTGGCATCTGCTCAAACTCCATAAACTTCTGCCCGCGCTGCTGCTCAAGCAGCTTCATTTGCCGATGATCATCCGGGGTCCAGCTCTTCTTCTCCCGCAGCTCGTTTATCTGTCGATCCAACTCAGCAATCTCATCAGCCGTTAAATCGCGATCACTCTTCGGTAGAAACTCCGTGGCCTCGGCATTGGCCTTGTATGAATTCTTGTCCGCATAAAGAACCGTATCCGCACCCACTCTTTGAGTGCCGAACTTTTTCCCGTCCTCAACCTCGATCAACGCAAGTTGATCGTTATCGATGATGTCCGGCGCGGCTTCATCCTCAAACTGGAAAGAACCCGTGGCCGGCGGTGCGGTCGCTTGAGCGGGACTTGCCTCGCCAGCCACGGGAGCAACAGGAGGGGCTAACTGCACCCCTTCTTGCCGCCTTTCTTCTTCGATCCTTTGTGCATTCTGTTGTTCACCTCCTAACGGTTGAACCACCGAGGAAACCTCGGCAGTTGGTTCAGATAAATCATCGGCGGGAATAATGGGACGCACCCGCTGCCCGCGCCGCAGACCACTGCGCACAGCCGCCACGCTTGGCGGGATTGGCTGATCTATGGCCACCGGGGCATCAAAGCCAGCATCGGGGATGGCCGGGATGAAGCCTGGACGCAGTTGCGCCTGTTGTTCCATCGCCAGCCTAGCCGCCATCATCTCCGGAGATTCAGCCGGCAATGGTTGGGCCTCCGGTTCGAAAGCAGGGACAGAGCCCGGAAACTCCGGCAATTGCCCTGGCGCCGCATCCGACACCACACCAACCGGGGACATCCCGGGAATGTCATTGATCTGATCAAACATCCCCGGCGGAACCTCGGGAAGCTGGTCAAACCAGTCCCGACCTGCACCACCTGCACCACCTGCACCACCTGCACCTTGCGGATCAACCAGCAGCGGCTGCGCAGCGTCCGTAACATTAGTGGGTGCTTCGGGGTCGCTATTAGGAGGAACCTCCGGCGCTGGCGGCGTTCCGCGCCGGCTCAACGCGACACTGCCCACCTCGCCAAGCCCGCCCAACAATCCACCGGCGGCTCCGGCCATGATCGTTTCCCCAACGATCTCGCCAATCCCCTTGTCCGGATTGTAGGAAAGATTCTCAATGATCCCCTGCGCCAACTGGTCTGTGCCTTCCTCGAGAGCTTCAGCGCCAGCCCCTTTCACGATCGACACCACGGCCGGCGTAATCGTCCGCTTCACGACTTCCCGATTTACCAACGCCTCGACGCCGCTGTTCCGTCCCAGGAACGTCAGAGCTGCCGTAATGGCACCCGCAATCGTTGCCGGCAAATACGAACTGTTCCGAGCTGTCTCCGGGTCCAGCCCACGCCGAATGTAGGAATCCTGAGCATCCTCGAAGACCGATCCGGCTGTTTGTGAAAACGCGGCACCAAGCAATGCCGGGACACCGCCCACCGCGCCAGCCGCCAGCGTCGGAATAACTGACGTCGCATTACTAGCAAACCATTCGGCAAACTGTCCACCCAAGCCCTGCCCGGGATTGTCCGTTAAATCCGCCAATTCCTCACTGGCACGCCCAAAGTCCTGCGCCACCCGCCGCGCGCCGGGGATCCGAAAGGCATCCGCAATACCAGCCGCTTGCCGCCCAATCTGATTACCACCCTGCTCCAACCCGAGAAGGAATCGATCAAGAGCTGGGACATCCTCGAACTCAACGTCCTGGATCAATTCCGATCGTGCCTGTTTGCGGGCTAGATCATCCTGGCGCGCTTGGTACGCAGCCTCTTCAGTGGCGAGTTGGGATTGATACGCATCGAAGTTATCGTAATTGGCTTGAGCCTGTTTCTTCAGCCGGCCACCAAAGATCGAATCAAGAACATTGAATTCTGGCAGCTCGAAAGCCTGATCAATTGAAGTATCAATATCAGGCAGGGCATCAAACCAATCTCGGGCCATATAGGCACACGAATACCACTATGGGACAGTTGGGGCAATTCCCGATTACTGAACGGAACGGCGGGTATAGAAAGGATTCAGCTTCAAACGACCGTCCACACTGCGGACGCGCGGGTAATCGGCATACTGCTGCAGTTCCTGTTGAGAACGCACAATTGGAATGCCATCCCGAGGAATCGGCAGCAAACCTTGCACACCTCGAGACCGCCCGGACCGCTGCGCCAGCACTGCCGGGTCCAACGCCACGTAACGATCCGGCTCAGGCGCCGCAGGAACGAAACTGGATGCGCCGGGATCGAAGCGAACTCCGGCCCCGGTGGCTTCCCGGGAAATACTCTTCAGGAAAGCATCGCGCGCCCTGGCCTTTTCCTGTTCCAACTTCTGCGGGTCAACACCCCCACGAAGCCCAAACCAAGTCGGTTTATTCGCCTGTTCGTATGCTGATCCTGCACCACTGACCGCTTCGTTCAACCGTTCCGTGTAATCATCTGCCGCGCTCTTGATCTCGTTGTATGCTTCAAAATCACCTTCAGCCAAAGATTTCGAAGCCGCATCAAGCGCCATTAAATGTTCATCCGTTAAACCGGGAAACGCCTTGGCAACCGCATTGATATCGATGCCAGTCCGCTCAACCAAGTCCAGCGCCTGCTTGAAGTTTCGATCCTGCTGGCTGGCGCGTTGCGCAGCCAACGATTGAGCCATTTGCTCGCGGCGCAACCTTTCGTTTATCACCTTGGATTCGTCCCGGTCCTTCAACGTTTCCCGCTGCATCACCATGTTCTGGCGAGCCTGAGCCATCTGCAATGGGATCATGGCTTCCTGCAACCGCTGGTCCCGCAACTGCAAAGCTCGAGTCTGGTTCTCGGCCCCTTCCTTCCGGCGGCGCATCCGATCGTCCAGCGAAAGTTTGAACCCGAGATTCTCGGCATTGATCCGCTGTTGGACCAATCCCTGGGCGGCCGCTTCCGTTTCATCCCGCGGTGGCGTGAACAAATTAACGTTCGGTTGCTGGAGCAAAGCCTGAAGCATCTGCGCATTGCGCTGGGAACGATTCGCCTGATTCTTTTCGAGTAGCTTCTTCGAAAGGTTCGATGCCTGCAAATTGTAAGCCATCATCCGATCCGAATCTGTCGGCTTACGAAGCCATGGAGCCCTCTTCGGGTCACGCCGCCAATTGTCTTCGGCGAAAGCGTCACCGCTGATCATGTTGTCCCGAGCCCACGCACTGCCCGGGGCCACCAATGACGGGCCTTCAACTTCGTTCCACAAATCTGCAACAGTCCACGCCATAATCAGCCGAATCGATTGCGGGTTTCTTCGAGATCGGACAAAAGATTCAAGTTCCGCCGCGCCGCCTGGTCAGCCGGGACGTAATCATAAATCGAATAGTTATCCTCCAAATTCCCCATCCGCCCCAAGTTGGCGAGATCGGCCGCCTGCAATTCCGTCAATGCCCGATAAGGATAAAGGCCGGCATCCACATAATCCTGGCTCATTCGAGACCGTGCCCCGAGTGCCCCATTCCGCTGGGCCTGCAAATACATGGCGTTCTCGCGATCGACGTCACTTCCCTTCAAAGCGGCATCCATCAAGATCCGGCCAAGGCTATCACCGTAAGCGCGATCGAGGTAACTGGAATTCACCCCGCCGCCTACCATGCGGGATACGCTGTTGTCACGCCCGGCACGACGAATGGCTTGCTCGGCGGCTGAGCGTCGGAGCAGTGCCCCTTCGCGGGCGATACGCCGCAAATCAGATTCAAGTCCGTTAGGGTCGTATGTTCTCCCGACGTGCGCGGTTTCCTGATCGAGATTGGCTTTCTGGTTTTTTCGTTGGTCAACAAAGTCCTGAGTGAACTTGGTGAGACTGTTCGCCTTGGTTGTTCCAACCGGGCCGGTGGAGAATTGAGTGATGTTCGCATTGAGACGGGCTTGTTGCGCAGGCGATCGAATCGTGGTCGTGACACCAGGAGAAATCGTCGGCGTCCCGCCAGTTACCGGCGTAGCCGCGCGGTTGGGATAAATCACCCCACCACCCGAGCGAAGAGCATTACGCACCGGACTGTTCCCGAATCCAAGTGGCGTGCGATTCGCAAACTGGGCATTCGCCCGGGCAATGCCCGCATCCCCGTAAGCCTTGGCAATCACATGGCGAGGATCAACCGGGGCCGGCGGAGGCATCGGAGCCCCGGAGATGCCATTGCTGTACTGGTAAATCATGGCATTGAAGGCGTCCGCGCCTTCTTTGGTATTGATGCCGAAGTCCTGCGGTGCCGTGTGCGCCCAGTCGGTTCCCGGGATACGATTGTAGGGAGGAACGGTCGTTCCCCGGAAATTCGGACTGCTTGGATCAACTGAAAAATCGTACAGGCTCGCAGCCATGAAGGCAGAGTAAGCCAAAACCCGACCGTTCAGCAAGTAAACATCAGGATTGCCCGGTCACGTACTTACGGACCCATTCCTGGCACTGATCGGAATAACCGTTCAACACCTCTTGGGTCTCCTTATCGTATCGTTCCACAAACTTCTGAGGCAGACGGGGAAAAGGCGGTGGCGGCTGAGCAATCACCCGCGGGCGTTCACGCTCAAACTTCTGAGCCTGGCTGGTTGCTGGCGCTGGCATTTAATGGGTTAACATCCTGCCCCACCTTTGAAAACATGTCTTCAACAAACTTTCGATACTCAGGACAACGTTGCATGAGTGAATTCGGATTTGGCTGAAGCCAAAACTTCGGAAGATTCTCCAATTTTTTAGTGGCAGATTTTTTATTGAATTCCACTTTACCACCTCGTTTGGATCGGGCGCATGTTCAGCGTGAACCAACTGATGCACGTCGCCCCGCCGGTATCCACCGGAAACACATTGGAATTTTCAACGCTCAATTCGAAATAGAGATACTTCGCCTCGTAATACAACGGCCAGTCGTACGTCTTGCTGGGAATTGTGTTCTCAGCAATATGCGTGGCCGCACTGACTTCCCCGAGGCATTCAATATCGACCGGGTCCTGATCGTCCCAAACAATCCCGCAATCGTCATAGTTTGGATCTACCGCCTGGGAATGGCGCCCAATGCGTAAGCCAAACTGGCTTGGAGTTGTCTGAACGGAAGAGCTGGCCTCGAGTTCAAGCCGGCTGATCTCCTTATTATTCTGATAGTCGCCCGCCGTGATGGGTCCAGACCGTAACCGACTACGATACCCCAACCGATTGTAGGATCCGCAACCTGTGAAGGTAGCGCACTGCTCGCGGTAATAATTTTGCGAAAATTCTTTGAGGCAATAATCCGTGCTCGACGCCACCACGAAGCGCAGTCCAGAGCTGCATTCATCCTGTCGAATTTCGGATTCGCACAAGCTGCCGAGAGTGACATCACCAAGAATGGCACACAAAGAATCTTCATCGGCTTCCGCGGCATCATAATCCTCCGTCGTTACAGATTCATCGAGGTACTCGATCTCCTTTTCAGTGACTGTAAAGATCGAAGCTGGTGTCTGATTGCACGTAATCGTTTCAGGTGCCTCGCAGTAACCGCCCTCCTTTGTGAACTGCGACCAGTACGTATCCAAGCCGGATTCATCGCAAATGCAGTGGGCTAAAAAGAAATCACGAATGGTTTGCGAACTCGACCGAGCCGTGAAATTGACCATCGCCGAAAACCCATGGTCCAGGATGTAAGCCCACGGATACTCCGCGTTGCAGACCAATGTTTCGCTGGGGATCGATTCGTCATTTTTCGCATAACTGAAAAGGATTTCTTTCCGCTGAGAATTGTACGCAGCCACGTGCGCCAGGCAGTCGTTGCGATTAATGTAATCGAACATCAAGGAGCTGGCTTTGTGCATCCACTCCACCCGCTGTGGCTTGGTCACGTAGAACGAATAGGCATAAATGCCGTCAATGCCGAGGTAAACGATCTCATCACCTTTACTCACCAACGTGTTTGGATAAAACAGGCACGCCTCGCCTTTCACTGGATCGTACCGCTTCGTGAACGCAAAGACCTGTTCCCCACCAACAGCTTGGCATTCCCAAATCCCGCGATCAGTAAAGATCAGCAACCGATTGCCGAGAGGGATGGCATTCAAGATCGTTTCCCCGTAGCCAAGGTCCGAACTTCCTGCAGTTGATCCTTCATTCGGTATCCAATCCAGCGGTTTTTGGTAATTGCTCCAAAACACACTGGCCGATTGCACCGCCCCATTAACCGTCACGTTCATAAGGAACACGGTCCCCTGCCAAACGATAACTGTCCCAACTTTGGAAATGCCAATTTCGTCCAAGTCTTCAATCGTGGCCACCGATTGATCATTAGCCTCGGTCACACCCTGGTCGAACAGCCACACCACCGGCTTGTCCACGTTATTGGTGAAGATCACGGAATCATTCAACTGTGCCGCGCGCCACCGCGCGCCATCCGCCCCGAGGCGGTCACTGATAACCTTCCAATTTCCAGTTCCCGAATTTTGGGCATACAAAGCGTTCTGCGTGCCGGCAATCAGCTTCGTGCTCTTCCTGGTCGACACCGCTTCGAAAAGAAATGTCACCGGCAAACGAGATGGGAAACCGGTTTCAGAGAGAAGCTGATCGTGCAAATCCGCATTGTTGTATTCGGTGGCAGTCAGGAACTTGTCCCAGCCCGGGATGCGGCACAACCGCCCCTTGGCGGTGACTCCGAAATTAAGAAGATGCCGCCAAGTGCCAAGGTCCACCTCAGATGGATTCGACCGGGCATCAAGCCCTAAGCCGATGGCCGGCTGGATCATCAGTGGTTTTGTTTGAACCGGCATGAGATTAAGTGTAAAACGCGACGATCAACTTCCCGACCGCATTGCTACCACCGGTAACCGTTCCAGCCACCGATGACCCGCCACCACCGCTTCCGTTGGCATCTCCATCCCCAGTAAAGGAACCGGCCAGGTAATGCGCCGGCGGAGTTGAGAACCAGCCAAACGCAGCACCGCCCCGACCGCCCCGGCTGCCAACCGCCGCTTCCCCGGCCTTGCCCCGGAGAACCGCATAACTGGCATTGATGCCGGACTGGATCACGGACCCGGACGGGCGCGGCCCGCCACTGCCGCTACCGGAAGACGAATAAAGACCGGACCCACCGCCCAGACAGATGATCTTTTTCGAATCCGAGTCTCGAGTGAGGATCGAAGCTTTCCCTTCGTAGCTGTAAAGGCCGCTCAACGGAGTAGCCGCCGCGGGATTGCCAAACGAAGCTGACAAATTCACGAAGAACTCTTGAGAAAATGTCCACGCTTCCAACGGCGTGACATCGACCTCGGCAAGCAGGACATCGCCACCGGCACCACCACCACCACCATAAAACGCGGAACCGCCCGCGCCGGCCCCTCCACCACCCCACAAAACGATTCGCATGTGATTGCACCCACCTGGGACAACCACGGCGGAACCAGTCGTCTTCGTCTGCCTTAAAGCCACACCGGAATCACCGGTTCCAATTTGGACCCAACCATCATCACCATTCGAAAAGCCAGAAATCTGAGGCGGTGCCGAAGTCTTACATTTGACCCAATAGTAATACTTGGTAGCCCCATCTGGCGGCTGATCGTAAACCGTCAATTCCGTCCCGCCCGAATTGTTCACCCCAGTCCCATCCGCCGGCGTAAACTCTGACGTGGTCGTGTCACCACAAACAATATCCGCATGGACCAATGTGGCTGCGCTGGAATCGTTTGAGGTATGCCGGTAAAGATCAACGGCACTCGTCCCGCCAGGCGCGGTGAAGACGATGGCAATCAATCCGGACGTCGTTTCGCTGAACCCCTTCGAACATTGCAGATCGAACGGCGCCGCCAGCGTCTCGGCATAAGCCGTCGCATATCCAGCATCCGGCCCCCCGAATGCCGAAGTATCCGTCCCGTTGGTGGCTTTCACCCAATAGTTGTAACTGATCCCCGCTGTCACGGAAGAATCATCGTAGGAATATGTGGCCCCGGAGACTGTGGCGATCAATGTGGCCAGGGACGGATCGGTATTGGTCGAAAGCGATCGATACACGTAGTAGTTCGAAACGCTTCCAGTCGGCGGCGTCACCGCGTTCCACGTCACGCGCACCTTCGAAGAATATGTCCCATCGGATGCTGTCACCCCGGTTGGCGTCGGCATGTTCGGATTCGTGGTGCCGCCGCTACCACCCCCACCAGCAGACCCATTGCACTGCGCGGCACAAAGGAGGGTGATATATTCATCGGTCAAGCTCTGGCCGTCCTCGCTGTATTCGAAGGCCACCCAATCCGCGAATCCCTGGGACAGCCCGACCAAAAGCTTATTGAACTTTTCGCAGAGCGAAGACGTTGCTCCGGGAATCAGATTTTTGAAGAAAGACGGATTAGGCGCTGACACCGAAAACCTCCTTTACCGCATCAAAATTAATCTTACGCATCGCCTCCAAATACCCTTCGTCGTAGCAAACGTATGCCCTTCTGGCCTCAAACCAAATTGGAAATTCATTCCCAGACGTATCGATCTCTTCCCCTTTCGGAACACCCAATTTAATTGGAGCAACAAACGGTAATAACGCTGCTGCCACTGCGCCACCGAGAGATTTAAGGAAATTTCGTCTTTTCATGTAGGAGGATTATCACTCGTTGTGCTTCCTATCTCGCCAGCCGCCGGACAATCCGCGGCGCACATCATCGTCCGGTAATCCGCCGACAATGCCCCGGATGCGGTGTATTTGAATTTCACCAGCTTCCACGCGGCCACGGCGATCTTCAAGAGCTTCACAATGGCATCACAAACAGTGTCACTTTCCCGGATGATCAGTGATCGGGCTTCAGCGGGCGTAACTGGCGCGGCTACCGGCATACCACGGGGAATAACACGAATCCGGAATCAGGGCAAAAGAAAACCCCCGGCTTGGGCGAGCCGGGGGGAACTACAGGATCATCATGACAACGTATGCGATTAAAACTGTGCCATCAATTCACTGGCTCCGCAAGCAAATCCGCAATCCATTTTGACGTGTTCGCAATATGCTCCATCACCTCCGCTGCCGATGAACATTCGCGGCGCATCCCGGGAAGATAATCAAGGACAGTTAATCGATATCCCTTATTGATGAACCAGTCCAACATCTCCACAGGCGTCACCTCGGATCGATGCGTAATCTCAGGACAAAACTCAAAAATAATCCTGGGCCGATGCTGACGGATCAATCCGATGGCCCCATTCAGTGCATTGATTTCAAAACCTTCGATGTCGATTTTGATCAAATCAATTGGCGGTAGTTTAAACAAATCAAGCGGAAGCGCCGACGCCAGCCATGGATAATCCTCACTGTCCGGATGCCCCTGAAGCGACACGCACATATTCGGTTCGTGCATGTTCGTGCGAACAATTCGACTCTGGTCTGAAGCTGCAAATGGAAGAACCGTGATGTTCTTCACTTGGTTCGAAACGATGTTTCGCAGCAGCAGATTCAAATTGTACCGCGACACCTCCACGCACACGACAGGGATTTCTGGCTGGATAGTCTTGGCGATCATGGAGTGAATCCCACAATTGGCCCCAATGTCCAGAAAGCCGCGAGCTGATGGGATCCACTTCCGCAACTCCGCAACCACGTGCATTTCATAGTTGAAACCGTTCTGCAAGATGTCCAACCCAGGCCGCGAGGAATCATCGGCAAAAAAGTGGTATGGCCCCAACTGTATCGATCGAATCATTTTATCCTTTAACTGTTCATGTTGCACCGATTGCAAGGTTCACTATGGCGCTTCGTTTTTGATCGATACGCCAGAGCGGACGCACTGTTGTAAATCTCCAGCAGTGATCTTTTGTTCGTATCCCCGAGCGCATAATCCCCGTTTTGGTCCATGCAGCAAAGAGGAACCCGGCCATCGGCCAAAACAACGAGGGTATTGTGCCTCGAGCAATGAATATCCTGTGAGGCTTCAAATGGAAATGGACTCGCGATATCCCCCTTCCAGTTGTAACGCATCCCGATCATCGTGTTTACCGGACCGAAAACGCGCGCACTAAAATCCAAAAAAGCGGCATCCTTCTCTTTGTTTCCGTCGGTGACTCGGCCAATGCGGACATACCATTTGTTCCAGTTTATCAACCGCTGGACGGACGCAATTCCGGCCTCGAAATTGAGCCCCATTTCCTTTTCCCAATCCTCCTTGTTTCCGTGGTGCCAGGAGACGTGGATCATTTCGATGTTCTCCACTGCATTCAACTTCAATAGGACCGCTTCAGAAAAGAGTGTTCCATTCGTGAAAAAAATCAGCTTTGTTTTCGGAAGGCAATAATTGATCTGCGCGCAAAACCAAATGATCCTAGAATCGGCGAAAGGTTCATTGGTGAGAAATGGACAAATAAACTCCGGCGGCTTCTCCCATCGAGCTATCTGATCAATCAAATATAAAAACTTCTGATCCGACATCCTCACACCATTCGACCGATTCATTTTGGAATGCGGACAAAAGGAACAGGAGGCATTGCACGTCGATGCGGTCTCGATCTGAACTATGGTTGGGTAATCCATTTTTTCTGAAGAATCACTTGATAACCGCACTCCAAAATATCGAACTCACCGCAGTGCGATGCCATGAATCCATCGATAGCCGGGCGAGGTTTTTCATGAATTAGGCGATCTTCACCCCATCCGTAATCGTCAAAAATGATTATCCCGCGAGGCTTCAAAAGACGCCACGAAACGACTGCATCAAACATCACATCGCGCGCCTGATGACTACCATCAATGATGATCAAATCCGCCTCGGACTTCATCCAGCAAATCCTTGGAAGAACATCCTCACTCTCGCCCTTAAATTTCCGAACACGATCTTTGTACGGACTGACGTTGTGATCAAAATGTTCTTCCGTCTTCGACATATCCACCCCAGCCTCAGCGTGATCCTTTCCACCGGTGAACGTATCAATCGCGAAAACGAATGACGCAGGAAACCTTTCCAATAACCAGACCGTGGACCGTCCTTCGAAACATCCAATTTCAATAATCCGCATCCACTCTCGCACCGGAATAAGGCGCTCCCACAGCGGCCAGTAACCGGATATCCAATCGTGCGTCAACTTCAGTTCTCGCATAATCACATCCAAGGGTGCTCACCGTGGAACGGGATGAACTTGTGCCGCTCGCTCATTTTCTCGAAGAATTCATCCGACGTCATCTTCTGAGCCCACTCTGGAATCTCTTCCACTTCAGGCAGGCCAGCCTTCATGTTCTCGTAGTTCTGGGACCGGCGCCAGCAATCCGCGGGAGACTTCAGCCATCCGTAGTGATGGATAATGATGCTCGTCTCGTAACATACACGCCCATCCCGCAACTCTTCGTGAACTGATTTCGTGAAAGTCACCCCGGAATTAATCCGCACACATCGAGCTTGGAAATCAGGCCAATTTCCAATTTCCTGGTACATCTCCCCTTTATATCGAATGAGATTTATCCGGGCCACGGCCACAGCATCAGCATCATAATCCTGTTGGAAAAAAGGTTGATATGGATGCAACCTACGAAACCCCCGCAAAAGCCTCTGTAAATTAAAAAACGACTGACTGCTGATAGCTTCATCCGCATCCAGCATCAACACCCATCCCGGAGCACCTATACCCTCAAAAGCATGAACCAGTCTGTTTCTGGCCTCAGCAAAAGAACCCGGCCAAACACGTTTCGCCACATTGAAACGGCCATCAACCAGCATGCGAACGGTGTGATCTGAAGATCCTTGATCGTGCGCCACCTTCAGCCCAAACGGAAGCCCATCAATCGCCTTCAGAAACGAACCAAGGACTTCATACTCGTTCCGAACAATCATGCCCAGGTGAATTTCGCTCATACATTTGGAAGGTAAACGTTCCTCGTAAAAATATGCTGTGAATCCATCCGCTCGAAGCAGCAGTTTGGATCGATCATGAAGACCTCAAGGATCTTCGGGACTTTGAGCCCCTCCGCAATCGCCGCCGGCAGGGATTGATTCCCGACGAACAGGGAAGCGCCCGCAATCACTTCAGCCATCTCCAGCGCATTGCTGGCCTGAAAAAAACGCACATGCCCAAACTTTGACTCAAACTCAACATGCTCAGATTTGAGCCCCAGGAAGCAGGCCCGATCCCGATAACGATCAACGATCCTTTTCCATGGAAATTCAGGATTGTGGTACCGAGCCGACCGATGAAAAACAACAGGGCAGACTGTCCTCTTTTCGACAATCAACCACGGCTCGTTGATCACGCTCGAGTCCACCTTAAAAGCCCGGCAATGCCACTCCGCAATTGAGACGCCAAACTCCGCGTTTTTGGACCAATACTCCCGGAAATAATTCAAGTCGTAACACACCGACTGCCCGCGGTATTGATCCACTGAGGAAATGAAATGTTGCTCCAGCAATAATGGGGAAATGAAATCGATTTGCTCTTGGTTCATTTGGACCCGCGTCCGATTCGGCCAACGGTTAAGATACAAATTCCCACCCTCAAGGGCCTTTATGGTGGGAAGCGAATAAACAATGTCCCCAAGATCCCCGGCATGCAGAAATGAATTCACAGAGCGCCAACCTCCATTAACAGATGGTGCAATTTTCGAACAGTATGGTCCCATGTTAACCTGGAAGCAGCCATCGCGGAAAGTCGCCCCTTCTCCCTTTGCTCTTCGAAATCGGAATACGCCCGCAACAATGCGCGGATAGCCGCCTGCTCATCAATTTCCGCCCATTTTCCCAAACCCAGTTCCGGTATTGACTGCTCCACAAATGGCAAAAGGTAAGACGATTGTTCCGTCAGAAAATCGGCCAACCCACCGTACGCAGCGGCAATCACCGGGCGGCCGCACGCCATCGCCTGCAATTGCCAAAGTCCAAACCCCTCCGCACGCGCCATGGAAAGAAAAACATCGATCGACGAAAACCACTTTCGAACCTGGTGCCACTGCATATGCTCGCGGATAATCTTCACCCTCCGATCATCCGTCTTTTTCACCTCACAATCAGGGTGCACCTTGACCAGCAACTCGACATTATCGACGGAATGGAACGCCTTCATGAAAACATCAATCGCCGATTGAATCCCCTTGCGCACTGGTCCATGCGCCACCCGCCCAGCCACGCCAACCCGGAACACGCCATCTTCATGCGCCGGCATGTAATTGAAAATCTCCGGCGATACCCCCAGGGGAATAACATGAATCGGAACCGTTACGCCAGACTCAGCGAAGTGGCGAGCATTCCACTGGCAGGGCACAACCACGATCGTGGCCTGATTCAAAATAGAGACCCAATCCTTCGGCAGAATCGTTGATTCGTACATCGTGAAGTACACCGTCTTCTTGCCCGGCGTCGGAAGGTGGTTCGGGTTTCGAATGATCAGCTCCCACGGCTCCGGCTGCGGACACTGCACGACCCGGGATTTGATTTCAACGGGCACCACGGCCCCAAACGGCTCCGACATTTCGATGGAACGCACGGAGCAGAAAACACCCAGTTTTTCCAGTCCAGCAAAGACCTCACAGAATAATTGCCCGTAACCCGTGAACGTAT
Source organism: uncultured Bdellovibrionales bacterium (assembly GCA_964509425.1). Taxonomy (GTDB): domain Bacteria; phylum Bdellovibrionota_C; class UBA2361; order SZUA-149; family CAZDWZ01; genus CAZDWZ01. Next base: position 5,312 of record CAZDWZ010000030.1, on the reverse strand, counting down.
TCACGGCTGCCTGAATAGTGAGCCGACTCATTTTACAAAAGCCAGAAACCGGTGAACGAAATCGTGATTCAACTTCCTCTGCCCAAGCTCAAGCATGGAAACATAGCCGACCGACACTCCAAGCTGCGCAGCTACTGCCTGCTGGCAAATCTCCTTGGATTCCCGCTTTTTCCGTAACTCTTTTCCGGCTGACCTCGGAATCTCAACCACGTCATATCCGCAGACGGGGCATTTATTTTTTCTCATTTGAGTATTTGAGTGAACAGCCAAGAGATTAACAAATTGTTAACCTCTTGGCAAGAGGACAAAAATCAACCCTCGACCGGCGGAGTGGGCGGGTTCGGATCGGCTGCCTGCGTTCCTGGCGGAGCCTCAAGGCATGGCCCGTAATACGAATAGGACAAAGGAATCACAGTTTGATTCTCATCATCGAAATCGTCATCCAACATTGTGGCCGGCGCATCCAAGTTCTCCAACAAAACATTGTCGATGAGCGGGCCGCAGTTCCGTCCACTGCTGCTCGCACCTTCGACCATTTCAATTTTGATCTTGGCGCTCTTGGTGGCGGCCGCCGTGAAATCGAAATCATAAGTGGTAAACGGCATTGAGTTGGATGTCGGCGTAATCGTTTCGTCCAAGTAAGTCGTCAACCCGTCTTCACTGACGATCCGCACCCGCACGGTATCGGTATTCGGGCGTCCAACATTGTTCCCGGCCACATCAATCGAAAACCGGTAATCAGTCCCACTGACGAACGAATACGCAACCTTGCTCAACAAGCCACCGGGCTTCTCGATCAAAATTCCATTAGCCACGTCATAGGTCCCAGCCAGATCAACGTACAAACCGTTCCCCGGCTGAACATCCCACTGGTCCAGTCCGATCAAATCGACAGCCCCCTGAAACACGTCCCAGTTCGTGAAGTCATCGTAATTCAGTTTGGCCTTTGGGAATGTCCCCGGCACCGCGGGAACGCAATCCGCCGAACAAAGATACGATTTCAACCCCAGCAAGGTTTCAATCACGTCATCCTCGGTATCCTCATAGGCACTGAGGAAATATCCCGGCGAAGCCAACCGGTACATCAAATCGAAATAAGTGCCCCAGGCCCGCAGAGCCACGCCGATCAAAATCTTTCCGGAATCCTTCCATGGAGTAGCCAGCAAATGCGGATTATCGCCTTGATTGTTCTCGCCATCCGAAAACAAGACCACGCACTTAATTCCACTGGAGGAATTCAAGTGATCCATGGCTACCTTAAGGCCGGCTGAGATATTCGTTTTGAGCGCCGTGGACGTGATCCCAGCAATCGCGGCCAGAGCATCCGACTCGGTAGATGTCAAAGTCAGAACCAACTGTCCGGACTGGTTGAAATAAGCAACCGCGACTTTGTCCTTCGAGAAATTAACACTCTCGACAAAGCGGGACGCAGCCTCTTTTGCAAACACCAGCCGAGACGCGTACGTGGACGAAAACGCCACTGAAGAACTCTGAGAATTATCGATTAACAGGCAAAAATTCCCAACCTGGTTGGCGCAACTCTCCACCACCTGCACCTGAGCAAAGGCCGTCAGATTCTCCCATGTGACGGAAACCGTGGTGATCCCAGCCGCCACACCCGTCAACAATCCATCATCCACTTCGATAATGGCCTTCGTGACATCGCCCACCGCATAGGCCAATCCATTCGTCACTTCAACCTCGTCACCAGACGCCCGCAAGTATGTCTTGTACTGGACGGTGCCGCCGGGCGTCGTCAACGCAAAGGCGGGTTTCAGGATCAGAATTGCATAGCCGGCACACAGCTCTGGATGTTCCGCATAAAAAGCGGGATCCGCGCAACGATCATCAACGGAAGGGGGCTCGGGAGGAATATCACTGCACGTAGCTGGATTAACGTCGACGTCGCCCTCGGTTCCAGGCACACATCCCTCGTTAATCAGGTTATCAAATTCTAATCCCATAAATCATGTCAATTAGGAACAAACCATTTCGCTGCACCAGAGTCGTAAGTAAGAGTACAAGCTTTATTTTGTGTCAAAGTCACCCCTACAAGAACATTTCCAGAGGTTGAAATCGTAATTGATCCATCATCAGCTCCGCTCGGAGAAGAAACTGTCGAATACGTCTTTGCGACACCATAAACACCAACTGTTTGCACCTCATTGGATACCGTTCCGATATTTATCGCCTGAAAAGCGGCTGCGTAATCACTACCATCTCCGCTAATCCCTGAGGCACTCATTTCCTGGATTCTTGAGACTTTAGCTACTGGCCCTTGCGTCGTGTCTGGAGCACTGCTCGACCCTTCAGCGATGCTCAACAATTGCGGGATTGGAGCATAATAATTTGTTGCTAGCGTCCCACTCCCAATCATCAACTGAGAGAACGTCGAACTTCCACCATCCATGAACGGCCCCCAAGCATTACTTGTCACACTCGGCCCATTTGTTCGAATGTAAATATCCTGGTCCAACCAATTTATCCACAGATCACCCACGTTCCCAGAATCAGAATCAGACGGAGGTCGCGCCGCAGATCGGAAATCAGGCGTCCGCACCTGCCCAAACACAGACACTGCAACCGAAATCAATCCAACAATAATAAATTTATTCATAAATTTTTCATTTCGTGATGGTGTAGGAATACTGCTCATTCCCCTCTTTATCGATCAAATCCAAAACCAACTCCGAACAGCCGGCCGTCAACTTTAGGAAGCCGTAATTCGAATTGAACTGCTTTTTAATCGTCCCGGAAGTATTGGCACCGAACGCGCGCAGCGAATGCCCGCCAATTCCGCACGTCACGTACGGTAAATCACTCACTTCAATGAATTCACTGTTGTGCCCATGTCCGGCGAGAACGAGATCAGCGCCCCACGTCTTAAACGGCCAACGCATCCACCTGGCACCGGGCGTGTGGGTTGAATCTGACGTGTACGGAGCATGGTGCATGATCACCACTTTCCACTTCGCTGTGGACAGAGCCATCTTCAGCTTCAACCAAATCGCCATCTGCGAGGTCTGCGTGCTGGTTGTGGCGTCCACATACCCACCGTTCGGTTCCTGCGTATTCGAATTCAGAACGAAGTAGTGCACCGGCCCAGCCACCACTTCGTAATATCGTTCATTGTTCGGAAGGTCGAACAGCGCCAGCAAAGCGGAAAGATCGTTCGGCGAAACGTCGGAATAGTCATGGTTTCCCCAGCACGGCTTCACCGTCACGGACCCGAATTTGGCAAATAGCGTCTCTGGATCATTCGAGCCATAAACATTATCCCCAAGGGTCAAAATCAAACTCGGATTTTGAGCCAGCAATTTCTCAATCACCGCATCGGTATTGGAATTGTCATCCCCCCAGTCACCGATGAAGCAATGCGTGTAACTATCGGTCTCGGACGGAGCCACATCATCTTCAATCTCAGCCGCCGTGAGGAACGTATTAGACTCCGGCAATTCGTGCTGTTGCTGTTGCTCAATCTTCTTCCGGCACTCGAGCATCAAATCCGCCCGCTTCAAATTGTAGTCGCGCTCCAGCCGCTCCCCGAGCGCGTAATCCCCGTAGTCCTTTTCGTGCCTGGCCTTGACGTACAGCTTGACTGCCTCCTGAACGTCTTTCGTCCACCACGTATCGTCGATCCCGTCGACGTCTTCCCATTTGTCTTTGATCCCATCCCATTCCACCACCAGCTTCTCATTCGACTGGAGCCACGGCGCCACATAAATGCGGTGCCGATAAATCGCCCAAATCCCCACGCGCGCTCGGCCGAGATCAGAATCAACGGTGCCATCATCAAAGCGAAAACCTTGAGGCAAAGACTGAAGACCAACGTTCTCCGGAGTGGCCGCTTCCCAGAGCCGCTTCTGCCAACGCTGCATGTCCAGATAATTGGCCGACCAGTACCACACCTTGTCCCGCCAATCATCATTAGCGATCGAGAATATCCGGCGAACAACCCCGTTCGTTTGCGGCACCACTGTCGCGCCGTCCTCCCAATGCCTGGCGCATTTCGGATAGACCGAGGTATTGTACTGCTGGAGGCAAATGATGTTCTTCTGCAGATCCACGAAAGCCGCCATGAACTGCGTGGTGTGAGATGCCTTCAGTGTCTTAGCCTCTCCCGAGGGCCAGATTTCACCGCGCAACGTATCTGTGAATTCTTTGAAGGTCTTCATTTAGCGAGCAATCGATTGTGGACGCCAATTATTAAGCGCGCCCAATGGACGAGCCAGCGTTTGAAATTCAGCCTGCAATCCCTTGACGACAGCCGGCAGCGGGCGGCCCGTCCTATCCACCGCAACAAGTGCGCGCACGTCTTCGAGGAGCTGGCGATACGCTTTGCGGGGCCACACTGTTTCTCTCCAAGAAGGCAATAACTTCTGCTGTTCTTTTTTTTTAAGCGCCTCGTACTCGGCTTGGCCAATTTCCATCACGCCACCGACCTGGCGCTGAATCAGCTTTTCCAGCTCGGAAATGAGATACCCATCAGAAGTTTGCAGAACGCCCCACTCATAAGGCCGGCCATTTTCATCCACGATGGCCTCAAATGGAACGATCGATCCAGCCCCGGTATGAACCGTTATTCGGGTATCGAATTTCTTGAAGTACCGAACCATGCTGAGTTTCTACGCCCAACCCGATGGCAACACAAGGAAAAGACCGGAGGTGTCAAGCTGCCTTGGCATCACAATTAGCGAAATCACGATTCCCTTTCTTGTAATTATCGACAGCCCACCTCGCAGCCGTATTCGTCCAGTGCAAAGCCTTTCTTACGTCCTCAATGTCTTCACAGTTAAATCGGGAAATCGGAATAACATGATCCACGTTCCATTCCTTCCTCTCGTTAAAACCGGTCCCGTAATTATCCCACGTCATGCCAGCAGTAAACGTCGATTCAAGATGCCTTCTAAACTCTTCAACCGTGCACCCCACAAATCGCTTCACAGTCTTCTCAGTGCATTTCCCGCGAAGGATTGAGCACATCCTGGCCCGCATCGAATTCACGACACGCTGAACCGGTGTGTAAGGCTTTTGCTTCCGATACTTCCTCATGTTCATAGCCGCTTTTTCCCGGTAAGCCTTTTTGTATTTCAGCCCTTTTTCACTATCAAACCACTTCTTGTGAGCAGCGTAAACCTTCTGCTTGGATTCAGTATTCTGCATGCGCTTGTTTTTCACTGCCCGCCAAACTGCCCGCCGCTGCTCAACGGTCATCGAATCTCGAAACCTCTTATTCATATATATATATATATATATATATATATATATATATATAACATACTCTCACTAATGCTCTATGTTTTTGGTTATTA
>CAZDWZ010000029.1:0-22528 GCA_964509425.1 uncultured Bdellovibrionales bacterium | reverse complement strand
CCCGCCGAGCGTCATCACGTTGATCGACAGCTCGACCCCGGTGATCGCGCCGACGAGCTTGAACACGAGGACCGTGACGACGAGAGAGAGCGGGATCGCGGTGAGCGAGATGAACGTGGTGCGGACGTTCAGCAGGAACAGGAACAGGATCACGAGGACGAGCCCGGCCCCGACGACGAGCGCCTCCCCGACGTTGTAGACGCCGCGGTCGATGAAGTCCCGGATCTGGTACAGGTCGGTCTCGACCACCACGTCGGGCGGGAGCGACGACTCGACGTCGCGGAGCGCGGCCTTCACCGCGTCGGTGAGCGCGCGGGTGTCCACGTGCGGTTGTTTCGAGATCGTGAGCGCGACCGCGGGGAAGCCGTTAACGGTGGAGTCGCCGCGTTTGAGCTGCGCGCCCTCGACCACCCGCGCCACGTCCTTGAGAAGTACCGGGCGGCCGAGGGGCTTTCCCGCCTCGTGCTTCTCGGGCGGCTTGACCGTGATGATGTTGAGGTCGGCGACGACCTGCTCCGGGGCCGGCCCGAGCCGGCCGATGACGCGGATCGGCGTCTCGGTGCCGCCCGCGGCGGAGTACCCGCCGGTGTGGTTCACGTTGTTCGCGCGGAGGGCGTCCTCGACGTTCTGCAAGGTGACGCCGAACTCGGCGAGCTTCACCGGGTCCACAAGCACCTGGTACTGCTTCCGCCCGCCGCCCATCGTGATGACCTGGGCGATGCCGGTGATCTTGAGGAGCCGGGGCCGGACCACCCAGTCGGCGAGGGTCCGCAGGGAGAGTTGCCGCTGCAACTCGGACGGGAACACCAACTCCCGGCTCTGTCCGGCGACGGCGGTGCGGACTGGCCGCGAGCCGTCCGCCGAAGCCGGCTGCCACGCGGTGCCGCTGACGGGCACCGGCTCCCAGGACGACGGGGCCCGCCGGTCGGTCGGCTTCCAGACGAAGAGCGCCGGGGCTTCGTCGTCTTTGCCCGGCACGCGCTCGGCGAAGTACGGCGTCCCCGGCACCGCGACCAAGTCGCCGCCCTTCGGTCCGGGCTGCCGCCGCATCCCGGCGATCATGATCTGGCCCATGATCGAGCTGATCGGGGCCATCTGCGGGCGGACGCCCTCGGGCAGGTCGCCGGCGACGGTGGTGAGCCGCTCCTGCACCGTCTGCCGCGCGGTCTTGATGTCCACGTTCCAGCCGAACTCGACGTAGACGACCGAGAGGCCGAACCCGGACTGGCTCCGCACGTCTTGCACGCCGGTCGCGCCGAGGAGCGCCGACTCGAGCGGGTAGGTGACGAGCGTCTCCACCTCCTCGGGGGCGAGGCCGGGGCACTCGGTCATGACGACCACGCGGGGGCGGTCGAGGTCCGGGAACACGTCGATCGGCATCCGCGTGGCGAGGTACGTCCCGTACCCGAGTGCGACGAGGCACAGGACGACCACGAGTGGGCGGTGCCGGAGGGAGAACTTGATGGCGGCGTTCAGCATGGGACCGGTGCTCCGTTTCCGTGGGCTGGTCTCGCTCAGTCGTGGGAGTGCCCGGCGTGCGGGTCGCCGCCGCCCGCCGCCTGCGCCTTGAGCGCCCGGTTAATGGCCGCCGCCTGGTTTTTCACGACGTACTCGGCCTCGGTCACGCTCCCGTCGTTCGCGACCACGACGTCCGCGCGGTCCGCGTGCAGGATCCGGACGGGCTTCCTGACGAAGACGTCCCCGGTCTGGATGAACACGAACGCCTCCGGCCCTTCGCGGACGACCGCGCCGGTCGGGAGGACGAACGGGAGAACTTCCGTCGTCCCGTCCGCGGCGAAGGTGGCGAGCTTCTCGACCGGGACCATGAGTCTCGCCCGCTGGCCCGGCCGGTACCGCCACACGAAGTGCGTCTTCCCGTCCCGCTCGAACGTCCTCGGCTCGTTCTCGAGCGGGAGGTAGAAGGCGAACGTCCGCGTGGCCGCGTCCACCTGGTTCGACAGGTGGTGGATCTGGAGCGGCTCCTGGGGCTTCCACGCCCCGGCCATTTCGTCGGCGAACTCGGCCCGGACGGGAGTCTTCTTCTCGACGGCGGCGGCGAGGGTGTCGGCCTCGGACTTGAACGCCCGGCCCTCGACGAAGAGCCGCTGGTGGTTGGCGAGGAGGCAGAGGGTCTGCCCGGCGGTCACCTGCTCGCCGAGCGTGACCTTCAGTTCCTGGACCTCGAACATGAGGGCGGCGGGCGGGGTGGATTCGCCGGGACTCGCGGCCGCGGCCGGGACCGCCTTCGGGTTGCTGCTGGGGGCGACGACCGTCAGCTCGGTGATAACTTCGCCCTTCTCGATTCGGTTCACCTGGTCGGGGGTCAGGCCGAACACCTGGAGTTGGCGGCGGTTCCCGTTCAGTTGTGTGCTCAGGCGGTCGACCACGTTCTGTCGCTTGAGGAGTTCCGCTTCGGCCGTGGTACCCTTCTTGACCAGGCCCGCGATGAGGTCGCGATCGACGGTGGCGAACTCCAACTCCTTGACCGTCTTCACGAGATCCGTCTGAGCGCTCTGGAGGAACTCGCTCGCGAGCTGGATGGTGAAGAGCGGGTCGCCGGCCTTCACCGTGTCGCCCGGCCGGGCCTTGATCGCGATGACGACGCCGGCGACCTTCGAGGTCACGCCCCGGTCACTCTCGCCGGGGCGATCAACGACCACGCCCGGAATGAGCATGGTGCGCCAGTACTCCCGCGGGGTGAGGGTGTCCGCGTCGAGGGCGAGGTTCTTCTGCGCCTGCGGGGAGAGCTTCACCCGGTCGACCGGCTTGGCGGCGTGTTCGTCCTTCCCCTTCTCGCCCCCGTGGGGATCGGCGGTTTTCGCGGCCCTGGCCGGGAACACGTGGGGCACCCACTTGTCCTGGGTGCGGTAGGCGGCGTAGCCGAGCCCGCCGAGGACGGCGACGGTGAGGGCCGGGGAAACGACCTGGCGTAGTTTCATGACACCCTCGGGTGCACGGGCGTGCGGCCCAGTTCGCTGGGATGGATTGCAAGGGAACGACGGAGCACCGTCACGCGCGGGCGGTCACCCGAGGCGCGGCGGTTGGGGTCGATGTGAAGTGGCTAAATGCGAATCGAAAGGAACGAGAGGTAGAGCGGGAGGGTGGTTCGAGAGTGATGAGCGGGTGTCTGGAGAGCGGTGTGTCGCGGCCCGGAGAGCGAAGGCTCGTCGCCGACGAAGTGGAGAACAGCGTCCGAGTCGCTCGGGGCGTCGGTGGCGGGCGAAGGCGCAGTCGCCGAGACGGTCGGGCGGGGGGAAACCGCGGGGCAGTCCTTGTCGTGAGTGGGCTTCGCCGGGTATTCCGCGTTCCTTCGCGAATCGCCGCGCGGAGCGTTCTCGCTCGCTCCGGCGAGCGCGCCTTCTGCCTCCTGCGTGCGGTGCTTGCAAGCGCAGCCTTTGCTTTCCGCGGCGGGCGGCTCGGCGGCCGGAGTGTTCGCGGAAAGCCGGATGCTCACGGCCGCGGCGCACGTGCAGACGCGGACGGGGATCGGCCCCGTCACCGTCAGCATCGCGAGCACCAGCCGGAGAAGCATCGAAGACTCCTTAAGGCAGGGGCATTATCCAGCCGCCCGGCCCCGCGTCAAGACTAACGCTGTTCGACCTCGTTCTTGCGCAGTAGTTTCGGGGGCGGGAGCTTGGCCGGCGCTTTCATCGTCGGCGGCGGGCCGGGCCACCACTCTTCGAGCAGCAGGCCCGATAGTTCTGCCGCGGCCTTCCACGCCTCCCCGAGGGCGCGGTTGTATTCGAGTCTCGCCTCGGCGACGGCGCGCTGGGCCTGGATGACCCGCAGATACTCGAACTGCCCGCCCTTGAACGCTTCGAGCGAGAGCTTGTACGTTTCCTCGGCCTTCGGGAGGATGTCGTCGCGGTACTGCTCGGCGAGTTTCGCCGCCGCCGCGTACGCGCGGAGCGCGGTCGCGACGCGCTCGGCGAGTTCGTTCTCGACCCGCCCGACTTCTTGAATGGCCATGCCGAGTTCGGCTTTTGCCGCGCGGATGTTCCCCTGATTCCGGTTCCAAGTCGGGAGTGGGGCGCTTACCCCGAGCAGCCAGTCGTTCGACCGGTTCTGGTTCTGCCGGACGTAGCCAGTCGAGACGGTCACGTTCGGGATCGGCTCCACCTCGGCCCGGCGGATGGCGGCTTGCGCCCGCTCGACGCCAACCCTCGCGGACCGCACCTCGGGGTGCGTGGCGAGCACCGTGTCGAGCGTTCGCTCCGGGTCGTACCCCGGCACCTCCTCGAACGGCCCCGCGGGAACGCCGACGGCTAGCCGCGGGTCCCCGACGACCGCAGCGAGGCGCTTTCTCGCTCCGGAGAGTTCCTGCCTCGCCGCTTCCCCCTGCGAACGAAAGCGGGCGAGTTCAACTTCGAGCTGAACGATGTCGAGCCGGGCGATTTGCTTCGCGTCGAGAAGAGTCTGCCCGTTCTTGACCGCCTCTCCGGCGAGTTTGGTCAGTTCGTCGAGGACGACGATTCGCCGCTCGAGAGCGTAGAGGTCGTAGAACGCGGCCCGGACCGAGCCCACGACGCCGTAGCGCTCGCGGAGGAGTGAGAGTGCCGTCTGGTCCACTTCCTTCGCGGCCACCGCCTGCGAGAGCGTGAGTTTCCGGCCGGTGACGATCTCCTGCGTGACCTGCGGGGCGGTGATGATGCCGCCGGGACCCTGGCGGTCGCCGAGTTCGTCGGCCGTCACCGCGAGGAGCGGGTTCGGGTAGAGGCCGGCTTGGGCGTACTTCCCCTGCGCGGCGTCGATGGCGAAGGTTGCTTTGCCGAGCCGCGGGTTCTGCGCGACGGCGAGCTGGACCAATTCGTCCACGGTGACGGGTGCGGAGCCGCGCGGCGGTACTTCACCGGTCGGCATCTTCCCCGCTGGCTCTTGATGCGCCGCCTGCTTCACGCCGGACGGCTGTGGGCGCGCGGCGGCTCGCGGGGGCACGACCGCGTGCGGCTCCGCGTGCGGGTACGGCGCGGAGGCGCATCCCAGGACTCCTAAGAGGAGTGAGACGCCCACGACGCGGCACGACGAGTGCCAACTATTCGAGGCTACACTTCCGCGCATGTATCGCCCTCCAACCGCGCACGGCGGTGGACTCGGAACACCGGTGGGTGATCAAGACTGAAGGGGAGGGCGCGCTAACAGCGAAACGCGTGAGCGTAGCGGAGGTGTGAAGTTGGTGACGTGCTCCGACCGGACGGGTCGGGAACGAGCGCGTGTTTTCGCGCCAGCTCCGAGCCGGTACGCGCGACGCCCGGAACGACGAGTTGAGTGCCGCCCGCGTCGTCCGCCTGACGATCGACGGCGGTGAAGGCGAGAAGGTCGATTCCGGGACCGTGATCGCAAGGCTCGGGTCGCGGCGAAGACGGCGGGGCCTGGCGGTCAACGTCCTTTCCCGCGTGCGACTTACACCCGCACTGGTGCGAGCAGCCCGAATCACCCCGCTCCTCCGACGTGGCCTTGGCCGGCGCGGTGGTGAGCGTTGCGAGGCGGCACGGGCAGCGCAGCGGGCCGCCGGTCGTGACCGACAGTACCGCCGCGATTATGGCCGCCAGGTGCCGCATGACGTCTTGTCCGGATTCCGCTGTGTGACGGTTCGACGCTGTCCTCAGTCTTCATCGGCGGTGCGCACCCGGAAGAATGAGAGAAATCGTTGCAACCCGGCGGGCACGTCGTCGCGGCGTCCCGCTGTGACGAATCGCGGGGGCCTGCCGCCGGCTGGTCAACGTGCAAAGAGGGGTGGTAACTAGCCCCGCGACGAAATGTCGTTCGGGGATCGTGATGGGAAATCCGAGGCGCGTCAAAAAGCGAATGGAGCAGCCTGAACCGGTCCTCCGGCTTTGGGGCGGCCACGTGTTGTCGATTTACGGTCTCGTCAGGCACTGCGACGAGGTGCGCCTTCGTCAACACGTGGAGCGGGCCGCCTCGCCTGGACGCGAGCCCGAGTGCCGGCGAAACCCTGAGTGATTTCCGGAGACAACAAGCTGAGTACTTCCGGGGACGTCCGTCATCTGACTATTTCCCGGTGAGAACCGTCAAAGTTGAGATCGGACTCCTTGGCTGAAAAACGGAAACGGTGTTATGGACCGCCCGATGGAACTCCTCCGCAGAATACTCCCGTGGCTCTGTGCCGCCGTCATGGTCCTCTCGGGGGCCGTCGGCCGGGGCGCGGTGCTGTGCGTGGCCGCCGACGGGGGAACGCGGGTGGAGCTGGCCGACAATGCCGGGCGCTGCCTGGAGGGAGTGTCGGAGCACTCGGCTACCGACCCGCGCGAGTGCCCACAGTTCGCGAGTGCTCACGGAGATTGCGAGGGCTGCCAGGACGTGGCGATCGCAAGCGGCTCGGCACGGCCTACGTCCGGCGGAGCCGAATCACTTCTGACTCTGCCGCCCCTCGTGTTCCTCGCAGTCGTTCCCCGGCACGACCTCTCCGTTAACTTCCTGTCCCGAATTCAGAGGCCCCGCGAAGTCCGTCCCGCGTCTCTCTCCTCCGACGTCTACGCCCTCCGAAAGACCGTAACGCTCCTCATCTGATCGCCCGCGTCATCTCGTTCATCACGACGCGCGCCGTGCGTGCCGTGTGGCCCCGCGCCCACTAGCTCCGGCGCGGTCGTCTCGTAACCAGTTGAATCGAAGTGGACCATGAAGACACGACTCTTCCTTCTCGGACTCCTAATACCAGCACACGCGGGCCTTGGGGTTGCAAACGCCATTACGTCCTCGGACGCGCAGCCCGGCGGGCACGACCCCGCTGCGGACGTGGCTCACGACGACACGGCCCACGAGGAGCCGGCCCCTCCGCCGGACGTCTCGGGTGATGTGACCTTGCGGGACGTGCTCGCGGCGACACTGCGGGGCAGCCCGCGGCTCAAGGCGTACTCGTGGGAGGTGCGGTCGAGTGACGCCAAGGTGCTTCAGGCCGGCCTCCGGCCGAACCCGGAGTTGTCGATCAACCCGGAGAACTTCGTCGGCTCCGGGGCGTTCGGGAACCAGGTCCAGTACCAGAACACGTTGCAACTGAGCCAGCTCATCGAACTCGGCGACAAGCGGCAGCTCCGCCACGAGGCGGCGTCGGCGACACTCGACCGGACACAAATCGAGTACGACTCGACGCGGGTGGACGTGCTCGGTTCGGCGACGGTGGACTTTATCGACGTGGTGGCCGCCCAGGAGGAAGTACGGATCGCTCGGTCGTCGCTGGGCCAGGCGGAGGAATTGGTGCGGGCGGTCGAGAAGCGGACGCGGGCGAGCATCGGCACCCCGCTCGAAGAGAAGCGCGCGCGAATCATGGTCGCCCGCGCGAGGAACTCGCTGAATGCGGCGGTCCGTTCCCTCCAGGCGGCGAAGCTGAAGCTCGCCGCGAACTGGGGCAGTCGCGGTCCGGGTGTGCGCTCGGCGTCCGGGGATCTGTTCACGACTCACCCGCTTCCGCCGCTCGACGAGCTACTCGCGCGAACGGAGGCCGCGCCGGAACGGCGCGTCGCCGTCGCCGAAGAAAAGGTGCGGGCGGCCGAGGCCGCACTCGCCCGCTCGCGGCGGGTGTCGGACTTGGTCGTCTCCGGCGCGTGGCGACAGGGAAGGAACTGGGACGACCAGGCGGTGGTCGCCGGCGTGAGCTTTCCGCTGAAGATCTTCGACCGCGCCCAGGGGGACATCGCGGCGTCCGAGGCACAAGTGGAGAAGGCGAAGGTCGAGACGACCTCGGTGGACGTGCGGCTCCGCGCGGTGGTGTTCGCCCTCCACCAGGAAATCGTGCAGGCGAAGGAAGTCGCGGAGGTGATGGCGAAGGAGATCGTGCCGCGGACCGAGGAAGCGATGACGCTCGCCAAGTCCGGCTTCGCCCAAGGCATTTACACCCAACTCGACTTACTCGACGCCCAACGGACCCTGATCGAGGTTCGCCGGGAGTACGTCAAGGCGGGCGCGGAGTACCACCGACTCGTTGCCGAGGTCGAGAAGTTGCTCGGCACACCACTCTAAGGATCACGGAGGAGAGAATGAAAAAGACACGAAGAGAAATTTGGGTACTCGCGGCGACGCTGCTCATCGCGGCCGCCGTCGGTAGCGGCTCGCGGACTCGTGCGGAAGAACACGACCACCACGGCCACGGTCACGGCGAGGAGGAGCATTCGGCCAACAAAAGTTGCTCCGAGGGTACGTCCTGCGGCGGGGCCTCGCCGGTTCGCGCGGACGAACACGACGAGCACGGGCACGGAAAGGGGCACGGGGAGGAAGAAGGGCACCTTGAACTCTCGCCGGAGATAATGAAGCAGTTCGGGATTAAGGTGCTCGAAGCCGGCCCGGCGAAACTGAACGTCTCGTTCACTCTCACCGGGAAGCTCGTCCCGCACGAAGACCGCGTGGCCCACGTAACGCCGCGCTACCCCGGCGTCGTTCGCGAGGTCCGGAAGCGCCTCGGGGACGCGGTCGCGCGCGGCGAGACCGTCGCCGTGGTCGAGAACAACCAAACGCTCCAGCCGTACGAGGTCAAGGCACAGATCCCCGGCACCGTCGTTCGCCGCCACGCCACCGTCGGCGAATCGGTGACAGACGCGAGCACGCTGTTCGACGTCGCCGACTACAGCGAGCTGTTCGCGGACTTCTACGTCTTCCCGGACGACTACTCCAAGGTACGTCTCGGGCAGCGCGTCATCATCCGGGTCCAGAACCAGCGGGCGAGCGAGTCCGCCATCTCGTTCCTCTCCCCGGTGACGGACGCGGAAACGCAGTCGCGTTTCGTCCGCGCGGTGCTTCCGAATGCGGCAGCGGATTACCAAGCCGGGATGTTCGTCACCGGCGATGTCGTGCTCGAGGAGTCGGAGGTCGGCGTCTCGGTGGAGAACTCCGCGCTCCGGACGAGCGAGGGAAAGACGGTGGTCTTCGTCGAGGAAGAGCCGGGGCGCTTCGAGGCGCGGCCGGTCGTCACGGGGCGGCAGGACAAGGACCGGGCTGAGATCCTGAAGGGGCTCGCGGCCGGGACCAAGTATGCGGGCGGGAACACCTTCATCCTCCAGGCCGACCTTGAGAAAGGCGAAGCCGAGCACGAACACTGAGCAGGACGGGTCACACTATGCTTGAGCGAGTTCTTCACTTCTCCATTCACCACCGGCTCCTCGTCATCCTCCTCACCGTGGGCGCGGCCCTCGTCGGGGTCGAGTCGCTGCTCCGCCTCCCGATCGACGCGGTGCCCGACATCACGAACAACCAGGTGCAGATCAACACCGTCCACCCCGCCTTCTCCCCGACGGAGGTCGAAAAGCAGATCACGTTCCCGGTCGAAACGGCACTCGCCGGGATACCCGGCCTGTCCTACACCCGCTCGCTTTCCCGGAACGGGTTCTCCCAGGTCACGGCCGTCTTCGACGACGCCGTCGACATCTACTTCGCGCGCCAGCAGGTGAACGAGCGGTTGGCCGAGGCGAGGGCCGCACTCCCGCCCGGAGCGGACCCGCGTATGGGGTCGATCTCGACCGGCCTCGGCGAGATTTACATGTGGGTCGTGGAGTACGAAAACGCGGGCAAGGCCGAGGGGGCGACATCCGACGCCGGCTTCCGGCCCGACGGGTCGTACCTGACGCCCGAGGGCCGCACGCTCCGGACGCCGCTTGAGAAGGCGGCCTATCTCCGCGAACTCCAGGACTGGGTGATCCGCCCGCAGCTAAAGACCGTCACCGGAGTCGCCGGCGTGGACGCGATCGGCGGGTACCTCAAGCACTACGTCGTCCAACCCGACCCGACGAAGTTGATCGCGTATGAGGTGACGCTCGACGACATTCTCAGCGCGCTCGAACGAAACAGCCAGAGCACTGGCGCGGGTTACATCGAGCAGCGGGGCGAGTCCTACGTCGTCCGCTCCTCCGGGCTCCTCAGGAACGAGGGGGAGATCGCCGATGTCGTCATCCGCGAGCAGCGGGGCATCCCGGTGCGCGTGAGGGATGTCGGTTCGGTGGTGCTCGGCTCTGAACTCCGGACGGGATCCGCGAGCGAGAACGGCGAAGAGGTCGTTGTCGGCACCGCCCTCATGCTCATCGGCGAGAACAGCCGCACGGTGGCGAAGGCGGTAGACGAGAAGCTCGCGCAGGTAAACAAGTCGCTCCCGCCCGGCGTGCGCGCGAAGCCGGTGCTGAACCGCACCAAGTTGGTCGATGCGACGATCGGCACGGTGGAGAAGAACCTGACGGAGGGGGCCATCCTCGTCATCGTCGTCCTCTTCCTCCTCCTCGGGAACATCCGCGCCGCCCTCATCACCGCCCTCGCGATCCCGCTCTCGATGTGCCTGACCGCGATCGGCATGGTCCAGGGACGGGTGAGCGGGAACCTGATGAGCCTGGGGGCCATTGACTTCGGCCTCATCGTCGACGGGGCGGTCATCATTGTCGAGAACTGCGTCCGCCGCCTCGCCGAGCGGCAGCACGAACTCGGCCGGCGGCTCACGCTGGCCGAGCGCCTCGACACCGTGTACGAAGCGAGCCGCGAGGTGCGGGGGGCGACGGCTTTCGGCGAGGCCATCATCATCACCGTCTACATTCCGATCCTGTTCCTTACCGGGATCGAGGGGAAGATGTTCCAGCCGATGGCGATTACCGTCATCTTCGCCCTGTCTGCGGCGTTCGTCCTCTCGCTCACCTTCATCCCGGCGATGGTCGCCCTCGGCCTGGGCGGGAACATCACGGAGAAGGAGAACATCCTGATTCGGCTCTTGAAGAAGGGATACGAGCCGGCGCTTCGAGCGAGTCTCCGGTTCGCGCTCCCGGTGGTCGGTGCGGCGGCCGTTGCCTTCGTTCTCTCGATCGCACTCTTCTCGACGCTGGGGCAGGAGTTCGTTCCCACACTCGACGAGAAAGACATTGCCCTCCACGCGCTGCGGATGCCGCGGACGGGACTCACGCAGTCGCAAGACATGCAGTTCTCGGTCGAACGCGCGGTGAGCCGCCTGCCGGAGGTCGCCTTCGTCTTCTCGAAGACCGGTACGGCCGAGCTGGCGGCCGACCCGATGCCGCCAAACGTGTCTGACACCTTCATCATCTTGAGGCCACAAGCTGAGTGGCCCGACACGACGCTTGCCAAAGCGGAGTTGGTCAAGCGGATTCAGGCGGCGGTGGAGAAGTTGCCGGGCAACAACTACGAGTTCACGCAGCCGATCCAGATGCGGTTCAACGAACTCATCGCGGGCGTGCGGAGCGACGTGGCGGTGAAACTCTTCGGCGACGACTACGAGAGGATGCTGCCGGCCGCGCAAGAAGTACTCAACGTTCTGCGGAAGATTCCCGGCGCGAGCGACGTGCGTGTCGAACAGGTTACCGGCCTGCCGATGCTCGACATCACGGTGAAGAGGAGAGAGGCGTCTCGGCTCGGGCTGAGCGTGAAGGACGTCCAGGACATAGTCGCCACCGCGGTCGGTGGAAAGGAAGCGGGGTTTGTGTTCGAGGGCGACCGGCGGTTCAACCTGCTCGTCCGGCTCCCCGAGGCCTTGCGTGCGGACCTCGATCAACTGCGACGCCTCCCCGTCCCGCTGCCGAAGCCAGAGCCCGGCGAGGAGGAGGGCGCGCCAGCGGATCACGCCCCCGGCTACGTCCCGCTCTCCTCGGTCGCCGACCTCGCCCTCGTGGACGGCCCGAATCAGATCAGCCGGGAGAACGGCAAGCGGCGCATCGTCGTCCAGGCGAACGTCCGCGGCAGGGATCTCGGGAGCTTCGTCGGCGAGGCCCAGGCCGCCATCGAGTCCAAAGTCAAACTGCCGGCGGGTTACTGGATGACTTGGGGCGGGCAGTTCGAGAACCTGACCGCGGCCAAGAAGCGGCTCACCATCGTGGTGCCGGTGTGCTTCTTCCTCATCTTCCTCCTCCTGTTCGGAACGTTCGGCTCGGTGCGGCAGGCGCTCATGGTCTTTAGCGCGGTCCCGCTCGCGCTCTCCGGTGGCATCGTCTCGCTCTGGGCCTGCGGTTTGCCGTTCTCGATCTCGGCGGCGGTCGGGTTCATCGCTCTCTCCGGAGTCGCGGTGCTGAACGGGCTGGTCATGGTCTCGTTCATCAACGGCCTTTTCTTCCACGGCATGGAGCGGGACGAGGCCATCGTGAGCGGTTCGCTCACCCGGCTCCGGCCGGTGATGATGACCGCGGTCGTGGCGGCGCTCGGGTTCGTGCCGATGGCGCTCGCGACCGGCACCGGGGCTGAAGTGCAACGGCCGCTCGCGGTCGTCGTCATCGGCGGCATCGTGACATCAACGGCGCTGACGCTGTTTGTGCTGCCCGCGCTCTACCGGTTGGTGATGCGCCGAGTGGCCCCGCCCGCTCAGGAGGCAAGGCCATGACGGTGAGAACGGTCGGCATCCAGGTGGTGCTTCTTCTTGCGGGCTGCGGGTGGGTTCACCGTGATCTCGTCGCCCGCGGTGTCTACCGCGTAGAGACGGTGGGTGTTTCCGGGTGCGAGGCGGCGGCGACGGCGGAAGCGCGGGACGGGAAGCTCCACGTCGAAGGCCGCCTACGCGGGATGCGGATCGTCACGCCCGTCGATGGTTCCGTTGTTGTTCGACTCGTTTCGCCGGAAGGGAAGGAAGTCGCTGCGCGGTCCGGAGCGATCCGCTTAGTCGGCCACCGCCGCACGAGCCACGCACATCCCGAGTTCGATGCGGTGTTCGACGCGGTTCCGCCGCCGGGCACCGTAATCCAGGTTTTCCCGCGGCTCTCGCTGTGTCCCGAGGTGTCAAGCGGGAAGAGGGGGTAGAGACCGGTTGTGCGCTCGAACTTCGTCGAAAAGGAAAACTGGGTGCAAAGCGGCCGACTGGATCGCGGGGCACCCACGCCCCGGCATTTTCCTCGCGAGCACGGCGATTTCGTGCGGGACGCGGAACAAGTGCCTCACGCACGCCCATCCCCGGTCGCGACGCCTCGTATGCGTCGGTGGGTTGTGCTCGCGGCCGTCCTCATTCTGATGCTCGGGTATCAGATGGGCAGCGACTCCACCTACTTCACGAGTTACGCCGCGAACGCCCTGTTCCGGAACAACTTCCACGAGGTCGTACCCGGCCGGCTTTACCGCTCCGCCCAGATGCCGAGGGACGAACTCACTCGGGCGGTCCGGGAGCACGGGATCAAGTCGGTCATCGATCTGCGGTTGACGGCGGACGCACCCGACGGCACCGGACTGACCGAAGCCGATGCCGCCCGCCGGGGCGGCGCGGTGTACCGGCACGTGCCGTTTTCGAGTGCCCGCATCGACCAGCGGAAGAGCCTGCTCGAACTCGCCGCCGCGTTCGACGAACTCCCGCGGCCGGTCCTGGTTCACTGTTCGAGCGGCACGCACCGGGCGGGCGTTGCTTCGGCGGTATGGTTGCTCGAAGAAGAAGGCCGCACGCCGGAAGAGGCGGCCGAGCAACTAACGATGAGGTACGGATTCTTCTGGCCCGAGCGGAGGCTGAAGGAAATTGTGCAGGGTCGCCCGACACTCGACCGGGCGATCAGCGAGTACGCCCGAGTCCGGGGCGAAAGCGCGGTCACGTTCCGCGACTGGGTGTCACACTCCTCAATGTTCGAGTGATCACCGCGGGACACGGCCGGCGAACCGGTTCGAACGCACACCCCTACCATGCCAGTGCATTCGAGCTCTCAACCGGCGGGTGCCGAAGGGCTCCCGCTCGTTTCTGATGGGTGCGCATGGTTGAAGCGGCCGCCGGTAAAGTCATTCGGAAGCGGGGAAGGGGAGGTGCAGGGGCGGAGGCGTAGCCGGTAACTCCCGACTCCACATTCCTGGAAGGGCGGCCCTATGCGGAGGACAACGATGGACGGTCAGGCGAACGCGGGTTCGAGTTGGCTCCTCTTCGCCCTCGGCTCGGCGGTCTTTGCGGCGTTAACCGCGATCCTCGGGAAAATCGGCGTCTCCGAGATAAACTCGAACCTGGCAACGCTCATTCGCACGCTCGTGATTCTGGTAGTGGCTGTGGTGATCGTCGCGCTCCGAAACGAGTGGGAACCTCTGTCGCGGCTTTCGCGGTACGGGGTGTTGATGCTCGTACTCTCCGTCATCGCGACGGGGCTTTCGTGGCTCTGCTACTTCCGCGCGCTACAGATGGCACCCGCGTCTCGCGTTGCGCCAGTGGACAAGCTCAGCGTCGCTCTCGTCATCTTCTTCGCTGTGGTGTTCCTGGGAGAGCCTCTCACGTTAAAGGTCGCTCTCGGCGGGGCGCTCATCGTGGCCGGGATGCTCTTGCTCGCGACCTGACGCCCGAGGGCGAGGGGCTTCTCGGGTGCTCGCGTCTGACTGTGGCGCTCGGGGAAAAAGAATGGCAGGGTGTGCATAGAACCCAGCTCACGATCGTCTACCGGTTGCTCAACCGTAGGTGATCACGATGTGCCCCGAATGAACTTGTTTACCCGCTCGCGGGCGGACCAAATACCTGCCACTTGGCTGTTCCCCGCACTCGTTGTCGTCTGCCTCCTCCGCGCACTCACGCTCGACTTTCCCGCGCTCCTCGACCCGACGGAGGGGCGCTACGCGTTCATCGCCCAGCAGATGAACCTCGACCACGACTGGCTCACGCCCCACCTGCCGATCGCCGGGAAGGTCGTGCCGTATCTGGGGAAGCCGCCGCTCCACTTCTGGCTGACGGCCGGAGCGTTTTCCGCGTTCGGGTTCGACGAGTGGGCGGCGAGAATTCCGAGTTTCCTTTCCTTCGTGTTTCTCTGTTGGTGCGTTTGGTCTGTCGCCAAGTTGTTGTGCACGCGGGAAGTGGGACTCGCTGCAACGTTGATATTCGCTTCGACCGTCCTCGGGTTCTTCTTCTCCGGTGCGTCAATCGTCGACTTCACGCTCGCGGCGTGCGTCGGCGGTGCCCTGACCGCCTTCACCCACTTCGCGGTGGCGGGCGATTCCTCTCGTCGCTTCTGGCCCGGCTTGCTGATTTTTGTCGCGACGACCTTCGGATTCATGACGAAGGGGCCCGTGGCCGTCGCCCTTGCGGCGATCCCGATTCTCGGGTGGTCGGCGGTGAGCCTCGACCTGAAGTGGATGCGGGCGCTCCCGTGGAAGGCAGGGATCGGTTTCTTTCTCGCGATCACCGTCCCCTGGTTCTTCCTTTCCGAACAGGCGAATCCGGGGTTCTTGCGTTACTTCTTCCTCCAGGAAAACCTCGGACGGTTTCTTTACTCGGAGTACGGCGACAAGTACGGGACGGGGCACATGAAGCCCTACGGGTCCATCTGGATGCTCTACGCGCTCGGCTGTCTTCCCTGGACGCCGCTCCTCGCTGGCGAGTTGTTCACAAGACGAAGGAACCTGAGATCCCTTCTTCTCAAGAGTAAAGGCAGCCTGGTCTACCTGTGCCTCTGGGCTGCGGCCCCGCTCGTCATGTTTACCTTCGCCCGGCAACTTCTCATCACCTACGCGATCCCCGGACTCGCGGGTTTCTCGCTCCTCGCCGCGACCGTGCTGTCCAGCGACCAAGCGTCGCTACGTCTCCGGGGCTGGCTTACGAAAGGGGTCTACCTTGCGCCGTTCGCCGCACTCCTCCTGGCCGTGGGCTTCTTCGTGCTTGGATTCGACTCTCGTATTGCTTCGCTGGTGTTCCTTCCGCTCGCCTGCTTAGTCGCCGTGCCGATCCTCTTGCACCGGAACCCGGCCGCTCCCCAGGTGAACCTGCTCTCGGCCTTCGCCGTGTCTTTCGTCTCCCTCTTCGCGTTCGCCCTGGTTTTGCTTGAGGCCCCGGTGAGCCAGCGATTCTCGGCCAAGCCGATGCTCCGTTGCCTGACGAGGTTCACGACGTCGGCCCTCTCGTCGGTGGGGGTGCTCGGGAACAGGAATCACTCCTCGTCGTACTTCTACGGGCGAGTCGACGCCAATGAAGTCGACCGACCTCTGGACGTTGTTCCGGTGGAGTCCTTGTCACTTGTCGATGCCGTGCCGAAAGACCTCATCATTCCTCGCCTCAAACTGGGTGACCCGAACGAGCACCTCCCTCCTGACTACTCACACGTTCTCACCCTCGGGTCGTGGTCGTGGGTGAGTAATCGGGGCATCCGACTTGACCCTCGATTCTGCCCCACCGACGAGATGTCTCTTGAGTAGCTGCCGCCGGATGAGAGTTTTGCTTCGGGCATTCCCGCGCGGAGGGCGAAATGGCTTCCACCTGGTGTCGTTCATCGTGCTCCAGTTCGCCGTCTTCGGTTGCGACCGGATAATCAGCGATCGCGTTTCGACGGGCTACTACCGCGCCGAAACGGTCGGCGTCGCCGGCTGCACCTTCGCGGTGAGTGCGGAACGGCGGGACGATCAACTCGTTGTTTCAGGCCGGCTGCGAGGCTTCAGCGGCACATCGCCGCTTTCCGGTGAGGTCACGGTCACGCTTCTCGACCCCCAGGGCGTCGCGATAGCTCTGGCGGATTCCCCACTTACGAACGTCACTGGCGAGGGGAAGGTACTCGACCAGGTTCGGTTCGAGACCGTGTTCAAACAAGATCCACCGCGAGGAACGGTCATACGGATTCTCCCTCGCGTCTCCCTCTGCGTGCCGGTTCGTGCCGCGTCGACAAGTCCGAAGGAGTAAGCCGCGGTGATGCCTTTCCCCCGATCGAGTCAGAGGCCGTGGCAAGAGAGGTCAGATGAGGATCCGCTCGATCTCGTCGAGCGTGATCTCGTCGCTCGTCCGGTCGTAGAGCTTCGTCGTCCGCGGCGACTCGTGGGCTGCGATGGCCTGGGCGTTCTCGATAGTGCCGCCGTTTTCGAGATATGCCGTAATGCCGGTCGCGCGGAACGTGTGGTTGCAGGTGTTCTCCGGAATTCCGGCCTGCTTGGCCCGGCGCTTTACCATCCGGAAGGCGTCGGTCCTGGTCATCCGCCGGCCCGAGAGGAGCCCGTCGCGGGTGACCGACTGAAAGAGGGGACTCTTGTTTTCGTCCCCGAGTCTCGCGGCCGAGAGGTAGGCGTCGAGGTATGCCTCGGCCGTGTGGTGAACCGGCACTTGGTGGACTTTGCCTCCCTTCTCGTGGAAGCGGAGCCACCACCGCTTCCCCTCCTGGTAGTAGTCTTCGACGCGAAGGCCGACCGCGGCGCTCACCCGCGCGAAGCTGTAGACCATGACCGCGACGAGTGCGCGGTCCCGCAGGCCGGAGAGCTTGGCGGTGTCGATGGAGTCGAGGAGATGGCGGGCCTGGTCCGCACTAAGGACCGGCGTTTTCCCGCGTTTCACGACGTGCTTCGGCCCGCGAACGGAGGACGCGGGGTTCACCGCGAGGATCTGGCCGATGACCAGCCAGTCGAAGAGCATTCGGACCGCGGCGAGGTGCTGCTTTACGGTCGGCGGCGAGCCGGCGTGCTGCTCGATGTAGGCCGCGACGTGGATGGGTTCGATGTCGATGAGGTCGAGCTGGAACGCTTCGCACCAGCGGAAGAACGCACCGACCGCACGGGCGTAAGCCAGTCGGGTGTTCTCGTTCCTGATCGTCGCGGTGAAGAACTCCAGGAATCGTTTTCGCGCCTTCGGCCCGGCACGGTCGACCGCGGCCGGAACCCGGCCTGCCGCGTACCAGTCGGAGAGTTGTGCTCCCGACACCCGACCTGTGATCCCCCTCTCGCTCACGCGCTGCAACATAACGTCCTTTATGATGCAGCGTCAATCAGTCGAATTCCAGTCGATTGCAACATCAACCGCGTCGGGATATTTGTCGTTCGCAGAGCGCTCCGTCCCGAGCGCGACTCTTCTTTTCGGTGATAATCCCCATGCGACTTCGCCCGATCCTGATTGCCGGTGTGCTCACGTTTTTGCTGACGTTCCAGTTGTTCACGGACTCGACGTACCTCACCAGCTACGCCGCGAACGCGATTTTCCGGCACAACTTTCATGAGGTAGTTCCGGGCCGCTTCTACCGCTCCGCCCAGATGTCACGCGACGACCTGAGCGAACTGGTCTCGATCCACCACATCAAGTCGGTCATCGACCTGCGCCTGGACGACGACGCCCCGGACGACACCGGGTTGACGGAGGCCGATGCGGCCCGTCGCGGGGGTGCGACGTATCGGCACATCCCGTTTTCGAGTTCACGTGCCGACCAGCGGGACGGCATTCTTGACTTGATCAGCGCTTACCACGAGCTTCCGCAGCCAATTCTGGTGCACTGCTCGAGCGGCTCGCACCGGTCAGGCGTCGCTTCTGCCATCTGGCTGATCGAAGCAGAGCACATGCCCCCGCACGAGGCCCAGAAGCAGCTCTCGCTGAAGTACGGGTACTTTCAGTTGGAGCGGGACTGGAAAGCATTCTGGCAGAAGTTTCCAACTCTCG
The DNA here is from genome assembly GCA_964509425.1 of uncultured Bdellovibrionales bacterium. Lineage (GTDB taxonomy): Bacteria > Bdellovibrionota_C > UBA2361 > SZUA-149 > CAZDWZ01 > CAZDWZ01. The sequence goes on along the minus strand of CAZDWZ010000029.1, from coordinate 4,266 downwards.
ATCGGGTGATCAGCACATACACTCAGGTCCGTGCCGAGCGAGACATCCCATTCGAAACGTGGGTCAAGGAGTCGAGACTTCTTGACCCGCGGGCAGGTGCCGAACCGCCAAAGTCGGCGAAGTAGCGAGTCGAGATTTCGGTCCGCTCTCACCTTCGGAGCGCGTCGCGAAGCAACCCAGCGCGTAACATTGGTCGGGACGCGCTGGCCGGAGATCTCATGGTCTTCCGTCGGCCGATCACTTCACCGCTGTGCCTGCCAACGCCCCTCCGGCGACGATCAGGATGGCCCCGGCGAGGAGTCTCCAGACGTTCACGCCCTGCCACTCCCCGAGCAGGACCAGGCCGAGCGTGACCGCGACAAGCGTACTCATGTTGTAGAGCGTGACGATCACGCTCACCCGCCCCTCGTAACGCCCCAGTGCGATCACGGCGGCGACGTTGCTGACGCACCAGATGGCGGCGAACCCCGCGGTCTGGGCTGCTCCGGACCACGTGGCGGACGAGTCGCGCTGAGCGAGCGTAATCGCCCCTCCGATGGCCGCCGTCACCAGCCCGGTGATGAGGATGAACGGCCCCGGCCCAATGCCGGTCCTTGAGGCCGTCTTCTGGAGCACGCCAGACATCCCGAACAGAATCGCCGGCAACAGCCCGCCGATCAGAATTGCCAGTCCCTGCTTCGACATCGTCCCCCCCCGCTTCGGTGGGGGGCAGTATACGGCGTCACCTCTTCGGGCCACTCGCGCGACGCTCGGTGCGGAGATGAGGAGACGGCAGTAGCAGAGTTGTTATTCTCGGTTCGCCGCAGGGAACCGGATCGCGAATCGTGCGCCCGCGTCGCTTCTCGCTTCCGCCGTCGGCGTGGCCCCGAACGCCGACGCGATTCTCGCCGTCACCGCGAGTCCGAGGCCGAACCCGCCGATGCCCGCCTCCCTTACTTCGGAGGAGCGGTAGAACGGTTCGAACGCCTGGCCGACGTCAGCGTCTGTGAGTCCGCGGCCGCGGTCCTCGACGGCGACGAGCGTGCCGCGGGCGTCGGACTCGACCCGGACGAGGACGGGGGAGCCGGGCTCGCTGTACTTCAGCGCGTTGTCGATCAGGTTGTCCACCGCCTGCCCGAGGAGCGCCGCCTGTGCGCGGACGACGGCCGGTGTTCCGGTCGGCACGACGACGCCGAGGTCACGCCCTCGCGCGTGGCTCCCCCAGTTCGCCGAGACGTGCGCGGGGAGCCACGTCGTGAGGTCAACGGCGACGAGGTCCGGCATGCGCGCCTCGGCCTCGGCGCGTGCGAGGAAGAGGAGCATCTCGACGATGCCGCGGAGCCGCTCGGCCTGTGACATCGCCGAGTTCAGGACGCGCCGGTATTCCTCGGGGTCTCGTTCACGCCGGAGGGCGACCTCCATTTGCCCGAGCATGGCGGTGAGCGGGGTGCGGAGTTGGTGCGACGCCTCGGCGGTGAACTGCCGCTGCCGCGCGAACGCGAGTTCGAGACGGGTGAGGAGGTCGTTGAACGCCGCAGCGAGGTCGTGGAGTTCGTCGCGGTTGTCCGGGACCGGGAGCCTGCTTCCTTGATCGGCGGAGGTGATGAGCTTTGCGGCGGCGGTCATCCGGCTGACCGGGTCGAGCGCGCGGCGGCACACCCACCGGCTGCCGACACCGGTGGCGACCCACAACGCGAGGGAGACGCCGGCGAGCCCCCAGGCGAGGGCGCTCAGTAGGTCGTTCACCGGGGCGACCGGGCTCGCGGTGACGAAGACGAGGGACTTGTACCGCAGCCGCTCAGGGGTACTCCGGACGGCACCCGGTGATGGGTGCTGGAGGGTGCGGCGGAGGACCCGCCAGTGGCTCCGGTCCCACGTGGCGTTGACCCGGCTCTGAACCATGTCGGGGCCGACGACTGCGAACTCATCGAGCGGCCGCGGCGGGGAAGCCGACCCGTCGAGCCGCCGACCGGTCTCGTCGAACACCGCCCAGACCGGCGGCGGGCCGTCGCCGCGGAACTGTAGTCGCCGGCTGTGAAGCTCCCACTCCAGGCCGTCCGATTCGACCTCGGCGGCCGCGACGAGCGTGTCCAGGGTGGCGGCTGCGTGGTCGTTCAGTTGCCGGAACAGGTGCGTCCGGGCGAGCGTGAACACGGTGCCCGAGAAGGCGGCGAGGACCACGGCCAGGCCGGCGAGTGTGAACAGCGTGAGTCGGTTGGTGAGCGTCATTCGGCCTCCACCGCGTGGGGCCGCCGGCCGAACCGCAGGTAGAGCGGCGGGAGGAGGAAGAGGTTCAGCAGCGTCGAGGTCACGAGTCCGCCGAGGATGACGACCGCGAGCGGGTACTCGACCTCGTGACCCGGCTTCTGCCCGCTCAGCACGAGGGGCAGGAGTGCGAGGCCCGTGGCGAGTGCGGTCATCAGGATGGGCGCGAGCCGCTCCTCCGAGCCGCGCCGCACGAGGTCTTCGCCGAACGCGAATCCCTCGTGGTCTTCCAGGTGCCGGTAGTGGCTCACGAGCATGATCCCGTTCCGCGCGGCGATCCCGAGGACGGTGACGAACCCGACGAGCGAGCCGAGCGAGAGGATTCCGCCGGTGACCGCGACGCCGACCCCGCCGCCGACCAGCGCGAACGGGAGCGTGAGTGCGACCATCGCCGTCGTCCGCCACGACTTGAAGTCGGAGTAGATCACGAGGACGACGCCGGCGAGGGCGAGGGCCGCGAGGGCCGCGAGGCGGTTACTCGACTCGCGGCGCGCGGCCTCCTCGCCGAGGAACTCGGGGTGGTACCCAGCTTCGAAGTTCAGCCCCCTCACCTTTTCTTCGACCTCGGCTGCGACCGCACCGAGGTCGCGCCCTTGCACGTTGCAGGTGATGTCGAGCCGGCGGGACGCGGCCTCCCGCTTGATCTCGTTCGGCATCGGCACGACCGCCACGTCGGCCACGTCCTTGAGGCGGACCTGGACGCCGGCCGGGGTGTCGATCGGGAGTGCCTGGAGGGAAGCCACGTCGTCCCGGCATGTGGGGACGCCCCAGACGACCACGTCGAACCGTTTCTGGCCCTCGTAGACTTCGCCGACTTTCAGTCCGCGGAGGAGTGTCGTCGTCGCGCGGCGGACGTGTCCCGGCGTGAGGCCGTAGCGCTCGGCCGCCTCGGGGCGGAGGCGCACCTCGACCTGCGGCACGAGCACTTGGGACTCGACCTTCAAGTTCGTCACGCCCGCCACCGTCGCCATCACCTTCTCGGCCTCCTTCGCCTTCGCCCGGAGTTTGTCCATGTCCGGGCCGAACAGCCGCACGGCGATGCTCGCGCTCGTCCCCGACAGGACCTCCTTACTCCTCTCCTTCAGGTACGTCTGCACGTCGCAGTACATGCCGGGGTAGCCGTCCATCACGGTCTGGATCTTCTTCACCGTGGCCGGGTAGTCCACGTCCGGATCGACGCTGATCCAGAGTTCGGTGAAGTTCGGGCCGTAGACCTCGTCGGCGACCTCGGCCCGGCCGATGTGCGAGCCGAAGTTCCGCACGCCGGGGATGGCCCGGAGTTTTTTGCTCGCGATGACCGTCACCCGGTCCATCTCCTCGACGGACGCGCCGGGCTTGGTCACGAAGTGCATGAGGAAGTCCGTCTCCTGGAACTCGGGCAGGAACTCCGAGCCGAACCGGGTCGTCATCGCGGCGCTGAGCACGAACGTGGCGACCATCACCCCGATGGCGGCGAACGGCCGACGAATAAGCGCCGGCAGCACGGCGGCGTACACGCGCCGCAGTCCGCGGGCGACCGGGGCCTCCTCTTCCCGCCCGCGGTGGGACGTGAGGAGCATGTAGGAGAGGGCCGGCGTGACGGTGAGCGCGACGACGAGCGAGGCGAGCACCGAGAGGATGTAGGCCGACGCGAGCGGACGGAAGAACGACCCGGCGATGCCGTCCAGGAAGAAGATCGGGAGGAACACGATGACCACGATGAGGGTCGCGTAGACGACCGCGCTCCGGACCTCGAGCGAGGCGTCGATGACGACGCGGAAGGCGGAGAGTGGGTTCCGCGCGGCCCGATTCAGTCTCAGCCGGCGGACGATGTTCTCCACGTCGATGATGGCGTCGTCCACCACCTCGCCGAGGGCGATCACCAGCCCGGCGATGACCATCGTGTTGAGCGTCACCCCGAACGCCGTCAGCACCACCACGGCGGACACCAGCGACAGCGGGATGGCGGTCAGGCTGATCAGGGCCGTCCGCCAGTCGAACAGGAAGCCGACCAGGATGACGACCACCAGCCCGCACCCGACG
>CAZDWZ010000028.1:0-23861 GCA_964509425.1 uncultured Bdellovibrionales bacterium | reverse complement strand
CTATAGCTGCCAAGAATATCGCGCATTGACCCAGTCCGTGACACGCTTTTCCAACGGCATCCAGTCCACGTAAGGCATTGACCAGTGGCCGCGCTGCCAACTGTGAAAATCCTCCGATTCGTATCCTGGAAACGTAGCACAATCAATTTTCACGGCTTCGGCTTTCCAGTTATCATCATCATCCTTGAACCATTCCGCAACCTCTTCAACCTGAATAGCTGCGCCACAGATGGGACACTTGAACGAATCCGGTAAAACGATTTCCGATGCGTCAGAAATTACCACTACTTCAATCATTCGCTCACGCCTCCCCGCGCTTTCCCCTCACCACACTGGCAAGGAATAATGTCCAGTCAAGACGGAAACGTTCTGTGATCCTGCGCAACCAATCCATAGTCTGCGCATACGCAAACCGTAGCCATTGATGCCAAGTCTCCGCACGTTTCCATCGGATTCAGAAAGCAGTTGCATTCGCTCATAGCCCTTCCACCCCAATCGCTTCCGGCCACTCTTCCGCCAACGCCAACTCATCGCTTGCCGCGCCGCCTACGTGGTCGCACGGCATCCGGCCTTCGACTGGGAAGCGCCAGGATTCGATGACTACGCGCTCCGCATCTTCGGCAGCGGTAACGATTGCACCCGATGGCAGGCGCACGGTGTCACCTTTGCGGATTTGGTCGAGTCGTTTGGTCATTATTCATTCTCCGATAATCGTAGCGCCAATTCTTCGTTTTCCGCTTCCAGTTCAGCAATTCGCGCAAGCAATGCAGGCACGCCAGCAGCTTCGAGGACGGCCTGCACGATCATCCGCGCCGCAAACTGCGTGCAATAGTTCTTTGCGTATGCCGCTTTATATGCGGCATCTAGCATCTCGTTCGGGATTTGGTCCACCGCTTCCGGCGCTAACGCGCCCTCAGTGTCCGGGCCGGAAGGGGGACGACACAACGAAGGAACGCCGCCCTGTAGGGGCAAGTGACGACCCCCGGCCCTCGGCAGTGAAGGCGTGCGAGCGGTTGAGCGAGCCGCCGGAATGGAGACGGGCCAGGGCTTCCGGTGTCTTCCGCCCGCCCCGCTGCCCCGCAGTGGCTACGCCGGATGGCGATGCCCCTTTCTTAGTAATGCCTCTGCCCTACCGTGTGGACAGGTCGGCTCCGTTCTCATCCATCCGTGAGACTGGCAATAACCGTGATGGTCCAACTGACAGGCTTCAGTGCTTACCAGTTCGGAAAGCAGAAGGCGCGATTGCCACTCTTCAGAGCGGAGTTTGCGAATCACGTCCCGCTGGCTTTCGACCAGCCGCTGCGAACCCGCCAGCCGCTCTTGCAGTTCGCCCGCCTGTTGCTGGAAATGCACCGCGTTACCTGCCCAGTGCGTTGCACCCTCGCGTATCTCTTTCAGCTTTTTGATTTCCGCGATAGCTTCGCCAAATAAGTCCGCATTCGGTTCGCCGGTTATATCAATCAGCGCCCAGATAAGGGTGTCCCGCTCATATTTGGTCTGGTCAGGTTCGTTTGGAATGGACACAACTTTTTCGATAATTGAGCCTGCCATTTTTAGCACCTCTGGATTAAGCGGCACATCCGTATTCATTGCCGTATCCCTTATTGCTGCAAGTGCTGGATGCAAGTAGTCACGACGCGATTGCTTCTTTTTGCTTAGTCGTTTGTGCGTCACTTTTTACCTCTCTTTTTGCGAGGGCGAAACTCAATATGTAGGTTACAATTGAGAGCGGTTGCCCAATCATCCAGCGTGGTGATTTTCCAGTCACGTTCGCGGTTATTCAGTGCGACGGTTACGGTCACCGGGCTAATACCAAGCGCGCGCGCCATATCTGCGCGGCTCATATTTCGCTCTTCCATCTCAATTTCAATGATCGAGTTGACGAATTGAGTAATAATGGATGTGTTTGGCATCGTTCGCCTTTAGAATCCTAGATTTGACGGGTTAAGATACTGGCGATTGAAATCGGAATGCAAAACGTAAAACAACTGAAAGTCTTCGGTTTCAGAAACGTGACCGCCATCAAAATACAATGTCGTTTTGCAAGGCGCTTCGCCCTTATAGCAGCCGCGACCATACTCGCCGCTATTCAAGAAGGTCTTGATTGCGCGCCGAATCTCTTCTGTTTGCTTTTCGTTTGTTTCCATAGACAGATATTAGCACGCAAGCTAAGACGTTGCAAGTGTTATTTTCGCAACCCGCCTCTCTGGGCAACACCCGAAGGGGCGGCGGAATCTGTAGAAACGAGCGATACCCCGTAGGGGTTGAAAGCGAGTCACTCCTGGCGGGCGGAACTCCGAACTACCCGAAAACCGATATTGAGGTCACGGAAGGCCGGAAAGTAGTAGTCACGAAAGACAGCCCGCGCGATGCCTCGATCGCTGACCCACGAGCCGCCCCGCAGAACACGGTAATCGCCGTCCGCTGGGCCTTGCGGGTCTGTGGCTGTGTTGCTTGAGTACGGCGCATACCAATCCTGACACCACTCCCAAACGTTGCCGTGCATATCGTGCAAACCCCAATTATTGGGTAGTTTTTCTCCGACCGGATGAGTTTTGCTGTCGGAGTTTTTACCGTACCAAGCGTAATCCTTCAGCAACGTCTCATTATTGCCAAAACAATACTTTCCGGTTGAACCAGCCAAACAGGCGTACTCCCATTCGGCCTCAGTAGGCAGACGCCAGTGTTGGCCAGTCTGCCGCGAGAGTCTACGACAGAACTCTACCGCGTCGTGCCAAGAGATGGACTCAACCGGCAGATTGTCGCCTTTGAAGCGTGATGGATTGTTGCCCATTACTGCCTTGTACTGGGCCTGTGTAATGGGATATTTACCCATCTCGAACGGCGAGAGCGTCACGCGATGGATGGGCCGCGTATCGTCAAAATCATCCGACCCCATCAAAAACGACCCGCCAGGGATAGAGATCATTTCCAGTTCGACACCGTTCCCTAAGTCCTCAGTGTAATTTTCAGTCATCATTTCCCGTCTCCCTTCATTCGCAATCTTCCGCTATCCGTTATCCCCTGCATCTTCTCCACCTGTCGCATCAGCAACGGCTCAAGCGCAATGCCGAAGCGGTCAGCCAGTGCCGCCGCGTTAAAGATGATTGCCGCAAGCTGCACTTCCGCTGCCTCGCTGTAGGATTGACGAAACAGCATCAACGCCGCGTCATTGAATGGCTTCGTGGTCACATCTTCAGCGGCAAGCTGCGTCTTGGCCATTGCACCCGTCGCAATCATCAAATTCATCGTGAGCCGGTCAGCCGTAAGCCCTTCGGCGTTGCGAGCGGCGGCGGATTGGTAGTGTGTGAGGTTCATTGCTTTAGCCTTCGTTCTTCGCACTAGCGATAGCACTTTTCAACGCTGTTACCAATTGAGCGGGGAAACTATCTTTCCCCTGTTCAATTTTCATCCTGTGATATTTAAGCGCGAACTCACACGCTGCGAGCAAATCAGGCGCAGCATTGTTAAGCGCTCGACGATACCGTGGCACGGGCATTTCAGTTTCGCCCATTGGCGAAGTGCCAATCAGGTTTCCATTTGGGAAGATTTCAAATTTTGACCAGCCGCGCTCGGTGGCAACTTTTACGTCATATTCTGCTTCAAGCCCAATAGCACATTTTTCAATTGGTGTTGTGTTCATTTTTCATCGTCCTTTTCCTTGTACAGCGTCACCCGCTGCAAGCCCATCGCCGCGAGTACGGCAGGCGTGGGCGCGTCTTTGCCAGCGCGAATGCGGCCAATGATCTGCCCGGTTGCGCCTGTATGTCCTTGTGCGATCCAAGTCCGCGACAATGCAGTAATTCCACCAGCCCAAGAAATAAAGTCTTCAAGGGTAGCCAGTACGTCGTCAATAGTTAGAAGTTTGTTTTTCATTGCAGGCAGAAGATAGCAGAGATGAGACAATAGTGCAATAGAGAAACATTGAGGTAGTGAGTTATTCTTCCCGCTTCCACTTCTGCCAATCCCTTAGCGCCGCAAATGCCGCCGATTCCGTGGCTGTCGAAAGTGCTTCCTCTTCCGCTACGGCAAGCGCGATAGTGCAAAGTAGCGCCATCTCATCGGACTGCTTCTTCATCGCTTCCGTCGCGGCAGCAATGTCTGCCCAGCAAGCGCGGATTTCGGCGCAAAGCTTCAGTATAATAGGCTCGCTATATTGGCCTATCGCCTTTTGTGTTTCTTCGAGATCGTCAATGGATGATGGTGATAATCTTTCGCTCATACTCCTTCCTTGACAACTTCTAGCACTGGCTTTCCCGGTACTTCATCAGCACATCGCCGAAGCTCAATGTAGTGGCCAAGTTCAGGATAGCGCTTGATTAACTCGCGGGATAAAAACGAAACCAAGTTATTGTTCAGCTTGAATCCTTCGGCGTCTTTCTTCCACGTTGCCATAACTTGCCATCGTACTCTCTCCGCAAGCGCTTTCATTCCGAATCGCCGCTTGCGGTTGGCCATCTCTAGTGCGAATCGCTCAAACAGCGCGAACGCTTGCGGATTGGCCGTAATCCAATCGGCTGCGGCCTTGCGTAGTTTGGCTTGCTGGTCAAAGTTGAACGCGGCTTGCTCGCTCATACTGCATCCCCTCTGTAATACCGCTCAATTTTATCAATCGCCTCAGTTGCGGAGTAGCACACATGGACGGCGTAATCTTGCGCCTGCACGTCATCAATAAATTGCCGCTGTGCAGGCGACACCTTGCCGACTGTAGATTTCATTTCGATAAACAAACCGTGCGCAATGCTTCCATCTTTCTGCTTTCGGGCTATCGGCAAGAATAAGTCACACACACCTGCGGTTGTGCCGGTTCGTCGAAGCTTTCGAGCTTCCCCCAATATGCGCTTGCCACCGTTCGGAATAGCGAATAACAGATTGATGCCCGGCATCCGGCCAAGCATTACCTGATCGTCACGCCATCTGATAACAGCCGCCTGATGCTCGTCTTCGCTGATAACGAGCTTCTTTGTTCGCTTCGGCTTTGCCTTTTTCTCAATGACTGCGGCTTGCGCCCGGCGCTCGGCAACTTCCGCGTTTGCCTTCTGGCCGATCTTCTTCATTCGGCGTTGATGCGCTTCATAATCGAAGCCCGCCGCAAACTGACTCATTGATTGTGCCATTCCATTTCCTCCACTAAACCAGCTTTACGCAACATCGCTTCCGCTTCCTCGGCTTCGGCGAATATCGCGGTTTCTTCCGCCTCGCAATCATCACAAAGCGGATCATCCAAATCGTCGGGCGCATACGTTTCAACGCCACAATGAACGCAGACCGTGTAATTACTATCAATGGTCATTAAATTAACTCCATTTCCTGCGGATGAACATTGAGCCGCATTCCAGGGTATTTCAGCGCGTTGTCATCAAACAGCACGTCAAAATTAGCAGACGAATTATGGCCAACAATCACACCTTCATTTGCGCCAACTTTTACCCGCTGCCCGCATTTCACTTCAGGCATTCCGCGATAGGCAGCATTGCGCTCAAAATCCGGCGACGTGTACGGCTTACCGTTATTGTACAGCCGGGCGCGCATTGCCGTGATTGGCACATCCGGCCAAGCGTCCGTGACATGAAGCCAGTATTGGTATTTGGCCTTACCCGCTGTTGCGGCGTTGATGATCTTCGTCCAATCAGTGCCGATAACTGAAACCTCAAACGCTCGAATCGTCATCACTCAACCTCCACAGCGGCAATCCCAAGCCGCACTTTGATGTTATGCTCCCGATCCTTGTCCGTAGCGAATCGCTTCTGCTTCCGCTCGGTATGTTCCCAAAAGGCTCTGCATCGCGCTCAACTGCTGACGAAGCGATTTCACAAGCTCACCGTCGCTTTCGTGCTGCGCTTCGGCCAATCGCAGCCGGAGCATTTGCTTGTCGCATTGGATGTCAACCATTGCTTGCGCCAAGTCAACTGTACGCTTTGTGCCGTCAGCCGCCAGCGTCGTTAGGGCAATTGCCCGCGCTTGACGGTAAGCGTGTTCGCATTCCGCGTGCGCCCTTGCAGATGTGCGCTGGTCGTTTAACGCTGCCTGCAATGCGGCGATGCCGTCCAGAATGTTAGATTGAAACTCAGTGCTAATCATTTTCGCTCCTAAAAAGCCTTCTTAGGATCAAAGCTTTCTATATTATCCGACAACCGCATCGGCATAATCACAATCACACCGCGTTGAATTTCTTTTTCAAGGTCGTCCGGCTGCAAGCGGAGCGTCCGCGCATCCAGCTTCCCGTAATATCCAGACTCAACCATCAAGACCGGCGTTTCAGGATTGATAACGTAAAGCGCCAGGGATTCCCAGCCAGAATGAATCGCAACATCACAAGCATCCTTCAAATACTTTGGGTTAAGCGTCACAACCGGCCCCGATGCGACAATCTTCTGAAACGTGTCTTTCATTACACCTGACAGGCCAGGAACCTGCGATCCGTCAGTAACCAGCGAATATGGCAGCACTGCGCCGCTGGCAGTTGGCTCCCCGTTTTCTCCGATCTGCATATCCGGCTTCTGTCTGAAAAACGCCAGCAAATCAGAAGCCTTAAATGCACAAGACACCAATCCAACAGGCGCAGGCAACTTTACGCCCCAATGTCCGTTTGTAGCAAAGACTGATGAGGTTTCACTTTCCACCCAAATGCTTTTGCTGCGTCCAAATAAATCTCCGAAAATGCGAGCTAGTTTCTTCAGGCGATCAAGAAACACTGCGGTAAATGTTATCGGCTTATTTGCGGCTTTTGCTCTTTTCTTCATTTTTCTTGCTCCTAAAAACACAGAGCGCCTTGTTTGCTTTCTGTGGTTGTTCAGGCTCACAGACGGGACGTTAATCCACACAAACAAGGCGCTCTGATCTTGGAATAGGTTACGGGCAAAGAAAAACGCCCGCGCCTCTTGAGCCTGAACACGTCGCAATTTACGCTTGCGATTTCGCGCTGTCAATCGTTTTAACCATTCTTTCAATCTCCGCCCGGCTCCGATGCTTGCGCTGCGCGTTCGGAACCTGTTTCAGCCGCCGCCAGTCGCGCTTCGCCACAGCCGCGAGGCACGCCTTCCGCTTGTTGGCCTTCGTGATGGCGGCAGAAGCGCGGCCTTTGGCGAAGGGGCTACTTAGGCGCAAGGCGGCAAGGGTCATACGGCTTCCTCAAAATTAAACACGTTTTGCCGTAGCCGTTCAATTGCCGTGTCGCAATCTTTGCGGCTGATTTCAATGCCAATTGCAGGCAAGCCAAGCACCTTCGCTGCCACAAGCGAAGTTCCACTGCCCATAAATGGATCTAGAACGGTTTCGTCTGCTTCTGCGAACTGTGACAGGATTTTCGTGACCAGCGGCAATGGCTTTTCCGTTGGGTGCAGGCTTGGCCCAAAGTATCCCCATCGGGAAGTGCCATAGCTATAACAAGCCGCTTCGCCGCCGCCGTTCCATCGCTTCTTTGTTGTCAGAGAATGCAAAATCGCAATTGCTTCCCAGCCCGTTGCTGGCCTATCGCCGGTCAATTGCGGCATCGGGTTGCGCTTCACCCAAACGCCAAGCCTGACAAACTCAAAACCGGCGGGCGGCTTCGCTTCCAGTTCTACGGCATGACGCCAATCAATAAACGAAATCAGCCAGCGCTTCGGCGCGCATTGCTCAAAAATGCCTGATATGAATTCCGCATTGACCGAAGCAAAATCAATTGAGTTATCGTTGTGACCGTTCCGCATTCCTTTGTGCGTCTTTTCGCTGTAAGCCGGGTCAGTCATTACCAAATCCACACGCTCAAGCTGCGGCAACACCTCGCGGCAATCCGCGTTGTAAATCGTGATTCCGTCCTGATTGTAGTATGGCTCTATCATATCTCTTCCTTACGTAAACAATCCCGCCTGCCTCAGCCCTTGCGCTTTCAGCCGCAACACAACCGGCGTTCCTGGCTTCAATGCGCGCCACGCTTCGCCGCATTGCCCATCGCCAGCGCACAGCGGCCTGCACGCGCCGCACAAGGCCATCTGGTCGCGGCAATCGCAGAAGTGCAGCGCGTCGGAGCGCGGGTAGACAGCGGCGCATTGGTCGCAATTGGTCATTGGGTTTCCAGTTGCATAATTGCGCGGCCAATTACTTCCGCGCATTGCGGCACAATCGCGTTGCCGAGCGCCTTGAGCGCCGCTACTCGATGACGTCTAACCAATCGGACGGAAAGCCCTGCAATTGTGCCACCCATCGGCAATTCAACTGTGCGCGGTTCTTCCCATTCGTGCTGAGACTGTCCGGGTCGGCTTGGCCATTGATAACCACTTCCGGCAAGGGCTGGGCGTGATTCTCGCTCCGCCGCTCCATTGATTCCTGATGGCCAACATTCTTCCAGTCTCGCACTGTAGGCGTCGGCCAAGTACCCTTTTCTCCCTTCGGACGGCTCGGCAATCCCACGATTGCTGGATGATTGCTCAAGCCGATTTGCCCGTAATTGGCTTGATTCGGAATCTTGTTCGCTTCTGCCGCTGTCGGCGTTGGCCATTGCGCCATCGCTGCCAAGTGATTCTGTTGACCGTCTTTGATCTTCACTCTGCCTGAATGCTGCGCTTGCTCGGCTGTCGGTGTTGGCCACATCATCACGGACGATTCCAGACTCGGTGAATTTCTCAAGCGTTCCGCTGGGCAATCCGGAGCGCTTCGCGCTTGCGCTGTAGGCCACAAAGAAGACTCGTTCTCTTCTGTGCGGCGCGCCGACATCTTCAGCAGCCAGCTTGACGGGTAAGAGTTCGTAGCCTCTAACTGCGAACTCACGCGCAATCCATTCGCTGAATTGCAATCCTTCAACGTCAAGGCTAAGAACTCCGCGAGGATTCTCCGCCAACACCCACAGGGGTTTAATTTCAGACACCAGGCGCAGAAAAGATGGCCAGAGCCAGCGATGATCGGCGGTTCCTTTTCGCTTTCCGGCAACGCTGGCGGGCTGGCAAGGGACTCCGCCGCAAAGAAGGTCAATTGTTCCGCAGTTTTGTTTAACGGCTTCGCCCGTGAGCGTGTTGACATCGTTCCACCTCCAAACATTCGGCCAATGATTTGCCAGTACCTTCTGGCAAAATGGCTCAATCTCGACTTGGCCAACGCAATTCATTCCAGCGCGTTCAAGGCCGAGATCAAAGCCGCCTATTCCAGCGAATAACGACAGAAAATTCATCGTTCCCCCTCTTTCATCTTCGCCATCATCTCCCGCGCTTCCTTCGCCTTCGCTTCCCAGATGCGGGCTTGCCGCTGCTGGCGTGCGCCGGGAAAGCTTGCGAATGCTGCGGCAATGGTTTCGCGGCGAGCGGCGATGCGGCAGAGTTCTTTGATTTTTGCTTGGTTAGTCATCACGTCCTCAGTTTGAATGATTGAATCATTTGCTGCCATTGCTCCGGCGTCCTATCGGCTTCATAAAACCACGCACGATCCGGCTTGAAGCCTACAAGCAAGCTGCCCATTGGCCCATTGCGCTGCTTCAGGATTATCAACTCTGCTGAGTGTTGCGGCTCGGCTGTTGGATTGTCTATTTCGGGGCGATGAAGTCCGAATACCAGCGCGGCATCTTGTTCGATTTGGCCGGATTCTTTGAAGTCACGAAGCGATGGTTTATTGCCGTGCGCATCCCGGTTCAACTGCGCCAATGAAACGCCGCAAATATCATTTTCCTTGAAAAGCTCCGTCATCCCTTTGCAAAACCGTGCAACCTCTTCCGCTCGCGTTCCTCTGCCTTTCTCGCCGTCGCCAAGCTGCAAATAGTCCGTGAAAACCATATCTGGCATCTGGCCTTCTGCCTGCTTAATCACCCGGATTGCCTGACGAATCTTTGCCACGGACAGTCCGCATCGGTCATCAAAATGAACGCGCATTTTAGCGACGATTTCTTCCGAATAATGCACGCGCCGCCATTCATCCGGCGAAAGGTTGCCGCGATGCAGTTCAAGCGCGTCAACATCGGCCAAGATTGCCACCATTCGCCGCATTAGCTGTTTTGCGGGCATTTCCATCGAAAACCAGACAATCAACGGCGGCTTGCCATCTTCGCGGACGTTCCACTTGCTCAAGCTCGCGTAAAGCGTAAGCGACAATCCAAACGCAGTCTTGCCAACGCCAGGACGCGCCCCAATGACTGTGTGAAACTTCCGCTCAAGGCCAAGCGTCATCCGGTCAATTCCGTGAAAGCCTGTCGAGAAGCCGACAACGGGCCGGTCAGAGTTCATCCGGCTTTCTACTTCCGCGATGTAATCTGAAAAAACTGCGCCAGCGCTTTGCCAGCTTGATTCGCCGTCATCGCACACGCCGGACAATTCGCGCTCAATCTCTGCAATCTGAAACTCTGTCGAGTCTTCATCGTCAAAAGCTCGCATCACAGCTTCGTAGCCGATGGAAATAAGCTTCCGAAGTTGCGCCTTCTGTCTCACGATTTTGACGTAAGCCTCTATCCGCGAGAAACGAGGCACACCATCAAACAAACTGGCGATATAGGCAGCGCCGCCGATGCGTTCAAGATCAAGCGTCCGGCGTAATTCTTCCTGAAGCGTGAGCGGGTCAATGCCAGTTTTCCAAATGCGTTTCATCGCGGCGAATATGATCTTATGCGACGGCGTGTAGAATTCATCTTCGCTCAGTAGCGCCGCCTGCTCCATTAGCGAATTGTCGAGAATAATACAGCCGAGTATCGTTCGCTCATTGTCCACGCTGGACGGCATCGGGCGGTCAAGAAACACATCGGAAAAGCGGGATACCTGTTTCAGAGTAGACATTATTCAACTCCCATAGCTCGGTGAAGGTTGGTAGGTAAAAGCGCTTTCTGGTTTTGAACGATGGTATTGTCCTTTGGCGTCGCATAGGCAATGAATCGTTCAACGTGTGAGGCATCGCGCAAGATTAAGTCTATTCCGTCGTAGACCGTCGCGGAATTGTTTTGCCCTTGGTGGTAGGCGGAATTTTTACAGCCATCAATTGCAATTTTTAGCCTGTCAACGCTAAAGCCCTCTTTGAGCCGGGCGATTATGATTCGCCTACGCTTTGCGTCTAAAATTGATCGTGGATGGTTATGCTTGATTTTCCAATAGTCGAAAACTTCTGATACCTGAGTGCTGTGCTTGTCGGGTTTTAGTGGCTCCATTGGCAAACTCTCGCTTTCCGGTAAGTCGGGCGATGGCTTGTTTGACATGTCTTCTTTAGTATTAAGAATACAAGTTAAAGAATAAGAGCTTTGCTGCAAACCGTTTTCCAAGTTGTCGGCAACTTGCTCGCAAGTGGTTTTTGTATCTCGCTGTATCTGTTCAGGTTCCGCCTCGACTTGTTTTTGAGTCGCGCCGCTCTCGCCTGATTCCCCCTTCTGTTCAATGACTTCTGGTGGTTCAGGGAATACGGATTTCTCATCAGGATGCGGCGATTGATAGCGAATAAAGCTTGTAATGTGAATGTATTCGTTGCCGTCAACTTGGTAGAAACTTATGAGCAACTTGGAAGCAAGTTGTTTTAGCCAAGTCGTTGCGTCTTCTACGGTTGCGTCATAGGGTAAAATTTCAGCCTTCAATCTCTTGGGACGATGCTCTAAATTTCCGTTCCGATCCGCGAAACACCAAAGCCCTTGGAAGAATATCCGGCCAAGCGGGTCAATATCGGACAATGCCTCGTTTTTGAAGAAATTCGGCGAGAGATTGCGTTTGCGCGGCATTCTTAATAACCCTCCACTTCTGACTCCATCAAGCTTTCTTCCTCCATCTTCTGACGGCGGTTCCATTCTTCAATTTCGGCCTGTTCTACCAAGCGGCTCTCCTCTTCAATTTCAGCCTGATGGTAGTCTTCCGAGTCTTGTCCGTCTCGAACCGCGTCTTCCTCTTCACCGACTAAATCCTCGGTTTCAATTAAGCATTGAGGCAAGTCGTGACTGGAATTGAATGGTAGATATTTTGCACGTAGAGCGAATTGCGGATTACTTTCAAGCTCAGCAATGGCCAGTTCAATTATTCGGTTTTCGTCGGATGGCCGCTCCGAGTCTTCTATCATCTCGCCTGTCGCGGTTTCAAAATATCCCAAGTTGCCAGCGTAATCCGAGATAAAGCCCAAATCTTCCAGCCCCAAGCGGAACCATTCGCCATTGAGACGTTGTTCAGCAAATAAAGAATGGAGTTCGGCTTCGGCTTGAATGCAATCTTCAGAATGGAAGGTGTAGGAAATCGTGGGCTTGTAAGCGTAGGCAGTGCCTAGCTGCTTCATTCTGGAATCGAGATTCTTAGCCCTGCCAATCTTAAAAACGCGGTAATCATCATCTCTGTGGGCTTCGATGTCACTGTCAAGCACATACACCCAACCGGGCGCACGCGGCTTTGATCCGTTCATACTGCACACCATTCACCTGTGATCGAGGCACGCAATCCAGGGAGAAAACTGCGGGTTAATCTTCGCTAGGCGAGAGTCCTAGCACCTGTGGTCGTGGCCAGCTTCGGGCGGCTGGCTATCGGTTGCGGGGCAGCGGTTATGCTTTGCGCAAGTCGCCGATTACTTCAAACACGTGGAAAATAAACATTCCGTTGCTGAGTTGATAGGTTCCAATATATTCGCGGCGTTCACCTTCAACTGCTGGCATCGGATGACCAGTGCCGAACACTTCAATGCCGCGTAAAACTTTCTTCGCATCAGGGTTGACGACAGCCCAAAGGCAGGGGCATCCGTTTTGCGTTTGAACAGTCAATATCTTTGCGCCGATTGGCATTTCAACTATTTGGCGGTCGGTCGTTTCGATCTCAAATTTCCAAATTGCTTCGGCCATACGTCTCCTTTCGTGCGCGTCTTCGCTGCCGGTGCGCGGCTATTCGCTCATTGACCATTCAGTATTGCATCGCGGTTCTGATTCAAAAATTCCCGCGTACCTGTAGCAATGAACCCGGTTCGTTCAAGCGCATCGTTGGCGTGGCCGTAATTAAACGAATTGTTGAAAATACTTTTGCGAAGATTGTTGGAAAGTTCGGCAATAAGCGTTCGTCGCTCGGCATCTGTCCAAAGCTCGGATGGCTTCGTTTCAATTGCAATCATTGGTGATTCTCCCGTCGTTTATTCGCGGCGCTTCGTACCTTCTCGGCAGGTACTAAATCCCATGAAATTGCATTGATCTCGCGGGTTTCACGAACGCCACCATCGCGCCCAATAACAGCGGCAATCAAAACCGGCTCTTTACGGTGATTTAGCTTAATCGTGGTAATGATGACATTGAGAACTTTGCCTGCAAATTTCGGAGTAGCAATAAATGGCTGGTTTACGACGATACCCTTTTCTTTCTTGAAGTCAGTAATCGCCTTGTCAGTCGCAACCTGCTCAAGTTCTTTAATCAGCTTGCCCCACTCCTCTTGAGCGTCGTCTTTTTCTTTCCTGAGCTTGTTTATTTTCTGAGCAAGTTGCTGTGCCTGCTTTGTTTTTGCGGGTGCGATCCCTGCGTCAATAAAAGGTTTAAGGTCTGAATAGTCGTAGTACATGAATCTCCTTTTTCAATAGAAAAAACCCTTTTGGTATGCGTCCCTAGTCTGTGGTGATCTAACTATTTACCGTAAGACTTGGATAAGTAGTCAATTGCTCTCGCAAGATTTCCTGTGGAATCCCGAAAGAATCCCAGCCCTAGATTGCAGGCGTGACATAAAAGCCCGCGTACAATGCCCGTCTTATGGCAATGATCCACGACTAGCGCGTTGCTGGTTTGACAAATGAGACAAATGCCAGACTGATCGTCTCGTAGCTCCTGAAGGCTCTCAGCAGTCAGTCCGTATTTACTGCCCTTTAGCCTATACCGCAGATTGAAAACTGCCACCTTGTCTTTATTTCTGTTTCGCCAGTTGCGCACTTTTGACGTTTCTTTTTCTTTGTTTTCTCGCCTTCGTTTTGCCCAATAGCATCTTTCACAAAGGCTGAGCGCGTAGTGTTTTCTTTCTGGATGACAATCTGATTGTGGTGACATGAAAAAACCTCTGAAGCATTCCGAGACGGTTGCTGATTGAGCGAAAGGTTTTTCCTTACCGGGCTAATGGTAAGGCAATCGTCAACCGTCCGGGAATATTCCAGAGGTTAGTCTTTTACCTTCGCTTGATTGTTTACTTGTAGTAGCCATCTACAAGAAAAGAACTTGCTTATTGTCAGAGTCACCACAACTCCGGGCTAATCTCGGTCGCTGGTTGCCAAGCCAGCGCCGTCACTCTAGCGCATCGT
The DNA here is from genome assembly GCA_964509425.1 of uncultured Bdellovibrionales bacterium. Lineage (GTDB taxonomy): Bacteria > Bdellovibrionota_C > UBA2361 > SZUA-149 > CAZDWZ01 > CAZDWZ01. The sequence goes on along the minus strand of CAZDWZ010000028.1, from coordinate 9,689 downwards.
GGGCAGCGATGCAATGGCTATTTGATTAAATCAGACGACGGACTAATCAGTACATCAAGCGCTGCCGCGCGCAGTTCTTCTGGCTCGCATTTGATGTACACGCCAACCATATTCTGCGCTTTCAATTGTTCGACCGTGTAATAATCAGTAGCCTTCGGGTCGCCGATGATCTTTCCTTTGAGCCAGTTTTGATGATGCTGCCAAGCTTCCTCTTGTGATTCGTTGAAGCTTCGTGCTACGCACATTTCAGCGTTGCTGCCTTTTGGGTTATACGTATTGCTCAACCATCGCACTTTGAAGCCTGCCCTATCGCCGGTTAAGGCTTCGGCATGATCCTGCTTTTCATTATTCATTGTCTTAATCTCCTATTGGTTAAAGCGTTGATCCGTGAACCGCCGCTTGGCGGCAATTCCTTTCAGCGTAAGCCGCTGCCAATAAAAGCCGCTTTCCAACCTGAGCCGCTCGCACCATCCCAGCCGCGTGGCAAGGTCGCTGAGCGGCGTCAGAAGTAGGCTCGGCATTAGCTGATTCGACTGGTCAACCGTGCGGAATAAGTAGGCCAGCTTTTTGAATTGCTTGTGCTGTTGACGTTTGTTCATCGCTTCACCTCTGAAAGAATTACCCGCGCAACCAACCGCGCATCGGCTACGCAATCGCCCATAATATCAAAATCCCAGGCTTCGATCCGCTCGAATGCAGCAACCATCTTATCGAATAGCGCCAACTTCGCCGCGTTCTGCTGGCCAGCGCACGCCGGGTTGCCGCAATGGTGCGGCGCGGTCTGGGCAAGCAAAATCAGGTTTGCGTTTGGCCTGCCGTAGTCCCGTAATCCTCCGACGGTTCCATAGTTCACCATCGCAACGTGATGGTCATTGTTGTTGACTGACCAGCGAATGTCACCTAAGAACCATTCGCCTTCGCTGTGGCCGCGTGTGCCGTCGTTAGGTTGATTGTTCATTGTTTTTCCTCGCTATCATCTTTGCTTCTTTTGCTGTGATGGGAACCCGATGCCCATCTTTCTCGATTACCCATCGCATCTGTAGCTCACGCGGTTTTGGTCGTAGCCAGCGCCCCTTGCGCCAGACTCGCCAGCCATCGCCTGTCAGTTTCCAACTTGAGCACCAGCATCCGTGCGTGCGGCTGGTCATCCATTTGGGCAGGCTGGCTATATCCTTCGCGGCTACGTGCGCCGCCATATTCGACGGCAAGATGTAGGTGCAGCGGTGATGAGTCGGAACTTGTTTGACTTCGCCTGCTTCGCTCATCGCTTCCCCTCGCTCGCCTCGCCGTGAACGCGGGCAAGCAGTTGGCAAGCATCGGTAACATAGGCTTTCAGGTTCTTCTCAACATCGGGGTCAAGCCAGTCGCGGTGATGAGGCAGACCGGAAACGATTTGCCGCGCATAGCATTCGAGGCCATCCAGCGCGGCAACCAGTTCGCCGTATCCGACAGCGGCAAGCGCGGCGTCGGCTCGCGCTTCGGCATTTTCTCGCACGTCAGATGGTGGAGTCGCGGGAAAGTCAGGCGTCCATCCATCTTTCGCTAAGATGGCCTTCGTTGCCGCTGCCAGCATCGCGGGCGGGATTGGTGCGGATGTGGTCATTGTGCGCCTCCCTTTGCTAAGTCGTCAGCGACTCTTTGGTTGATTTCTTCATCGGTTGGCCATTCAACTTCATCTCGGCCTTGCCAGTTGTCAACGCCCGCCGCGTTCAAAGCGTCAAGCTCCATTGAGTCAGCCACAAGTCTGCGGTAGGCGGTCAGATTGATGATGATGGTTTCTTCGTTGCTCATTGTCGTTTTTCTCCGGTTGCTATCGGTTTGCGGATTGCGCCGGGCTGAGGCTTGCCCGGCGCGTGAGTACGTGGCTAAAACGGTATATCGTCGCCGTATGGGTCTTCTTCCGGCTGTGAATATGAGCGCTTCACCTCTTGCTCAAATGCCCGATCTTCCGCGCCAAGCGGTGTTGCGCGAGGATCAACAGCAAAGCGATTCCACTGCGCCGCCCATTCATCAAGCCCCCGGTAAAGCGTCTGGCCAGCGATAAGCATATCCCTGCCCACGTACAGTTTTCGCGCATATTCCAGGTCAACTACTTTGGGCGTGTAAAGCTCCGGCATTGTCACTTCGGCAACATCGCGGCCACTGCCTACCTTTTCGTGTTTGCCGCTCATCACGTTCATCCAAAGCGCATATCCGGGCAGCTTGCGGCCTTGTGGCGCTTCCTTGTTGGCGACGCTTACGACTTTTGCGCTGTGGTATCGAATGACCTCTTCAACGCGGCTGACGGCCATTCCCTTGAAGGTAAAGCAAACCGGCGCATCGTAGCCTTGAATAAAGCCAACGGACTGCATTTGACCGCGAAAGCCTTTCACGTAGTCATTCCAGGCGCGGTATGTCATCTGTCCGCCGTCGTCTTTGAACCATCGGCGACGGGAACGAACAATAATGATTCGCGCCTTGAATGCGGACAAGCCTTCAATCTCTTTGTCATTGTCGCCGACAAAAGATGAAGGTTGCCAGCCAGGGATTTCAGCATCGGCCCCGGCTTGTTCGTAAGTAAAAAAGAATCCGCCAAGATGGTTGATTCCGTCAGATTCCTTGAACTTCTTTGATCCATGTTTCCAAAACACACTCGGCGCGGAAAACTGAATTTCATCTTGCGCGGTTCCATCAACATCATCAAAATCAAAATTACTCATTACGTCCTCACAAGTTATTAGGTTAATAGTTTTGCCGCCCGTTCGTGCGCGCTCCCGGTGGCGGCTTGCTGTGGAGTGCGGGTTGGTTATTATTCGGGAATAATGATCTTATGCGAGCGAAGGAAAAACCATTCGTTTTCCGCGTCTTTGCGCCCGCCGCCATTCAATACGTGCCGCAATCTATTCTGCGGTACGCCGAGCGCGGTCAATTCCTGATGTGTCGGCTTTTGGCCAAAGACAGCGACAAAGTATTCGCCATCCTGATCGTACTGATTGATTTCACGGGTCAATATCCAAACGTCCATAAATCACCTCCACTGCCCCGGATTGCCGCTGCCGGGCGCGTTGCATTCTTCGATAGCTGGTAGTTTTGACTGAATCCGCGCAATCTCGGAAAGCTCGGCCCATACGTTACAGGCGTCGGAGTCAAATAACTTCCGGACGTAGGGATTTTGCTCAATACCGAGTAGGTCGCCGCTGTAATCGGTCTTTATCTCGCTCTTGGTCACTGCAAAAAGCAGAACCAATTGCGCCCTTGATTGCGTTGGTTCGCCTGATTCTTCATCTGTCCATTCCCGAAATGGCTGAAACTCGGCATCAATGATATGCGCGGCATTTATGATTTTATTCCCAAAACGTATAAGCTTCATTTCGCATCCTCCACGCGCACGGTCAGCCGCTTGCCGCCGTTGCGATTGCGGTCTGCCCCGCTTGGTGATTCCTCAAACCAATAACGCAGAAAATCAATCACTGCGTCCAACGTTTCGGCTGGGCAAAGCCGATAGCCGCCGCCAAGAACATTGTGGTAGCTAATCTTCAGCGCGGAAACTTTCATTCCACTGATAGCGGCATTGCACGGCGCTTGCGGCAAACGGAATTTGTAGCCGCGCTCGCTGCGTTCGATCAGGATTTCATCTTTGCGCGCCTCATCTTTCTTAATCCTCAGCGCACCATCACCCGCCAGCACTGCCAGATCGTTGCCATTGAAGCGTGGTGTGTCGGCTGCGCTGCCGTCGCCGAATTCGCTTACCAGCGCACTGAGCGCCTTGTGTGCGGCGGGAATCGCGCTTTTAACGCAATCCACCATCACCGGCTCGCTGCGGTCGTTCGATTCGGCCAGGTTCCGCACCATCCGCGAAAGAAAAGCCAAGTTTGCAGCAAGTGCATTCAGACGGCGCTGTTCTTCGCGGGATTTGGTTGCGGGTAAATTGGGTGCGTTCATATTCATCGTTTCTCCAGTCAAACGGCGTAGCTGTTGGAGGACGGGCGCATAGGTGATTAGCGCATCCATATAGAGCAGAGGCAATCTGGCGCATTATCGCAACCGCATCCGCGGCGACGGCGGCTTCGTTTTGCTTTTACTGGCGCAGGCCGATTGGCTGCGGCTATGACTTCCTCTGCGTCGCTATAGCGATTACGAGCTATGGCGGTCTGGGCAAATTCTTCAAAGCTCAGCCCAGCTTTGCGCGATTCCATAAGCGACGGCGGTTTTCCTTGTGCGATTACTGATTTGGCTTCTTCGATGGTCATCATTTTCTCCGTGGTTTGGTCGCGGCGTGATTGCTGCTGAACTGACGGCATACTATCCGTAAACTGAGTTCGCGTCAAGAACTATTCCGCTCTCGGCTGATTTATTTTCAACGAAGCATTTATGACGCGGGTATTTCGTGCGTGAGCGCGGCGTGTCAGGGTATTGACCACACGCGCAATACGGCTTCCAGCGCGGGCGTCCCGTGCCTCTGCGGTCAAGTTTCTCTTTCATTTTGGCAAGCTCTGCCTCAAGCTGCTTAACTGTTTTTCTCATTTGCCTCCTGTTCGGGTTCCCAACCAAGCGCCCGCGCCACAAGCTCGGCGGCAAGATTGGCCGCTTCTGCATTGTCCCTGCCTGTCGCGGAGCGCTTTCGGATTTCCGCCCGCCAAGACGTGACTCGCGCCGCCCCAATCGGGGCGGCGCTCGTTTCTACTATGCCGCTTGCCCCTTCCAGTCTCCTTAAAATAGCGACTGGCGAAAAAAGTATTCAAATCTGCATTCGTCGCTTGACTCGAATCTGTATTTGAATATAATAACAAACATCGCAGGACGCGATACCGAGTGAAGCGGAACTTCACGGCAGCTAGGTAGGGGCAAACATGACAGTGACCAAGTGCAGAGGACGCATCAGGGTGGCAGGCGACGAAGTGCCAAATGCAGGATTCCGAGTTTTCATTTCTTGCGAAGTTGAAAAGAACAGCTTTAAGCCAATCAACCTCAGAAACGGCTTCTCCACTCGCAAACAAGCTGCGGCGTGGGGCAATACCTCCGATGCCTATAACGAGTCTGTGCGCGTAATTGGGATTGTCGAAAACTGGAAGGAAAACTAATCGCATGTCAGACAAAGTTAAAATTGCAACTATTGAGTTCACTGCTGAAGAGTGGGAGAGCGTTCGCTCTCTCGCTCAAAGGAAAAATAAAAGAGCAGATTTAACCCTGCTCACGCCGCCGAATATTCTCCGACTGGCGCTTCAACTCGAAACCAAAAAGCGCGGGGGTGCCCGTTTGAATACGGGAAACCGAAACGCCAAGGGGCCTCGCTCCGCGTAGCCCCTACGGAGCAGCGGAGCGGGCGGAAGACACCGGAAGCCCTGGCCCGTCTCCATTCCGCCCGCGTCGCTCAGTCGCGCCGCAGGGCTTCACTGCCGAGGGCCGGGGGTCGTCGCTTGCCCCTACAGGGCGGCGCTCCTCCGACGTAGCTATTGCCGCTAGTTACGGCCAGTTCGCATACCTTGCCGTCGCCAAGCGGGTTAGGGTAAAAATGGGAATGGTTAAATCTCACGCCGTTGTTTTGTAGCCAGTCTCTTACTTTCATTGGCCTACGATAGCCGCAAACTGAGTTTCCGTCAAGATAAATGCAAAAGAAAACAGCCCTCGCGCTTTCGCAAAGGCCGCTGTAGAATCGCTGCGGAATCAGGCACGCGCCTGAAATTCACAAGCTTGAGTTTGCAGGCTGCGCTCGCAATGGGCGTAGCCTTATTTTTCTTCTGCGGATGACTCATCCGAAACCCGTTTGTACCCGGCTGGCTTGTGGCCAACAGCCTGATACGCCTCGACCTCGGCGCGAGAAACCAGCGCCGTTTCGCCGTGCGAGGGCAAGGAATGGCGATTGAGCCTGCCTGCTTGGATTGCGGCGTAAATCGCATTCCGGCTCAGTGGTGAGCTTGAATCGGCGCGTAGCCGGGACGCCTGAGCGACGGTGATGAGGTCAAATGGCGACTCATCTGAATAGCAAATTTCACTCATAAGAAAAGCTCCTTAGCGATTAGATTCCCACGCCAAGTTTGCGGGCAATCTCAATAGCCTCGCGCATTGACACCGTGTTAGCCGCTTCGCAATCATCATTGGTGGCGTTTGCGCTATGCAGATTGTCGCTTACAATTCTGTCACCCTTGATGGCCATTTGCCAGATTGTGCGGTAGCCGCCGCAGTTGCCTGTTGCGTACTCACCGGTTGCCGATGCTGACGTGCCACTGTGATAGGTAATTCTGGTTTTCATTTCTTTCTCCGCTCAGTTCGTAGCCGTTACCCGCGACTGATTCCGCGTCGCCCGTCATTCCGTTCTGGAATGATTGGAGTATACGGACAGACTGACAGACCGCCAAGCTATTATTTCATTAGAATTGAGATAGAAAAAAGGAAACCAGCGCGATTGGCTGGCCTGGAAAGATTAGAAGCGAGCGGTGGTCATTCGCCAAGCTCCCCGCGCTCAATGCGCAATTGACCGTGCGTGGGGTGGATGCCGGACGGACGGTCAGGCTCGGATTGTTTTAGCCGATGCGCCGCGTATCGTTGGCGATGATCGGATTCGTTTATCGCCGCGAGCTTTTCAAGCAATTCTTGCCGCTTCCCCGGTGTTGCCTTCTGTTTCAGCGTGCAGTCTGAAAGTAGCCCGCTGCCTTCCGGCCATCCTACCCAACTTACGCGGTCATCCTGAACGCACGCCACAAGCCAAGTCTCGCCTGTGGGTTCGTGAAAAACGGTGTCGCCGGTGTCAATTTGCTGTTCGTCCATTTGGTTCTCCGTTGGCAGCGGCTAGGCTGCGGGTTTGCTCACTAGGTAGCATCCAATCAGGTAATGTTTTCAATAAGTTAGACTGCTCACTAGGGAGCAGCTTTCCATTGCTTCTTGATTTTCGCTGAAACCTCTTCAAGCTGCTCAATCACAACGCTCAAACGATCAAGCGTAAGAGCATTGTCGCCAGCTTTTGCGGAGACTTCAGCGCGGCGCGCATAGGTCAGGGCTGTTTCAACGTGAAGCGCTGAGCCTCTCGGCAGCGCTTCTTGCTCGATCCCTGGTTGCTTTAGTTTTGTGCTCTCTGCATCCGTCAAGGTGCTCCCAGAGTTTGTCGAAAAGGATTTGTTTGGCATAGGTTACCTCTTGTTCTTTCAGCCCATCAAACTGCTCCCGGCCTACGCGCTTATAGGGCTGTGTCAGTTGTTTTTTATGCTCCCGCCATTTCTGCTTGATAATAAAACCTTTGCCGTTTGCGGCAACGTCCCACCAGCCAGCGGTCAGTTTTGGGAGCAATGATTTCAGCCAGTCGGCTTGCTCTTTTTCAGTCTGCAATTGCTCACTAGGTAGCACCCGGTCAGGTAGTGTTTTCAATAAGTTAGAATGCTCACTAGGTAGCACAGAAAATGGCTTACCAGGGAGCGACGATCCGTCTACCTCGCCCGCGCCCAATCCGCCGCTGCCATCAGCCAGCCGCGCACCGTCTCCGTCCGTTCCTGACTGCCCATTATCCACAGGCAGAGAAGCAGGATTCCCAACAAGAGAATCTCGATTATCCATGCTGCGGGTTTGAGTTTCATCTATTTCAGAATACTCCATATCAGGTATCCCAGCGTCCCTGTTAGTAATACGTAGATGAGAGCAATGCCGTTGCGCTCCCACTTTGGCATTGGTTCGATTAAGGGCCGTTTCATTGATATCCTCCGTGCAATCCGTTTCGATTGCGGGTTGTTCGGTTATGGGAATTATCGGCGGTTGTGAATTTTGCCCATCATCCAAAAATGGAATATCCCGAAAAGAATTGCTCCCAGAATTAGACTGCCGTAAACCTTTGTTTCTAGTGACATGGTGCTTCTCTCGCGCCTCGCCTGCTGGAAGCGCCTCACCTGTCGGCGCTGCGTGTGAGGCGGTTATTTTCCCGTTGTTGGATCGAAGAAATTGGTAGGCTTGTTTCCGTCCTTCCCGGCAATTGGAAGCGGTTGAGCTTGTGGCGCGAAATATTGCCGGTCTTTTTTGACAACTGTATCGAATTGCCGTCGCGTGCCGTCTTGCTTTCGCGCCCGCGCCCGTTCAAAGATCATCTGGGCATCTTCAAATGGGATGCCTCGTTCGCTGGCAAGCTGTTGGATTGCCTCGTATTCGGCAATCGCTCGCTGCGCTTCCATCATTTCATCGCTGTCTTGTATCGCAGCATACGCAGTCAGGTAATTTTGCTGATCCTGACTGTGACGCTTCCGCCATTCATCGGCCATCTTTGCATTTTGGTCAAGCACGGCTGCGCGCTGTAGGTCTTGATGCCGAAGGTTGAGAATCTTCGGCCAAAACCATAATGCGCCGCAGATTGTGACTGGCGTTCCCCATTGGGCATAAAGCTCAATGACACCAATGGAGTTCTTATCTTTCGTTACCCAGAGCGCAAAAGCGCCAATAACATTCAGGCAGAGAATCGCTTTCAGCACATTGATGCCAGTCGCGGCAAGTTTGCGCTGCTCAGACGATTTCAAGAATGTGGTCATTCCATAAATCAGCGCGATAAGTGAGCCTTCCATTACGCCAACAACCAGAAGCGCGGTATTCTCTGCGCCAATCAGTCCTTTGTACAAGTCGCTGTTTTTTAGCCCTTGTTCGCCCAAGTAGTAAGTGCAAGCGGCAGAGATGGCAACGCCGAGCAGAATGAACAGCCAGGGTGTTTTCTCCATCAATTGGTGGCTTGTTTTTGCATCGTGGGCAAGTTGAGTGGATTCGGTTTTGTATTCTGCGAAATCTTTCTGCATAGTTTTCCTTTCTGCGCCCATCGGCGCGGTTAGCGGTTGCTCTTGATGTGATGAGGTTTCGGCGTGGCCGTAGGCGTCGGAGTCGCTTTCGGCTCCTGTAGCCAGCCGGTGGTATCACCAAGCCAACCAACGCCCAGACAAAGCAGGCAGAAGGCGATCAGCCCGGCAATAACCATAAGGTTTACTTCTATCCGATTCATTCAATTTGCCTCTGTGAGAAAAGGCGACGGGGCGAGATTGACGCGGCAGGGCAATGCGACTAGCATCCGGCGTCAGCCTGCGCGACCATCGCAGGTTGATGTTGCCGCCGATTGCTTTGGGAAGTCTCGTAATCGGCGGTGTTTTATTTTCAAAATCTAGTTGACCTCGAAACATTTACCAATATACAATAACTCCCGATGACAACACAAGTGGAAACCGCAATGTCGCTGGCAGAAGTTGCCGCGCTGTTGCGGGAAACGATTGACGAATGGGCAACCAATCGCCCAAAACCGCTCAAGCCATCAGTCAAACGGTGGTCAAGAGCGCACAAGCAGGATTTCCCGCATATTTACAACGTGCTAAACCAAAAGGCGAAGCCGGGAAAGAAACTGCGGAAACTGCTGGGCATTGAATCTGAGACGTATTGGAGAAAAGTGCAAAATGAAAAATGACACCCTAACAAAAATCACCCGCACGATCCGCGCCGACGCCAACCTGACACCGGAAGCGCAGGACGCGCTGATTGCGTGGACGGCGACGGGCTGAGGGCTGCTATTGACGGCTTCAATCAGCTAAACATCAGCCACGGGCTTGGTTGGGTCGTAGATGCGGCGACAGGTTCAGGGCTGAGCCATTTATCGCTATCGTATTGGCTCGACAAGGCCAATGAAATTGATGGATCATAAAATGCACCTTCTCGGCTTCCCATTGCTTGTCATCTTCCTGCTTGCCTTCCTGCGGCGACCCGCG
>CAZDWZ010000027.1:0-44071 GCA_964509425.1 uncultured Bdellovibrionales bacterium | reverse complement strand
CTGAGGACTTTACGACCGAGCACGTTTTAGAATTCAAGCGGCTTCCGGGCTACGAACACCTGCCGCAGCGGGAGTACAAGAAGCTAATGCTCAAAAAACGAGAAGAGCGGAGGCTTGAGCTCGTTCGAGAGCGGAAGGCGAAGGGGCTTGGGTTTCTCCCTCGGGAGCAGTTGCTTAAGACCGTTCCGGGGAGTCGGCCCAAGAAAACAAAGAAGAGTAAGAGAGACAGCAAGCGCCCGTTGGTTCTCACTCAATGTCCAGAAGCGAAGAAGCTGTTCTTAAAGTGGTATTTTTCTATCTACGAAGCATACAAAGTCGCGGTGAAGTTATACCGACTTGGAAAACTTGATGTGAAGTTTCCAGCCGGGACCTATCGACCGCCTGTCTTCGCCGTCGGCTAGAGCGAGAACTCCCCCCCACCTCCGAAAATCTCATCTCCGCTCATCGAGCGGCGGACCCCCTTTCCCTCCGCGCTTCCTTAAACGCATTTCGTCAAAACTTTTCCGCCGTCGAGAACGCCGTGCGACCACCGCCACGCTCGCACGCACCAATTCGCCGAAGATATCTTCGGCTTTTCAAGTGATTCGTGCCAACTTTCACGTGGAGCTTATCGGACGCCCTGAGGATAAGGAGATTAGTAGTACGATGAGGACGAATTCAGCCTTCAAAAGTTTTGCTTTGGGCGCCGATCATACGGACCCGCCTCGAAGAGCACTCTTACACCAACCAAATACTTCAGCGGCAAAACGCGATCAGTCTCTCCGTGCTTTGTAGGCAGCGAAAACCTCGCAATACAACTTTGTCACAGAAGCATACGAAACGCCGAAGAGAATTTCATTTTGTTTTTCAGTCGATCGTAGGTTGGTCATCAAAATCGCCATCCGAGTAGAGCAGCCGTACGAGGCCTTCTGAACGTTTTTGGTTCGAATCGGACGATTGCTGCATCTGCCGGTGAATATTCGCAGTGATTCCGGCTCTTCCCTTTTCACCACGAGCGAGAGCGTCGCGCTTTACGAATCCGTCACAAGCTGCCGGCGGGCCGAAAAGATGCGCTTAACACGACCGTAAGCGGCATGGACGCCATCCGACTACGAAGCGAAAGGTTAGATACTGAAATTTTCAACAAAGGGATTTATGAAGGACCGGTTTTCACTTCTCGGGAGCATTTTTGCCGCAACGCTCGTTGCGAACACACCGTCAGCATTCGCAGCGCCGGACACTGCAAACCCATTCGCTTCGTCGATGACATCGACGGATGCCGGACTGATGGTTGCAGATGACATGACGCTCTTTTCTTCGGCGATTTCCGCCGCGAAATTGACATTCTCGGCGACGACAACACAATTGAATTCGACTTTCGATGGAGCGTCCCCGAATCTCGTTACAGAGGCAAGCAGTCTTTTCAGAGGCTCTGAATTGCTATTTTTTAGTGTTGAAGACTTTGACCTCGCCGGAATTTTCGCTGATTGCATTCTCCTCGGAGGCGATTCGGCAGCAGGGTGCTCGCAGGAGATGTTTCTCTCCATCACGGTCCCTCCCTCTTCGAAATCAACTCGCGAACAACTTTGCCCCGACATTCCCGGAGAGACAGCCGCCGAACAGCTCGCACACGAGAGAGAGGAGCTTCTCGACGCCGTGTTCGAATTCATCACCACGAGGCTCATCATTCTCGATCCGGTGAAACAATCGCAAATCGAGAACCAAGCCGAAAAGATTAGAAACCTCATCAAAGACGGACCTGCCGATTGGAACGTCGTGATGACGGAAGTCGTTAATCTCAAGAAGATGCTAAATGCATTAAAGCCTGGCGACATCGGAAAGCCGAACAACAAATGGACCGACGCGGCTTATCAGCAATACGTCAATTGGCTGATAGAGGCCGACAAACGAACAGTCAAAGCCTTCAACAACATCGTGTGTCTGCTGAAGATCGTCTCGAAAGACAAGCAAGACGACCTCGCCCTTCAGAGTGCGACGATAAGCCTCTATAACTTCCTCGACCAAATCGCCCACATGCGCGGCGTCGACGGAGAAGACGCGGCAATGAAGCTTGCGGAAAAGATCATGCAGATTCTCGAAAAGAAGCCGGTCGATTATGCTGCTCTCTTGAAGCTGCTCGGCGAGCTCGATGACGCGCTCGCAGCGCTGGACAAGGCGTGGGCAAACAGCAAGCTTCCTTTCCTCATCAGTCCCTATAAGAATGCAGACGGCACCTACCCCGATCCAGCCGATGAGCGAAAGGAGCAACAGAAGAAAATCGAAGAAACACGGAAACGCCTCTCGGAGCTCAGACAGATCGTTCAGCGGCTCTATTGGAGCGTGGCAGGGATTCGCGTCGACTAGCTCCGGGCGAGGCCACGTTGATCCTCACTCGGCCTGGGTGTCCTGTTCCTTAGCGGAAGGACGCTTCGGGAACCTGGGCCGAGATTCTTTCACTCCGTGGTTCTTCACTCCGTGGTACCGGGTTCATCTTGAGTAGAAGACGAAAAAGAGCAAGAGAGACAGAAAGCGCCCCCTGGTTCTCACCCAATGTCCCGAGGCGAAGAAGCTGTTTTGAAGTGGTACTTCTCTATCTACGAAGCATACAAAGTCGCGGTGAAGTTATACCGAGTCGGAAAACTTGATGTAAAGTTTCCGGCGGGGACATATCGACCGCCCGTCTTCGCCGCCGGCTAGCGAGAGAACACTCTTCTCACCTCGAAAAATCTCCCGTCCGCTCATCGAGCGGCGATACCCCTTTCCCGCCGATCCACTTTAAACGCATCTCGTCACAGCAATTCTACCGTCGCAGACGCGCACGACGATCTTCACCCGCACACGCACCGATTCGCCCAAGATATCTTCAACTTTTCAAGCGATTCGTGCCTTCTTTCACGTGGAGCTTATCGGACGCCCTGAGGATATGTAGATCAGCTGAACACTCTCCCGCACCAATTCACCGATGATACATTCAACTTTTTAAGCGATTCGAGCCTTCTTTCACGTGGAGCTTATCGCACGCTCTAAGGATAAGGAGATCAGACCCCAACGCCGTCCCGGCGGAACCGCGGTTTCTCTGCCGCTCGGTTCTGGAGGAAAGGGATAATGTCTGTTAGCGTGCCACAGGTGCCGACGGGATTCTCTGTCGGCGGCCTTGCGCTCTCAGTTGGAACCGAACGATAAGGTAACTTCACTATGGTCACTGTTGGACTCTACGTAAAGCTCGAAGCAAAGCCCGGGAAAGAGAAGGATGTCGAGCAGTTTCTGCTTAGCGGCCTGTCACTCGTTGAAGAAGAGCCGGATACCACGGCGTGGTTTGCGATGCGAATGGGACAATCGACGTTTGGCATCTTCGATGTGTTCGAGGATGAATCCGGACGCGAGACTCATCTCAGCGGAAAAGTCGCTGAGGCGCTCATGGCCAAAGCTCCGGAGCTTTTCGCCGAAAAGCCGATGATCGCAAAGCTTGAAATTCTCGCGGCGAAGCTTCCTGAATAGGGTTTTGCGCTGACGAACGGAAAAGTCGACGACACGGCGGGCACGGCGCCCGCCGTGCATTTGAAAATAATGTGCCCCGCGAGACGCTGGAGCCGGCCTGTTGTCTAGCAAAAAAAGACGATCACTGCTCCTTTCAAATAAAGGGAAACCTTCCCGGACTATTCAGTACTACAACGTCTTAGGGCCTTCGTATAACCGCTCCGACGGAGCGGTTCCTCGTTTCCCCTGCTGGAAGATCAGTCGATTTTCGGCGAAATCCGCTAGTGCTCAAGCCGATCCGATACGCCCATCTTGTGATTTTTTGCTCCGCGATCGCTCAAAACGGTGAGTTTCACGCCTTCGCAAGAGCGATCGAGTGAGATGCTCTTAGATTTGTACACGTGCTTTAAGACTTCAAGTACGTAGACCCCAGAACCAGCCAGCGCTGCCTCAAGTAGGTGAAACGGCCCGTTGAAGCTCTGCCAGGTGCCATTGTCCTCAGTGCCTCCGATACTTCCTCTTAGACTCATATAAATCGAGAAAAAGTCTCCTCCAGAGGAAACACTCCAGAAATTTTGCCGATAGCGATCCTGGCGATCAAACCCAGGAGCGCGGATGTCTCTCAAACTTCAGTCTCAACCTCTCCGCATTGAGTGCGCGGATTACTCGTCTCTTATCACCTCGCGAACCGTCAATTCTCGACTCTGGTTTGTAAACAACAAGAAGCTCGAGAGTCATTGCCTTACCCACCTAGCTCGGTATCAAGAAAAGTACGGCGCTGAGCTCTACGCGTACTCTTTCATGGGCAACCACCATCACGAGGTGGCGCTCTTTCCGAATTTGAACCGAAGTCAGTTCTACCGGGACTTCAACGCCCGGATTGCTGAAGGGGTGAGAAACTTTGTCGACGAATTCGAAGGTGGTCCAGTCTTTGAGAGACGATACTCAGAGCAAGCGCTTCCCCTTCCCCAGGACGTCGAGAACTACTTCTTCTACTCGGCCCTCCAAGCCGTTGAGCACGGACTGTGCGAATTCCCAGATGAATATCCGGGGTACAACTCCTTCCATGACGCCATCAACGGCCGAAAGCGACTCGTCCGTTGGGTCGATTGGGCGACGTACAGAGATCGGAAGCGCTTCAACAAGAAACTGAAGCCTGAAGACTTTACGACTGAGCACATTTTAGAATTCAAGCGACTCCCCGGCTATGAGCATCTGACGCAGCGAGAGTACAAAAAGCTGATGCTCAAGAAACGAGAGGAGCGGAGGCTCGAGATTGTTCGAGAACGGAAGGCAAAGGGGCTCGGGTTTCTCCCGCGGGAGCTGCTGCTTAAGACCGTGCCGGGGAGTCGGCCCAAGAAGACAAAGAAGAGTAAGAGAGACAGTAAGCGCCCGTTGGTTCTTACACAATGTCCCGAGGCGAAGAAGCTGTTCTTGAAGTGGTACTTCTCGATCTACGAAGCCTACAAAGTCGCGGTGAAGCTGTACCGTTTGGGCAAGCTTGATGTGAAATTTCCGGCGGGAACATATCGGCCACCTGTCTTTGCCGCTGGCTAAAGCGAAAACTCTCCCCCTCGCACTCCAAGAATCTCTCCTCCGCTCATCGAGCGGTGAAACCCCTTACCCTCCGCGCAACTTTAAACGCATCTCGTCGAAAGTTCTCCGCCGTCGCGAACGCGCTCGACGAATTCGACGCCGATACGCACCGATTTGCCGAAGGTATCTTCAATTTTTAGGGTGATTCGTGCCTTCTTTCACGTGGAGCTTATCGGACGCCCTGAGGATATGTAGATCTGACGATGTCGAGCCGGCGTAGAACAGCGAGCTCTGAATAAATACGGGAGCAGAGCTCGCGGTTCGTGTCGCCGGATAGCTGTGATGAGAAGAAGAGTTAGACAGTGAGAGCGGGCGCTCACCTATCCTTTGGGGAGCGCCCGTATTCGCTCAAGGCTCTAACGCGGCACGCCGAGGCCCCTCAATCCGTCACCCGTGACGTTCAGGATGTTTACTTGCACGTTTGGACCAAGACCCGAGCCGGGACGAGTTCCATTATCCCCCTGTCCGCCGACGTAGATTCCGCCGGTTTCGTAAAGAGTCGAGCATCTCCAGCCAAGACCCGGATAATTCAAGACGGAGAAAAGAGAATGATCAGTGCGGGAAGTGGCAACCGGCGCGATTGAATCAGCGAGCGCCACCGCTATGTCCTTCGCCTCGCTTCTGAGCTGCTCGTCCGTCCTTGCAGGCGGAATGGTGTAAGTGGAAGAGCCTCCGTAACCGACCGACCATTCGAAGGGGCGCCCGAGTCTAAGCAACTGATTTACTCGCACGTGCTCCGCCGATCGAAGCGTCATTGGGACGTATTCAACAAGCTTGTCTCCCGAGCAGTTCGGCCTGCGGCCGGCTTTTTGCACATCGACGAAAGTACGAATCTGCAGGCACTTCTGTGGATTTCCAAGAAGGGGTGCCGCGTCACATTTATTTCTCAATCCGTTCTCAGCCAACAGCTTCGCCGTCGATTTGGCAAGCGCAAGCCCGGCTTGTTCATTGCCGCCTCCAAGCTGCTTCACATCATCCGCTGTGAGGAGATAAGAAAACTCGTAGTGAATCACCGTGGGGGTTCCATCCGAGGTGTGCACATGCGGCCGAGGCGGGGTACCAGCTTGGAATCCCATCGCCGAGGACGAGGCTCCCAAGATATAAAACGGAATCGCATCTTCGTACGCAGGGCGGGCCGGCGTGTTGACAATCCCGGGCCCTGCCGGACGGCCCCCGCCCGCCCCGATGCTTGCGGCATTAATTACGGGAGAACCGCCGCCGACGCCGGCACGACCTCTTCCCGGAACTTGAGCGAGACTGGAATCTGCGCTCAAACTCCAAAGCGTTAAGCCCATAGCCGCGAAAATCGCACTTTTTCTGAAAAACATAAAAAACCTAAAAAGAACAAACGTTAGAGAGGAGCTCTGAGATCGCCCGTCAGCATCTGGATTGCCCCATTTGATAACACTGGGCGCGTGGCCGTCATGTCCGACCTTTCATGCTTATTATGTGGGTGCGACTCTTGTGAATTCTTCACAGGCACCTGAACTTTCCTGAATAACTGTTGGGTCCACGAACGCCACAACTAATTCGATCACCTCCGATCAGATCAGTGCTTTGCCGAACCAACATTTTGGCGAACAGAGTTGGGTGCCTCGGTGTGGGTGCCTCTGTATGGGTGCCTCCGGCGCACCGTGCTTCGACGATAAGAAAAAGCCGCTGCGCCAACGGCACACAAACTCCTCACAACGAGGAATTGATTTCGTGCGTCGATCAAACTTTGACGATAATCCGCTACGATATTCACCGCAAACTCACGACGAGTCGCGATCCTCGGTCGCCGATCGAAGCACGGTCGTCCGCATAAATTACCTTGTAGAGGTTTTTATAGGAGACTTATGAAACTACGAACTGGTTTTCGTTTTCCATCGCCTGTCGTGCTCTCGATCATAAGCGCAACGTTTTTCGTGCTCACGTTCGCGCTTGCTTTGGAAGATACCGCACACGCACAGTGCCTCGTCACCGAACCACAGCAGACTTACGTCGTCGGCGAGCCTCCGGCGGCATCATACACTCCGGATTTTCCGAGCGCACCGGACGAGAGTCCTTCATTCGGACTCTTGCCGGCCGGCCCGCTAAAAGACGCCTGTATTGCGAAGGCACGACTTGATTTTACGCTCTGCGAGGCGGTAGCCGACGCACCCTATCAAGCCGCGAAACTTGCCTGCACCGGAGTCGCGGCACCGGGGACAAAGGGCTACGACGACTGTATTACGATCCCCAGAGCGAAGTATGCGCTTGAGCACGGTCTTTGCGTGACAGCACTCAACGTGGCGTTGGCGCTTTGTTGATCACCGTTCAAGCTCTTGTATCTCTGTGTCTCGGCGGCCCGTAATTCAACATACACTCCCGCTCTCCAATCCTCAGGGTGGTGACGCCGCTGAGATCGTACGCTCGTATGTTGCGGCCCGGCTTCTCAACGTGTGTACAGACGAGAAAAGCCGGAGGCGAGAGACCGAATGCTGGACGTAAGTCAGAGGAAGACTGTCTCAGAGCAAGCTCCTCGCCTCCTTCCTTAATAAAAGCTCGAACAGCTGCCTGAGCACCTAGCGGTAGCTCGAATTCAGCGAGACCGAGCATGGAGAGGGAGGATTCATGAAAGTCGCCGGAATTGATGTGGGTAAAGAAGTTCTTGATTGCCGAATTCGGGAGGGAAGCAAATCGATACGGGTCAAGAACACGTCGAAAGGCTGCCTGAAGTTGTTATCTGAGTTTGAGAAAGCCGGAATAGAGCGGGTCGTCATCGAAGCGAGCGGTGGTTATGAGCGAACAATTTGTCGTATGCTTTGGGCAAAGGGAATCGGATTATCGTTGGTGAACCCACGGATGGTTCGCTGCTTCGCGCATTCCCTCGGAAGACGAGCAAAGAACGATCTCATCGATGCAGAAGTGCTCATGGTATATGGCGAGAAGATGGAACCACCTTTAACCGCACCGCCTGCGGAAGATGTTAAAAAGCTACGAGGGCTGGTTTCACGGCGCTTCCAGCTTATGCAGATGGTCGTGGCAGAGAAGAATCGCGTCGCAGGCCCAGAGCTCGATCCGGAAGTAAAGAAGAGCATGCATGCGATGCTCCGAGCACTAAAAGCTCAAATAAAGAACCTTGATGAACTGATCTCAAAGACTATCGCAGAGTCGACAGAACTTAGTGTACGATCGCAAAAGCTTTGCAATGAGACGGGCGTGGGACCTGTGCTCATGAGCACTCTCCTTGCTGAAATGCCCGAACTTGGAAAGCTTTCTCGAAATCAGGTGTCGGCACTCGTCGGAGTTGCTCCTTTCGACAACGACAGCGGGGGGTTCTCCGGTCGGCGTTCAATCGCCGGTGGTCGCGTACAGGTTCGATGCGCTCTTTACATGAGCTACCCTTTCTGCCATTCGCCACAATCCAATTATTCGCGAATTCTTTAGACGACTTGTGTCAAACGGAAAGCACAAGAAAGTTGCTCTTGTCGCCTGCATGAGAAAGTTTATCATTCACCTCAATGCCGTACTCAAGGAGCACCCAGACCGGCACATCCTCCCCGAAACTTCTTGACTCTCAACACAGCTGCTCTGAGGATAGAAGTGCGGCTCGAACGGCTTCCAGAAAATTGGGATGGTCTGCGAATGGGTGGAGACAAGAGGGGCGGCTAACCTCTTGTCTCCACCCAGGCGTGGCAAGCCGTCACTCATCGTTGTTGTGCCGCACGCGCCGGTTGCACCAGATGTACATCTCGGTCGCGTGGATGTCGGTGCCGTACGGGAAGTGCCACTCCCGACCGTCCGCATC
The DNA here is from genome assembly GCA_964509425.1 of uncultured Bdellovibrionales bacterium. Classification (GTDB taxonomy): domain Bacteria; phylum Bdellovibrionota_C; class UBA2361; order SZUA-149; family CAZDWZ01; genus CAZDWZ01. Next base: position 35,247 of record CAZDWZ010000027.1, on the reverse strand, counting down.
CGTGGCGATCGCACCGTTGTCACCGTCGCTCCGGAAGTTCACGTGGCGGATGATGCCCCGATGATCCTCGAAGACGACGATGGCGGTGGCGACGCCCTTGACCGGCTCACCGCAGGTCGCGGTGATGATGCGGTGGTGGTTGCGGCCCGCCTCGATGATGAGCGCGGCGTAGATGTCGTAAATGGTCGTCAACATGACTAGCCCTCGGGAAGCGAAATGAGACTCTTTGAGGCGTTGCCTCAAAGAGTCTCACTTGCGACGAGTTTGTCAGGCTGAAGAGACTACCCCGTGAGTAGAGAAAAACCCTAAAAAAATTGCGTTGTAAACGCCTTTGCTCGCTTCTCCTCTTATCTCCCGAACGATCCCTCGTCTAAGGCACCGTTCGGAATCGAGAAGCGTACTCGTATTGAAAAACCTTAGACTGAGCGCAGCCGCTCAGCTCCTAAAAGACCTCTTGAAGATTGAAAACAGGTATGATTGCGTCCTCTAACGAAGTAACATCTCATTTCGCTAACGGTCTGGTCACGCGCACCGAAAGTCTGATTCGATTCACCGGGTTCTCGTATCCGGGTTCTCGTATCCTCAGGGCGTCCGATATCCCGTTTCCGAGTAATCAATCTATGATCCGATCTTAATCAATCGACTGGTTTCGTCCAGAGTTTCCCCTCATTCACGCGAAAAGTCAGATCAACGCAGAAATAAATCGCTTATCGGACACCCTGAGGATATGGCGATCGGAATGGTTCTCTATGCGAACGACACGAATCGGGCAACGGAGATGGCACGGGATGCGGCATCCATTTACTCCTCCACACGAGACAAGTCCGAGCTTTTGAGAGCCCTGCGAGCGACAACTAAGCACGCTCATATTGCCCTGCGCGCCGCGCAAGCCTGCGAGCTCTCAGTCGCGTTTCAAATTCGAATCCACCCTCTGCTCGAGGCGTTCTTACGCGCCGGACTTCGAAACCTGGAGGTAGAGCTGCAAACCTGCCTTGAAACTTTGAGTCAGGTTGTCTCTAGCCTGACGGAGCTGAGCATCCGATGCGGGGTCGCGGTTGAAACCGGCACGCAGCCTTTCCCAGGAATCGACATGGGACGTTGATGAATTGAGGCCCACAGCAATTCTACGGTCGCAGACGTGCACGACGATCTTGACCCGCACACGCACCGATTCGCCGAAGATATCTTCAACTTTTCAAGCGATTCCTGCCTTCTTTTGTATAAAGCTTATCGGACGCCCCGAGGATAAGGAGATCAGCTTAGCCTTGTGATTGCAACGTCATTTCAATTTGTTTGCCTCGGTCTAAGCATCTCGCAGTGACGAATAACCTGTCTGAACTCTTGCAGATCACCTGCTCTGAAAAAGTGAACATTTGGAGGGTTATGAACCGAGTTTTTGTTCGAGTCGCTGCGCTCCTTTTCCTCGGCCTCATGCTGAGAAGCGGCTACGCATATGCTGCAGAAAGTCCTTGGAATAATAGATTGGCAGGTTCATGCACTTCCCTGGCACGGGGAGAGCCTAAAGAAAACCAAAACTTCTGCGGCGACGGTGTCTGCGACGCTCAATACGAAGACGACTCTGGAGATGAGGAGAAGGACTGCATCGATTGTTACGGGAACGAGCACCGTTGCGGAGACGGAGTTTGCTGGTGGCCCTACGAGGACTCGACCGGGGAGCCAGACGTCGATTGCGACGATTGCTACGAAACGATTCAAGATCCGCTTCCAGACTGGCCGCCATCCCCGCTTCCGATTCCACTTCCGGCAGCTCCAATTTCGCATTAGTCTATGACCTAAGGAAATGCTTGTTCGTTCGGTACGGGTTTTTTCTTCAGTCGGTGCGATATAGTTCCTAGACACCGACCGTCGCGGCAGCATAGAGCGGGCTTGAAAATACACCTTGGCGCTGCGACTGACGAGTCTAGTCCCGGAACACACGATGCTGCATATCGTATTCTCAGAGCAGCTGTGTTGAGAGTCAAGGAATTTCCGGGAGGATGTGTCGGTCCGGGTGTTCTTTGAGTACGGCGTTGAGATGGATGATAAATTTTCTCAGGCGATACACGAATCAGACGCTGAGACGCGCGAAGCTCTTGTACAGGGTGTTTGAGAATTCGAAGATCTGAAAGTAAGAACCCGCGTTGATCTAAACTCGAATGGAAATCAGCGGCTCCGGGAACCTCCTGTGGTGAGCCGCCTGGTTTCCAGAGCCGCTTCTGAGTTCGAAACGGCTCCGGTTAACGATGGGGGGCCACTCCTCAATGCGTTTCGAGGAAGCGCCGTACCTGCGTCTGCCACGTCCTGGTGTGGCAGAACCTGCGCATAAACGTCGTGGGCTCGCCGGCGTCGGCCCGAGCAAGAACATCCTGTTTCGTCCGGACCGCGTCGGTGGCCCACTCGCGGCGGCCCGACTCATGTGCGCGTCCGATGCGGAACACGTAGGCGGCGTTCTTCGGTTCTCTGCAGTCGAGAATCGCAACCCGAAGTCCCGACTGTGCCCGGAGAAGAAACGCCACGTAGTTGCCGTTCATGAACCGCTCAGTCGGCTCGACTACGTGCTCGCACCCCAACACATTGACGTAGAACTCGAACCGTGCAGGATCGACTCGGGGATCATCTGCGCTGACGCTCGGTCCGATGCGAACGGTCGGACCCTCATCGGACTGCTCTCCGCCTTGCTGCCTCGGCGGCAGCGATCCGGGCGGAAGGAAGCGTCGGATCGGTTCGAGCGGTGAGACTGCGGCTTGCCAGAACATCGTGTCGTAGAATTCACTGACGTACCTGAGCTTATCGCGAAATTCGTGCCTCACTTCGCGATCAACTGTTTGGGTCACTCCGGTGGGGCGCTCCGACTCGAACCACGCCCCGAGGGCGTAAATCGCCAGGTCCCGGCGAAGGAACGGCAGATATATCTCGTGCGTCGCGGCGTCCAAGTCATCGAACAGCAGCAAGAGCTCGTCAGGCGAGTAGTTGCGGATGTATCGATCCTCGATGTTCACGGTGACACTCGTGTCTGACGCGAACGTGACAGTCATACCACCCACGGCAGCCGTGAAGCGCGCCATCCGTTGCGCTTGATCTCCGACGTAGTCGCGACGCGGAACGGCGGTGAGCGTTTCCATGATATCGGGGTTCGTCGTCAGAAACTCCGGCTCCAGGGCGTTCACAACGTCTACCATGCTCAGGCTAGTGGCAAGGCCGACCACACCGTTGACGAAGGTGGCGCGAGCCAGGTGTCGAGCGCAGAAGGTCCCGAATAGTTCTCGGGTCTTCGGCAGTTGAATCTTGACACCTCGGCTTCTCCGATCGTCCACGAACTTCACCTCCCGGCCCAGGCGATCGAAGAACCAAGTCACCGGTTCACTCCGGCCGCCGTAGCTGAACGGTGGAACTACAGGACGCTCGCCCTCAGGCACGAGCTGCGCTTCTAGATGGGCCAGCATACGCCCGATCAATTCGTCGTGAGAGATCGTGACGTTTCTGAATCCGTGTCGGCGGGCCATGGAATCTCCAGAGTAAGGCGAGGGGGGACCAGACCAGCGAGTCCAAAAACCTTTGGAGTTCGCTGATTTCCATTTGATTTCAAATTCTAATGTTGAGAGAGCCGTCACTCCGTATGAACGGATGGGGGAGACTCAGATAAGTCTTCCATATTTTTTTGGCTGAAGAAGGGAGAGTTTAGCAGGGACCAAGTAAACTGTAACGATATCCGGCCACGGTTAGCCCTCAAGAGTTCATCGCAATTCATCTGCAATCTGATTACATCTCCTGATCTACGAACTCCCAAAGACCTTGCACAACAAGCCGTATGACCGCACAGTTATCTCGGACCCCGGAAACTCTCGATCCTCAGCGCCGACTAGATCCTTGCACCATCACCAGCAAGGATTCCCCACATGGCCCGAGATCTCGCTTAAGAAGACCCGGACAAAACCTTCTTCATCACCTCCCGCACCATCGCCTCACGACTCTGGTTCGTGAACAACCGAAAGCTTCATCGAAAAATTGCGGCCTTCCTAGCAAAGTATCAAAGAAAGTACGGCGTCATCCTCTACGCCTTCATCATCATGGGAAACGACTATCACCTGATCGCCCGCTTCCCGAATGGCAGCAAGTCAAAGTTTCTCCAGGCATTCAACTCTATCTTCGCGCGAATCGTCGAACGGATGGTGCCTCAGTTCCATGGGAGAAAACTCTGGAGCCGGCCCTCTCGATGCCAAGTCCTCCCTGAGGCGAGGGACATCGAGCATTGGGTGCTCTGAGGATTTGAAGATCAGAATTCGTAGATCAGGCATACGCCCGACAGTTCTAAAGTCGATCTTATATCTCCGAACCGCGTGAATCTTTCAATTTTCAATCTCGACCTCAAATTTCGATCGCCAAGTGCCGTCAGGTGGTTCCTTTCCTTTGAAGACCCAACGGCCTTCCGTTGACTTCGGAAAGTAGGTCCATCGCCACTGGAAATACCATTTATGAAACGGTTGGGAAGAATATGTGAACTCTTGCTCGACTGCGATGAACAGTTCATTGGCCGGAATATCCGTAATGAAATCCTCCCAGAAAGTTAGGAACTCACCAATCTGATCCTGCTCACCGAAATATTTGTGACTGAGCCCAAAGAGAAGCAGATGGCCGCCTATATTCGGCTCACGGACAGCATGAAAAATGTCCCGGCAAACTCCAAACCGGTGGGACGTCGTTTTCTGAGGCAAATGATTTACCCGCTGAAGTAGTTGGTCACGTACCTCAACAGTTAGGCAAAGGATGTGACCGGTTGCCCACGCGTTATTGGCCATTCACAGTATTCCTCGTGCAGCGTATACCATATAGATCTTCTGGCATCCGCCTACCTCAGTTGACCCGATGATCACATCCATAAACCTCGTAATCTCCTCGGCAGATAGGAAGCCCTTTTGAGGAAGATCGCTTTGCTTTAGGTTATTCATGTTTGTCGCCACTTAAACAGAGCTCGAGCGACGACCGTGTGATCTGGATATCGTATCCTTGTATCTTGAAGAAGTCCCGGAAACTTGCTGAGTAGAAGGGGCGCCGGAGGGAGACGAATCCGTTCGTATCCTCAAAGCGCCCGATATCCACCTCGCGGACTCATGCGAACTGAAAAACTCTCGCTCCGGAGGAAACGCGCCACTAATTCTTGCCGATAGCGCTTCTGGCCACCAAATCCAGGAGCGCGGATGTCTCTCAAATTTCAATCTCAACCTCTCCGCCTTGAGTGCGCGGATTACGCGTCGCTTATCACCTCTCGAACGGTCAACTCTCGACTTTGGTTCGTAAACAACAAGAAACTCGAGAGTCATTGCCTCACGCACCTTGCTCGGTATCAGGAGAAGTACGGCGCCGAGCTCTATGCGTACTCTCTCATGGGAAACCACCATCATGAGGTAGCTCTCTTTCCCCATTTAAACCGGAGCCAGTTCTACCGGGATTTCAACGCCCGGATCGCCGAAGGGGTCAGATACTTTGTCGATGATTTCGAAGGTGGCCCAGTTTTTGAGAGACGGTACTCAGAGCAAGCGCTTCCCCTTCCCCAAGACGTAGAAAACTACTTCTTCTACTCCTCCCTCCAAGCCGTAGAGCACGGACTTTGTGAGTTCCCAGATGATTATCCGGGATACAACTCCTTCCATGATGCCATCAACGGACGTAAGCGAATTCTCCGTTGGGTGGATTGGGCGACGTACAGAGATCGAAAGCGCTTCAACAAGAAGCTGAAGCCCGAAGACTTTACCACTGAGCATGTTCTAGAATTCAAGCGGCTTCCCGGCTATGAAAACCTGCCGCAGCGAGAGTACAAGAAGCTGATGCTCAAAAAGCGAGAGGAACGTAGACTCGAACTTGTTCGAGAGAGGAAGGCGAAGGGGCTCGGATTTCTCCCGCGGGAGCTGCTACTCAAAACCGTCCCCGGTAGCCGGCCCAAGAAGACGAAGAAGAGCAAGAGGGATAGTAAACGCCCCTTGGTACTCACCCAATGTCCCGAGGCGAAGAAGCTGTTCTTGAAGTGGTACTTTTCTATCTACGAAGCGTACAAGGTTGCAGTGAAGTTGTACCGCTTAGGAAAGCTTGATGTGAAGTTTCCGGCCGGAACCTATCGACCACCCGTCTTTGCCGCTGGCTAGAGAGATCACTCTCTCTTCACCTGCAAATTTCTCATCTGTACTCATCGAGCGGCGGAACCCCATTCCCACCGATCTTATTTAAACGCATCTCGTCGAAAAACGCCCATCATCGCGAACGCGCTCGACGATCTGATCACCCACCCGCACCAATTCACCGAAGATACATTCAACTTTTCAAGCTACACGAGCCATCTTTCATGTAGAGCTCATCGGACGCTCTGAGGATACGGAGAACAGAGGAAAGGTCTGGGCGAGACCCGCTCGTTGTCAGGTAATCGCCGAGGCGAAAGATATCGAACACTGGGTGCTTTATGCAGCGCTGAATCCTGTTAAGAGTGGGCTCGTACAAAAGTACACCCAGTACGACACGTTTAATAGCTTCTCCGCAGCCGTCTCCGGGAAGGCCCTCCAATACGAGCTCGTAAACTGGACCGCCTATAATAACGCCAAGCGAGTAAACAAAGACGCACGTCCGAAGGACTACTCGGAGCGCTTCGCACTCACCTTCTCGCGCATTCCAGGATATGAATCTCTCTCGCAGAGAGATTACATGCACATGATGGAGCAAAAAGCGGAAAAGAGACGATGCGAGATTATCGCGGAGCGGCTCGCAGAAGGAAAAGGCTTTGCGGGAGCGGACACTATCCGCGCAATCGAAGCTGGGGCGTTTCCCATGCACACCAAGAAAGCAGAGCGATACACAAAGCGGCCGCTTGTCCTCTCGCTCAATCCCGAAGCACGGCAGTTTTACGTCGATCAATACTTCAGGCGCCTCGAGGCCTACCGCCTCGCGTCACAGCGATTCCGGAACGGGAATCTCAACGCGGACTTCCCGCCGGGAACATACCGCCCTCCTCTCTTCTCTCCGCTTTAAGGGCACAAAGCTCTTCCGAATTTTCCCAAGCTAACCTTATTCCTCAAGGAGGAACGAGACCTCGTTTCCTCTTACTCAAATCTCAGGGGGTTTTCCGCCTTGACGCGATCGCTCAAGCAGCTTCGTCCGGCGATTTCAGCCGAACAAACACCGCTCTAACCGTTCACATCACGATTTTCTCAGGCGATACACGAATCAGACCCTCAGACGCGCGACGCTCTTGTACAGGGTGTTTGAGAATTCGTAGATCGGATACGGAGAACAGAGGATATGGTTATTGGGACGCCGCGTACTCCTCTCTCAATGCTAAAATCCATCGTTCGTCTACTCGACGAAGTCCTCCCCTACCCCCTTCAATACTTTAAACGCTTCTCGCTTCGATCACGCGCGTGAACCGTTGCACGTCGTGATTTTCGATGCGGTGAGCTCTCCATATTCTAGATGCTCGGACCGAAATTCAAGCGATCTTCGCTACATTTGACGTGAAGCTTATCGGACGCCCTGAGGATATGGTTATTGGGATATAAAGATGAGAAATTTCTAAATAAGCTGCTGTTGAACCCTTTCGACAATTATGGAAGTGTCAACTGGTGGGTTCATCGAGTTTTTTGCTTCTTCGAAAATCTTTTTACATTTTGAAGCGTTCTTAAACAGAGTCGGGATAACCGAACCTGGAAAATTGTGTTCAACCGCGGCTCTAATAGATTCAAATCCGCGTTCAACACTCTCTTGCAGCGACTTTCCAGAAGTGTAAGCCGAGAAATCAGCATCTGATTTTGAGAATATTTCGCCGGGAATCTGATTAAATACGAGTGCGGCGACCAAACGATTTCCGTGTATTGATACGCTGTAGGGTCGACCACCCGCCGCCGCCAACCGCGTAGTAATCAAATCCAACTGCGAGTCGATCGACCTCTGAATCTTGACAGCTCGCCAAAGCTGCTGGCCTGATACAGTAGGATTGAAAAGTGTTCTATACGGGGCTGTATCCAGATTCTCCCAAAGCTTTCCAATCTCACGTTTCAACTGCACGGCGAGCCCAGGATCACCGACTGCACATGCACGCGCCGTCGTTGATTCCACCATATCCAACGAGATGTCGCTCTTGGTTATCGTGTCAGATCGGTGCAAGTGATATTGAATTCCATCAATTGCCAATTCATTTCTCAGTCTCAACTGTTCTAAATCAAGAGAAGCAAAGTCCCTGTTATCGATGCGATTTTGTCGATTGTTTGTTTTTGTGACCGACTCGCCAAACTTTGGGTCAGCGCTCTCAAGTGACACGACGCGGACTTGAACCGAGACCAAATCTATTCCTGGGCACCCTTCACCGTATTTCCCGATTGTTGCTACCGTCTGGGCACCATTGACCACCGAGAGATCGCTGCACCGAAAGAGTCCATGCGACCGCTCCATCCCCCCGGCTGGAATTCTCTCCACCTTGCTGGAGGTAAGAGTTATTCCGTTATTGAAGTACCAGAAGTTTGACGCCTGGTTCTCTAACGAGTCTCGAATCTCCTCGTTCACTTCCGTATCGCCCAAGACACTCCGAAGATTCTTGGCAAAAAGAAGCGGGCCATGCTTCTTCCACCACACAAGAATCTCACGGCCGGGCACGCGACCATAGTAGGCTACATATGGCGTTTCGATGCGACCCCAGTCGTCAAACGGGATATCAATATCGATCGGGTCACCTGAGAGCGCGCTGACGAGCGAATCGTGGAGTTCCTTTTGCCGGAGTAATCTAATAGTGACTACTTCACTCGTATCGTTCATTTCCTCTACAAGATCTTTGAGGTCTCGGTCAGAATGCGGAGCAGGACCTTCAGCACCGGTGTAAGCCAAAATAACTTCGCACTTAAACCCGGGCTCAGAAAGTGCCTGCGAGATAATAGATTTTTTTCCGCGATTTTAGCATTAAACCGATCGAAAGCCTGATTCAAGAGATCTCTCACACCAGCTACAAATTTTTTGACCTCGCCATTATCCGGTTCACCTTTTCCACTTTGAATCCACTTTGATTGCACTATAAATAATCGCTTCTCTCGTTCGTCGTAGTAAACGGCATCTATTCCGTTGTCGTCGCCTCCATCAGTGACAGATGCGGCTGCTTCCGGTACCTCGACGCGGGCAGCGATGTAAATCGCATATGCAGCAAGTGCGCGGGTCAGGAAATGGCTTTCGCGTTCCTTCGGGGGCATTGTTCCCTTGTCGACATCCGACAAATCAATGCTTGATGAGAATAACGAACTGACCCGACTCCTGATCTGATTGACGTGAACAACGCTCATCGATTCGCCTCCTCAGACGATACCACCGCAGGTGGACATTCCAGAAACGTGAAACTTTCAAATCCTAACCAACTCATCGAATTTATGCATACCAGCTTCGATTCTGCCTAACGATTCGGGCGGAAAACCCTAAGTGCGCAGGGATACACATACTAGGTATTGGAAGTCTTAAAGGCCCTGTACACGGAAACGAACGTACTCGTTGTCAATTCAGAGCTCATCGCTCACCTCCGCTGATTCTGTCTTCAAGCGGTCGAAGATAGAAATTAATATCGATTAGTGCTGCGTAAAGCTCGGTGAGCCACTTTCCGTCAGGATTAGAGTTTGACTTTACTGATAGTTCGCAGAACGCCTGATGGACTGCCGGAAGCACATTCGCTCGCTCGACAACCGACATCGCAGCTCTTCCGATTTTGGCCTCTCGCGATTGGTAGTCACTTCTCAACCGGTCTTTGATCACTGAAAGCTGACTCTGGGCAAGTGCCTTATCTTCGCGACTAACTTGCGAAGTTCGTCCGTCAAGTAGCGCCATTAGATCCTCTATGCGTTTACGATGCTCTGCAAGCAAAATTACGCACTCTTCAATCGAAAGTCCGATTTGTTTCCTTGCGTACTTCATGAATTTTCCTCACGGATTCTAGACCGAGAAAACAGTCCTCCGAATCTTCCAATTGAAGGATCCGGCTAGTTTTAAATTCTTTCGAGACTTTTCTTATACCGATTCGCACATCCTTAGAGAATATCTTGAAAAGTTTGATCAGGTTGAAGTCGGTACCCGGAAAAAATTCCATTTCTGAACTTAAGGCTTGTGGGCCAACAACTTACCGGCACCCACAGGTCGGACTCGCCGCTCCATCCGCACACTGCAAATTGCCCGTCCAGTGACAAACCTTCTCCCCCAAGAACCCGCGAGCAATCCCCCCATGCCACGAGCAGCAGCCGGAGCTATCGTAAACATTAGGGACAAAACTATTTGTAGAGCCGGCGGGCGCTCTCCCCGCCCCATAGGCTGCCCCCACCGCTGACGCCGCGACAACAAGGGTGCCGACTAGCAACTTCGCAATGTTCTCAATTCGTTCCCGGTTCTTCTGATCTTCGGCAATCCGAAGATCTGCCGTAGGCGGCTCGATACCCAAATTTCGAAGGTTCTGCTTCGCCTCTTCGATATCCCAACGCGCCGCTTCCTTGTAATTCGCGACAGCCGTTTCTTGGTTTTTCTCAAAGCCGCAATACCCGTTCTGATAGCACACACCGAGATTGTTCTGAGATCGCGGATCGATCGATGCGGCTTCTTGGCTGATCTTACAGAACGTACATTGGTCACCACTCTCGAGCGCTTGAATGGCTCGATAGCTCGCAGATGCGCAGGCAGATGTGTGAAGTAAAGAGAGGATTAGGATTTTTCGAAGCAGCGCAGTGATCATAACGACCTCCGAAGCGGCTGAAAAAGAGCATTATGCCGTCCTCAAAAGAAAGTCCAAATCCGCATGAAATCGCTAAAGCATCGACCACGCCAGTCGGCGAAAAGGTGCTTTTTCGCGACCAAGTTTGTTATACCTCCCCCCAAGACGCCCTTTCACCCAAATCAAAAAGGTGGACTTAGACTTATGTCTTCAAAGGCTCTGCGCATAGCGACGCTCCTTGCTCTCCTTACCCCATCAATATCGCTCGCCCACCCCGGTCGCGCCGCTGCAGACGGCTGCCACAATCAACGATCCACCAGTACCCGCCATTGCCACGGCGGCAGCACCTCGAATGCAGTCGGCAGTTTTGGTCTCAACTCCTCAGTGGATTCACGCGCAGGTTTCGTCCCGAACGCGGCCGATAGCGCAAACTTCACCTGCGGATCAAAGAGGGTTTGCCGGGAAATGGCGAGCTGTAAGGAAGCGAGATTTTATCTCGAGGTATGCGGACTCCGAAGGCTGGATGGCGACGGAGACGGAACTCCATGCGAGTCGATTTGCCGGTGAGTTAATTCATTCAACGGGAACTGGATTCATCTAAGAAGTTCGATCAAAATGAGCCCGGTTCCAGAAATTACCAGAAATCAAGTACACTTCATCATGTGCAAACCCACCGTATATATCGACTCGTCGACTATAATCGACGCTCTAAATTCAAAAACCGGGGATGGGCGCCTCTGGGCAAAATTGGAGGAAGTCAGTCGTTTGGGAACTCTAATTTTATCGTTCACACACTTGGTTGAACTCTTCGGACAGATACAACGGGATGAAGCCATCTGGCGAGCTCGCTGGATCCAGAGCTTGGGGATTAAATATCTCGCGCCTTGGGATGAGCTCTTGAACCGGGAGCTACTGAGCCTGGCACTTATTGCATTTGGCGCGAAACCGCCAGTTTTTGACGCATTCTCATCGAATCTCATTCAGCGGTTCGCTGATTCATGGAAACCCGAGAATGCAGATGAGATCTTTCGAGGAGGTTCGACTTTAGAAGCCTATGTGATGGATACGAGTTGTGAAGCGGGTCAGAAACAAATCGACCGTTGGAATCAATTGCCTCACCTTATAAAAAAACTCGAAACAGATGCGCGGGAACATCGCGAGTATCTTTCAAATATTGAGAAGGGCCGGAAAGTTCGGCTTGAAAAATATCTTAGTAGGTTGCCGAGCGAGGTGGTGCGTCTGCTAAATGATGAGGACAACAAACCTCCTCCTGATATCATTGACGCATTTTTTATCGTGGGCTCTGATTCAATGATTGCCACGTTCCCAGCAGTAGAGGCTATCTTAGCATTAAAATTTTCACCCAAAGCATTTCGAAATGCTCCATTGGCATATCTGGTCTGTGAATTTCAACACCGGATGGCACACGATCTCGCCTCGAGGGAGGCTAAGGACGTAATGCACGCAGCGAAATCGGATCCTGGTGACATTATGCATTTAGCCGGGCTAGCGTATTGTGAAATTTTCACATGCGACCATAAGACACGTTCTCGCCTAAATCGGTCATGGCTAATTCTTGGGAGACCAGAGCCACTAACGGTCAAAAACGGCGACGCTACCGCTTTTCCGTCTCACGAGGCACTTCTGGAGGGAATCTTGGAAAGATTGAGGAAGGAAAAAGCAAGGCGTCCAGTTTGCACTGAGCACTCGTGCGCGTAGCTAGTCTTGGGGCCGTTGCCTTTGATCGGTACCGGGTTAAACTCGAGTCGTATACTCAAGATGAACCCGGTACCAGAGGGAGAGAAAACTTCAGTCTCAACCTCTCCGCATTGAGTGCGCGAATTATTCGTCGCTTATCACCTCGCGAACCGTCAATTCTCGACTCTGGTTTGTAAACAACAAGAAGTTCGAGAGTCATTGTCTCACTCACCTCGCCCGGTATCAGGAAAAATACGGCGCTGAGCTCTACGCGTACTCTTTCATGGGCAACCACCATCACGAGGTGGCGCTCTTTCCGAATTTGAACCGAAGTCAGTTCTACCGGGATTTCAATGCTCGGATTGCTGAAGGGGTAAGATACTTCGTTGACGAATTCGAAGGTGGCCCAGTGTTCGAAAGGCGGTACTCAGAGCAAGCGCTTCCCCTTCCCCAAGACGTCGAGAAATACTTCTTCTACTCCTCGCTCCAAGCCGTGGAGCACGGCCTATGCGAATTCCCTGATGAATATCCGGGATACAACTCCTTTCATGACGCCATCAACGGACGAAAGCGAATTCTCCGTTGGGTGGATTGGGCGACGTACAGAGATCGAAAGCGCTTTAACAAGAAGCTGAAGCCTGAGGACTTTACGACCGAGCACGTTTTAGAATTCAAGCGGCTTCCGGGCTACGAGCACCTGCCGCAGCGCGATTACAAAAAGCTGATGCTCAAAAAACGAGAAGAGCGGAGGCTAGAGCTCGTTCGAGAGCGGAAGGCGAAGGGGCTCGGGTTTCTTCCGCGGGAGCTGCTGCTTAAGACCGTTCCGGGGAGTCGGCCCAAGAAGACAAAGAAGAGTAAGAGAGACAGTAAGCGCCCGTTGGTTCTTACACAATGTCCCGAGGCGAAGAAGCTGTTCTTGAAGTGGTACTTCTCGATCTACGAAGCCTACAAGGTTGCGGTGAAGTTATACCGCTTGGGCAAGCTTGACGTGAAGTTTCCGGCCGGGACATATCGACCGCCCGTCTTCGCTGCCGGCTAGGGCGAGAACACTCTCCTCACCTCGAAAAATCTCCCGTCCGCTCATCGAGCGGCGATACCCCTTTCCTGCCGCTCTTCTTTAAACGCATTTCGTCGAAATTTTTCCGCCGTCGCGAACGCGTTCGACCACCGCCACGCTCTCCCGCACCAATTCACCGAAGATACATTCAACTTTTCAATCGATTCGTGCCATCTTTCACGTGGAGCTTATCGGACGCATTGAGGATATGAAGATCAGAGCACGGTCTATGCGAATTCCCAGATGAATATCCGGGATACAACTCCTTCCATGATGCCATCAACGGACGTAAGCGAATTCTCCGTTGGGTGGATTGGGCGACGTACAGAGATCGAAAGCGCTTCAACAAGAAGCTGAAACCTGAGGACTTTACGACCGAGCATGTTTTAGAATTCAAGCGGCTTCCCGGATACGAACACCTGCCGCAGCGCGAGTACAAAAAGCTGATGCTCAAGAAGCGCGAAGAGCGGAGGCTTGAGCTCGTTCGAGAGAGGAAGGCAAAGGGGCTCGGGTTTCTCCCTCGCGAGCTACTACTTAAGACCGTACCGGGGAGTCGGCCGAAGAAAACAAAGAAGAGTAAGAGAGACAGCAAGCGCCCCCTGGTTCTCACCCAATGTCCCGAAGCCAAGAAGCTGTTCTTGAAGTGGTACTTCTCTATCTACGAAGCATACAAAGTCGCCGTGAAGTTATACCGACTCGGAAAACTTGATGTGAAGTTTCCAGCGGGTACATATCGACCACCCGTCTTCGCCGCCGGCTAGAGAGAGAACACTCTCCTCACCTCGAAAAATCTCCCGCCCGCTCATCGAGCGGCGATACCCCTTTCCCGCCGATCCACTTTAAACGCATCTCGTCACAGCAATTCTACCGTCGCAGACGCGCACGACGATCTTCACCCGCACACGCACCGATTCGCCCAAGATATCTTCAACTTTTCAAGCGATTCGTGCCATCTTTCACGTGGGGCTTATCGGACGCCCTGAGGATAAAGAGATCAGACACTACATCAGTGAAACAAGAATTTTTGGACGGAGCGTGCAATTTAAGCCGTGACAGGGCGGTCCATAGTTTTGGATCGAACTTGAGCTTATTCCGATGTTCCCGGAAGTAGTATGTAATGCCGTCGTCCAGGAAGCTTTCTGAAAGCGATCCAGCGTACCCTTACTAGGGTGTCCGTAGGAATTATTTCGACCATAGGAATAGACTACTACGCTATCTAAACCGACCGGCGCGGGGATGATCACATTCCGGATGTATCCTCCGTGATGCGGCGCGATTGTGGCGTGAAATTTTAACTGCTCCAGATTCGAAATAAATTTTGGATTTGCGTCGCCTGGAAGCAAAACATTTACCGAAGACCCAAGATTTAAGTTCATCGCGATTCCAGAGTCGTTCCTGCTTCGTCCGCAGCAAAGATGAATCGGTCCAGCAATGGCGATTGCATTCGCTGCCCCCTGCTCTAATAGAAGCAGAGTTCCCGAAGAATTCAATCTTGCAGCAAACCTCCAGGCAAGAGGACCGATGGTCTGACGTGGAGCAATCCAAACTCTCTCGCAGGCTTTGGGATCAATCGAAGCGAGCCACCAGTGATCTACATCCCAGTGTGAGAGGATTACACTTGGATCGGCAGTCCAACAAAGCCTCGGCCTCGTGGTAAGCGTAGACGCGTTGGAGAAGCATCCGCAGCCTAAATCGAAATAGTATAACGGTCTCCAATCGTCTTTCCCAAGAGCGACGCAATTTCCCTGTCCAACGTCCAACACATTCAATTGATTTACGAGATGGAGATTCCTCAAATGACATTGCAATTCCGTGGGATCTGCAGCAGCAATGTCGTTGAGAGAAAAGAAGTTTGTCAAACTACGCCAGTCTCGCGAGTTCTTAGGAATTCGACCGATATCGGAAAGAACGCCCTCAATCGATTCGAACTGGCCCAGAATTTCTCCGGCGCTTAGTGAACGCACCGTTCGTTCGGATAGACTATCAGAGGACGCAATGTTGAGGAGATACCAATCGCCGACGGCTACTTTCGACCGGTTGTTACGGGGTAAGGTAACTTCGACGATTGATAGACGAACATCCCAGGCATAATTGAATCGTTTTCGACTATTAAGGTTTAGTCGAAAGGATTCAAAGAATTCGCAGAACTGTGTAGCTCTGATGCAGCTGAACACGACGAGCTTCAAATCGTCACGCTGCGCCACCATTTCGGCGTATCCGAAAAGCTGAAATTCCTCAGACATTTATTTACTCGAAGTGAACCCGGACTTAAGAAGACGGATACGCCATATTCGCCCGGCAAGTAAACAGGGTGTATGGCCGTGGGCACCCCCACGCGAACGTATCGTTGCGACTAGCGCCGATGTAGCCGCACTAAAAAAGGATAAAAATAGTAAGAGAGACAACAAGCGGCAATTCGTCCACCCCGAATGTTCCGAAACGACGATGATGATCTTTAATATGATTCTCCCTCAGTGATTCTGTTCACCTGACCTCTGCATGACGCTAACAATTCAAACGTTCACACGTCAATCTCAGCTTATCTGCCAGTTCCGCCGCACTCATCTTACAGCCTCTAGCTAACAAATTGTTTCCTGATGAAATATCCTCGAGAAGCTCTCAAATCCTCTCGTTACTTTTCTTCTTTCGTCTTGACCCCTCTCTTCTACCGTTCTACCTCAACTTAAGGTCTACAATTTGAGGGCTGGGTCAGCCTTTTAAAATTCGAAGTTCAGGAGCTAAGTCGAATGTCTCAAGGCCAAAAAAAGAAAAGTCAAACCGTCGACGAATCGACATTGATGGTTGAAGCGTGTTGGACCGATGGAATTTTTCTTGAGACAAAGGCATTTTATGAACTTGTTCAATCCCTAGGCGCTCTGCAAAACGCATCAAAACTTAAGATTATAGAGGCCGGGACAAGAAAACGATTCCAACCAGATTCGATTACCGACGCAAATGTTTCATTTGACAAGAGCCAAGTCGAAATTGATTGCTACTCCTCGATCACGAGCGCAGTTACGAGCAACGAACGACCTCTGCATATTCTCTTAGAATGCAAGACTTCGCGCCGACAAAAAGGCAAAAGGGGCTTTATCGCTTGTTGGGGTGGTTCGGGAGCTTCATACTACACAGTTCACCGAGTTTGGAGCGAGCATGGCGGACGATGGTGTTCCGTTGACACTTCATCTCCGCCGTCGTCTCACTTCTGGTTGGCTGAACATGCCAGGCTATTTGAGCCAAGCGCCAACAAAGATTCTCCTGGTTTCATCGGGAAGGGAGAAACAGTTTGGTCCGCGCTTGAGTCCGTAACTTTGGGGACATGGTCGTTCAAACCCGTATTCGGCCCGGCGCAAAATTTATTCATACTCCATCTGATAGTCACGGATCTTGAACTCGTACTATTTGATCTGAGCTATCCCACCATTGGATCGAGCGTCCAACCTCCGACATTCTACCGTAACGTCCCCGCTGTTTTATTGAAAAACTTTTATTTGCATGGGATCGCAAATCGAGGTCCGTCGAATTGTCTCCTCGTCAACCTCGAAAGCTTAGCACCTATAGTTACTTATTTTGCCACCAATTGGTGCACACGGGAGGAGCTGGGATTAGGAAAGCTTCTGCAAAATGTTCGAGGAACAAAGGAAAGTTCCACCGCGGTCAAAAAAACGATGGCGACTCTCTGGGCACAAAAATAACGTCGACGGCTAAGAGATTCGCCGTTCATCAACTGCGTTTTTTACAAGGTGTTTCAAAGTCTTGTACAACGTCTTTAAGAATTCGTAGATCGCCCATTTCCACGACCTCTCGACGCAGCTCGGAGGTGGAATCTCTCCAAGCGTGGAGACCTTTCAGGTGGTTTTTCAGGTGATTCGTGTCACCCTTCGTATTGAGCTTATCGGACGCTCTAAGGATAAGGGGAACAGGTCGGTTTAACGAAAGTTTCCTTTGAGTAGTCGATATTGGAACGTAGACGAATTGAAACTGGATATCGGACGCTCTGAGGACATGAAGATCAGCCTAAAAAGACGAAGAAGAGTAAGAGAGACAGTAAGCGCCCGTTGGTTCTCACCCAATGTCCCCAAGCGAAGAAGCTGTTTCTGAAGTGGTATTTCTCTATCTACGAAGCATACAAAGTCGCGGTGAAGTTATACCGACTCGGAAAACTTGATGTAAAGTTTCCGGCGGGGACATATCGACCGCCCGTCTTCGCCGCCGGCTAGCGAGAGAACACTCTTCTCACCTCGAAAAATCTCCCGTCCGCTCATCGAGCGGCGATACCCCTTTCCCGCCGATCCACTTTAAACGCATCTCGTCACAGCAATTCTACCGTCGCAGACGCGCACGACGATCTTCACCCGCACACGCACCGATTCGCCCAAGATATCTTCAACTTTTCAAGCGATTCGTGCCATCTTTCACGTGGGGCTTATCGGACGCCCTGAGGATAAAGAGATCAGCGAGGTCGTTCCTCTTGTACTTGGTGTTTGAGAATTCGTAGATCAGACGCGCTTCAACGGGTCGCGCGCGGAGTTCGTACACAGGGTGTTTGAGAATTGGTCGATCGAGAAATCGTAGTTCACAATTTGTAGATGCGGGGACTATTTCTTCTCAGTGGTCGTAGACTTCAGATCATCGAGTTCAAATGGCACTTGGATAATGGATTCAGGAGTTCGAAGAAAGATTACCAGCTTTGCCCCCTCTGGTAATGAGTCTTTGAAAAATATTCTTCGTACTTCACCCTCAAATTTTGGTGAATAGTCCTTCATTCGCGCACGATTTCCGGCGGCCCTGGGAATTTCTTTGTCGCTCGCGTCCACGACTCGAATATCCAACACTTCTGCCGAAATACCTTTGATTTGAAGTGCCAAGCCGTCAAGAATATCTGGTGTCTTTGAGCTGGACACATTCGGTCGATCTATAAGTTTGAGAAACTGTTGCTCAGAATAGAGCGTCACCGATACTTCCCCGCTCTGCGCAGGACTTGAATGGACCTGCTGTCCAAGCTTCGAAGGAATATCTGAAATCGTCAGTACCGATTTAGGATCTCGATTTGGAAGATAGAAATAAGCTGTCCCCTTTAGTTGCGCAATGGTTGTGTCGGCTCCAGATGGAGCAAGCACTTGCAAGTAGAATTGTGCAAGGTCATTCGGCCGCCCTGTTTGACCGCTTCGAAAATCCATGACCACCGGGTCGCCCGGCATCATCATTGAGTTTGAACCGGAAAACAAATAATCCCGTGCCACCGTTCCAGGCGCAGGAACTAAGTCCTTTCCTAAGCTATCGACGGCACTATCCAACGCAACAAAGAGTAATCTGCTATCTCGCAAGGGACGGCCAACGGCAGTGAGTTGAACCGAGAGTGAGTCAGGAACAATGCGGCTTCCGTAACTCGTCGCTTTCTTGAAAAATACAGCAGCACTCCCAATAGTGACCAATGGACAAGTCGTGTCCGCATGTGCCGCGACTGGAAAAAAGGCGATTGCCAAAATGCTGACCCAGCGTTTTACCTTCATAGAGCCCGCCCTCAGAATGAACTCAGAGGTTCAATTTCCCCAAGCCTGAGTTCCGAAATTTACCTCTGAAATCTTCCCTCACAGCCACTTCTTAGGAAGCTTTCTACTAAAGATGATCCCAGTACCAAAGAAGAATTTGAAGCGATTCGCGCCTTCTTTTGTTGAGAGCTTATCGGACGCTCTAACGATATGAAGTTCAGTTATCCTATTCATCCAGGCTTGCTGGAAGTTCAAGCCAACCTGGCTGCCAGGTCTGGTCTAGATCGCCTGAATAGCTGACTTCGATGCCAAGAACGTTGCTCCGCCTCAAATAGACAGCAAAAAATCGAGGGCATGATATCTCGATCGAGTTCTTCCTCGTCCATTGAAATTCAAATGGGACAGGACCCGTATCGATCGAACTCTCCGCTCGGTGCCAACAGTGTCCGCAGAAGACTTGTACTTGAGAGAACACCCTCGATTTTTCACTCGGCCAAACAAAAACGTTCATGCTTTGCGAAGAGTCTCCCAGTTTAGAATCCATTCTTTGGAATACCTCGGCAGTATACTTTCCGTCTGGCGAACGTACCTGCCGAATCTGAAAATCGGCTATTCGCGTAACATTTAGCGTCGCGCGACTAAGCCAGCCAAGTGAGACGAGCGCGATGAGGCTACCGAAGATAACTAGGATTCGTCTTTTCATTTTCTAGAGGTCGATCGAAGACGAAGGATAACGTTTATGGCTACACTTTCTGCGATTCGCTACAATCCAATCATCCGCGACTTCTTCAGACAACTTGTTTCGGATCTCGTATCCTCAGAGCATCCGATTTCCCATTTCTGCCCCGTCGAATTTAGAGGCGATTTTGAATAATCGGCAATAAATCCTTGATAATTTCCACGCTTTGTCTGCGGCTTCGAAATATTCGGCCGGGAACTGGAATATCGGATGCTCTGAGGATATGAAGATCAGCGCAGACCCTAAAAGTAAAGTTTCTCTTGCTCTAAAAGCTTCTTGGAGAGCCTTACTCCGTCTCGGCGAGCTATGGCAAACATGGCTCGCTGCGAGAAGCCGCCAAAGATATGGCCTTTGGCGTCGAACACCTGCCAATCTTCGACATCTTGAAAGTTGAAATGTTGCACCCTTTCTAATCTACCTGAATGACTGACCGGTGGCGTAACGAGTCTTACTTTCAATTCATCATGGCTGACGACTTCTAAGACTTCGGCCCAATGATGCTCTATTGCCTCAGAACTGCTCTTGAAGGCGACCTTCACCAAGGCATGCTGTCGGGGCTCTTGCAGGCGCCGTCGAAATTCTTCAATGGAGTCGCGCGCCTTTTCCAATGCTTCCTGCATGAGAGGATCGTCGGGAGAGGTTGGCAAGGGTGGAAACTCGGGGCGTGCCGATCGTAAGCCTGCAAGAAGCCAGATGCCAAATAAGACTATTAAAATAACGGCGTAATGGGGTTCCACGACTGCCTCTCAATCTCCATGCACGATAAAGGGCTGCGTTGAAAATGAGAAGTAGAAAAATTGCTCGAATCCGTTTTGAACACCCTCAGAGCAGCTGTGTTGGAAGTGAACTACTTTGAGGAAAGAAGTTGTATTCCGGATATCTTATCCTCAATGCGTCCGATAACTCTCTCGCGGAGTGATTCGAATCAAAAAAAGCCCTCTCCACAGGAAACTCTTCCGACACCTCCGCCGATAGTGCTCCTGGCAACCAAACCCAGGAGCGCGGATGTCTCTCAAATTTCAGTCTCAACCTCTCCGCATTGAGTGCGCGGATTACTCGTCTCTTATCACCTCGCGAACCATCAATTCTCGACTCTGGTTCGTAAACAACAAGAAGCTTGAGAGTCATTGCCTCACGCACCTCGCGCGATACCAGGAAAAGTACGGCGCCGAAATCTATGCTTATTCTCTCATGGGAAACCATCATCACGAGGTAGCGCTCTTTCCGAACTTGAACCGCAGTCAGTTCTACCGGGACTTCAACGCCCGGATTGCTGAAGGGGTAAGACACTTCGTTGACGAATTCGAAGGTGGTCCAGTGTTCGAGAGACGGTACTCAGAGCAGGCGCTTCCCCTGCCCCAAGACATTGAAAAATACTTCCTCTACTCCTCGCTCCAGGCCGTAGAGCACGGACTGTGCGAATTCCCAGATGAATATCCCGGATACAACTCCTTTCATGACGCCATCAACGGCCGGAAGCGAATTCTCCGTTGGGTGGATTGGGCGACCTACAGAGATCGAAAGCGCTTCAACAAGAAGCTGAAGCCTGAGGACTTTACGACCGAGCATGTTTTAGAATTCAAGCGGCTTCCCGGCTACGAGCACCTGCCGCAGCGCGATTACAAAAAGCTGATGCTCAAGAAACGAGAAGAGCGGAGGCTTGAGCTCGTTCAAGAGCGGAAGGCGAAGGGGCTCGGGTTTCTCCCTCGCGAGCTACTACTTAAGACCGTTCCGGGGAGCCGGCCTAAGAAGACAAAGAAGAGTAAGAGAGACAGTAAGCGCCCCCTGGTTCTTACCCAATGTCCCGAAGCGAAGAAGCTGTTCTTGAAGTGGTACTTCTCGATCTACGAAGCCTACAAAGTCGCGGTGAAGCTGTACCGTTTGGGCAAGCTTGATGTGAAATTTCCGGCGGGAACATATCGGCCACCTGTCTTTGCCGCTGGCTAAAGCGAAAACTCTCCCCCTCGCACTCCAAGAATCTCTCCTCCGCTCATCGAGCGGTGAAACCCCTTACCCTCCGCGCAACTTTAAACGCATCTCGTCGAAAATTCTCCGCCGTCGCGAACGCGCTCGACGAATTCGACGCCGATACGCACCAATTTGCCGAAGGTATCTTCAATTTTTGCGGTGATTCAAGCCAACTTTCACGTGGAGCTTATCGGACGCCCTGAGGATAAGGAGATCAGCAAGAAGAACAAGGGGCAACTAAATCTAAGGCCACTCTTTTCGATACAGCCCGAGCAATTGGCTCGCCACCAACTCAGCGCCCAAGAGTTCGTCAGTGTAAGTGGGCAGGCCTTGAATTCCACAATGCGCTTCATTTTCGGAGATTGGATGGCTCACGACCTGCAAAGCCTGATTACGATAGCTGACTCTGGTAATCTCTCCCACACTCAAAAGTCCAGTCTGATGAACCTTTGCAAAGGGAGCGATGCTTTGCTGGACGCTTCGCAATGTAGTCCGATCGACCGACAAATATTCCTCATTTTCTCTGAGCATAAATGCTTGTTTCGACGGCCGGTCACCATCAAGGTGTCTTCGGGCGAGAAGCATGCGCCGAACATCTTCTGTGGAATCGATTGGTGTGGGCACAGAAATATTTTTCTTTCCTATTGGGAATCAGCCAAATATCGAAGCAAAGGCGCTAATTGCTCTGGCACGACAGCACGAACCAACGTCGATCTGCCACCGAAGGCCCGGTAAACATAATCGCGCGCAGGGTCGCGTCCAGAAATCACAATAGAGACTTCCGCGTTCGACGATAGCCATTCCATGCGAACACCTTGATCATCAGTCGCGACGACCACAGCATCTGACATGTACCCCTGAGTTTCACGACTCAAACGAGTCAAAAGCAGCGTAGCGCGCTCAAAAGCATCGAAGGAAATCGTTAAAGGAATTCCATCATCGTCTTCTTCCGCGCTCAAAAACAATTCCGCCAAGCGTCCCATCATTCGCGCGACAGCCGGAAAAGAAACATCGCCGAAAGCCAAAACATTCGAATTCGTCGCACGATCCTCAATCTTCACAGTCAAAGAGCGAGATTCGCAAACATGCGCGATTCGCCTCGCCGATTCGCGGGTTGCACGTGCCGAGGGAAAAGATAATCCTGACTGATTGACTTCAGAAGTCGTTTTGAAACTGCCTGAAACTAAAGTCATGACGAGCTGCCTGGAAAATATAATGCTAATGTGGCGTCCAGCTGCAACGAAGCGCTCTCAAAAAAAGCCTGAAGAGACTCACTCGTGAATCTTTGGGATGCGATATTCTCGACAAGACTATTGATATCTTGCTCTACTAAGGCAACCAATTCGCCTGTTCCTGCAATTTCCGCAGTCTTGCATCGCATCCAGCTGTTCACCACAACTCCAACCGGTTCGAGCGAAAAACGCTTGTGATTGTGTAATTCGAATGTGTCTGATCGCCTCAGCGGCCCGTCGTTAGCACGCAATTCTGGTTTGCAAAAATACTCGAGCAAAACCTCGGCTGGTCGCTCGACAAAACTAACGCGCTTTGCCACCATCGCGGCCCGAGCGGGCGAAATGGAGTGCTCGGTAATTAGGGCGTTGATTACTTCGAAAGCACTCGAATAAGGGGTTCTGAGCGGAACATTCTCTCGCAAGCGCTCAATTGTCGCATTCCAAAATATATCGATGCGACTTGGAGAAGCTTGCATTTTCCAAGCTTCATCCGAGCTAGTCATCGAAACTCGCGGCAGATGTTGCGGTGCGTCATCCGGAAGCGGGATAGCCTGAAGCTCGCCGTTGAACCGTTCTCCAAAACGCGAAAGGACGGTTCGCAGTACCTTAGCGGGCGGATCCTGCAACGGACCTTCCGTGAAAACTGTGCACTGTAATGAATTTAAATAGAAATCTTGAACTCTCACTTGGCCATCCGCTATCCGCTGAAACTTTGAACCCAACGTTAAGCAATTTTGATGTTGTGACGGGTGTAAAGAAGCGCCCTAAACCCTGCTCTGACCGTCTAATCGGTTAAGACTGCGTTCCTAATCTAATCACATACGGGAGCGCTGCAAAGGGGGCCACCTAAATATATCAAGCGGAAAAACAAGAGATCTTATCTAGTTAGACCGCCAAAGAGTTCAAAAGCAACAAAACCCGCCTTATTCTACTCGAGATGAAGACGGTACCAAAGAAAAGAAGACCTCGTTCCTTCTTCCTCAATTTTCAGCTTGTTTTCCGCCTTGAAGCGATCGCTCAAGGCGTTTCACGCGGCATTCCCAGCTTACGTGCGAGCTCCGTCGCGCTTATCTCGCCCGCCTCTAAATGACGGAGGCCTCCTCTTTGAACTCCTTCCTGAAGTTCCTACGTCCCTTCTTGGCTTTCTCTTGTTTCATCTCGACCCCCTCTCTTTCGCCGTTTTACCTCCTTAGCTCCGTGTCTACAATTTGAGAGTAGGGTCAGTGTTTGAGAATTCTTAGGTCTCGATCAGGATTGAGCTACCGACATGCAGCGACCGCGGATTGAAGTTTCGGATACAAATCGGAAATCTTTTTCCAAAAGGCTTTGAACTCTTCACTATCCTCGATGAATATTGATCCATCGCGGTGGACCACATTAGGAGCATATTCCAGATACACGTTCAGCTTATCCTTCTCAAAAACCTGCGTGAGGATTATTTCGGCGGCTTGCGGACAGCAAGACTCAATTTCGACAAAGAGATCTTTCGCTGACTTTCCGCTCTTTGGATGAAATCCGGAGATTCCTAACTGCGCCGCTGTTTGCCGAATCAGACCGTCGACATCGTAATCAGTGTAGTCTTCCATATTCGCCATTTCCGTATTGTAGTTTTCCATCCGCGGGCCAGACGCCAGAGCAAGTTTTGACGTCTAAACGCGTCTTCATACAAACATCGTCTGCGACATTCAACAACGGATTTAAAGACGTAGACTGATACCGAGTTATTTTGGCGAGAGTCGCTCGGGAAGTACCCCGTACTGCCTGATGGTTATCGTA
Source organism: uncultured Bdellovibrionales bacterium (assembly GCA_964509425.1). Lineage (GTDB taxonomy): Bacteria > Bdellovibrionota_C > UBA2361 > SZUA-149 > CAZDWZ01 > CAZDWZ01. Next base: position 10,580 of record CAZDWZ010000027.1, on the reverse strand, counting down.
TCCTCAGCGCATCTGATATCTAAAAATCAACGTATCATCCAATTTTCATTAATCGACTAACTCGGTCCAGAGTTTTCTCGAGTCCGGGCGAAGAGTGATTTCAAAGCAAAAATAAATACCATATCGGACGCCGTGAGGTTGAGAGGAACAGGAGAGCAGCGCTCATCTAGCGGCGGAACCCCATTCACGCCGATCTTACGGAAACGCATCTCGTCGATAAACTCCCTCGATCGCGTATGCTCTCGACGATCTAATCGCGCAGTCGCACCAAGTCGCCGAAGATAAACTCAACGTTTCAAGCTCCTGGAGCCATCCTTCGTGCAGAGCTTTTCGGACGCCCTGAAGATATGAAGATCCGCAACGTAAGCGTCAACGAGTATACCTTCTCGATTGCGGTATGGTTTCGATCAACGACCTTCCCTCTTTAGAGAGAATCTCTCTTATCCAAGCTGTTCGTATACCGATCAAACTTTTACCTGCTACAAGATTCTCCGGATACTCGATCACCATTCCTACCAGCTTGGAACTCGACGACGGTCGAGTCAAAGGCGTAAAAATTTTCGTAGTATTCAAGCCAACACTGACAGAGAATACAGGCCCTCCGCTCATCCCTCGAAGATCGGGCAGTTTGGTAGCCTTTCCCCGCTTGGTGTCATTTTTCAGGTCGAAGAGCTTGTTTTTGTTGACATCCAAACAGATATGGTCCTTCCTGTTGTAGCCCCGGCTCTTGTTCTTCGAATAGAATTCCTCTTTGTGTTCTCCTGCTACCAACGACAGAAGAATGGGAATTGAAATGTGAAGATCTACTTCGTTCGAAATCAATTCTGGATTTTGATGAACCGGAAATCCGAAAGCGACATATGTTGAGGACTCGTCGAGATTGGGGTCCCAATCGACCTCATCTTCCTCGAGAAAGCGATGTAGCGAGTTTAGTCTCGTAAATTGCTCGCTCCCTACCGGATAAATGCAGATATCGATTCGATCGTCGTCTCTCACTCCTCCATCTGGAATCGAGGTGCAGTAGCACTTTGTAAGAAATTCACTTGGATGACGCTCAGTATAGAAAACCACTTTCTTTCCGCTTTCAATAACTCCATCGACGCAATGGGCCGCTGTTACAACGTAAGGATCGCCGTCAAAGAAAAGGTATATACACGTCCCAATTACCTCTATGCTCTGTCGTCCCACATCGTTCCTTGGTGTCATTGCAAACAGCGCTGAGAAAGGACATCTCAGATTGGTGCCGTGCTTTCCCTCCGAGGCCACACACGGAACGCACTCTCGGAAGGGAAGTATATCTCGACTTGCTTCAATGGCGGAATAATATAGCCAATCCGCAGATTCTGTGCTTGGGCGAGGTTTCGGCTTTTTCCAATCTCTCGTCATTCTGAGTAGACCGAGTTATGATTTTTGATGGTCACAAGAACGCACCATAATGCTCCAAGCCCCTTATAGCGAACACCCTATTTGGATGAACCGAATCGTGATTCCATCCGAACATCGTCAGTCCGCCGTCTTGAGAAGCGACAAATATAACTGCGTTGTGATACTCGTGGACAAACTTCGCGGCAGATTGGTGGCGCGTTCCTCCTATCTTAGATAACGAGGTCTCAGAAATTTGGTCGCCGAATAGCGGTTCAAAAATACTAATTGCAAAATCCTCTGAATTACCCGCTCGAAGTTTTGCTCCAAATCCGTAGACCGTAAAGTCGTCGGCCATAATGACCGCGCCGTCCAGCGCAGTTAATTGACCAATCCGGTCTAGAGCTCCTCGAATTCGAGATTTTGTGTAGTTAAAAATCGCTCTGGCGAGTTCTTTTTGATCGCTAGGAGCGTCTGGGGTGTTGGTGGAATCGTAAGCTCCTTGCAAAGTTTTAATGTCTTTTGCAAGAACTTCTGTGCCATCGGCGAACTTGAAACGAATGTCCATACCTGCGATGGGTTCGCTTTGAGGCGGAAGAATAACGAGTGTTCCGCCGTGTTTGTGCGTACACATCGCGGAAATGATTTGCTGTATGTAGCCGGCGTGCCATTTTTCTTCGGCTTTCTTGAAGGCAATGCTAACAATGTCTCTGAATTTCTCTGGAGTCGGATCGTTTGGAATAATTAAACGGCCTTTGTGAATCATTGCGTGAAGGCTAGGTGTATCCGGACCAAATTCAGTAAAAACATAAACTGTGCCCGGCCTCTGAATTTTCATGAAGACGCCAAATTCCGGCGGTTTGCGAACTAGACCCCAGATTTGCAGTTTACCATTTACGCCAAGCTCGATTCCCAGCAGCTCTGCTGGTGCGGCGCAGACTAGCTGGACGACCGCTTCCAACTCGAAAGGCTCAGGCAAAGCAAGTTCCTGAAAATCGTTTACTTCATCACGAGAACAAAGGCAGACGGCACCCTTCATCTCTCTCCCTTCTTCTCGGGTGAGACTTGCCCAAAAAAGGACATCGAAGACTTCAATTATGAATGTAGCGTCGGAATAAATTGCTTTTGGAAATTTTTCGTCTCGACAGAGATAATTAATTCGAGGCTCGAGTGATTCCTTTAGAGCTTCTCGGAAGTCGGGGTCGCCGAGAGTGATCGATGCGTTCATCGAGTATTTCCTCTTGAAATCTGTAATTCTTGACCTATGTTCGTGCCAGATAATTTACCTTAGATTAACTCAAATCCAATACAAGAGAAAAATTTCCAGTCCGTTCTGTATGGCACCAGGCTCATCTTGAGCAGCTCACTCAAGATAAACGCGACCTAGGTGTTTGAGAATTCGTAGATCAGGAGTCGACCTCGTAGAAGAATGGAAATTGTAGCTGAGAGAGCCTGGCTATATTCGGCAACTCGATTTCTTCGATCTCTGAGCCAGCAAGGCATTGGGACAGATATTTTCGAGCGATGTTTTCAAGCACAGCACCCGAGAAAACTTGGAAATTCTCGGAAACCAGCACAACATCTTGTATTAGAATTTTTAGTCGTGCGGCGCTGTCAGGCCCCGGGATTACACGTAGGAGCGAATTGGCAACCAAGTCCTCAGCGTATCCGTTGAAACTGCTCGCGCGACCCAAACTTTGATAGACATGAAACCGATACTCGTCTTCAACGTCTTGGATCTGATTTTGAATCTCGTCCGATCCATAGTGAAAAGAAAATTCGTTGCGTATGTTCTTTAGAATATTTCCCTTTCCAAAATAGTCCTTCAGCATAGAGAGGCTCTCGGTTTCCGATTCGCTAAACAACGATTCGAACTCACGAGACACCTTTGACCCATAAAAAGTTCTTTGGACCATTTTCCATCCCTCTGCCAATTTGCCAGCGAGCAATCTAGTGACCATCAAAAGGTGAAAACTGCTTGCGGCACGCTCGACTTCTTGAGTTGCCGGGGTTCGAATACAAATATTGAGCAACCTGAAGAAGAACGTCAGCTCGTTACTAAAGTGACCAAATTGAACGAAAGCAGTGGCGATTTCCTTCGGAAGTTCCTTAAACTCTTTCCCTGAGAAGCAAATTCCGACTATCTTCATTGACCTTCCTCCCAAATCGTTTGAGCCGCGCCGAAGAATCTCTCGCGTTCTGAACTGTTGATCCTCGGACTGGCTGCAGATACGGTACCATCGAAGAGAATTAGATTCCAGGCGTTACATTGCCAAGTATACGCGGCTTCGCGCCTCATTTACGGAAACAGAATGCCATACACGAATCCGACTGAAGCGATTAAGGAAATAGTTGCGGAACTTAGGCGAATTTACGGGCCCGCGGAACCGCTTCGAGAATCCATGAAAGGATCACCCTTTCCGTGCACCCTGCCGAGTGGAGACGGAAAATCAATTTATAGTTCTCAACTCATTGATCAAAAAATTAGGTCGATAGGCGATGAGTTAAAGAAGGCAAATCCTCGCCTCGCGGGCACGATCTCAAATTCGCAGTACCACGCCGCGATTCGTGAATTCTTTGGAGAAAAACTGATTCAAATCGATCTGGATGAGGATATTGGAGTGATTGGGCCGGATCTACTGAAGCATGTTGGGCAGCGAATCGCGGAGCTCCCTTTGAGCTCTTCTCCAAGATCTCACCATTTCGGCTGTTCGCTTTTTAGAGAAGATGTAGATCGCTTCGAAATCGGTCCGGTTTCATTCGAACCTCGATTGGCCTGGGTTAAACGGACTTTGAAGCAAAACGAAATCTCGGCGACAACCGCCAGACGAATTGAAAGCGCATGGGCCGGCAAGAAGCCAGCAAAGCGGAAGGCGTCGCGGGACACCGACCAAGAACATGGGATTCTTCGGGCCTTCTCGGATAGATCAACGGTTTGTACTGTTTCTACTTCTGAACTTATTGGCGAGACCGGCACGCAGAAGGCCGCGATGGCGGCACGTTTGGCTCTCATGGGTATTGCAATTTTTTGGGAGCAACCTTCAAAAGCACTCGAAGGAATGAACCTGCAATTTGACGGTCCGAGCTACGTCCGCGCGACCCTTTCATCATCTCACGGAAAAGTGGGTTCAGGGGGATGGGCAAAGGTTAAGCATCCGCATGGACCAGAGATGCACAATTCCGATTGGTTGAGCCTAATGTCGGACCATCGACCATATTTCATCGCTCTGGGTGAAGCACTGACGTACTTGCTAAATCCGAATCAATCTGGGCAGAGGGACGACCTGATGCAGGCGCTTATTCTAGCGCTGATATGGTTGCACGAAGCAAGTCGAGAGACCCTTCCTATGCTCGCCGTCGTTAAATTTGCGTCCTGCCTCGATACGCTCTCACGGGGCAGGATGGATTGGGGAATATTGAGATTGATAAAAACGCAGCTAGGATACGATGAAAATGACGCGTTTCTTGTAGATGGAAGTACAATCAAGCAGATTGTCTCGGAAATTTATCGAGAGGGTCGTAGTCGCGCGCTTCACGGCACGAGCCAAAAATCTGGGCATGATTGGTCGAACCTCGCGAGTTACGCAGAGAACTTGGCTCACCGCTCATTAGCGCAGTCTCTTCACTGGGTCGGTTCGAATCCATTGGCCCGAGATCCCCTAGAAATTGCGGGGAAGTGAGCGATTTGCAAGCGATGAAGCGACGCACCGTTGAAATTTCCCGATTGTAAATAAGAATCGACGACAAGTTGAACCAACTTGCAGAATCTACTCTTCATCTGCGGCTACCGGCTCTGAAAAATATCTCGCATAGCGAACTGACGCTATCAAGCCTTTCACTTCTTCAGAGTTTTCCATTCGCTTGTCTTTTGTGCTTTGCGGCCGTGAAGCGTTTGACCTTCATTGATTGTCTGCAATCTTGCGCAGGACTACATGTGTTTCGCCAGTGCTTCGAATATTGTGTAATTCGACAGCAAATTTTCCTTGGAAAGAGTCGAAGACCGCCATCGCCGATTGGGAAATTGGCTTTCCCTTATCAGCTAACTTTTTGTAATGCACTCTCGAGTTGAACTCAGAGAACTTCTCCTTCTTGGTGACATTTCCAAGTATTAAGATCTCGTCAATTCTTATCGCTCCATCCTTTGTGTCCACCACAAAATGCGAATTATCGAAAGGAAAGTCCACGCGAACTGCAATATCCAAGCTTTCTCCAGTCGCGATCTGGCTTATCTGGTCTTCCAGAATCGTGGGCGCGTGTGTCGCCAAGACTTCGGAAGCCCGAACCATAGCTCCGGTGTCACTAGCCCTTAAAATGGGCTCATTAATGTTGACGTTCTTGAGTCGCTCGCTCAAAACGTTTCGCTCTTTAGTTCTCCCGTCGCCGCGCAGGATCAGTTGCGCATCTGTTATCGAATAAACATGCTCGTAAACGAGCATTCCACTCGTGAGAAGCCATCCCGACAGGCTTTGCTCATCGACTTCCTGCACCTCGCGAAGGTCTATCCCTTCTCTAACAGCGTATTCACGCGCGCCCTCCGCAAAACCTGTCGTGGATACTGCCATCACGGCGCTGTATCCAAAGCGGGATCGACGACTGACAAGCTGCTCTATCCACGAACCGGGCGCCGGACCCTCGGAAGGACGATCTCTGCATTCGATTAACCAGCTTAAATCAGCCGTTCCAACAGTTCCCATTACTTCGACGTCGAATTCCGCGATAGGACGGCCATTTGAATATTCAACTCGATTTGTTTCGAGTGAGAATCCTTTTGGAATCAAAATCCCTTCGATCGTGGCCACGATATCTTGTAACTCCCGCCCAGTGTTTCTTGCCATCGCGTTTCTCCGGTTGCCTAGGGAAAGTTTGAAAGTCTCTCAAGGATCAGCCGAAACCATTTCGTGTGTAAATAACTATTCAGCACAAAATTCACGAGTGTACGCGCGTGGCGATTGTCGTTCGGCTCACAAGGAACGGCGTCGGCCAGAAGAACTTATGATCTGGGTGAAAGCCATGAACGGTCCGGATTGCGTCTAGGACAATTAATCTTTGATTTTGATCCAAATGATTCCACCAGGTGCTGGCGAAATAGATGTTGGCAAAGTTTTCAAATGCAAATCTTAGTAGTTTGTCTGGCAACACATCATCGTCTTGCCGCTCTAGCGATGATTGCAAACGTCGAGTGACAGACGACTCTCCGATCCACGAAAGAATAATGAGATTCCGCTGGGCCGAAACGATCGAATTGAATGCAATCCACTCAGCTGGATTAAGTAGATCTCCCAGATCCTGCAGCGGGGCGCCATCAAAGTCATACAATACTTGTGTTATCCCAGAACAAACATACTCTGGCAGCGCAGTCGAAGTAATTGCGTAGTAGTTACAAGAATCAAATTGCTCGGCGAGCAACATCCTGTCCAATTCAGCTTTAGTTCGTTCGAGTTCACGAATTGCAGAACTTACTCCGACTTCATATCCGTCCGTTTGTTCTGCGAATTCAATTCGCGGTTCAATTTCCATTCCGATTTCAAGATTGCGAAGGAAGGGAATAAACTCCCGGGCTGCTCGCTTAAGATAAAGCTCATGGCAAATCGCACGATAGGTGAGGAGAAATGCATTTCGACGACTAAGTTCAAACTCATCGACTTCAACTGCTCGAAACAGCTCATTGTCATGGACACCACAAAAGCCAAAAAACGTAGAGGCGTTTCTAATTCCGACTTCTCTCAATATTGGTCTTGGCGGGCGATCTGGATTTTCGGAGTCTAAGTCCGGCGTTAAGACATGGCCATCTACAGCGATCGATTCTAAAACTCGACTTCGCTGAATTGTATGCGCGGCAATCTTTGAATTGCAATTCGCGGCGCTCGCGTTAGGATGCATACACGTTTTGTTCCGGAACGCTTTTCGCTTTGCGTCCAGAAATTCTCCGTAAGTTGGAGGTCGAGCAGCGTCGCGATGCATATGACAGCTCTTGTAGCGTCGTTTTGATCCGCACCAACAGAGGTCTTTCGGCTTTATCTTCGTCATCGCGGTTGAATTCCAAGCGAAAGCAAATTCTGTTTCGCCTCTTCAATGTCCCACCTCGCAGCCTCACGATAGTTCGCAACCGCGAGCTCTTGATTCTTCACATATCCGCAGTAACCTTCGTGATGGCAAATCCCCAAATCGTTCTGAGATCGTGGGTCACTCTCCGCGGCATCGGCGCTGATTTTGCAGAATTCGCATAGGTCTCCGCGCTCTCGAGCCTGTTGAGCACGAAAGCTAGCGGCGGCGCATGATGATGTGAGTAAAAGTAGAAAAGCAGCGATCAGGCGGACGGGCACAACGTACATAACGGGGCCTCCTCGAATCGTTCCTGATGAGCTGTAGGATAGCTATTTTGAAAAGTCGAATTGGAGCAGTCTATGTGGAGTAATTTATCGAAGGCTATTTCGCTCGTCTCAGTTAATTGGTCGTCTGAAGAGACGACGTCCCCGGCGCATACCCCACCCCCACCAAATACCCACCCAAAAACACCCCCATCCCCACCCAAACTAAAACCGCATAGATCGTCACGCGATCCCGAACAAAGAACACGCGAACAACAGATCCAAGAGTCAAAAACGCCCAGCTACAAATAGTAAGAAAAGGAGTCCAACCGGGATAAACGACATGATTGAGCGGCACAAAAATCAAAAAGAGAAGCAGCAGTGCGCCCGCGTGAAGCAAGGCATTCGCAAACGAAACTATCGGACGAATACTTGGTTCTTCGGCCATAAGAGATAAGTGCGTTCCTCCTCGAACAGCATGACCCATCGCCACAAAAACAAAAAGCCAATTTGGATCGAATACACGCGGCAGACCGCGTGACTACGCAGACGCACGGGAGGTGATGCGATCAACCTCCCGTGCGCCCTTTCAAAGTTCAGCGGCTGAAGAACTACCCCGACTCGTTCACCCCGCCGGCATGCTGAGCTGCCAGAGCATCGGGTCCGCCAGCTCCTTCGCCCCGCGCGGCAGCCAGTCCCACTCGCCCAGCATCGCGTCACCGGTCAGCAGGTGGAACTCGACGGCGTCCTTGTACTCGCAGCGCCGGACCTCGAGCCGCACCCCGCCGGACGTGACCGAGAGGATCGGCTCGCCCGTCCAGAGCAGCCGGCCAGCGGGGACGATCACCATGAACATCGGCGGCAGCGGGGCGTCGTCCGAGCGCGGCCCTTGGAAGGCGAAGACGACCGGGGCCTGACCGCCCCGGCGAAGGAGCAGCGGGTCCACGCTGCCCGCGCCCTCGAGGGTCGTGCCGCCCCAGAAGTGCGCGATCGACTCCACCCCGCGGCCCTCTCCCCAGCCGAGGGACTTCCCGCCGCGGATCTTCCGGACGTGAATCAGTCCCTTCGACTTGTAGGACTCGCGGGACGGGTGCCAGCTCGGGGCATGCTCCTTCCCGATCCACTCCGCCGACTCGGCCGGCGAAGCGACGCCGCGGAAGGCCATGAACTCGTAGCTCTGGTCGTCGGTCGCGGGGTCGAACGTTTCCGGCCCCTGCAGCATCCCGACGTTGTGGGGGTTCGTCAGGTCGAAGTCGTTCGGGTGGAGGTCCCCGGTCGTGGCTTCGACGCACCAGTAGCCGCTCGCCCTGAAGTTCGAGAACGAGTACGCGGCCGAGTGCTGGAAGACTTGGTGCGCCTGCCCGAGGCTCGGGTTGAAGCGCAGCGCTACGGTCGGGCGCGCCGCCCACGAGTGGCGACGCAAGAACTCACCGATCATACTGCTCCTTACCGGTCAGAGGATCGCATGCCGTGCGATTGGCGGTCGGAGGTTGCAACCTTTTGCATCACTCCCCGAGGTGAAGACAATTCACCTCAGGAACCGAGGTCGAGGGAACAAATTGGAGAAGAAAAAAAGAGCGGCTGCGGCGACTTTCTGCGCTTCGAGAATATAGGGAATTGGTAGCGCGAAGGCGCGCGCGAATTTACCGCTGTTATTTTGTAAAGTAAAGGTTGAGGAAGGAGGAATTTGAATCCTGCGCTTGCTTCGCATTGCGCAAAAAGAAAAAACCGGTTGCTCACTTTCGTGGGCGAACCGGCTTTGGTGATCCCCCTTCGCTAAAGCTACGGGGGATTAATCTTTTCTAAAAGTTAGTCGCCGATTACGGCGTCTAACTTTTAGAAAAGATGAAAAAAAATCCTGGCAGCGACCTACTTTCCCATCAATGATAGTATCATCGGCGCTGGAAGGCTTCCTTCTGAGTTCGGTATGGGCTCAGCCAGAGGCTATTTAGCTCCGGCTTTGCCGCCGATCCTTCGTTGCGGAAGATTCCTGTGCTGCTCATGTGCGGTAGCACACTCCGCTGCTCGGAATTTCCGCGCCTCGGTTCGCCAACAAATCCAGACCTAAATAACCTCTGGAGAAGGGGTTGGTAGAAGGGAGTTCCGTTTTCGTGATTCCACTTGCCGGCGTGAGCTCGCCGGATCAGCGCTGCGCTCGCTTCGCATTGCGCTACGTTTCTGAGCGCTTCCGCGTGGGCACAAAAAGAAAAAGCCGGTTTGCTCACTCTTCGTGAACAAACCGGCTTAGTAGAAAAAAAATCCTGGCAGCGACCTACTTTCCCATCAATGATAGTATCATCGGCGCTGGAAGGCTTAACTTCTGAGTTCGGTATGGGATCAGGTGTGACCCTTCCGCTAAAGCCGCCAGGAAACTCTTGGTATATGTGTTTCTCAACTGAGAATCAACTTCTTACCGATAGACGAGCGTAAAATTTATTCTTCGTTTCCGAAGAACACTTCTTCATCAATGCTGATGTCACCCCGCAGGTGAATCAGACTTTATATAATTATCCGAACCAAGATATTTCTCATATCTAGAGCGAAACTTAAGAGCTTTTCCTCTGACCTTATTCTCTGCACTTCAACTCGTCTTAGCTCAAAGAGCTAAGGTTCGTATTCGTGTCTAGAAAAGAAGAAGAAAGATTAAGCCTCACGGCCTATTAGTATTGGTCAGCTCCGTGGCTCCTTGCGTTGCACACTTCCACCTCCAACCTATCAACGTCGTAGTCTTCAACGGGCCTTTAGCCTTCCGAAGAAGGAGGGAAAACTTATCTTGAGGAGGGCTTCCCGCTTAGATGCTTTCAGCGGTTATCCCATCCATACTTAGCTACCCAGCTATGCCCTTGGCAGAACAACTGGTCCACCAGAGGTATGTCCATTCCGGTCCTCTCGTACTAGGAACAGCTCCTC
>CAZDWZ010000026.1:0-45942 GCA_964509425.1 uncultured Bdellovibrionales bacterium | reverse complement strand
TCGACCAGACGCGGATGACCATGGCCGAAGCTGACGGCCGAATAGGCCGACATCATGTCGAGATAGCGCCGCCCGTCCTGGTCCCACAGGAACACGCCCTCACCGCGTGCCAGCACCACCGGCAGCGGTGCGTAGTTGGCGGCGCCGTAGCACTCCTCCAGCGCGATCGGGCTGGCCGTGAGTGGCAAGGCGGGGCGGGAGGTCATCGCGGCAAGCTCTTGCGGCGCTGTCTCTGTGGCTTCGACTGTAGCCACGAATCCCCGCAAGGTGCTTGCCACCTGTTGCCCTGCGGGCCTCGCAGGCCCAAGGATAAATCGCCAGCGAGCCGCCGTCCCGGGAATTCATTGAAGTCGCCGCCGAAGACCGCCGGCAACCCACCGTCGCCCTGTAAACGCCCGATTCCACCTGGAGAACAGTCATGGCCCGGAAGAAGTTCGATATGGAGGCGGCCCTCGACGCGTTCGTCGAGATGCTCCTCGCCGGCGAAAACGTGCTGGTGTGGACCGGTACCGGCCACATCCGGCAGGTCAAGCGGGTCGGCCGCGAGTGGGTGCTGACCGACCTCAGGCGAGAGGTCGAGGCGGAGCTGCCCCGCTTCGTGGGGGCCATCCTCCGGCTGAACCCCGACCAGCCATTCATCTGCATCGAGGGGCACCGCGCGAAGAACACCGGCATGCGGGAGCTGCTGGAGGGTGAGGCCGAGATGGCCATCCGCGACAGCATGGAGGATGATCTGTCGCCGGACGACCCCGTCAACGTCTCGTTGAACGAGGACACGGTGCGTGGCGAGCGGCTCATGCTCCTCGCCGCGCTCGTCGGTCCGATCTTGCGGGCGCTCGATGTGCCGGCGTTCGACGGGAACGGATTGGAAGCGTTCCTCGCCGCGACCCTGCCGGCGAAGGTCAACTTCACGGTCTGGCACGGCTTCGCGAGCCTGCCGGGGAGCGAGGACGAGTAATCCAGTGAAAACATTTTTTCTCCGGTGGGAGATGAGGTCCCCACCGACTCTCGAGGTCCGTTGTGCTCGCCACTGACCTCGAAACGAAGCTGACCTCGAAACGCATGCGCTATTCTTTCTGGAGTTTCGCCAAAGCCGCGCGCATCCGGCTCATCGGGAGAAACGGCGAACGTTTGGCGTTGGCACTCTCGGGGATATGTTCCTTTTCAATCCGGAGGGCCGAGGATTCTGTCATCTCGCGCAGCTGATGCTCGAGTTCGTCCCGCTGCCGAATCGCAATCCGGAGATTCTCGTCATAAACACCAATCTCGGCTTGAAGCGCATCTCGCTGCGCAATGCAGTGTCGAAGATGACGATCGTATGATTCCAATTGTGTATACTCGGTCGGATGAACGAGATGTGATAATCGTTGTCGGCATTTGCTGGCGGGTTGCCCCGCAACATCCAAGATGTGTCCTGAGAGCTCGGCTCCGACCATTTTCCAATTTCTCGCAGGCGGTCTGTTCTTCGCGGCATTTCTTTCCGCCTGTCGACTCAGAAGCTCCGAAACATTAATTCTTCCGTCATAAAGCTCCTGAAGGAGATCGCCAAGGTCATCCGTCGTGCGGTACTTCAGCAAGACACCCGGTCCGTCCCAAAATGCTTGAAGCTCGTCGAGAAGCTCCGACTCTCTTGCCAGCACGACTTTTCCACGGCTTAAGGAGTGAAGTACGGGTAACCCGAAGCCTTCATAAAATGTCGGAACAACGACGAAGTCGGCACGTTCAATGAGACGGCAGATCGAATTCCATGTCAGCGTTCCGGATTCGACTGCATGTATGTTTTCTGCAGGACTTTGTGAGAGCCCCAAACATTCAAAGCGTCGATCGGGAAATCGAGACACCAGCATCGGGAGAGTTTGTTCGACGCCTTTATGAGCGTAGAATTGATTCCCGAGGACAGCGCAGTAGGCCTGTCCCGCATCCGGCAAGGCGTACGGATGACCTTCGCCCGGGTTCCCGTTCGGAGGCGGGAGAAGATACTCGCGAGACGAGAGAGACCAGTGACACACTGCTGTTTTTGTCGAGTCGGGAATTGAGAAGCGCCGTCGGAAGATGTTTCTCGTGAACTCACTTCCGAAAATCAGCATGTCGCCGTACTCGGCGGTGAGGCTCCAGAGGGAAGGCACACCGGGACTGATACATCTGATCTGCAAGCAATCAAGCGCGATGTTATCGTGAAAGAGGAAGATATTCCGTGGAGCCGAGTTCGCGAGTCGTATCAGATCGAAATGAATAATCGGCTGCGAAATTCGAAGCGCGACGTCGGCGGCCGGAAAAGCGTCGCTCGAATGGAAAATCTGAAGCTTTGAGCCGAAGCGTGAAACACCGAAGAGTGAAGCGGTATCTTCGGGGATGTTTATGGCGAAATCACATTTGTCGTCCTCGATCAGCGAAGAAAGTATCTGGAAGCCGACTTCTGAAGTTCCATTGAAAATTGGAGGGAGAGCAGAAAAGTCGAGCAGCACCTTTGGTCTTACCTGAATCGGGTGAACTTCGAAAACGCGCTGCTCTCGCTTGTAGGCCGTCAACGCCACAGAGAAGCCGAGGAACTCCTGGCTGAGAGCCTCGCAAAGGGAATCATTCCGCGTCGGATCCCACTCGGGACTCCAGAGGGGAGACGGGAAAGCGCGAGTGATATATCCGACACGGTTTGCCCGGAGAGAAAAACGTGCGAGCAGCGACTCGGTGGAGAAGTCCGGCTCAGCTTCGTCAGGCAAAAACTCCGCCAAAAGCTCGCTGCGGATGAGTAGCAGTCTGGAGCGCAAGAGTGGGGATATACTGGGAACTTCGAGCTCGACCGGACCAAGGCAACAGAAGCCGAGCATCGGATCACAATTCATCTCGTCGTGCATCCGGTCGAGGAGGTCGCCGGGAAGGTCGTGAATTGTTTCGGGGAGAAAAAGCACCCGTTCTCTCGTTCTCCCAGCGTCTCGCAATCGTCGAACGAGTGATTGACCGAACCTTACACCGTCCGATTGTTCGGGGTGATTTTCGGGATTTTCAAGAATGATATTCGTTCGCATTCCGTCGGAGCGTCGATGAAAGAGTTGGCAGGCGAGATCGGCTCATACTATGAGTGACTTCAGTCAACAAGGAGTCCTTTTCAGAGTGCAGTTGTGGACAAAATGATCTCGCCTCAGGATCTCTCTCAGCATTTTCAGCGTCAGCGGGAGGCTCGATTTCGGAACCCTGCATATACATTCACGGAACGGATTCGAAACCTCCGCCGGAATTCGTTAAACAGTACGCGCTGGAACCGGAACTATGAACGGTTGGTTCATGAAAGCGGCCTCTTCGATGAAGGATTTTATCTTTCTGAAAATCAAGATGTTCTCCGCTCAGGCGCCGACCCACTACTTCATTTCTTGGAGTTCGGAGGGAGAGAACTTCGGAGTCCCTCAATTCTTTTCGACACCGCGTACTATGTCCAGGGGAATTCCGATGTTCTCCAAAGCGGCACGAATCCACTCGTACACTATTTAGTTCACGGAGGGTTTGAGGGTCGGGCACCGCACTGGCTGTTCGATTCGGCGTTTTATCTCAGACAGAACCCAGATGTTGCTTCGGCCGGGATGAATCCTCTCGTCCACTATATTCGCTTCGGCTCTGAGGAGGGGAGAGATCCTCACCCTTATTTTTCAAGCAATTACTTTCGTGTTTACTTGTCGACACAGGTTTGAGGCGAGAGACACAACCGATGAGTATTTACGCATTCTCGAGTTTCGCCCTTAATTATCTTTCGAAAGCCCGAGTGGCTGCCCGCACATTGAAGCTCCACCATCCCGAAATTCAGATGCATGCCCTCGTTGCGGAGCCGATCCCGGAGTCGCTCCGCGGGGAGTTCAAAGAATTCGATCGTGTGCACTCGATGTTTGAGTTCGGAGGGGACTTTCCCGAGAGCTGGATCTTTCGCCATACGCTCGCGGAGCTGTGTACGGCCATCAAGCCGGACTATCAGCAGTATCTGATGAGCCTCCCGGATTGCGAGGCGGTCATTTATATCGATCCGGATATCGCCCTTTTTTCCCGGATGGAGAGCGTTCTTGCGGGTCTGAATTCTTCGTCCATCATTCTTACTCCGCATCTTCTCGATCCTGAAACCAGTGAGCGTGCGATTCGAGAGAACGAGCAGCATATGCTCAGATATGGAACATTCAATCTCGGATTTCTTGCGACGAAGAACTCCCCCGAAGGCCGGAAGTTTACGGCATGGTGGCGGGACCGGGTTCGACATCTTTGCTTCGATTCCGTAGACGAAGGGGTCTACATGGATCAGCTCTGGATAGATATGGTTCCCAGTTTTTTCGAGGAATATCTGGTTCTCCGCGACCGGGGAGTGAACGTGGCAACGTGGAACATTGCGCATCGCCCGATCACTGGAAGCATGCAGAATGGATACAAGGTAAATGGCGAGCCCTTGGTGGCGTTTCACTTCTCGGGGATCGACCGCGGGGCGCAGCTTGCAATGCTCGACACGTATGCTTTCGATCAGCCGGCTGCCTATGAGCTCCGTGATTGGTACATTTCGGAGTTTAAGGCGTTCGAGAGGACTTCTGGCGAGGAGCCGCGATGGGTGTTCGGTGAGTACTCGAATGGCGAGCCGGTGCTTCCGCGTCATCGGCGAGAATACCGTGCCCATCGTGTGTTGCAGATTGATTATCCGCGTCCCTTCTTGGTGAGCGAGTCAGGTGATTCATATTTTCATTGGTGCAGGAGAAATCTCGAAACTCAATCCGGACTATCAGCGAAGGCCCTCCATGAGAGAAGGTTCGAAAGCACTCCCGGAGTGACGCTGCTCGAAGAGTTTCTTAAAATTCCTCCCGGACTCCGTCCGAGCGCCACTCCGGAATTTGACGCCGATTTCTATCTCTCGAAGTATCCAGATGTTGCCCGCTCGGGCCTTAGCCCTTTTGAGCACTTTGTCCGATACGGAGCGGCGGAAGGGAGAGAAGGCCGCGGGACCAAATTGACGGATTCTTGAGTTCGACCGCCGACGACTCGAGTCATCGGCGGGTTTGTGTCGTAACTACCGTCGAGCGAGGGCGACAAGCGCTTCACGATCTTTTCGAGAAGTTCGCAGCATATCGATATTCATTCTGTTTACTGCGCTTCTCACTCCAAGCTCAACCAAATCTGTTACTTGAGTCGGGACTCGTTCATTTAGTGGGCGGATATTCTTCCGATACAATTCACTCAGCTTGAGGATGTCCGATCCGATTACCTGGATGTTATTCTCGAGTCTCTCCTTCCAGTTTTTGAGCTCGGTAAGTTTATAGCCGTAGATATTCTTCTTCAGGAGCGGCATTACTTCGCCGGTCATGAGCTTTTCAGCCAGGAACCAATTTTCATCGTTTGGTGAGAGAACCAATCCCTTCAAGTAATTTGTGTACTCGCGCATCGAATCAATGATTTGCCGACCTTCGACGATGGCTCGATTGCTCTCCGCGCTCAAGCCGACAAAGTGATTCGAAGCGTGTCCAGCCAGGCGGTCGAATCGCCATTCGAAGCTGTTGAGTTCGTCTTGAATATCGACGAGGTGCTCGCTAACGTCGCTAAATAACATCCAGCGCAGCACGAGGCAGGTGCCAGCCAATGCAATCAGGACCAGAGATATAGCCGTAAGAGCGAAGGTGAACATAAAATCCTCAAAACATGCGTTACGTATCCATAGACGGCATACGAATGTGTAGCTTACGTTGCGAGGTTCTCTGGGATTGTCCTAAGAGAGACTCTTAGACTTTGAAAAGCGGCCGCCTAAGTGCTTAAGACTCTTGCCATCGAGAACTACCGTTCGATCCTGAAGCTGACTCTTTCTTTGGGCCGGATGAACCTCATCACCGGCCCGAACGGCAGCGGGAAATCCAATCTCTATCGCGCGCTCAGACTTCTTGCCGAGTCCGCCGAAGGTGGGGTGATCGGATCCCTTGCTCGCGAGGGCGGGCTCGACTCAACCTTCTGGGCCGGCCCGGAGAAAATCACTCAGCGGATGCGAAGCGGAGAGGTGAAAATTGAAGGTGGACCGAGGAGCAAGGTGAAGCGGCTGAAGCTCGGTTTTGCCGGCGAAGATTTGGGATACGCCATCTCGCTCGGTATCCCGACTCCATCGCAAACGGTTTTCGGGTCCGACCCGGATATTAAGGCCGAGGCAATCTGGGCAGGCCCCGTATGTCGACCGGCGGCATTGATGGTGGAAAGAACGGGCGGCGTCTTACAAATTCGCGACGGAAAGGGGTGGCGGGTCGTAACCGGTTCGATGAAGGAGTTCGAGAGCATGTTTAACTATCTCTCAGATCCCGCTGATGCTCCCGAGATCTTTGCCATGCGGGAGGTCCTGAGGGGTTGGCGATTTTACGATCATTTCCGGACCGATCGAAACTCTCCCGTGAGAGTGCCGCAAGTAGGAACGCGAACCCCGGTGCTGCATCACGACGGCCATGATCTTGCCGCCGCCTTGCAGACGATTCGAGAGATGGGGGATCGGGAAGCGCTCAGCACCGCAATCTCTACGGCTTTCCCTGGAGCCACTCTCGCCATCAACATTCATCAGGGTGGGCGTTTCGAGGTCGCGCTGAATCAGCGTGGAGTGTTGCGCCACCTTACGGCTGCAGAACTTTCGGACGGAACTCTGCGCTATCTTCTTCTTGTTGCGGCGCTGCTCACTCCCCGGCCTCCCGGAATGATGGTTTTAAACGAACCGGAGACGAGTCTTCATCCCGAGTTGATACCGGCGCTCGCCCAGCTCATCATAAGGGCGTCGAAGGAATCACAAGTTTGGGTGGTGTCTCACTCGGCGGCTCTCCTGAGAGAGCTTGAAGAGAATTCCGAGTGCGTTTCGATTTCGCTCGAGAAAGACACCGGCGAGACGCGGGTTGCCGGACAAGGTCTGCTCGATCGGCCGCCTTGGCAGTGGCCGGACTAAGTTTACTTTTTCACCAGAGCAATTTTGAATCTGCCCAAACGAGACCAAGCACGATCGAGACCGCGAGCGGATGGAGTAAGACTCCGGCGTGCACCTTATGACTCGTCTTCTCTCCTTCCGATTCTTTCGACTGGGCGAAGCAACTTAATCCCGCTCCGGCAATAAATGAGAGGATGCACGCGAGGAACGGCTGCCAGATGAAACTCAGGAAGCTCATCGTCGTAAACGCCGTGCCGAGGCGAACGACCCGCTCTTCGCCGATCAGACGAACGAAGGCCGAAGTAGAGCGCCGGGTTTCACCCGAGAAGAGCGGCCAGGCGACACGAAGAATCCAAGCACCGCCGAGCGCAAATGGAATTCCAAGAACCGCGACTCCAAACCCGATTGCAAGAGCAATGTCGTACGCCGTTGATACATACTCGCCGAAGCGCGTGGGTGCCGAGAGGAGAGTCCCCCGGCAGAAGGCTCTCACAAAGAGTATGCAGAGTGAGGCAAAGAGAAATTTATGTCCCGCCTCTCTCCGGAGATTGCCCTTCTCGTCGCGAATGGAAAAACAAGCGGCCCCCGCAACGGCGAGAACAACCGTGAGGAAAGTCCCGAGGGGACTCGTGATGACAAGGAGCACATCGCGAAATGCCGAAGGTGGGGAGTACCTTCCGAATGTCGGGAGAATGGATTCGAGCATAGCCGTCCTCTAGTATCGTGGAAGCGGTGTTCCGCTGCCGCCTCTCAAGTTCGTGTTTCGTTGAAAGAGTTCTTCAAGCTCTGGTGATTTTGACTTGGCGATAATCTCTTTCACGATCTCGTGCTGAATCGAACGTCCTCGAAGGAGCTCTCCAAATGTGGCAGCCGCTACCGCAAGCTGGAAATCATCGGATTCGGAATTAGAGCTTAGGAGAGATTTCGCTATCGGAAACTGTTCCTCGCGAGGGAAGGAGGCGGCACCAGCCTCCTGAGTTTTGTAACGAATCTGGAGAACTCCGATCTCGGTTTCGCGCGGTGATGTGGAAGTCGCCGTCGCGGTTTGGGCGTTCTCTGTGAGCTCAATCTCGTAGAGCGCCGTCACCGTTTGTCCCGAGCCCGCCTCTCCCGCATCGACGGAATTGTCGCGGAAGTCTTCCTTCTCCAACACACGATTGTCATACCCGACGAGCTTCGCAGACTTAACGAATGCGGGGTTAAATTCAATCTGAATCTTCGTATCCTGCGCACTGACTTCAGTGTTCGCGGAGAGATTCGTCATAAGAACCTTCCTTGCTTCCTCGAGTGAATCGAGAAAGAAATAATTTCCATTTCCACGATTCGCGAGCTGTTCGAGATTAGTCTCATTCATTCCGTTGATTCCGAATCCAAGCGTGGTGAGGTGGACACCACCTTCGCGGGCTGATTCGATGAGGGCTCGAAGACTTGATGGGTCGACGACTCCGACGTTAAAATCACCATCGGTTGCGAGAATCACGCGGTTGATCCCCCCTTCGATCTTATTCGAGTTTGCGACGCGATACGCGGTGCGAATTCCCTCTCCCCCATTCGTTCCGCCGTGCGCGTTTAGCCGATCAAGCGCTGCCCGGATGGTCGCCTTTTGGCTCCCGGGAGTGGAGTCCAAGACCAATGATGATCCGTCGGCATAGGTGACCAGTGCGATACGGTCTCTGTCGGTGAGCTGATCGATGAGAAGGTTGAGACTTTGTTTGAGAAGCGGAAGCTTCGTTTCGTCGGCCATCGAACCCGAGACATCAATCAGAAAAACGTAGCTTCGACCGGTTTCCAATCCTCTCGACGCCGATGCAGATCGCAGTCCCACGCGAAGGAGTTTTTCGTTCTTCTTCCACGGCGAATTGCCGATCTCATAGCTCACGGCAAATCTGCCCGCTGACGGCTCGGGATAGCGGTAGGTGAAATAGTTCAGAAATTCTTCCGTGCGAATTTCGCCTGTGGGAGGGATCAGGCCCGAGCGGAGCAATGCTCTCGCGCGAGTGTAGCTGCCCGTGTCGACGTCGATACTGAACGTCGAGATATTTCTCGCCGGCTCTGCGGGGACCGACATGGATGAGAAATTCGATGCGTAGTCCGGAGTTGGCTCCATGGGTCGAGCGAGCGAGCGGAACGGTCTCGCATATCCGGAGATAACTCGCTCTGAAGCTTCGCCTCGAGGAGATATCGCCCGCTTCGCTCGGCTTCTCAATGAGCGGATGAGCGTGTCATCAAACTGCGCTTCAGAGTAACTGCCGCTCGGTCCGCCTCCGTTACTTGAGTACCCTCTATCGTAGTCCGCATACTCGGTGCCATAGAACAGCGTCGTCGAAGCTCGGAGTACGAACATCGCGAGTGCGAGCGTGAGCATTCCTCCCGCGGGAGCGAGGCGCTGCGACCGTCCGCTCTTTATCAGGAGAAAAACTCCAACAACGCCGGTCGCCACCATCATCAAGGCTCCCAGAGCTCCTTCGATAAGCTTCATGAGGGTGTCAGCGAATCTCGAGAGAGGTAAATCTGGGTCCTGAAGCGGCGTCGTCATTAGGGCCGCAACCACGAGGAAGAGCAATCCCAGGAACGGAAATCCGATGAGCCAGAAAAATCTCGAAACCAAGCGAGAGCGGACTGAGGGCAGCGCTTGTTCTGCTCGCTTGGCGAGAATTCCCATGACTGCAGTCTCAATTCGTTCCGGTGCTTGCTCCTTATGTTCCGAAAGGAGTGATTCGAGAGAAAGAATCTCCTCGAACTCCGAAAGCGCGGTGCGGCATTCCTCGCAGTGAGCCGTGTGCTCGGTCATCGCGTTTTGCCGAGAATCATCCAGAGTTCCCGCGAAGTATTCTTCAAACAACAATAAAGCTTGATTGTGGTTCATTTATAGACTCTCCGGAAAGTTTTGCGCAGTTCTTCCTGGGCGGAATTGAGCCGCGAGCCGACCGTCCCCGGCGCGACTTGAAGTATCTCGGCCGCCTCCGTGTAGGAGCGTCCCTCCAGTTTGCACAGCACGATCACATCGCGAAGCTGAGGTGAGAGGAGGGCGAGGGCGGATTGCAGGCAGCTGAGCGCTCTTTCTTTTTCGAGGGGTGATTCGCCGGTAGACGCCTCCGAAGGATCTCTGGTGTCGAGGGCTTCGGTTTTCTTTTCTTCACGATAGCTGCGCGATTCAAAATATGTTGCCGTGACGTTCAGAGAAATTCTCGTGAGCCAAGTCTTGAACGTCGATCGAAAGCGAAAATGGGGGAGGCCCGAGTAGGCCCTCAGAAAAGTCTCTTGGGTGAGGTCGGCGGCCGTATCCCGGTTCCCGACCTGTCTGAAGATCATTGAGAAGACAAGATCCTGATAGCGCCGGACGAGGAGGCGGAACTCCTCCTGTTCACCACCCAGGATGCGCTCGATTAGTGTTTGGTCATCTATTTCTTGCAACACGGGTCCCCTCGTCACAAAACCTAATACTCGCTGGCTGACGAGTTAGACCGGGCGATGAGCGAATCCTTCGGAGTTTTTGAGGTTGCCCCGAAGATTTTGTGCCATCGACCCCGCGTGGAAACTAGCGGAACAAGAGGTTATGCAGGATTTTTACGGAAAAGAGACAAATACCAGCGGCTACTGAAAGAGCGGACGGCGGCGGGAGCCGCCGTCCTGAAGTTGGTTACGCCAGGTCAAAGAGGAGAACCTCTGCCTGCTTTGCTCCGCCTTCGAAGCGGAGAAATTCTTCGCCAGAAACAGCAGCGCCGTCTCCTGCTTCGAGCTTCACGCCGTTTACAGTTGCTTCGCCACGGGCGACTTGAATCCACGCATGCCTTGTCTTTTGCAGCGGATATTCGACCGTCTTTCCGGTATCCAACACCGCAGCCAAGAGTTTGGCATCCTGGCGGATTTGAAATCCACCGTCGGATTTATCTCCGCTCGCGATGAGTGCGAACTTTCCGTCCTTCTCCGCAAGAGGCACATTTCGTTGCTCATACTTCGGAGGAGTGCGGCGCTCATTCGGTTCTATCCAAATCTGGAGCAAATGAACTTCTTCGTCCGGAGATTCATTGGCTTCGCTGTGAATAACTCCCTGTCCGGCGCTCATATACTGAACGTCACCCGCTCGTATCGGCTCCCGGTGCCCCATGCTGTCGCCGTGAGTAATCGTTCCCCTGAGAACATAGGTGATGATCTCCATGTCTCGGTGCGGGTGCTTCCCAAAGCCGTTGTTTGCTGCAATCACGTCATCGTTGATGACCCGAAGCGAGCGAAAGCCCATGTGCTCAGGGTCGTAATAACTCGCGAATGAGAACGTATGGGCCGACTTCAGCCATCCATGGTCCACAATTCCCCGGTCGTTGGCTTTTCGTACGGTAAACATAGAACCTCCAATTTCTGTTCTTCTTGTTGTAGAGAAATGTAAATCCGATACTATGAAAAAGAAAGTAGGTTCCCATAGGTAACTAGTGGAGATAGGATTACGGCCTCTAACCTGAGAGAATGCCGGAGCAAACAGTCGAGAAAGCCATGAGAAAATCTGCCCCGAGAGCCGCACCCGCAGTTGATTGTCCGCTCGAGCATTGCCTAAAAATTATCGCCGGAAGGTGGACACCTAAAATCATTTGGTTCTTGAGAGAAGGGCCGAGACGTTTTGGAGATTTGCGGAGGGACCTCGGGAAAGTCTCGTCGAAGGTGCTGACGCAAAAGCTTCGTGAGCTCGAGAAGGGAGGAATCATCTCCCGCACTGTGCGCCCGACGGCGCCACCGACGGTCGAGTATGAAATCACATCCGCAGGACGGGTGCTGTTGCCGGTTCTTGACGAGATGGAAGTTGCGGCTCGGAAGCTTTCTCGTTTGAGACCGGAACGGTGAGGCCAAGCGTTTGCGAGTGGCGGCCTACTGTTGTTGTTGCTGCTGCTGTTCGAGGAGTTGCTGCCGCCGAGCCATGATTGCGGAAAGCAGCCTCTGCCTGATCTCTTCCCTCCGCCGTTCGAGTTCTTCGGTGTTTGTGACAGCAGCCGGGTTGGGCTCAGGCGAATATGCGTCGGTTGACGCAGGCTCGGACAACACCCTCGGGGCCGGTGGCTCAGTGGGTGGGGGGAGAGGCCGTGACACTTGAACCGGATCTGGGGCGATGGGTGTGCGGCGGTCGAGATTCACAGGAATGCTTCGCAGCAGAGTGTCCGGATCGCGGAATGCGAGCATCACGTTTTCCTGAATATTCTTTGGAAGGCCTTTGAAGCCAACCGGCCGAACAGCGAATGGAGTCGCGGCCGGCGGCGGAGTTTTGGCTACGACCACGACGGGTTGAGGCGGAGGTTGGCGGTTGAACCCTTTCCCGAAGACCCATGGAATACTCGCGAAGACAGCGAGGTAGGCCGCCGCAAGCAGAATTGAGAAAGTTTTATGTTCGGTCACCGCGGCAACAGGATCTTTTACCACCCGGCGAAGCGCGCTGGATTCGACCTCTCGTTTCGGCGGCGGTTGATCTTGGGGTTTTGGTGCTGGTCTGGTGAGTTCGCGGTTTCCCTGCGCGGCGATTTGCTGACGAAGTTGCTGTATGTCGGGATCAATCCCACCACCTCCTGCACCGATCGTTTCCCGTCGGGGCCTTTCCAATTGGACCCGGGAGATGATCGGGTTGTCAATCCATGACTCCGGGCGATCGGTGAGGCGAGTAACGATAACGATCGCGGAAGTGCGGTACGCGAAATCCGCGACGCGACTTGAGAGATCTTCCCGAAGCTCACTTGTGAGATTCTCAAACGGATCATTCAGAATAATCACTCTCTCGGAAGCCTTTGTCGTCGCGGAAATAAGGCGGAGAATTCGCTGCTGCGTTTCACTAAGAGTTGAGAGTGGTGCCGATTCAAGCCCTTCGAGACCGTAACACTTGAGGGAATAGTCGATGTCGACATCGCCCATCCCGTTTGTCTCGAGATAATCTCGCAAGTTTCCTTCGTCAGCTCGCTCGAATCGCTCCCCAAAACCGATGAGCACGTGATCGGCCGATTGAAATTTCTTTCCGTCGAGAACGATGCGAAACTGGGCAACCGGAAATCGTCCTTGGAGCGCGACGCGGAATTCTTCGAGAAGCGCTTCACGGTTTGCACGGAACACGGAGACGCGACCGCCGAGACAAATGAGGTGGCGGTGGATTTCTCCGTCGGAGCCAATGCGGAAAATTTCAAATTTTTTCGAGGACATAAAGTTTCCTCAATCGTATAAGAGGCCTGAGCCATCAAAAAGGACGCATATTTCTCGTATACTGCAGCCGCAAAACCCGCGTTTCGGGGGAGATCGTTTTCTGAGTGAAAATTAAGGTTTTCTTTTTGACGCTCTTCGTGCTGTTTTGCTTCGCTTCGACGGCTCACGCCGAGAACGTGCTCCCGATCGTTCAGGTAGGCCCGCTTGTCTACGCGGATACTGCCGGGCACCTTTTTGTGGTCTCCGTCCGGAGCAAGTCCGAGTCGGGGCTTTTCGTCGTGTATTCACCGAAAGGCATCCCGGTCCAGCAGTTTACCCCAGAACAGCTGCCGCCGGATGCCGTTCTGCTCTTCCTCGTCCACGACTCTCAGCGGAATGCCTATACCAAAGTGATCGTTTCCGAAGAGCATATCTATTCCGTTCAAGGCAGCGTTCGGATTGCGCTCGGGCCGGATAGTTGGATGGGTGTCGACACCTTCAACAATCCGTATTGCTCCTTCGTGCTGGAACGAGTGGGACAGAAACCGACGATTCTTTCATTCGTCGGAACGGAAAAAGTCGTCCTCGCTCAAGGTGAAAAGCCGGTGGCGTTACTGGCGGCCACTCAGTCATTGGAAGGATATAAGACGTTTATCGATGAATACACACTGACCTCGAAGGGTCTTCTGCTCAAGGGAGCGCCACTCGTCACTCCGCAAATCGGTATTCAAGTGTTCTCCAACAATCAGTGCTTTGGTCAGGATGCGATCGTCCTCACACAGCCGGAGCTCTCGTCTTACCAGGCTATGTCGGACCCCGGAAAGCGTCAGCTCTTCCTTGCGGAGGTGAAGAGCAAGCACAAGCAGCTTTTGGAGAGTCTGATACCGGTGAAGATCACTGAGAAAGAAATCACGGGATATCAGCCTGACAAACAAACGTTTTTCTTCGTCGAGAAACAGGCAGGAAAAATCAACGAACAAGCCGTCTGCGTTTATTCTTCAGCGGATCTTTAATCTTACTTTTTGTCGGAAGTGCCTCTGTAGGACGTCATCGTCAGGCCGCGAGTGCTATTGGCGCGTTTGCGGTCGTTAGGGATACCTCCGATATGCCATGAGCTTCGCTCCAGAGCACAAAGCTCATCAGCGCGAAGATCTGGTCATCATGGTTGCGTTGTCCAGACAGGTGAGCCTGAATCAACGAGCGAACGGATGGATAATGGAAAATGCCGAGCTTCTTGACCGCGCTCTCGGAGAGCGTCTCCAACATGAAACTTTTCATCGGTCCACGCAACCAACCCGGGAGCGGAACGGAGAAGCCTTTCTTCGCGCGATAAACAATATCAGCCGGAACCCGCTCGGCAACGATTTCCTTGAACAGTGATTTTGTCGTGCCTCGAGAAATGCGATCTTCGTCCGGTAATGAAAGGAGCGTGTTAATTACGGCGTGATCGACAAAGGGAACTCTCACCTCGAGTCCGTGGGCACTACTCGTTCGATCCGAGAGGGCCAAGAGGTCTTCCACAAGATAGCTAATCAGATCCACATAGGCGGCGCGTTGAAGCGTGCTTCCCAGAGACGGAGTTGAAAAAAGTGTCGTAAACCAGTCGGAGACCGCTGCGCTACGCGCGTTAAGACGCAACTCCGGCAAAAAGAGCCCGGAGACCGTCTCGGTCGAAAGCTTCTGCATAAACGAAGCGTAGCGACGCCCGAGGGAAAGTTTTCCGTTCCCCATCACCCGTTTCAATCGGTCTTGGAAATTCCCGCTCCGGGTGCTGTCGGGAAGCATGCCGATGAGCGTATGAAGTCCACGAGTGTCCAGAATACTTCCGAGGATTGGGAATTTTTCGAACAAGCGAATAGCCTGATATCTCGAATAGCCCCCGGTGATCTCGTCTGCACCTAATCCGGAGAGTGCGACCTTGACGTATTTCGAAGCGCGCTCTGCCAGGAGGAAATTTGAGACGACGGAAGCATTCGCAAAGGGATGATCTAGTCTTCGTGCGACAGTTTGAAACGCGTCGAGGTATTGAGGCGCGCCTATGATCACTTCGTGATGAGTCGATTGAAAAGTCTTGGCAACTGCGCGGGCGTATACGGTCTCATCAAATGACTCTCCACCTTCGCCATAGCCGACTGAGAACGTATGCAGCGGGCCGGATTGCAACTCTCGCATGCTTGCGAGGAGATAGCTCGAATCAACGCCACCGCTTAAGTACGCGCCGACCGGAACATCGCTGACGAGATGGGCCGCTACGGAGTCCCTAATCGTATTTCGGACCAGATTCTTTCTTTCTTCACGCGGAAGCGAGCTCGTCTGTGGAATTTTCAAATTGAAGAAATGTTGAACTTTCGCGACTCCATTTTCTTCTATGGTAACAGCGGTCCCAGGCACGATCTGGTGGACCGAATCGAGGACGCTATCTTGCGGGTTCGTGAAGAGAACAGAAAATTGCATCGAGAGTGCTTGGAGGTTTACTCGCTTCTCGAAGCTGGGAATACAGAAGAAGCTCCGAAGCTCCGAGCTGAAGAAAAATCCCTCGAGATTGTGGAAATACAAGAGCGGCTTGATCCCAAATCCATCGCGGGCAAGGGTCAGCCGTCTTCTCCGAACATCCCAGATTGCAACCGCGAACATTCCGCGGAGCATCGCGAAAGCTTCGATGCCTTTTTCTTCAAAAAGATGAAGGATGACTTCGGTATCAGACTCCGTGCGAAACTGGTGTCCGTTCGCGATGAGCCCTTTTCTCAATTCTCGGTAATTGTAGATTTCGCCGTTTAAAACGATTCCGAGGGATTCGTCCTCGTTGAAGATTGGCTGCCGCCCGCCGCTCACATCGATGATGGAGAGCCGCCGCATTCCGAATCCAAAATTATTATCAAGAAAGACTCCTCGGTCATCAGGGCCGCGATGGGTGAGAGAATCCACCATGGCATCGAGCTGGGCGTCCGAGACCACCCGCTTCCTAGAAAATATACCAGCGATGCCGCACATACATGTCTCTCCAACCGGCAAGCCCCAGCCCTCAAGCCCTAATCGGCAAGCCTATACTGCAAGCCTAGCCTGGGAAAACCAGTCAGCTTCAGTTAACGTCTTTGAATTTCGAATACCAGCCATCCGAGAGTTGTCTCTCAAAGATTGTTATGGCCGAGTTTTGCCGACATTGACCCCTAAGTGGGAAATTTGTGGTAATTAAAGATGTTCTTCGCAGGATCTTTATCCGCTTAAGATCACAGCACAATTATCACGGGCGAATGGGCCTGGGGCGACAAGCGGCCCTCGGTTCATTTGTAGCCGACGAGCTCCACGTAGGCACGCCCCGAATTCGCGCCGTTTTCTTGGACTTTGGCCCGACCCTCCCAGTAGCTCACGCCGGTTGAGCCTTCAGTCACCAGCTCCTGGTCTTTCACCGTCGGAGAAATGGTCAACTCCCGGGAAAACTTAGGAACCTTTATCCTCCAGCTCCCTGGGTAAGAAATTTTCGACCGTGTGCTCGTCCACCGAGAGAGCGGCTCGATGCTGAAGTCTGAAGCGGCAAGATGATCGACCCCTCCTTCTCTTGAGATAAACGTTCCCGCGGAGAATTCGGTCTTCTCTTGGTGCTCGTCCCTCAACTGATAGATCATGAGGGAATCTCCGCTTTCAAATTGTATTGCGAACCAATCCCAAGCGATCTTTCGGTGAGCGTTCTCTGAGCTTGTAAACTCTTGGTCCATCCAAACCGAAGCGTCCGAGATCTCGAGCGTTTCCCGCGGAGTTTTCAGAGTTCCTGAGCCGTTTAATCGAGGGAACGAGGCGTAATAAGAAGCCTGGCCGGAGGCTTCGCCTTTCCGGCTTAGTCCGTTTTGCCCATGGAGGACCACTGAGGTCGCGGGGGTCAGCACAAGACTGAGGTCTCTTCCATCCGCAGCGGCAGAAAGGCTGATCTTCCCATCGTGAAGGGTCGCTCTCCAGTCTCCATTCCAAACCTTCAACGTGCCGGTCTCAGCCCCGGCATCGCCAAAACTTCCTCGGTTCGTTCTCTCGGAGGAAAAGAACTCGCTGTGTTTATCATCGGTGACCGCAAAATGCGCCAGATACAGAGACGAAGTGCTCCACGCTGATTTTGAAGGTTGCTCACGCTTCAAACCCACCCGAAAAAAGACGAGCTCGAATCCAAAGCGAAACTCGGCTTCTCCGCGCGATTTGAGATGGCCGGTGAAGTACCACCACTCAGTCTCGAACTCCGGATGAGCACCGTGGTCTCGTGGATACTCGAGCACGTAATCTCCATTCACGGAACGGTAGGGAGATTCGGCGAGAGTGTTGCCGGCCATGATCGTAGAAAGCGCGAGTAAGCAACCAAAAAGCGCCAAAGTATTTTTCATCGAATAGGAGACATCCATCGCCTCGTCGGCTTTTGTACTTGCTCCGAGTTTGAGAGCTCAGCCGAAGTTTCCTTCTGCGCTTTGTTGTAGAAGGTATCGCGATCTTGCACAAATGCTTGTGGAGGGAGGTTCTCGCGCTTCGGTCGGAGTGGTGTGCTCAGTTTTTTCACCGCGGTGCCGAGTACGAGAAATTCGATGAGGCCGTTTCCGAGCTGATAAATGTGAGTTTGCGCGCCGATGACCTGGTCCGCATCGAGTGCCACCGCCTGGGCGCGGAGCGAGTCGAGGGCCTTCTCCCTTGCGTCGTAGATGAGTGTCGTCAAATCAGAGATTTCACCGCGAACGAGACTCTTCAGGAGAGATTTCAACCCGCTGATGACTCCGAGAGAGTATACCGATGTGCTGAGCAGGAGCTCCATCGGGGCGAGTCCGAGCTGTGCAGCGCTCCACATCTCATCGCTGGTAAGGTCGGAAGTGACGACTCGATTTGCGGTGAGTGGCGCGAGATAGGGATTGTAGGATGCTGTCCCGGTCATCACCATCTCATGAACGCCGACGGTTCCGAAGGGGATGATGGAAGTTCGAATCCCGACTACCGAATTTGCACCGGCGGATTTGGCTTCTTCGGAGATTCTCTCGAGAGCTTTGTGGCGAGTCGTATTAAAAATGTCGGAGAATTCGTTGACCTCTCCCCGAGCGAGGACCTTCAGCGATCCGACGATGCCACGCCGAATTCCGATGGAATACGCGACATTACCGAAGACAAATTTGATCGGCCGGTAATGCGCGTCCATCTGACAGAAGAGATCCTGGCCCCCTTCTGAAGTCGAAAATTTCTCTTGTACATTCCCGTGAACCGAGGAGCCTATGGAGAGGAATTCGACATTTCCGCCGTGAAAAATGAGCTCGCTCGTGACGCCGGTTGCTCCGGAAGCATGATGTTTGTCGATCTCTTTCGTCAATCGCTCGAGAGCAAGCCGACGGCCTTCAGAGATGACGTGTGTGTATTCCTTTATTTCGCCCCCAATGAGACCGCGGACCCCCGCCGTGAGTGAACCGAGCAAGCCCAGCGAGTACACACTATTTCCAACGAGAATCTCTCCCGGCTGAAGCCCTGCTAGTGACAGACAATAGATTTCATTACCCGAGAGTCCTGAGATGGTGAGCGTTCGGTGTGATACTTGCATCAACATTTCCTCAAGAACTATTCGTAGCGAAGTGTTTCCTTCCGCACCGCGGTCAAACGTTTGCTGGCGTGAATTCCACCGGTCAACAACGAGATGGTCAGTGTCAGCAGCGAACCGGCGACGAGCGGCTGCCAGGGAAGCAAATAAGCAATGCTCCATCCGAAAAAGTGAGTGTTTACGACAAACACGAGCAAGAGGGAGAGAAGAAATCCGAGGAATAATCCAACGGTCAGCCCTGCGGCACCCACGAGAAGCGCTTCCGCGAGGACCATGTTTCGAAGCGTGTTGTATGACGCGCCTATTGCACGAAGCACTCCGAATTCTCTCCGCCGCTCTAGCGCCAACATCGAGAGCGTGTTCATCAATGTCGCTGCCGAGACGAAAATCGCGATGAGTTGAAGTGCGTATGTGATTTTGAACGTCTCGTCGAACACTCGCAGGACTTCCTGACGCAAGCCCATGTTATCCCGAATCTTCAAAGGAAGACCGGGGAAGCCTTCTTGCAGCTTTTGGATAACGTGTTTAACGTCACTTGCGTTCCTCAGATACAAAGCAATTCCTTGCAAGGGGACTCGACCGTACATTTTCTCGAACGCTTCCTGTGAAACCACTACCACCCCTTGGTCAGAAGAGTAGTCATAGAAAATATTCGCGATTCGTCCCGTGAAGTTATGTAATTTCCCTGGAATTTCGACGGCGTCGCCAACCTTCTTCTTTGTACGTCCGGCAAACACTTCGGAGACAAATACTGTATCGGCTCGGGCAGTGGCCTCTTTGCGTTCGTCGTCTGACATAGGCACTTGAAAGAGGAGGCGGTTGCTGTCGCGGATGACCTCCATTCGCGCTCCGACGACCCGGATGAGTCGCCCCTCGAAATCGTAGGTCTTGGCTGAAATCGGATCGTAGTCTCTCACCTCAGGGAACGTTTTGACCGCCTCGACAAATTTCTCGGAGATCGAATCACCAAGGATGGTGCTTCCGCGGAATTCACCGCTGACGAAGACATCCGCCTTCGTCACTGCCGTGATCCATCGGGAAACCGTCTCACGGAAGCTCACGATCATAATCGAAAGGGAGAAACCCATTCCCAGCGCCACGGCAAGCGAGGCAACTGCAACTGAGTTTCTTCGGAGCGTGCTTTGAACGTGATCGCTTGCGAGGAGGAATTCCAAGGGGAGCCTGAATGCCCTCAGAATGCGGAGCGACAGCGAAAGAAATAATGGAATGAAGAAGCAAACTGAGAGGACAGCGAGTGTCGGAGCGGCGAAACCCATCCGAGTATCGAGCTCGAGGAATCGAGCATCTGCGGAGAGCATACAGAGGAGGGCAAGAACCACTCCGAGAAATGCATATCCGAGTTTATAGTTATGAAACGATGCTTCGAGATTCTGATAGGAAAATGTTTCCCGGAGTTGAACGGAGAAAAGTTCGCGAGCCGGGATACTTCCAAAAATCGCAAGAGCGGGACCGAGGAGAAGAACTTCGATGATTAACGACGTCGGAAGTGCGGAGTCGAGGGTGCCCGATTGACCGTAGATGTTTTGGAGGGTGCCGGCGACCCGCCGCAGAGCATAGAGCCCTCCGAGCTTACCGAGAAAAAGTCCGAGAATTGCACCGAGAAATCCCAGCACCAACGCCTCAAAAAGCAGAAGGAGTTTTATGTCCTTCGGCGAGACACCGAGTGTCTGCAAGATGCCAAAGTCCTTCCGTCGTTTCAGAACGAAAAAACTAATCGTGTTATAAACGAGAAGAAGGGCAACGAAGATCGAGATTCCACTGAGAAACTGAAGGTTCAATCGAAACGCTTCGGTCATTTTTTTGGCGTGTCTCGCGTTCTGACCCTGAGCATCAACGATGAGCTCGTCACCGAGAAGTTTGGCGATCTCACGCATCGAAGTTTCCGCGGAGACTCCGCTCTTTAGAAACACTTGGAGCGAATCGACGAACCCATAACTTTCAAAAAAATCCTGAAAAGAGGCGATATCGAAGATAATCTGATCTCCGGGAAGCAAGGGGTTTTCTGGAATCGTAAACACGGGATGAACCGAAAGCGGCTCTCCGGAACTCATGATCTCGAGCGTCTTTCCTTGAAGTCGATTGTTTAGTGAAGAGGAAATCCAGACAGCGTCTCGACGGCGGAGGAGAGGGAGAAAGTTATCTCGTGTGGGTGCCGCTGCCGACTCACGCTTCGCGAGACGATGCTCCCCGAGAACATTCATACCGAGGACTTGGACGACTCCGAGAGAATCGGTTCCCGCTCGAACTTCGATGTTTCGTCGAGAAAGCGGTTCCACGGAGGCGACATATTCGAGAGCACGAATCTTTTCAACAACTTCCTCTCGAACTTCTCCAACCACGCTCGATATTTCGAAATCCGCTCCTCCGCGCAATATGGCGGCAGAGTCTTCAAAGCTTTCGAGCGCTGCCCGATTCGCAATCTGCACGCCCGCGTAAAGTGCAAGTCCGAGTGCGAGTCCAAGAAGAGTGGTGACCGACTTCCACAGATCATGCCTCCAGAATGAGACACTATAGAGAGCGAGGAGTTTACCGGCTTTCATCGTGAGTTTCCCGGACGCTTCCGTGCTCGAGGAGAAACCGTCGATCCGCCCCGTTGATGAGCTTGTCGTCGTGCGTGACCACCAGGAGCGTGACGCCGTCCTCACGTGAGAGTCGAAGGAAGAGTTGAACAAGCTCGGCGCCTGTGGCCTCATCGAGGTTTCCGGTCGGTTCATCCGCGAGGACCAGTGCAGGCTTGTTGATGAGAGCCCGAGCAATCGCTGCCCGCTGAATCTCACCACCGGAAACTTGGCCGGGCAGCCGGTCAGCGAGGCGGCCGATGCCGAGGCGCTCAAGGAGGTGCCCGGCCGAACGTTTTGCCTCCACTTTGGAAGTGCCGGCGAGAATCGCCGGAAGAAGAACGTTCTCGGAGAGTGATAGGGTGGGGAGAAGGTTAAAAAATTGGAAGACCAATCCGACGTGTCTCAATCGGAATGACGCCAGCGCTTCCGGCTCCAATTCGGGAAGGGACCGCCCCAGCAGGCGAATTTCCCCCGAATCCGGCCGGTCGAGGCCGGCTATGAGGTTCAAGAGAGTGCTTTTTCCCGACCCGCTCCGCCCAATAATAACGGACAGACTCCTTTCCGGAACGGAGAGCGAAAGGCCCTTCAGGATGACAACATTTCGGTCCCCGGCGGAATAAGACTTATTTAGGTCGTCGATCCGAATGGAGTAGGATGAGCCACCGGAAGGCGGAATCTTTTGTTGTGTCGATAAATCTGCCACGATAGCGTTTCCCGGTCGGCTAAATTTTAATCAATAGACCTTCCCCTTAAGAGTTCCTATGGAGATTTTTACAATCGAGAGCTTTTTTGCCCTAGTCTCGCTGACCGGTCTTGAGATCATTCTCGGATTCGACAATATCGTGATGCTGACACTGATGGTCAATCGTCTTCCTGCAGAGCAGCGGGAAATAGCGAGAAAGCTGGGACTGGGACTCGCATTGTTTTTCCGGATCGGACTGCTGCTCAGCATTAGTTGGATCATGCTGCTCACCCAACCGCTTTTCACCGTCGGAGAAGTGGCTTTTTCGGGAAGAAATCTCATTCTCCTCCTCGGCGGGCTGTTCCTCATCGCCAAAGCGACATTTGAAATCCATGATGCTTCGGAGCATACGCACAAACACCATTCGCTGGAGGATGCGGAAGAGATAAAGCGGCACAGAACGAAGCGGAAATTCTTCGCGTCGTTCGGAGGGGTAATCGTTCAGATTGCGTTACTCGACCTCGTGTTTTCTCTTGATTCCGTAATAACCGCTGTTGGAATGGCCCAGCATTTGCCCGTGATGGTCATTTCCATCGTGCTGGCGATTGTCGTCATGCTCGTTTTCTCCAAGGCTATTGGTAACTTCATCGACGAACATCCGACGTTCAAAATCCTCGCCCTCTCATTTCTTGTGTTAATTGGTGCGACTCTCGTCCTCGAAGGTTTCGGAAAACATGTTGAGAAAGGCTACATCTATTTTGCTATTGGGTATTCTCTCACGGTGGAGTTTCTGAACCTCCGCATGAAGAAGAAGGGAGAGCAGGCGGTTGCGAACTAGCGCCTGAGGACGAAGGGGAGAATGTTGGGCCTTCGGCGCAGTTTTCCGACGTCAAAGCAGTAACGATTGCTGGCTCGACGCTCATTCTTCGGAATACCCTCGGCAGAGAAGAGCGATGGTTTTTCGATATGATGTTTTCCAGTGAGGATATCCGTGCGGCGATCGAAGCAGGAGATCTCGTCATTGAGCCGTTCAGTGCGAAGGGCATTCGACCTTCGGGCATCACGCTTCATCTCGGCGAAACCCTCCTCCGGCCCATTCCGGGAAAGGTGGTCGACGTCAGAACAAAACAGATTCCCGACTACGAAACGATAAAGATCACGATGGATCAGCCGATGCTCCTCGAGCCCGGCGGTTTTGTCCTGGGCGCGACGTATGAACGTGTCACAGTCGGCGATAAGCTCGGCTTTCTGATCGAGGGCCGAAGCACGCTCGCCAGAGTCGGCCTCACCATCGTCCAAACCGCGATGCTTGTTTATCCCGGACATAGTGAGCGTGCCGTCACTCTCGAAGTTGCAAATCATGGGGCGAACCCGATCCTCCTCTATCCGAAAATGAAGATCGCGCGAGTGGTGCTGCTCGAATTGAAATCGCCCACGAAAATCGCCTACGACCTAACCGGCAAATATCGCTCGCAGAAGGATGTCGGACTGCCTGTCTTCGAAAATGAGTTCTTAGACGACGAGTGAATTATCGCGCTGCGAGAGCGAGGACTGCGCCGCGAACCTCATTATACTCAGCGGAGAGTTGGATCGAATTCTTCCTCGCGGAGTCGAGGTAGCGGAGAGCGTCAGGAGTCGCGATCTTCTTCCCGATCTCTCCTTCCACACACTCCGGGAACTTTCCGGGATGAGCGGTTTCCAAGAAACATCCCGTGCACTCAGGGTTTCGTGATGCATATTCTTCGAGTGCCAAGTAGCCGATCGCGCCGTGAGGATCGAGAATGTAACCAGTTTCTCGGTATACTCGTCCGATGACGCGGCGGGTATCGTCCTCCGCCCAAGAAGAGCCGGATATCTCCGACAGGAACGATGCGTGATCCGCATACAAGGTTATCAGTCGTTCTAGATTACTCGGGTTTCCCACGTCCATCGCATTCGAGAGCGTTCGCTCTGGAATACGAGGCGAGAAGTTTCCGGTTCGGAGAAATTGTACTGCCGTGTCGTTTCTGTTGGTCGCCAGGAGAAAATGCGAAATAGGCAGTCCGAGCCGCTTCGCAAAAACACCAGCACAAAGATTACCGAGATTGCCGCTTGGAACACTCATCACGAGCGGAAGGTGTCCGGGTGCCAAGCCTTGAAGCCGTAGCTGCCGAACGGCTTCCACATAGTAAAACGTTTGTGGGAGAAGGCGCGCGAAGTTAATCGAATTTGCCGACGTGACGTCCAGTGCTGATCGAACATCGCTGTCACCGAGCAGGCTCTTCGCAAGCTTCTGACAATCATCAAATGAGCCGCTGATTTCAAGCGCTGTGATATTCTCACCGAGGCTCGTCATTTGCTGCTCTTGGAGCGGGCTCACTCTCCCGCTTGGATAGAGAATGATGACTCGGACCCCAGGAACTTGAAAGAATCCTCTCGCCACCGCTCCGCCGGTATCCCCCGACGTCGCGACTATCACGGTGAGCTCTCGACGCGCACCCGCCCGCAGAGAGCTCAGCACACGAGCGAGAAACATGGCACCGAAATCTTTGAATGCCATGGTCGGTCCGTGGAACAACTCGAGCGCAAAAAGTCGATCTCGAAGATGAACCAGAGGGATTGGAAAAGAGAGGACTTGCGAGATGATTTCCCGAAGTCGATCCTCCGGGATTGCTTCCGAGAAAAATGGCTTTGTAATCTCGAGTGCCAATTCTTCCAAGGCAAAATTTTCGGGCGATTGGAGAAACTGCGGCAGGGCCGGAATGCTCTCCGGCATAAACAATCCGCCGTCGGGCGCGATTCCTTCGAGACAGACCGCTCGAATCGAAAATGCTTTCGCCTTACTTTTTGTGGTGAAAAATTTCATTCCCTACACAGAGTTTCTAGCCTCTGCTCCAGTTCTTCTCCGGAGAGGCGAAATCGTGTTTCCGGATCCAGCGGCAAGCGGACGTTTGCCAGCTCTTCATAGCGCGATCGCCGCGATTCCATCAGCATCGGAAAACATCGCCGAATCGCATCGTGAAGATTTTCTTCAGGGTCCGCCTGAAAGACATCGCCCCAAACGATGGGCTTGGGAGCCGAATAAAAACTTTCGAGAAGTGCTGACTCTTCATTCGGAGAAGGCTCGATGTAGACGAGATTTGAGAATTTTTTTAGCCGGTAGAGCACGTCATCGCTGAGGTAGACGCAACTTCCCGTGGTATCAACGACGATGTTCGGGGGAAATGACAGTTTCCGCGCATCTTCTAAGGTGTCGCAGATTTCATCGAGCACTTGCTCTTCGAGCAGAAGGTATATCTCTTGCTTCTCGCGATAGTTCGGATCGTTTGGATAGCCCATCCAAGCAGCGAGTCGCCCTTCTCCTGAGCCGGGGAGATGTGAAAGCTCAGACGCGAGCCGTTCTTCGATGAGCCCGTCGCAGCCGAGCCGCAGCCAGCCTGCTTCGGCTTCGAGTCGCTTCGAGAGCAGTGATTTTCCGGTTCCAGAGAAACCGATGAGTGAAACCATCATAAATTTTGAGGTCGTCTAGCGGCGTAAACGCCCGCGCTCAATTCGCTTCCCGGAATTCAGACGCCCAAAGACTCGAGGACTTGAAAAGACCCCGAAGACTTAAAAACGCTGAGACTCCTCAGACCATGATTAAGATGTGGTGATATTCGCGAAAGTCGCGAAACCGCTAAAACCACCCGATAATAAACTGACAAATAACCGGCATCCAATAGGGAATTGGGTCGAACGGACAATCATACAGACCGAGACCCTGGCGGTAAAGGCTGAGAGTTTCTCTTTTTGGAGATCGGCTCCTTTGGGAAAGGAAGTCCTTCTGTGCCGACTCCCTGGTTTTCGGCAGCCATGAGGGCAAAAAAAAACCGGAAGCCGAAGCTTCCGGTTCTAAGCGCTGTGAGCGCTTCGTGTGAAGAGGGCCTAAGCCTTCTTGCTCATACGGCGTCGAACGCCCATAGCGCCGATTCCCGACAGGAGCAGCGCTCCGGTGATCGGCTCTGGTACTGGGGTCGCATCAATGAGTCCAGCGCCGTTTGCTGTAAAGGCATTCAACCCACCTGGTCCGGTTACCAAATGCGATACACCTGAGGAATCGATTCCGCCGAGTGCAAAACTGATACCCAGTGAATTTTGAACGAGAAGCGGAAGGAGGCTTCCACCAGTGAAGGTGCCGAAGGTCGTGTTGAAGAAGCTTCCAGTGGTCGCAACATTCGAACCGGAGATAGCGCCATCAGCCAAGTTTCCGGAGAGGAGAAGCGTGTTTGCGGCGTCATAGAGCGAGAATGATCCGCCGGTTGTGGTCTGCGTGACCAGCGCGCCAATCACAGTCGGTCCGCCGACCAGCGAAACTCCGCTCAAGGTGAACGAAGCAACAGCCGTGGTGATGTCCGGTTGTACTCCAACCAGGAATCCGACGAAGTTGACGTTTGTGTTCTGGTCGCCAGTGGTCGCCGCGTTTCCGTCATTGATCGTGTGAAACGTGGTTCCGTCATAAGTTAGATCCGGAGCAGTTTCGCTCAGGCCCACCTTGATGATCGATGTCGCCTGTGCCGACGAGACGAATCCCAATATGAAAAACAAGATCAGAAATTTTTTAATCATGAACATCACCGCTTTATTTACGTCACACGTGGTTACTTCAAATACACTGAGTCGATTTCTAGGCCGGTTAAAATTTTTTCTCAGCGATTCTTCCGAGAGGATCTCAGCGGAAGTTACGAGAGACATTTTCGAAACAATTGCGCGCCCTGAATTCATGAGGAGACTAGACCGTTTGAATTCCAGAAGCTAGAGAATTTACCGGTCGAGTCGGTTTATTTTTGACCGAGGGGTGATGACGATTATGCGACTCAGCCTTGAGATGTCGGGGCATTAGGTAATCAGCACTAAATGCGGCGGTAATTCTTCCACGAGAATCTTAAAGAATTTTAGAGAGCGCGTCCTTTATCTTTTCGAGCTGGAGAGTGGTCCCCGCATTAATCGTGATGTGACCGAGCTTGCGGTTTTCCGCTTCCGATTTTCCGTAGAGGTGAATGTGGACCCCGGTGAGCTGGAGCACGGCCTCCACCGCCGGTAACTTTCCGATCAAATTCACCATGCAGCTCACCCCGCAGGCGTTGGTCGAACCAAGCGGCAATCCCAGAATCGCGCGAAGATGATTTTCAAACTGACTGGTCTCTGCGCCCTCGATGGTCCAGTGACCCGAATTATGAACGCGGGGCGCGATCTCATTCGCAAGAAGTTTCCCTCCGACATCAAAAAGTTCGAGCGCGAGCACGCCGACGTAGTCCAACTCGCGGAGGATTTTCGTGACGTATCCTCGTGCCGTTTGTTCAATGACGTCGCTTGTGCCGGGAGCCGGTGCAACTGAGGTTCGGAGAATTCCGTCTCGATGTTCGTTTTGTACAAGCGGATACCATGCAACCTCACCGGTCGTGCTGCGAACGGCGATGACTGACAGCTCTCGGTCAAACGGAACGAAGCTCTCTAAGAGAAGAGGAGTTCCGCCGAGAGCTTTCCACGCGAGTGGAACATCGGAGAGTTGCTTCAAGCGGAATTGTCCTTTCCCGTCGTATCCCATGCGCCGAGTTTTCAAGACGGCAGGGAGTCCCATCTCGGAGACTGCCTTTTGCAAATCGGCTTCAGTATTTATCGCAGCGAATCTTGGTGCCTCGATCCCTAATTTCAGGAACATCTCTTTTTCATCGAGACGATCTTGAGAAGTTTTTAGCGCGCGGACACCGGGATAGACTGAGGCGCTCTTTTCAAGGAATTCGAGGGATTTTGCAGGGACATTCTCAAATTCGAAAGTGAATACGGAGAGATCTTTTGCGAAACTACGAAGTGATTCTTCGTCTTCGAATGAAGTGGCATGAACGAACTCGCCAAGCTCGGCCGATGGTGGCTCGCCTGTCGTGTCAAGGAAGCGAAACGTGAGTCCGAGGGGATAGCCGGCGAGAGCCAGCATTCTGCCGAGTTGTCCGGCACCGAGAATTCCTATTCTGCTCATTCTCGTGCTCCGTTCAACACGAGCTTTTTCGCGGGTCGCGATTAGCGAGCACCGTGTCCGTCTGCTTCTTTCGGTATGCTTCAACAGCTTCGCGAAACGGCGGATATTTATTCCCGAGAATCGATGCAGCCAGCAGGGCGGCGTTTACTGCGCCGGCCTTACCGATGGCAAGTGTTCCGACAGGAATGCCCGCAGGCATCTGTACGATGGAGAGGAGGGAATCTTGCCCGTGAAGTGCTTTAGACTCGACAGGAACTCCAAGCACGGGGAGCACTGTTTTGGCGGCGGCCATGCCAGGAAGATGAGCTGCGCCGCCGGCGCCGGCGATGATGACTTCGAGGCCTCGCGACGCCGCGGTTGACACGTATTCAAATAACAGGTCGGGAGTGCGGTGGGCCGAAACGACGCTCGTTTCGTAGGGAACGCCCAGAGCGTCTAACGTCTCCGCTGCATGAGACATGGTTTCCCAATCCGAGCGAGAGCCCATGATGAGCCCGATAAGAGGAGATTTGCTCATAATGTTTCCGATGTAAGAAAGCTTGAAATATCAAACATTCCGGCGTTATTGCAAATAACTCACCGCGCGAACGACGTCGGCGAGCACTCCCGCGGCCGTTACTTCAATTCCGGCGCCGGGACCTTTCACGACAAGAGGACGGTCGAAATATCGTTTGGTGGTGAAGGAGACAATATTGTCGCTTCCTGACAGAGAGTAAAAAGGGTGCGTCGCGCCCACCATCTCCAGCGACACCTTTGCCTTCCCATTCTCCACCAAGCCGAGAAAGCGAAGCACCGACGATTGAGCATCCGCCTGTGCGAGAAGATTTGCAAACGACTCATCGTGGCCGGAGAGTTTCTGGAAAAACTCTTCTACAGAGCCGGCCTTCGCGCAATCATCCGGAACGAGCGAGTGAATTTCGAGCGATGATTCGTCCATGGGAACTCCCATCTCTCTCGCAAGGATGAGCAGCTTTCGACCGAAATCACGGCCGCTCAAATCCTCACGGGGATCAGGCTCGGTGTACCCCTTCGTCTTTGCGTCTTTGACGACATCGCTGAAGCGCGTCGGATTCTTGAAGGTGTTGAAAATATAGCTCAGTGTTCCGGAAAGAACCGCCTCAATTCGAACGACTTCATCGCCGCTCACGAGGAGATCGTGAAGCGTGCCTATGATGGGGAGCCCGGCACCAACATTGGTCTCGTAGAAGAACTTTACGTTTCCCCGCCGAGCTGTTTCTTGCAGCTCGAGATACTGTTGATAGCTGCCGGAGTTTCCGTGTTTGTTGGGCGTGACAACCGAAATACTGGACGAAAGAATCGATTTGTAAAGCTTCGGCACTTCATGACTTGCCGTGCAATCGATAAAAATGCTGTTCGGTAAATTTAGCTGTTTAACTCTTTCAACGAAGCTCGCCGCCGTCGATTTCTCGCCTCGATCTCGAATTCGTGATTTCCATTCAGGAATCGGAATACCGTTTGGCTCAAACAACATCTGGCGTGAATTGCTGATACCGCAAAGTCGAAGTTCTTTGTTTCGTTCCATCAGGCGCGGACGCTGACGCTCGAGCTGCTCAAGAAATTTTGCTCCGACCTGCCCGACTCCGCAGAGAAAAAGGTGAACATTCGTGCGAGGAGTGAGCGAAAACGCTTCTTCGAGGGCTTGGAGTGCTTTTTCTCGATCCCCGAGCGCCACCACGAAAGAGATGTCTCGCTCCGACGAATCTTGAGCGATCGCAACAATGTTGACACCGTTGTGGCCAAGAGTCTGAAAGACTCGTCCTGCAGTTCCGGGACGATGTCGCATTTGCGAGCCCGTGACGGAGAGGACCGCAAACTCGGGGGCGCTGCTCACGATCGAAACTTGACCCGATTGAACTTCGCGGGAGAACTCTTCGGCAAGCGATCGGCGAAGTGCCGCCGTGCCGTCTGGGGAGACTGCGACGGAGAGCGCCTGGCCGTTTGACGTCTGAGACAAAAAGAGAACGTTCGTCTCTGTCTTCGCGAGAGCGACAAGACTCTTCTGGACCACGGCGCCGGCGGCTCCCGACTCCTCGCTCTGCACTTGAATCAGCGATACCGCTCCGCTCGACGAGACACCGGAAACAGGTGAGGGAGACGGAGTTTTCTGAGTTATGCTCATTTCTTTCAGTGCTCTAACCTACTTTCACGAATACATTCACGGGACCAAAACCATTTCCAAGATTCGGATTCGTCCGAATGGCCTCAGAAATAAATGCTTTCGCTGAGCTCACCGATTCCGCGATTCCGCGCCCGAACGCTATATGGGCAGTAATTGAGGCGGAAAAGACGCAGCCGGTGCCGTGGGTATTCTTTGTATCGATCCTGGGCGCCGGGAAACGAATCGAGCGGCCCGAAGTCCACAGCACATCGGTGGCCTCGTTTTCAAGGTGGCCACCCTTAATAAGAACATGTTTTACGCCGAGCTTGGCGATGCTGGACGCGGCCTTCTCCATTGAGGGAACGTCTTTAATCGATCGCTCCGAGAGGACCTCCGCTTCTGGAATGTTTGGGGTCACTACAAAAGCCCGAGGCAGGAGGAGCTTCCGAAACGCCTGTTGGCATTCATCATCGATGAGGGGCTTCCCATGTTTGCTGATCATCACCGGGTCGACGACGAGGGGGAAGTCCGTATCTCGGCAGCCGATGGCCACGGCATCTATTATCTCAGCACTTCCAAGGGCGCCTGTTTTGGCAGCGTTGGGGGGAATATCGCCGAGAACGCTTTTTAGCTGAGCCAGCACAAGGTCCGGGCTTAAAACTTCCACTTGCTGCACCGAGACCGTGTTTTGGACTGTGAGCAGGGTGATAACCGCCATTCCATAGGTCCGGTGCTGATGAAAAGTTTTCAGGTCAGCCTGAATCCCGGCTCCGCCCGAAGGATCGGAACCGGCAATGGAAAGCACTACCGGAGTCTTCATAATCGAATCGCCCCGCTTCCTTCTGAACAATAAAGTTGATAACCATGAGTGCCGTGTTGACGCAGCACCAGTCAAATACCATTCGGGGCTACGAATGGTGACTCAACTGACCCCTTTTTTCCGAAAAATTCAAGCGGCGTCTCTACGGAACAAATAAATGCTGCAGAGAAATGCCGTTTCTATGGAGCGATCCTGAGACGGCAGAGGTTTTCCGAGACTTTATGACCACCGAAAAAATTACCGACGTAAACGTTCTCAATGAGAAGCTGATACCGACCCCGGAAGAGATCAAGAAGTCTGTTCCGCTCACAGAAAAGGCGGCGGAGACGACGACGAACGGACGGAAAGCGCTCCAAGACATCTTGGACAGAAAAGACAAGCGGCTTTTTGTCGTCGTTGGACCTTGCTCAGTTCATGATCTTAAAGCAACAGAGGAATACGCCCAGCGGCTTTCGGTGCTTCAGAAAGAAGTTTCGGATACTCTCGTTCTCGTCATGCGCGTGTATTTTGCCAAACCGCGGACATCGATCGGATGGAAAGGATTTATCAATGATCCTTTTCTTGATGACTCTTTTCGAATCGATGAGGGGCTGAGGCTTGCGCGTCAGCTCCTTCTTGATATCGGTAATCTGGGAGTGCCGGCGGCGACTGAAGCGCTGGATTCAATTACTCCGCAGTACATCGACGACTTGCTGTCGTGGAATGCAATCGGCGCGAGGACCACCGAATCTCAGAGTCATCGAGAGATGGCGAGCGGGCTTTCAACCCCGGTCGGTTTCAAGAATGGAACGGATGGAAACATCGAAATCGCGATCAATGCGATTCGTTCATGCAGTCAGTCGCATCATTTCCTCGGGATAAATTCCAAGGGCCAGTGCATTGTTCTCGAGACGAAAGGGAACCGCTATGGGCATATCGTGCTCCGCGGTGGACCTCGGCCGAATTACGATTCGGTGAGCGTCAATATCTGCGAAAAGGGACTGCAGGAAGCAAAACTTCCGGTGAATCTCGTTATCGACTGCAGCCACGGAAATTCGCTGAAGGACGCGAGCTTGCAGCCGCTTGTCTTCGAGAACTGCGTAAACCAGATCGTCGAAGGGAATCGCTCGATTGTCGGACTCATGATTGAGAGCCATCTGCACTTCGGAAATCAGACGCTTTTGAAAGACCCACGCCAACTCCAATATGGCGTTTCAATCACCGATTCCTGTATCGATTGGGAGACCACAGAGAAGTGTATTCGCCTGGCGAGCGAACGTCTTCGAGGAATTTTGCCCGCTCGATAGAGTCGCGGAGAGGGTTTGGGCTCCTCGTTGGATTGCGAAGCGAGATTTACGGAGGCGGTCTCTCAGCCATCGATGTTGAACGTCGACGAGCGAAATTATTCCACTCGAGCTGGCCAGATGTATCAGCGATTGTTAAACACAGTCGCTATACTCGATAAACGAAGGCTCTCGTTTGGAATTGAACGCGCATAATTTAGGCTTTGATATCCCGTCTGCCGTTGAGGTGCTTCGGCTTCTCATCCAGCTGACGCTTGCCGTTATCGTCGGCGGCGTCCTTGGATACGAACGGGAGATGGCCGGAAAGGCGGCCGGCGTGAGAACGCATATTCTCGTCTGTTTGGGGTCAGCGCTCTTCGTTATCGCCGTGAAACAGTCGGATGTCGGCCCCGATTCTGCCGGCCGGGTGATCCAGGGGATCGCGGCGGGTGTGGGGTTTATCGGCGGGGGCGCGATCTTGAAGATTTCGGATCAAGAAACAATTCTTGGATTAACGACCGCTTCCAGCATCTGGCTCACCGCGGCGCTCGGCGTGACGATTGCGCTTGATAATCTCTGGGTTCCCATCATCGGCGTTATCTTTGGCGTGTTGGTGCTGAGCGCCCTCAATCGTTGGAACGCGTCATCGAAGAAAATAATTGAACCGGGATGAGCTTCGCCTAAAGCGCAGCAGAGCTACTTTGCCGCCGAAGGAAGAATAAGTGAACTCGCAACCGCGAATGACCGGCTTACTTCCGTTCGCGATTCGGCACCCACTCTTCCCAAGGAGTGTTCCTGTCCTTTGCGTAGTAGCTTCGAATGCTTCCGTCAGCCGACGGAACAATTTTCACCTTTCGCGCTCGCATCCCGGGGAATTGAGCGAGGTTCGGAGTGAGATACACTGCTGATGGCTCCAGGGCCGTGATCACCATCTGTCCGTCGTGTTCATCGGCCGCGACAATCATCGCTTCATCGGCGCCGACACGAAATACAGCTGCTACGGTCGGGAAGAGCTCCCGGATGACTACGGGCGACGCAAGAGGATCCGGCTTGTCCGGCACCACGCATAGTTCGTTTTTCGTCTGACCGTTTCTGTTCACCGGCATGTAGCAAAAAAACATAAATCCTCTTGGCTCTGATATCGGTAGGCGATACCGATACCAGCAACGCTCGCCGGCTCCAACCTTGAAATCGCGGCACGGAAGACGACTTTCCTTCTCATCGAAAACTCGACAGAGGAAGCGGGGCAAAAACCGTCCGGGCCGGTTATGAGGAGAAACGGAGACGGGACGACTTATGAACCGCAGTTGAGAAAGCAGTGTTTCTGCTATGCTTTTTGTCTGGTTTCGAATAATACTCGAGAACCGCGCGTTATAGGATGGAGTTCCGTCGCCTTCCTCGCGTGCTGCACGAGATACAGTGCATTGGGCATTTTATTTCGTGGAAACAGAACTAACAAAGGACTGTTCTCGTGTACGAAGTGCTCCATATGCTGTCGCTTAGTCTCGGAATTTCCTGGGCGAGCGGAATCAACCTCTACGCAACGGCGGCGATGCTCGGCCTTCTCGGCACGACGGGAAACCTCGATCTCCCCCAGCAGCTTGCCTTCCTGACTGAGCCGAAGATAATCACATTTGCCGTCGTCATGTATTGTATTCAGTTTTTCGTCGATAAAATCCCAATCTTGGACACGGTGTGGGACGCGTTCCACTCATTCATCCGAATTCCGATGGGAGCGATCCTCACTTCGCACTCTGCTGGCGAGGCCGGACTCGCGCTTTCGTGGCTTGCATTTTTTGTGGGCGGTGTTCTCGCCGGAATTGTTCACGCGACAAAGGCGTCTGTCAGGATTTTGGTGAATACTTCGCCGGAACCGTACAGCAATTGGTTCGTGTCCTTCGCCGAAGACATCGCCGTGA
Source organism: uncultured Bdellovibrionales bacterium (assembly GCA_964509425.1). Classification (GTDB taxonomy): domain Bacteria; phylum Bdellovibrionota_C; class UBA2361; order SZUA-149; family CAZDWZ01; genus CAZDWZ01. The sequence goes on along the minus strand of CAZDWZ010000026.1, from coordinate 11,973 downwards.
TTGCCGGCCTGTGGGCCGCGATTCACTATCCGATATTATTCTTGGTCCTGATCGCAATTTTCTTCGCGACGCTTGCGAGGATCTTGCCGTTTCTCTGGGGCCGGATTCGTGGCGAATTTGTCGACCTTCGGTTGAATAAGAAACATTTCCCTTAGCACTCAGAACGGCGTAACAGGAGCCATTCCATAAAAACCTCTAGACCTCCAGACCTCCGTGTTTTAACGAAGGCAGCTGCTTTCTTTTTTGACACGGAGTTCTGGAGTTCTGGGGGTCTAGAGGAATTTATGAAATGGCTTCTCGTCCCAAGAACTCCAGAACTCTAAAACTCCGTGTTTTAAAGAAGGCAGCTGCCCTATCTTTTTAACACGGAGGTCTGGAGTTCTGGGGGTCTAGAGGTATTTATGAAATGGCTTCTAGCGCTGGACTTTTTTCCGGAAGGTCTCTGCGGCTGCCGCGAAGTCTTCGGGGATGAAGTTCCTCGGGTTTTTCAGCGTCTCATATATTCCGTCCAATTCAGCCTTGTAGATGGCCTTCTCGGGCTGGATAACGGAAGCGAACACGGAAAACGCCATCGCGATCTGCTCGGCGACTTCATAAGGTAGGTGAGGGTTGGTCAGCGCATAACTCGCAAAATGCCTGAGCAACACTTCTGCGCTATTTTTGGTCCAGGAGCGGAGCTGCTTCTGAACAGTCTGCCGGAGCTTGTTGATACTCGAAGCGGAACCAGATTCGCCATTCAGATAAGCCGAGTGCAACGAATCAATCTGCTTCCCCAGCTCGGCTGCTCCGTTTTTGTCGACGGCTGAAAGCGCTTCCCGGACCATCGCGAGAGACGCGAGGTTGATCCGCATGGATCCCGGACGACCATGATATTCCCGTTTCTTCCACTGCTCGTCGTTCAAACTGTGATGGCAGTTTGCACAATCAAAGATCGCGAAATCCGGGAATACTCCCTCCTTCGAACGTTTCTCCGATTGCAGCCGCTCCAGACTCGCCAATGCTTGCGTGAATTGTCCGGTGAACCATGCCTCAACCGGGTCGTAGCTTTCTTTCTTTCGAGATACGTAATCCTCATCGACGGACCAATGACGCGGCTCGATGTTCTGGAACGTATCCAATTCAAAGCTCAACCGAGGATGCCCGGAAGCGAGCAGCCGGTGGCCGACATATTTCTCGTCAGTGCCGAAGTGACATGTCGCGCAGAGCTTGGCCTGCGCCCGAGTATTTCCCAGCTCGGTAAGCCCCAGATCAACATTCTTCTCATGCGTGGCATCGCTCGCTGCATGTGGAGCGAGCCATTTTTCGGCCGGACCATGGCACGATTCACAGCCCACGCCATCTTCGAAATGAAATGCTTCTCCCATTTTGTCTTTCGTCGTGTAGGTCGTGTGACACTGTAAGCAGAGTGGATCCTTCTCCGGAGCGGCTATTCCGAGATGGTGTGCGATGCGCTTCGAATCTGCCTCAAGCAGAATTTCCCAGGCTCTTGCATGGGGGTCGTGTTTCTTCCATGTAGTGTATTCGTTCTGAAGCACATTGCCGGTTTTTCGAGGTGCGACAGAGCCATGGCATTGGGAGCTTGAACACGAGCCGACTCCTTCGTACTTGGCTCCGGAATGCTTAGCTCCGGAATGCGAGCTCGGCTGGGCGTGCGCGGACTGCTCAAAGACCGCAAGGCCGAAGACGAAGGTGAGGAAAAGTGAGAGGAGGTGAATTGTCGGTATCATCTTCATCGGGGACCTCATATCAGCTCTTCCTTTGCCTGGCATCGATCAATGCGAGTGCCGAATACGAAGTGTCTCTTGCCTGGGAGAGTTAGAGGAGACTCCTGCATGAATCGTTTCCTGGAAAATTCTGTGCGGGTGGCCGAGTAGTTCGGTACTTCATGTTGGTTTTCGCGTAAGCGTCGGCGAGACCGGCGGCTTCGGAATTCTCGTGCCGTGGAACGTAAAAAAAGCAAAAATGCACTGCGCTTTAACGGCGGTAAACGAGCGGTCCCGGAGCTGCGGGCCAATACCGTCGAGGGATATCTAATTTCCGCTGTGAATTAGACGGTCAACGAATCAGTTCTTGAACCCTTAGAGAGAGTTACCGCTTCAATATTCTCCATGAATACCCATTATCAGGTGGCGATTATTGGCGGTGGTCCGGCGGGATTAAGCGCTGGGGCTCGTGCGGCCGAACGAAATCTCTCCCACATGGTGTTCGAAAAAGCGGAGCTCGGAAATACGGTCTTCGAGTATCAGCTGAGAAAGCATGTCATGGATGAACCGGGACGGCTCCCGCTCCGCTCCCCGTTACCGTTTGCCGCTTCCTCGCGCGAGGAGGTTCTCGATCGCTGGAAGCAGACGGTCGGCTCCTTGGGAGTGCGGATGAAGAAAGAAGAAGTCGTCTCGGTTTCCAAGACCGGAGAGACTTTCCGAATTACCACTCGGCAAGGGGTCTACACCGCGGACAACGTAATTCTCGCAAACGGAATTCAAGGAACGCCGCGGACGATCGGAGTGACGGGAGAGGAGCTGCCGCACGTCGACTATACGCTCGCGGATCCGGACGCGTTCAAGAGCGAAGACATCGTGGTTGTCGGAGCCGGAGATGCGGCAATCGAGAACGCACTCGCGCTCAGCGTTCAAAATCGTGTGTCGTTAGTGAATCGATCCGCCGAATTTCCGCGGGCAAAAAATGCGAACGTGGCGCTCATTCAAAACGCCATCAAAGCGGGAAAGGTCCGGTGCTATTATGGAACCACCGTGAAAGCGATCGAGAGGGAACATACTGAACTCATCACCCCTGAGGGAAATGTTCGAATTCGCGCGACGAGAATAATCGCGCGGCTCGGTGCGATTCCGCCAAGGGCGTTCCTCGAGTCCTGCGGAATTCCGCTTCCCAAAGACGATCCGCAAGCCATGCCTGTGGTGAGCGAGCGCTATGAGTCCGACATCCCCGGACTCTACCTGATTGGCTCCCTGATCGGATATCCGTTGATCAAGCAAGCAATCAATCAGGGCTACGAAGTCATTGAACATATCTCCGGGAGCCCGGTAGAACCGGCGGACGAAGTGCTCGTCCGCGAGCGGTTGGAGAGCCTCAAAGGTACGGTCTCTGAGCTGCTTCCGCGAATTAAAAACTCTGTGCCGCTCTTTCAGACGCTTTCAACGCCGCAGTTCCGCGAACTTATTCTTGAGTCGACGATTAAACATCATCGCGCGAACGAACAAATTATTGGGCTCAACGAATACGAGGACAGCCTCTTCGCCGTTTTGGAGGGCTCTGTTTCAATCTCGGAGTCGAGCGAGCGAAGTCTCCTCGTCGATCAAGGTGGGTTCTTCGGAGAAATTGCTTTGCTCTCCGGAAGGCGTCATGCGGCAACCGTGACCGCGGGAGCAAGTGGCGCGAGCGTCATCGAAATTTCGCGAAAGCAGATTCTGAAGCTCATGAATTCGGTGAAATCGTTCGGCTCGATCATCGATAAGTCGTTCCTCATTCGAATGCTGAGTTCTACGCTTCTCCCTGATGTTCCTGAAAACGTCGCTGCTCTCCTCGCGGAACGAGCCGAGCTCAAGAAGGTCCGCAAAGGCGAGGTCATTTTCAAAGAGGGCGATCGCGGTGAGGTGATGTACGTCATTCGGAAAGGTTCAGTGAAAGTCTCTCGGATGAATCTTCAGGGAATAGACATCGCACAAACATACCTCGCCGCTGGAAATTTCTTCGGAGAAATGGCCCTTCTCTCGGCTCTCGCAGAACGTGGAGCCACGGTGACGGCGGCAGTGCCTTGCGAACTCATTTCCATTCACCGAAATGACTTTGTTTTTATCTTCTCAAAATTTCCGAAGGCGCAGAGCAAAATTCTACAGATTTGCGAAGAGCGGCGCTTGCAGAACATGGGGGGCACACAGGACACCTTCCAGGGAAAGCTCTTGGATTTCTTGCTTAAAGAAGGAGTCTCTGACGCCGATAACGTCCTCGTCATCGATTCCACGCTCTGCATTGGGTGCGACAACTGTGAGAAAGCATGCGCGGCGACGCACGGCGGATATAGCCGCCTAGACCGAAAAGGCGGAAAAAGCTTTGCGTCCGTTCAGGTGCCCGTTTCGTGCCGCCACTGCGAGAATCCACTTTGCATGCTGGACTGCCCGCCCGATGCGCTCGTCCGTCGCCCGGACGGCGAAGTGTTGATCAAAGATACCTGCATCGGCTGCGGCAATTGCGTGACAAATTGTCCGTATGGGGTCATCCAGCTCATTCACGAAAATCAAACGCCGCTTCAGCGATTTCTCGGTATGCTCGGTCTCAAGCAAGACGAGGGTCCTGCGAAAGCCGCGAAGTGTGATCTCTGCGAAGGCTTGAAAGGCGGCCCGGCGTGTGTCCGCTCCTGCCCAACGGGAGCGGCGATTCGTCTGAATCCGACTCGCCTCGCGGAGATGGTGAAGGAGGGACGAAGAAAATGATTGAAGAGACCTTCCTCAACTACAAGAACTACCGGTGGATGTGGATACACCTGGTGCTCTTGGGAGTGCTCATCGGGATTTATTATTGGGATGATCCGATCGGAGGACGGAGCGGGGGAACATGGGTCGGCTATAGCTACGGCTCGCTTGCTGCGGCAGCAATTCTCTATCTCCTCTGGTTCGGACTCAGGAAGCGCTCCCACTATTCACGGCTCACGACTTTAAAGAGTTGTTTGGCCGTCCACGTCTGGCTCGGTATCTCTCTGATTGTGATCGTGCCTCTCCATTCGGGATTCCAGTTCGGTTCGAACGTTCACACATTTGCCTACATCTTGATGCTCGGAGTTATCGGCAGCGGCATTCTCGGAACCCGTCTTTACCTCACGCTGCCACGCACTGTGAAATCTCAAAGCGGCGGAGGAACCATCAAATCTCTCACGGAAGAAATGCGAATGCATTCCCAAGAGATTGAATGGGTGGCAAAGGAACGAAGTGACAATTTTCTTCTGCTGATTGAAAAGGTAGATTTCACCTTCATTCCATCTATTCGCGATGCATTGTTGAAAAGAACTCCGCCGGAAAGTGACAACAAAGAAATTGCGTCATTGCTCTCGAGTCTCGACGAAGCGGAACGCACCGAGGCGCTCGGAGTTATCAAACACGCTCAACGGAAGCGCGAGCTGCTGCTCCAGATTCAAGAAGAGATTCGAGCCATGGCACTCTTTCGTACCTGGCTCTACGTTCATGTTCCGCTTTCGTATGGATTAGTCATGGCCGTTGCGGTTCATGTCTTCTCAGTTCTCGTGATGCGTTGACGCCTAAGAGCCGATGAAATTTCGCCACCGCATAGAGCAGATAAATATTAACGGACTCAAAGAGTATTCCGTTCAGTATTTTCTTTCCGAGCAGCTGCTCATCGGACGAGGATCTAGTTGCCAACTTCGGCTGCCGGACCGTTCCGTCGCAATTCGACATGCTCTCTTAACGACGAATGCCGACGGTTCGGTCACCATCGAAGACATAACCGGTGGGAAGGCCGTTCTGAGGGTCAATAATCGCGCGGTGAAGAAGAAGGCGCTGAAGAAGGGCGACAAGGTGTTGGTCGGAGCAGTCTCACTGGAGACTTTTTTTGACGGCAGCTTTTGGGGATTTCGGGAAACTCGACAAGAGAAAGACGAGAGCAAAGCGAAGTCGGATCTGGCCGGTGATCTGCGGCGGCTTGACCTTGCGCGCTTTTTTCCCAGGCAGACCTCACTCGCTCTGCTGACGATGGCGCTGATTGTTTTGATATTTTTTGCCGGGCCGGTTCGTGGAAAAGAAGTAATGCTTTGGAGCACCGGGCCTATTTCAAATGCGCATCGGCTCATCGGAATGTCCTGCGAATCTTGTCATCGCATTCCTTTTCAGCCGGTTCGCGATGCCGAGTGCGGCGCATGCCACAAGATGTCGCTCCATAGCGGCGTGCTTCCAGCGATGTTTCAGAAGCACCCCGGGCTCGAAAAACGATGCGCGGAGTGTCATCAAGAACACACCGGAGGAAAACACCCCTTCGTCAGCGGATCGCAAGATTGTGCCCGATGTCATGAATCTCCGGATTTGTTTCCGGAAAATGCCAAGCATCCGAAAGTGGCGACCTTCGATACGCATCCCGGCTTTCGCGTCTCGACGGTGAAGTTTATTTCGGAGAGCGAACGAGAGGTGGTGAGAAGTGTTCTAAGCGGCGATGCGCTCGATTCGACGCGTCTCGCGTTCGGGCACAAGTTGCACATGAAAGAGGGTCTTCGGGGACTTCCGAAGGATAAGAAATCTCTCGGATGCAATGACTGCCACACTCCTTTGGCGAATCGCCGAGAAATGATGCCTGTGACATACGAAAAGCAATGCGCGAGCTGTCATCCGCTTACGTTTGATGAGCGTCTTCCGGAGAAATTCGCCCCGCATGGAGACTCCGGCCTTGTCTACAACTTCCTCTATGCGGAGTATTCAAAGTTGTTCCTCGTGAGTGAACGAAAAAATGAGCGGATGGCCACCGTCCGCCGGATAAAGCCTGGCACCACCGTTATCGACGAGCCGGATATCCAGTTCACCCGGGAGTTTGTGGAAGGGGAAAGCCGGAATGCCGAGAAGGAAATATTCACCCGGACCTCGTGCAAGGTCTGTCATCAGGTAGTCGAGAAGAAGGAGAAGCTCGCGGGAGAGAGTTGGTATACCGTTCTGAAGCCGTATCTTCCCCAAAGATGGTTTGCGGCGGCAAGATTTAGTCATGCCGCTCATGAGAATGTGAGCTGCGTCTCTTGTCATTTCCAGGCGAAAGAGTCGTCAAAAACCACCGATATCCTCCTTCCTCAAATTGAGACGTGTAAGACGTGCCACACCTCTCAAAAAGAGCACCCGACGAAGGTCGACTCGCCCTGCGTCGGGTGTCATTCGTTTCATGATTCGCTCGGCATCGATGAAGCAGGGAAACGCTCGATTTCGGATTACCTCCTCGGGCGCTGAGAAGGAAAGAGTTCCTTGTTGATTCTTGTGGATGGAAGTCGGTAACTATCTTACGGTGCGGCATGCCGCCTTCGAGAAATTTTATGTTGAGAGCCACCCTGACAATTGCCGCTGCTATCGTAATTTCCGGATGCGGCGGTGGTGGAAACTCGCGTGGGCAGGGCACAGCGCTCGGTGGGAGCGACGCCGCAAACTTCGGTTGTAGTGGAGAGTGCGCTGCTCAAGCGCTTGCTTCATCCGAAGTTCGGCTCATCATCAATCAAGGAGTCGCAGCTGCAACGCAACTCGGAGTAAACGCTAATTTTGCGGTGCTCGATCGGGTCGGCAACGTTCTCGCCGTCTATCAGATGGGCGGTGCCGCCGAAACCACGACTATTCATGGGAGAAACGGGGCGAAGGGCGGTCTTGAAGGGGTGCCGGTTCCGGCATCGCTCGCTGCGATCTCAAAGGCAGGGACGGGTGCCTATCTCAGCAGTCAAGCAAATGCTTTCTCTTCCCGCACGGCGAGCCAAATTGTTCAGGAACATTTTGATCCGGGTGAGCTATTTCAACCCGGCGGTCCATTGTTCGGGGTCCAATTCTCGCAGCTCCTCTGCAGCGATGTGACGATGGTTGATCGAGGAGCGCTCCTCGGAGGGCTTTTGGGAAACAAAACTTCTGCCGGCGGCTCGGTCGGTCCTCGGCCACTGCCTCTCGGACTCTCGGGCGATCCCGGCGGCTTTCCTCTCTATAAGGCCGGTGATGTCGTCGGGGGTATTGGCGTGGAGATCGACGGCGAATATACCATCGACCGAGATATTAGAGATTTTGATTCGAACAACATCGAAGAGACGGTGGCTCTTGCTGCCTCGTTGGGGTTTGGCGCTCCCTCTGAACGAACCGCGAATAACATTTTGGTTGGAGGGAAAGCGCTTCGATACTCGGACGTGGCAATTGAATCACTTCCTCCGATCCCGGAAATATTCCAGATTCTCGATCCCGCCGGACTGAGAGCCGTTCCGCTCTACTTTGCCGGTGCGATTCGCGATGGAGTGCCGTTCGGGAACCCTGCCTCGGGAGTTCTGCTTTCAAGCCGGGCCGGCGCGTCTTCAATGACGCTCGTTAACGATGCCGGAGTGGAGCGGTTCCCGGTGCGGGCGGGTGCCGCTCTCCCCGGTGATGTTCAACTGAGCGCGGTCGAAGTGGACGCGCTTCTTAGTTCCGCGATCGGCGTTGCACGCAGATCTCGGGGGGCAATTCGTTTGCCACTCGACTCCGCGGCACGCGTAAGCATTTTTATCGTCGATACGAATGGAACGCCCATCGGCTTCACCCGTTCGGCGGATGCTCCAGTGTTCGGAATTGACGTTTCACTCCAGAAAGCCAGAACCGCCCTTTTCTTCAGCGCCGGCGATACGGGTTCGACGCTTACCCAAATCCGTGCGGCCGACCCGACAGTGATTCTCGAAGATTATGCGGGGCTCCTCGCGGCGTTTGCGGGGGAAGAGCTGCTTCGAGGCGGAGTCGCGATGACCTCCCGCGCAGTCGGAAACCTTGCTCGTCCATTTTACCCAGACGGCATCGACGACACTCCGTCCGGTCCGCTCTCTCTGCCATTTCCGCCGGCGGCCTCAGCATCGGATCGAAGCTGGAGCCCGTTTAATGATGGCCTTCAACTTGATTTGGTGTTTCAGCGGCTTGTTCGTCCGCTGGATGGTGGGAGCTTCGGTGTCGTTCCGCTTCCCGACAGCTGCGTTGACGAACGGCTCGGGAATCGGCTCCGAAACGGGATTCAAATTTTTGCCGGGTCGGTCCCACTTTACAGAAACGGAGTGCTGATCGGTGCCATCGGAGTGAGCGGAGACGGGATCGACCAGGATGATATGATCGCTTTTCTTGGAGCAAGCCGAAGAGGCCTCGACGACAGCGGTGCGCTGAGTGTCGGAGATCCCGTGCTTGGATTTAATGCTCCTCCGGAAATTCGTTCTGATACAGTCAGACCTCCGTCAGGCTCCGGAACCAGACTTCGTTACGTCAATTGTCCTGAGGGCCCATTTGTCGGAAGCAACACGCAGAATGTCTGTGATGGACTGTGATGAGTGATAAAAGCCGATATTCACGTGTCCCTATCACCCGCTCGGGCGGTCTCGGGATGCTCGGAATCGGATTGTTTTTGGCGCTGAGCGCGTTCTCGCACGCCTCTCATGCCGATGAACCCGCTGCCGCGGATTGTTCTGACGACTCGGCAAGCTCCGAACGATTTCTCGAAGAACCCATTCGAAAGCGTCAACGTCCCGGCGACGATCCGAGGCCCGTCGCCTTTCCGCCATTTATTTACGAGTCCATTCCGGATGTAAACTCTTCTGCATCGCAGTTCGTGCCAGTGCCGGATCGTTGGCGTCAATTCTACGTCGGCAAGCTCTACGATCCGTATAATCAAAACGTTTTGAAAGGCGATCTCCCAATCTTTGGAAAACCGGGCGAAGAATGGTTTTTTGAAGCATCTCTCATTTCCGACACCCTGATTGAGCGGCGAAAGATTCCCAATCCTGTCGGGTTTGCATCCACTCAAGGCTCAGGAAGTACTGATGTCTTCGGGAGCAGCAATCAAACTGTTTTTGTAGAATCACTGATTCCCTCTTTTTCGTTGATTCGAGGGAACACGACATTCCGGCCCCCGGATTTCGAACTCCGCTTTGTTCCCGTTCTGAATTTTAACGCCGTGAACGCATCAGAACGAGGAGTCCTCCGGGCTGATCCCTCACGCGGGAGCACGCGAAACGACGCGCATGTCGGATTCCAAGAGCTGTTTCTCGACTATCACCTTGCGAATGTAAGCGATCGATATGATTTCGTTTCAACGCGAGTCGGGATTCAGCGGTTTTCGAGCGACTTCCGCGGCTTCGTGTACAACTCCGATGAACCCGGGGTGCGGTTGTTTGGAAACCTCGACAACAACCAGTATCAGTACAATCTCGCCTGGTTCTCCCGGCTCGATAAGGACACGAACTCAGGCCTGAATCGTTTTCGCGATCGACACGAAGATGTGTTCATCGCGAACCTTTACCGACAAGACCTGATTGTTCCCGGCCACACCGTGCAGGGCAACATCGTGCACCGGATCGATCAAGCGGGAGATGAAGGTCAGCGTTACGATGACAACGGATTTCTCGTTCGGCCGGGAGCGATTGGTGATGAGCGGTTCAAGAATATCTACAGCACTCACGTCGGTCTCACCTCCGATGGTCATATTGATCGCTACAACGTGACCTCGGCGCTGTATTATGTCTTTGGTTCAGAGAGTCATAACGCAATTGCTGAACGCGGCACGAATATCAGCGCCGGAATGGCGGCGCTTGAGATATCCCGAGACATCAACTGGCTGAGAGTTCGCGCATCGGCGCTCTGGGCTTCCGGTGATTCGGATCCGTATGACGGAACAGCAAGCGGCTTTGACGCCGTAATCGACACGCCGAACTTTGCTGGAGGAGGTCTCAGCTATATTCAGCGGCAGGGCATACCGCTCATTGGCGGAGGGGGAGTAAACCTCTTCAACAACGCGAGCTTCTATCCAAACCTCCGGCCCGGAAAGCAACTCGGGCAATCGAACTTCGTGAATCCTGGACTTCGGCTTTACAATCTCGGTTTGGATGCCGAAGTGTTGCCTGAGCTCACTCTCGTCACGAATATGAGCTTCCTTCAGTTTGACGAGCTCGCTGTGCTCAATGCCGTTCGACACGATGGGTCGTTTTCCCGGAGCATCGGGTTTGACCTTTCCGCCGGCGTCATCTACCGGCCGCTGCTTACAAACAACGTTCAGCTTCGCGGTGGCGCAGCGACGCTCCTTCCCCGCGACGGCTTCGATAATCTTTTTGGTGATGAAGTGCTGTGGAACGTCTTTAGCAACGTCATTCTGCTTTATTAGGTGTAATACCGGTGCAGCGCGCAAGTGGCTTCAGAAAGGTTTGGATCGGCTTCTCAGTCTTGTGCGCAATATTGCTCCCGTTCTGCGCCTTGGCCGATGAGACCGTAATACCAGTGAAGCCCGGCCTTACGAAGGCCGACATGGAGGCCGCAAGCAAAGGTTGTCTCGACTGTCACTCTCAAACCGATGCTCCGACGATGCACAAGAACAAGGCCGTGATGTTGGGCTGCGCCGATTGTCACGGAGGTTCGCCCGATGTTCGGGCGGAGGGCGTAGAGCCGGGTTCAGTCGAATATGCGGATGCAAAAAAGCGAGCGCACGTCGTACCCAAGCATCCCGACTGGTGGCAGACGAGTGCCAATCCGGAAGGAAGCTATACTCGCTTGCTCAAAGAATCCGCCGAGTTCGTGAAGTTCATCAACCCCGGCGACTTCCGAGTCGCGCCGGAAACCTGCGGCGGTTGCCACAGCTCGATCGTTACCGCGACCAAAAAGAGCCTCATGACGACCTCCGCGATGTTCTGGGGAGGAGCTTCGTATAACAATAATATTCTCCCGTACAAGCGATACATTCTGGGAGAGAGCTACGGCCGGAACGGAGAAGGTCAGAAAATCGAAGAAGAGGAGCCGATCTGTAAGGCCGACGCGGATCGAGGTGTTCTGCAATCTTTGGTTCCGATCCCGCAGTGGGAAGTGATTCCCCCGGGCGATGTGTTTCGGGTGTTCGAGCGCGGCGGAATTTTCATTCGTTCGCAGTTTCCTGAGATTGCGAATCCGAATCTGGAAGAAGTGCCTGGACGGCCGGACGTGAAGGCTTCGAATCGGGGCCCGGGAACCGGAAATCGCATCGCGGTTCCAATCATCAATATTCACAAGACGCGGCTAAACGATCCGCACCTGTCGATGATGGGGACGAACGATCATCCCGGAGACTATCGCTCGAGCGGCTGTACTTCCTGTCACGTGGTCTACGCGAACGACCGGGATCCGAAGCACTCTGGACATTACGCAAAATTTGGACACGAAGGAAAGACTCAGACCATCGACCCGACAATCCCAAAGGACGAATCGGGCCATCCGCTTTCTCACGCATTTACCCGCGCTATTCCGACCAGCCAGTGCA
>CAZDWZ010000025.1:0-45951 GCA_964509425.1 uncultured Bdellovibrionales bacterium | reverse complement strand
CTATCGGGAGAGCCACCGTTTGCCCCCGTCTTAGAGAAGCTCCGTGGCCGTGTTGTGTAAGCACCCCGCTGCTCGTTCCAAGGTAGAGCCCAAAGCGTTCGCTGATTTCTCGCCGAGCGGTTTTCGGTGGCGCAGCGGGTGCCGCATCTAAGATTCTTAGGAAGCAGAGGGTAAGGAACCCGCCGCCAAATACGACGGCAAAATTCCAGAAACGTAAGCTCCGAAACAGCTCGGGATCTAGCAGGTGAAGTGGAGTGAGGAAGAACTGAAAAAGAACGACCGCGTACCAGAACTGAGCGCCGTAAGGAAATCGAAGGTAGTGTTCTGTGAGAATAGTTCTTGCCCGAAAGCAGGCGTAGACCCAGACCAAGAGCGGGTAGCATAGGCCCACGAAGATCATGAGGTTTGCTATACTCAATATTGTAGCTTGGGAGACGTTGCGGTTTAGGATGTGGTTTAGGGCATAGTCCAGTCCCCAGCAGACGATGAGATACCCGATGACAACGCGTGCAACGCTAAACCGCGGGACCGGAACTTCGCCAAAGGCGAGGGGAGGGCGATACAGTTCCGCAGACGGTGCCCGGACATTTCGGAAGTAATCGACAAGCGTTTGCCCTGCCATTTGCTATCTCCCCGTGGTCTTACTCCCGCGCTCTTTTTCCCGCTTCTTTAGCAGGACATCGCCCGATGCCTTAAGCCGCCTCCACTCAGAAGTTCCCTTGGCAATGTCCTTCCCTGAAAGGAGGAGCCCCAAAAGAAACCCCGGGTCAGCTCCGTCCAGCTCTGCAATCTCCGCCAAACCGCCAATCTGAATCAACCGCCGCACTCTCGCTTTCCGGTCTTTCTCGGAGAGTTTCCCCCTCGCACGAATCAGTTCTGCCTTTTTCCTAGCAATCTGCTCTTCAAGGCGCTTTATCCGTTCTACCGCAGCATTCGTTTTTTCCATTGTCTTAGTACTCGCCGATTTCTCGAAGAAGTTTCTTGTAAATTTCAGCCGCGGGAAGTAGTGTAGTCAGAAATCAGTAATTTATACAATGCGCGTTTACCCGTTTCTCTGCGAGAAACGGCCGCGCTAGCCCCCACAAGGAGTCTCTGCATGCCCACACTAAATCTTGATGAAATGCAGCAAGTGGTGAATACCTCAGCAGCTCTACGCGGAAAGCGGCGATTCCAGGATGCGATCGATCTCCTGGAATCAAAGGTTGGGGAGTTCCATTCGGACTATTGTTTAATGGCCTATATTGAGTGCTTCAAAGCGGCCCAAGAGTTGGGCGATGCGGCCAAGGCAACGGAATACGCTCAAAAAATCGTACAAATTGAGCCTGACTTTCCGTCCGCTAAAAAGTTTCTCGCTAGACCTTAGTCCTTAGTTCAGTTCGCTGTATGGCAATTTACGCGCTCCAGATTAAACACAAGACGAAGGGGCAGGGGGCTTCGGCCCAAGCGCATGCGCTCTACATTGCCCGAGAGGGGAAGTATGCCGAGCGGCGGGCGGAGGCGCATGCCGAGTACCTCACCCGAGAGGGAAAGCATGAGCACCGGGCACACGAGCTCGAGGCGTCGTGGTCCGGCAACATGCCTGCGTGGGCGCCGAACGGCAGAGAGTTTTGGGAGGCAGCGGACATCTACGAGCGGGCAAACGGGCGAGTCTATACTGAGATAGTAACCGCGCTGCCCCGTGAACTTTCCCGGCCGGAAAGGGAAGCGCTCGTCAAAGAATTCGTGGCGAAAGAGATAGGGGATCGCTTTCCGTATACGGTCGCAATTCACAACCCGCGGGCCTTAGACGGCGGGGAGCAGCCGCACGCGCACATCATGTTTTCTACTCGCGAGCTCGACGGAATTGAGCGAGGCCGGGAGCTGTTTTTTAAGCGAGCAAACGACAAGCATCCGGAGCTTGGAGGGACCAAGAAAAGCCGGGAATGGAGTAGGGACAGCCGGGAAAATGACCGGGTTAATGAGGTCCGGTCTTCTTGGGAGAAGCTCGCTAATCAGGCGCTCGAGCGCGGGGGATTTGACGAGCGGATAGACCGGCGAACGCTCGAGGCGCAGGGGATTGACCGGGAGCCAGAGCCGAAGATGGGGCCGGAGGTAACACAGCGGCTAAAGCGTGGGATGGCAACCGAGAAGGGGGAAAAAGTAATCGAGCTTCGGGAGTATCGGAAGCAAGAACGCGAGATCCACGAGCTTGAGCGAGAAGTCAAAACCGAGCGGGCGAAGGTCTACGATTTCGACAAGGAGCGGGAGCAGCGCGGCCGGGAAAGCGGAGAGGGGACTTTTCGTCAATCCGGTAAAAAGCGGGACGTGCCCGAGGAGGAAAAACGGCAGTATCGCCGGACTGTAGACTTGGTGATGACGCGGTATGAGCGGGAAGATGGGACCGTTCAATACCGATGGAAGCAATCCGGCACGGTCGCCTTTGTCGATCGAGGCGATCGAATAACCTTTCACTCGGTAAGTCCCACGGCAGTTAAGGCGGGGCTTCAAGTCGCAAAAGAAAAGGGATGGGACGCTGTCGTGGTGACCGGCTCAAAGGAGTTCCGCCAGGAATCCTGGATACAGGGGCAGCTCATGGGGATGGAGGTCAGCGGGTATAAGCCTAAGCAGGAAGATCTCGATCGGGTAGAGGCACTAAGGCTCGAGCGAGCGCAAAAGAAAGAGAGGTATCAGGAAAGATCCGAGGGTCCACGGGAGGGACCAGGCCGGGAAAAGACGCGAGAGGATCGGCAGAGCGAACCGCGTAGCCAGGAGAGTAACAGGCCAGGCGCGGAGCGCATGAAGGCATCCGAGATCGTGAAGAGCGTGGACGAGCAGATAAAGGCGACCAGAGCGGAAATTATAAAGGCGGAATTTGAGCAGTCCGGCACGCCGAGTGCGGAACCACATTTACGAGAGAAGAAATTGCGTCAGGAGCTAGATTCACTTTACCGCGAACGGTATCAACTGAAGCAGCTCGGGGATCGTGAGGTTGCCGTGACTTGCGGGAGAGACGGTCGCGTTGAAGTCGATCGGACGGATCTTAAACGGCAGATGCGCGAAGTGGAGAAAGAGCGCTCGCGGGATAAGTCGAGGGGACGGGGGATGGAGCGGTAGGAAGGGAGTTTAGTGGAGTAATAGCAGAAAATTCGGTATTGTTGCTTCACAACTTATTGAATTCTCTTATTTCTTTTGCAGTAGGCTATGCCAAAAAGCGCATTCTTTCTCTTGCGAAACAATGCTAAATAAGGCATACTATGATCAACGATAGAAAGCCGGTCCATTGGATGGGCTCGACCTTGAAGGACTTGCGAAAGTTCCCTGATGAGCCTCGCCGGGTCGTAGGGCACGCCATCGACCAAGCCCAGCAAGGCGGCAAGGATACTACTGCGAAGCCGTTGAAGGGCTACAAAGGTGCGGGCGTCCTTGAGATCGTCGATGACTATGACGGCGACACCTATCGTGCCGTTTACACGGTTCGATTTCCTGGAGCGGTCTATGCTTTGCACGCTTTCCAGAAGAAATCGAAAAGCGGAATTGCCACGCCGCAGCCGGAGATCGACTTGATAGATAAGCGGTTGAAGGACGCCGAGGCGCATTATCGGGAATGGAACGCGAAGCGAAAGGAAATTGGGAAATGAGTAAGCACAACGCAATCGAGGTCACTGAAGGAAGCGGCAATGTTTTTGCTGATTTGGGTTTCGCTAACCCCGACCTTGAACTTCTCAAATCCACGATGGTTCAGCGCATCGCCAGCGTCATCCGTGCTCGCAAGCTAACCCAGATGAAGGCCGCCGAAATCCTCGGCGTCGATCAGCCAAAGATCTCCGCGCTTCTACGCGGACGCTTTGGGGGCTATTCCACCGACCGGCTTCTCCGCTTCCTCACAGCGCTTGATCAGGATGTCCAATTGATAGTCAAAGCCAAGCCCCGCCGGGCCAAGCGAGCCGCCGCTGTAAGCGTCGTTGCCGCATGATTCTAATACCTCGCGCTAAAACATAAAGTTCATCCATGCCATGCCTCCTCATGAGTGCTCATCCAAGAGATAAGTTCTTCGGCCTCAGTAGGGCCTCGTCCCGGGCTGGTCAACAGGTCCGCCGCTGCCTGACTTGCCGCAACGAAGGAAACACCATCTTGTTTGACGATGCCGGTAAACACTCCTGAATCCGTGGGTTCAATTAGCAGAACATTTGCGCCCGTATCCGCCGCGCGTAGCGAAAGAGCTGTCATCGCACTTTCTGTGTCTTCTACATAAACCATCGCGAGCCGAGGAGGGGCGATCGCGGCGAATCTCATCGCCGCGAGAGTTCCAGTAATGGCGTAGGGGAACTTGAGTCCCTTCAATTTCGATTGTAGGGTCGCAATTCCACGAGGTTCAAAACAGTAAGTAAGGATGCCTCTTGATTCAAGCGGTGACTCCTCCGCCCAGCGCTTGAGAAGTCTCGACTTCTCCACTTTGACAATTTGTCCACGGCCGCGGCGTTGAACGAGCGCTTCCCGGTCGAGAAGTGCCAGCACACGGGAAACATAACCAGCATCAACATCCGCAAGTTCCGCGATCTCGCGAACGCCCAGAATTTTCTTCGAATCGATAAGCGCGCGGACCACGCGACCGGCCTTCGGCCCACGAAGAGATCTCGAAGGACGCTCTTTTCGATTCGGATTTACATCGGCGCCTTGGGTTTCGATGAAGAGCCCCGGTTTCGATAGCTCGAGACGGATATTTCCCGTCAGATCGAGAAAGGCGAGGGAAGCGCTCTGCAACCTTTCGCGCACAGCGGGACTTAAGAAGGGCGCAATAACGAGCGTCGTTCCATTCGGAGGAAGATTTTTTAGCCTTGCTTCGAGTTCAAAGACGCCACGCGGTTCAAGCTGCCGCTTCGTTTCAACGGCGAATAGCCCAGTCTTTTTGTTCGGAGCAGTAATCCGAAAATATGCATCAACAGAAGTGTCCGGACCATCAGTGAGATCAGCTTGCCAGCCCAAAGGCAAACGCTCATTGAGCGTGTTGAGTCCGCTGCGTATGAGGCTGTTGTCAGAAAATGCTTGGTTGCTCGTCATGTGCAACAGTATATCATTGGACAACAAAGTTGCCTAGAGAGGAATGTTGCGCATATCGCACAACGTAGGCTAAATAGACAACTGCCAGAACAGCAACTGCGCGTAACTATTTGATATTATTCAGTTTATGCCCGATAACACGTCTTATCGGGCATTCGAAATAGCCGTCCCGAGGGCGTAGAACTCTCTCTATTCGCGGACCTCATTCTGCAGCTTGTCTCAGTTGCTGATCTGCCGGCTTGACGAGATGAGCATCGAAGCGGGCTTCGATGGCCCGCCGTTGATTGTTATTCTGTCCCATAGCCACTGAGTGCGATCAGTGCGACTTCATAACCATCCATCCGGCGCATGCCGATGTCACACAATACGATGTCGGGTTGAAATTCTGATGCGACTTCAAGAGTTGGGAATACCGTTGCTTTGGACATCGCCCTCGAGCTCGAGGCGATGAAATCTTTCACAACCTTTGCCATTTCGCTACAACTCCCCTCTTTTGATTTAGTGTCTGATAATCGCGAATCGAAAGTTGCTCAAATAAAACGGCGAGGCAGACTTCAAAGTCGTATCGGAATAAAACCCGAATGACCGTCTGCACGCCGTTGGTCAATAATTGGCAAGAATCGCCGCTACTATTTCGCGCCCATGATCCGTCAAGCGGTAAAGGAAGTTCGGACGCTGTCCCTTGCCGGGCTTGTCGTGCGCGACGAAGCCGGCACGTTCCAGTAGTTCCATTCCTTTCGAGCTGACTTGCTTCGAGCGCGAGCCCCCGTTAACCACCGGTCTCAAGTCTTGGATGGTCATAGGCTCCTGACTCTCGGCGAGAGCCTTGCAAATGCGGAGGTAGGCACAAATCTTGTCGGCATGGTATTCGGCCGCCTCATTGCCATACGAAAATTCTTCCGCATGTTGCAGCTCCAGTAGGAATCGGTTCAACGGATCTTGATCCAGGACCTTGATGGATTCCTCGATGTGTTCGCGAGCCTGCTCCAACCGCGCGCGAATTCCGGCGAACACTTTGGGGATTTCGACCAACATGAGCTGCTCCTGTTCGGCAAGGGCCGTCTCGAGCAAGCGAAAGCGCTTGAGACGGTCCACAAACGTCGCTCTCAGCAGGTCATTCATTGCACGGACCTCCTAGAAAAAATGGGTGAAGTCTGCCTCGCGACTTGTTTTGATTTCCGCAAGTCGTGAAGCTAGACAGCCATCGCAGGGAAATTCGACCTGAGAGAGAGCCAATGGAACAGAACGCGGATTATACCTGCATTGAAGGGAAAATGACAGGTTGAGAGGGCGCCGCCTTTGAAGATGTTCAGAAGGCGGCCGGCAATCGTGAGCCCTTAACTACTAGCTACCCTGCTCTTGGTGCATAGCGGCGGCTTTGGTCGCCGCCGGGGGAGTTCGCGCGATCTTCAGCAGCGCCTTGTAGTCCTGCCCGAATCGGCAGAGCCCATCGCAATTGGCATTGAGGTCGGAGAACAGGAGATAGTGCAGCTTGCAGCCCTTGAACGACGGGCGGGCAAGCTGAGCATGGATCTCACGCTCGCGTCCGTCCGGGGCGACGAGATAGAGCTGCTCGGGTGCAGCAGCCGCGGAAGCCGCGAGATCGAGGAGCCTGAGAATCCCGGAATAGATCGAGGTGCTCTTCTCAACCTCGAACCCACAGAGGACGCGGCTGCCGTCGGGAGAGAGCCACAGCACGTCGATCAGAGCCACCGTTGCGGCGACCTCTTCAGACAGCCCCAATGGGGGCAGCGAATCGATGGTAAGTGGCACCAAGCTTTCTCCATCAAGAGTGCGGCGTCGATCATTCGCCGCCACATGCACCATGCATCCGAGGGCGCGGCCGGTCCTTGCGAGGAGGTGCTGCATCCGAAGATGCTCGTGCTCTTCACGGCGATCGTCCTCGACCTCGCGGTGACGCTTCCTGGCGGCCTTGTCTGAGTCAGCACATTGTTTCGCGAGCACGGAAGACGCGTTCTCACTGACGACGAGGCGCGCGATCCCAATCTCGAAGAGACAGCCGCAGAAGGCCCCGAGGTCGGTCGAAAGGGGCGGGCTGAGGCGCGAGTTCGCGTGCAGAATCGCCTCCCGGATCTCGAGGTAGACGGTCCAGGAGCCGAGCTTCTTCGAGCCGCCGAAAACGGTGTTGAACCCTCTCAAGATCGCCGTGTTGAACGGAGGGAAGAGGGTCGGATGGAGAAAATAGAGGAGGTTCCCCACGGCCGGACCGAGACCTTTGATGGCTTTGCGGTCGAGCGCGTAGACCAGCTCGAGCAGTCTGGTTTCGTTCGCCGTATTGAGACAGCCGTCCAGAAAATCGGCGAACGCCTGCTTGTTCCTCTCGTCTTCATAGATATCGGGAATTCGGAGCTTTGGCTTCCAGAAGAACGCATGCGCCGCCCCTTGAAAGACCTGCTTCTGTTCGGTGACGCTCTCTAGAACAGTCTCCAAAGGCGAGCCTTTATAATCGTTCCCGAAGACGCCGCCGCGAATCGCCGCAACCACCTCCGCGAGGCCACGCCGTATCGACCGGAACGCTTTGAGGCGGTTTTCGTCGCGCAAAAACCAGGTGTGATAGACGGACTCGGGGTCCTCACGGTATCGCTGAGCAATCTGATTCAATTCGGTCAACGGCATCTCCCGACGAAAGCTGCAGGCGAATCTCTTCCATTCCGCAGAAACCGTCAATAAGTCAGTCAATCTCGAGATGAAAGGATGCCGGAAAGTGCCCCTGCCCGTCTTCTGCTCAGCATCATCTAAACGGCGGCGGCCCCGGCTTAGCCTGTCGGCCTCGTCAATTGCATAAGGTGCATAAGGGTCTACTCGCGCCGAGGACGAGCACTCCAGCGCAATGTCATAGGGCTCCAAACAGATCCAACAAATGATCGAGAAGTCGTGATTATGCCGAAGATGAAGATGTCCCGGAACACGGACTGGGATTGACCGCGGCGAATCCGATTGATGGACTGCGGCGTTCCGCTCCCCTGCCCGGTGCTCAAGATATGTGAGGCACGGAGCTTCCTTTCTGTTGTGAGCCTACTCTTTTGTCGCGGATTCGAGCCTAAAGCAGCACTGTAGGCCTAGCCCGATCGTGCTCCGGCGAGACCATGAGACTCTTGCACTCAGTGCGACGAGCTCTTAGACTTCTTCAGAAGTTGGACGCCGATGTTCATCGGGAGCGGTGCTCCCCTGGGCGAATTTTATGTTTCGAAAATCTTAGCGTATGTACAGTCGCACAAAGTGTCCATGTTGGAGATTGATATTCGAGGTCTCGTGTATTTTCGATCGATAACGCTTCTTTCGCTTGCCGTCCTGGTCGTAGCAGCAGGGCCACGTCTGGGCCACTCCCTGCCCTCAAACCTGGGCTCGAGACTCGAAATAGAGGAACAGCTTACGCGGGAGTTTGATAGTGCGTATCCCTCGAAGGCTATTCATTCAGGCAAGATTCGCGAATTCAGCCTTAAAGCGTCGCCAACCGTAGTGCCGCTCTTCAATGGCCGCCCTGTAAAAGTTTGGGCCTATAATGGGCAGGTTCCGGGACCCTCCCTTCGAATTCGGCTCGGCGAGACACTACGAATTTTCTTCACTAATAGTCTACCGCAACCTACCACCATCCACTGGCATGGAGTGCGTGTGCCGAACAATATGGACGGCGTCCCCGGTGTGACACAGCGACCGATCGAGCCTGGAGCGACCTTCACCTACGAGTTTACACCCAAGGACGCTGGCACATTCTGGTTTCACCCACATGTTCGGAGCAGTGAGCAGGTTGAACGCGGATTGTTCGGCGTGCTTATTGTGGAAGACGTCAACGCGCCGCCCTATGCGCGAGATGTGACGTGGATACTCGACGATTGGCTTTTGGCACAAGATGGCGAAATTGCGCCCCAGTTCAATACGCGACACGATCTTGCTCACGATGGAAGGTGGGGAAACAAGATCACTGTCAACGGGGACGAAGAGGCACGAATGTCTGTACGTCCCGGAGAGCGAATACGCCTTCGTCTCCTGAATGTTGCAAACGGACGGGTCTTTGCGCCGGATTTTTCCGCTCTGAAGGCAGAGATAATCGCTGTTGATGGTATGTATACGAGCCGGCCCCTAACCCCGGCCGGCTTCGAGATTTCGCCGGGCAATCGGCTAGACCTTGACATTACCTTCCCTGTGCAAATGTCGGACAGAGGGGTAACGATATTTGATCGGTTTACGCGACAGCCAATCCGGCTGGCGGAGTTTCAGGTTGAGGGGCAGCCCGTTTCGACGGCAAATTTTTCGTCGCCGGCCCAGGCACGTGTTCCGGAATGGAAAAACGCCGAGGGAATTGAACCGCGGCTGGAGCTGCGCTTAAACGCCCGATCGGGCGGTCCCTTCGGTATTCAATGGACACTCAACGACAAGACGATGGATCATGAGCACCATTCGGATGGTGTTCCATACCAACTTCCGATTGATCGGTGGAGCAAGGTCCGCTTTACCAACGAATCTTACCGCTTACATCCCATGCACATGCACGGCACGTTTTTCAAGCTCTTAAGCCGGAACGGTCAGCGAGTGAATGAGCCTCATTGGCGAGATACCGTCCTTGTCCACCCGCTCGAGACAGTCGAAATTGGCTTAGTTCCGCAGGATTCCGGAAAATGGATGGTTCACTGTCATATCTTGGAGCATGCAGAGTCCGGGATGATGACGCTGGTTGAGGTTAAGTAATTCGCTTGACGCGGCTCCGCGACATTTTAGCCTTCGGTGCGATGATCCGAGAAAGCAAATAAATTGGAACAGCCCTGTCCGACGAGATCCTCGTGCACGCCAGAACCCCGTAAGTGAAATCAGTGCGAAGGGCCTCCTGATTGGGGAAAGTTTGCCTGTCGACCCCGCGTCGGGGGAGAGTTGCGACCAGCGGCTGTTCCTTCGCCAATTTGATTGAGAAATTCAGGCTAATGATGCTTATACCAACCAACTCCCTTGATATCGTTCCACGAAGTAGTTTGATGGCAGGAATAGCATTGACTCACTTGAGCATGCTCAACACCTGCAACTTTTTCGGAGATCATCTTAAAGTGCATCATGTAATGGCTTGGCGGGGCTTGATGACATTGGGAGCAGTCTCGGGATGTCGGTAAGGGGTGACGGAACGCCGGGATAGTCCACTTGGTAGTGCCATGACAGGCGCTACAATCGCTTCCAAACAGCGACCGGTGTCTGTCCTGATTCGCATGGCAGGAATTGCAATTAAGCATTTCTTCAGCGGCAATGGTTGTGCCGTGGTAGTCGCTTCTTTCCGAGCGGAGAAAGGAAATTATTTTCGACTCCGCGTTTTCCGGGCTTTGGCTGCGATCGAGCATCTCTAAGCCGACGAGCGCCAGATGGCTATGGTCCATTTTTGTAATTGAGGAATCGCGGCCCTGATGTTCAACGTGACATCCTGTACACGAGCCAATGGAAGCATGAAATTTTGTATTCTGTTTCTTCAGTAGCTCGGTCTGTGCCGCATGGCAGGTGACGCACTGGTCTCTTACGACGCCTCGATAGGGCGAGTGACATTCCTGGCAGTTGCTTTCGAGGTTGGCGTGAACTTTTGAAAGCTTTCCAGGCTGAACGATGGCCGACCATGCCTTAGGAGCAGAACGAAAAGATTCTGGACGTTGGACGAATGGCCTTCCCCCCGCGGCGATCACTACCAAGAGAATGCATATAGTGATGGCCCACCGCGTCACTGAAGCCATCTCACACCAAAATAGAAACTCCCCCAGATATGCATCGTTAGGAGAACAAAAAGTACGACCGACAGAATGATATGAAAATAAACCCAGCGACCAAACATTCTTTTTATCGCTGTGTGGCTTCGGAGCGCATATTCCAAATCAGCCATCGACTCGCTCAGCTCGTGCGCATCCTTAGCAAGTTGCAGATCCGGTGAAGCGGCAGTGAACCGAGGCAAAAACCAGCTCTTCGCAAAGGAGCGAACAAGTTCTCTGCGATCGGGATGATCTGCAAGCGCGAGTGCGGTCTCCCGATAGCGCTGCTCGAGCTTGCTAAGACTGATTCTCTTTTCTCTTGTCTCTTCAGCGATGAAGGTCATGAGGTAACGCCCTACAAAGCCGCTGAATACTACCAAGAGCATAATGGTGATAAGCGCTATGCCAAGAGGGCTTTGAAATTTATGTCCTGTATGTACGAGTGCGAGGATGGCACCGAGAACCCCCGCATAAATATGGAGCCTAAGAATGGTCCCCATCGACACGATTCGTAAAGTTGCCGCCTTAAGCCAGGAGATGCGCTTGATAGGAACATAGAGGAGTGTGGAGAACATCAGAACAGCCGCTGCAATCCCAATGAGCCCCCCGTAATAACTTCCTGCGAATCGAGAATCGCTGTGAAAGGCAAAGCTCAACCAGCTCATGAGAATAAGCGTCAAAAGAGCGAGCGCAATAATTTTCTCCTGCTCCTTCATTCCCCGCTATGCCTCAACTCCGATATTTTCGGTCGATCTCGCCTGACAGGCAAGAATAAGTCCGCTCGCTTTTTCTTCGGGCGTGATTCCGTCTTCGACCTCCATGGTTACATGCCCCGAGACAAGCCGGATCTTACAGATTCCACAGGTGCCGACACGGCAGGAATTCTCGATTTCCACCCCGACCGATTCAGCTGCTTCGAGCACCGACATGTTCGGCGGGAAAGCTGCTTTCTTGCGAGATACGGTAAAATTCACCGTGATCGGAGTGCTAACGATACTGCTCTTCCAATCGCGCCCCAGCGGTGTCGCTGGCTCATCCTTTCTCATCGACCCGAAGGCTTCAATTTTGATTGCCTCTCTCGGAACACTAAGTTCAGACAGCAGTTTTTTCATTCCGTCCATGAATGCATCAGGGCCGCAGATGTGAACCCGCGACGAAGTCAAATCGGGGACAGTCGCAATCATCTCCTTTGTGAATCGCCCGCGCAGTCCACTCCAATCTGAGCCTACTTTGCCGGTGGCAGTAACAATTAGTTTGAAGTTTGGAAATTTTGTTGCAAGCGCGTCGAGTTCACTCCGGAAGAGATAGTCCTCAGAGTTCCGGTAGGTGAAAAGAAGGGTAATTGTTCCCGGCCATTCCTTAACCGTAAGAAAGCGAAGCACGCTCATCATCGGAGTGACCCCGATTCCAGCGCCAATTAGCACAATTGATTTGGCCTCGGCCCCTGTAAAGACGAAAAGGCCACTCGGGCCTTTTACATCAATCAAATCCCCCTCCTTAATGAGATCATGAAGATATCTTGAGAAAGTCCCCTGATCTTCTCTCTTAATGGTCAGGTCGCAAAAGGAATCATCCGTTGGTGAAGTCGCGATGGTATAGGCACGTGTCACGGTTTTTCCGTCAATCAAAGCAGAAAGATTGAGAAACTGTCCGGGCAAAAACGAAAACGGCAACGTTGCGCTAGATGGATCAACGAGGCGAAATGTTTTTACGTTAGGAGTTTCTCGAGAAATCTTCGCGAACTTGAGCTTTCCCGCCCATACTGGAGGTACGGCTGAGAGGGCGTTAGCTGAAGTGCCACTGATTGGAGGTGCCTGGCTAGCAGGTGGCGCTCCGCTAGGCGGGGCACCTGAAGGCGGAGTAGTTCCGCCATCAGGGGAACCTCCACCCGAGGACGGAATGCCTGGGCCGCCACCAGCTACACCTTCCGATGTAAGTCTTTCAAGAAGCGCGGTGGCACGACGCATCTTGAAAAAATACATGAGGAGCATTGTCACCGAGAAAAACGAGAGCAGTATCATAACCATCAGGTGGAAAAGTGACAGACCGAAAAACCCGTGAGGAACAACGGTCACCTCATCATGCAGGTTCATCTCAGTCTTGAACCAATTCAGTGCTATGGTGCGGGGCGGCTCCCCCTCAGCAAGCAAACGATGGGCGGAGAGCCCACCTTCAAAACCCTTTATTCCCTCCCGCATTTCTGCGAGCGAGCTCTGCATTCGGGCAAAATTATCAGCGTCAACAGCGGCGGATAGAGCGCCAAGTCCCTGTGACAGTCGGCCCAATCCTTCAATCATGCGCGCATGAGCGGCTTGTTGAATCTCGTTCCATCGTTCGGGGGTAAGATTTGGAATTTCAACCAAGGAGGGATAAAAATCTTTCTTCGGGGGAAGCCCCATTTGCTTCATCATCTCGCCCATTCCCTGCATCATTCCGCCCGCGGGAGGAGCGGCTTGAGGCATATTGGTCTTGGGCATGTTGGGCTGCGCTGCCTGGCCTTGGCTTGCCTGTGCCGCTAGTTCCGGGTGATGGCTGAGGTGCTCTGCCTCTGAAATTTGAGCGGAGCCGGGCCTTGGCAGCAGGAGGACTGAGGCGGCAAGAAAGAATGCGGAGGCGAATATATATAGATTGTGCCGCATATATTGTTTACTCTACCTCTGTGCCATCTTTACCTACTCTCATTTCATCGGCCTTTCAAAACCAGAGCCGAATGCCAGTTACTGCGGCAAAATGACCTTTATCTCCCCCTTCATCCTGCTTTAGTTTTTCCGTTTCCCCGAAGCTCTCTTTCCAAGTAACGCCGATGTAGGGGGCAAAGCGGCGGCGGAATTCATAGCGAAGTCGCAATCCCAATTCGAGATCATTATAGCCGGAGCCGACACCAATTCCTTTGTCCTCCTTTGAAGAGATATTGCTCTCGACTCTCGGCTGTAAAATAAGGCGCTGCGAGAAGAGAATATCGTAGGTGCCCGTGAACCGTCCCACGAGCTGTCCTCGCTCGCTAAAGAAAATGGTTGGTTCCACTTCGAACTGATAGGGCGCTAATCCTTGCAGGCCAAGAACAGCATAGATGCGATCGGGGTTTCCTTCCGATTCAAGCCGAGGATCAACGCGGATTCCGCCCTGCAAGTCAAAGAAGGGGGAGATGAGGCGTCCGTACAGAGCTTGAAGTTCTAACTCGCTGCGCTCTTCGCTAGGCGCAAAGGCGGATCGCCCTTCGCTCTTAAACCAAAGGCGATTCGTATCGCCGCCGTACCAGCCAAGGAGATCCCAGCGGAGGGCGTTTGGCCCGTCCGTCACTTGGTATTCGAAATTGTCAAACAACAGAAACCCGCGAAGCATATCGTCATCCACAGGCTCAGGCCAACCGCGCTCCTTTGTGACCGTTGAAGGAACTGTTTTATTCTTATCGGTAGCTACTTCCAGTGTCGTGCTACCGTAACCAGCATGATCGTGCTGCTGGGCATAAGCAGGGAGGGTTTCTGCTGAGCTGCCCGACCAGAAAGCCAGCAGTATTGGCAATATTCTCGAGAATATTTTCGACCTCATCGCGAGGCCCTTTCCGGTTCTGATACTTCAACAACCCGAAACATTCCCATATCCATGTGGAGGAGAAGGTGACAGTGCATTGCCCACTTTCCGGGCGCGTCGGCCGTAATCGCCACGGTAAGCCGTTCAGCCGGCTTAACCGAAATCGTATGCTTTCGCGGCTTATGATCCCCAGCGCCATTTTCCAATTCCATCCACATCCCATGGAGATGGATGGGATGTTCCATCATCGTGTCGTTCACGAGAATGAGACGAAGCCTCTCGCCATAACGAAAGGAAATTGGAGTCTTTGCTTCGGAGTATTTCTTCCCGTCGAATGACCACATATACCGCTCCATATTGCCGGTGAGATGCAGTTCGATTTCACGTTCCGGCTCTCGCCGATCAAGTCCTGGCGTTAGACTTTTTAGGTCTGTGTATACCAGGACCCGGCGTTCAGTATTTTCGAATCCGGTACCGGGCTCGTCCAGTCTGCTTTTCAACAACTTCGGTACGGCTGAATTTCCCGATCCATGATTATCAGGTCCATGAGGTCTTGGTGCGGTGCCGGAGAGACTCGGACCTTGTAAACCTAGGTGTGCGCCCTGCTCTTTTGCCGGATCGCCCATTTTCATGTTGCCGTGCTCAGAAGTGACGTCCGTCTTCATTCCGGCGGGCTCCGGAGGGCTGTCCATCTTCATTCCGCCGTGACCCCCACCGGCCAGCCCTATTCCTTCATGTGCCATACCCATGTCGGCCATGGTTCGAAGCGATCGCGGTCTTCGCGGCGGAATCGGAGCAGTCAATCCTTTCTGGGAGGCAAGTGTTCCGCGTACGCAACCACTTCGATCAAGGGCTTCTGCAAAAAGCGTATAAGCCTGTTCCGTAGGGTCGACTATCACATCGAGAGTCTCACCCGGAGCAATTCGAAACTCATCGACCAGAACCGGTTTCACATTCTGGCCATCTGCTTGCACGACGGTCATTTTGAGATTTGGAATCCGCACATCAAAGAGTGACATGGCGGCAGCGTCAATGAAGCGCAGTCGCACCTTCTCGCCGGGTTGAAATAGCCCCGTCCAGTTCGTCGTAGATGTCAGCCCATTCAGGAGGTAGGTATAGGTAGCGCCAGTAACATCAGCGAAATCAGTCGGGTCCATGCGCATCCGTCCCCACTCGAGGCGATCCGCCATCGACGCTCTAAGGCCATCTGCGTGCGCATCGTTTATAAAATCGCCAACGGTACGGCGTTGATAATTGTAGAAGCTCGATTGTTTCTTGAGGTTGTCGATAATCTCGCCAGGCGACTCAAAGCTCCAGTCAGAAAGGAGCACTACATAGTCGCGATCATACGTAAACGGTTCGGAATCAATAGGATCAATGATAAGCGGCGCATAGAGTCCAAGGAGCTCCTGGCCGCCAGAGTGACTGTGGCACCAGTAGGTGCCACTTTGTCGCACTGGGAAGCGGTAGGTGAAGGTTTCACCAGGAGGGATTCCAGCAAAGCTCACCCCAGGGACTCCGTCCATATCCGGAGGAAGAATGATGCCGTGCCAGTGAATGGACGTTGATTCGGCTAGATCGTTCGTGACGCGAATGAGAGCATCCTCACCTTCCTTCAATCTGATGATTGGCCCGGGTATTGAGCCGTTCATTGCGATCGCGCTACCGGTCCGGCCGCCTACGTGGAATGGATAACTGGCAATGGTGATATCGATAGGAGGGCTCCTTTCTCCTGACGAGCCAACTTCCGAACCGGAGGCCCAAGCAGGTAGCAGCGGCAAGAGAGCACCATAAAGCCCCAGCGCCCCAGCGTTCTGAAGGAACGCTCTCCGAGATACTAAATAGCCTGTCATAAGCTCGTCTCTCTAGAGTTGGGTATATAGGCCGGAACACGCCTTTTGTATTCGAGAAAGGTGTTGCCAAATTTCTGTTCCAG
Source organism: uncultured Bdellovibrionales bacterium (assembly GCA_964509425.1). Lineage (GTDB taxonomy): Bacteria > Bdellovibrionota_C > UBA2361 > SZUA-149 > CAZDWZ01 > CAZDWZ01. Next base: position 29,712 of record CAZDWZ010000025.1, on the reverse strand, counting down.
CATCTTCTCTTCGCTCATAGAAAGTCGGTGATAGGCATACATAAGAACCGGCCACATGATGATCGTGATGAGCGTTGGCCACTGTATGAGGAGTCCCACGGTTATGAGAAACATCCCAACATATTGAGGATGACGAATATGAGAGTAGATGCCATCTGTAACGAGCTTATCGGTGCCCGCCTCATGGATCTGCTTCCAACCTCTGAAAATTATATAGAAGCCAAAGAAGATAGCTCCGTTGGTAATCAAATGGAGAATGACCATGGCTGCGTGAGAATGCGCTAGCCCAAGAAACACAAGTATAAGATGCCCGCTTGGATGAGAGAAAGGATCGAGCACGGGATAATTATGGCCCATGACGCTTGTGAGAAAATAAATAGTAAGCGGGAATCCATACATCTCGGTGAAAAGTGCTGCTATAAAGCCGATGAAAACTCCCATGGAACGCCATTCAAACTTCGTCTTCGGCTTTACAAAGCTTAGGACAAAGAATCCGAATAGAAGGAAATTGAAAAACACCGTGGGCCATAGGCCATAGGCCCAAATCTCATCGCCGTGCATCGTTCGTTCTCCTCATCAGTGTTTCTATTCTAGGTTGAGCACTCTATTCATCGTACCGAACGAGTTTACAACGCAGTCGGGGCATTCGGGATGCACTGTATCCTCACATCCTGGGACGCAACACCATTTACCATCAATCACGAATTTAAATTCGTGACGGCCAGGAGAAAGGTGAAGATTCGCGATCCAGTCTCCACCCTTTCCTTTCGCCATCGGAGTGCTACTTTCGCTCCAATCATTGAATGTCCCGGCGAGGCATACCTCTCCGGCATCTGGAGCGAAGCATTTTATCTCGTTTGCAATTGTATCTGTTTTTCTAGCCACATTTTCCATGTCTATTCCTCTCTCAAAATGCCGAAGATAACCTTGAAGGTTTAGCCTCGGAGTCAGATCGCAAACTACATTTCATCCATCGCACTTCCCTGATCGGCAAGTGGAGTTGCTCCAGCGCTCACATCCTGAGAACTCTGTGCCTTCATCGGTGGAATCTGACCGAGTAACGCCCCGCGCTGTTCATCAGTCAAAACAGTTGCCGCCTCGCCGACGTCCTTAACAAGAGCTAGCCGCTGATCGCCTCGCAGCTTCTCGATCTCTCGGATTTTAGACTCAATCAGAGAGAGATTCGGATGGTCAGCTGCGGTAAGAAGCCATAACTGCTCCTCCCCTTCTTGAATTTTTCGATTGAGCTCAGAACGCCTCAGCGTTGCCTGCATCTGAAGTCGGCCTAGGCGATTCTGTTGCTCTAGCGAGAGGGTGATGTGTTCAGGATGATCCAGGAAAAAATTGGTTGAGCCAATGTGATAGAGGTGAGAAGCACCGGGAAATCCAGGAAGAGTTGAGAGCATTCCCGCGGTTCCCATTCCTGGTGGTGGGGTCATTCCGCCGCCCCCGGACATGCCACCCATCATCGAGTTCATCATGCCCATCATTCCAGACATCATGCTCATGCCGGCCATCTGATTGTTTCCTGCGGTAGCAGCTGTCGGAGTGACTGGTGCTCTTTGAACATTACCGAGCGCCTTCATTCTCATTTGGGAACGGTAATTGTCGCCATTTGCTTTGATAGCTTCAGTGTCGACGCCCTGAGCTCTTACTCTCACCTCAAGGTCAGATACTTGCCGGCGAAGACTGTCTATTTGATCCGCAAGCGAGACCGCACCCGAGTGCGCTTGGCGCTGATTTTCTCCTTCATCATCGGCTTGAGCCAAAGAAGGCAAGGCCGTAGAGAGCAAGGTTGTAGCGAGAATCAAGAAAGCCACTGCCAATGAGCAACGCATAGATCCCTCCTTCCCCGAAAGCATCATTGCTTCAATGACAAGACTTCGAAGTCGGGTCCTTCTTCGTTCCGGCATCGCCCGAAGCGGCATCAGATGTCGCCTTACTGCCACAACAGCCGGATTTTCCGTCCTCTGACTTCGCGGCTGACATCATCAGGAACATTGGAAGCACGCAGCAGACGACCATGATGAGCGGAAAGAGTAGCGAAGCGCTCCCAACCGCCACTCCAAATTGTGGCAAAATAAGAATTAGCCCAATCGCGATCGCCGCGCAGATAAGCATCGATTTATGACAGCCTTTCATTTTATCCTCCCGTTGGACGGAGAAACCAGCGAATGAGACAGCTACAATCTGTCTCATTCGGCCAGCCTCTATTGTTTCTCGACGATCGTTCCTTCTTGAAACGATCCCTTGGTTACCTCGACAACTGAATAATGTTCGTTTAGGAGCCGAGAGACCACGCCCTCTCCAGCCGGAACTTTTTTGCACCCGCCTTTGCCAAGGCAATCATTTCTGAAAAGGGTTACCTTATCTCCTGGTTTTACTTCGCCGTCTCCCAAACAGACATGTGCTTCTGTATCGCTCACCTTCATGGCGACGGCACCTCGCTTTAAAGAATGTCCACATCCTGCGATTGATAGGATTGAAGCCAAGAGCACTATTCTAGAGTTCATGAAACTTCTCTCATCGTTACTTTCTCTAATTGCAGATCAACTTCACACCAATTCCACAAGCTCTACATGTGACCCATTGGGGGCATAGCGCCGCCTTGCTGCGGCGGCATGCCGCCTTGCGGCATATTCATTCCGGGAGCCTGTTGAGAAGGTTGTTGGGGCATTTGGCCCATTGCAGGATCGGTACCTCCCATTCCCGGACCCTTCATCTGATGGTCAGAGTGTTGCATCATCATGCCCATATGCTTCTGCGAAGAGGCTTCGACCTTGGCCATTCGAGCTTCAAGATCCCTCGTCCGCTCCTCGAGTTTTTCAAAGCGAGCGGAACTTGGCTCAGCCTGTGCAAACATCGGAGCACAGAGGAAAATGGTCACAGCGGTAGCAATTACTGCGGGGGCAATTGTTTTTTTCATCAGAAAGACCTCACTTTATTACTTGATGACCTGATGGTCATGTAGTAATGTATAAGCATTGCTTTGGTATTGTCAAGCTTTACAAAGAGGCCACTCGGGGCGCATTAAATGCTCCAGGGTCTCTAAGGAAAAATATTCATGCTCAGTCAGTCAGTGGGGTATGCGGCGGTCGCACTTGGTGTGATTGCGGCCGCCAAAGGCAAGCCGCTACTAGTTCGCGATATCGCCGAGGTGGCGGACGTTCCAACTCCGTACCTCGCCAAGCTCATTCATATTCTTGCGCGAAAGGGGATCGTCCAGACTCAGCGAGGGATCGGCGGCGGAGTGCTCCTCGTGGGAAGTCCGAATGATCTTACGTTATACGACCTCTGCGAATTTCTTGACGACCCGGTTACGAAGACACGCTGCATGCTTAGTTCCGGCGAGTGCTCAGACGAGCGGGCATGTCCATGCCACAAATTTTGGGTTGAACATCGCAGAAAGGAAATTGAATTTCTGAAGCGCACCACAATCGCTGAGCTGGCCAAGTTCGAAGCAAAGGAAATTGCGAAACTCGCCCGTTCAAAGGAATAGCTATGTCGGTCGTTCTATCAATCGATAGAATTTTGGTCAGCGCGGCTGGGGTCGCTCTCTTGCTGTTTATTTATAATTTCTTCTTTCGAAGACAGGCTAAGGCCGTGGTCCTAGAGAAATCGATGAAGATACTCGTTAACGGTGGGTATAATCCAGAGGTGATTGTAGTCCCGAAAGGTAAGCTGAGTCAGCTAATTTTTGAACGGACGGACCCAAATGCCTGTCTTGAAGAGGTGCTCATCCCTCACTTTGGCCTCCGTAGATACCTACCTCTAAATCAGCAAGTCGTGCTTGAGGTTCTGCCCGAAGAATCTGGAGAGTTCCCGTTTTCGTGCGGAATGAACATGTTTCAAGGAAAGATTATAGTGCCATGAGCGAAGTGACAAAAGACAGCACTGAAATGTTTTCCATCGAAGGGATGCATTGTGCGTCTTGTGTAAGCAATCTTGAACGTCAACTTCAAGGTGTAAACGGCATACGAAAAGCAGACGTTGATCTTCTCTCAAAGCATGCAACTGTTACTTTCGACTCAAAGTTGGTTACCGCCGCAGTTATTGAAAAGGCAGTTGCAGATGTAGGCTACGTGGCGCATCTGAAGCCGAAGACAAATCTCATTCATCAAACTGAGGCTCTCGTGTCTCTCGATAAGCCCGTAAAGCCTTCACCGCAGCTTCTTTTCTCATTGTTGGCAGGTGCAGCGGTCCTTTGGGGAAGCTTTCCTGGGTTAATGAACTTCTCCCCTGCTCTCTTTCGTGAACCGCTATTTCAGCTTCTTCTTGCATCTCCAGTTCAATTCTGGGCCGCTGCGCCGCTCTATCGTGCTTCTTATGCTGCCATACGACATCGAATTGCGACGATGGATACGCTTGTTGTTCTTGGCACAAGCGCCGCCTTTCTCTATTCGATTATTGCAACATTTGCTCCACACTTGTTAACTCGGCTTGGCATTCATCCGATGCCGTATTTCGATGCCTCAACCACCATCGTTGCCCTCATACTTCTCGGACGATATTTCGAAGAAAAAGCGAAGCGCGGAACCTCCACTGCAATTCGGAAACTTGTTGGATTACAGGCAAAGCGTGCACGCGTGCTTCGCGATGGATTGGAGCAGGATATTGAAGTGACCGAGGTTAAGGTCGGTGACATCGTAAGAGTTCGCCCGGGTGAGAAAATTCCAGTGGACGGAGTTCTTACCGAGGGAGAGTCGTCGGTGGATGAGTCGATGATCACAGGGGAAAGCATGCCGGTCGGCAAGAACCCCGGAGATACGGTTGTTGGCGCCACCATCAACAAAAACGGAACTTTTCTTTTCAAAGCCTCTCGCATCGGGGGAGAAACGATGCTGGCTCAAATTATTCAGCTCGTTCAGCGTGCGCAAGCGAGCAAGGCTCCCATCCAGCGTCTGGTTGATCAGATATCGGGCTACTTCGTGCCGGTCGTCCTTATGCTTTCGGTCACGACATTCATTCTTTGGTACGACTTTGGCCCGGATCCGAGATTTCTCTTTGCCTTCTTAAATGCAATAACGGTCCTTATCGTAGCTTGCCCATGTGCCATGGGACTTGCCACTCCGACCGCTATAATGGTCGGCACGGGGAAAGGTGCTGAACACGGAATTCTCATCCGCAGCGCCGAGAGTCTGGAAATCGCTCATCGTATTGACACGGTGATCTTTGATAAAACGGGAACACTCACGAAGGGAACTCCAGAAGTGACGGATATTGTTCCCCTGGGCCAGTTTGACTCCTCTCACATCATTCAACTTGCTGGATCTCTTGAGCGAGGCTCAGAACATTCTCTAGCGCAGAGTATTGTCGCCTACGCCGAAAAGACTGGAACCACTTTTCTTCCCACGAGCTCCTTTCTTGCCGAGGCGGGCTATGGGGTTTCTGGGTCAATCGACGGACAGGAAATATTACTTGGCAATCGTAAACTCTTAGCAAAGAACCACATTGACCTCGGGCAGATTGAGAGCCAACTTGAATTACTCGAAGAACAAGGCAAGACAACGGTTGCGCTCGTTATCGCCGGAAGGCTGGAGGCCCTTATCGCCGTTGCAGATATGCCAAAGGAATCTGCGGCGGGGGCGGTCCAGGCTCTTCAGGCTCTTGGCATAAGTACTTTGATGATCACGGGCGACAATGAAAGAACAGCTCGAGCTGTTGCGAAAAGCGTTGGCATTGCCACGGTTCTTGCTGAAGTTTTGCCTGACGAGAAGGAATCTGAAGTGCGAAGAATACAGCAGGAAGGAAGGGCAGTAGCTATGGTCGGCGACGGAATTAACGATGCCCCTGCGCTCGCCGCGGCCGATATTGGATTGGCAATAGGCACGGGCACCGATGTCGCAATTGAAGCAGCCGATATCATTCTTGTTAACAAGGATCTTGGATCAATTGTTTCCGCTATCGTTCTCTCTCGAAAGACTATGGGCACGATCAAACTCAATTTATTTTGGGCATTCGCCTATAATATTGTCCTTATTCCCGTGGCGATGGGGGTGCTGTATCCTTTCTTTCATATTTTCCTGAATCCGGTACTTGCCTCAGCCGCAATGGCGCTGAGCTCACTTTTTGTTATTGGGAATTCTCTTCTGCTGAAGAAGAAGTCGCTTGCTACCGCCTAACCGAGACTCGGGGTTTTAGGCCCTTCCTCGCGCGATCTTGAGAAGCGCCAGGTGATTTTCTCCGAATTTGCAGAGCCCTGAGCAGTGTTCGCAGAGTGTTGAGAAAAGCAGATATCGCAGCTTGAGGTGGGCCAAATGAGCAAACGCCGGTCGGCGAAGCTGGGCCTGGACTTCCCTTTGACGGGCGTCTGGAGCAACCAGATAGAAATGAATATCTGCGTCAGCAAGCGACTGGCCCAGATCCATAAGCCGGAGAATTCCCGAATAAATGGAGGTGCTTTTTTCTACCTCAAACGCGCAAATGATTCGCTTTCCATCGGGACTAAACCAGATGACATCGATGAAACGAATCGTCTGCTCAACCTCATGAGAAAGGCCAAGAGGAGGCAGTGTCTCCAGAGTTAAGGATGCCAAGCTTTCATCGCCAAACCTCTTCCCACGGTCATTTAAGGCGACGTGGACCTGGTATCTAAGTGCCCGCCCGATAGTAGTAAGCAGATACTGAATCTTTAGGTGCTCGTCTTCTTCCCTCCGATCCTCTTCAATATCCTGATGTCGCTTACGAAGCGCCTTCTCGACGGCTTGGCGGTCTTTTATGAGAACCTCTGTGCAGTTTGCATCCATCATCAACTTGCCGACTCCAATGTCAAACAGCAGGCCAGCAAACGCACCCTGGTCCTTTGAGAGGGTAGGTTCGAGCTTATCATTCGTCTCTCGCATCACCTCGCGCATTTCAAGGTAGGCGGGCCATGAGCCCAAGGGCTTTGAATCGGCAAAGAGCAAATTATAACCGCGGACAATGGCGGTGTTAAACGGCGGGAAAAGGGTCGGGTGAAGGAAATAGAGAATGTTCGCCACCGCAGGCCCAAGTCCCTTGATTCGTTTGCGGTCCAAGTCAAGAATTTCGCGGATGAGTCGCTCTTCGCTTGCACCGGAGAGAAAGCACTCGAGGAATTGGCCGAACGCCCTTTTGTTCTCTTCGTTCTCGTAAATATCCGGTATGCGGAGCTTTGGTTTCCAGTAAAAGGCGTGTGCCGCACCCTCGAACACCTGCTTCTGTTCGGTGATGCTGGTAAGCACCGTCTCAAGCGGCGAGCCTTTGAAATCGTTTCCGAATGTGCCTTGGTTAATAGAGTGAATGACCTCGAGAATACCACGACGAATACTTCTAAACGCTTTTAGCCGCGCAGGACTCTCTCGAAACCAGATATTGTAAACCGATTCCGGGTCCTGTTTAAAACGAGTTACAAGATCCTCCAACGACTCCACCGTAGCAGTCATAGGACTCCCTTACCCCTCTCCAATCATGGCCCGGCAACTTGCCGCCGTTCCGGTGCATTCGTTAGCACAATGTTCGAGTGCCGGATCGTCGGCACGCTCGCAGATCTCGGCACATCGTCCGGTGATTTCTGCAACCGCCCGGCAGGTAATCATATGATTTGGCGAAGCACGTGTAAGGAGTGATGCGCTCGCCTGACAGATCGTCATACAATCAATCAGGCATTCAAGCAGTTCTTGATCAACGGGAGAATCTCGCCTAGCGAGACATGTCTTTATCGTTTCCCCGCAGACTTGGGCACACTCCATGCAGATTTGGGCACATGAGGCCAATTCGCCAAGACAATGCAAATTTCTGTTCATCGAATTATTCCTCCCGGTGCGCCGCTTTCATAAGGTTTCATGCTGTGAGCAATACGAACTAGGCTTCCTAGAGGCGGAAGTGAATCAAATTCTATTTCAAAGCGCGCGGCCGGATGGCTACGACGGCCATGACGGACAGCAATGAAAGAAGTTTGCCGACGAGCAAGAGTAACTCCTTGCGGTGAGATTAAATCCACGAAGGCGGTGGCCGATACGGGACCATTGGGATGATGTCCAAAGGTCATTTTCCCCTTCACAACTAGCTTTCCCTGCCTTTCAAGGATCTCTGCGTCAATTCCACAGCGGTCAATGGCCTGTGTTTCAAGATGATATCGTCCCTGCTCCACCAAATCCGGGGGGTTTTGAAATAAAGAAGAGCATGCTCCGAACATTAATAGACAAAGCACTGTAGCCAATATTTTCATAATCAAACCTCGTCATTTTCTTCGCTTTTCAATACATAGTCTCAGGGTAACTGAAACGTCTTCATGTTCTTCTCGTTTTCAAAATAGTAAACGTCTCCGGTCTGAGAGACTCCGGCGACGGCCTCCGCTTTATCAACTCGACGCCCACTAACCAGATCGATAGCTTCCCGAAGTTTCGGGTCCTTCGCTAAACTTCCGGCGCACATTGAGCAGCACCCGTAATAAGTCTTTCCGTGAAGTGGCACAGGAATCTGTGGGGTCGGAAAGACTTTGTTTGTCATCATGCAAACACGATTGGAATCCGCACGGGCAAGCGATTCGGCGAAAGCTGGACGGCTGATTGTAAACTCAACTATCAAGAGGCAAATGACAACGAAGGCGATTGGAAGTCGCCTTCGTTGCTGTTTGCGAACAATGGTCCATACTCTCAGGTCCTTTTGCCCAATGAGAGACTCTCGTTGCTTCGTCATATCTTTACCTCCAGCTTTTCATTAGATCCGCGGCTCATTTTTTCCTATGATTCATCGAATGCCCGGAGCCCTTGGATTGAGGGCCGGCGGGCGCCGGTCTAGACGCTTTTTGCGCGGAAGCGGGAGGCGTCGGTGCGGAGCTTCCATCGGACTTTAAACCATCTCTTCGTATCTCATCCGCAGATGCCTTCCGCGCGACAGTTCCTTTGGGATGTTTGTACCAACCCGGATCCTCATAGCTCTGAAGATCGGGATGAACTTTGAGGATAGTAAACATCCCTCCCATGGTGATGTAGTCAAAGGGTCCTTGCCCCCCGACCATCGGAATACTGTTTTCAGGAACAGCCATCCCCATCTCAGCCATGTCACCCATGCCAGTCTGACCCATGGTCATGTAATCGGGAAGAAGAGGCTGAACCTTCTTATCGATTGCACCTGGCTTAACGCCAATCATGTTCGGGATTTCATGTCCCATCTGATTCATAACATGATGGGTCATGTGGCAGTGCATTGCCCAGTCTCCGGGCTCATCTGCAACGAAGTCGATGGTTCGGGTAGTCCCGACTGGCGTAAAGACAGTTGTCTCTAGCTGCTGAGCTGATTCGGGAATCTGACCACCGTCTGTTTCTGTTATCCTAAATTGGTAACCATGAAGATGGATCGGATGGTGATCCATGGCACTAAGATTTGCTATTCGGATTCGAACGCGATCTCCTAGCTTTGCGACCATTGGCGCCGTGCCCGGAAAGCACCTTGCATTCAAAGTGAGAACATTGAAGTCCGTCATCTCGTTTGGGTTCGGTCTGCGAGTACCAGGGTCGATTCTCCACTCGCTCAACATATAGGCAAAATCACGATCAGGCCGGGGTTTCTTCGGTTGTCGGGGGTGAATGATCATCAGTCCCAACATTCCAAGAGCCATCTGTGTCATCTCGTCATGGTGCGAATGATACATATAAGTACCGTGCTGACGCAGCGTGTATTCGTAGACGAATGTCTCTCCCGGATGTATAATTTTTTGGTTTAGCCCGCCCACCCCGTCCATGCCATTCGGAAGTAAAATGCCATGCCAGTGAACACTCGTTGGAGCCGGAAGTTTGTTTGTTACGTAGATCCGTATCCGATCACCTTCAACAGCTTCAATAGTCGGACCATGAACACCGCCATTGAAGCCCCAACAGTCGGCTACTAAACCTTCTGCAAATTCGTGGTTCGGAACCTCTTCGGCGGTCATGTGAAAAACTTTTATCCCGTCGACAATCTTGAAAGGGAGTGTCCATCCATTGGGTGTGATGACTGGTGTGTAATCCCGTTCCGGTTGACCAGGGACATCCCAGTGCTCTTCGGAATACTTCCTTCCATTTGCATCATGAGATTTGGTATGCGGTTCCTTTAACTCTGACGGCTCAGCTGCATACGACGGTTTGCGATCACTAAGCAGTACCGCACCTCCCGCGATAGTTGCAGCACTCGATAGAATAACCTGACGCCTAGTAAGACTTTTACCCTTCATACGATTCTCGCTTTTCAATTACTTTTTCTCACTACATTCCATGACGGTGTGCCGGTGCGCTGACCGTAGGCGGACCGGACGGGATCGCTGGCGAAGTCACTTCCTGGGCCACTTCACCACCCCTAGGGAGGCGTCTCCCGAGGACTTTTTCCAGCTCACTTCGAGTGATCCAGTAATCCTTAACTGCTTCGATATAATCCCGGCCCGCATCAATTTGCGCCTGTTTCGCTTCGAGCAGTTCAAACACTCCAAGGAACATCCCGTTGTAACGAAGTTGAGTTTGTTGAGTTATTGTTTGCTGCACAGGCAGAACATCAAGCTGGTAGAAAGCGACTTTTTTTCGCGCAAGATCCATCCGCATGTAGGCCATGCGAACTTCAGAACGGATTTCTACAGCGAGCGTCGCATAGCGATCCTGTGCCTCGAGCAGCAGATATTTCGCCCGGGCGCGCGCCGCTTGTCCAAAATTGAAGATCGGTACCGGAAAACTTATGCTCGGGCCACGGCTGGTGTCGCCCTCGGGTTCTCGTTCACTGTGGGCACCGATTTCAAGCCCAGGAATATAGCTCATTACATTCGCAAGCCCCATCGATTGAGCAAGACCGACTATTTCCGAACGAAGAGAAGCCAGATCAAACCGCTCGGAGATTGCCTTCTTCTCCAGTTCGTCGGGAGGCAGTTCAGACTCTGGGAGATCAGGCAGACGCGCAGGCACTCGCCATGCGGTCCCCTCCCCCCAGAGTCCAAGGAGTACGTTCAGATGCTCCCTGTTCTCAGCAAGCGAAAGCTCCGCTTCGGCCAATTCGAGCCGGGCATGGTTTGCTCCTCGAAGTTCTTGCGAGACCTCAAGAGCAGTATTATTTCCCGCCTTGTTCATGTTAATCGCAGCTTGGTATGCGGCATCCGTCGCGGCAACCACGGAGCGACGCATTTCAAGCAACTGCTGCCCCGCCTGCACAGAATAGTAAGCCGAACGAACGTGGGCTGTGTGTTCAAGTATTTCTTGAGTGAGGCGAAGACGTTCTTGGTCGAACTGGCTCTCAGCAATGCGAACCCGCAGCGGAACGAGAAAAATGCTAAGAAACTCCTGTGCCACGTCAAATTCCGTGGCCTTGCCTTTGAAACGCCGCTCAGCGCTAAAGACTGGGTTCTCCGGCAAACGGGCCGCAACAAGATCACTTCGCGCTACCCCAAGCTGCTGGTAAAGAGCACTGAGCTTTCTGTTGTTGAGGAGCGAAACCGCTACGGCGTCATCAATACTCATCTCCCCACTTAGTTTTTCTCCTAGAAGTTTCTCTATCTCTTCCGCACCTCGTTTTTCGACTTCCCAATCGGGTGACACGCCACTTCGCTCCTTCACATCCTTGTGAATTGCTTCGATAGCAGCATCCGGAGCAGTGAAACTACAGCCACCAAGCAGCAAAAGAAGGAGTGAAAAAAATCTCTTAGTGGTCATGGCTTTGATCCGGCTTGGCGCTCTGCATTTCTTTCATTTTCATTCCGCATCTAGGACACTTGCCAGGCGCATTGGAACGGACATCTGGGTGCATCGGACATTGAAATTTGCCGTCAGTTGCACCCGTCTCCTTAGTCGCCCCCATATCCATCTGCATGCCCGGTTTCATGTGATGCTGCATTTTCATGCCGTCCGCGGTCGAATCATCATTGCCGACAGCTCGCGATGAGCCTGGATTTAGCTCAGTCCCCACGCCGGGGATTCGCCCCGGCGGAGCATCCGGATTTGCGGGGTGTGCATAAGGGAGGGTCGCAATCTCCACTTGCCCTACACAGCCCACGAAAGCAGCCGTGACACACGCCCCTCCAATTCTAGTGAGAACTTTCCTGTGCATTGGCTTTTCCTTCGAGGTTGTTGATTTCGTTCATGAGTGCGAGCTCTTTGTCCGAGAGCTTTGGCAAGTGTCGAATAAACAATGTGACCGACCAATTGTCTTCATCGCTACCGCCGAAACCCGGCATTCCAGTAAAGCGAATCCCGTTTTTGACGATGTTGAAGATTTCCCCGTCGGTGAGATTCTGCGTGCCCGCTTCACGCAGATCCGGTGGTGGCGGAAACATACCTTCGCCATACATCGTTTTTCCGTCGCCCCGATTACCGTGGCAGCTCGCACAGTGATCAGCGAAGTGATCGCGAGCCGCAGCGAGCGCAAGCGGAGTAGCTTGCATCGGATTCTTCAAGCCCCTAACCGAACTCGGCGTTGCAAGGTCGCGGGCATGTCGGGCTAACCAAACTTCGATGGCATATGGTTTTTCACGGGCGCTCAGTCCATGTACTTTAAGTACATAAACCGCAGACCCTACTCCCACCGCCACAAGCAGCCCAAAAATAATCAGAAGTAATTTCGGTATCCGCATAACCCTCCAAAGAGATATTAAAGGACCACGGTGAACGCCGTGGTCCTTGATCGGTCATCTATTTGGAGTGGTCATGGGGCTCGTCTTCGCCGTCGTCTTGATCGTGATGCCCACCAGAGGCAGCGGCGTTGATCATGATCTCAGTAGCACCGAACTCCCCGCTTTCGAGTTTATGCCCGTGAACCATGACGTCGCTGCCAGGCTTGAGCTCGGCCCTCGTCGAGGGCTTGCCTTCCGCACCTGATTCGTATTTCGTCTCCGCGGATAAAAGCACCGTTAGCTTCTGAGAGGCTGTCTGTACCTCGGCTTTGTTTCCTTGCAGCGAAAGTAACTTCCCTTCAATCTTTGGTCCTTTATGCGCCTCCTTGTCGTGAGCCAAGGCAGGACTGATAAAAATAAGTGTTGCAAAAAATATGAGTAATAGTCTTTTCATTTGGATAGTCTTCTCTGAATCTCGAACGTGAACAATCGTGCGGCAAATCAGAAAGCACTGACTGCCGCAAACGTGGAAAGAGACGCGACTAGACCGCGTCCCACTAGATCAAGGAGAAGGGTGGAGCGTTTTGTGCGACGCTCAAGGAGAAAAGATTTCGATTTTCGCCGCCGGGCGGACCAAGAGAATCTGGCAGCGGCACAGATCGCTCACCCAAGAAAGGGAAGGAGACAACGAGCACATAAAAGGCTGGCAATCCTAAATGGAAAACCGGTGAGGTTGAAGCAAATGCGTCCGGCGCATTTGACACCCCTTGCACAAACAATTCACAGCATACGCCCTGCGTGCAGCGGCCATGAGGACCGGTGGGCGCTTTAGACTTGTGCTCTCCAGAACGCCCCGCGCAATGTTCATTCTGCGCCGATACCTTTCGCATCGCGTCCATTGCGTAGCAATGATTGGCAATCCCCAACCACATAACCGCAAGAAAACACGATAAGATTCGTCGAAACATTCTGGCCTTGAAATCCGAAACTTCCGAAATATAGACGTAAACAACTACGAAAACCAAGAACAAAATTATCACTGAACACTAGTTACGCGACCGGTTCCATAGACAACCAAACGACCGAAAGACCCTTAATTAGACTCTAAATTAGTCGTGAACACGGCGCAAAGTCATCCACACCTATGAATTGGCTATAGTCAGGAGCGTAATCGTCCATCAGCTTGGCCGCGCTGCCAGTTGCTCTCGAATAATCGAACCGCCGTAGACTGAAGCGACTCCACCAACTATTCCACCCAACAACCACATCAGCTCGAGCGTGAAGAATCCTTGCGATCCGAAACAGAGAAACATTCCCAGCATTGAGGCAGAGAGCGCAGAGACTTGAAGAAACTTTGTTTCCTTTAGGACTCGTAGCTCCTCCCGCCTAAGAAGAAAGGTAGAAACAAACACCCCGATTCCCACGAACAGAACCCCGCAGGCGAAGTGGCAAAGAAGCGGACTGATATCCATTAAAAACATCATCAGGCCGGGTCCACGAGTTCCGATCCCAAACTGCGGACAGAATAGCAAGTTGAGTAGACCAACAACGAAGACAATTCCTGCAAGTCTTCCGAAGACCGTAAAGGGTGAAGGATTCAATGCCCCGTGAACCTGATCCAGGATTCTTTGATTAAGACTAGCGGGCGGAGAAACAGAGTCAGCGTTCAGGAACTCGGAGAACCCGCTCATCCATTCGCTGAGATTGTCTTCCTTCTTTTCCATACTACTTAAAAAGTGTTCTCAATTTCTGAATGGCTCGTTGAGAAATCTTGCGGGCTCCGGAAGATTTGATTTGAAGCCGTTTTGCGATTTCATCGAATGACAAATCCTCGCCAAAGCGGAGGGAGATGACTTCCTGCTGTTCAGGAGAGAGCGCAGCTTTCCACTCATTGGCTCTAAGCGCCTCGAGGTGGCCTCCAACTTCATCCGGACTTGGCTCCGCCGTCCCTTCCGAGAGCAAACCAATGTCCTCGTGTGCTTCTTCTCTATTTCTCTTTCCGGCCCGCAGAGTATCAAGCGTGACATTTCTACAGAGCGTGAATAGCCAAGGCAGAAACGGAAGCGATGGGTCATACTTCGAACGGAATCGATGCAATTTTAGCCAAGTCGCTTGGAACACATCATCGACCATTTCTTTTCCATCGAGCTTTTTTGCAAGAAACCCGTAAACCAATCGCGAATGGCGGCGGTAGAGCTCCTCAAAAGCAGAATAATCAGCTTCGAGAGCATAAGCCGCCATCAGCTCCTCATCGGAGAGTTCACTGACAGCTCTCTTCCTCCCCTTTCCAGCACTCATTGACCAATACGTTCCTGAAGCTGTTTTTGTGACGCCGCTCCTTATCAGTCTCCATTCAACGGGCATCCGGTTAACTCCACAATAAGTCTAACCTATTGAACTGGCGAGAGAAAATTCCATATTTGGGCCCGTCCGCGGGATTGCAATAGAGAAATTCGAGGCTCTGAATCCGAGAATTGTAGTCCCCACTGTCACAAAGCCTTGGCCCTGAGCGTATTTGCTAATGACGGGATGCAATCCCAATCGTTTCGGCAATGCCGGGAGGAGATTTTATGACTCGGAACAAACTTTGCCTTTTGACTATCGGACTTATGGTTTCCGCATGTGCTCCGTCCTCTCGTGGAGTTGTGGTGATGAAGCTGAACGATGAGACCATTCATATTTCGAACGGGCAGACTGACGTCGGTGTGGGCGAGACCGTAAAATTTCTTCGGGGAGACTGTGGAAACTCAAGAGCTCTTCAGTGCCCGCTTAAATCGGTTGGACAAGGCACAGTCACTAAGAAATTGAGCGATAGATACTCGGAGGTCGCCCTCAAATTGGGAAGTCACGTAAAGGAAGGGGACCTTGTTGATACTCAATCGTCAACGGCAAATTAGGACCCACGGCACGACGGTCCTTGCTGCCCTTGTCGTCTTTTCCGGTTGCTCGCTCACCCCGGTGGGAACCGAATAGGAAGAAGTCTGGGCTGCCGAAGGAAGTTCCTGGCAGGATGTTCTTCATCGGGCCTTCCTTGGAAACAGCGAGCTCGAAGCCAAGTGGAGAGGGCCGTCGATCGAATTGGCGGGGCTTCGGCATATCCAAACGCCCAACTCTCCCTTGGCTACTCAATTCTGTTCTCTTGGGGGAACATGAAAAGCTGAACTACGTTGGCTAATTTATATTTAACAGAGATCGTTCATGATCTCATAATATTGTTAGGGAAGATCTAATTTGCGGCTGAATAGTCGTCAGGATCTTCCGAGTGGAAGGATAAATGACAGGGCGCAGAACATTCATTCTGATCGTATGGTTGGTCTTAGTCTTTCATTGCTGCCTCTGCCAATTCGCTCTCGCAAGCCTCGACCCCTCATCCCACCTGCTCTGTGGTGGTTCTGAACAGGCCGAAACCTGCGAAGGTTGTCCCGCATGCACTACTGTCAGCATTCCTAAGATTGCACTCGCTGATGTTCAGGGCTCACCGCCTGTATTGGACCTTGTCCCGTTGCAACTCTTTTTCTTTCTTCACTCTCTAGCCCTTGCTTCCAAGCCTCCTAGTGCATCAATCGAAGCGCCCTCACTTCAACCTGTCTTCTTTGAGTCGCTTGATATCTGCCCCAACGCGCCTCCATTCACTTCCGCAACTAGCGGAAGCTGGCCCTTTTAGCCGCTCCGCTTTCATTTGGATGCTCATCTGCTTTCCCGTTTCTTTGGTCCTGCCATCTCTCGGAAGATGACAAAGCGGACGAAATGCTGAGCCTCAGATCTAAAACACAACTTCGGCTGAAGCCGAGTCGGCCGTTAGGTGAAGGGACAATTGATTATGTTACGTAGAGATTTCTTGGTAGGAGGGCTTCTATTGGGTCTCTCCTTCTTTGTTGGAAACGCTCAGGCACAGCCGGGAAGAAGAAGCAGACAGCCGGACGAACCCGGCGCCGACCCATGTGAGTCCGGAAATTGCGGACTGGAATACAGGACGCGGGGAGGTGGGAGCGGCGGACGATCGTCGGTGAACTTTCGGATGAGGATGTCCGGCGGTGGGCGGAGAGGCCGCGGACGAGGTTATAGCCGTTCACGAGGCGGACGGTCGCGATCCGGTGGACGGTTTCGGCGACGGAGTTCTAGGAGCGGTGGCCGCTTTCGTCGTCGGAGTTCTCGAAGCGGAGGGCGATTCAGACGTCGATCTAGCTCCCGTATTCGATAGCTAGCGAAAGAATTATCCGCTGTCTCGGAATCTGCACGTGCTGAGGACAGGCGCGGTCGACAGTGTTCTACTGTCCGGGTGCCACTTCAAAGCTGTTGCAAAATGAGTGAGGTTCGTCTTGCCCTTTGGCAGTTCGGCCTTTTTATAAAATCGAAATATTATGAATACTTATTCCGGCTATGCATTACGCTCTATTCGCCATAACAATGTTTGAATCAAAGTGCAGATAGGATAGAAATTCTCAAGATGTATTTCGTTTGGGATTGGCTTTGGTCCGTACAACGCCGTCAGCTCTTGGAATTATCAGAGTTTCCAGAGCTGGAGGTATTGAGCGGGAGCTCAGGAACGTTTTACGCTCCGTGTTTTTAAGTTGCCCAGAAACTTTCTCGTTAGAAGGCGGACCTTGCTCTTTGTTAGCCCTTCCAAGGACTCGCAACGAGCAAGTTTCCAAACTCTATTTGAAAGGAACTGGCAATGAGACCGGAGTTAATTGTTTGCGTAGTTGTGGCCGCAATTGGCTTTGCCGGCTGGTGGATCGAGCGACGGCGTCGTGTTCGCCTGTATCGCTATTGCAAGGAACTCGAAGCGCAACGGCAAGGGCTTTTCGACGCGGCACGATTTGTTCTGACCGAGGTGCGCCAAGTGTCCGATGGCTACACAGCGAGCTTGGACACATTCTGCGGGTTGGCTTCAGCCCTTAGCGCAGAAGATCGAGCCAAGTGGCGATGTTTGCACTACGAGAAGTTGGGGGCAGACACCGAGGGTATGCACAACCGGTGGGAACAGGCGGCCGTCAGAGTCGAGAATTTGAAGCAGGAAATGCGACGAGAACTCGACAGCGTTGAGTGTGCGTCCGAATAGCACATTGGCGTCCGCAGCACATTGTTATTAACCTCAAGAGAGGGTCAAGCGCTCCCGCTCGAACCTCTCTTAGAAAAAGTTCATTCCTTTCGTCTCGGCGCATCACGGGTGCTTGCCAAATAAAGATAGGGCGCCCCGCCCACGGGCGCGGTGAGATAACCCCGACGCATCTGCGCTGTCCTGACGAAAGCTGGAGCAATCGACCACGCCGGATTCATAGAAGCGCCGCAAACTGGTCCTGCAAATATCGCCTCAAGCCCAAAAATGGCGCCAATGGCAATGCCCACCATCAACCCGCGTTCCTTCGGCTCGGTCGCTACTGAGAGAGAATCACGAACATCAAAATTAGTGTTCAAAACTCTTTACGGCGAATCGCAATGCTGCTCCCAAATCAATGCGCTCCCTTTGCGGCACGCTGCGGAGTAAACACAATCAGGGCCACCATAGAAGCGAGAAGCGCCCCGGTAGCCGAATAGCGGCTCAACGCAAGTCCACCATTCTCAAGCGGCTTGTCCAGAAAATCGCCGATTACTGCGCCGAGCGGCCGCGTGAGCACGAATGCGCACCAAAACAGCACTGTGTGCGAAATTTTTGTTTGATAGTATGCAGCAACCACGAGGGCAAGCAGCCCAGAAAAAATAGCGGCACTTCCCAAATACCCGAGGCCGTTCGTATCCGCGGTCCAATCACCAAGCGCCGTACCAAGCGTCTGCGAGAACATTATCGTGAGCCAATAAAAAATTTCGGCTTTCGGAGTCTTGACGGTAGCGATTGAAATTGAACCGAGGGTTTTATACCAGGTTAACAAGGAGCAGAGTAAGAGCGCCAACAAAAGACTTGAGCCTCCGGTATATCCGATGCCCAAGGACCGATCGGCGTAATCCGCGAGCGTTGTCCCGACCGTAGTCGTTGCGACGATTGTCAACCAATAAAGGAAAGGGTGGAACTTTTTTGCTGAAATTTGCGCAAAAACAGCGATGGCAAAGATTAGCGCAAAGATTGCGGTCCCGACCAAATATCCGAAGTCCATCGACATCGAGACGGCATCGCCGCCTGTTTCACCGAGCGTCGTAGCAGCGATTTTTATGATCCAAAAGATCAGCGTGACCTCTGGGACTTTGCTCAGAGTACTTTCGTCTAATTGCTTCAATTCCTTTTTCTCTATGGCTCGCTTTGCTTCGAGATCCACGTTTCGTCTCGGTGAATAGATAATCCTTCGAGCGAACTGAAAATTTCAGAGAGGTCTTGAGACACTGTTTCCTTTCCCTGCTGCTTCCCGATGCGGCAACGTAGCGCAGGACGGGGAAGGAGGAAAGCTACACTCGTTCTCCGGACGCGGCTGTAATCCTGAAAAATCGGCGAGCTTCTTTGCTACCTACTGAGTAGTCCTCATTCTGAATTTGGGGGATAGTATTGGTCGACCTGGATCGAGATCCTTCAATAGCGGTCAAATGCAGAGGCCGATTTTGAGCTTCCGCAAATTTCGTTTTGGTAAATGAATTCAGAAGGGGCTAAACCCCCTGCCGTGTAAAGGATGCCCTTCGGTTCAAGAAATCCGGCTCTTGATCGAGCGGAATGCGCGCAGAGAAATATTTCTCCAGGACAGACCTAGTCCGTGAGCAGCAACTCTCGAAATACCTTTGCGATTGTGGGACTGGCTACGACAAAGCTATCCGATCGGAGTTCGGACGGCAGCCAAGGCCAATACTGCGGACTGTCCAACAGATGGAACACTTCGGCTCCGGCTTCTGACGCGATCAACCTTCCCGCAGCGATATCCCAAGGAAACACATTCTCAAAATATCCATCAAGCCTGCCACAGGCGACGTAACAGCAGTTGATTGCCGCACTTCCCAACCGGCGATACCCACCACAATGCTCCAGCACATTTTTCAGGCGGCCTAACTCACGGTCAGATATTGGGCAATCTTTCGATGTAATGCCTGATGCAACCATCGCATCCGTCAAGTTCACATTCTGGGAAGGGCTGATCAACTTTCCGTTCAATCTGGCCCCTTTTCCTTTGCTCGCCTCGTAGATTTCTTCAAGAAACGGAGCGTTCACGAAACCACATTGGAGGGCATGGTGCTCCATATAAGCGATGGAGAAGGCTACATTCGGAAGTCCTCGGAAGAAATCATTCGTGCCGTCTATCGGGTCCACAATCCACGTCGGCTCCTCAAAGATTCCCGGGGTGAGATTGTTGGGATTCAATTCTTCGGAAAGAATATGATGACCGGGAAAGCTCTGCTGGATAAAGTCGGCAGCAAGCCTATCGACTTGCAGGTCGACTTCTGTCACCCAATCCCGAGGATTGTCATTCTTTGTTGACCGCAGAAATTGACCACTCTCGCGCGCAGAAAAAATGACCTTTCCAGCTTCGAGGGCGAGCTGCTTGATCGCCTTTGAGATTCGCTCTTCCATGGAGC
Source organism: uncultured Bdellovibrionales bacterium (assembly GCA_964509425.1). Classification (GTDB taxonomy): domain Bacteria; phylum Bdellovibrionota_C; class UBA2361; order SZUA-149; family CAZDWZ01; genus CAZDWZ01. Next base: position 9,698 of record CAZDWZ010000025.1, on the reverse strand, counting down.
GCATTTACCCCTTTCCCGGCGAATGGTCACGCATTTCGGTTACTATTCGCGCAACACCAAATCTCATGGAAAATTTGAGCGGCTACAGAAAGAATAGCTTGCTCACTTGGACCAGAAATCAACCCCAGCCCCGTCAAGGCCTTAGAAAAGGAAGTGGGTAAACCCCCTGCCATGTAAAGGATTCCCTTCGGTCGAGCCGGAGTATCCCCAAGCTTTCTGTCCCAGCTTTGAGCCACTGAAATCTCTTCGTTGCGGAAAATTCCTCTGATGCTCATTTGCCAAGAGCAAACTCCGCTTCTCGCAATTTCCGACGCCTCGATCTCTCAGCGGCTCAAAGCTGGGAGATCAATAACAAACAAAAGAAGGGGGAGAACCCCCCTGTTCCGTCAAGGTTCCCCTTCGGCGTCAGAGGGGGAATCCCCAAGTTTCGGCGCAGTAACGCCTGCAACATGGGAGATACCCCTCCCCCTCTTCTGACCTTGACCGAACGTACCCCCAAAACACGACCAAGGAGTCGCTCATCGGCGCGGCCTAGTCAGGTTCGATTTTTAAAATCGAACCTCGATAACTAGGAGAAAAAAAGATGGAAAAGCAAGAAATCAAATCAATCCACTACGTGCGAGAAGTAACCGCGAAGTATATCGGACCACGACGGAAGAGCATCACGATTTCCGACCCAAGCGAGGCAGCGAAATTCATTTCAAGCCTTCTTCGAGACAACGCCAGAGAACACTTTTTTGCTCTGTATCTGAACGCAGCAAATCAAGTTGTGTCACATTCATTGGTATCACTCGGCTCTGCAGTTTCAGTGCCTGTCTCGATTCGGGAGGTGTTTCAAGGTGCTGTGCTTGTTGGAGCAACTGGTCTCATCGTAGGACACAACCATCCCTCGGGAGAATCGAATCCCAGTAATGAAGATCGAACAGTTACAGAGAAGCTTTCTGAAGCTGGCAAACTTTTGGGGATCCCGCTCCTCGATCACATAATAGTTGTGTCAGAAGACGGCTATTTTTCGTTTAGGGAACAAGGACTATTTCTCGTCTAAATTGGTTCTGAGAGAGCCGATCTCAGTCGAGATCGGCTCAAACATTCTCACCAAATCGTGAGCGGCTCCGCACCCGCTCGCTGTCTCTTGGTTCAGACACGCTCCTTGAGGTCGCGATTTCTGAGAAACCGAGGGGGTGACCCCCTGCCCTGTAAAGGATTCCCTTCGGTTCCAGCAGGGGTATCCCCAAGCTTCCGCGCTGCGCTTGTGCAGCCCGGGAGATTCCCCTCCCCTGCTTCCATCCTTGACACGTCGTACCCCCAACTACGCGACCAAGGAGTCGCTCATCGCCGCGGGCTAGTCAGGTTCGATTTTTAAAGTCGAACCTCGATTACAAAGGGAAAAAGACGATGAACACCGAACACACAGACATTTACGAACGGATCACCAATCAAATTATTGCAGCGCTTGAGAGCTGCACAGAGAATGGAAACACATGGAAGCGGCCGTGGCATTGCCCAGACATGGTAAATGTAATCCCGAAGAACGCCGCAACGGGCAGTCAATATCGCGGCATAAACGTAATCGCACTTTGGGTGACCGCTCAAGACCGAGGTTACCTAAACGGACTTTGGGCAACGTTCCGGCAGTGGCAGGAGCTCGGCGCACAAGTTCGCAAAGGCGAGAAAAGTTGCCCGGTAGTATTTTGGAGCATGATTGAGAAAAAGAAAAATGGTCAAGCGGAAGAACGAGCGGACGCCGGCCACGACTCAGACGCGCAGAATACAGCCTTGTTTGCAAAGACCTATCACGTTTTCAATGTATCGCAGGTTGGCGGCTACGAGGAGCCTCAGAAGGAGGCGCTCACAGACGACCGTCTTGAACATGCAGAGCAGTTTTTTTCTCGCGTGGGCGTAACTATTCGGGAGGCAACGAAAGCTTTTTACCGGCCGTCAGACGACACGGTCTATATGCCGCCCTTTGCCAGCTTTTTCAGCAAAGAGGGCTACTACTCGACCCTAGCGCACGAGGTCACCCATTACACCGGCCACGAATCCAGACTGAACCGCGACATGTCAAACCGCTTCGGGGATGAAGGTTATGCAATGGAGGAGCTTGTAGCGGAGCTTGGAGCCGCATTTCTCTCTGCGGAACTCGGAGTAACAAACGAGCCTCGAGAAGATCACGCCTCATACATTCAGTGCTGGCTGAAGGTGCTAAAGCAGGACAAGCGCGCCGTTTTTGCCGCAGCGTCAAAGGCGCAGGCCGCCTGTGATTGGCTTGTGAGCGTTTCCCAGTTAGAATGTAAAGCAGCGTGAGAATAGTCCAAGGGGGAGTTTCCGAACTCCCCTGCCCCATTTTTTCGCGGCATGCGCCGCGTGTCATCAAAACGGTGGGTCCAGCATCGGATACCACCCCTCGACAGCATCAAAAGGGACCCCCAGTCGAACTGGTGCCCGTGTGCCCGCGGCAGTAAGCAAGCTTTTTTTAAGAAGAACCGAAAGAACTTCACGCGCCTTATAATAGACTCCGAATGGTCGCCGAAATGTGCTAAGGAATTCCTGGTCGATTCAAAAGGAATCTGGAACTAGATCTATTGAAGGGAACATAGAAATGGCCAAGAAACCCCCTAATCACGGAAAGCCCTGGACCCCTCAACAGGAAAAGCAGCTTGAGCAGCTCGCTAAAGGCAACACCCCAACGCGAGTCATTGGCCTCAAAATGCAACGCACCCCGGATTCCATTTATAATCAAGCGGCGAAGCAGGGTGTTTCGTTGCATCCTACCAACCAATCGCCTTACGGCACGAAAAAGAAGTAAACCAATCACGAACTGTTTGTTAGCGAATGAGCGTATAAACATCGCTATTTCTACGCTCATTCGGCTCCCGACTAGGCTTATACGGCCTTCCGCAGGCAGTCCCGCGCCCTCGCCTCCGATCCCGCACTATCCCGCACTATCCCGCACTATCCCGAACCACGTAACGGGTTGAAGGACCGCGGCCTTCAACAAAAAGGAGGTTTGCGGTTACCATCGCAGTCAGATCTTTTTGGGCTTGGCGCTCCTTTACGTCAAACAGCTTCTGATACTCAGCTGATGTAATCCCGCCCCGATTTCGCGCATAGTCCAAAGTTTTGCGTTGCCGCGCCGTAAGTTGCGTAATCTCCGATTTGTCAACAGCCTTAGAAGAAAAATTTACAGCAAAGCCGCCTTCAACAGCGCGAAATTCTGGCTTTGCCATGCTGCGCTCTTCACATGCCTTTATGATTCGAAGAGTCCCCGTCCCCCAATGTTCAATGAGCCTTGCCCGATAAAATGCGGCGGCAACGATTCGATTGCGGGGGTGTGAGTGATGCGAAGCGTAGAGCGCCTCAACTGAAAGATCCTGTGGGAGTCGCCCTGGATTCCAGACCTCCAGTCCGCTTTCAAAAATTCTTATCTGAACATGTCCACCCGCAGCATAATCGCGGTGGCAGATCGCGTTTGTAATGGCCTCCCGGATGGCAGCATCCGGGTACTCTGGAACAATCTCCCGCTGGGGTTGACCAGTTATCTTTATCGCCTGTCGAGTATTCCTTGCGACAAACGCTAACGCCTGATCCAACTGTTCAAAAAGGTTGCCCTCAGCAGCAAGCTCATCCAGAAAATCTACAGGCGAATCCCCTCTGAAACGACCGCACTTTACGTATGCCCCAATGATGTGTCGCTCGAGATTTTCTGCGAACAGGAGAGCAGCTGCATTACAGAGCGAACCATCAGATAAGCGGAGCCGTAGGTTCTCAATCACTGTTTCAGTAGGAGTCGAAATATCTTGCGACGAGCGTTTTAGAAAACCTTCAATGGCCGGACGGCTTAAATGCTCTTCGCGCAATCCCGCACAGGGCAGTGCATCCCAAGTGCGCCCTGTGGTTACCTCCACGAGCCTTTGCGTCTCCTCTCGCGTGAGAGACTGATTGGTCCGTCCTACTCGCTTGTACGGCTTCCCAAAAGCCCAGACTGGCTTAATCGGGCTCTCCTCCACCGAGACATGAACAACTGCCGATGCCTCCGCCCCTTCAATTTGAATCGAAGGGAACACCGGAGGATCGGTGTGACGTTTAACGTCGTTGGCAAAATTCTCGAGAGTATTCTTTCCAAGCTGAATGCCGATACGCTTGCCGTCCGCACCAACACCGAAATGCACCGTCCCTCCACGGGCCGTAGCAAACGCCGCTAACGAAATGGTCGCATCCCGCCACTCGCTGAAAGAAGTCTTATTTTCGCTGTCTTCGTACTCAGCTCCTTCGGCCATCTTCGAATTTCCCTACCTCACCGGCCCCGCATCCCTGATAGCCGCTCCAATTATCTTCGCTATATCTTTCTCAAACCGCTGAAGAGCCTGAGCATCGCCATTCGGCGGGCGGACCAGCGGACCACCCTCCCCTGCCCTTCTATCGACCTCTGCCTCGGCATTTAGCAGCAGTCCAACAAGCGCGCGCATCACGTGGCTGACTTTGACTTGAGAGTTTAACCGCACGGCGAGAGACGTCACCAATCTATCGATCGCTTGTGTTTCCGCGCGAGTGAAAAGAATTCTCTTTTCTTGATCGAATTTTTCTACGAGCAATTGCGCTGCTTGCCGCGGTCTCTCCCCCTCAGACAATCCTGAGATTACATCAAGCTCAGGCCGTGTGTGCTCAACTCTTCGAGAAGGTTCTGCCCTCGACATCTCCACAACTTTGTTCGAAGACGTATGAGGAGGAGCGGGCGCAGCGGGCATCTCGGATGCCGATTGCCCAAGGACCGCGCTCATTAGCCCGGCATCGAGAAGGGGTCTGTATGGTTGTTCATCGGGAGCCGATCTTTTAGCCATTTACAACTCCCCTCCTCTCTCCGCCTTTACGCGACGCCGTGACCTCAATTTTTGTCAGGCGGTCCTCTATCTCCTCGGCGAGGCTTCGATATTCGTCGGTTATCTTGTGAGTGGAATGGGTTTCAAAAAGCGTTTTTCCGACCTTCTGAGTTTGAGGGATAACGGTTGACCGCCCGATTGAAGTCTTAAATTTTACGGATTCCGCGTCCTCTCCTCCCTTGAACGACTTTTCGACAAAATCAGAAAGGGAGTTCGCAAGACTCGTTCTCTTATCAACAGCGGAAATCACAACGCCCAGAAGAACAAGTTTCGTGTTCCCTCTCTTCCGAGCGTCAATGATATCGCGCACCGCGTCGTTAAGTCCGGCAATCGCAAACGGATCGGGCATCGCAGAGAGAATGAAGTAGTCTGCGTTCATGTATGCCGCGAGAGTCGGTAGTGTCGCGTTTGGAGCAGTATCAAGAAAAATATAATCGTAACTGCTGCGGAGAGACTCTATCGGTACTCTCAGAACATCCTGAGGGGTCATGAATTTACTTCGAGTCATGACCGCCTGATCGATGCCTTCAAGTTTTCTTGCGGCCGGAATCAGATCGAGATTTTCAGGAAGACTTACCCCCTCTTCCTTCTCATCATGCGTCAGTACCAAATTTTCTGCGGGCTCTGCACCGACGAGCATTTCAAACGATCCGAGAAACGCTTCCGGCTCAACTCCAAAATGCCGAGTCGCACCGTGGTTCATATCAAGATCGATGATTAGTACCTTCCGACCTCGTTCAGCGAGTGCTCGAGCGATGTGAACTGTGTTGGTGGTCTTCCCTACCCCACCCTTTTGATTTCCAACGGCAATGACTCTGCCCTTTCGCTCTCTCCTCTCGGCAGCCACTTTTCGCTTCGCGATTTTCGCCATCTGCAGGACTCCTGGTATTAGACCGACTATCGTTATTCCGATAACGCGTTAACGGCATATCGGCAAGATGAAAAATCACTGGGTTCACGTCTTATGCCGATAACGGCGGGACAGAATAATCGTCAGCGTACCTTAAGCGTGCCGGGAACCAATCAAAGAGCAAAAGCGCGAAAAAATCTTATTCTGCCTACAAGACGATAACGACATCTTCCGTCCTCGGCTTATTCCGTTCTCTCATTCTCGGCTTATCTCATTCTCGGCATTTCGTAACTGTCTATTTTTTCACGTTTTCATTGCATGCCGTTAACGAGACAAGCCGTTATCGGCTTCTTCCGTCCTTCCAAGAACACAGGCACGCCGTTAACGATACCTGCCGTTAACGGCCTAACGAGTATAGAGACCAGCGTATTTTTCACCTTGCGCGGTAACGTCCGGTAGATATGGTTTAATTAGATTAAATAAACTGGGTTCAAAAGGGGGAAACTAGGCAGGAAAACTAAATCATAGGCACAAAAAAGCCAGCTTTTGGCGAGCTGGCTGATTTGTAGGGCAGGGCCCTCGAAGACTTTGAGAACTTACAGATCTCAACGCTAATCCGAGAGCCCCAATTTCGTCAACGGCGTTTTTTCGACGCCTTGGTATTTTTGTGTCTTTTGCTGAACTTTCTGCCTCCAATTTTGGGGGGAATAGGGGACGTGTATCTTCAGGATGGCTACAAACTCATTAGAGCAGAGCAGCTGATAGCGGCTCTCGCAGCATTAAACACCGGCACAATATCATTTCGATCGCTCCGGGCGTATCTCGGCTGTTTCGAGCTTCTCGCGATTCGTGAGGCCGCAGAGCGTTCCACAACGAAGCTCAGAAAAACGCCGTTGCGCCGCTTTCTCACTTCAGAGCTCGGCGCACTCCTCGAGGCCGAAGCGGATGTTTCTGTCTCACGGGAACTCTCACAACTAAAGAGAGCAGAGCTTCTTTCGTTTTCCGAAGCTGCGATCACAGTTTCAGACGCACCAACCCACGAAGCCGAGCTTCAGGCTCTTCTCGGGGGCAGGGGAGCGCGGCGACTCATTCCGGTACCTCGAAGAGTGCTCAGATTCCTCGCCGCCTGCTCGAAGCCGGCTCTTGTAAAGACCATTATCGCATATCTTCTCCGTGGCCTTTCTCTCGATAAAGACGGAAGGATCAAGAGCACCGGAACCGCGAAAGTCTCTTGGATCTGCAAACTCTGCCAAATCTCAGAGCGTGCAGCCCGTTCAGCGCGCGCCGAACTTATTCGCCTTGGATGGATCACGAAGGACACAAGTTCTTTTCAGCGAAAGCTGAATCGCGACGGGGCATATTTCGTAATCAACACCGCCTGGAATCGCGTTTTCAAGCAATTTGCACCCCCTAAGGCCGAAAAAGGCCCCGAATTTGCACCCCCTCTTAAAAGACTTGAAACTCCTTCGGACTCTAAAAACCAGAAACTCGGGGAGCCCGACGGATCTGGTTTTTGTGGAAAGGAGAGGGGAGGGAAGGCTCCGTTTTTGGCCCGATCCATCGTTACGGAACATTTCTCCGATGCTCATTTGCCGCAAGCAAACTCCGCTTCTCAGAATTTCCGTGCCTCGACTCGAACTCAAAGGCAGAGGCCTTCAGAAAAAATGCAAGGGCCAAGGATGCCAGACATTAGGAACATTCAGCCGGAAGACCTTCGAAGAGTTTCCACGCTGAAAACGCTTTACCACCAGGCCATTTCAGCTCAGTGGCTTCAGGATTCTGAAGCGAGCTTCCGAAACTTTGTCGCTGCGGCCGTAAGAGGGACGCGCGTTCAAGGCGATGCGGTGCGAGTCTTCGTGGGTATTGTTCGGCGTCAGCTCTGGCATCACATTTCCCACGAGCAAGAAGAGCGGGCGAGGGTGGTGATAAGGAATTTCCAGGAAAAAGTTGGAGCGAACAAAGATGTCGTTTCGGAACCGATACCCAACAAGGTCAGCGAGGTAATCCAAGAACTTTCAGCATCGCTTGGGATGGGTTGACAGTGCTGCGAATATCGACCAGAAACGAAGATACAGGTGAAGACATCGTGTCTCTTTGAGGTTTATGACGTTCGACGATGCACCGCTCTGCCTCACAGGCTCTAAGTACTTCGATACTTTCGAGGTGTTCAAAAAATACAGCGATAATCGTGCGCGAACTCTCGATTGGTTTCGGAGTTCATTCGTGGGCACGAGTAACTTTCCGACAGAAATTTCAGTGCTCAGTGTCGGGAGTGGGAACGGCGCATTTGATTTGGAGTTGATCCGAGTTCTTCAAACGGTCTTCAGCATAAGAAAGTACGTCTGCGTTGAGCCGAACGAACAAGCACTGGCTTTGTTTCGTGAACGTGCTCGGTCGGTCGATTTGGAAGAGATATCGTTTGAATTCCAATCCGGCAGGTTTGATCGGTTTGAAACATCAAACACTTTTCACTTCACTCACTTCATTCATAGCTTGATGTATATTGAAGACAAGGAGGAAGCGATATCTCGCGCTTTGCGCTTGACGGACGGAACCGTTGTGATTGTAACTCAAACTTTCGAGGGTGTGTTCAATGTTCGTCGACAGTTTTTGCTTGAGGCGCGCGGCGAAGAAAGTCAGGCGATGGCCCATACCGATGTTCAGGCCATGCTCGATCGAATGGGTGTGGGCTACAAGCTACAATTGATTCCATCGACGCTCGATGTTACCGCAATATTGAAGAGTAATTCCGATGATGGTTGTAAACTTCTAAGCTTTATTCTTTTGGCAGAGCTATCGGCAGTTCGTCATAACGTTCTGCAAGACGTCGTTCGTGAGATTGAGCAGATGACGTTGGAGAAAGACGGCCGATTTCTATGTCCTGATCCAATTGCAGTTTTCGTAATTGACTCGAAACATGAGAAGACGTAATAATGGCGCTTGGAAGCAACACACCAATACCCAAGACCTTTTCAACTGCTGATCCTTGACTGCGATGGCGTCGTAGTCGATAGCGAGCCAATTACAACGCGCGTTCTTTGCGAAATGCTCAACGACTTGGGCGTTTCCATTGATGTCGAACAGGTAGTGCAGACTTTTTCTGGCCACACGTTTGCACGCATACTGGAGCTAGTGACGGAATTGCTTCGGGCACCGCTACCGGAAGACTTTGTTGCTAGTTACGGGGAACTTACCTTCGCTGCGATGGAAGCTGAGTTGGAGCCGGTGCAAGATATAGAAAGTGTCCTCGATCAGATCACGATTCCGTACTGTATTGCGTCAAACGGTCCACACGGAAAAATGCGCAAGACCTTGGGTATAACGTCTCTGCTTTCACGCTTCGAGGGGCGGATGTTCAGCTCAATGGATGTGCCGCGTGGAAAACCATTTCCGGACCTCTTTCTTTTTGCCGCCGATCGCTTCAGAGTGCAGCCTTCTGCGTGTCTTGTCATTGAAGACAGTCCAAGCGGGGTGGCTGCCGCTCTCGCTGCCGGTATGATCGTATATGGTTTCGCCAACACCACAACGGCAGACAGACTCGTCGCTGCCGGTGCCCACGTCGTATTCAGCAAAATGACCGAGTTGCCCACACTTTTAACTCAAGGTCCAGGTGCTCAATCCGCAAGCTCTTGAAAATCGCATAAACGGCTGCATCGGATCTTCTGCCGTGGTAGGTCTGGGGCGATATGAAATGCTCGTTGGCCGCAAACCGAGCCAGACGTTATCCTCCTTCTGCTTCCGATATGTCCACAGCGATTGAAATCCAACGTGCCTCTGAAGGCGAAGTCGATGAGATAACGGAGCTTCTCCTCACCCAGCTTAAAGAGCATAGAGTCAATATTACTCGGGGCGCACTTGAATCTGCGGTGCGGGGCGTGTTGTCCAATTCGGATCGGGGCTTTTTCCTCATCGCGCGGAAGGGCGTAATATGTGCTGGAGTCGCATATCTCTCTCTGATTTGGGCACTGGAG
>CAZDWZ010000024.1:0-51861 GCA_964509425.1 uncultured Bdellovibrionales bacterium | reverse complement strand
TCAATCAGATTAATTTTTCCCTCTGCGTCCGTCGCGTCCTCTGCGGTTGCATTTATGATTGCGGGATTACTCTCAAAGGCAACCGCAGAGGACGCGAAGGACGCAGAGGAGGGAAGAGTGCCCGGTGATTTAACCCGGGCAGAACTTACCGAATGCGCTCAGATGTGAATTGCCCGCCCGATTGCATCACCCATCGCTTCCATGATGGCTTCGGCAAGCGTGGGGTGAGCGTGTATGGTGTTAAACACACTGCTGGCGATGCCTTCATGAGAGTTTATGATTGCAGCTTCGCCGATGAGCTCGGTCGCTTCAGGGTGAATGATGTGTACGCCGAGAACTTCTTGCACCTTGGCATCAATGACAACTTTAACAAAGCCTTCGGTTTCATTTGTCGCGACCGCTTTGCCACTCGCCGTGAAGGGAAATCGTCCGACTCGAGTATCGTAACCAGCGTCCTTAGCTGCTTTCTCGGTCAGACCGATAGAGGCGACCTGAGGCTGGCAGAATGTCCCGGCAGGAACATTTCGTGTGTAGTCTATCGGGTGCGGATGTTTACCCGCCATGGTCTCCGCGGCGATGATGCCCTCGTGGCTTGCCACGTGTGCAAGCATCGGCGCGCCAATCACATCCCCGATAGCGTAGATATTCGGGACTGAAGTTTTGTAGGATTTGTCGACTTTGATGAAGGATTTCTCCGGAGAAATGCCCACGGCTTCGAGTCCAATGTTCTCGACGTTCCCTTGAAATCCGACAGCGACGAGACAATAGTCGCCGTTCCACTCTTCAACCTTTTCAGGGGTCTTTAGAATCGCGCTGATGTTCTGACCCTTTCTCGTGAGGCTCTCGACCATCGTTTTGGTCCGAATTTTTATTCCCGCCTTGGTGAAGCTCTTCTCAAGAGCCTTCGAGATCTCCTGATCCTCGACAGGAAGCACCTGGTCCAGCACCTCGACGACCGTCACTTCCGCGCCGAAAGAGTTATAGAAGTAAGCAAATTCAATACCGATAGCGCCAGCTCCGATGACGAGGAGCTTTTGCGGACAGTTCCTGAGATCGAGGGCATGTCGGTAGGTGAGCACACGTTCTCCATCGACCGGAAATGCGGGCAGCGAGCGTGCACGGGCGCCGGTTGCGATGATCGCGTTTTTGAATCCAACCGTCGTGTCGCCGTTTGCAGACGTGACCTGAATCTCGTTCTTGTTGACGAACTTCCCGTGGCCGCTGATGAGCTCAATCTTATTTTTACGGAAGAGGAATTCCACTCCCTTAGTCATCTTCTCGACGACCTTTCGAGAACGATTGATCACACCCGGAAAGTCCGCTTTAACACCCTCGACCATCAGGCCGAAATCTTGGGCGTGCTTCATCGTTTGAAAAACTTCCGCGCTCTTCAAAACCGCTTTCGTCGGAATACATCCCCAGTTCAGGCAGACGCCACCGGGCGCTTCCTTTTCGATGACCGCAGTTTTCATGCCGAGCTGCGCCGCTCGAATTGCAGCTACGTATCCACCGGGGCCCGAACCAATCACCACACAGTCAAAATTTTTCGCGGACATCGTCTTCTCCTCTGAATTGCAGGCATTTCATACGACCTCTGCTGAAAAACCACAATTCTCAGGCGATGGAGTGCGGCTGTTTAGTCGGTAAACATTGCGGTAAAATCGTATGAAAATTTCGCGGCTATTTTCTGAAAATGCCTTCAGGAGGCTGGTTCTCGCCACGCAGGTTTTTGCTCGAGACCGATGAGATTTTCCAGGTGCCATCGACTTTTTTCAAGCCGAAGGTCACGAGATGATGCTCGTAGAATTTCCCATCGGTGTCGGGGAGAGAACCGAGCACATGCATCTCTCCTTCCGCCGTGGCGTCGTCGCTCCGCAGGGTAACGGAGGGTGAAATGAGGACGGCCTCAAGTGTCCGGAAGCTCGTCTTCGCTCCAAGAATTTTCTGCTCCAATTCTTTCCTGGATCGGGCAGCCTCTTGCGGAGGCTCACCCGATCCGTCGTCAAACCGGAATTCGAGCTCGTCGGTGAAGTGTGAGGCGAGGGAACGAACATCTTGAATTCTCGTGAGCGGACTTTCGGTGGCCGTTGTCTCTGCCTTCCGAACGATCTGGGAGAGAAGCTCTCGAATTTTTGCCTCCTCGCCGACAAAAAATCTGAAGTAGGCGAAATAGCCGACTCCGAGGATCAGAACCGATCCGAGAATGTGTTTCCTTGAAATCCAATTTGTCACGATATTCAGCTCAGCCTGCGGCGTTAGTCATCGCGGGAAGCAGCGTCCAGGAGAGGGCGTTTCTCTTCTGCTTCCGAGATTTCAGTCTCCGCCGGAAGCCACTTTCGAAATATCTGAATCTGCTTTCCATGCGGGACGAACCATTTGCGAGCCTGCGGATCCCACCAAGCCCCCAAAGATTTTGCCTCTTCTTTCTCAGCAAACGGCACGTCCAAGTATGTCACATTAAATCCCATAGTCCTCCAAGAAAATAGTATCGGATATTTTTCTAATCGGAGGATTTTTGGCGAAGTTTCCGTAATCGACGAACCATTTCCCATCTCTGTGTCTCTGTGTCTCTGCGCCTCTGTGGTTCAATAGGATGGCGAATCTCTGCGTCGCTACGACCTGGATTGCGACGCTTGTTGAACCACAGAGGCACAGAGGCGCCACAGCAAGAACCGCAAAAGCGGCGAGAGGTTCGTGGTGGGGGGGCCGGTGCCTAGTATTCTATCGAACCAAGCCGGATTACCCCGAGCTTGTCTTCGTAGAAATTTAGCGTCACCCGGCTGACGCCTTTCGGGAGATCGTGATCGTAGATACGCGCCGTCCAGTTTACTTTCGCCGGCCTCGATTTCTCGGCGGCAGGGGAGAAGTGAAAGTCGATGGTATCACCCTCGGTGAATATCGATTCTACGCGAAAGCTTCCGAAATGCGTGGTGATGTCGGTCCAGTTGCCCCGGAGAGTCCGCGCAACAACCTTTGCACCGACGACTGGATTCCCATCACTGTCCTTCAATGTGCCCGCAACTTTCAGATACACGACCTTGCGTTGCACTGAGGGAAGATCAGTTGCCTTCATCACGTCGGGGTCCAGCTGAGGACCGCCGCAGCCGGCCATCGCACCGATGATCAATCCAAAAAAGATACTTCTCATCAAAACGACCGGCAACTGCTTCATGTGATATTTAAGCTCCCATGGTTTCTAGTGCTCGAATTCTCTGCGCGAGTGGCGGATGCGTGGCGAAAAGATGTCTCCAAGAATCTGTCTCGCGGCTAGACGAAATCTGTAAGCTCGCAAGTGATTCCGGCGCTGCTTGGTCAACGTGGCCGTACACTCGCTGAAGTGATTTCAAGCCCGAGAGCATATGCTCCCTTCCGACGAGCTTCGCCGAGCCCGCATCAGCACGAAACTCGCGCTTTCGCGAGAACCAAGCAACTATTATCATACCGAGGAAGCCAATGAGCACCTCGAGCGCGAATGTGATGAGCCCGCGGACCCAATACCGGTTCCGTTCTTCCACCTGAGAGGCGATTGCGAAAGAGATCACGCGGGACAGGAACATCACAAAGGCGTTAACGACTCCCTGAATGAGAGTCATTGTCACCATGTCGCCGTTCTGAATGTGGGCGACTTCGTGACCGATCACCCCCTCAATCCCGCCGCGATCCATGTTCGAAAGGAGACCGGTAGACACCGCGACGAGGGACCGCGCCTTGGTCGGGCCCGTTGCGAAAGCATTGACATCCGGACTGTCGAAGACTCCCACTTCTGGCATCGCCGGAAGACCCGCCCGCCGGGCGGTCTCGTGAACGGTATTCACTAACCAAGCGAATTGGCCCGGTTGATTCGGGTCGATCACCCGGACACCCATCATCCACTTTGCCGAGGTCCGGGACATCGCAAGGGAAATGAGCGAGCCGGCCATACCCCAGACGAGGCAGAACATCATGAGCGCGTTGTAATCGAGTCCGGACGCGGTGATGTATTGACCCACGCCGAGCACGTTCAGCACGATGGAGATCGTGAGCATCACGAAAATATTGGTCAGGAGAAAGAGGCCGATCCGGCCGATTTGCTTCAACATAAAGAGTCCTTGGTTGCTCCTCCAGTCATAGTAATCGCGAAAAGTGACTTAGACGTTTCAAAAAAGCTAATAATCCAAAGGGCATTTGTCGAGTTACGGACCTCGGGGCAGGGTAATCCCCGCCCACCGGGGACTCTAACGCCGCCGTCTAACTCCGGACAATGATCCCGCTAACCCCGTTAAGGCACGGGCTTAACGTCGAGTATGGTCTCGACTTTCGGGGCGCTCTTGTCCGGGTAATGGATAGAAGCCCACATCGACCCGCCCAGGAACGTACCGATGAAGAGAAGTGTGATGGGATCAGAGATTGGGTACTTATGCTCAATCAACATGCGGAAGCCGACAAAAACCAGAACGGCCGAGATTCCGTACTTCAGATGATGGAAGAGCCCGAAGAGGCCCGCAAGTACGAAGTAGAGGGCGCGTAGTCCGAGAATCGCAAAGAGATTCGAGGTGTAAAGCACGAATGGGTCGTTGGTTATTCCGAGAATCGCCGGAACCGAATCGAGCGCGAACAACACATCAGTGGTCTCGATCATGATGAGGACGACGAACAAGGGCGAGAACAACCAACGCTTCCCTTTTCTTATAATGAACTTTGGGCCCGAATAGTCGGAGCTGATTGGCAAGAATCTGCGGAGGAGTCTGAGGAGACGATTTTTGCTGAGGTCCGGCTCGGAATTGGTTTGATGGAACGCCGTCTTGTAGCCCGTGTACATGAGCAGAGCCCCCAGCACATAGGTCAGCCAATCAAACCGCTCGAGCAGTTGGAGACCCATGTAAATGAGAAGTCCGCGCATGACGAGTGCGCCGAAGATTCCCCAGAAAAGCACCTTGTGTTGGTACTGAACTGGAACGTGAAAGTAATTGAAGATTATGAGAAAGACAAAAAGATTGTCGACGCTCAGCGATTTCTCGACGAGAAAGCCCGAGAGGAATTCGATTGCCTTTTCGGAACCCAGGGTGAAGTAGACGATGACGTTGAAGAGTAGTGCGAATGCGATCCAAAACGCGCTCCACAGTATCGCGGACCGGAGCGAAAGTGCGTGCGCTTCTTTCTGCAAGATTCCCAGGTCAAACGCCAAGACCGCGAGAATGACGATTCCGACACCGATTCCTAATAACTGCTCAGTAAAAAGAATATTGTTCACTCTGTGCCAACCTCGATCTGCCGGGCCTCGATTTTCAAATAATGCAAAATTACCGGAGCTAAGATCATGCCGGGAATTCCCGCCAGCTTTTCTCCGATCACAAGTCCTAAGAGCGTGAGCCACATCGGATTTCTGATCCTGCCGCCAATGATCTTACTGTTGAGAAAGTACTCAAACTTATGCAGGACGACGAGGAAAACTAATGCCAGTGCAGCCAACCGTGGCCCCACGGTTATGCCTACCCCAACGATGACCGTATTGCTCATGAGGTTGCCGATGATGGGCAAAAGACCGCAAAGAAAAGTAATTATTATGATTATCGCCGCGTGAGGCATTCCGACCGCCGCGACAAAAACCCCGGTAAAGAAGGTGTTGATCATGGAAATCACGATCTGGGCGCCCATCACGGTGGAAAAGCTCTCGTAAAAGTTCCGGAAGCGGAGTGAAATTTCATCGCAGAATCGTGTGTAGAGATTGTTTACAATCTGGTGTTTTCCGCGGTCGAGGTCGAGCTCGGGCCGCGCGAACATGCTGCAGGCGATCACCAGGCCGATGATGAGCAGGACGAACTCTTTCGTGGCGACTTTCGCGAAGTTTGCGAAATATGCCAGCTCACCTTTCGCCCCGTCGATGATGGCAATTTTCATGCTCTCGACGTCGTCAAACGGCAACAGCTTCATGTAGCCATTTGTCTCCGCATAGGTAAGCAGAGCCGGAACCGAGGTCGAGATGATGTGTGGGATCGTGGTGACTGCCTGGCGGCCAAAGTAGACGAAGCCGTTCATGACCCCAAGAACGAGGATGCAGAAGAGGAGAATCGCAAGATACTTTCGTTTGCAGACGCGGTTCAAATTTATGAGCGCCAAGTACGAAAACAAGATCGTGATGAACGGAGTGCACAAATCTGAAGCAAACGAGAGCGCCAATGCCGAGACGACGAAGAGATACGAAGCTTTTCTGAGCGGCGAGATCGTCATTCCGGGAATTTGAAACTGGATGAGAATGGGAGTGAATAATAATACGTACGTTCCCGCTATCAGATGTATTCCGCGCGAGCAAGCATTTCAGCAGAAATCCGGGAGAATGTGTTTCCCTCTAGCCTCGATGCGGAAATCCCATCGAGTTTCGTGGTGCCTCTCGCGTTCAGATTGTGGTTGATTTGCGGAGCAAGACGGGGCAGGGTCACCGGTGACAAATTTCCCGTCGATGATTTGAATTGAATGTAGGGGTTACATGAAAGCTGAAAATATTCTTCAGACAGTGGGGAACACGCCTCACGTCCGGCTGAGCAAACTTTTTCCGGGTAAGACCGAGGTTTGGATGAAGCTCGAGCGAGCGAATCCGGGAGGAAGCATCAAGGATCGGATTGCTGTCTCCATGGTTGAAGACGCCGAGAAAAAAGGTCTTCTCAAGCCTGGTTCGGTGATTATTGAACCTACATCCGGGAACACGGGAATAGGTCTGGCGATGGTCGCTGCGGTGAAGGGCTATAGGCTTATCCTTGTGATGCCGGATTCGATGTCGATCGAGCGCCGACGGCTTATGGCCGCGTACGGAGCCCAGCTCGATCTGACTCCGAGAGAAAAGGGAATGCTCGGCTCCGTTCAAAGAGCGAAGGAGCTCGTCGAGCAGACAAAGGGCGCATGGATGCCTATGCAGTTTGATAACGAGGCAAACACGGAGATCCATCGTCGCGTCACTGCCGAAGAGATCTGCAAAGATTTCCCAGAAGGCTTTGATTACATGATCACCGGGGTCGGGACCGGTGGTCACATCACCGGATGTGCCGAGGTTCTTAAAGAGAGATTCCCTCAGCTCAAAGTTTTCGCCGCGGAACCTGCCGCTTCTCCGCTTCTAAGCGGTGGACAGCCGGGTGCCCATCCGATTCAAGGTATCGGTGCTAATTTTATTCCGAAGATCTTGAATAGGAGCATTCTTGATGGAGTGATTCAGGTAAAGAACGAAGACGCTTTTGCCTTCACGCGTCGACTCGCAAAAGAAGAGGGAATTCTCGTTGGAGCCTCTTCCGGAGCGGCGTTGAGTGCGGTGAGTCAAAAACTTCCGGAAATCAAAGAAGGGAGCCGAGTGCTCACGTTCTGCTACGATACCGGAGAGCGTTATTTCTCTGTTGCCAACCTCTTCGAGGAACAGGCGACCGGCCTGTAGAACGGTGGCGACTCAGTAACAGGCTTTCGTCTGTTGCTGAGTTCGACACTCATCCGCGCGGGAGCCGACCAGGCAAAGGTCTGTTCTCAGACGCTGTCGTCATCCTTGGTTCCGGAGGCTCCGGGCCCGGAGTGTTCATCGGCATATCCGCCCAGAAGGTCGCGCTCACGTTCAGCGGTCCTTCGGCTTTCTTGAGAGTATAAAAGTTGGCGTCTAGTTGATCGCACTGCGAGCCAAACGCCGGTTGCCAGACCTCCAAACCAAAGAATCGGAAGAATTGTTTTGACTCCCTTCGGTGGAATACCTCCTGCCTCAGCGTGGAAATAAACGGCGACGATAAAAAACGCCGCGAGCGGGATGCCGATGACCGCACCACAAATCTCAAACAGCAACGAGCGTGAGCTTCGCTGCTCCCACTTCTCGAGAGGCGACATGCTCTCAGCGAGAGCGAGCGGATTACGCCGACGTCTTCTCGCTCGGCGACCTGATTTGCCGTGCCGCCCACCGATGGCGGTCACCGCCAATGTCGCCATCGTGAGCACCCAAATGACCATGCACGAGATACGGACATGTTTGTTCGTCAGCTCCATGCCTTGAGAGTAAAACCACGCCCAAATTACGAAGGATGCCACCGCAGGAACGAGGAAAGCGATTGCCATGAGCCGGAAGAGAAGCGCTCCGGTTCCTTTGGTCAGAGGTTCGAGCCCGGGGTCGTTCGAATCATGGAGAAAGTCATCCATAGGACTTTGGAGCACTGGAGCTTTTGATAAATCTCGAAAAGGCGTTCAAGGTTTGCTTGCTGACGTGATGCTCAATTCCTTCGGCGTCGATGTCAGCTATATCCGCCGGAACACCAAGCGCCCGAAGAAATTTAACCACAATCTCGTGTCGTGACTTGCAGGACTTTGCAAGCGCCTGGCCCGTCTTCGTAAGTTTTATGGATTGATATGGTTCCGCCGTGACTAATCCGGACTTTCTCAGCCGTCCAATCGCCCGATTGACGGTGACATGGCTAACCCCGAGCCGCCTTGCCAGGGCCACTACTCGGGCCTCCCCGTTTTCTTCGATGAGCTCCGCTATTATCTCAACATAGTCTTCGGCGGTCTCGGTGTGATGAGCTTCACGCGTTTTCTGATATCGCTCGGCGTCAGCGCGCCGTTCGTTGGCTCGCCTTTTCGCCACAGATACGCTTTCCTTTGTCACGCGAGTTTCAGCTCCTTGAGTATGTGAAGACCGCTCTTGTTATGGCCGATTTATCAGAGTCCGGCACGGCTCAGTCATACCTCCAATGATGCTGTTCGGCTACTCCACTACGATTTTTGGAAATTCCTTCCCTTTCCGGAGAGGGCCCAGTATCGGCAGGTGCATGCGCAGGTTAAAATCGCGGCGGCCGACGTCCAAACCAAAAACCCGAACTGCGCCGGATCTCCGAACACGGTTCCAAGGAGCAAGATGACAAGCGAGCCGAGTGAATTAATCGAGAGCGCCATCCCGTTTACGAGACCGAGATGTGACTCCGGCACGGTCTCCTGCCGAATTTGCATTTCGCAGAGGATAAAGCCGCTATGGCCAAAGCGAGATAAAACAATGAAACCGAGGTAGAGCCATGCGGCGTCCCTCCCAAACTCAAAGGCGCACGCAGCAAGAATGATAAAGACTGCTTGCCCCGCCGAGAATGCCGCCGCCGATCTCGCCAGTCCATGTTTTCGGATAATCGATCCGATAAACATCGTTGCGAAAATGCTCATTACGGCGCTTGTCGCCCGGAACATTCCTATGATCGCCTCTGACAGATTCCAGCCCGCCTTTAAGAAGGACGTACCCACAATATTCGGGCCGCTCAGCACCGTGATATGCATGACTGCAAGCCCGAGAATGGGAAGAAACGCGGTCTGGTTGAAAAAGAGCTTGAAGGACTCGAAAAAGCGCTGCATTCCTGATGATTCACTTTCCCCGCTCGATTCCGCAGGAATAAGGACAACGTTTCGGTTGTCGGGAAGTTCTCCGCTTTTCAGAAAGCTCCGGAGCACGAAGTACTCCATCAAAAAGGAAAGCATATTCCAGATTGCGACGAGTAAAAATCCGGAGAAGAGAAATGGGCTCCAATGAAAGCAGGACAACACGTATCCCGCGATGAGGGGCGCAAAGATCTCCGTGAGCAAGTCTATTCTTCGAAGAACAGTGTTCGCCCTGGTGAGTTTCTCGCCGTGAAAGAGGTGTGGAATAAAATCCGCAGTGACGAGCACCGAGCTCAGATGTGAAATCCCCTGGCTGAGAATTGCGAGCGCGACGAGAAGTATGAACACGAGATTCACCGAGATCGGTGAAGCACTCTCCGGATTCGCTCCACCGGACGCGAGAAATGCGATCAAACACGTCAGTCCAATCGTTATTGGCACCTGTGGAAGGATAGTTGTAAGAATTGCCCGAGACCTGGTGATTTTATCCAGCTCGCGTCCAAAAATAGGGAGAATGAACATCAACCCGAGCCTGACCGTGAAGAAGAAGAGGGAAACGGGCCGAAGGGTGTCCGGGTAGATATGAACCAGCGCTAAGGGGAGTGCGAAGTGCCAGGCATTGTCGCCGCTCTTCGTGAGAAGCCGGCTAAGGAATAAAAGAAAGGTCGATTTCACAAGGTTCTATTGATGCCTTCAGAATTTACCACGCGAGCCGAATGTTGGACAGGGAGGCTTCCTTTTGCTAGGCAATTGAGGTGATTCGCACCCGGCAGATACCGGTCGCCATTACGTTTGGTCTCGGCAAGCGGAACAAGC
Organism: uncultured Bdellovibrionales bacterium; assembly: GCA_964509425.1. Taxonomy (GTDB): domain Bacteria; phylum Bdellovibrionota_C; class UBA2361; order SZUA-149; family CAZDWZ01; genus CAZDWZ01. The sequence goes on along the minus strand of CAZDWZ010000024.1, from coordinate 41,691 downwards.
TCTATGAATTCTCTTTACACACTCGGCGGAGAAGTCCGGAAGGACTTTCCCATCTTCAATGATCCGAAACTGGTTTACCTGGACACCGGAGCATCCGCTCAGAAGCCTCGCGTTGTGCTCGATGCGATGCACGAGTTCTATTCGCATGGATATTCAAATATTCATCGAGGGGTGTACTCCCTCAGTGAGCGCGCCACGCTCATCTATGACGAGGTAAGAGAGAAAGCGGCAAACTTTCTCGGTGCGGCATCACCGCAAGAGATCGTCTTCACTCACGGGACGACGGAAGGCATCAACCTTGTTGCATTCTCTTGGGCAAGAACATTCCTCAAGCCCGGAGACGAGATCATTGTCACCCTGTTCGAGCACCACGCAAATTTTGTGCCTTGGCAGCTTGCGGCCGAAGCGACGGGCGCATCCATTCGTTACCTCCTTCCGGATGCCGGTGCCGGATTCTCACTCGAGGAATTTAAGAAGCTCCTTTCGGCGAAGACCAAGCTCGTTGCTGTCACACAGCTTGCGAATGCAATTGGAATCAAGCCGCCTCTCGGAGAAGTAATACGAGCCGCCCATCAAGTGGGTGCTAAAGTCATCGTTGACGGTGCCCAGGGGGCTTCTCACGGGAAGACCGACGTTCGTGCGCTCGATGCCGATTTTTATGTTTGCTCCGGCCACAAACTTTATGGTCCGACCGGTGTCGGCCTCCTCTACGGGAAGATGGAACTCCTTCAAATGATGCCGCCGTTTTTATCCGGCGGAGATATGATTCGAAAGGTCAGCGTTTCTGGCACGCAGTTTGCCGAACCACCGGCTCGTTTTGAAGCCGGCACGCCTCACATTGCCGGGGTAGTGGGTTTGGGTGCTGCGCTTGATTACGTGTCCGCGATCGGCGGTGAAACGATCGAGCGTCATGAAGACGGTCTCGTTGCTTTCGCCGAAGAAGAGTTCAAAACGATACCGCAGATTAAAATACTCGGACCGAAGCAAGCCCATCACGGACTATTCGTTTTTACTTGCGACGGTGTGCACCCGCATGATCTCGCACAAGCGCTTGCGGCCGATGGAGTTTGCGTGCGTGCCGGCCATCATTGTAATCAGCCGCTCCTCGAGCATCTTGGCGTGCAATCTACGACTCGCCTGAGCTTTGGGATGTACAACACCGAGGAAGATGTCTCTCGAGCCGTCGCGAGCGTTAAAAAGGCGATTCGCTTCTTCGCCGGCGTTTGATTTCATAATTCGTTCACTCAAACGCCACAGATTCTTGAAACTTGTTTGCTAACTCTTTCCGGATTATCGGGAGGAAAAACATATGCGAACAAGATTCCGGCGCTTGTACCACCACTTGTATCAAACAACAGCTCGCGCGGCGTTGGTTGCGGCGCTTGCTTACGGTGTCTATCAGCTCGGGCTTGCTCATCCCGAGTATCTTCGACCCCGATGGATGAATCTCGCGCTCAGTGATGTGACGGATGCGCCGAAGGCAGGGCGGCTTGACTGGGCGGAGAAGGCGCCGGGCCTCGAGGTAGCGGAGCTGGAAGTCTATTTTCAAGAAGAGTTGGTTGACGTTCTCCATCTCGTCAGAATGTCGCCTGAGCACTACAACTTTATTGTTCGCATCGCCCCCGAGAATCCTTTGCTCGTCGAAGATTGGCAGCGTGAGTTAAATGCTGCTGCCGTCGTAAACGGGAGCTACTTTGTTCACGGCAATTCGCCTCAAACTCCACTCAAGGTCGACGGCGTTCGCCACGGCCCGGTTTCGTACTCGGCGGAGCACGGAGTCTTCTTAGGAGGCGGGGCGGCGGAGATCATCGATCTCGAACATACTTCCTACGAACCGTTCCTAGAGAAAGCGAGTGAAGCGATGTTGTCGTATCCACTGCTCGTCAGCGAATCGGGTGAGGTGAGGGCCGAAGGAAATTCGAAGTGGCTCGCGAATCGAACGTTCATCGCAAAAGATCTCGAGGGCCGAATTCTCTTTGGAAACAGTCAGCGGGCGTTTTTCTCGCTTCGCCGGCTCGGACACTTCCTGCGCGATACGGCCTCACTCAGAATTTCCATCGCGCTCAATCTCGACGGCGGACCGCTCGCCTCGCAGATGGTCACGGTCCCCGGATTCTCGAAGCGCGTTTTGGGAAGCTACGAACGCCGCCATAACACCGATCCCTGGAAAGACTTTTTCGATCAGGTCAGGCTCGATCGTTGGAAGCTCCCGATCGTGCTTGCCGCGGTGCCGGTGAAAAAAGAGGAATCAAAATGAGTCTGCCAGTCGCATCTTCGACCCTGAGAAGAGCGCTCGCGGTTGTAAACTCCGATGGCGGGCGAAGTAAAATGGTAAAAAAACGAAGGCCCGTCGTTGTGTGAGAGGTATCTCAGGCGGGGAAGGAGTGATGGTCGTTCCGTGGTGCTCTGCGGTTCGCGTTGAGCTATATATTTGATACTGATAAGCCAGCAGAAGTGCTGCATGTGCGAAGAGTTCGTGATCAAATGCGTAAAATAATTCCGTTGTTTCTCTTCCTTACAAGCTGTGCCCCCACGGCTGTGAATCCCATAGATTCCATCTCGACTGGTAAGCATCCTTGGTTCAATCATCGATTGCCATACGTATTGGAATGTCTCGTGGTGACGGAGTCCTCGCCGGAAGTGAATCATTTTTTCGTAAGCAACGTCCCGCTTCTTCCCTCCTGCTCGAATCTGGAAGGGAAAGGCGGTTGCATCGATGAGCCGCGTGGATACCCAGTGGTATTTTGGGAAGAGAGAAATGAAATAATCTTATTCGAACCTTCGATACCCGAAGTGGAGGACTACGATGACCTCAAGCACTCCCGTCGTCGGTGGAAGTACGGCATCGATACTCAGCTCGACAGATTCCCGGGTAGTTCATATCAACTAACCGAGTCTACGTGGAATGAAATGAAGAATAACGCCAAAATAGGCGATTCCTTCGTCCTGGAGAGAAGTAAAATAAAAAGTTTCACGAGCGAGTGCATACGGCCTCGCGCCATTTCCGGAAAGGACACTTCCAGAGAAGGCGCTCTCGGAGAAGGCCGCACCGAGGAACCCCGCGTAGCCGTCCTCAATCAGCAATCGCTGTCGCAGGAGAGGGAAATCGCCTCGTCCAAGGAAGCCGCGCAGAAAGACTTTCGTGTCCCGTCAGAGGCAAAGCACAGCGAGCCGAAACACCGGGCCGAAGAGAATAACTCCCCGATGCCGCGTCAGGAATCCAAACCTCCAACCCAAGCTGTCGAATCGGGCTCGGAGTTCCGTTGCCTTTCGTCTCTCTCGGTGCAGGAACAGAAGGGCATCGTCCCTCTGGTCGAGAAATATTACGAGAAAATGAACACGCTGCAGGGCCGCTTTGTCCAGAGTTCTTACGCCGTGGGTCTGAATCAGCGCGAGGTAAGCAAGGGCAAGGTGTCCTTTAAAAAACCGGGTCTGATGGACTACCGGTATGAAGAGCCGGAGAAAAGCAAACAACGCTTTGTGGCCGATGGAAAGTATTTTTGGTTTTATCAGCCGCAGAACTCATTAGTAACGATCGACAATTTCGAGCAAGCATTCTCTTCGGATCTTCCAATCTCTTTCCTCTTTGGAATTGGTAAGCTGAGCGATCGTTTCCGCCTCGCCTCCGCCTGCCACACGAACGCTGGAGTGGCTCTCAAACTCGTTCCGCGAGCTCAGAAAACAAACCTCGACGAATTTGCGCTGCTTGTTGCAAACGACACGAATGCGCTACGGGGAGCGAGAATGGTCGATGCCGGCGGGAACGAGACGTCGATAGTCTTTTTTGATGTGCAGTATAATGTTGCGGTCGATGAAGTTAATTTTCGTTTTACCGTGCCGTCCGGCGTTGATGTGATCGACCGAAGAAAAATGCCATGAAATCAACTCTTCACCGATTGTCTGTTTTTATCGCCCTTCTCGGTTTCGTCGCTCTCTATCTTTATGTCGAGAATCAAGCGGAAGATGACGGGCCGAATCCGTTTGCTACTCCTGAGAAGCCACCGGCTAAACTGTCGGGCTCAAACGATCTCTCGGTGATAGCGACTCTGCTGAAGCGTCTCCGAGATTTGCAGGAGCGAGATCCCGAAGAAACGAGAACGGAAGTTCGCATCCTTCTACGGGATGCGATGTCTCAACAAAAGCTCCCGCCGTCGACTATTCGCGACCGTCTCAATGAGCTTGAGCCTGCAAGGCGTATTGTCATCCTGTCGGTATTGGATGAACTGACTACGGAGAAACCGGAAGTCCCAGCATCGCAGAATGCGAATGTTGCGATTCAGGCCGCATCACCCGAAGCGATCGTGGTCGCGTTATTAAGTCAGATACACCAAGCAAAGTCCGCTGATTCTCCCAAGTCTGAATCCGTCGACGCAGATGTGGTGTTGACGGTGATTTCTCAGCAACGAATCGCGAAGGCGATTTTGGGACCAACGTGGGGCAAAATTGCAACTTCGAAACAAACAGAGTTCGTCGATGCGCTGAGCGGGCTTTTCGTGCGAACGATGGTGAAGGCGCTCAGAAAATACGATCTCAGCCACCCGAAGACATCTGCCAAAGCGAATCAGGAAAAAGAGGACAGAACCGTTGTCGCCGTCGAGCTTTCGCCTCCGGGCGAAGGGAGTTCGTCTCCCATCGCCTTCCGCTTCAATCGCGAGGAGAGCGGGGAATGGCGGATCTACGACTGTATTATTGAAAATGTTGGTATCGTTGCTAACTTTCGAAATGAGATTCCAGCTCTCATAGAACGCGATGGCACGGATGCCGCTCTGGAGCGAATCCTTGGGAAGCAGTAATCCCCCATGAGCCGACTTTGCCGCAGACGATCGTCTCTATCTCGCGATCAGCGGATTCGTAGTGTGCCTTTCAGATTCAAATTTGGAGCTGGTCTTTGCTGTGAAGATAGATGACGCAACTTGTTTTGCGCTGCTTCACGATCAAACTCATGGTGCCCTCCTGGTCCACGGCGAATTGTTGATAACGCGGTTCACGCGAGATGGGCACATCCTGTGGCAGGCGGGAGGCGCCGATGTCTTCACGGGGGATGCTGAGATCGTTGGTCAGACCTTCAAGGTTTCGGACTTCAACGGACGCAAGTATGTGTTTAACTTAGAAACGGGAGCCGAGGAGACTGCATAACAAATCGATGAAGAAAGATTGACCTTGGACCTTTATGCAAGCCTGATTCGACGGTTTCAAAAACCCATGGGAAAACCACCACGAAAGATGTCCAGCGGCTTTGTCGAGGCGCTGCTCGCGGCTTTCCCTCCAGCCCCAGCGCCGAAGCTTTCAGAACTCGTTCACAACAATTGTAATTGTGAGCAATGCGAGTTCGTCCAAGAGAATTTGAAAGGATGTCCTTGGGATCAGCTTTCGGCGGAGACCGTTGATCGACTGAGCACAGATTTGTCTTTGTTCTCGCGGAAAGCGTTCCTCTACTATATTCCGGCATATTTTCGCCGAGCCTACGAGGGAGGCGACAGCGGGCTCGTCGAATGGATAGTATTTTCTTTTGCACCGGATCGATATGGACCGAAAGATTTCACCGAAGATCAGCGTAGAGTCGTATACCGATTCTTGAACTGGGCAAGCTCTCGAATGGCAAACACTGATGCCGAGAAATTTTTAGAGACGTGGAAATGACGCTCTGAGCTCATCCTCCGCAATCAGCCTTACTGTTTCGTTAATCACTTTAGGCTAGCCGTTTATTGAGACAGCATCCTATCGATCCAGAACGAAGCGTCGAGTCGCGGTTCAACGAACCGGCCGAAATTTCGAACAGGAGGAAGAAGAGGAGTTGGCCTCGGAATAAGACCCTGATTGGAACTTGAGAAAAAAATTGAGGCGTGCTGGACTTGAACCAGCGACCCGCTGCTTAAAAGGCAGCTGCTCTACCGCCTGAGCTAACGCCTCGCGGGACGGGGAAGATAAATGGGATTGGGGGAAAAAACAACCCGCCTTCGCTAAAGTAACGGCGGGCAAGGCCGGCCTGGAGGCTTAGTCCTTTACCGCTGAGGTCCCGAACTGACTCGTCATGAGCCGTTTCGCGCCAAAAATCTCGTTAAACTGCCGATCGAAGGCCGAAAGCCGAGATTCGACTTCGTTCAGGTCATCGCCTTCGTTTCCTGCCTTTTGGCCGGCCTGCGCCTTAATCAATCTCGATATGAGGAGCTGATAGGTTCCGAACATATCTTCCAGGCGGGACTTTTCGCCGTCACTCAGCGTGCCGGGGATGAGGAATTGCTCGCGCCAATAAGCAAGTCGCTTTTGACGTCTTGCCGCATTCAATGCGAGATTTTCAGTGCTCAGCTTTTCTCCGGCCATACGCCTTCCCTGGAATCGTTATCGGAGCGGCTTTGTACTATCGCTTGTTCGAGAAAACAAACCTTAATATTCGACGGATCCGGAACTTTGGCCGAAATCGGAAATTTAAAAATCATCAGCGGGACCCTCGGCGGGCGCATTATCCATTTCCCCTCGGTGTCCGGCATCCGACCGACCTCCGGCAAGCTTCGCGAAGCGGTGTTCTCCTCCCTTAGTTCTCGGCTCGACTATGCCGACCTACGCGTTCTCGACCTCTTCTCCGGGTCCGGCGCGCTCGGAATTGAAGCAATTTCACGGGGGGCAAAAAGCGCAACATTTGTCGAACGCGACCGGGGTCTCGCTGAGGCGCTCAAAATCAACCTCGGGAAACTCGGAATTTCAGGCCAAACAAACGTCCGCTGCCAGGACGTAGCGAAGTGGGTGAAGGATGCTGCGAACGGTCCGGCCTTCAACCTGGTACTTGCCGATCCGCCGTATCATCAGGGACTGTTGGATGGGCTTGCGGCGTCACTCGCTTCGAACAGCCTCCTGGACAGGGGTGCCTATCTCTTTATGGAATGCGATAAGAAGGAAAAACCCGACGTTCCGGAGGACCAGGGCTTCGAGCTTATTTTTGAAAAATTTTTTGGAGACTCAAAAGCGTATCTCTATTTCCGCGAGTGATATTGATTCTTATGGGAAGCAAAAAAAACGCAAACGATAGACTGGCCGTTTATGCGGGCACGTTTGACCCCATCACGAACGGGCACGTTGATATTATAGAGAGGGCGCTCGGCGTGTTTGAACGGGTGCGAGTGTCCGTCGTGAACGAGAGCAAAAAAAGAACGCTCTTCTCGGCTGACGAACGAGTGGAAATGGTGAGCCAAGTTGTGAAGCAGTTCCCGCCCGCGAGCCGGAAACGAGTGTCTGTCTGCGGATTCAAGGGACTGCTTGTCGATCACGTTCTTAGTCTCGGCGGCTCAGTGGTCATCCGCGGTCTTCGGGCAGTCACGGATTACGAGTACGAGGCCCAGATGGCGATCATCAACCGACATCTCCAGGAGAAGGTAGAGACGGTATTTCTGATGACTTCCGATCATGTTTCTTTCATAAGCTCGAGCGTGGTGAGAGAAATCTCCAGAAACGGCGGCGATGTCTCCGGACTTGTGCCGAGAATCGTCGTTCGAAGACTGAAAGAAATTTCAGAAAAATCTAAGAAGTAATCCACTCGAATGCAAGAAGTCAGGGTGGTGAGACTCTCGACTTCCCTTCGTAATCCATGATACCAAAATAGTCCTTTTTCAATTCATTCAGGCATAACTGAAGGGTTTTTATGTCCGGGTTCGCAGCATTTGATGCCGTTACGCAAGCTCCTGCAGATAAGATTCTCGGGCTCCGCGAAGAATACATCCGGGACGCCAAAACTGACAAAATCGATCTCAGTATCGGAGTGTATCGGGGTGATGACGGGCGCACTCGTTTCCTTGATGTCGTGCACGAGATGAAAACCAATCTTATTTCCGTTCCGGTGACCGAGCGGGAAGACCCCAGCGCCAAAGTTGATTATCTGCCGATTACCGGACTTGCCTCATATTGCGAATCGTCTCAGCGCCTGTTTTTTGGTGCGGATTCCGCCGCTGTGAACCAGAAACGAATTATCACCATCCAGACCATTGGCGGGACTGGGGCTCTTCGCGTCGGTGCTGATTTTCTTAAGAGATACTACCCGAACTCCTCAGTGTACGTGAGTGACCCGACTTGGGTGAATCACATTCGCATTTTTGAGCGGGCGGGATTCGAGGTAAACACATATCCATACTTCGACAACGTTACCCGCACCGTGACTTTTGAAAAAATGCAGCAGACATTGGCGAGCGCCCCAGCTCATAGCATTGTCATGTTGCAGGCGAATTGCCATAACCCAACCGGATTCGATCCGAGCGAAGCCCAATGGACGGAAGTGCTCGCGCTCTGTCAAAAGGGTCAGCTCATACCTTTCTTCGATTTCGCGTACCTGGGATTCGATCAGGGACTGGAAGAGGACACGAAGGTGCTTCGAATGTTCACCGAAGCAGGCATGTCGTTTCTCGCGGCAGGATCGTTCTCAAAGAACTTTTCGCTCTATAACAGTCGAATCGGAACTCTCAACGTCGTCACGCAAAGCGCCGATGAAGCATCCCGAGTTGTTTCTCAAATCAAGACTGATATTCGTGCTACCTATTCGTCGCCGCCGCGAGATCCAGCGAAGCTGGTTGCCACCATTCTGAATAATCCCGAGCTACGGGCGCGATGGGAAGACGAAGTAAAAAAGATGCGCACACGAATTTCGGAAATGCGTCTTTCCCTCCTGTCACAGTTGGAGACCCTGGGGAAAGGCGAGCAGTTCAGCCATCTTCGGAATCAAAAGGGTTTGTTCTTCTATTCCGGACTTTCGAAGGTTCAGATGGAACGCCTGAAGCGTGAATTCGGAATCTACGGTATTGACGACGGGCGCCTGTGCATCGCGGCTATCACCCCGAGCACCCTCCAGCGAGTCGCTGAGGCCATGGCAAAAGTTTAGGAATCGGCTCCTCATCCGCCGTTTTCGGTGCTTCTATTTACTTGCCGGATCAATGGGTTTTTTCAAGCAAATAGGACGCTTTCCCCCGCAAGCGAATTAGGCTATATACCGCCTCCGCCCTTATGAAACTTTGATGAGCGGGCGTAGTTCAGTGGCTAGAACGCCTGCTTGCCAAGCAGGAAGTCGACGGTTCGAATCCGTTCGCCCGCTCCAATTTTTTCTCTTCGATTTTCTCTCTCCTATTTTCTCGCTCCGATTTTCTCTCTCCGAGGATTCGTGAGAATCTCAAAAAATAAACATTTGGATTACTCAGGGTTTTGCATACTCCGGGGAGTTCTTACATCCGAAGTTGTCGCCTCCCTCCGCTTGGCACTCGAACCAATATTTAATTCCGACATTTCAGCCGGCACGCGCGGACTGCTCCGTCGCTCGGCAGAGGTAAAGGCGCTTTCAGAGTCGCGGGTTGTCTTGGACCTCATCGAGGCCGAGCTTGGTCAAGGATCGAAACTGGTTCGCTCTATTTTGTTTAACAAGAATCAGGATACGAATTGGAAGGTGCCCTGGCATCAAGATCTGTCGATTGCGGTCAACAAAAAGTCCGAAGTCGAGGGATACGGTCCGTGGTCGATCAAGGAAGGAATCGTTCATGTCCAGCCGCCAGTAGAAATACTTGAGAGCATGCTCACTATTCGCCTTCACCTCGATCCCTCGGACGAGACAAACGGCGCGCTTTCGGTGGTTCCGGGATCTCATCGACTCGGGAGGGTGGCAGCAAATGAGGCCGCAGCGATCGCGGAGAAAATGGGAAGTGTGCTTTGCGCGACAAAGTCCGGTGATGCAATCCTCATGCGGCCGCTGATTCTCCATTCTTCGAAAAAGACAATTTCATCGAAGCCTCGCCGAGTGATTCACCTGGAGTATGCAAATACCTCGCTCAGCGAGTCGTTGGAGTGGGCAGAAGACGTGTAGTCCAATTCTGCGAGCGTGTTGCCGAAAAATTGTTGGCAGTTTTTTCACGATATCCTCTTTGATTCTCTGAAGAAAAACTCGAGCGCTCACTGAGTGTCTGCGCCTGGTCTCCTATTTCGATATGAAGCCGTGTTTGGCTCTCTCAAACTCAAACACTGGGACATGCAAGTTTCTTGGGAGCCGAGGCTCGAGCGCAAGTTTTGACGCACTCCGTCTTTGCTCCCGAGGATGGACCAATTTCGGTTTTTCATTCCAGCGGAGCGTTTCTTAGGAGAACGGACGATGGCGCCGGTGGTGCTTGATCAGGCTTGCATCAAGGTTCCTTCTGGGATCAAGGTCGTTGCTTTCGAGGTCGTGCGCGCGGCGCTCGAGCGAAATCCCCTTCGGCTCTTTGCTGAAGATGCGATCCGACGATGGCTGGCTCGTGACTACGAGAACCGTGGTCTCTTGGATAGTAAGGCGCGGATTCATGAGTTCGCCCTGCCCAGGCGGACGATCGAGCCTGAGATGTTTGCGGTTGAAGACGACACCAACCGCGGGGGTCATTGGCTCTCGATGCTCAGCGACGAGGCGTACGAAGAGTTTCATCGCTCGGCGTTGCCCGAACCTGACGGCTTCTGCACGGCGGAACTGCAACGTTGGATTCATGCTCATGCGCACGCGACCTTGCACAAGGACTGGGACAAGAGCCGACTTCGTTATGCGGCCGCGTCGGCGGCGCGCAATGGGCTGGAACGGTTCGTCGCCTCGGCGTCGGCTATTGCGACGACCCGACTCGTCTCTCGCTTCACGCACCGCATGACCTTGCTTCTCGCGATGTCCGCCGGCCTTGAGGGATGCGGGTTGAACGTTGAGACCGCGTACACCTCCGAGCATGGCGCGAGGAATCCGTTCCACGGCCAGCTCTGCGGTCTGGAAGACGAGATGAGCTTTTATTCGATGTGCGTTCGGTTCGGCGTGAGCACGACGGAGCTGGTCTACGTCGATACCGACCCGCACTCGTTGGCGGCCTCCTGCAGGGCTGGCGGTCGGCTGGCGATCGGGCTGAAGGACTCTAAGTTCGACGACGTGCATTACGAGGCAGCCGCCGAAGCGGCTCGGCGTGCCCAGTCGCAGTTCGTGCTCGTTCGCGATCTGGAAGGGATCACTCTTGAGCGAGGATGAATGTTCTTCCGGATTCCCGGAGCTTTCTGCTCCGGGATCCGGGAGGTTCTTTTTGGTCCATTCCTCAGGGAGATCACAAACTCTCCCATGTTGATCCCGAAGTTTCGAATGCAATTCCTTTGCAGTCTTCAGCCGGTTTCTCGTGAGAGTTAACTCGATCGCAGAAATCTCTTAATTTTCTCTCGTGTTTTACGGGCGCGTGATCGGTGGTTCGAAACGCGATACAAATACCGGTATGAAACGAATATATTTTCTCTTCCTCTTTCTGGCTTTTATGTCTCCTTGGATTGCCTCATCTGCGAGCGCGGAAGGCCCCGACCCGATTCGAATCGGGGGGCTCTTTTGCCTCACGGGGGAGATTGCGCAGGGGTGCAATGCAATTCGAGAAGGTGCCGAAATTGCCGTCACCGAGATTAATGAGAAAGGGGGAATTCTCGGGAGGACACTGGAGCTCGACATCCAAGACTCTGCCTACACGCCGAAAGGCGCGCACATGCTGGCGCAGAAATTTTCGGCCGATCCGAGAATATTGGGTGTCGTCATCACCGGGGTCGTCGAGACAAAGGCCGCTGGAAGCGTTCTCGAGACCGCGCACCTTCCGAACATAACCGTCTGGGATTCGACACCAGAGATTGAAGCGATTGGGGAGTATGCGTTCGGCATCGGACCTTGGCTGCCGAGCACGTACGAGGTTTCAGCAGAATTTGCGGCAAAGGAACTTAATGCAAAAACTGCCGCCACGCTGGCGACGAACAGTGAATGGTCGCTCCTCGTGCAGAGCGGGTTCGAAAAGGAGTTTAAAAGTCTCGGAGGAAAAATCATTGAATCAAACGCTTCATCGCCGACCGAAGCCGACTACCGCACGCCGCTTTTAAGAGCGTTGAATAAAAAGCCGGACGTGATTTACGCGCCGGTTACGTCACACATCCTCACGTTCTTTCGGCAAGCCCGGCAACTCGGATTCAAGGGACCCATCATCACTTCAGACAATCTGAATGAGCAGGAGATTGAGCTCGACAAGACAGTGTTTGAAGGGGTGTTTCAGTCGCTCGTGACCGATCCGGAAACTGAAAATGCTCATCGACTGAAGAAGCTCTATGAAGAGACGCATAATCGACCGGCGAGAATGTTGATCTACTACGCATGGGGTTACGACGGCGTTGGGTTGCTTGCGGAGGCGATTCGAAAATCAACGCTCACGCGCGAATCAGTAGGCGAGCAGCTAAGGCTATTGAAAGATTATCCTGGTGCGCTTGGAAATATCTCATTCACTCCAGAAGGTTCTTGGAAGATGCGAGTGAAGATGTTTCGAGTAGCCGATGGAAGATTCGTCGCACTGAAGTAGATCCTCGAAGGCTGCCACGAGCATTTCGCTAGTGAAAACCTTCAAGGAAAGGGAGAGGTGACGAATGGTAAGTGTTTACCGCCCATCGAGTACCCCCTTTAGTACGCCTTCCTGACAATTTGGATGCCGAGTCGCGTCCCGAGCTTCGCGGCGATGTCGAGCGTGTGCGCCGACGGCTCCTCCCAGCCCTCGACCGTCGGCTCCGGCTTGTTCGAGACGGCGATCGCGAAATTGACGAGGGTGCCGCGAGGAGTCGGGCTGAGCATTTCGCAGATCTGTGCGAGACAGCAGAGCACCGCTTCGGTGCGCTCGACGCGTTCGGCTCCTGATACCGACCCGGCCCACATCACGAGGTAGATCACGACCGGATCCGTGTCGAACACTTCGGAGACCGCCGCGAACGCCGGTCGGGGCTGTGTCCTCTCCACGATGCTCACTTCCGGGCCGAAGAACGTGTCGTCGAGATGTTCACGATCTTGCAGGCGAGCCAAGGCGATCGCGGACTCCGCCTTCGCGAGTGCCGAGATATTCGCGAACTTCACGAAGAACGCGAGCACCGCCACGAGCGGGTGCCGTTCGCCGGTCAGCTCCTTCAGTTCGTCTTCGTGCAGACGGCCTTGGGTGTTCGCGCAGTTGTAGATGCGAAGGGCCATCTCTTCTGCTTCGTCGTTCGTGACCACGTCCCGATTTACGTCCTCCAGCTTGGTGTCATGTCGGATGCCGACCTTCTCACGAATGAGTGAGATTCGGCTGACTCGGGTGCCGCTTGGCGGCGGCTCCTGCACGCGCTTGTAAACGGTGCGGAATCGCGTCCATGTGTTTTCCATCGTGTCGTTCCTCGAGAGAGAGAGGGAAGGGCGAGAAAGTGGGGTTGGGTGGGCAGGAGAGAGGTCAAAACCATTGGGCTCATGGCTTTGCCTTCACGGTTGGTGAAGACAACGAATATGAATTTCCATGACATCGGGCTCCACGACATCAGCCAGAATGGAGCCCGCTTTGAAAGAACGTTGTCAGGGAAGCTCATCTGTTCACGTCGTTTGAGAGAACATTACTTCATTACTGACGAAACTTACGAGTAACCGTGGCGCTTCGTTAGGTCAAGCGCTCGAATGTTACCCGCGGCCTTCCATTTCCGAACAGTTCTCTTCAACTCCAAACGAGATAACAACTTGTGGGAACAACAACTTATCTATACCCTAGTAGAAGCGACGGACTTAAAAGCGCACTTTCGTGCTGGCACGTGGTTCCAAAAAATCTAGTCGCTTCCTGCGGATTTGAGAAGTAATTGCCGCGGGAAGCGGGTAGACCTCCTGCCTTTCTTCCTTGTGGCTTTCTCCCATGAATATTCTTCTGAGTATTCTTCTCTGCGGCCGAAGAGCCCCGGTTGTTGAGCGCTCTTTTGTTTTGGAGGAGCTGGAGGCAAGCGAAGTTCAATCAGGACGACTGAAGTCCAATCAGGAAGACGAAGACAAGAGACACAAGAGACAAGCATCGGACGAAGGGCAAAAAAAAAGCGTAGCGAGCTTTTGGCTCGCTACGCACGTGGTAAAAAGTCATTCTTGCGACGGACTAACTTATCACCTTCAAACAAGTTACCTTGCAGTCCGGGACTTTGCTTCTCATCTGCTTTGCCTACCTCCGATTGTTGCCAGCCGGTTTCGTTTTATGCAGACGTCCGCTCGTCACTTTCTCCCAGCGGTGAGCCTCATCGAAAGACGAGGTCCACCGCCCCTGATTCCGGGCGGGGGACACAAGTGAATGTGTTCCTCACCTGAAACCCTGGTGTAACGGGTTCTCTAAGGCGGTCCTCCTTGAATCCTACACGGCGTTCGAGTGGTTCTCAGCATACGCTCCGAGGAGCGAATGATAAGAGTCTCGAAGTCCAAACGCCGCGCTCACCGGGTTTCAGGGTACCTCTCCTTTCAGAGATAAACTCCGGCAGAATAAATTCTGCGAGAGACTCCATGTTTCCCGCCGCTCGTAATCTCTCAACGACTTATTGTCACCTGCGGCACTTTTGGATTCGCAGGTATATCGAGTTTACGAACGTCACACGAAATTTCTTCCGTGCAGTGTGCCGGTGAGAAGTCACCCTCTCAGCCGAGTTACGAGCCAAGACCCGTTTCCGGAAGTTTCGATGTCTACCTCGCCTCCTTCTTGAGAGCAGGCTCTCGAGAGTGTTTGCGTTTCGAATCGCGACTTCGCTTTAGTTAAGAGGACGTTAAGCCAGATCGATTGGAGAGATCAACAGAACCATTAAAAACTTCTCTGGAAGCAAAGTGGGCGGTGATACGAGATCGAACATCGAGGAAATTTTGTTGCCCGAGCGCGCAAAGCAAGAGTTGATTTTTCTCCTGGAAAAATCGAACTGAAGTTCATAAATGCTCGTTGCCTCCCTTCTACGCACTTTGCTTTAATGCCGTGAAATTAAATTCCTGCAACTCGTGGTCGTGAGTGCGAGGTGATTCACGATGACGCACGTCGTGTTTGGTAAGTCGTTGAATTCATTGTGCGCCGGCGCACAACAACGTGATTGTTGAGTCTCCGATGAGGTTTGAAAAATCCATTCGAAGTTCTTGCTGGTGTTTCGTGTTGTTGTTTTTTGTTGCCGCTAGAGTCGATGCAGATACTCCCGAGGTCGCTTCGTCGAGCGTGAACAGCGGAAAGATCTTTGGGAGGGTTTTTCAAGCCACTGACGAAATACATTTTCGAGAGCAAAGTTTTCCAATTCCAAAGCTTCAGAAGAAATGCAGAAAACCTTTCTTCGGAGATTTCGATGGTGATGTCGCGCTTGATCTCATCGTGGGGTGTGAAGGAGGGAATCTAGAAATTCATCGGTGGGAACACGGCTCGTTTGCGCTGCGTTGGGAACTGTCAATTCCGGACGCAAACTTTGACACTGCGGCACTGATTCCCTTTGAACGTTCGTCGCAGGTTTTTTTTGTGGCACTTGAGAAATCGATAGATGAAGTCATTGAGACCGTGCGTCTCGATGAAGGAACTCTCTCTCTCCGAAAGTTTCCTATCTCGAACGTCGACCTGATTCCCTGGACTTTAGTTTCGATGGGCGAGAGACATTCATCCCGCTCGCCCATCCGGCTCGTGATCTCATCGGCGCCGGGCATGGCGTATGAGTTCACGAACCTGAATCAGCTCCCCGAGTCGTATTCTCTGAACGAGCTCGGCTCGGAGGAAGTAAGGCCGTTTGCTTTCCTCGATCGTTTCGGTACGGGTGTGCCAGAACTGATCTTCCGACGTGCCGAAAACCTGTTTGCGGTTCGATGCCCGGTGCCGCACGACAAGTACTGCCCCGCCGATTTTAATCTTCTCACGTGGGCGGAAATTCCCTCCGGCGCGGAACCAGCGCAAACCGTCTCCGGGGATTTCGATGGCGACGGTCGAGATGACCTCATTTCCTATCGAGGCGGAGTGACGGGGTGGCATTTGATTCTCTCTGCCGGAGAAACGGGGATTGAAATGGAGCTTTCAGGAATGCCCACGCTAAGTGCAGCTTCGAGAGTTTCCGCTGTTGATTGGCAAGGGGACGGAGTGTCGGAAATTGCTGTTTTCGACGCTGATTTGAAGACCGTGCGAATTTTTGAGCGCTCGAACTTGGTTCCTCAAAGCGGTGTCTCACTCGTGCTCGACGAAAACACTTCGGTGGTTACCGATGAAAAGGGGCGATACGAGGTATCTGCGGTTCAGCCAGGAAAACATTTTCTCAGTCTTCGGGATCCAAAATCAAAAGTATATTCTCGGAAAGCTGTTGAGGTGGTGCTTCGAAGCGGCGAAGCTCGAGCTGAGAATTTCCTCTCGTATCCGCCTCCCGAGCCCTATCGTGCGGTGACTCGCTCAGGTGAAACTGAAGGTCCTTACGTTTGCAATGGTTACGTGCCGATGACGGTCGGATCGAAATGGTCGACGAGCATCGGCTTCTGCCCTCCCGATTATGCGTTCGTCGCTGTCGGCGATGGCGAGCGCTACCCAAAGCATCAATCGTTACATGCCGGCAGCTGCTGTCGGCTCCCGGCGAAAGATATTCTTTCCGACGAGAGTATTTTAGTTCGTGATTTTCAATGTCCCGACGACCACGTTGCAACCGGATATGATAACAGCAGTATACCGTCTCAACTTCGATGCACTCGCCTCACGTCCGGATATACGCTTGGGCCGAAAACTCCTGCAGACTATTGGGGATACGGATACGCATACGGCACCAAAAAATCCGCAACTCATCGACATGAGATTCCCTTGGCTGTCCGATATGCGATAGGCCGCGATGACTATTTCCGGTGGACGGGCGACGGATGTTTTGGCGGGTCAGACGGCAGTCTCGCGGTATCCGGGGCAAACAAAGAATGCAAAGACATCTATTTTCGCGCGCTGCTAAAACGAAACGAAAACGGCACAAAACCCACGAGGGTGCAGATCTTTCCGGAGTGCGTGTCTGACGTTGATTTTTTCAGAGCCGGATCTTCATGCAGGGTGAAGTGAATCCGTCGCAGCTTCGAAACTGAGCTGAAAGGAAAAAATCGTACCTTCTCCTTCACGACTCTCGACTCTGATCGCACTCCCGTGCGCTTCTAGGATACGTCGAACGATGGCGAGCCCGAGTCCACTTGTTCCGTTGTTTTTTCTGCCGTCTACTTGATAGTTCCGCTCGAAAATTCGCTGGACATCCTTCTCCGAGATCCCGCATCCGGAATCGCGCACGGAGACGAGAACTCCGGTGTGTGCATTTTCCGCCCGGAGCTCGATTTCGCCATCTTGCTCCACGTATCGAAGGGCGTTCTCGATGAGATTTCCCAGGGCGCGCTCGATCAGCTGAGCGTCGCAATATGCAGGTGGAAGTGAGTCCTCACAATTAACCAAAAATCTTATTCCCCGTTGCGTGGTCGCTCTCGAGTAGCGAGCCTCCAGTTCCAGAAAGAGCTCTTCGAGCTCGACGGGGCATCGATCGGGAACTGTCTCCTTCGCCTCAAGTTTCGCAAGATCAAACAACTCCGTAAGAAGTTTTGCGAGCATTCGAGAATTCCTCTCAACGTTTTGGCAATAGTCCTGAGCTAATTGGCCATCGGAATCCTCGTCTCCAAACGATTCTCTCAGTCGCTCGGTGTCGGCCGCAATCAGCGCGAGTGGGCCTCGAAGGTCATGGGCGACATTTGCCACGAGCTCACGTCTTAAGTTGTCCCGTTGTTCGAGCTGGCTCACGTTTGACGAGATAGAGTCTGCCATCGAGTTCACTGCATCCGAAAGTATCCCGAACTCATCGGAGCGGCCGGGCGGTAGCCGGGAGGAGAAATCACCTTCGCGAAATCGCGATAAGATGCCGAGAATCGAAGAGAACGGGCGAGTGATGAAGTAGAAAATCAAAAGTCCCGCTGCGACACTTGATCCCGTGATGATCAACACGGTAAAAATGAATCCCGAGATCAACTCCCGGTCAAAGAATCTCTGTGAAAGTCCCGCCTCGAGACGGTTCCCGAGAACGAGATAAACGAAATATTTCCGTCCCTTGATCTCAATCGGAGCGACCGAGAACGGTCGTCGATCACGGCCTCGGGGATTCGAGCCATACAGCGGAACGAGTGATTTTCCTCTCTCGCCGAGAAACGCTCGGACCGGAACCATGTCGATTGAACCCTCTATGGTCGATCCGCCGATGGGTGCGAACTCCGCTTCGATTCTTCCGTCTTCGGTTACGATATACAGGTCGGTATCGGGTTGGCGTTCCGCGAACGTCAGCATCTTCCGCGAAAGTTCTTGAAAGCTCACGCCGCCGGCGAACTGGGGCTCGAGCTCCGAGGCGATCGCTGCTGCAGATTGCCATGAAATTATCTGGCGGCTTTTGTCGGAGCCGTAGAGCATGGTCCGGTAAATGCTATAACCGAGACATGCCCCATAGAGCACCAACGTCGAGAAAAATGCTATAGATAGCCGACCGTAGAGAGAGGTGGTGAACCGAGGCAGGAAAGAGAACCGCCGTTGAACCATGCGATTTATCCGCGAAGCCGGTATCCAACTCCACGAGCAGTGAGAAGATATCGAGGCTTGGATGGATCCGGTTCGATTTTCGATCGAAGTCGGCTCATCTGCGCGGTCACCGACGGGCCAAAATCTGAAGCATTGTATCCCCATACTGATTGCATAAGCTCATCGCGAGTGAAAACTCGATCCGGAGCCGATGCCAAGAGCCAGAGAATGTCAAAATCAAGGGCGGTGAGAGGGATGGGCTTTCCGGCGATCGTCACTCGGCGGCTGGCGCTATCTAATTCAATCTCCCCGACTTTGAGGACTGATTCCCCTGCGGTTATGCGCTCAGCACGCCGAAGCAGAGACTTCATTCTTGCTTTGATTTCGTGCTGCCCAAATGGTTTTACCACGTAGTCATCTGCCCCGAGTTCGAGGCCAAGCACCTTGTCGACTTCCGACGCGCGGGAGCTCACGATGAGGATTGGCATGTTCGGCCGCTTCGCGCGGAGAAGTTTGCACAATTCAAAGCCGTCAAAATCTGGAAGGGTGAGATCGATGATGAAGAGGTCAAACTCTTCGTTCGTTGCTCGCTCAATCCCCGCTTTCGCGGTTGAAGCGACATTTGATCGGAGCGAGACACCCTCGGCTGCCTCCGAGAGGAGGTTGGCCATTCCCGGATCGTCCTCGATGATAAGCGCGCGCCGCGTGAATGTCATAACTTTCCGATGCTCCCGACAGGAATTCCCTGAAGGAAATATCGTCAGTTTTTCATATTCGATAAAGCGGCAAAAAAAGGGCTGTTTTCGGGTGAAAATCAGCCCTTTTTCAGGGAACTCAGCGTTCGTGTTTGAGGGCATCCGCTCGCTGACGTTCGACGGCTTCCGGCGCTTGCGCGCTCGGAAGATACATCGAGACAGTGGTACCGGCATTCGGAGCTGACTTCACCGAGATCCAGCCGAGGTGCGCCTGCATGGTGTTGTACGCCAGGCTCAGCCCAAGGCCGGTATTGAAGGGAATTTGAGTGGCGCTGAAGCACGGTTCGAAGATGTGGTCCATGTGCTCATTCCGAATGCCTTTTCCAAAATCGGTCACCTCAATGACATTATACCAACCAGGCCGGGAGACAGGATTGAATCGCTCGGGCAGCTCTTCGTAGATGAACGAAGTGCTGACGATGACGAGAGGTTCTTCCTTGCTCGCTTGATACGCGTTGATCATGATGTTCACGAGCGCTTCGTCGATCCGTCCCCGGTCAATCTCGCTGACCAGCCGAAGTGGGGCGAAACATTCAACGAAATCGACCTCTCGCCCTACTCGGTGAGTCGTCTCTCTCATGCACTCTCGAACGAGCACTTCGAGGGAGCACTGGGTTACGTGTTCCGGAGTCTGCTCTTTACATTCGAGAAGCCGGGCGACTATCTGCGCGGCACGATCCTGATGCACGAGAGCACCGCGAAGCATGTTTTTCAGCTCCTGATTAAGAGTGTTATCCTGTGCTACCGGCTCGACGTGAGCGGCAAAAAGCTCCAAGTGATGATTCAGTTGCTCTGCGATGTTGCCGGCAACTCGGAACTGAGCTCCAAGCTCTTCGACTCGCATGAACTCTCGTTCACGCTCAAGCGCCTTTTCGAGCACCTGGCTGTCGCAGTGTTCTCCGATGTAGTCTTGTAGCGCGCCCACAACGTGACGCTGCTCTCGGAAGCGGTGAAGGGCCACTTCGACGACGGCCTTGAGCTCCACTTCGTTGAAGGGCTTAATGAGATAGGACAAGGGCTGAGTCGCCTTTGCATTATTCAACGTATCTTCGTCGGCGTATGCCGTCAGATAAATCGAAGGTATACCGAACTGATCGACAAGCTGACCCGCCACATCAATTCCCGACATGTTGCCACGAAGTCGGATGTCCATCAGCGCCAAATCCGGGAGTTTGTCCTTCGCGATTTGCAATGCTTGTTCTCCGTCTGATGCGATCCCGGCCACAATATATCCGTTTCGCTCGAGAGCGGAGCTGATATCCCTGGCAACGAGCCGCTCATCCTCACATACTAAGATGCTGGCGGGTTCCATGATCCTTTCTCCTTTGTTGTTGCGCTTTCATGTTGCGAAAGCGAAAAATTAAGTCCGTCCCCTGAGCACGTTGCACTTCGAGCGAGCCTTGAAGCTGCTCTGTAAGCGTTCTAACAATCTCAAAACCCATCGATTCCGGACGCATCGGATCGAAATTCGCCGGGAGGCCCTTGCCATTGTCGGCAATGCTGAGCATCACATCTTCGCCGTCGACTCCGAGAGTGATCGTCAGTTCGCCACCCGTCTCCGGGTTAAACGCGTGTTTGAATGCGTTAGAGATGCATTCGTTGAGAAGAAGCCCACAGGGAATCGCTTGGTCGATCCCTAGTTGGATGGGAAGGAGATTCATGTTTACCGTGATTCTCTCCGGTCTTACCGAATGCGATCGCAGAAGGAAGCTGGTCAACTCTTTGATATACTCTGCCAGATCGATCTCACTGAGGGTCTCTGCGCGATAGAGACGCTCGTGGATGATTGCCATAGAGCGGATGCGTTCATCACTTTGCTTAAACAGCCTCCTCGCGCCGTCGTCTCCAAGATACTCGCTCTGAAGTTTCAGCAAGCTCGAGATGACCTGCATGTTATTTTTTACGCGATGGTGCACCTCCTTCAAGAGGAGTTCCTTTTCATGAAGTGAGGCGCGCATAAGATCCTCTGCGAGGCGCTTCTCAGTGATATCCCTTGCAATTGTGGCTCGTCCAACCAGCTCTCCTTGAGACGTGCGGATTGGAGAAATACTGAGTGAAAGATAGACTGAGGTGCCATCTTTCCTTTTTCGTACGATTTCCACTGTTTCAATGGATTTGCCGAGCCGCGAAGCCTCTTCGATCTCAGAGTCCGCCGGTGTCAGGCTTCCAGGAAGAATCGCAGAGGCGTGTTTCCCAATTACCTCTCTTCCGTCCCAACCGAGAATCCTCGAAGCCCCTTGATTCCAGACCCGGATGATCCCCTGGAGATCTTCCCCGATGATCGCATCTTCGCTGCCCTTCAGGATTGAGCTGAGAAGCAGGTTCTGCTCCTCTGCCTCCTTCTGGCGGCTCAGATCTCGAATGTAGCTGGTCAGCAGGATCTGTTCTTGAACAGACGCAGAGCAGACCGTGAACTCGACCGGAAATTCGTCGCCGTTCTTTCGAACCGCTTTTGCTTCAAAACGAGCCGAGGGTGTCATTGTGTCGACTGCGGAGGTCGTATGTGCGAACGACTCCATGTATTTGCTTCGATACGCTGAAGGCGAAATGAGCGGAATCAGAAGCTGACCGATCGCAACGTCACGTGGGTGACCAAACATAATTTCGGCGGCCGGGTTCCATTCGACGACTTTCCCTTCGCTGTTTACGCTGATGACGGCATCGAGTGCTGAATTCAGCATTGCTCTCGTTCGGTGGTCGCGTTCCGCTAATGAACGCACCTGCTCAGTGAGTAACCGATGGGAGTGTTGAAGCTGTTCGGCCATTTGGTTGAACGCGACACAAGTCTCCTGGATCTCGCCTCCGCCCTCGCGAATGTGTACGCGGGAGTCAAGTTGGCCCTCGCGGAGTTCGTGCGCGGCTTCCGAGAGTGCTTGAATCGGGCGCGTGAAGCTTCTGGCAATCATTCGAGAAAGTCCGATGACGAGAAGCAGAAGCAGCGAGCAGGATCCCAAAATAAAGGTGCGAATCGCGACTAAGGGAGCGAAGACCTCCTTCTGATCCAGTTTCACGAGCAGGTTCCAATTCATGGTGTCGATCGGTCTGCTGACCGCGATGACTGATTCTCCTCGATAATCGGACATATTATCAAGCAAGAGATCGTTCTGAGTAATCGTGAGAGACTGTTCGGATTCTCGCAATGTCTCTTCGAGAGGAGGGTCTGTTCGAAAGAGTTTCGGTGGAGTGACGAATGCCGGAAGGCCGGTCGCCGTGCTGGTAATGAGCACCACATCTTCGGTCGAGCCAACACCTAACGGCCGTTCGCAGAGTTTTTTGAATGGAGTCAGATCAAAGATCGCTCTGATGAAGCCGATTCGAGTGTCGCCGTCTTTTAACTCAGACGCCATTTCCATTCTCGCCGTGCTGCTGGCGATTCGGCGAAAGGTCAGAAAACGATTATTGTGCTGAGGCTCAGTGATCCGATCGCGTTCAGCGAGCGTCGACGAGCGAGCGGTATCGGAGGTGCTTGTGATTAGATTGCCGGATCCATCATAGAGATCGAGCCGGAGGAAAACTCTCGAGCCTTGAACAGTCTCGGTGAGAAGGGACTTGAGTCGCTGCTGACTGTCCGGGTCTTTTTGCCTGGTATAGTCGAGGAGGCTATCGCGAAGTTGAGCGCGCTGCACGAGGCTCGAGTAGGTATCGAAGTAATGTTCAGACAAGAGCTCGATTCGCCACTTGAGATTGGTTGCGCTGTTCTCGAGAACTCTGAAAACCTGCTGACGAACAACGGAATAGCTCTGGGCGTAAATGGCCGAGCCGAGTATCACGAGGGGTGTGACCGTTACCGAAAAAAATAGAAGTGCCAGCCTGGTACCGATGCGCATCTTCCGAAACCTCTTCACGTTTTTCCCCGGCTCCGAGCTGCCATCAACGAGGGATGGCGGGGCGGTCATACCGAGGGACTACAGAAAAGATCGGCTTTTCCCCGATGAATCTGAAGATGAGAGCCATAAACTGCCCAAATTCTCGCTCTACCGTATAACCAGGTGGCTGATCCGGCTCACTTCGGCTTCGGGAACCTTGATCGAGATCAAAAGTTGGCGGAGAATCCTCTCGCTTCCCAGTGAGTAATTTGATTTAGGACAATCAATAAATATCCAGCTTGGGAGAAGCGGGGCTCCTTCTCTTTTGATATGTGGGGTGCGGTATGCGGAAATTTCTTCTTCGACTCTTCATTACGTGTCTGATTTCTCCTCCTGCTGTCGTAATTGCTTTCCCCGAGACGAATAGGAACAGCGAAAGTCGTTTGGCGGAAGAGTTTACCGTGGGAATTATTCTTCCGTCGTTGGGTGACATCGCAGAAATTTCTGAAGCGACGCGAAGGGGAACCGAGCTTGCTGCGGCCGAGCATCCTTCGTTGCTCGAGGATGTACGCTTTGTCTTTGCAGATTCTGCTGCCGCAAATGGTGGAGCGGAAGCGGCATACAAGAAGCTCCGCGAGACGCACGGAGCGAACGTTGTTTACGCTATCGGCGATCCGGCATCGAACACAGTTGCTCCCTTGGCGGAAGCCGATCAAGTACCTCTTTTCGTCGCCACCTCGGCAGAAGATGCCGGTGCAGGCAAACACTTTGTCATCCGATCGCATATTGCCGAAGAGCAGGTGGCTGAAACGCTGAGCGGGTTTCTCACGGTGAAGGGGTATCGCAAGCTTGCGGTGGTTCAGAATAATCAGCCGGCGACGAATCGCTTAATCGTCGACCTGAGGCGGCGGCTAAAACCCAGCCAAACCCTCGACGTAACCGGTGTGTTTAACTTTGAGGAAGAGGATTTTCGCTCCACGATTATCAAGATCCGGTCTGGCGGCTACGATGCCATTGGTGTGTTTCTCAGTCCGGCGCAGCTGCCGTACTTCTACAAGCAGCTTCGAGAGTTCCGTTACTTCGCCCCCACGTTCGGGAGCGATAGCTTTGAGAATAGTGCGGTCGTCGAGCGCGCAGAAGGGATGATGGATGGCGCAGTTTTCGCACAGGTGTCGATCAGCGAAAAATTCCGCAACCGCTTCAATAAGCGATACGGATCGGATAGCCAGATCATGTTCGCTGCGAAGGCGTATGATTTTGCCGTACTCACGGGCAGTGTCTCCCGAGCAATCTCCCGGAATCCGTCAGCGGAGGAGCTTCTCAAGGCGTTTGCCCTCCACCCGGAGCAAACGGGAGTCGTGGGTTCTTATTCCTACGTTGAGCGCGAAGGGGTTGGTAAGGCCTATGTTTTTCCGGTTGTCATGAAGATGGTGCAAGGAAATCGCATCAAACAGCTGACTGGAAAATTCTAGGAAGAGAGCCTAACCGTTCTCTCATCATTCTCGTGGCTTCGTCCAAGTTTGCTAGAATTCGACGTGAATTTGGATTGATCAATTAACATTTCAGTCGCTCAGGACCTTCCTGTTCGCTTTTAATTCGACGTCGTGATGCGCACGTAATGTGTGCTACCGCGAGCGCAATTCTTGGGCACAATCGCTTGCTTCCGGAGCGTATTGTGTATAGGGGAGTAGCGTTATCTGTCTCAAAACATGACCTTAGTTATTCGCGTGTGGGTAGGGAGCCCGGATTTCTCGGCTTTCATTGTTTCTGCCTCTGGACTCGGTCGCCTTACCTGTGTGCACAATAGGGAGAGTCTTAGGGGGCGCCATGGGGAAACTGCGGATACTTGTAGCGGAGGACGAGAATCTCGTCGCGTTGGATATTTGCCGCAGCCTAGAACGCCACGGATTCTCCGTTGAAGGTCCTTGCGCTACGGCTGAAGCAGCGATTCAACTGACCCAAGAGCGAAGACCGGATGTCGTGGTCATGGACATCATGCTCCGTGGGCCGCTCGACGGTATTGAGGCGGCCGCCCGGATACGCGATACCACGGGAATCCCAGTTTTATTTCTTACGGCGCATGCTGATCAGCAAACCGTTAATCGTGCGCGAATTGTCGAGCCCGACGGATATTTGATCAAGCCGTTTGACGATGCGCAACTTTACGCGGCGTTACAAATGGTGCTCTATCGCTGTCAAAGCGTTGAGCGCGACGAGCTTCGCCCGGGACCCGCGCAGATCGAAGAGCGCACGAAGCCGGTCGAGCTTGATAAGACCGAATTCCTCAATCAACAGGACTTTTTTGCGAGCATCGATCGTTTCGAACTTTCGCGTTTTGCGGACGTCTGCTCAACGGTCGTATTGAAACCGGGTGAGTTGCTCGTTGCAGATCGCGACGAGGGAGGACTCCCTGCGTTCATCGTTCAATCGGGAAGGATCGCGATGGTCGAGCCTTCGAGCGAAGGAAAGGAGTTGATCTGTGAAATCGTTCCTCCCGGAGACCTTTTCGGTTTGATCTCGGCAATGGAGCGGCGGCACGAACCACTTCAGGCCCGCGCGACGAGAGAGACAACGTTACTGATCATACCGAAAAAGACTTTTCTGCTTTTATTAGAATCTCATTCACAGCTTGCACTCCGATTCACGGAGTACATCTCAGAACGCTTACGGGCCGCACAGTCTCTCGCTCGGGCGATTGCGTATGATGATGTTTTCACGCGAGTGACCTTGACGCTTCGCGCTCTGCTGCCGCGGTTCGGAAAGCCGGCGGCAAACCCTGATTCCTTTTCGGTGGATTTCTCGCGGCAAGAGCTTGCCAGTCTCACTGGAACCACCGTGGAAACGGTTGTTCGTGTCCTTAAATCCATGGAACGCGCTGGAACGGTGCGCCTCGGTCAGCGAAATCGCATCGAAATCAGCAACGTTCAGGCGCTGAACGATTTGGCCAGAGCAATTCCGAAAGAGGCGAAAGAAGATATAGTTTGATATCGATCAAGTTGTTACTCGGTCGCGTCAAGATTTTACGTGAACCCGCTCAGTCGGTCGGCTGCCTTATGGTATCGTAGTTGGATGGTGGTGCTGTTGGAAATAAAACAGCGGCCAGTCAATGAATCGGCCGAAATCGCCGAGATTAATATTGCGGCGCTGCCGCATGATGCTGTTCGAGCGATTGTCTCTGGAGCTCCACTTCTTGGACAGGACCCTCAGACAGTCCTGGAATTTGCCCTTTCGGAGTGACAGATGAGCGAGCCAGCGGGAGTTAACTGCGCATCCATTTCCGCCGCATCGGATTGTGCCGCCGGCTGGGCACCGGCCTACTTCGGCCTTCATGTCACGGCCCATCTCCTTCTCGCTTTTTTCTATCTCTCATCGATCCTCGCCATCGTCTATTTCCTCCGCCAAAAGAACTGGCGGGGTGCAAAGTGGATCTATGCACCTCTGGTTCTGTTTCTCGTTTTGGCTGGAGTCGTTCATGTCGCGGAACTTTTTCCGAACACGAATGGCTTGGCTTTTATTCGAGACACACTCCAATTATTCACCGGCATTCTTTCGCTCTTCATCTTGGCGACCATCTGGCGGGTGTTGCCGAGGGCGATTGCACTCCCTGACCCCTCTGAGTTTCTGCGCACGCAGACGCGGCTAAAAGAAATGCAGCTCCATGAATGGCTGCATGAGAAGTTGAAGGACAACCGAGATTTCCTTCAGACGATCATCGACAACACATCGTCGATCATTGTCGTGAAAACCAGAGAAGGAAAGTATCTGCTTACGAATCACGCATTCGAAAGCCTCTTCGGCCGTAATCACGGAGACATCCGAGGTAAATCGGACGCCGATCTCTTTCCACAGAATGTCGCCGATGGGCTTGCAGCAAACGATCGAGCAGTGTTCGACGGCGGCACGGTAATACAGGTGGAAGAAATCCTCCCTCACGAGAAGGGTCCTCATACCTATGTCTCGGTAAAATTTCCGATTCGCGATGAAAACTCCGAAATCTATGCCGTCGGCTGTGTCTCGACCGACATCACTCACATCAAGCGCGTGGAACAAGAAATCAGGAAGGCAAACACCTTTCTTGATTCCGTAATCGAGCATATTCCGGACATGATTTTTATCAAGGAGGTCAAAGACCTTCGATTCACCCGATTTAATTCGGCCGGAGAAAAGCTGCTTGGGCTCGATCGAAAGGAGCTCATCGGGAAGAACGATTACGATTTCTTTCCGAGCGAACAAGCCGATTTTTTCACGGCAAAGGATCGGGAGGTTCTATCGAAAGCGGGACACATTGATATTGCCGTCGAGCCCATCGACACCAAGACTCTCGGGCGGAGATACCTTCATACAAAAAAAATTGCCCTCACGGATGAGCACGGGGAACCGGAGTTCCTCCTCGGAATCTCACAGGACATCACCGAGCAGCGGGAGGCCAGTGAACGCTTGGAAATCGCGCACTTGGAGCTGGAACGGCGTGTAACCGAGAGAACAGAAGAGCTCCGTTTATTAAACGAACAGCTTGGGAATCGGCTTGTTGAGCTTCAACAAGCGGAAGAAAGATTTCGGCTGGCCGTAGAATCATCACCCAGCGCGATGGTAATGATAGATTCTCAAGGCATCATCACGCTGGTTAACGCCGAAGCGGAGCGGGTGTTCGGCTATGGTCGGGACGAGATGCTCGGGAAAAGCATCGAGATGCTCGTTCCAGAAAGGCTTCGAACGCCGCAGATCGGCCAGGGTCCGCAATTTCGAGCGCTTTTCGCCGAGAAGCAGGACGGGCGAGGCTCAATTGGTGCCGAGCGAGATCTTTACGGAAGGAGGAAAGACGGCTCGGAAGTCCCGATTGAGATTGGGTTCAATCCGATTACCGTGAACCACGAAACGTTTACGTTGAGTGCCATCGTCGACATCTCGCATCGTAAAACCGCCGATGAGTTCATTCGGAAGGCGCTGCGGGAAAAGGACTTGTTATTGAAGGAAATTCACCACCGCGTGAAAAATAACATGCAGGTCATATCGAGTCTTCTCAAGCTGCAGAGCGCGTATCTTCCGAATGAAGATACGCGTCGGCTGTTCAAGCAGAGTGACGACCGAGTGCGTTCTATGGCGCTGATCCACGAGCGGCTGTATCGCTCCGAGGGATTTGTCGACATCGACTTTTCTGAATACATCAAAGAACTTTCCCGAAGTTTGTTTCACTCCTACGTCGTCGACAGCAGAGTCGCGCTCGATCTCGATCTCGAATCTGTGCATCTCGGAATCGATCAGGCGATCCCCTGCGGATTAATCTTGAACGAAGTGGTCTCGAACTGTCTGAAGCACGCGTTTAAGCCAGGTGTTGAGGGACGGGTGCGGATACGACTCTCTGGCGGAGATGAAGAATCGATTGTGCTCCAAGTGACAGACAACGGACAGGGACTTCCAGCGGATTTCGATATCGATCGTCCAACATCTTTAGGAATGGAGATCGTCAGAACACTGACGGAGCAGCTCGAAGGTGTTCTGGAGATCGAAAATGTTCAGGGAACGAGCTTTACGCTGCGTTTCCTCCGGCATGATGCCCAGGAAAGAAGGAGAGGTAGCAATGGAAACAGCCAACATCTTAATATGTGAAGATGAGCGTCTGATTGCTCGCGATCTCGAGCTTGCTTTAAAGCGAAACGGCTACAGCGTTGTCGGCATCGCTGGGAACGCTGAACAAGCAATCAAGCTGGCCAAGGAAACTTCGCCTGATCTCGCGCTCATGGACATCCAGCTTGAAGGAAGCATGAACGGTGTCGCCGTAGCGGGCGTGCTGGCCGATGAGATGTCTATTCCTTCGATATTCCTCACCGCGTATGCCGACGCCGCAACTGTCGAGGAGGCGAAGGCGACTCAACCGCTTTCCTACCTTTTGAAGCCCTTTGATGAAGCCGCGCTTCGAGTGGCGATCGAGACCGGCCTTTACCGACATCGTGAGCAGAAACGCATCACGGGGGCACTACAAGCCAGTGTGCAGGAGCTGCGAGATCCGCAGACCATCGAAAAGGCGGTTCTGCTCGAACGGCAATTCATGAAAGCTGAGCAGACATCAGCCCTGCTCAGAGTGGCGGGAAATATCGGCCAACAGCTCGAGGAGAGGCTCCTTCAGATACAAACGGTCTTGGAGCAAATCTCGTCTGACAAATCGCTGGAGGGAAAACACCGAAATTCGCTCCAGGGTGCGCTCATTCATCAGGATCGCGCCATGCAAGTCATCGAACGGCTCCTTCGTTGTGCAGCCGATAAAGACCTCGCCCTCGAAGAGCTACCAGCTGAAGTCCTCATCAGGGACGCGATTTCCGAGATCAAAGGACTCGTCCCTCCCGGCTTCAAATTTATTGAGAAGAGTGGAGAAGCCGACGCCATCTGCCAAACCGATCGCTCGCTTGCCCGTGAAGCAATTATGAATGTTCTGCTAAATGCTGCTCAGGCAATGGAGAAGGAAGGTGAGATCACCATCACGACGACCAGGGTTTACGAAGACTTTCCTGAGCGCTTCAACAGCGATGCCGAGCCTGGCTGGTACGCGGAGATTCGAATCGACGATACAGGGAAGGGAATCAGCCCGGAGAAGCTCGATCGTATCTTTGAACCTTGCTTCAATGCCTCCGGTATTCCGGTGAATCCAGGCTTAGGCCTCAGTGTTGTTTTCGGAATTATGCAGGTGCATCGAGGCTGGGTTCAAGTGGAGTCGCTGCTTGAACAAGGCACGAGCGTGTATCTCTACTTCCCTTGCTTGACCCCAGAAACCGAATAGCGTCACATCCGCGACGTTACGCCATGCCAGTACGTCTACTCGTGCTCCTCCGAAAGGACGATACGTGAGTGATCCTGGAGCGTGAGAAAGTAGTGGTGGACCCTGAGGTGCCTGCGCCGCGTCGCTTCTCGGCGTCGTGCCGTTTCCTACGTCGAGGATTTTACGTCCACGAGAGTGAACGGATTATCCCCGATGATCTTCTCCATGAATGCGGTCATCTGCTGTGATGACGTGCGGCACTCCGGATCCTTGGTGATTCGATTCCAAGTATTTGGATTCGCGTTCCGATCGCCGGTACACTGATGCGGAGAACAAGGTGAAGCCGGTGTCGGTCGTATCTGGCCCATCAAGCCTTGTGTGCCCACGGCAATCTCATAAGGAGCGACATTCGCCTCATAAAACGGGTGATCAGCGCTCATGCCCTGAAAGGCGGCGCTGATATTGGGGAAGAAAGTGTTATCCCAGCCACCCTTTACGTATGGGAGATTCGCGAGCCGCAGCTCCTCATCCGTCATACAAGTCCCCGAAGCATCCTTAGCGACGTCAACCGTGTTTGGGCCGACGGCATCTCCCGTCATGATAAAGTGCAGCGATATATTCCGGCCTTGGAGTTTGTTTTTGGCCAGATTTTTCAAATCCGTCATAGCGGAGGCGAAATGAGAATAGTCATTATTGCAATCAAAGCCCTGATCATTGCAGGGATCTCCCGACTGACAGGGACGGCAGTTCGACAAGCCATCGGTAATGACCGTGATGAAGTTGCTGGCGAAGTTTGCCGCATTCCCACTTTGGAGCTGCGCAATCGCTTCGGTCACGGCAAGCGACAAGTTCGTTTTTGAAGCCCCTTGACCGAGCGGAAGCAAACCGTGGCGAACGATGAGCTCGAGGCCGGACGTCGACGAATTCACGATGTTTGCCGAGTTCGCCATTCCGGGGCCATCGTTGGTAAGCCCACCGCTCGGAATACGGAAGTCCGTGAGCTTCTTCAAATAATCGAAGTTCGCCGTCATCGTGACAAAGCGTGTGTACCAGATCCTACTATCGACAAAGATGAGACAGGCTTCGTCGCCGGCCACTTGACGGTCTTGCATGAAGGTCATCGCGTTATTGAGACCGCTAAAAATCGCCTTCAGAGGCTCGGCCCCTTCGTAGGTTTTCCCGGTCGGATACGTCGAGGCATCATCTTTTCGATACGCGTCGATACGAACGCTGTGCCGGTAATCGAGCGCTGGAGTGACGCCGATTTCATATTGTGCGAACGCTGTTACGTCCGGATGAGGGAACGGATAACGGACCTCGTCATTGTTTGCGTCGTAATTGTTTTTGAGGTCGTTGTAGTCGGCGTCCATCATGACGTACTTCTTCACGTAGTCATCAACGAAATGCATCCGCCGGAACTGATTCTGAGTGACGTTTGCAATCTGCAGACCGTCTTCATCCGCCCAGTTAAAGAATGCCGCCCATTCGGCATCGTCAGTAGGCCGGTTTTTGTCATTCGGACTATCCGCAATCGTGTCCCATGCATCGTCTTGGAAGATACTTTCTCCGGGATTTTCTGAAGAAAGCATGTAAGCAAACTCCGAGCCTCGGCCCTTCGTCGGCGTTTTATTCTGGTTGACGAGCGGTTCCGATGGGGGGGCACGACGGACATGCGTGTCTCGGGTCACGGAGGCCGACATGTCGATGATGAAACATCCGCGACGAGGCACGACCGACGCAGTGGCAAGCACATTCACCGGGAATGAATCGATTCCGAAGAAGAAGCGCGCAAGCTTCGTGGAGAACTTCTCGAAGATCTTCCCTCGCACTTGGTATGCGGTAACTTGCGGCTCCGGAACGGCATTGATGTTGGTGATCCTCCGGAAACACGGGTAGGTGCCTGCGCAGGGATCTGTGCCGTCTGGCGGGAGAGCGCCCCACCAGCGCCCCGGGATGAGTTCCGCTCCGGTGCCTGTTGCGTTCAAATCGGGATTAAATAATTTGGCACTTTTTGTCCGCGCAGAAAGGAGCACGTTCGTTTGGGAGACACTGCTCGCGCGATTCACGGCGGATTGAATCCGATCTTTAAGGTCGAGCACCAAAGGCGGCGCCACTAGCGACGCATCATTCGCGGCGTAATGCGCCTCCAACGCGGCAAGCGCAGAGAGGTCGGCATAATGCTGTGCTTGTTGCCGTTCGTTTCCGTAGGAGCCGAGGTCTATCACGATTGCCGCGAACGTGATGAGACAGACGGAGAGGAGCACGAGCAGAATTAGAATAGCTCCGTCCTCATTTGGGTGCGAAGTCGAGAGTTCACTCATAGAGCGTCCAATTTTAATTCTTATTCAGGAATCTGACAGCTGCCATCGGGATTCTCGAACCATCCATCGGGGCACTGGCAATTTCCATTCACGAGAATCTGGTTTTCAGGGCACTTACATGTGCAGTTCGGCTGCGGGTCGCCCCCGTTACACGGAAAGGAAGGACACTGGCAGACACCGCCGACGTTTGTCTGTTCAGCATAGTCGCATTTGCAAGTGCAATTGCCCGTAATTGATCCGCCCTGGCATGGAATGTTCGACGGGCAATTACATCCGCAACTTGAATTTGGTACCCCTCCGTTACAGTTGATTTGCGGACACTGGCAGGAGCCGTTGATAAGCTGGAGCGGTGGCGGACATGTGCAATTGCACCAATAATCACGGTTCGCGTTCGGCGGACAGGTATTCGTGCACTCGCATTTTCCATTCGCTTGCACGCTTCTCGGGGTCGGACAGACGCAGGTGTTGCCTTGTCCGGTGTATCCGTCCGTGCAGTTACACCCGCATTGCAGGGTTGGAGAGCCGTGTGAACCGCAGTTCATATTCGGGCAGGTGCAAGTGCCGTTCGGACCGGGCGCGCCGGGACAAACGCACTGGCACTGTCCGTTCACCGTCCCTCCGGTGCTGGTACAGGCTTGGGCTGCGGCAGCTGGACACTGGCAATTGTTTCCGTTCTGCTCCAAATTCGGGGGGCAACCACAGTTCCCGTTGGGTTGTACTGTAAGTGAGCCCGGACATCCGCAAGCGCAATTCCCTTGTTGCGTTTGGGTTGGAGGACATTGAATCGGGATACATTGGCAGCTCGTGCCGTTTACCTGCTGGCCCGGAGGACAGATGCAGGTTACGACCTGACCGCCTGGATTCGTTACCGGAGTCATGCCGGGATTTACGCAAATGCAGTTGTTTCCCTGCTGAATGACGAGAGGATTCGACGGATTCGCCAAACAAGGGCAGTTGGTATTGTTGATCGGTTGTCCAATCGGAACTTCCTGCCCTTTGCAATTCACTCTTGCAGGGTAAGATGAAACTCCGCGAATTTCCCTGAAAGCCCGCGCTCTTCCGAGAACGGGAATCTGGCCGAGAAAGCCAAGGACCGGCTTGAAGACGGTGCGGACATTCACTTCGATCGGCTCAGACTGAAGCACACGCTTGAGTACGGGGTTGGTCGAGGGAGAGTCGAGCTGGGTGAGCTTCGTTGATCGGCGCATGGTTTCGGTGGCTACTCCTGATCGGAACCACGCCCGGTAGGTATTGTTTGCCGAAAGCACAATCTCAACGGCCGGCGTCGTGTCGTCGCCGCCGATGAACCACTGCATTCCGCGATTGGCGATCGGGGAGAATAAAGTTGTTGAAGGGAGTAATCGCGCCGTTTGCAGAACGGTTCGCATAGCGGTTTGACGATTGGCGTTGCACGTCGCGCGGGTTCCCGCAGGAACATCCGGAACGCTTGCGCAATCGGTGTCCAGCCACTCGATGACCGATGCTTGTTTCGCTGCTTGTTCAGCGGCGGTGTCCGCAATGTTCTGTAAGATCAACGACCGTCCGAAGTCCATGATCGCAAGGCAGAAGAAAATAAAAACAGCGCCAACCAAGACAAATTCAATCATCGTTGCTCCAGAGGAGGACGATAACGGCCGATATCCTGATGAGGATGGCTGTGATCGCTCACTGAGCGTGTGCTTTGAATCTGACGAGGCGAAGTGACGCCAAAATGAAATTGGACGAAGCCTGGTGGCAACCATAGCGGAAATCCTTAGTAACCTTGTTAAGATGCCCCAAAACCCGTTTCGATGCGCCCCATTTAATTTACCGCGTCACGGGTGAGCAATCAATCCATGAAATCGCGCTCTTTGTTTTCAGAGCGAAGAATCGAGCAAATTTTCTCGAAAACAGTGCGCGTGAATGTTCGAACTACGGGGGAGTCGGATTCCCCATGAACAGATAAGGGCCGGTCGCTTCCGTGCCCAAAATGCCGAGGAATCCCTGGAGAAGCGGGAAAATTGGCTGAAAGGGGATCCTCAGTCGAACTCTCACCTGGTCCCGGTCGCCGGCGGGTTGGAGCCGTTCCGTGTAGAGATAATTTGGATCCTGCACTCCGATAACGCCGGGGTCCATCCCATATTTTTGAAGAAGGATATCGACCCGGCTCCGCACTCGTTGATGACCCGGATTGCCGACCGCCGTACTTGCACTCGTAATGGCGGCGACTTCCAAACCCCCGACCTGACCGGCAAAGCGGGCCCCTTCGTAAACGACTCGCGTGATCGTAAAGTAGGTATTCAGTGCGCGGCCAAGGTCGACCGTTGAGACGAAAACGACAAACACAAAAGGGAAGCACAAGAGGAACTCGATAATCGAGTTTCCCCGTTCCGAGGCGATCTCGCGACTTGCGTCGGACCGAAGAAAAACCTTTACGGTTCCTGCCAGCATTTTCCTCGCTTTGAGAACAATCTCATTAAGATACTAGCAAAACTCTCAATTGTAATGCCCTTTTATTTTTCTTTAGATGCGCCGCACCTCGGCGAAGACGCAAATCGGCATGAGAGATACACCGAGTTCCGCATACGAGTTCCTCTCATTCGGCTGCTTTTTGTGTTCGTTCCGCTCCGGACCCACCCGATTCGCACACGTGAAAGAACTCAGTGATGAATTTCATCTGCAAATCGATTCCTGAACAGAGTATTCTGGTTAGGCATTTGTTCCCTTCGGTTCACGGTCTTTAAATTCGGCCCCAACGAGGAATTCCTGCATGTTGAACGACGCTTCGAGTTTTCGAAACGCACGTGTTCCGATTTTCATTCTTCCGTTTTTCTTGCTCTCTATATTTTTCAGATCCGCGACGTTTCCTTTGGTCGCGGATGCGCAGACCGCCCCGGTGCGATATCTGCTTTCGATTCCTGCGGTTAATCAATCGAATGTCGATCCGAGCAGTCCGGTTGCCTATGCATTCAGCGGAAACGTTTCCGTCAGGCGCGCACGAGGAACATTTTCCGCGTATCAATATCCGATTGTCCGCGGGAGGCCTCGCCGAACTCTCGTGTTGCGAGTTCCAGCAATTTTTCTTCAAGCCGAAGATCGCCGAATCGTCGTCGCAGTGCCGACGAGCGGACTTCCGATGCTACCGTATGTCCAGTATGAGGTGAGCGTCTCCGGTGTCACCACCGACGCTCTCCGAAATGCGAGAAGCGTCCGCGTTCCGGTATTACGCTTCATAACCGGTGCGGTCCCGCTGCCTCCGGCTCCACCGCCACAAGGGCCGCCGAATAACCCCCCGCAGAATCCGCCGAGTGATCCTCAACTCATCACGCTCTCCGATTTCAAATATCAAGGAGCATTTCGTGTTCCGGCGAACCAGTTCGGGATCTCGAGCATGAACTATTCGGAGGGGCCACTCGCCTGGAATCCCGCTAATAACTCTTTCTTCTTCGTCGGACACAACTGGGAACAAGCCATCGTCGAATTTCAAAAGCCGGCGCTCGTAAACAGTGTTCGATTGAGCGACCTGAATTTTTCCGGGAATCCGCTTCAGACGTTTGCGCCGGTGTTAGGACGGGCATCAGGAGGGAATCCGCAAGGGATCAACACGATCGGCGGGCTCGGTGTCTTCACTGGACCTTCTGGGCCTGAGTTGCTCGTGAATGCCTATACGTATTACGACGCGCCGGGACAAAATACCCACACGACGCTCGCGCTCCGGAATGCGAACAACATCGCCGCGTCAACGGTGAGCGGATATTTCACCTTTCAAGGCGGAGCAGGCCATACCTCAGGCTGGATCTCTCCAGTGCCGTCCGAATGGCAATCGTCAGTGGGCGGGAGTTACATTACCGGTCAGTCGAGCGGAATCCCGATTATTAGCCGAACAAGCGTCGGCCCTTCGGCGTTTGCGTTTAATCCATTCGACATTGTGGGAAACCCGACTCCGCCGAATCCGGTTCCGACCGTAAAGCTTCTCGATTTTAGTTTGGATAATCCGCTTCATACGGATCTCTCCAATGATTCGGGTCAAAACAACCTCTGGACTCATTTGAGCCGGGCCGTTTACGGCTACGTCGTTCCTGGCTCGCGAACGTATGCAACGTTTGGGCACTCGGGAGGCCATCGTAGTGGCGTTTGTTACAAGTGCACACCGCAGGGCGCCTCGGAGGCATGCGGCGGCTACTGTCCGAACCAATCCGGAGATCAGGATCTTTACTATTGGTTATGGGACGTAAACGATCTTCTCGCCGTGAAGCGTGGCGAGAAGGAGTCCTACGAGATTCGTCCGTATGAATACGGCATCTTTCCGGCAAAGTTCTCTGCTACTGCGTTGGGAGGAGGAACGTTTGATCCGGTGAGCGGGATTCTCTACTTGACCGAGCAGCGTGCTGACGACGAGCAAGGTCAGTATGCGAATCCGCCGGTGGTTGTCGGATATACCGTAGCCAAATAGGCTTCTCTCTTTTTTTCGTCCTGAAAATTGCCAAACTCGAGGCGGTTGGTGTACGCCCGGAGTTTGGCTAATTTTGCGATGAGTTTCAGACGATGAAAACGACCGCCACTCCCGTTCCGGTTGATCCGGTGAATTATTCGCTCGAAAGCGGCGACCTTTCCGGTGATTACGTCGAGTTTCTTCAGCGCATCAGTAACGTTCCTGATTCTCCGCCGCTCCACCCGATAGCTATTGCGAAAGCGGGTATCACGAGACAATCGGTCTATTTGAAACTCCCGCTGATAACCGGAGGTGAGACCTCTCGAGTTCCCGTTTATTGTGAAGTCGAAGCTGCAGCGAGCCTTGTTACGACACGCGGCGTTCACATGTCGCGCTTCGAAGAAAGTTTGTTTGAGGTAGCAAGCGGTGACGAGTATCGTTCGATAGACGAGTTTGCTGCGTTGCTTGCTCGGTCGATCCGAAACAAGCAGTCGAGCGATGAGAGCTACGTGAAGGCGGAGGCGATAATGCTCTTGCCGAGAAAAACCCCGGTGACTGGGCGAACGTCATACGACCGGGTTACGCTTATCGGTGAGGCGAGCTGTGCCGCCGACAGAGAGCGAGTGAACACCACCGTTGAGGCGTTCAACGTTACGGCATGTCCATGCACGAGAGCATTCACCAAATTTTCAGTCGTTCCGGCACTTCAAGAAAAAGGCTTCGCGCTCGAGCAGATCAAGGACATTCTCGATACGGTGCTCACAGGTACGCACCTTCAGAGAGGCACAGTCAGGCTGACCCTCGAGAAGACTTCTCCGTCCATTACCTCGGACTCCTTGTTCCGGATTCTCGACTCGGCGACGCATCTCGTGTTTGATTTGCTGAAACGAGCGGATGAGCACGCACTCGTAATTCGAGCACTACAACGTCCGCAGTTCACCGAGGACGTCGTCCGTGACATCGCCTACGCGACCTTTCGTGAACACGCTGACTCGGTTCCGCCATTGACCCAGATACATGTGAAGTCAGTGCTTCAAGACAGTATTCACATCCACGATGTGTTTACCGAAATTCAGACGACGTTTGAGGAGTTGGCCAAGGAGTTGCGCGGATCTCGGTTGGCGTAGAGCCGCTTTTTGCGAGATGAATAGAATCAATATTCTCGTATTTGTTATCAAACAGAGCATTACTGCCGCTCAGACAACCAAACGAGCAAAACCTGTTATTTGGCGACCGCCGTATTGGACTTGTTGTCCGCGAGCGGCTCGGGCGACTTCATCACGCAGCCCCTAAGCTCCTCTTGAACTTTCTTATAGTTTGGGAGCGACGTGAGATACGAGGTCCCTTGTCCGGTTGCGCTTGCCGATTCGAGAATGAGCCTTTCCTCTTTTGAGAGCGTGCGAAAAATGCTCTCCGTGTTGCAATCGCAGAAGCGAAACGACTTCTCCCAGTCGCGATATCTCTCGTTACTCAGCTTCTTGAGACACCCGACCGTCTGGCGCATTTTTGCCTTGGGTTCATCAAGCTCAGGGTGGAGAAGAAATTCGTCCCGGAGGAGCCGTGATGCATTTGGCATTCGTTCGGAGATGGCCTGGAGTCCGGTGAAGACCGAGGCTGCCAGATTTTTGCAGAACTCCTTGCTCTCGGAATGAGTAAGCTTCGAGAGTTGGGTTAACTTCATCTTGTTTCCTGCCGCCTTGAGCAGTTTGCTCGATTCGGATTTGAAAGCAGTAGCAAGTGCCGCTTCCGCGGCGAGAAATTCGGTGCTGCTCTCGTCTCGCCAAATCGCATCCGCCATCTTCAAACTAAACTCCGAGCCGGGGAATGTCTTGTTACAAAATTCCGTGCTCGAGCGAATGAATCGCTGAAAGCCGACAACGAGTGCCGCCGCCTCACCAAGAGACTCACCGTCGACCAGCGGAATGGGTTGGTTCTCCGCGCGCGAGTATCCCGCTCCGGGGAGAAGGAACAAAATGCTGAGCAAAAATAGAAAAAGGGTATGCGGCTGTTTCATGGCGTTTGATGCCGAAAAGAGTGCCATGTCGTGAATTGAATCGCAATGCCGGGGGAAAACTATGGGGAGTGAGGAAGGCTGCTGGCGCTACTAGCCTCGATAATCTGCGGACTCTGTGCGCTGCGCACAATTGACATGCCCGGAACGTCGCATCAACGACCACCCTCTTTCGGGATGAGCAGAAGAGCAATCGTTCGCTTCTCAAGTAGCTTTCTCTTGACTAGGTCCGCCTGGAGTTTAGCTCGGAATCTACAGTCTCTCGCCGAGCGCGTGGTTCAGACGTGCGAGCTCGGTTGCATCAGCTGCAACCGCGGTTGGATTACTGCGGAAGGTGCCTGAGTTTACCGCGGAGACGACACTCGTCAGTTGCGTTTGATGAGCCTGTACGAGTTGGAATCCGGTCACGCCGTGCTGGCTCGTTTGGAGAAATGCTCGAACTCTGGAATCCTCATTCGGGTTGTCTCTCATCTGCTCTAAGCGAGATCGAAGAAGATTTGAGTCCTCTACGATTTGCGAGACGTGGGAACCATGAGTTACCGGCGCAACTTCGATCCCGGTGAGCTGAATTTCCTTGACCGGCGACGTTGGCGTAGGAGGGAGCGTCGGGAGCTCGCCCGGAAGTGTCGGAAGAACTGGCTGGTTTCCTGCCGGCGGAAGCACCAGAGAAGCGCCGCCAACCGCGGCGCCAGTGGCCCGGTCGACTCTTCCTCCATCAGTGCGTGGTCCGTTCGACATTGAAAACCTCTGAGATTGGGCCTATTTAATCCATTTTCCCGCTCTCTCTTAATGTTATGCAGCGGTGCTTCCTCAAAGTGTGGTGAAAAGCGTAACTTTTGAGATGGAAACAGGAGGAGGGTTTGTGTTCAGAAAAATTCTTATTCTATTCGCCTATCTATCCATGGTTGTCGGGACTACGAGTATCGCCGAAGAACCGATTCCGGTCGGTGTATCGACCGCACTTACCGGAAACGCAGCGACCTACGGCGTCGACATCCAGAACGCGCTTCAACTCGCCAATCGTAAATTCGGGAACGGACGATTTAAGCTCTTCTTCGAAGACGACCGTTGCAATGGGAAGGACGCAACGACCGTCGCGCAGAAATTCATCAGCGTTCTCAAAGTGAAATTCGTAATTGGGCAAGCGTGTTCGAGTGCGGTGCTTTCCGCAGCGCCGCTGTACGAGCGGGCAAAAATTGTTGTCATCAGCCCAAGTGCTTCGGCCCCCGAGGTATCTCAAGCAGGCGATTATATTTTTAGAACATGGCCGAGCGATCGCGCTGCCGTGACGGAGCTCTTCGGTGCAATTCAGGAGCGGCAGCGAGTATTAGGGATGCTGTCGGAGCAGTCGGATTATGCACAGGCGTTTCAGAAAGGAATTGAAGCAGCCGCGAAGGGAACTGGGGTTGAAGTTTTTAACGAGAACTTTCTCACCGAGACGAGCGACTTCAGAACCGTGCTGCTCAAATTGAAGCAGAAGGGGGTTGATGCACTTTTCATAAACAGCCAGAGCGAGCTCACATTTCTCGCGGCGTTCAAACAAGTGAAAGAGATGAAATGGGAAGTTGCTCTCTATGGAGCGTATTGGCCGGGCACTTCGACATTTCTTAATCCGGCAGGGAAGACCGCCGACGGCATAATTTTCGTCGATCTCCCATCGCCCGAGGATGTCCTCGACGAGCGGGGAAAGGAGTTTTATGCGGAATTTCGCCGGGAGTTCGGGGAGCCGAAAAGTATTCCCCTCATCCTTGGAAGTGCCGTCGAAGCGTTTCACGCGATGGCGGAAAGTCTGCAAAGTGGGAAAGACCCGCGGGAGTATCTCATCCAGGCGAAGTTCTCGGGTGTTTTCGGTCCTTGGAGCTTCGATCAATTCGGCGATATTCAGGGCCTGAATTTCGTCATCAAGACGGTAAAGGACGGAAAAGTGGTGAACCTCGTGCAGACGAAGAAAAGATAAATCCTCTTGCGTAGTCGTCTGCTTCGTTTTCTAGTACCGCTGCGGAATAAGAGATCCAGCCCCTTTTATTTTGTGGAAACGGCATTCGTTGCCGAACATCAGAACGTGGGTGCGAGAGTATTTGCGCAGTTCAAACCGGGCGAAAAATAAGACGAAGCAAGAAAATACGCTGTTTATGAATAAAGAGTCCCTAGATTTCTTTTTTAAGCTGCTTGAAACCCCATCACCTTCGGGTTTCGAACAAGAAATTCAAAGAGTCGTTCGCCGCCGGATGAGCAAGTATGCCGACACCATCACGGTCGATATCCATGGCAACCTTATTGCCGCATGGAACCCTGACGCACCGGTTAGGGTCATGCTCGCCGGCCACTGCGATCAGA
The DNA here is from genome assembly GCA_964509425.1 of uncultured Bdellovibrionales bacterium. Taxonomy (GTDB): domain Bacteria; phylum Bdellovibrionota_C; class UBA2361; order SZUA-149; family CAZDWZ01; genus CAZDWZ01. Next base: position 988 of record CAZDWZ010000024.1, on the reverse strand, counting down.
TCGGGTTCATGATTCATCACATCGACGAGAAGGGGTTTCTGTCCTTTGGCTCGATCGGTGGAGTCGATGCAGCGGTCTTGCCCGGTTCAACGGTCCATATCCGCACACGTTCCGGCGACGTCGTCGAAGGGGTCATCGGATTCAGGCCGGTTCATCTCACGCCCGCAGAAGAGCGAGGAAAGGGCGTGGATATCAAGAGACTCTGGATTGATATCGGTGCCGCAAACGGCGACGAGGCAAAAAAACTCGTCTCAGTGGGTGACCCGGGGACATGGGCACTTGGTCCAAAGCGGCTCGGGAAAAATGCCGTGGTCTCACCCGCATGTGACGACAAAGCGGGTTGTTTCGTCGTTATGGAAGCCCTCCGGCTCGTGTCTCAAGCGAAGATTTCGAAGAAGAAGCACCCGGTCGCCTTGTTCGCCGTGAGCACCGTCCAGGAAGAAGTCGGCCTTCGGGGCGCGAGAACCTCCTGTTACGGGGTCGATCCGATTGTGGGAATTGCGGTCGATGTGACTCATGCCTCCGACAATCCTGGCGCCGATCCGAAGCAAATCGGCACGATCAAGCTCGGTTTGGGCCCGACGATTGCCCGGGGCTCAAATATCAATCCCGTCATTGAAGAAATGCTGGTCGATACCGCAAAGAAGAAAAAGATTCCGTATCAGCCAGTGGCTGCACCGAGCGCTACCGGAACTGATGCGAACGCGATCCAAGTATCACGTGCAGGCGTTGCGGCGGCGCTGATCAGCATTCCGAATCGGTATATGCATACTCCCGTTGAGGTCGTGGACCTGCGAGATATGGAGAACGCCGCGAAGCTGATCGCGGAAACGGTCCTTAAGATCACCACCCGAACCAGCTTCATCCCCTCCTAACGGAGTGGAGCGGGGTCTTTTGGCGTAGCTCTTCGTTGAAAGAGCGGCTGCGGTGCTCATTTACGGGTAGTAAACTCCGCTCCTCGCCGCTCTTTCGCCTCGATCTCCACCAA
>CAZDWZ010000023.1:0-52062 GCA_964509425.1 uncultured Bdellovibrionales bacterium | reverse complement strand
AGGTGACCGAGATTGACGACAATAACGGCGGAGTGTGGACGTTTACTTACGAGGCGAACAACATCGATCTCGCTGAGGTGGAGGACAGTCAGGGAACTCTTGTTGAGCTCGACTACGCGAGCATGACGCTGCCGCATATGCCGACCAGTATCACTGATGGCGATGGGAAGGTTTGGACGAAGACATATAACAGCTATGGGCAGGTGCTTACCGTCGTGCCGCCTTCAGGCTCTCCGACAGGCACGACCACTTACGAGTATGAAGAGATCACGAGCGACCCGAACTATGGGTTCTTGAAGAAGATAACAAACGGTGCCGGAAACGAGACGCAGTTTACCGACTACACGGGCTCCGGCTTGGTGAAGGAGATCGTGCAGACTCCGGAAGTCAGCACGGATATTGCGTTTCAGTTTGCTTACGACGGGGCGGGAAGGACGACGCGGGTGACGCAGCCGGATGGGAAGTATCGGGAGTATGCGTACACGTATCGAAAACTTTCGACTTCGACCGACGAGGCAGGGGCGGTGACGTCTTATGATTTCTGTGCGGTATGCGGGAAGCTGACTGGTGTGGACATGCCGCTTTCGAAGAGTCTTGCGTGGGAGCAGGATGCGGATCACCGGACGACGAAGTTCACGGATGCACGGAGTAAGGACACGGAATATGAGTATGGGCTTGCTGGGGAGTTGAAGAAGACGCTTTATCCGGATGCTTCGTATGTTCTTTATCGCTACGACGACTATGGGCGGTTGAGCGAAACCGAGGATACTCGGGGACATAAGAAGCAATATTCCTACGATGCGTCGGGGAGAGTTGAGGAGATTGATCTCGTTCCCGCGAGCGGGACGCCGACTCTCATTGCCTATAACTACAGAAATGACGGGCGCGTAAGTTCTGTGACGGATGAGGTCGGGACGACAACCTATTCTTACACGCCCGGACGAAGAGTCTCGGAAGTCGAATACGACTGGAGCGCGTCGGGGCTCACGAACGCGCAAACGCTTTTTTATGCTTACAATGATGACGGGACTCTCTTTTCACTTGAGTGGAAGAACGGGTCGACGAGCGTTGCGTCGTGGGAATACGGTTACGATGGAGCCGGTCGAATGACGTCGGTGGAGAACAGCTTCGGGGAGACGACGACGTTTACCTATGATGGTATCGGTAAGTTGAAGACTCAGACGAACGAGAACGGGACTTCAACGACTTATACTTATAATCAGGACCGAGGGTGGCCGAAGCAGATCTTGCATAAGCTCGGGAGCACGCCGTTTGCGAGCTATGATCTTGAATACGATGGCGGGCTGGATACGGTTGGGAATATTACGAAAGTGACGGAGCTTGATTCGTCCGAAGTCGAATACACCTACGATGCCCTTTACCGACTGACCGGGGAGGAACGTACCGGGACGGGCGCTTACAATAAAACCTACGCCTATGACCTTGCAGGTAACATGACGCAGTATAGTGGCGCAGCATTCGCGAGCTATGACGACGCAAACAAGATCAGTTCACTGGCTGGCGGGAGCGTGAGCTACGACGTTGACGGTAACATGACAGCAGTGAGTGGCGCAGGGATCCCGAGCACTACCCTTGCCTGGAGCACCAGAAATCAAATGCTCAGGCAGCAGAATTCCTCAGACGATTTTAGCTACCTTTATGACGCGAGCGGAAAACGTACCTTAAAATACGAGACCGGAAATCCAAGCACAAAGACATTTTTCGTGTTCTCCAGAGACGCCTTGCTTGGAGAAGTCACCTTGACATCTCCAACATACGTCTATGCTTGGGGAGTTACGGGGGTGATCTCTCAGCGTGATATTGGTAACAATCAGTCGTTTTGGTACCATTTTGGCCCTCAGACTGAGACAAGGCAGATGACCAACTCATCTGGTGCGGTTGCTGATAGCTACATTTACGACGGATTTGGGAAACTCATTCTGTCAAGCGGCGCGGATTTCAATCCGTTTAAGTATGAGGGAGGTCTTGGTTACTACTCGGACGGCAGTGCGGGTTTCATCCTAGCAACGCAACGGTGGTACTCACCGGAAGTGACGCGATGGATTTCGAGAGATCCAATTGGCTACCGTGGTGGAGAGAATATGTATTCATTTGCGTTGAGCAATCCATTAATGTACTTCGATCTATCAGGACTTGATACGAAGGTCAGATGCGGCCCGGTGATGTTCGGCGGATACCACTGTGAGATCGTGACGTCGTGTTCGGGAGAGCGCTTATTGATCGGAATAGGGGGTCCACAGGTAAGTCGTGTGCAGCAAGTAATTGGTGGAAAACCTCCTATAAAGTATACGGGGAAGGCCGGGAAACCGGATGACAATCAGAACGAATATCAAGCGAAATGCAATCGCCAAGATGAAGCTAAGCAGCATGAGTGTTTCAAGAGAGTGCATGCGGTGATGTTTGCGCCGCCTTACTATGCGTTGTGGCAAAACTCTAACACTTACGCCCACGCCCTCCTAACTCATTGCGGATGTTGGTTGGAACGCAAACCGGAGGGTGCCGTTGCATGGTAAAGCATCGATATCTCAGGTTATCTCTACTGCTGGTTCTGCAGCTACTCTGCTCGGTGATTCTTTTTGTCGTTTTTCCGGAATCAAGTAGGCAGCCAGTCCAGACGGCGGAAGTTGCGATTGCAGAGGCAAGGAAGTCGTGGATTGCTCTCCACGAGAAAAAGCGAGGGAGTAGCCTTTACAGTAAGGAAAGCACCGACAAGTTTGAGCCTTACACGGCGACCCTCGAAGGCGACGTATGGGTTGTGCGAGGAACAATCCCGGATGGTTTTCACGGAGAAACGCTCGAGACTCGCGTTCGTCGAAGCGATGGTGGTGTGCATGTAATAGACGTGACGAGGTAGAGGAAAAGGGGTGATCTTCCCCCTCTTCGGTGGACACGGAGTTAAGCACTCCTAGCCAACAACTCGAACTGCTCGGGACTTTGGAAACCGAGCGCTGAGTGAATGCGTTCTCTGTTGTAGAACGCTTCGATAAATTCAAAGAGATCGCTACGAGCGTCAGCTCGTCCTTCATAGACTCGATGAGCGTCGAGTTCAACTTTGAGGCTGTGAAAGAAGCTTTCGCAGACAGCGTTGTCGTAGCAATTGCCTTTGCGACTCATGCTTTGTACGGCTCCGACGCTCTGGAGCATCGCGCGGTACTTCTTCGCGGCAAACGGTCCTCCTCGGTCGGAATGGACGATGAAACCCGGGTTCGGATGTCTCTCCTTCAGCGCTGCCCAGAAGGCAGACATGACGAGCTCGACATCGTTAAAGCTACTCACTCTATCCTCAGGGCGTCCGATTTCGGGACTGAAGGAATCCTCTCGGCGATTGAATCTTTTAGAGTCGGTTGAATGTGCGGGAAGTTTCCGGTGATTTGACGAGAGTCACAACAGCGGCGCGGAGGATTGGAATATCGGACGCTTAGGATACAATATCCAGCTTTTCGTGTGGTTTACTCAGCGCTTGACGAAACCACGTTCGAGCTTATCTCATGTAATCCTTGAGACTTGACGAAAATTTGAAGTACCAACCCTTCTTCCGCTGACTAGGTTCCGGCTGTCAGTGTTCTCATATTCATTTTCGCTGAAACGTAGGTTTTATCTCGGGTCCACCGCTTCGTGACGGTGGTTGCATCGGGGTTTCGGGTTTATTCGCCGCTCTGCAAAGAGAGGTACTTTCTGTTTTCCGGAAAGAGATCTCTCGCGATCGTGCCGGAGCGTAAGGTATCGTGTGCGTTACGCGTTCCGTTGAACCTCGAAATTCTGATCCACCATCCCCGGGTGTCCGCGTTTCCGGCGATCTGGTTTTTGGAGGGAGACGATGAGGTTTCGGTTCATTCAAGCGGTTATTGTGTTCGTGGGAATTTCAACTCCGCTCGTGAGCGGAGTACACGCTGAATCAGCTTCCGTCACAACGAATTCGACTGAAGAAAAGTCGACCGCTGTTCTCTTCGGCGACGGAGGGCCCGGAACGAATACGAATACCGGCCCCACTTCGACGACGGCGTGTCCCGACACCAGAGCAGCGTTTGACGCCGCAAATCGAACAATCGATGCCGCCATAAGTTCGGCTCAAAAAGCGTATAGCGAGGCGTTGGCGCAGCTCAGCCAAACTCCGGAGGGCACGTGTCCTGATCTCAAGGCGATCGATGCGGCGATGAAAGTTATTGCTGCCGACTTAGGGCGGATCGCTCAGATTCTCGACTCCATAAAACCTTGTCCGAATGCCACCGAGGCAGAAGCTCTTCTCGGTCTCGAACAGGCGGCGTTCATCGGTTTTCGGCTGATGGAACTCGAAGGGCTCCTGAAGCGATTCCTGGATTTAAAACGGTTAATTGAATTCGGGACCAAATGCTCTGCGAAGACTCCGAAGCTCTTTGAAGAGGTGAACGCGTGCCTGAAATCGATGCAGAGTGGTGTCTGCACGAAACCGGGGGGTTGCGTTGCTATCAATAATTGCCGGAACACTCTGGCTTCCGCGGAAGAACTCCTCCGTGCGTACAAGCAGCTCAGCCAATTGCCGATTCCTCCGGGTTCGGGCGGAGGACCGCTCGGCGATATCACCAGTCAAATGACGAATCTAAACGCACTCGTCGAAATGCTGAAGAAGGCGCTCGCGGGTTGTCTGCGTCGATATCAGACTCATGGCGGATCAGGCGACGAAGTCCTCCGTGTATGTTTACCGCCAGAAACTCCCGCAGAGTTGAGCAGCCGGAAGAAGGCGATTTGCGATTTCTTCAGCGACAAAGCGAAGCGAGACGCACTTATCGAGCCGCTCTCGAGAATCGCCCGCCTATTCGACAAGTTCGATGTTGCGCCAACCGACGGCAAAATATCCATCGAAGAGCTCAAAGGGTACTCGAAGAAGAATTGCTCCCCGCCAAACAGCACCTACGCCGTTGTTTGCTCCGGAGTGCAGTGGGTTCTCGAGAATCAAGAGATGGTCAAAAAAATTCTTGCCGAGCTTCAGCGGGGACGGCCCGCTTCTGAACTAAACCTCGGAGATTTGTTGTGGATAATCGCCCGGCTCCGTACTCTGGACTCCTGGTGCAGTCCTCCCACGCCGTCTCCGGCGTCTCCCGTTCCCCCGAAAAAATGCTGCCTGTGCACCTGGGATGCGAACGAGGATGATAAATGTAAAACGGCAAAGGATTTGCTGACCTGCAAGGCGACTTCTTCGCACTGTTCATTTACCGGAGGAGAATGCCGATCGAGGGGCTATTTCCAGTGTGAAGAATTCAAGGCGGGAAACAAAATGGGTGAAGCGGTCTCCTGCGACCAGTTCCAGTCGATGCCGATCCAGCAGTTTGCCGCTACAAGTTCATCTTGGTCGAAGCCGGAGAGCGGATTCCAGGGCTGCACGAGTTTTGACGCGGTGCACGGAGACCACTACAGCAACGGACATGATGATATTACCCTGCCGAGTTACCTCGTGTGTCTGAAGAGCTCGCCGAACTGCACGGAGATAAACTGCATCGCCACAGGCTGCGCCCGGTTCGAGGGACCGAACGGTTTCTCAAATGCGACCGACCGGATTTCGACACTGATTCGAGCATACGGAAAAGAAAACATAAAGTTTACCGCATGCGGGAACCAAACGACCATTGGGGTGAATCCCTTCGGCTATTTCGGATGCACAGAAGCGGAGCTCGTCGTTGACTGCCAGGCGGGGGCCATAAATATCTGCGGACCCAAGTATCCGCGATGCAGTGATGTCATCGGCCGTGCCTGCTATCCCGATGCAGCAAACGAGTCTCCACCAAAATGTATCAGCAACACCGGCGCGGAACGGGAGTTGAAATGTGCTCCTGTCCGGCCGATCGAAGATCCTCTGGGCTGGTGGGCTGACGAATATGAGTGGACTTATAAATAGAGAACCACTTTCAAAGCGACTCGTTCCCACTCTCTTCGAAACGCGCCGGCGAAGCGAGAGCCGGGCGGCTTCGAAGAGATTTTGAACGTATTCGCTCTATTCAGAATCTCCGACCGATACCGGGGGCTTCTTTATGCTGTCGAGAGGATCTGCGACAGGTTTGAATGGATCCCCACCGGGGATTAATGCGCCGCCGATTATAGGATTCTTTCGCCTTGCCTGGTCCGCTCCATTTCCGGTTGTTCCCTGGAGATCCAATTGATTGCCCACGTCACCTGAGTTTCGCTCCGTCCGCGGGGCCGGACTCGCTGTCTGTGGTGACGAGGATTCCGGGAGCGGAGGAGGGAGATTCAGCGGAGTGCTTTGGACCCTTGATTGGTCTGTTGTTTGTATCTTCATTGGTTTCCTATTGTTGGACTTTATCTCAGGAGGTCAACAATTGTCGTTCACTCTAAGGCTTATGCAAAGAACAGACGCGCTTAGGTTTCCGCAAGCTCTGAATTTCATCGCAATTTGGTTTTGAACCTTAACTCCCCACCCTATCCTCAGGGCGCCCGATATCGCCATTCCGCGGACTATAACTGCGATGCGATCTTAGATAATTCCGTCGAACACACTGGAGGATTCCGACGACTCGGTAAGAATAAGAACGAGCGGTCCGACGAATTTTAATATCGGATGCCTTGAGAATAATGCCTCTAGCCCAAGAAAGTTCCGGCCGGGTCTCTCCTCAACCGGCCAATAACTCCCGCAAAATATTCGCCATGTAAGATAAGTTCTTTTTCCCTCTCAGAATCTAGGTGCCGAGGCATCAAAGCCGATAGCTCACGGAGTGGAAAAGCCTATGCAGACGACGACAGACAGTATCGTCAATTTTGAAGCACCGCGAAGGTCTCGTGCCGAGCTTTCCCCGGTCGGCATCGAAGATAAGCTCGTTCTCGGGACGATCTACGGCGCAGAGATTTGGATTCTCGATCACTCGATGACGTGGCTCGCGACGCAAACACTATCTCTCAATTTGTTTGCACAGGCGATCCTGCTTCTCGGTATGTTTTTCTTCGCACTTTGTGCTCCTTTTTGGATGGCACGGAAACTCTTCGATTGGTCGTCTTGGACAGGACTGAGGCACGATATCGGGGACCGGATTGTTGTCGTGCTCTTCGGCGTAAGCTTGCCACTCGCGTTCGACACTTTGGTGCTTCATTGGGTCGGTCCGACAAATATACTGATGACCTTTCTCTACGGACTCGTTTCGGTGTTCGGGGTCGTTGCCGCGGACCGGCCAAGTGCTGCCGCTGAAGGCGCGGACGATGCGGTCACTCTGACTCGGAAGCGCAATTTGTGGATTATTAGGAATGCTTTCTTTCTCGTCATCGTGGTTTTACAACTCTTCCGTCTTTTTCTCGGTTTCGCAAAGATGAACCACTGGAGCGGACGAGTCATCGCCTACGCTGCCCTCCTCGTAGTCGGAATTTGTGTCACTGGTGTCCTGTTAGTCATTTCCTTGAAATCACGAAAAGATTAATCGGTGTCCGCGCATTCTCCCCGTGAGAGGGTCCCTCCAGCCAGCCTAAGAAGTCTCACTGACCCTGTATTGATCGAATCTCGAATACGACGTCTTTGAGAGTTCGAAGATCCAGTTTTAATCTCGTCCAAGCACCCTTCTGACGGTCGCAGAACCAGATCTCCGCCCTATCACGGCAGTGTCTCGAACAAGATTTCAAGCCGGATTGATTCGTTAATTCGGGGGTTGGATTGCTTGAGAGCAGGAATGGAATCCTGGATATTCCGTTCCTTGGAAGGTATAGCTGCAGTTGGCGGCTTCGCCCTTGCTGAGGTCAGTCGGTGAACTGAACATAGGCGAGTAAACGATTTGATAGTGGCCGCCGCCGATCGGCACTTCAATCAAACATTCGCAATTCCAAGTTGGATTGACCTGTGCATGGGCCGTCTGAGATTCTTGGGCTGAGAAAATCAAAGAAGCTACAAGAATGGTGGAAAGCGTAACGAGACATTTCATAGAGTACTATTCCTCAAGTGCTGTGGAGTGAGCCGAATTCGGTTTCGACTACCACAGGCTGGAAGCAGGTGGATAGAAACAAGTTCTCGACGCTAGACGAGCGTAATGAAACGCTTTCGGACCGTTACATCTGAACGAAGTTACCTCACGTGAATGCTTCGCTCGCGGAATGAAATACCTAAGAGCGAGATTGAAATCGCCGCATGGAGTCAGCGGAGATGGTTTTTCCGGGAGACCTGGAATTCGAAGTCTCGCGTTGGGCGATCGGCTGGGTGAGGAACCTTGCTTCGGCGGCCGGGCGGTGAACAGCATCACCGTCCGGCCCGCGACAAACCACAAGACGGAGTTGCACAGCGGAATTGCAGGGCGGCTCGCTCACGCGCTCGGCCCGTTCATGTACTCCGCGAGAGCGAGGATGTCCTCCGCGCCGGAGAAGAGCTGGTCGATGCCGGCCTTGAAGCGCTTCGACATGTCACGTTCCGCGTTCGCCCGCTTCTCCATGCGGGTGTAGACGGGCGTGAACACGTCGAGGAGCGAGAACTGCTTCCCGAACTCGATGTTCGGAAAGGTGATGAGGCTCACCTTGCCCAACGCGCGCTCGGTGTCGCTCGCCTCGCAGAGGTCGCCGGAGCATTGGTGGGTGAGCGCGAAGAGCGCCGCGCTCTGGCCCGCGAGTTCATAGTATCGGAGCTGGCGGTCCACGACGTAGGCGTGCTCCTCGATGAACTCGACATCGACGACGTGCTGCTCCGGCCAGCGGCGGAGTGCCTCGCCGAAGGCGGCGTGTGCGAGGAGGATCCTGCCCAGCCGCTCGATTCCGTTCGAGTTCCCGGAACCGCCCTTCGCCTTCGTCTCGGCGATGTAAGCGAAGAGCGGCGCCCCCACGAGCTGGACCCAGGTGCCGCAGAGCAACTCGGGGTCCCGGCCGCGGGGGCCCTGGACCACCGGCCTCGTGGAGTTGACGAGGTAGTTCAGCGTTTCCGCGTAGTCGGCCTGATCGACGTGGCGGCTGAAGAAGACTCGCTCGGACATCGGACACCTCCGTTTGGTGTGAACCTTGTTGTGAGAACCGGTAACCCAGCCGGTCCCCGGTGCGATTCTGGCGCAACGAGGATGCTGTTTTTCGCTTCAACCCATTTCTTTCTGCAAAAGAGCTGGATTCGAAGCTAAGATTTCTGCTGATTCTTCCGTAAGAGCTTTGTCTATTTGCCGGAGAAATGAGTCTTAGATAGATTGAGGATTGATTATTCCGTTAAAACGTGGACTTCCTCATGACCGTCGTTTCGCTCGACCGCCTGGACCGGAAGATTCTCCTCGAACTCGATATCGACGCGAGCCGTCCGCTTTCTCAGATTGCGCGCAATCTTCGGATGGGAAGTGATCTCATCGAATATCGGATGAAGCGCTACCTTCGGGAGGGGCTCATTACTCGATTGACGCCCACGATCAATCCTTCAGCTCTCGGCTTCCACGTCTTCAAGACGTATCTGAAACACCGGATGCCGGAGAAAGCGCGCGCGGCCTGGATTAAGTCGGTGAACGCAGCTGCGCATACCTACTGGCTTGTCGAAGGCTACGGCCGCTGGGATGTACTCCTCTCAATCGCCGCGAGAGATTTCGCCGAATATCAGCGAATTCTCGACTCTTCGATCGGGAGTCTTGGAGAACATCTTCTTGATCTTGCCGTCTATCCTCTCGTTGAAGTGCAGCGTTTTCCCAAGAGTTATCTCTTGCCCGGGACGAAGCGGATAATTCCGAAGAGGGTGCGCTGGAAGAGCGAAAGCGGGAGGCTAGAGCTGGATGAGCTCGAACACAAGCTTCTCTGGGAACTCTCCGATGATTGCCGTCTCCCCGACACCGAGCTTGCCGCGCGGCTAAAATGTACTCCCGCCATGATCAGTCACCGGAGAAAGAAGTTCGTCGAGAACGGGGTCATCATCGGACACCGGGTGCAGTTCGACTATGCAAAGCTCGGAATGGTACTGGTGAAGATTTTCTTCGAACCGAAAGATTATTCACCGGGTGCGAGGAAGAAGATCCTCGACCTCTGTGAAGAAGAACCGGAAATAACGTGTTTTGCCCAGCAGATCGGAACATTTTCGCTTGAGATAGAAGCCGAAGTCTCGGGGTATCACGAACTCTCGAGCCTGCTCGACAGGCTCCGCTCGTCGCTCTCGAATATCATATCGAGGATGGAGTACATGATTCTCACGAAAGACTATTATCATCGGGTGCCGAAGATTTAGGCTACAGGAAGCTCCAAGTCAGTACCGTCCCATACGCCGCTGCCAAAAATCCGAAGAGAGTCGCCAGCATCGCGTGGCCCGCTACGAATTGCGGCCCGCCGGGCCAGTCCGAGTGCGAAAAGTAGAAGCCGTCGACGAGGAGGCGAAGGAGCCAGAAGCAGCCGAAGAGGCCCGCCATCGCTGAGGCGGCAGGAACTCCGTCCACCATGTCCGATCGAAACCGGATGGTGAATGCTCCAAACGAGCAGATGAGGAGAAAAATAAAGAAGCCGTAGTTCCACATCACCTTCCGGTTTAGCGGGGTGAGCTTTGCGAGGTCGTGTTTCCAATCGAGCCGTGTTGGCACCTGAACTGCAGCCGCGATGACGAGAAAATGGCCGAGACCGGCGAGGAGGAGGAGAAACCGGAGATGCTCGCTCATGCTGAAGCTGTGGATGTAGGCTCCAAAGTCTCGATAGGCAGGAACGATAAGCGCGGCGCGGAACGACTCGTGAAAAAGCAGCGGGAGAGGCAGGAGCAGAGTGCCCCAAACCCAGAGCAGGCGGAGTATTCGCTTTTCCTGAAGACGAGCGTAGAACGCCGAACCTTCTGCGAGAAACAGGAATCCGTGAAAGAGAAAATACGCCGTGGGCAATCCCCATCCCGCACCTGCCGGGTAGCTGATGCCCAATTCATGGAGCAATCCTGAAATGGCGAAGGTCCCGAGAATCGCCCCGCGGTGTCCCAACTTCCGTAAGAGCACCGGCAAAAAGAGACTCCGGTTCATTTGAGCAAACGGCAGATTCCAACGTTTGCTCCAGAACTCGCGGAGACTTCGGCTTTTAAAGGGCGCGTCGAAGAGATCCGGAACTTTGTTTCCCCAGAATCTGAGGCTGGCGGTTAAGACGGAGGCATAGCCGAAATGCACGAGCAGAAAGAACGGTACGAGTCCGGACAGACCGAGCGCAGTGTCGCCGAGGAGATGTGAACCTGCGGCGAGAAGGATGGCGAGGCAGGCTCCCGCTACCATCGAGACAAAACCCCGGACGAAAAGCGCTCCGTCCTGCTCTGTTGGAGCTTGCTCGCTGATAAACCCATCAGTGCTCATCCCCGGCCAGATGAAGCGTGAAATCAGTTGCAGAGCCGGCTTCGCGGGCAGAATCTGGTTTGATTCGAGACGGACCACTTCTTTGAGGAGCCAGAGGGTGCCTGCGCAGGCGAGTGCAAGTCGGCCGAATGGGCCGAGCGATTCGCGAAAGAGAAAGAGGACGGTGAACCAGGAGATCATCACGATCCAATGGAGCTGCTTGCGAAAGCTGCGGAAGGCGCGCTCTCCTCCGGCGAGGGTCCAGTAGAGGACCGCAAATATGGTGAGCAAAATAGTCATCGAGCTTCTTTCCCTTGATACGAGCCAAAAGAGTTTTTGAACATGTTCAAAATATAGCACAGGTTTTTGAACGTGTTCAATTTTATTCGGGTGAAGGTAAATTGCTTGTTGATCCTGGAGCTTAGCTCGGCATTGGAGATGACGGGAAAATGCGAGCACACGGACGGGCGAGCCTTCTCTTGGCCTCAGGGCGTCCGATATCTGTGTTAAACGGATTCTCACCGAAATTCGATCTTCTCTCATCGGTCGAACATGCTGGAAGTTCCCCGGTGATTCGGCGGGGGTCACAACGGCGGTGCGATGCAATCGAATATCGGACGCTTTGAGGAGACGATAGCCTGAGGATAGCTTCGGGTAATCACGAGCCTACGCTCATAAATAGAGTGTTCGATCCACAAAGCTCTCCCTTATTCTTTTCGAAACTCGCAGGAAATTCACAGGAGCCGCGCTCCATAAACTCCGTGCACAAATAACCCCAACGGAGAGTTTATGAAGAAACCTGTAAAAACCCTTTGCCTACTGCTTATGGCGTTGTTGCTTCCCGGGATTGCTGCAGCCGCCGAATCAGCTCCCACGATCACTTGTCAGTTTATCTGGCAAAAGGAGCCCATGAACGTAAACGATAGACCCGTTGTCCTTCATTCGAAAACGATCGCCATCCCGAAGGTTTCGGTGACATCCGACAGGTCTCGAGTATACGCCGGAGACATCAATTTCACGCTTCCGAATGGAGTGTCACTGCTTGCCACTTTTTATGGTTACGCCGGAAAACGGAACTTCACGGGTGCAAACCTGTATATTAAATCAGGAGCTTCGTTCTTGAACTCAATGGGCAGCTTCAACAACTTCGAATCAGTGGCCAGAACCCAAGCCACAGTGAGCACGACCTACGTCACATCCCAAGGGCCGATCTACACCGGTCAGTGCTGGTTTAATGGCCGAAAGCCAAGTTGATCTTTCGAGGCGGCGTTTTCGTTAACGCCGCCCAATTCTTCCGATCCGGTGAGTCGACTGAACCCCAACCCAAGAGTTTTATGAACTCGTCCCAAATTCTCTTGCAAAATTTTTCCCAAGCCTGACCTTCCATCTCTTGAGCTTTTTCAAAATAGGCCGACATTACCAGCGATTGGAAAGACCCACGTAACCCCAAGCATTCGAAGTTCGTCGATCAAGGCATGCCCCGACTCGGCTTCTGCTTCGAGCGATACGTTTTCCTATCGGCTACTTTTTTTCACTCTCAGGAACCATCTCCCTGCATTTTGCGCTGTCGATGGTCCGTGTCGCAGTCGCGTATGTCTTTGCGACAATCTGGGTGAATGTCCCAGGGAAAGCCCGAAGCAAAGCGAAATCGCCTCAGGCTCGATGATGAATTAGTGTCGGCGTCCGGTGAGAAAACCTCCCCCGTAAGACGCCGCACTGAGCTCAGTTGATCGCGACCGCCCCCTGGAGCGTCGACAGGACATTCAGCTGACCGAGGCTCCCGAAATGGAAGTGGATCGACGAGCCGGCCGGCAGCGACCACAGCGTCAGGGTTCGATCGCCCTCAGTCCACGACACGATCCGAACGGGCATATGGCCTCGGTGGTTCGGGTGCAGCGTGCGCCACATGACCGGGTCATCGCCGAAATCGACCTTCCCTTGGCGGTTCGGACGAACGACCAGCAGCAGCGACACGAGCGGGTCAGGCGGGTTCTCCAGCCGAACGAAGGGGACCTTCTCACCCCCAGGGAGCGCGAAGTATGTCGTTATCCCCTCACTCGACCGATTGGGCATCCCGACCAGAGATTCATCGGAGATCCCTCGAAAGAGGCTCGTTCGTCCACAGACGAAGACCAGCGTTGACGCGGTCGCGCCGAGCGTGCTGCGCGTTCGCCCCGTCCACCGAAGACCGAGAGAACGGAGGAAGCGATGATACTCGAGTCCCTTTCGAAGCTCCCGAAAGAGTGCCCGGACGATCGCCGTGATAATGATCACGCCGAGAATCACAGCGACGACGCATACCACCAACTTCCCCATCGAAATGAGAGACATCGTGACAAGTCCTTTCTTGTCGAAAACCTAGAAACACCGGATTGCCGATGTGAGGAGTTCCTCACACCGACGATCCACCTTCACATCTCCTCGAAACCTCGGTAGACTTGTCTCTCAAAGAACGTATCTCCAAGAATTATGTGAACGGCGCTCAATCCGTCAGTAAAGGTTTCGCGACGAGTTGGTTAAGTTTACCTTCGCTCGGTGACGCCGGGTTCATCGAACGCGTCGGAGCCAGCACCTTCTAAGCTCCTTATGAAGAATTTCGTCGCTTCTGCGCATCATCAATAATAATGACGAGGTCACCCGGCACGAGGAAAACTCAAGGTTCGAAGAGACGCCAAAAAATGCCGACAAAGAAAAAACGCTCGCCACAAGAGAAGAAGACGCTGAGCTACGAACGCGACCGCCGAAACAGCAACTCTTAGAATCCTTAAAGACCTCGTACACAGTCCGAGCTCGACCCGAGAAGAGAACTTTTAAACAGTCAAAATTAGGAGTGGATGAAGAGAATCGGAGGTCTTGATTCTCACTTTCTATCGAGTCGACCCGGAAAACCCGAGGAAGGAGTCAATTACGGGTAAGAATTTCCGAAATACGAAACGAGGTTACGCTCTCGCGAGCAAGAGTACAGCGAAAGATGGAGTGTGAAGTGAGATCCGTCCGCTAAATCGGAACGAAAAGAGGCGGCCGATACGTCCCCGGCGGAAACTCAGTGTCGAGCGCCCCCATCCTGAACCTGTGTGACGCCACTCGATAGGCTTCGAGAAGGCGGAAGTAGCGGTCAACATAAATCGTCCGAGCTTCGGGATTAAGAGAGAGTACGAGCGGTCGCTTCGTATGACGCGTTGAGGTCGCGGTGGTTTGAGGCTTATCGCCGGGAGTGATCTGTTCAAGGATCTCTCTTCCAGCGAATCCTTTCCCTTCGGCGAGACGGTCCTTGATCATCTCGCAGCGTCTCTTCTCAATCTTCTCTTCCATGAGCTTCATATACTCTCTTTGCGAGAGATGCTCGTAGCCCGGCAGTCGGGAGAAGTGGAGGGTATAGGACTCCTCATAATCTTTTGGTGAGGCGTCCGGATTGACTCGCTTCAAATTATTATAGGCCGTCCAATCTACGAGCTTAAACTCAAGATCCTTTCCACAAGCCGCGTAGTTGAAACTATTGAACGTGTCGTACTCCGTGTACTTCCGGACCAGTCCGCTTTTTACCGCGTTAAGCGCTACGTAGAACGACCAGTGTTCGATATCCGCATTCTCAGGGAGCACTTGATACCGCGGCGGCCTCGCCCAGAGTTTTCCTCCGTCATAGTTCGGCACCATGCTTCGGACGAGAGCCGCAATCTTAGAATTAAAGGCTTGGAAGAATGCCGCTTTGTTGCTTCGGGGGAATCGAGCGACCATGTGGGTGTGATTCCCCATGATGATAAACGCATAAATGATCACCCCGTATCGTTTCTGATACTTCGCGAGATATGCCGTCATCTTTCGATGCAGCTCTCGATTGTTGATAAACCACAGGCGGGACGCCATGGTTTTTGACGTGCAGAAGAAAGTCGCTTCCGGGTCTTCGAATGATATGTCCGACATGCTCGATGGTCCTTGCAGAGGTTTTGCAAGTTCCTAATCGGCGATTTGCGATGAGAGTTTCCGTCGACAGCGAATTATTCCGATGAAGCGGAGAGAGAGTTTCCTGCGACGGCGAATTTTTCGAATGAGGCCAAAAGCCAAGTACAGTGCCTTTAAGGGTTCGAAGTCCTGGCAACCAGAAACACTATGGGCAGAAGCCTCGGGAGTGTTTCCTCCGGAGGGAACTTTCTTGATTTGTAAGGGAACGCGACGGTGATATCGGACGCCTGGAGGATGCGATACCAGCCAGCGTCAGAGCCCCTACCCGAAGTATTCACTAAACTTCCGATTCAACCGCCTGATCTTCGGAGGACTCTTCTCCACTGAGATCGTCGCCCGCGGTTTGTTCGCGAGAAGCTGATTAAGTGCCGCCAAGTTGATGCTTGAGAGACTCGAGCTCTCCTGGAACACCGCATCAACGAGCCGCACTGTTTGCCGATCGAGTGTCACGGTCACGATGTATTCACCGACCGTCTGCACGTAGGTCGAATCCTGCCCGTCGAACGGACCAGTCGCCGTCGACCATTCATAGAGGCGACTCGGCCACCGCTCACAGACGTCATGGTCGAGGGTGGTGTCTCCGCCGATGATGACGAATGCTCGAACGCCCGAAGCCAGGAGCCGCTCGCGAAATCGAGAGACCTTTCCAAATTGCAGAAGATCGAACCAGGGATGGGGAATCCAGCCGAAAATTGAACTTGTTCCGGTGGCTTTCGCCGTTCCCAGTATCATCTCCATCCAGAACGAATCGAGCAGCCGAAGATCCGAGAATTTCCAAACGCGCTTAGACTTTTCTCCGAGCAGCGCTCTTACATCCGCGTGTTGGAAGTAGACCGCCGAAGCGTCGCGTGCGAATTCCGCGATTTCAAGCAACCAAGGGAAAGAGAGCGAATAGAGGCCGGAGCTTCTGACGACGACCCCCGCAGCTTCGAGACGACGGAGGTCTTTGTACACGGCTTGAATCGATACCGTCTTCGGTGACGGGAGGCGCTGGAGCTGTTTTGCGGTGAGTGGCCCACGCCTTGCGAGCGCCGAGATAATCAGGCCCTTTTGTGTTGTCCGATCGGAAACCCACATTACCCGGCTTTAAACCATTTGGTTTAAAGGAGCAAGAGTTCGCTTTCTGTCCAGCCGACTTTTAGACTATCTGATATCCCCTCACCCACGCAGATGAAAAACGCGGAAGCAAGAGGCAATATGAACTTATTTGTTCGAACTGGAGTATCGATCCTCGTCTGGTTTTTTCTTCCCGCCGCAGCATCGGCCGACTCTGGAAGAATTTCCGTGGGAGTCATCACGACGCTCTCCGGAGGAATGGCGACCATCGGAACCGCTGTGCGAAACGGTATCGAACTCGCTCGCTCAGAACACCCCGAGCTCTTCGAGCAATCACATTTCATCTACGAAGACGATCAGTTCGACGCGAAAAAATCCATCTCGGCCTATCAGAAGCTGAAAACCGTCGACTCAATCTCCGTTCTCATCGGTTTCGGTATCGGGGTCGGATACGGAGTGGGACCGCTCGTGGAGCGCGACCGGATTCCAATGATTAATCTTACCTTCGAAGCCGGTCCCGCGGTCGGAAAAACGTTTGTGATGCGCGCGATGAATCACACGGGACAATATCAATCCGCTTTAGCCGAGTATTTCAAACAGAAGGGTTCGCTCCGATTCGTCACCATTCGCACAGAGATTCCGTTTTTCACCGCGATGACGAACGATTTCCGCGATGCCATGGGGACGTCCGGTGAAGTCCGAGAAGTCGGCGTATTTAATCCCAGCGATTCGGACTTTCGCGCCGTTATTCCGAAACTGAAGACAGCGAATGTGCCCGTTGGGCTGTTCCTGCTCCCGGAGCAACTCCTGCAATTTGCAAAGCAAGCAAAGGAGCTTGGCCTCAATGCCGAATATTTCGGAACCGACCTCTTCGAATCGGCAGCAAAAATCTCGACAGAGCCAGGAGCCTACGAAGGGGCGGTCTATGCTGATAACGATGCGTCGAACGACTTTCGTGCGCGGTATCTAAAAGCCTTCGGAAACGAATCTCAACTCACGTTTGCCGGGAGCGCATACGACATGGCGATTCTCGTCGGAGAGACGCTTCGTGCGGTGACTCCGTACTCCTCCGAGGCTTTTCTGAAAAATCTCCGGGAAGTGCGGAATCACGAGGGAGTGCTCGGAAGATACAGCTACCAAAACGACGCGAAAGCAGGAGCGTTTTTCGAATATCCGGTGAAGGTAAAGCACATTCTGTCAGCGCGTGGAGTACCGGCCGTTGCTCCGGGGGCTGATTCGCTTCGAGCGAAGTAGGCCAATGTGCGTTCCCCTTCTTTCCCTCAACGCGAACCAGAGATATTTCGTTTGAGGGTCTCGATTCACGAGAGAGTTGTCTCCTGCACGTCCCAACCTAAACTCTAACTCGCTCGAACCAGTTTTTGCTTGGCCGTTTTACTGATCGGGTGATAATACCGGTTGGCTGTTTCTCGAAGAGTTCCGGAACCGATTTTCAGTTCGACCTGAAGCAAAGGAAGACCTCCGATATGAAAACTCATATTATCGCATCAAAACTTTTTGCCTTCTCCCTCGTGGTTGGAGCGATGCAGAGTGTTCACGTTTCATCTGCCGACGCGCAAAGTGGCGTCTGGGTATGTCGCGACAATAGAACCGGCGCGCGGCACACCAGAAGTCAGACTCCTTGTCCGCCAGGATACACGACAATTTCCAGTCCAGGTGGCGGTGGAGGTGGAGGTTCCGTCGGTGCAACGGGTCCGACAGGCCCGACGGGCTTGATGGGTCCGGCCGGCCCTGCCGGCGCCCCCGGACCTGCAGGGTTGGCCGGTCTACCCGGAGCCACAGGTGCGACTGGTGCGACAGGTTTGAATGGCGCAACCGGAGCCACAGGTGCAACCGGTCCTGCAGCAGCGAGCGTGCCACGTTTCTACTTCAGCGGATCGAATTCAAGTACTCCCTTGTCGCCCTCGGCTCCAGGCAGCTTTGGGTACGCAATAAACGCGCCGCAGAACTTCGGATCTCAAATTGCGGCGAGCAACGTCGCCGTCGTTGCGGGATCCTCCTGCTCGCGAATTGGATACCAGATGAATCTCAGCGTGGAACCCGGACCTTCGAATCTTTGGGCCTTCTATCTCGGTGTGCTGTCGGCAGACACTTACGGCGTAGGCCCTGCCAGTTTGACTACCCTCTGCAGCATAAACGGAGACAACCCCGGGTTGAAGACCTGTTCCGGAGAGCGGGATCATTCGATAGACGCCGATGATATGCTCTTCATGCATATCGAATCTGGCGGTTCACCGGCGTCAACGCTCGGGAGCTGGTCGGTTTTTTGTTTGGAAGCGGATTAGGGCTTCCGCTCGGATTACTCGCCCTCTCCGACAACATCGTCGAGAGGTGGGCGAGTTCATGAAGCCGTAACGCTCGCGAGCGTTACGGCTTCAATCAATACCACTCTCCGCTACGGCTTCAATACCACCTTCACACATCCGTCAGTTTTATCTCGGAACTTCTTGTATCCTTCCGGCGCATCGGCGAGCGGCATGCGATGTGTGATGATCGCAGACGGATCGATCTCTTCCCGTTCGATCTTCTCCATCAGTGGCTTTAGATAGCGATGCACATGCGTCTGCCCGGTCTTCATTACAAGCGATTTGTTGATGAACGCCCCCATCGGCATCTTGTCGACGAACGAATACACTCCGGGAACTGAGACAGTGCCGCCTTTTCGGCAGCAGAAAATCGCTTGCCGAAGTGCATCGGGCCGATCCGTTCCCAAGCCTGTTGAAGTCTTCACGCGGTCGAGAATCGCCCGGGAACTTCCCCACCCGTGCGCCTCCGCACCCACCGCATCGATACAGCGATCCGGCCCACGTCCTTTTGTCATCTGTTGAAGCGAAGCGTAAACGCTGTCTTCCGCTTCCATGAAATCAATCGTCTCTGCTCTTCCGAGACGTCGCGCCATCTCGAGTCGCTCCGGCACCGTGTCTATGGCAATGACCCGCCCCGCTCCAAAAAGCCATGCGCTCTGGATAGCGAACTGCCCCACGGGCCCGCATCCCCACACCGCGACTGTGTCACCGGGCTCGATGTCCGCCTGCTCCGCGGCCATGTATCCAGTCGGCAGAATGTCGGTAAGGAACAGCACCTTCTCGTCGGGCAGCCCGTCTGGAACTTTGAACGGTCCGACATCGGCAAACGGCACGCGAACATATTCAGCTTGTCCGCCTGAGAAGCCGCCCATCGTGTGCGAGTAGCCGAACATTCCCGAAGGCGAATGTCCCATCGCTTCTTCTGCCATCTTCGCGTTTGGATTTGAGTTATCGCAGCACGAGTAGAGTTGTTTTTCGCAGAAGAAACAGGAACCGCAAGCCATCGTGAATGGAACTACGACGCGATCGCCTTTTTTTAGATTTGTCACCGCCGAGCCCAGCTCGACAACTTCACCCATGAACTCATGCCCGAGGATATCCCCAGACTCCATAGTCGGCATGTATCCGTCGAGCAGGTGAAGATCCGAGCCGCAAATTGCAGTCGATGTCACCTTGATGATCGAATCGCGCGCATTCTCAATCTTCGGATCAGGGACGGTGTCAACGCGGACGTCGCCTGTGCCGTGCCAGCAAAGTGCTTTCATGATGTCTCTCCGGTAGGGCTTCGAATTTGCAACTCAGAAACCGACAGAGGCGATATCACGCCGTAAGAAGAATCAGATATGATGCGCCCTACATGGCGTCGTCAGAATCTGGGGGAAAACTTCGCCGGATTGGGACGACACTCGAGCGGTACTCAGCGGTTGCTCTAAATTTTGGGGCAGGAGCCGACCTAACGTTCCTCCTCTGCTTGCCTCTGTGCCTCTTTGCCTCTGTGATTAAGCAGGACTGTGAGTCACCGCGTCGTTGCGACCTGGTTTGCGGCATCTAATGAACCACAGAGACACAGAAGCGCGGAGCTTCCACAGAAAAGGAAGACTCTCCAACGAACAATAACTTTTCCGTCACAAGCGGCGGCCAGAAGTGAGGGTGCGTAACGTGCACCAGACGGATATCGAGTAGGCTGATATCAGAGCAGAACCTGGCTGACAGCGATGGGCGAAGTCGACGGGTGAGGCGCGTTAGTAGGCGCACTCGGAGTCAATCTGCTTCTTCGGGCGGCGGATCTTCGTGCGGCGGGGCGCGCAGCACGAGCAGGTCGGCTTGTGACAGCGGTCGCACAAGATGCGGCCGTGGACGACGTGCGCTTTGTCCTGAATCTTCAAACGGCACTTCGAGCACTGCAGCAGATGCGAGACTTTCATCCGAACTCCTCGGTGATGAAGCTGTGCTCCCGGAGACTCCGTTGCCTCCGGAGGGCGCGGCTTCCTGGTGACCTAGAATTGGCGTTGCTTGATCAGGGCGGGGAGCCCCGTCTTCGAGTGAGTCCCGAGGCGGAAATAGACGACAGTGCGATCCTCCGCATCGTTCGCGTCGACATAGTGCGGCATGAGGGACGTCGCGATCGTCACCGACCCCGGCTTCCCGTAGAGCGGCTCGGTGCCGGACTCGATGCGTGCGTCGTGCAGCCAGCCGGTGAGGTGGCGGGAGCACGCCTTCGCTTCCTCCAACTTGCAGCTCCCGTCCGCGTGAAAGTACTTCGAGGCGTGCTTCAGGAAGAACTCTCGCACCGCCTCGTGGCCGTTTACGATGCCCATGAGGCCGCCGCGGCGCGCCGTCGAGACGGCATCGGCGAGCGGAACGGCGACGAGCACCTGGAAACCGGGGAGGCGGTTCCACGTCCCGCCGCGGCCAATGTAGCCTTGACCGTCGATGTGCGGGAAGGCGTCGCCTTCGAAGCCGCGGACGATCGTGCTCGACTGCCATTCGTTCACGGGCATCGGCGCACCGAGGGTCTCGGTCACGAGAGGTTCGAGAACGGTGCGGTAGAGGAGTTCCAGCGAGTCCGGCATCGTGGAGGCGGCGCGACCGTTCACATTCAGCATGTCGGCGGCCTCGAGCGCGGACTTCACGTTCACGAGCCACGACTCGTGCACGGCCTTCTCGAGGACCACGATCCCGCGGGCGTGCAGCGTGCTAAGCATATCCATCGCATTCTCCTTTGTAGAACCTGTATTTCTGGCCGCTTGTACGTCGAGAACATCCCGCGTTTTTCGGCCGGAAAAATTATCAATCGTTAGTTTGCGAATTCCCGGAGAAAGATGGGAAAGAACCGGTGATGTCGGGAAATTTAGGGCCACGCACGGAATTCGATTTCCTCCCGCCGATTCAGAACGAGGAGATTGATGGGAGAGACCAATGCGCTGAAAGCGAGGTGGCGAGCTGTTCTTGCCGCCGCAAGCTCATGCGGTCGTAATGGGAGCGAACGTCAGCGAGCCGTAACCCAATCGCAAGCCTCGCTTCGTAATATCTCGCGGATATTTCGTATAACCTTTCCGAGTTCCATTTAACCGCCCTCCCCAGCGCGGCGGAAAGCTCTTGACACTTCTTACTCGGGAAAAACGGCACGCGGACAGCCTGATAGAAGTTCACTTCTCTTCGGCTATCCGGTTTCCAAGGTTTTAGGAGAGGGAGTTTCTCATGAATCTCGTCTCTGATCCGATCGCATTTCTGGTGACGGTGCTCGTTCTTGCGCTCGTTCTTGCGCTCGTGGCCGTCGCCGTCGCAGTTCGATATTTCGTCGGCGAATATCGCACTCTGCTCGGTGCGATCGGACGTCGATGGAGCAGCCCCGTCCGGAGCACGGCAGCAAACGCCGTGACCCTCGTTGCGTTCTATTCGATCATCCGGCTTTTTGCCGGGATCAATCGGACGTCACTCCAAGACACGAACATCACCCTCGACGAAGAGGAGATGACCCAGATCCTGCTCGCGGGTATCGGGGAAGGCTACCGCATCATGCCGCGGTCCAATCCCCACTCTCCGACAGGGAGCGGGTCTCCTCCGCACCTCTACACCGTCGTTCTCGTGGTGCTTCCGGAGTCCGAAGCGGACATTCGGATTGTCTGTCTTCCGGGCGATTCGGCTATGCCGCCGAAGTGTCTTCGAACGTGGCGTTCGGGGAACTACGTCATGAAGCTCTACACTCTGCTGAAGAACGACCAGCTCGTCATCGCAGAACTCGGCGCTCTCTGGGTCAACCGTAAGGGCGAGGCAGTTCTCACGCCAACGTAGACCCAGGCGGCAGTATTCGCGCTTCCGGTTTTTCCCTAGGCCCCAAAACCGGAAGCCGCCCACAACGCCGGAGTCGGAACTTTCTCCGTTGCTGTCCCCTTTGTGCAATCGCTGTGCCGCCGTGCCCCTGTGGTAAAAGTAGGTGTCGCGAACCAAGTCGTAACGACGTAGCGACTCGCCTACCTGTTGAACCACAGGGGCACGTATGCCGCGCGATTGTGCGCGGATCATGAGGTCGACTCTCAAGGAAATACCCCATGCCAGAGCGGCAACACTTGTTACAACGACTGGTTCCTCCCGGCGACGACTCAACTGGATTGTCTCTACAGCAACCGGATAGCAATCGGTGGATTTAGTACATCGCCGTATTGGTCGTCCACCGAAGATTCGCCAACAAGCGCCATTGCGCAGCTATTCGCCAATGGAGCTCAAGTTACGAATCTAAAGACGTTTTCAATTGTGTTCGCTGCACCCGCAGCTTTCAGCCGTGAGAAGCCAAAACGACTTCTCGTTAAAATTCAATCGTGAAATCAATGTCCGCGGTGCCGTGAACATCCGCGGGCTCGTCTTTCCAGAGCTTCACAGCGATTCTCCCTGTGCCGCCAAGTAAGCTCACCTTCACCGATTCGAGCATCGGGCTCATGTTGTTGCAGCCTCCCGGCATCCCGCAGCTCGGGCCCGTGTGGAGAAACTGCAGGAGGGGAAACGACGACTCCCTTCTTCCATCCCAGCGGATTCCTGAGGACGCTTTCTCGTCGATCGAAAAAAAGCGAAACCCCAGATCCCGCGCATTGTAGAGAACGAGATCGAGCGGAGTGCTCTCAAGATTGGTTTTGTCGGCGACTTTCAAGAAATTTCTGTAACCGTTGAGATCGTATCTCACCCTGCCCCGCCGTTCTCGTGGTTCGATTTCAATGCCGATGGCTTTCGGGTACGGGTCGAAATCGATGCTCGACGGATTCTTCACGATATACGCATTCCGTTCAACGAGTCCTACGAGGAGAAACGGATTCATCACATACCTCGCTTCTTCGGAGAGTCCGGAGTTCCCCTGCGCCCCAGGACCGAACTTGAAGATCCCCTCTATCCCCCACCATGCCTTTTTGTCTTCGACTTGGCCGAAGACTTCCTCGCTCGGAGCGTACGGACGCGCGAGGAGATTTTCTCCTCTGCTCACAGCGAGTTCGCGTTTCTTGAAGATTTCTTCGCGCGTCAAAAAATCGAACTCCTCAAGCGGCTGAATTGAGAATTGAATCGCCCCGGGTTTCGCCCGCTCTCCGAGAAGAAGACTGTTCTTCGTTTCACCGGAAACTTTTCGGCGAAATATGGAGAGCGACTCACGAACGCGCTCGGCGTCTGCGACGAGATACGCGCTTATGCAGAAAAGGGGTCCTGCAAGTAGAAACAGTCGAAGCGGGTTCGACTGTTTGCGAAGATGGCTCATTTCATTTGAAGCTCGAGATTGAAGAATCCTAGTACTTTCGTTAGATCCCGCGCGAATCATGACTCACTCCGATATTTTTCGCCGCGCTTCGAGGCTTTCGTTTCTAGCAAGATGCACAGCGCAATTCAGATTCCGGTTTACCGCGCCATCGTATCGGTTCCGCACCACGCTCAGCCAGGTGCTTGATTCGGATGAAGGATCAATAAAGGAGTTCATTCCATCATTGAAGAGTAAAAATAGAGTCATTGGAGGCGAAGGTCAGGCACCCGATGCAATCACCGGCTCCTGACCCCGTTGTAGCATATGACGCAGTCCTCAATTTGGACGCGCGCTGCCTGTGTCCTGTGGTCCCTTGTTGGAACAGCGCGCATCCGGGTTAGAGGTTTCGGAGACGGGTTAACGAACTACGAGTGCTTGGCGACCACCCAGCGGTTCTTGTCGAACGCGCGGGTTCGGCGACGGCCCTTGCCGTTACCGAGACCGCGGCGCTGCTGCTCGAGGACGAGCTGCTGCGCGCGGATGCGAACGTTGTCCTTTCGGCTGAGCCAGAACTGGATGTCCCGGCCGCAGTCGCTGAAGTCGATCGTGATGCAGCACTGGCCGTCCGGGCGGATGTCGTTGATGTACACCACCCCCAGCCGTTCCAGCGCGTCGGCCGCGTCGTCGCTGACGTTGTCGCCCGCGAGCGCGCTCCACTTCATGTACACCTCGAGGCCGCGGTGCAGGACCGTCATGCCATGGATGTTCATGTGGAGGATGCGGGCCGGCGGTTCCTCGACGTGGACGCCGCGGGAGCGCAGCTCGTACATCGTGTCGCGGTCCGTGCCGAGCGGCTCGCGGAGCATCCACGGGGGCATTTCGTCGTCGTTGTGCTGGAGCGGGTCGTGGCGGTCGCGGTAGCTGGCCACGGGGTTCGTCGTCACGGGGATCCCCGCCCAGCCCCGGCGGCTCGGGCTGGTGCGGGCGGTCGCGCGCGGCGACGTTCGGGTAGTGTTCATCGTGTTCAGTTTACTCCTCCGGGGTTTTCGTCCCGGTCAGTGCGTGGAAAGGGTGCGGACCAAGGACACAGGCTGAAACCCAGGAGGGATTTCAGCCTATGCCCGAAGCGCGCGACACCGATTTTCAAGCAGAGGATGCGCAAAAAAACCTAGAAAAACGCCTGACACAGGCAGCTTCTTGTCCGCCGAATGGAGAAAACGGCGGATAAGAAGGAGTGTGCCTTCTTCCGGGACTGTCGTTGGAAATGAACGGGGGCGGGGAAAGTATCAAAAAAGCCCGGAAAAGTCGAACCTCTCCCCTACTTGGCCGTTCTTGCTTGCTCTTCCACGCGTATTGCAAATGACGCCGCACGCTTCTGCAACGAGGAGATACGTCCAAAGGCCCCCACTAGCCCCGCTTGCTTGCTCTTCCATCCTTGCCGTCCTACAGCTGACTCCAAGCGGCATTCGCTTCAACCACCCCAAGGAAGTCATGGCAGAACCAAAAATCGCTCTCGGCATTATTCTCAAAGACGGGAAGAAGGTTCTCCTCGGCCAGCGGCGGATGGCACCGGGCGCCGAGAGCTGGGTGTTTCCGGGCGGGCTTCTTGAATTCGGTGAATCACCGCTTACGTGCGCGAAGCGAGAGCTCATCGAAGAAACGGGACTTACCGCAAGCGTATTCACCCAAGGGCCCTACACGAACGACGTTTTCGAGCGGGAAAACAAACACTTCGTGACGCTGCATGTCATCGCGAAATACGAAGGCGGAACTCCGAATCTCCGGCAGCCCGAGAAGTTCAAGGAGCTAAAGTGGTTTTCCTGGGACCAGCTCCCCTCTCCGCTTCATTCTTCGATCCAGAATTTGAAAAAGCTGGGCTTTGTGTTGCCGGCGTAGGCGAAAAAGCCTGCGTCCCCCTACTCTCTTTCTGCGCGGAAAATCGGAGGCGCGATCTCCTCGAGCGGCCGCCCCTCGGCCGCGACGCCCCAGCGGAGCGCGGCGATTCCGCCGAGAATCATAAAAACAGCACCGGCGAGATTTCCGTAGAACACGCTCATCGCCGAGTCTTGGACGAGCATGCTGAAGATCCACGGTGCAAGCACTCCTGCGCCTTGGCCGAGCACGAAGAAAAACGCAATCGACATCGCGCGAATTTCAAGCGGGAAAATTTCACTGACGGTGAGATATGCGGCGCTTGCTCCTGCTGACGCAAAGAAGAATACAAAAGACCAAGCGAGCATCTGTGTTCCCGATGTGAGATGCCCACCGGCGAATAGCGCACCGGAGATCGCCAGCGAGATTCCGGAGATGATATAGGTCCCGGCTATCATCGGCCGCCGCCCGATGGTGTCGAAATATTTTCCGAGAAGAAGCGGACCGAGAAAGTTGCTCACCGCGATGGGGACGATGTAGAGCCCAATTTTGTCGTCCGCGACGTGATAAAACTTTGACAGGACGAGCGCGTAGCTGAAGAAAACTGCGTTGTAGAGAAACGATTGAGTGATCATGAGCGCCGCACCGAGCAGAGAGCGGGTAGGGTAGCGGGAGAACAGTTCCTGTCCGACTTCGAGGAGCGTTATTTTTCTGCCTTGCGAAAGCCGAAGGACGCCGTCTGCCGGTGGAAGCGCATCTAACTTTTTCTCGCGGAGGATCCCGAGCTCGATCTCAGCGACGATTTCCTCCGCCTCCGCCGCGCGTCCGTGTGTCACCAGCCATCGCGGGCTCTCCGGGACGTAGCGCCGGACGAGGAGCACCGCGATGCCGATAAAGCCGCCGAGGAGAAAGCAAAGCCGCCACCCGGTGTCCTCGGGAAACCAAGAGGGATCGAGGAGCGGAACACTAATCAGCGCTCCACAGGCCGTGCCGATCCACCAGCTCCCGTTTATCGCGAGATCCACTCTGCCGCGGGAGCGTGCGGGAATGAGCTCGTCGACTGCGGAGTTAATAGCAGAATACTCTCCGCCGATGCCGATCCCTGTGAGAAAGCGGAAGAACAAGAAGCTCTCCACGTTCCAGGAAAATGCGCTCGCAATGGTCGCCGCAAGGTAGACGAGGAGGGTGATGAAGAACCACTTTTTCCGCCCTTGGGTGTCAATGAGATACGAGAAGATAATAGCGCCGAGCACCGAGCCGAGCAGATACGAGGATGCGCTAAGACCGACTTGGGTCTCGCTAAGCCCCAGCGTTTTCGGGCTCATCAGCCGTGGGCCGAGCGCGCCGACGATCGTCACTTCGAGTCCGTCCAAGATCCAAGTCACGCCGAGTGCAAACACGATGAGCGAATGCCAGCGACTCCACGGCAAGCGGTCGAGGCGGTGAGGGATCTTTGTTTCAATGACTCCGTCCACGGTGCCATTTTCGCCTGCAAGAAGCTGGCAGCGGTATGATGGCGGTAAGTCTCGACGAATGAGCGCAAATTAATGAGTGGGGGACGTCGGTCTACGGGAGACCGAAGTGCCAGCGGCACGGTGGATCAACCCCCGAGAGCCAAAGCGGTGATGTTAAAACATCACCGGTGATCGCAAATGGTAGGAGGAGCAAGGTTCGAGCCATCGAGTGGATGAAATGGGAAACCATCCAAGTTCCCGAGTCTGGAACGACGCGGACAAAGCAGAGATTGGGTTCCGTTTCGTTTTTTCTGCACGGTCGAATCTGATTCCCATCGTGTCGGAACTTCGCGCTCCTCCGGCCAAACTGCCACTTGGTGTTTAAAGAAAGGGGAGGATCGGAAATAAACAGGTCCGGAAGCTCCGCGCATATCAGGGGGGGATTAATTGGGATGTTTGTCGCTTTCTCGCGGATCTCCTCAGGCGGGAGGCCGTCAAAAGCCTCAAGAATAACGACGGTCGCAAATGGCGCTAACTGCCCATCAGGCTGTACATAAAGCGTCTGACCGGGCGTATTGAGCCATTTATCAGGATGCCCTTCGAGAGAAACTTCGAGAAAAATCTGACCAGCGAAGGTCTTTGCTGATTTGAGACCGGTAACAGAATGTTCGCGCACTTCGGGTAGGGGTGGTTGCGGAAGTTTGAACGCCGATTCGAGGAGACATTGCGTGCACCCAGAAAGGAATAAGAGCGCCGAAGCCGCGAACAGTTGCGCTGTTAGCAGCGGATGTCTCGATCTGAGGAACTTTCCAGTCATCTGTAACCACGTTGATGAATGATCGACGTAAGAGTTATGCGATGGGTCCCCGTTCGGTCGAGGATTCTGTTGTTACATTGTGGCGGATGTAAAAAGCGCGGCTTGAGTATGGTATCATTAAGAGGATAAACAGCGAATGAGTGAGCGCTCGGCGCGCCGCATAGTGATGTAGCATTGTAACGACACCTCATCGCAAATGGAGGCTAGGCCCGGTGGTTTTCTCAAGAGTTCCAGCGCCGTTTTATTTCATCAATTGAGAGGCCGGCACGCTTCTCTGCCGAGAACCCGTCAACTCTTTTACAAGGAAGACAAATTGTGATGACAGGTTACCGTGTGCTCACGAACTCTTTTTCATTTCATACAGTGCGCGAATCCGTGCCGCGAGGACGGCGATTCGTGATTGGCATGTATGGAAACTGCTTGGAACGGGCACTACAAGAATCTTTCCTGGTATGAGCAAACGATCCCCGAGCTCGTTCAATGCGTCGGTGACTGCTCAATCGGCACGACCGGCACCGCCAATCGCCCGAAGCCTGGAGGTGAGGGAACTCCGAAAACTGTCGACGACAAAGTCCGGGCGCATCTGGAGAAGATTTTGAAGATTGGAAAATGATGCGCGGTGAGGAGAGTGAAGCTCAATATCTTCCGGGAACGGAGGCAGCGTCAGGTTTTACAACCGAAAGCCTCCGTTCCCGGCCCAAAATTCGTTCGCGTTTAGCACCAGGACATGACGCGAGATCTACACGAGGTTCGACGCGTGATCGAAATACGCCTGCACAAACTCGATCACGTAGTCCAGACAGTACGGCCGCACGTTCGGCCAAGAGTTCCGCGTTACGACTAGATGATCAGCGAAGTCTTGGCTGTCTTCCGCCGCGCTCAGCGTAGTCAGCCGGTTGATGACGGACGGCACGACACGGAGGAAACACGTTTCCTGGAACGTGACGCTCGCCTTACCGGACGCGAGTTCGACCTCGCGAACGCTGCCGTCGGCGAGCCGGTACTGCGACTTCGCCTGGAACGTGGTGAAGCCCACGCCCGCGTGATGAATGGCGACGACTTGCTCGGGTCTGGTGAGGACGTTCGCCAGCTCCTTTCGTGCCTTGAGGAGGAGCGTCGCCGCAGGGCTGAGCTTCCCGTCAAGGTTACCGGCGGGCTTCGCCATCATCCCGCCAGAGGGCCACAATGCCCCGTTGATGGCGGCCTTCGCGACCGTGGGGAACGGTTCCCCGCCCCCCGGTTCACGACGGACGTGGAGGACGATCCGATCTCTGTCGCAGAGGAAGAAGTCTCCGCAGGTCCGCGTCATGCGGCGGTTGACGAAGTTGTTTTCTTCGTCGGTAAGCCACGACTCGGCTTTCACGTCGTCGAGCTTCGGCCAATTCTCCGGGTCGGAACCTCCCGGAATGATCTGGTTCACCCAGCCGGCGTTCGGCAGGGCAAGATACTGGTCGTACTCCGAGGTCCCGACCACTAAGCTAAGAAAGGGGATAACCACAATATTCTCCCGGGGCGCCGCTTCTCCTGAAACAGGAGAACGAGAACCCCGAGAGCACAACAAAATTTGCTGCCTTCCATTCCTTACGGACGCGCCGAAACGTGGCGTTCCCGCAAGGAATGAAGGAATCCGTATTCACGATACTATGGAAAAGACCCGGCGATTTGGAGTTGTCTGACAGCCTATCGAACAGCCTATCCGAGGTTTTGAGCAGTTCACAACAATCGTGACTTAAAATTCCAAAGCTCGGCACGGGTGAATCGAGGAAAAACTAGCGTACGGAAAGGGCAGGGGGGAGTGAACTGCGGGCTCAACCGATTTTTATTGAATCTTGGATTACGCGTATGTCACGAAACCTAGTTCCGTAGTGATGTGCATTGACTGGGAAAATCAGCAAAATCATACTTGGTGACTCGCACTCTCACATCCGAAATTCACCGGGTTACGGGAAAAAAGGTTCACCTCTTTTTCGTCTCCTCTCACGCGTCGGCGTTTCGATACCGTACATGGCCGCATTTTCTGTCGCTTCGGGAACTTGCGGGCATGCGCGGTGTCGAAACAATGTCTCTTGAGGGCCTTCGATCGATGACGAATGAACAAACGCAGGAAGTACGGGAAAAGCTCCTCCACGGGAAGGCGGTCTCGCGCGACGAATTCCTCGCGGCGCTGAGTGATTCGGGGATGCAGGAGGCGATCGCGCAGATCGCCGCGGTGCATGATCTCTTCGGTCCGCAGCTCGAGGATCCGAGCGTGGCGGCCCCGGACGTTCCATTCAGCTGGGACGAACTCGTGCGCTTCGTTGACGGGCAACTCGAAGCGCCGCGTGCCGGGGAAGTCGAGGCCTACCTGGGCGAGCACTATCCGGCGATGCTGGATGCGCTCCGGAATCGCCCGAACAACTAACCCCCGATTCTGCGACAGGCCAGGTACCGCCGCCCCGGTATCTCCTGTCCGGTTCGGGATATGAAGGTTCCCGCGAGCTCCTCCCGGAGTTTGCTTTGGTTCCATCCCAACGGTGAGTTCGGGCTTTGTGGCCCCGCCAAGCTCCTCTCGAAGCCCTCTGGTTTCTTACAAAGCAATGAATTCTTCAAAAACAGGTGGTTACGTATTTCACTCAACAATTCCAGGAATCTCTTAATAACTACAGAAGGCGCGTGGATGTGGACCGGAAGCGGAGAGCTTCTGATTCGCGGAACTGATTGTTAGTAACTTCTTGAATTAACGGCATTTGTTGGCGTATAGCCGCGACAGAAGCATCGAGCGCGACCGCTTTTCTGCCTAAATTGCTTAGCTAATGAAGCGCACCTCACCGGGGGTCGGATTAGATGTAGCAACACGGTAACACGTCGGTTAGGTTTCGGGGCTGTCGGAGTCTATACCGCCAACAGGTTTGAATGGTCGGTTATGTATATGAACGCTACTTCACTTGCTGCGCTCGAGGAGGACACGGCTCCAGAAGAGTGCTCCGTTGAAGAACCTTCGAAGAAAGTTTTACTGTCTGAGGCCGAGCGAAGCGAGCTCATCGTTTCGCACCGGGAGATCGGAAGAAAGCTGGCTTCAAAGCTTCTCCGCACTTGGCGCATCCGCCTCAGTCCCGAAGATGTTGAAAGTATTGTCGACGTAACGCTCTGCGAAGCAGCGGCGAAGTTCGACCCGAACTTCGGCGCACAGTTCAGCACATTTGTTTTCCACTATATCCGCGGCAATCTTCTTCAGACGATTGAACGGAGTGTCGGCGCAAAGCGCATCATGGATGCTGCACGCCGGAGCGCTGCCACCGTGAGCCCGGTCGTGAAGGCTCCTCCTATTTCTGAAGACGAAAAGGCCCCGATTCATCTCGAGCCTGAGCTTCTCGGAATGCGCGACATCGAGACTCCTGAGCAAACGATGTTGAACAAAGAGCGGAAGAATTTCCTTCACACTGCGATGGCAGTGCTCGACGAACGCGAGCGCTATGTCATCGCCGGACTTTATTTCAAGGGCCTCACGATTCAATCGATCGCGAAGGATCTCGGCTGCTCGAGAAAGCAAGTGGTCATCATCAGAAGCCACAGCTTGAACAAGCTCCGCGTATCGGCCTCCGCTTCAGGGCTGCTTGCCGTAAAGGTCGAGCCGATTCAAACCCGCCCGGAAATCGCGCGCCGGATGCGCCGCCGGAGACCGCGGAACTTTTCGCAGTTTCAGTACCGGCCGTACACGCCGCTTCGAGCTGTTTCGCGGTAAGAGTAACCTTCTAATCTATGTTCTTGATGGGGCGGTATTTCGGAGGTTTTTCCGGAGGACCTGCCCCTTTCTCGTTAGTTTCTGCTTCGCTTCTCTTTATCCTTAGAGCGTCCGATAAGCTTCACCGCAAAACAGTCGCGAAACGGGCGATAAATCGACCACTCCTTCACCGACAGGTGCGAGAGAGCATCGAGTTCGATCAAATGTGCGCGCGAAAGCGGCGGATGATCGCGAGAAGCGTTAAAAAGTCGGCAGCGGGCAGGGGGCTTAAGCACTCGGCGAGCTTCGGAGAGATTTAGCGAGGTGAGGAGGAGAGACGATTGCCTAGCCAGCCGAGAAGACGGGGGGGCGATAAGTCCCCGCCGGAAACTTCACATCAAGCTTGCCGAGGCGGTACAACTTCACTGCCACTTTGTATGCTTGGTAGATGGAGAAGTACCACTCCAAGAAACGCTTCTTCGCCTCGGGACATTGGGTAAGAACCAATGGACGTTTGCTGTCTCTCTTGCTCTTCTTCGTGGCTTTGGGCCGACTACCCGGGACGGTGTTGAGCAACTGCTCCCGCGTGAGAAATCCAAGACCTTTTGCCTTCCGTTCTTTTACAAGTTCGAGTCTTCGCTCCTCCCGCTTCTTGAGCATCAGCTTCTTGTACTCTCGCTGCGTGAGGTGCTCATAGCCTGGTAGCCGTTTGAATTCCAAAACGTGCTCCGTGGTAAAGTCTTCAGGCTTCAGCTTCTTGTTGAAGCGCTTTCGATCTTTGTACGTCGCCCAGTCCACCCATCGGAGGATTCGTTTTCGTCCGTTGATGGCGTCATGAAAGGAGTTATATCCCGGATAATCGTCTGGAAACTCGCAAAGTCCGTGCTCTACGGCTTGAAGCGATGAATACAAGAAGTAGTTCTCGAGGTCTTGGGGAAGGGGAAGCGCTTGTTCCGAATACCTTCTCTCGAAAACTGGGCCACCTTCGAAGTCATCCACGAAGTGCCGCACACCTTCTGCTATCCGGGCGTTTAGGTCCCGGTAGAAATGACTCCGGTTCAAGTTAGGGAAAAGCGCTACTTCGTGATGGTGGTTCCCCATGAGGCAATACGCATAGAGTTCAGCCCCGTACTTTTCCTGATATCGAGCGAGGTGCGTGAGGCAATGATTCTCGAGCTTCTTGTTGTTTACGAACCAGAGTCGAGAATTGACTGTCCGCGAGGTGATGAGAGACCAATAGTCCGCGCACTCGATGCGGAGAGGTTGAGACTGAAGTTTGAGAGACATGTCCGTTCCTGGGTTTGGTAGCCAGGAGCTCTATCGGCAGAGACTTCGGAACTGTTTCCGCGGGAGCGGTGTTTTTTCCATTCGGATGAGTCTGAGAATGAGGTATCGGACGCTCTGAGGACAACGCCCTCCGGTGAGCTTCTGCGAATTCTAAAGCGGTCAGGTGGAGAGACGATCAATCCCTCCTAGTTGTTTCCCACGAGGTTGGTTGCCGTGGAAGGAGCTTTCTAACTCCTCCGCATTTCCTTAGACCTTTTGTATTGAGTGAGAAATCGATCGGGCTTGACGGGTGGATTTGTCGGGAAGAAGGGTACCAGGAGAACGAACGATCGTGAAAGATTCCGGATTGTCATCACTCTGACCGACCTTGGAAGCTTCTCCCTTCATACCACAAGAGTATTGAGCTTGTGGTTGTTATGCCGGAGAGAAATGAAGATGAAGCTTGCTGGGCTCGCAGTTCTTATCGCCGTGCTATATTCTGTCGGTCCGACTGCAAGAGCTGATGGCTGCCCCAAGGATGCCATTCAGGTAGTCGTATCGAAACCGTTCGCCGCGCTCGGGAGCATCGACACGCTCCCGGCCGATTTGAATGAAAATGGCGACGTCATCGCAAATATTCCACGAGACAACTCGAGCTCTAATGACTCGTGGAATCCCGTCGTCTCCTCACGAAAGCACGGAGTTTCCAAACTCTCATTTGCACTCCTGGTGGCGGAATTCATAAACGACTCTGGAAAGATCATCGGCATGGCTACCGACGGAGATACAGAGCGACCCGCGATGCTCGTAGGTAAGGTGAAGACAATTTTTAAGCAGCCCGAAATGGATACGGCCAAGGTTCTCGGATTTACCAACCAGGATGACATCATATTTGGGGGGATCGTCGAGCCACGAGGCGGCTACATACGACACTCCGACAACACTCTCCTGCGCTATGAAATCGAGCCGAGGCATCTGAACCGTGCGGGGGACGCGATGATGGAGGTTGAATCAAAAAGTGGAACGCTGCTCAAAGTAGTCGATCGCCACACGAAGTTAGTCGCTCGATTCGGCCCTGAAGTGACTCTTCCAGACGGACGGCTACTGTCCGTAGACAGAGGCGCAGCGCTCAACTCCAAACGGGAAGTGCTCGCCATCGTATCCGGGCGAAACCTGCTGTCTTATGCAATATTTCGTTCCGAGCAGCCGGTCGAGTTAATTCCCGATTTGGATGCCAGCGAAATCTCGTTGAAGGGGCTCTCGAGCGACGGGTATGCTTTCGGTGTTGGAGATTCGTCCCGCTCATCGCTATTCCTTTATCGGCGAGACATCGGCCTCGTCGATTTGGGCAAGCTCATTCTTGAGGCCTCGGATTGCAAAAATTTTACTCCTTCGGCCATGAATGGCCGACATGAAATGATTGGGTTATGCGAAAACAAAACGAACTTTCAGACGGCGCTTGTCCGCATCGCCGGTCTGCCGCGGGATCATTGTCAATAACTGGCATTGCGCTTTGAGGATACGCTATCGGCCCTCCTCGAAGAACCTCGAGGAGAGCTCGAATCGTGCTGACGTTCTCTACCGGTTCCGCTGCCGATCCGGGGAGGCGCTCTCCCACACGCCGATCGTGCCGCCATAGTAGAGCGCCGATCTCGGATCGAGCTCGCAATCGGCGTTTATCGACTGAGTCGAGATCAATGCGGGATCTTGATACGCGTTGTCGAACAGAATCCATTCGAATGTGACTAATCCGGGATACGTCGAAGGAAGGGAGATGATTACGATATTGTCGATTCGCTTCTTCGGCCGTGAACTATCGTAGCTGACGCACCGAACCTTCGTGGGATCAAGCGTCAGAGGGCTGCAGCGGATGAGTGATGTTCGTTCGTCGCCCTCTCCGAGAAACGGAATCCGGGATCCTTCGCCGTGCGAATCGAGAAATCGGATCCCCCAGCTGCCATCCGCCTCTGTTCCGCCCTGGACCGTACAGGTTGGGACAGCTTGGAACGTCTCAGCGTATTCAACGATCGACTTTTCACTCTCTCGACCGGCCTCCGTTTCTTGCGTACTTCCGGTTGTCGGAGTGATTCCAATTGTAAATGCTGACACGACAAACATAAAAAATCCGAATTTTCTCATACTTTTCCTTTGAAAGATTACAATTCTCCACAGCCACGTCATGGATGCCGCAGCTGCTTGATACGCAAACTCGTTATGAGCTGTGGAAAACTACTGGCCGGTTTGATCGAAGAAATGCAGCCACCGTGCTGGAGATGTGCGCCGCTGTTAGGATTAAAATCCGAGACGAAAGGAGAGGGCATTACGCCGTGATCAGCTCCGTGATTCTCTTAGCGCTGATTCGGAAATAATTTCCGGAACGCGAAATCCGGGATCGTGAACCATCGAAAACGCATACGACGTTGAAATGACCTTCGAAGGCATGCCCACTACACGACGTAATAGGCGAGGACTGCGCGAAGCACGAACGTTGAGACCGCGACGAAGAATGCCCAGCCTGCAAAAATCAGCGGAATGCGAACTCCTCTCCAGCTAAATAGGCAGTATCCGAAAGCGAGCGGGAAGAAGAAAAAGGTTCCGATTGCGTACGCGACATTATACGCCCGGTTCCCCATCAAAAGCTTTTCATCCTTTATGATGAAGATGGGCACGAACACCGAGAGCGAGAGCGTTGTGAGCAATCCGGCAACCACCATCACCAATGCTCCGGCGGCACCCTGAATCGTATCGAGAATCGTGAGCATAAAACTCCCCTGGCTTTTCCGCTTCTTGAACCATTATGCGGACCGAACACCTCGCTGCCCGGCAGTTCAAAGAAAGTCAGAGAAAAGAAAACAAAATGAATTCTTCTTCGAGGCACGTTCAGCGTGGAGGCATCGCAACACCGAACCTTCCAGCCTCCTCGCTTTATTATTCCGCGGTCGCGGATCTGCTGATTACGAATTAATGGTCGAGAGTAAAGGGTTTCGGACTTTTTGGTTTTCCGTCGGCAATTGCGGAGACCGGCTGTTTGGTAAGACCGAATGTGACTTTTGAGCATCCTCGCTCACCTGGTGCACTGCACCGCACCAAGCTCACCTCACGCTCTCTCAGTCACCCGGCGAACGCTTCCATTTTTCTGGAACAGAGTCTTAAAATTTGTTAGCCCTGCACGCACAACTCTCTTCGCCATAGGTGAAACATGAACTCTTCCCTCTTCTCTTCATTCGACCTGCGAGGCCTCTCACTCAACAACCGTATGGTTCTCGCTCCCATGACCCGAAGCCGCGCGATTGACGGCAATGTTCCGAATCCACTTGCTGCGGAGTATTACGCGCAGCGCTCGACAGGCGGCTTGCTCATCACGGAAGCAACTCAGATTTCGCAGCAGGGAGTCGGTTATCCTTCCACGCCCGGTATTCATTCTTCGGCCCAGGTTGAAGGATGGAAGGCCGTGACGAAAGCGGTTCACGAAAAGGGCGGGAAGATATTTCTCCAACTCTGGCACGTCGGCCGGATCTCACATCCGCTTTTTCAACCGAACAATGAGCTTCCGGTCGCGCCATCGGCGATTGCTCCAAAGGGCTCGTCGTACACTTCAGAGGGAATGAAAGAGTTCGTGACCCCGCGTGCCCTTGAGATTCCTGAGATCAAGGAAATCATCGGTCAATTCGCAGAGGGGGCGAAGAACGCAAAGGCTGCGGGCTTCGACGGCGTCGAGATTCACGGCGCAAACGGCTATCTCATCGATCAGTTCCTTCGCGACGGCTCGAACCGGCGAACCGACGAATACGGAGGCAGCATGGAGAATCGCATTCGCTTTGCTCTCCAAGTAACCGATGCGGTTTGCGCGGCGTGGAGCGCCGATCGTGTTGCCATCCGAATCTCCCCGAGCGGAGTGTTTAATGACATGTCGGATAGTGATCCGAAGGCTCTCTTTGCGCTCCTTGCCAAAGAACTTTCGAAGCGGAGTATCTGCTATCTTCACCTTGTCGAGGCGACGGACGGAGACGTGAAAGCCGGAGCCAAGCCCGTGTATGCCGCAGACATCCGACCATCTTTCTCGGGACCGCTCATGGTAAATGCCGGATATACCAAGGAGCGGGCAGAGTCTGTTCTCGCATCGGGAGACGCCGATCTCGTGTCTTTCGGGGCGATCTTTCTCGCAAACCCGGATCTCCCACGCCGCTTCGAGCGGGGACTCCCGCTCAATAAGCCGGACACCAGCACTTTCTACGGCGGCGGAGAAAAGGGATACACGGATTATCCGTTTGCGGGCTAATCGTTTGGTGTTCTCGTTTAAACGTCCAAATTCCGAATGCGCTTTGTCTGCACTCGGGATTTGGATGAATCGCAACGTTCCTACGACCTTGCTCGCCTTGTCTGTTTAACCACAGAGGCACAGAGGCACAGAGGCACAGAGGCACAGAGGCACTGAGTTTCCACAGCGATGCTCCGCCGCTTATTTCGCGTGTCGCTTCCGATACTCGGCAATCGCGTCCGTATATTCTTCTGACTTCTCAATCAGTGCCTTGTAGCGAATCGTTCGCCGCCTTTTCAGCGGAAACTTGGTTCCGTCGAAAGAGCCCCGGGCGCCGCACATCGTGCTCCGGCAGAGGCCGTCCGGATCTTCAAGAACGACGTCTCCGCCATCCGCCTTTAACGTGAGGATGCATTTGTTCCCCTCGGTCGGATCCTGAAACACGAATCCTCCGACCTTTTTGTATTCGACGATCCCCGCCGCACCGCAGATATGGCCGTTGAAAAAATCAAGATGCAGTTTGATGTACGCCGCGTCGTCTGCGACCGGGAAAATCTCGAGGATATTCTCGGAGTCGTATTCTTCTCCATCGACATTCGAATTCTTGAACCGATCCTTGTAGACTCCGTGAATCTTCGCGAGCAGCTTCTTTGCCGTCTCCCGATCTCCGGGCTCGGTATAGTTCTCTACCTTCGCGTTCGACGAGGCTTCGAGCTCGGAGAGTTTCTCCGCAAACGCCCGGCGAAGACATGTTCGAGCGTCGGCTTCTCCATCGCAACGTTTGATAATCGCCCCATCAAATCCCCAGTGCCAATCCGCCGGGGCATAGGGAACCAGATCTGCCCGCTCGATTATCTCCTGCACCTCATTGTCGGTGCACCACGCGCGGCCCGCGGGAGTATCCATTCCGAAACACTTTCCCCAGAGCGAAATCTTCCGGCTGAAAGAATCTTTCGAGACTCGCCGGTAACTCCGCTCTTCATTCACGGCAAGCGGAGAACAGCCTCCGAGGTTGCACGTCTTCCCGTCGTCAATTCGTTTCGCTCGAAGGGTTGCGGCGTCTCCGTCCCCGTCAAGCGTAAGCTGAATCCGGCAATCAGAGGAGCCGTTCGGTGTCGAAGGTTCAAGGTTTGCGATGAGACCGGAACCTCCCGATGCCGAAGCCGTCGGTCCCTCCCGGAGGCAGCTCACGGAGAGTGAATCGAGCCCGAAAAACTCGGCTTTACACGCCGAGTCCTTCGCGCAGTTCGTGATGCTCAACCCGGCTTTCGGAGTTTCGCCCGTCGAGATCCATTCTCCCTGCCAGGGAGAGCCGGACCCCGCTTCCGCGAAAGCCGGAACCACTTGAGAAGAGATGAGAATCGCTACTGCGGAGCTAAAAATCTGGCGGAGCATGGGTTTCTTCCTTTGCATTTTCCTTCGACGCGAAAGCACGATTCTTTGTCGT
This sequence comes from uncultured Bdellovibrionales bacterium, assembly GCA_964509425.1. GTDB lineage: Bacteria > Bdellovibrionota_C > UBA2361 > SZUA-149 > CAZDWZ01 > CAZDWZ01. Next base: position 13,468 of record CAZDWZ010000023.1, on the reverse strand, counting down.
TTCCGTATGAGGAATCATCGTGAAAACTGGGTGAATTGTGAAGGCTAAAACGAATACGTTTCCTCCGCTCGAAAATTCGAGGCGGTTGGCATTCCAACGAATCAGGGTTCACATTCTCTAACCAGCTCGATTGAGAGTTTCTCCGATACCATTCAGTTCCAGAGGAGATATCGGCTGTGCATCTGCGAAGTTTCGTGAGTAGACTCCTCTGAATGAACCCCGTTCCAGATCGGACCTACCGGGGCTCGCCTGTCCAGGCTCAAAACTCTGTGTCTCTGTGGTTCAACAAAACATTGAACCACAGAGACACAGAGACACAGAGATCACACGTAGCAATCACTGAACGCACGGACACCCCGTGCCAAAACTTTTCCCTGTTCCGACTTTGCACGCCTTCGGTTTCGTGGGCCAACCTATTCGGGTAAGCGACGAACATTCCGGATTTCTCCCGCGAAGCTGAATCGCGCGGCGGAGCAACCCGGCTCGTTCCTGCAAACCCGTTTCGGCGGATTGTTCGAGAGCCGCTAGGATCGGTTCGGCATTCTGTCCCAGATCGCAAATTGCGTCTTCCATCGGTGCTGCTTTGCGAGTGCCTGTTTCGGCGTTCTCCAGCTGGCTTCTCAGCTCGTGTATGACTTCGCCCATCGCGGACTTCCTGTCTTCACCAATCGCCGCGCGCGCCACCACAAGCTGGGGCGGGCTGTAGTCTTTATACTTCTCGAGCACTGCTGGGATCACATCCCGTGCCGTCGGACCGAGGACGGCGAGGGCGGGGAGCACGTAATAACAATTCCTCATTCCCGCAGCCTCTTTTAAGAACGGCACGGCCTTTTCACGGAGGAGAGCGATGGTGTGCGGTGAGAGCAGTTGGCATTCGGGTGTCCATCCGGCGGTGATTTTTTCCGTTTCACGTTCAGGGAATCCCAAAACTCGAAAAGCGGTGCCCCGAAGTGCATCTCCGTGCGAATCAGGAGCGGCATCGGCAAACCCAGCGCCAACCCACGACTGCTCCTCTCGCCACATACGGGCGCGGCCGGAGTTTCGAATATTGAACTCGTCAATCGAGCTCACGATATCCGTAAGCGAGAAAAAATCGAGACGCAGACTCGAGAAAAACGCGTCGCTCAAACTCACTTTTTCCCCGAGGACCGCGAGCAGCGCGACTGCTTCTGGCGAGCCCTTGAGGGAGGCATGGGACAGCTCGTCTTTCGCTTCAAGTGCAGTCTTCCCGTATCCCTGCAGTGCGAGGACGGTGTTTTCGAGAACTTTCCCGGGCCCGCCTTTTATCGCCTCGCGAAGGGCTTCTCTCAATAACCCGACGGTCTCGGTGTCTCCTTCGCGGCCGATGCAGCGGAGTGAGGCGAGCATTTCCATATCCCAATCTTCGGAACGGAATCCTTGAAACGATTGATGCTCCAGATAGGCTCTTGCTACGGAAGGTGCGAGCGAGCTTGCTGACTCACCAAATGGGGCGAGATTCACACCGAGCACCAAACGATGAGCGATCGGTAACGTTGGGATTATGGATTGGAGTTTCTTCACCATCGACTCATCGAGTGTGACGCCGTAGAGCGCGAGTGCCGGGAGGACATTGATGGCATTTAGAGGATCCGCCGAGTTAAACTCATGCTGAATGAGTTTGACGGCGTCCGCGTGACCGGGGTCTACAGTGAGGAGACCCGCGGCGGCTACCCAGCGTCCGGATGGGGTAGTTATATTCTTCTCCGAGATCTCGGCTGCGTCTACGAGCGCCTTTTTCCCCGGCTCCCCGAGAGCGAGAAGAACCTTCACCGCATGCTCATTCTGTTTCGGGTCATTCAGCAGACCAGACATCACGCGAGCGGCGAGAGCCACCTCTTCCGGCGGGTTCTCGAGATTTGTATTCGCCGCGAGTGCCAGCGCCGCGCGACCTTTCACATGGGGATCAGCATCCCGGAGCTGGGCGACAAGTGCCTTCGTCCCTTTTTGAGATCGGCCTCGCATCTGCCCGAGGGCGTCGATCGCAAAACGGCGAAAATCTTTTCCTCGACCTACCCGATCGATCAATATGTTTTCCGCAGAAGGTCCGATCTGTGCAAGCGTCGACAAGATCGCGGCCTCATGAAAGGGATATCCGGTGAGACATTGGCCAGCCGACGGCGGCTTCATGCCGTCCAAGATTTTCTTGAGAACTGGAATCGCCGCCTTCGCTTCGGGCCCGATTGCGCCGATGGACTTTAGAGTCCAGTGGAGGTCGCCCCGTTTCGCCAGGTCTGTCAGCTGAGGTAAAAATCGCTTTCCCGATGGACCCATCGCCTGAACCGCCGCGTGTGCAGCGAGCCGCTCCATTCCGTCGTTCGACTGAAACGTCTTCACGATCGCGTCAGAAAGCGCGGGATCGTCAGGGCTGATTTTTGCGAGCGCCACGGCGGCGGAATGGGTGAAGAACTTTTCTGGAAGCAATGGCGTGAGCAGCGGAGTCGCCCAATCAGCTTTTTTGTTCCCAAGAAATTCGATGACGTCTTTCTTTAGATATCGTGACCTTTCGCCCGTGGCCGGGTCTTCGAGTAATAATTTGAACGATTCGATCCCAGGCTCCCCTCGGGAGAGGAGCTCGGCCAGCAGTTGATTGAGGGAGTCGCGATTGGTAACCCGAATCGCCCGAGCGCGGAGCGCCTCGGTGCTGAGCTGCGAGTAGTCGATGTCCTCCGTATCCGCGAAGGCCGAAGCGCAGGGAAATAAAACTAAGAGGGCCAGCGAAATCGAGAGCAACGCTTCACGGTATTTCATGTTTTGTCTCCCGAGGTGGCTTTGGACTGATATGGGGAGAGGCCGGACGATTTGCCGGAGCGTCATAGTTTCGCAAACAGAATGTTGTGGATATGTAAACGCGGCCTAAAAGTGGAGAGCGGTCGGACTAATTCTTCGAACTCTCTGCGGAATACGCTCGGCTCCGGGCGGGGGCGGAGGGACAATCTTGTTCCAGATCAAACCACAGAAATTGAAAGCAGCCAGTAAACGAGGCGGCACCAGCCCGCCTCTGCGAACGACAACCCTATCGAAGTTTTTGGTCTCAGGTCTGTGCGTCGCCCTCAGCTCTCCGGGCTTCGGCCTCGACCGCTGGCCGGATCTTGTCGAGGCTCTTCCGCAGGCACGCCTCACACCGAGTGACGTGCATGTCGAGAGTCGCGCGAGTCGCCGGTACGACCGAGCCCGGAGATTTCAGCATCTCCCAGTACTGCTGACCCTCCACCGGATCGGCACATCCGGCGGGAACCACCACTTCGCTCATAACCTTCTCCAGTTGGCGTTGGAGGATGCTCGATCCTCCTTTGAGAGCGCGGGGTGCGTCTCTCAAGGAAGGTTCAAGCCGTTTGTCATGCTTAGAGAAGTTGGCGAGTGCGGATCAACGATGTGACAAAACGAGAGAGAGGCTGGATGAGGGCTGTAAGATGCTGTGGGCTGTTCTTTGGAGAGAATTCCCACAAGTTTTTTTCTGTGGGGTGCGGCTTAATCTCAATCAGCGAAGATAGTTTCTGCAATTGAAGAGCTGAGGTCTAAAGCGTCTTCCTCCTCCGTGCCCCTGTGCCTCCGTGGTTAAAAAGAAAAGCGAGCCAGCTCGGCGTCACCCTTTCAACTTCTCCGGAATCAATACTTTGAGCTGCCCAAAGAGACTGATTCGAAAAACATTCCCTGGGAGATGAACAAAAAGAATCTGATTCTCGAGCTGTCCGTAGAAGAAGCCGAGAAAGCATGCCCCGCCCTGTTCGCCCGGGTTATCCTCAAACTCGCCAAGCATTTCGACAACTGGCTTGACGCTCGGTAGCGTCCACATCAGCTCTGAGAAACATTCGTCTGGATTTGTAAAATAGAATCCGACCCACTCGTTTGAGAGTTCTCGAAGCACCGCAAAGAGGGTTTCAATTTTGCTAAGCCCCGTCCGCTGGTTCCAACTCGCGGGCACACCAAAACCATTTATCGTGGTGGCGAGGAGCGGCCAGCCAATGGCAGTTTGATAAATATCGAGGCGATCCGGTCGCTCGTGCCATTTCACGAAACCATTCGCGCCGATCAGGGCTCGGGGATCTGCTGAGCTCATAGTGAAACATGACGTCTGCAAAAACGGGGGAACGCAGAGCGAGCGCGCTCTCTTCGTTCCACGCATCAACGTGCTTCAAACTCTATCAGCGATTTATTCCAGCGAGCTGACCTCGAGTGACCGCAACCTCCTGTGCCACGGGGGCGAAAGTCAGCGGGGAGGTGCTCGTGATGTTATACTGCGAAACGACCGCCTTCAGGCTTCCGGGTGCTCCATTATGAGCAATCTTCACGGGACCGAACACACCAGTGCCCGCCGCCGTATGCACGTCGACATCCGTTCGTGAATTCGCCGGTATGGTCACTGTCGTTCCATCAATCACCACCACGTCTATCGCCGGAAGAGTGTTGATCGCCGTTATGGTGGCTGTCAGGTCTCGCAATACAAACGACTGAGTCGTTGCACGGTCGAGGGTGCTCGTCAGCTCAAGGAAGTTGAAGTTGGTTACGCTGGTGTTAAATCCTGAATACAGCGTCGTCTCGTCGCATGCCAGGCGCACATTCGCCGGATACGCACCTGTCCATCCCAGATCGATTTGGACCTCCGGGAACGAAACGGTCGCTGGGAGAACAAAGCAGAATCGCGAAACCTCTGAGCCGACTCGCGGGTTGTCGAAGCCGCACGCCCGCGGAGTTATCAACGTGGTGGCGCCCGTCCCGTTATCGGCAATCACTCGCACCGGCGAATTCAAGAAGCCGTTTGCGCCAGCATTGACGGCGAGAATTTCACAGGAATACGAGCTTCCAGCGTCGCCATAAAATCGAAGGTAGTCCGTCGATGCCACGAGCGTGGTATCGCCCCCGGCGGTTCGTCCAACTATGACCTCATGCGGCACCTGAGCCTGGGCCGGAGAAAGCAGAGGCACTCCCGCAACGAGGAGAACCCCGAAAAGGGACTTTTTGAATGCCGATGAGAGATTGTTTACGTTTAACGCAGCAGAGAGATGTTTCAGGGTTGAATACTTTCGGACCAAGTGCGAGTTCATTTCTCCCTCCTCAAGATTATCGTCGAGGGAAGGTATCATCGGTCACCCATCGTAAACAGATAGAATCTGGGAGAGAGCCTCTCGAAAAATTCTAAGTGGCAAGATGGTTCCTCCCTTCCGGGTACTGTATGTAATCCCACCGCAAGCAGAGAGAGTCTGCTACGGAGCAAAAAGACGAACTGCGATTGCCGGTGGAAGAGCGCCCAGAGAGTGAAGCCATGGAAAAGACTCAAATCACATCCCAGCTCCAGCTTGGCCTCTGCTGCATGTTTCGCGATCAGCCGATTTTGTTTCGAACAACAACAGCAACTTCGATCGGGAAACTCCCTCGAGAGAAGGCATTAAAGAAGCTGAGCGATCTCTGCCTGGGGAACGCCGGTTCGACCTTGGAGGCACTTCGGTATTGCTCCGAGGTTGGCATCTCCTGTTTTCGAATCAACAGTCAAATCCTTCCGCTAAAAACTCACCCTCTCGTGGGCTATGAAATTGCCGAACTCCCGGAGGCCGAGCTCATCGTCTCGAAATTCAAGGAGTGCGGAGAATTCTCGCGTGCGCATGGGTTAAGAACTTGTTTTCATCCCGATCAGTTCGTCGTTCTCAATTCACAACGAGACGAGGTGATCGAACGGTCTATTCTCGAGCTCGAGTATCAAGCAGAGGTCGCGGAATGGGTCGGCGCCGATGTCCTCAATATTCATGCCGGCGGCGCGTTTGGAGATAAATCCAAGGCGCTCGATGTGTTCGCGAAGACGGTTGAAGAACGAGTCCCGCGGGCCGTGCGGCGGCTCCTTACCATCGAAAACGATGACATCACCTACACCCCGGAAGATCTTCTCCCGCTTTGCGATCGGCTGAAAATTCCCTTGGTGTATGATGTCCACCATCACCGCTGCCGCCCTGATTCATTAAGTGTCGAAGCGGCCACCGAGAAAGCAATCGAGACGTGGAAAAACGCCGAGAACAAACGAAGACCGCTTTTTCATATCTCAAGTCCGTTAGAAGGCTGGAAAGCTCCCAAACCCCAACGCCATCACGACATGATCGACCCGGAAGATTTTCCGCCGCTTTGGCGATCGCTTGATATCACCATCGAAGTCGAAGCCAAGGCGAAGGAAGTTGCCGTCCTTTCGCTGTTCAACCACCTTCAGGCGCAAGGCTAACTGCCGCGCTCTCGAGAATTGATTCTCGCCTCTCCGGATGGAGCGCGGACGTCTTGTTCTCCGCGTATCAGGGCTCATGAACGCTTCCTTTCCGTTTGCAGCCACTTTGCGAGTTAACAGGGTCCTAGCGAAAAGCCAGACGCAAATTACGATGATCTTACGGTTCGAGACTTTCAACTCCGGCTCCGTGGATTAGCCCAGTCCTGCCGGGCACGTTTGAAGCTGACAGGATCTTTCTCGCCATTTTTCTCACTTCTTAGACCAGGAGCTTCCGGGGCCTCGACTGAACTTCAGCCTTTTGCCAGCCACGGTAGCGCCCGGTTACTCGAAGGGAGGAAAATGGAACCCCAGGTTTTTTGCTGCACGGATCTCGGGATCCGGCACGGCGAGATTGAGGAGGATAGCACGGAGGACCCGGTTCTCCATCGCGAGATGTTGAGCAAGCTCTTGCGGAGCTTCGTCCTCTTCGTTCCGCTGCACCACAGGCAGATGATGTTTTCCCGCATTTTCTGCGGCGAGACCCTCGAAGTCTGCGGACAGCAGCTCGGTATCAGGAGGGCTGTCGCGTATTTCAGTGACGACGGCACACTTGTGCCACAGTTTCTGAATAACGCCGGGTGCTCATCGATCGAGTGATGTCTGCAATTCGTTCTTAGCGGATCATAACTCTGCACTTAGTGTCTCTCCTCCGCCGGTTGTTTCGGTGTGAAAGCGCCGACCACTGAGGATTTAATCGATATTAGTCACGAAAAATCCGGCGATGCGAATACCCAAGTTGCGGAGCGGAAGTCGCTTAATCAGCCTCCGATACGGACTTCATCGAAAACTCATTTTTGCTTTTAGCCGTCTCCACAACACCGACGCTGATCGGAATGCTACAAGAAGGATCGCTTCCATGTTGAAATTCCGGTGCGTTTTGTTCCTCCCGATTCTGATAATGCTCGCGTCACCCGATGATTCGCTCGCGGATCGACCATTTAAGCGGCCGGCGGGACTGCCGGAGAAGGATCGCTTCCTCCGGTTCCGGCATGAGAATGATTTCGAGCGCCGAGTGGATGTTTTTGTTGATCTCGAAGAAGGCGTCATAGACGGACAGGTAATTGATCCCGCGCCGTATCGTCCCGAGTTTCCCTATCAAGCCACGAGTCCGGAGCGACTGAAGAACGCTCGCATCTATTTAGCGAGAGCACCGATTCGTTTGCCCGAGAGCGCGCGCGCCGAGCTGCAGACGGAGATTCTGCGGCTTTCTGTTTCTGAAACGCCTTCGAGCTACGGTTGGGAATGCGGCCCCGGCGGGCCGGTATCCACGGTATGTTCGGCGCCAACCCATCCTGACCGGGAGTGTTGTAATGATCGCAACCCGTGCTGGTTTCTTCGGCTCCCCGAACCGAGGGAATACAGCCCAACAGTCAAGCGAGTCGCTGAGATCTTTAAAAAGTTAGTCCCGGGCTCGCCGGGCTACATCGGTCGGCGTGGTTTTACGCCGCGAAACGATCAACCGGAGAAGCGAAGCGTGAGGAGCCTCTGGGACCTCCTGAGCGATGCCGTGCGGCCTCCCTACGGATCTCCGGAGTCGAAACTGCACATTGTTCTCGGACATTCTCACTTCGACTCCGGGGGGCTCTCAGTGACCGCCGGTTCTCCGCTGCAGTTTGACGGGCGGTTTACGCTGCAGGATGAGGAGGGGGTCACGTATATCGACATCGAAAAAACTCCGCTCGACCCCGCACGGAATGATCGGCTTTTAAATCTCCTCAAAACGACGTTTGCTATCGAGCAATCAAAAAAGGAATGCCCACAGGGTGAAGAAGAAGCATGGTCTCGAAGCGAACAAGAGAAAGGCGATCGCCCGCATGCGATTGAAGTCTGGGTCGATGAACACCTTCGGACCTACCGCTGGCCGCAGGAAAAGTGGTGTAATGTGCTAAGCTCGGGGGATTTTGCGTCCGAACTGCGCAAACTTTTTAAGGAGTTGAACCCGATGCGGAAAACCTATAAGTCGAAGCGCTCTGAGACTTCGGGATGAGCGTGGCGCGAGGAGGAGAGAGATGAGTCGACGAAGAAAGGCTATTCCGTGGCTCATGTTTATCGCGATTCTTAATGTTTCGCATTCTCAATGGGCGACGGCGGAATCTCCGAACGTTTCTTCCACCTCTAACCCTGTAAACCATCCGGATTCTCCATCTTCATTTAACTCCCCCAAGAAGGAACCGTCCGACGAGAACGTTCAACAAATCTTATCCGGAGACATGTACCCGGACTTCGTGAGAAGTGAGGGGGTGGCAAAGTCGATCGCGGAGACGATTCTCATTGATATCTATGGGCGTGAGGCGATCGCCCAACAACTGCCGCTCGTCGCCAAACTGGAAAACGGGATCTGGATAGTCTCTGGAACTTTTCATCGTGATAAATATTTGGCCGAGATGAAAGCGGCCACGAAAAATCCCAACGCTCATTTTAGCGTATCGGGTGGAGTCGCCGAAATTCGAATCTCGAAGAAGAGTGGCTGCATTCTCGACGTTGATCATGGTGAGTGAGCCGGCAGCGGTCTTGCGCCTTTTTTACGACAGCGGCCGATTCTTGCAACTCCTTGAAGTTATGATTGAGACATCAACCATTCATAAAGTTTTCCGATGGCGTTATTCCTGTGAGGCCTCAGCAACACCATAATCTCTCAGCCGGGTCCGTTCCATGTCGGCTTTGAATTGGAGATGAGCTCTGGACGCTCACAGATTTTTGAACGTCTTCCTCATTTTCTTTGCGTTTTCTTCGTTCTCGCCTTCAGCTCTTATGCTCGACTCCGAAGTGGCCCCGGCGCCACCCCCAAATTGACCTCGAAGTCTCGCTCTTCATCGTTCTTGTTTCCACCCGACCCACTGCTGAGAACATCATCAGAAGAGAAAGTCATCGGGCCACGAGTCGCGGTTCCACCGGCCACCACCGTCGCGGATAAGTCCGGCGGGGGGCGGATCGCGAAAAATCAAGATTGGTTTCTTCCATCTGTTTGGTCTTACAAACTGAAACCGCCCCGTCGGAATTTCCAGGGTTCCCACTGAGGGGAACATGTCGAGATAGAGACGCCGACCTGCCTGCGAAATCTCAGCGCTCGAAGCTTTCAATTGGAGCCCGTCCTTGGCTGTGAACAAGACTCGTTGTGTGTCATGCACGACACCAACAATTCGCTTGAGAAAGACAACGAAAAAACGATCCGGGGGAGTGATCGCGAACGTTAGCGGGGCATCAGGAAAGGTTGCGAGAACTCTCACGCGCCAACGTGCATTTGGCGATCGAGTGATTCCAATTAACCGGTAGGATTTCGCGCCGCCAGTCGTTAGAGACGAAAGTGCGAAGTATTGATCAGAGTCGTCTTTCAGCTCGATTACGCAATCGGATGAAATACTGTGCCACGCTGTTTCGTAGCCTACTGACCAAAAGAGTCCGCCATCGCTGTGATTCTCGTCGCACTGGCCTTTTAGATAATCGCCGGACTTTGTTGCTAGTACCCAAGCTCGGTTTTTAAAATCAGGATTTCCATATGTTGGATCAGTCTCTCGCTCAGCGAGAATCGTGCCGTCTCGCTCATGGAACCTCCAGCGGGAGTTCGGCGGAGGCGTTCCCGAGCGCCACATTTCCGATGTGGGCTCCGGAGGATCAAACAGCTGCCAGGATCGCATGTCCTGGAGCTCTGAGTCCGCCGCAACCGGCAACGCCGCAATCAAGATCAAAAGGAACTGCCGGTGCAGTGCACGGAGGATCCGTTGAGATGTGCTACATCGAAAGAACATAAGGGGGATTGTAGCACGATTAGATCGAGCCTCGGGGGCCGATTCTTTGATACTTACAATCTGAGCTTTGGTGTTTGCAGCTTTCGACCAAAGCTTCCAAATGAACCTCGTTCCAGATCGTTCTAACCTCAAATCTTCTCGACCCCTCTGCGTCCTCTGCGGTTGCATTTAACGTTGATGAATTAATTCAAAATGCAACCGCAGAGGACGCAGAGAAAAACCTGAATTTCACGCGGAAAAACTCGCCCAGCTTCTCGAAACTTTCTCCGAGTGCACTGATCTCCGGAGCAACTTGCTATTATCTTGTGACCCAAGGAACACGCGATTCCGCGATGAGCCCGGCATAATATCTTTGCCGCACGCTCATTCCCAAAACCAATCGGAATACTCGTTGTTTTCACCGACATTCGCCTTCTCGAAGACGAGTGGTTCGGTGATCTGTCGGTAGGTTCAAGCAAGGAGATGAGATGCGCTACTGTCTGATGCTCGTGGTGTTGGGCCTCGCGAGCTGGGCCGGGCTGTCGCACGTGACCGTGAACTCGGGCGTGCGGCTCGGGCTCGCCATCTTCGCCGCCGTGGCCTTCGGCGTGGTGGGGATGACGCAGGTGTTGAGGTGGGACACGGAGAAGGCGGTCGCGAAACTGAAGTGGGTCGTGCCGGTGGCCTGGTTCGTCGCCGCTCTCGCCCACGAGTTCCTGTTCGTGACCCCGGGCCGGTCCGCGACGCTCTTCCGCGACGAGGCGGGACGTTCGGTCGTCGTCTACAACGAGGCGAAGTCCGTCCGGGCGCTGCCTCACCCCCTCCCGTTCTCCCGCGTCACCCGGGAAGTGCAGTACTTGGGTGAAATGCGGCTGCAGCACGGCAAGCACGTCGCCGTCGTCCAGTACCAGTCGAACGTGAAGTCCGGGAAGCCGCTCCGCAACCGGCGGGAGATGGCGAACTGGGCGCACGATCTGCTGGTGAAATACGGTGCGGATCGCGTGGGGCTGGAGCGGGAGCTGAACGACGCCGGGTATGCGTTGCGGAGCGAGAAGTAAAACGCGAAAGGAGGTGAGACCGGACGTCAAGTGGTTCGGTTTCTTCGAAGGAAGACATCGAACCACTTGATTCATCGGGATGAGCTGAGACGATTCTACTTCTTAGACTTCGGCCAGATCGCTTCAAAAAGCGCGTCGGGAATACGAAGCGGCGTTTTGTCACGGCTTCGTCTCAAGCCGCGGATACTCAGATGCGCGGTATTCGCCGAGAGGCTATGAGAACACTGATCTGGGTCAACGAAATGGCTGAGATTTGAGGGGCACGAGAAGCTTATGCAATTGAGTGGAAAATTCGAGAGTTCCCAACCAGGCTTGCCGGAACTCGCCGGCTATATCATGGGGCACTCCGTCCAATGTTTTCCGAATCGAATGATGAGCTTGTTGTTCTACGAGATGCCCGAACTCAATAAAACGCTTTCCGAAATTCATTTGCTGCTCATAGACGCCAGCATTCATCATGCGACCGTGAACCTCATTCCACGATCGGATGGTCGAAGTGTGCCCAAGGTGATGAAGGTTGCGAGCTCTCCAGTCGCAGATCTTGAAAGCCGGAAGAGGATGCTCACCATTGCCTTCCAAACAGGAGACATGCAGATCAGCTACCGCGAGTCGCTCTTCATTCTGAATCGCCAGTCACCAAGCTTACCGGCAGGATCGTCGAATGCGGAGGAGGATTCAGATGGAAAATGAATCAGGCTTTAAGTACTGGAAGTTGGCAGATTTCAACTTGGAATACGATGTCCTGGAGCTTCGCTTCTGGTTTTTTCCGCAAATCAAATCAGATGAAGATCTTGAAAAATACAACGCTGCGCACGCCAAGGATTCGAACAAAGGGAAGGGTATCTTCTTGAAGGTGAGCTATCTTAATTTTTTCAACTACCGAGCCTTTGCGACGGTATCGAGTGTGGTCGCTTCGACGGTTGAAGGATCGAATTTGCTGAAATACCGATTTAATCTCGAGCAAGATGGATATGTGGATGTAGAGGCACAGAATTACGTCGAAGTTCTTTGGTGAGCCTGGCCCGGGTATTCTCGCCCCAAATACTTCTTAATACACAAACAAACGTTCGGACCGTATAACAGGATCGATGGCGTGGGCGAACACGGCAAGCAGAACCTTGCGTGTGAACCCAATCGAGTTTCTTTAGACGAAGCTGGTAAGCGAAAAAGAGGGTTATACACATGGTCTGTCGACGATCCGTGATCGCCTGTACGGCGATCTCGTTATTCTATTTTTCTGTGACTTCAGCAGAAGCGCAGGATCCGTATCCAACGTTTGTATCCCAAGCGCCTGCGGATGCGCCGGTCGGAGTTCCTTCGCCGATTCCCAGTGGTTCGCCTACATACGGCGCCACAAACCCAACGGCGATACCGAGCCCTGAGCCAACGCACGATGATTCAAGCTTCTTCAATCGGCTGGACGCAAGAAGCATCGAAGGATTGAGCGCACTTCAAAACGATCCGTCGAAATCACCCGCGGAATATAATAAGGCAATCTGCGCTCTGCTTCTCTTCTGGTGCACGATCGGTGACACCGATGCTTGCCGCCTCTATCGGAAGTACGACTGTCCGGCGTAGGTTATTACGGTTTCGTCTTGTCCGCTGTGAGTAGCTGGTTTCTCGAGAAAAGCGAGCACCGCTTGGGCTCCGCCGTGCCGTGGGGTAAAGCGTTCCCGCTTGTTGTTCTTCAGTTCTTGCGCCGCAGAAATGGCGGCGTAGTATTTCAGCGCCGCCACTCCCGGGTCTCAAGCGGCTCACAGCGACAAAAAGAGGACAGTTCTTCTGCCTCGTTTATGAGTCCGTGAACACCATCGAACACCTACTCCGAGAGTAGCTCCGGCAAGTCATCCTTCCGATCAAAGGCTGATCCAATTTACGGCATTCCGAGAACACCTCTTCCACTTTTTAGTAACACGAGTATTCCGGGCCGTTCACCGCTGATATCTTCCGCAATTCGACCGCTGACGACGCCGTTTCCCTTGAGAGCTTCGCCGAAATGCCGTGGGAAAGTGTGGCGTACTTTGGACTCCTGAGACGAGAAGGGATGACGGATCCCGGTGAGTTTTTAACGCTCGTGAACGCAGCAGCAAAGCCCGAACCCAATAACTGGGCAAAGGAGAAGTACGCAGCCGGAAGCCGGTTCCTGAAGACGCTTCGAGCGGGCCTCCGATTCACCCGCAGTGGAAAGATCGCGATACTCGACGAGCCCTCGCTCGGGCCAAAACAGGCCAGTTCAGCGGACGTGCTCGAGAAGGTGATTCATCTGGCGAATGCCTGCGCGACTGCGGGGAAATATGGCCTCATCGTTCGTGCGCCGCAGCCGGGATGTGTTTGGGTTTTCCGCATCAAGTTCGAGGAGAAGCGCACATCGTATCCTTGTATCTTGAAGAAGTCCCAGAAACTTGCTGAGTAGAAGGGGCGCC
>CAZDWZ010000022.1:52986-57131 GCA_964509425.1 uncultured Bdellovibrionales bacterium | reverse complement strand
CTCCGATCGCCATGGACAAGGAACTCCGTTTCGCTATCCGCGAAGGCGGCCGTACCGTAGGCGCCGGCGTCGTAGCTGAGATTATTCAGTAACGAAAACATCTCCGGTGTTCTGGTGCTCTGTGGTTTATTTTTAATTGATAAACGAACCACAGAGCGCCGGAGCACCGGAGAACAAGAAAAGAAGACGAAAAAACATCCCTTCGTCTTTGCCTCCTCCGAGATTGCATACGTATCAATCGATAAATGCAACCGCAGAGGACGCCAGGGACGCAGAGGGAGAAAAGAAGAATTTGAGAATCCTGGACGCCCGTAGCTCAACTGGTAGAGCACTGGACTCCAAATCCAGGGGTTGGGGGTTCAAGTCCCTCCGGGCGTGTTCATAATTCTCTGAAGCAAATGGGAAATCCGATGGCGAAAGCAGCTGAGACAACTCCAGGAGCACTGACGAAGGGAACTTCGTATTTTACGGAGTCCTGGGAAGAGTTGAAAAAGGTCCACACGCCGACCCGACAAGAGACGATCGCGATGACGGTCCGTGTGTTCATGTTGATTTTCTTGTTTGGAATTTTCCTCGGACTCACCGACCTTCTCGTCGGGATGTTCATGAAGGCAATGTTAACATAGTGCCCGCGGGCAATTTCGTGCGGCAGATTTGGCGTGGTTGAGAATTTTAGAGTTTGAATTATGGCAGAGTTTGGCGATCGAGAAGAAATGGAGACCGAACGACCTTCGGACGATTACGTCGCGGGCTCCGACGCAGCTGAGCAAGCGGAAGCGGTCGCTGAAATGTCCGATGCAATAGATCGCGCTGATTCCGAAGGAACAGTCGAGGCGCCGGAAGCCGACGCGAATGCAGCCGCGGAAGCGGAGGCAGAAGCTGCGAGAGAAGCGATGAACGCTCTCAAGGCCACCTATCCTTGGTATGTCGTTCAAACGTATTCGGGCTTCGAGCATCGCGTGAAGCTGAGCCTCGAAGAGCGGATGAAGCAGCATAATCTGGCCGATCACTTCGGCGGCATCATCGTTCCTCAAGAAACTGTCGAAGAAATGGTGAAGGGGCAAAAGAGAACCTCGAAGAAGAAGTTCTTCCCCGGATACATTCTCGTGCAAGTAAAGCTTACGGACGACACTTGGCACCTTGTTAAGGATACGCCAAAAGTCGCTGGTTTCGTCGGCGATTCCCGGAACCCGGCGCCGCTTTCAGAAACTGAAATTGCTACTCTCATGGGTCAGATGGAAGGCGGAGCGAAGCGTCCGCGTCCGAAGAAGCAGTTTGAAGAAGGCGACGCGGTGAAGGTCGTAGACGGTCCGTTCGCGGACTTCAACGGCACCGTGGACGAGGTAAAGCCGGACAAGGGCAAGCTCCGGGTGCTCATCAGCATCTTCGGAAGAAACACTCCGGTGGAGCTCGATTTTGCCCAGGTCGAGAAGGTGTGAGGCGAGCGTTTAGCTCGTATCTTCACGCTTTCTTCGATCGGCCACTCAGTATGCACACCATTCTGCGTATTCTCAGTTCCGCCGCGTGTTCGAGTGCTCTGATTTTTTGCGGTCTGTTGTTCTTCGCCAAGCCGTCTGCAGCCGATTCCGAGGTCGCGACCTGCCAAAACGAGCTCATTCTCGAGCCCGGTGAAAATTTCGAATCCGCGTCTCGATTGACGGCCGCCGAACATATGAGCCGGATTTCATCGGCAGGCACGGATGCCAAAAAACTCGCGCAAGCGATCATCCGCGTATCCCTTCTACCGAAGAAAGATTTCTCACCCGAACTGCTCGAAAAATTCGCGAGTATCTCGAAATCGGCAGACGCGGACGTGAAATGCGCCATGCTCTCGGTGATGTTCACTCTAAAAGATCCAGCTGCGATTCGAATCGCGAGCGGGATGCTGGAAGATTCAGATGAGAGGGTCCGGCAGGCGGCGATCAAAAATTTTGGAACGCTACGTGAACCGCTTCCAGGAGCTGTATCGAAGCGAATTCTCTCCTCGGCCGAACAGGCCGCATCGACGGGGGCTTTTTATTATGCGTGTGGGGGTGGGCTCAATTCGCTTGCGCGAAGTTGCTCGGAGGAAGTGTGCAATCCGGTTGTAAAGCTCCTCGTGAAGATTCTCGACAGCACGCCTATTCCAAATGCCAAATCGGGAAAGAGCCGCCACGAGCAAGAAGCTCCCATCTCTTGCGCATCCATCGCGCTTGGTGACCTTGGGAGAACTGCGGAGGGCGCCGTGCCCCGCCTGGCCGCCCTTCTTTCGAGCCCGGAGATAAGTCCAGGAACGAAATCGAATGTCGTCATTGCGCTCGGCAAAATTCGTTCTGCACCGAGCGTTTCCGTCCCTGCGATGGTGGGTGCGTTTGAAGGCGATGACTCCTCGCTTCGGTCGTTTGCGAAAACAGCTCTCAAGGAATTCGGACCCGAAGGAGAGGCCGCACTCGCTGCCTCGCTCTCTCGACAGTCCGGAATGCCAAGAACACCTCCCCCTGAGGGCGAGAGAAAAAGCGGCGGAATTCTCTCGGTCCTGGAAGAGAAAGTTCAAAAAAAATTTTCTGAAATAGAAAAAACTCTCGATGGCGACGCGCCGCGGGAAGAGCGGAAGAAGATGCCCGAGCTCGCCCTTCTCCGTGAGGCAGGAACGACGAAATCAGTCGTCCTCGCTCCGGCCGATCTCATTCCCGGAAAAGTTGGTCGAGACGCGATACAAGACGGAGTGAAGGCATTCCCATTTTCGAGAGACGGCATCGTCATCGGAGTGCGGTTACATCGTTTTCCCTCGCCGAGCATCTGGTCCGCGCTCGAGCTCGAGCCGGCCGACATGATTCAGTTCATAGACGAAGCGCACATCGAGACAACGGACGGCCTCTATTCGCAGCTTGCGGAGGCATTCGGGCGGCAGCGACCGTTTTCGCTTCTCGTCCAACGTCGAGGGGAGAGATTTTTCTTAAATGTGTCTCCAAAAACCGGAACTCCCGGAAACGGTTGAATCGGAAAAGCTTAGCGAATTAAGCGGAAAAGGCTTGTGAGCGCTTTAGCCGGCAGGGGCGAAGGGTGATGCGGAGGGAAACACCGCGGTCATTCAGCAAAATGGCTAGAAACAACCCCTCCAGGCTTGAGTGAAGGAAGAAATTCCGGTATACGCCAGGGCCGCTTTTGTTGAGGGGTCGGATCGCGAGTATTCGCTCCGTAATAATCACATAAGTTTCTAGAATTGGCGGGTTTACCTCGTCAAGATAGGCATTTTTAAGTCCAGAGAGTAAAAGCTCATGAGTAAGCAAGGAAAAGACGCCGGAAAGCCGGCAGCCGGTAAAGGTGGCGCGGCTGGTAAAGGTGCCGGGAAGGCGCCGACCGCGGTAATCAAGCTGCAAATTCCAGCTGGCCAAGCCAATCCGTCGCCGCCAGTCGGTCCCGCCCTCGGTCAGCAGGGCGTGAACATCATGGAGTTCTGCAAGCAGTTCAACGCGAAGACGCAGTCGCAAGCGGGAACAATCTTGCCGGTGCTCATCTCCGTGTATTCGGATCGAAGCTTCACCTTCGTCGTGAAGAGCCCTCCCGCTTCCTTCTTGATCAAGAAGATGGCGAAGATTCAAAAGGGCTCGGGTACCCCGAACAAGGACAAGGTCGGTACGCTGACCCAAGCCGATCTTGAAGAAATTGCAAAGATTAAATTGGCTGATTTGAGCGCCACGACGATGGAAGCAGCGGTGAAGATCATCGCCGGTTCCGCGCGAAGCATGGGCGTGAAGACTCCATACTACAGCTAATCGAGACGCGAAGAGTAACCATTCCGAACAAGGTTCGACTGAGAGAATTTTATGGCGAAGAGAGGAAAGCGATTCCGGGAAGCAAGCAAGCTTGTAAAGCCCGAAACGATGTATACGCTGAAGGAAGCGGCTGAGCTTGTCACGAAGTTTCCGAAGGGAAAGTTCGACGAGTCGGTTGATGTCGCTGTTAACCTCGGAGTGAACCCGAAGAAGGCTGAAGAAAACGTTCGGGGCACTGTTGCGCTCCCGCACGGCACCGGCCGGACTCTTCGTGTGGCTGCGGTCTGCAAAGGCGAAAAGGTGAAGGAAGCGGAAGCAGCCGGAGCGGATTTCGTCGGCGCCGAAGACCTCATCCAGAAGATCCAAGAAGGATGGATGGACTTTGATGCC
>CAZDWZ010000022.1:0-52976 GCA_964509425.1 uncultured Bdellovibrionales bacterium | reverse complement strand
CGTCGGCCGCGTCGGAAAGCAGCTTGGACCGAGAGGGTTGATGCCGAATCCGAAAGTCGGAACGGTGACGCTTGAAATCGGCAAAGCAATTCAATCAATCAAAGCGGGCCGTGTTGAGTTCCGTGTCGAGAAGGCAGGGATTGTTCACGTTTCAACTGCACGCGCATCATTTAGTCCAGAGAAGATTGCTGAGAACGTCGGCAGCATTCTCGATGCGATCGTAAAGGCGAAGCCGCAAGCGGTGAAGGGAACGTACATTAAGTCGATTTACCTCTCGACCACGATGGGTCCGAGTATCGCGATCAACGCCGACCCGTATCGAATGTGATGCGGCCGGACTATCGCGGCCGGTGAGAGAATTTTAGAGAATCCGAGAGAAACACTGTCATGAACCTTCAACAAAAAGAATTATCGGTCGGGAGCTTGCAGGAGCGCTTTACCAACGCGCAACTGTCCATCCTGATCAACTTCGATCGCTGCACTTGCGAAGAACTGACGAAGCTCCGCCGTGAGCTCGATAAGTCCGGTTCGAAGATGGCGATCGTGAAGAACACTTTGGCGAAGCGCGCGCTGTCGGGAACTTCGGCTGAGGGTATCGGTCAGCACTTCAAGGGACAGACTGCTGTGATTTGGTCCGCTGAGGATCCAGTTCACCCGGCGAAGGTAGTAAACGATTTCGTAAAGACCAAAGAGAACGTCGAGATCAAAGCCGGCGCGCTCGATGGTCAAGTGCTCTCCGCGAATGACGTGAAGGCGCTTGCGTCCTTGCCGTCTCGCGAGCAGCTCCTTGGGCAGCTGTTGGCACTCATCAACGCACCGGCAACTCGCCTGTTGCAGACGATGAACGCCCCGGCAACCCAAGTCGTAAGACTTCTTGGCGCGTGGCGCGAAGAGCTCGAGAAGAAGCAAAGTTAATTGGAGTTTCACCAGCTGGCATTCTCTTTGACCGATCGAGTCGCCTTGTTTTGTCAAGGAGTTTGTGCTACCACCGGGTTCCTTTTTTGAGCGCTCGGGGCTTTTTCTAAGAAGCTCGGCATTCCAGTGAATGTCTACTTGTAGAGAGTCGGTAGTAAGCAACGGCGGGGATAAATAGGGAAAGTTTGATTAATTTTCCTTGTAGCGGAACGTTTGCAGCAAAATTCTGCAGATCGAGCCGGGCAAGGAAATTATCCGGCGAAGTAAAGTAGGAAAAGGGAGAGAGAGATGAGCGGATTGAACGTTGAAAACGTAAAAGATTTCATTAAAGCCATGTCGCTGATGGACGCGGCGAAGTTGGTCAAGGATCTCGAAGAAGAGCTCGGCGTTAGCGCTGCTGCTCCGATGGGGATGATGGCGATGCCAGGTATGGCTGCCGGCGGCGCAGCTCCTGCAGCTGAAGAGAAGACCGAATTCGACGTAATTCTCGCCGAAGTCGGCGCTGACAAGATCAAGGTCATTAAGGTCGTTCGCGAACTTACCAGCCTTGGCTTGAAGGAAGCGAAGGACTTGGTAGACGGCGCTCCGAAGCCACTCAAGGAAGGCGCGTCCAAAGAAGAAGCCGCGACGATGAAAGCAAAGCTTGAAGAAGTAGGCGCTAAGGTTGAGCTGAAGTAGTTTTCTCGTCCTTTCGAGGACTGGGAGACCTACGCTCATCAAGAGCACGACTATTTCCGGCACGCTTTGTTGCCATACGATGTCATCCTCGATAACCGCCCCGGAAACAGGGCGGGAAACCGCAGGGTGACATCGGCTTCTTGAGTGGATGCCAAATTTAAGCGAACTTTGGAGTCGGTCCCCGGTAAAAAGTCCCACGAGGACGGTTGCCGAAAGCGCCGCTTTGTGTAAGACGCTCTGCCGGGCCTAAAACCAAGTACACGCAGCCTATTAAGAGGCTAATTTTTCGGGCTAATTTTCTTGGACATATAATTCTCCTTCACCGGTTACCGACCTTTCGGTCGAGGCTTTGGTGTCTCAGATTCTCGTCCCTGAAATTCATGTCCGCGAAATTCATCGATGGCGGTGTTTTTGGTTTTCCCGTTTGGGAGATAAAGTAGTCCGACTCGATCAGGCGCCGGTGAGTCAGGCTGTCTGCGAAACAGATTGTATCTGTGAAACAGCTGTCTGAGACGACCTGGTATCTGTGATGACTCTGGAAGTTTTGAACTTCGAGGATTCCGCTCTCTGGAATTCTAAGAGCTTCGAAACCTTCGCAGGAATCACCCTGCTGAAATTATTCTCTTGAAGCAGATCTGAGATGTTCGCAGTTTGAAAGTAACGCGGCAAGAGCAACGCAGTTTCACACGTAATAAGAGGGCTTCAGCAATATGAGAAGTAAAATCACGGCGAGAACTCGACTTCGTCGGGATTATGCAAAGTTTGAGAAGGTCTATGAAGTTCCAAATCTCATAACAATCCAGTCCAACTCCTACGACTCTTTCTTGCAGGCGAATCTCACTCCCGAGAAGCGCCAGGACATTGGATTGCAGGGAGTGTTCCGATCGGTGTTCCCGATTCGTGATTACAACGACTCTGCCTCTCTCGAATTTGTTTCATTCGAAATCGGCGAACCGAAATACGACGTGCGCGAATGTCACGAGCGCGGAATGACTTGGGCGGCACCGCTCAAGGTCACCGTGCAGCTTGTGCTTTGGGACAACGCGCAGGACGGAACTCGCCAGATTCGCGATATCAAGGAGCAGGAAGTTTACTTCGGTGAAATCCCGCTCATGACCGAACACGGAACGTTCATGGTAAACGGCAGCGAGCGTGTTGTCGTGAGCCAGCTCCATCGTTCGCCGGGCGTTTTCTTCGATCACGACCGTGGAAAGACCCACGCCTCCGGGAAGCTCCTCTACAGCGGCCGGATCATTCCTTACCGTGGCTCGTGGCTCGATCTCGAGTTCGACATCAAGGATGTTCTGCACGTCAGAATCGATCGCCGACGCAAACAGCATGCGACGATTCTTCTCCGCGCCCTCGGGATGGGAAGTGAGGAAATCCTCCGGTACTATTACCGCAAGGACCTCGTCTCCTACACCGAAGAAGGTGTGATGAAGAAGTTCATGGCGGATCAGCTCGAAGGTCAGAAGGCCTACGCCGACATCAAGGGCAAGGGCGGAAAAGTTGTCGCCAAGGCCGGACAAAAGTTCAATCGCGCAGTTATTCGCCGGATGACGGAAGGCGAAGTCGATTTCATTGAGATCGATCCGAAGTCCGTTGACGGTATGGTCTCTGCATATACCATCGTTGAAGTTGTCGAAGACATAGTCTCGCCGGCAACAAAGAAGGTTGCGCTTAAGTCCGGAAAGATTCTCATCGGATGGGAACAAATCCGTTCGAGCTTGCCTGAAAATTTCGCTTCGCTGAGCGAAGCGGAGTTGAAGAACATCCTCTCGAAGCTCCGGGTCGTTATTGCGGCCGGGGAGGCACTCACCGAGGATGTCGTCGACGCAAAGGGCAAAGTTAAATCCAAGGGAAGCATCGGCGAGCTGCGCAAGCTCGGCGTTGATCAGTTCGAAGTCCTCTATACTCGTGAAAACCACATCGGGGAGTCGATTCTAAAGACTCTTCTCGGTGACGGGCTCGAGCCGGAGAGCGGAGATCTTCTCACGCACTTTCTTGGCAAGCCGCAAAAGAATGCGCTCATCGAAATTTACAAACACCTCCGTCCGGGTGATCCACCGCGGATCGAAACCGCTGAGACGAACTTCAATAACCTCTTCTTCAACGCAGAGCGTTATGATCTCTCGTCTGTCGGCCGCCTGAAGCTTGATTTCAAGCTGCATGGAATCGGACGAGCGGACACCGCTCGCCGTGAAGACGGTCGTGCCGGATCTGCGATGAAGGGTGCCCGGTCGATCGCGACTCCGCGGAAACGTGAGAAAGACGCTCAGGCAGTCGATTCGATGAACATCGGCGGCGGAACACTTTCGCGCTCTGACATCTGCGAGACGATTCGTTACTTGCTCGAGCTTCGTGCAGGAAGCGATCCGCTTCAGTTCTACATCGACGACATCGATCACCTCGGAAACCGCCGTGTGCGTTCCGCTGGGGAATTGGTTGAAAACCAGTACCGGATCGGTCTTGTTCGAATGGAGCGGGCGATCAAGGAGCGGATGAGCATTCAAGATATTGAAACGCTCATGCCTCAGGATCTGATCAACTATAAACCGGTTGCCGCAGCTATTAAGGAGTTCTTCGGATCTTCTCAGCTCAGCCAGTTTATGGACCAGACCAATCCGCTCAGCGAAGTCACTCACAAGCGCCGTCTCTCGGCTCTCGGACCAGGCGGTCTGACGAGAGAGCGGGCCGGATTCGAAGTCCGTGACGTTCACCCGACTCACTACGGGCGGGTATGTCCGATTGAGACCCCTGAAGGTCCGAACATCGGGCTGATCGCATCACTTGCGAGCTTCGCGCGCGTGAACGAATACGGATTCGTCGAAACGCCGTACCGGACCGTTGAAAAGGGCGGGAAGGTTACGGATAAGATTGTCTATCTCTCCGCGATGGAAGAGGCCCGCGAAGTTATCGCGCAGGCAAGCTCGCCGCTCGCGAAGAACGGACTGTTCGAAGAAGAATTCGTCTCTGCTCGTAAGAATAACGAGTTCATCAAGGTGCCTCGCGACGAAGTGACCCTGATGGATGTCAGTCCGAGCCAGCTCGTCAGTGTGGCGGCATCGCTTATTCCGTTCCTTGAGAACGATGACGCGAACCGCGCGCTCATGGGTTCGAACATGCAACGCCAAGCCGTTCCGCTTCTAAAAACTTCTGCTCCGCTCGTCGGAACAGGGGTGGAAGGGGTCGTCGCCCGGGATTCCGGTGCCGCGGTCACTTCTAAGCGTGCGGGAGTTGTTGAATCCGTAGACGCGACGCGAGTCGTAATTCGGGTCGACAAGCGGACCGATGATTCGGTGGACACCGGCGTCGATATTTACAATCTGATTAAATATCAGCGCTCGAACCAGAACACCTGCTTGAACCAGCGGCCTATCGTCCGCGTCGGTGACCGAGTGGGAGTGAACGAAGTTATCGCCGACGGACAGTCCACCGACATGGGTGAGCTAGCTCTCGGACGAAACGTGCTCGTGGCTTTTATGTCTTGGGGCGGGTACAACTTCGAAGATTCCATCCTCGTCAGCGAGCGGGTCGTTCAGGAAGATGCGTTCACTTCGATTCACATCGAAGAGTTTGAATGCGTTGCTCGTGACACGAAGCTCGGAAACGAAGAAATCACTCGCGACATCCCGAACGTCGGAGAAGAAGCGCTTGCGAACCTCGACGACGCCGGAATCATCCGCATCGGAGCTGAGGTAAAGCCGGGCGATATTCTCGTCGGAAAGATCACGCCGAAGAGCGAAACGCAGCTTTCTCCGGAAGAAAAGCTCCTCCGGGCTATCTTCGGTGAGAAGGCCGGCGAAGTTCGGGATACCAGCTTACGATTGCCTCCGGGCGTCGAAGGAACGGTCATCTCGGCTCACGTGTTCTCACGCCGCGGAACAAACAAGGACGAGCGGATGCTCGAACTTGAGCAGGCGGAGATAAACAAGCTCGAGCAGGATCAGCGGGATGAAATCCGAATCCTCCGAGAGAGCGCCGTGCGTCAGCTCGCCGTTCTGCTTGAAGGGAAGATCACCGCGGGCAAGCTCGTCGACGAAGGCCGGAAACAGCTCATCGCGAAGGGCGTTGAAGTCACTCGCGAGCTCCTCGATGAAGTGCCGTTTGAATATCTGCGAGATCTCCAAGTTGGCGATGAAGCGCTTCAGAACGAAGTTGCGCAAATCGTCGTCAGCACCGGCCAGCTTATCAACAATAAGCGGGCGGCGGTCTCGAACAAGATTAAGCGCTTGAAGAAGGGAGACGAGCTTCCTCCGGGCGTCATCAAGATGGTCAAGGTCTTCGTTGCGGTTAAGCGCCGTCTCCAAGTTGGAGACAAGATGGCCGGACGTCACGGAAACAAGGGTGTTCTCTCACGGGTTCTCCCGGCCGAGGACATGCCGTACCTTCCGGACGGCACTCCGATTGACATGGTTCTTAACCCGCTGGGGGTTCCTTCACGGATGAACGTGGGACAGATTCTCGAAGTTCACCTTGGATGGGCGAGCTATGGCGTCGGCCGGAAGCTCCGCGAGCTCCTCGAGAAGGTAAACGATCCCACGGTTCGCTTCGTGCAGAAGTGGAGAAATCAGGGTGTTCCGAACGAATCGTCGGCAGTGCTCAAGGACTCTGCGGCGATCGCCAAGAAGCTCCTCATGGATACCTATGAAGGAGATGACGAGTGCCACGACTTCATCAAGAACCTGAACGAGCTTGAAGTTCTCGAGTACGCGCAGAAGGTGACGAAGGGTGTTCAGCTCGCGAACCCGGTCTTCGAAGGGGCGAAGGAAACTGAAATCCGGAACCTCCTCCAAACCGCGGGTCTTGAGTCGGTCGGACAGACTGTTCTCTATGACGGGCGGACTGGTGAGCAGTTCTCCGAGAAGGTGACCGTCGGCGTGATGTACATGCTGAAGCTCCACCACTTGGTCGACGATAAGATTCACGCGCGGTCAATCGGGCCCTACTCACTCGTGACTCAGCAGCCGCTCGGCGGAAAGGCTCAGTTCGGGGGACAGCGTCTCGGGGAAATGGAGGTGTGGGCGCTCGAAGCATACGGAGCCGCTTACTCGCTTCAAGAGTTCCTGACCGTGAAGTCCGACGACGTCGCCGGAAGAACGAGAATGTATGAAGCGATCGTCAAGGGTGAGAACGTGCTTGAGCCGGGACTGCCGGAATCCTTCAACGTCATGTGCAAGGAGCTCATGAGCCTTGGATTAGATGTGAAGTTGGTGGAGAAGGAAGAGGCCGTCAGTGAAGTTGCTGTGCCGACTATCGAAGGCGAAGCAACTCCATCAACCCGGACCCCACTCCCGCTTACCGGCGAACAAGAGGCGTCTTCGCTCTAAAAACATCTCTGTGCCTCTGTGTCCCTGTGGTTTTCTTAATATGAACCACAGAGACACAGAGGCACGAAGTGTTTTTCTAAAGATTTTCAAAAGAGGAATGAAAGATGGACGATATTTTTAGCCTGTTTAAGAAGCCAAAGGATCCGTCAACCATAACCGCAATGCAGATTTCCATTGCGAGTGCGGACGTGATTCGTTCTTGGTCGTTCGGACAGGTGAAGAAGCCGGAAACGATTAATTACCGGACGTTTAAGCCGGAGCGTGACGGTCTCTTCTGCGCGAAGATTTTTGGACCGACGAAAGACTACGAATGCGTCTGCGGAAAGTATAAGCGAATGCGCCACCGCGGCGTCGTCTGCGAAAAGTGCGGTGTTGAAGTCATCGAATCGAAGGTCCGCCGCGAGCGGATGGGCCATATCGAGCTCGCGTCTCCGGTAGCGCACATCTGGTTCCTGAGAAGCCTCCCGAGCCGAATCGGCAACATGCTCGACCTCTCGCTTCGCGAACTCGAGAAGGTGCTCTATTTTGAATCGTATATCATCGTCGAGCAGGGAAAGAGCCCGTTCAAGCCACTCGAGCTCATCACTGAAACCGAGTATCGCCGCGCGTCCGAAGATTATATGGGCACCGGCTTCCGTGCAGGAATCGGAGCCGAAGCGATCAAAGAACTGCTCATTGGTATCGATGTTGAGAAGCTCTCGAAGCAGCTCCGGAAGGAGCTCCGCGATACGAACAGTGAAGCCAAGCGGAAGAAGCTGGTAAAACGCCTCAAGGTGCTCAGCTCGATTGGTGAATCCGGAAACCGCGCAGAGTGGATGATTCTCGATTGCGTTCCAGTCATTCCTCCGGATCTTCGGCCTCTCGTTCCGCTTGACGGCGGACGTTTTGCGACCAGCGATCTCAACGATCTCTATCGCCGAGTTATCAACCGGAACAACCGTCTCCGGAAGCTCATCGAGCTGAACGCTCCGGACATCATCATCCGGAACGAAAAGCGGATGTTGCAGGAAGCGGTCGATGCGCTCTTTGACAACGGACGTCGCGGACGCGTTATCACTGGCGCCAATAAGCGGCCGCTCAAGTCCTTGAGTGATATGCTGAAAGGAAAGACCGGACGTTTCCGTCAGAACCTCCTCGGAAAGCGGGTCGATTACTCCGGACGATCGGTTATCGTCGTTGGTCCGGAACTCAGACTGCATCAGTGCGGACTGCCGAAGCAGATGGCTCTCGAGCTCTTCAAGCCGTTTATTTACAACAAGCTCGAAGAGAAGGGTTTCGTCACGACCATCAAGAGCGCGAAGAAGATGGTCGAAAAGCAGAAGCCAATCGTCTGGGATATGCTCGACGAAGTCATTAAGGAGCATCCGGTTCTCTTGAACCGCGCCCCGACGCTGCACCGTCTCGGTATTCAAGCGTTCGAGCCGATTCTCATTGAAGGGAAGGCAATCCAGCTTCACCCGCTCGTTTGTACCGCATTCAACGCGGACTTCGACGGAGACCAGATGGCGGTTCACGTTCCGCTCGCGGTCGAAGCGCAGGTTGAAGCCCGTGTTCTGATGATGTCGACGAACAACATTCTCAGCCCGGCGCACGGAAAACCGATTATCGTTCCGACTCAGGACATCGTTCTCGGTCTTTACTACATGACCCGTGAGCGTCCGTTCGCGAAGGGAACGGGGAAGGCGTTCTCGAGCCCTGAAGAAGTGTTGATGGCTTACGAGTCGAACACAGTTGCTCTCCAGGCAGGCATCAAGGTGCGCATGGACGGAAAACTCTACGACACTACGGTCGGTCGAGTTCTCCTATTCGATGTGTTCCCGGAAGGCCTTGGCTTCGAGCAGGCAAACCGAGTGATGAAGAAAAAGGAGCTCGGAAACCTCGTGAGCGAGTGCTTCCGACTTTGCGGTAGCAAGGCCACCGTTCTTCTCTCCGACCGACTGAAGGATCTTGGATACAAGTTCGCGACGAAAGCCGGAATCTCGATTGCGATGGCCGACATGACCATCCCGCAAAGTAAGATCGAGCTGCTCAGCGAAGCTGAAGGCCGGATTCGTCAGGTCGAAGGTCAGTATCAAGAAGGACTCATCACCGCCGGGGAACGCTACAACAAGGCGATCGACATCTGGGCGGATATCGGGGACCGAGTAGCGACGGACATGATGTCCGGTATTGCGACGCAGACTTTCGTCGAGGGCGACAAAAAACTTACCGGAGCGAGCTTCAATCCGATCTACATGATGGCGGATTCTGGAGCGAGAGGTTCGAGTCAGCAGATTCGTCAGCTCGCTGGAATGCGGGGACTGATGGCGAAGCCGGACGGCTCCATCATCGAGAACCCGATTAAGGCGAACTTCCGAGAAGGTCTCACCGTCGGTGAATACTTCATCTCGACACACGGAGCGCGTAAGGGTCTTGCGGATACCGCTTTGAAGACCGCGAACTCTGGATACCTGACCCGCCGTCTCGTCGACGTCGCTCAAGACTGCGTTGTGACGGGTGTGGATTGCGGAACGGTAAACGGAATCGAAGTCACCGCGCTTACAGAAGCCGGCGAAGAAATCGAGCCGTTGTCGGATCGTATTCTGGGCCGTGTCGCGCTCGATGATGTTATCGATCCGGTCGGTGGTGCGGTTCTCCACGAAGCAAATCGTGAAATCGATGAAGAAGCATCGCAGCGAATTTCGGACGCCGGTATCGACCGCGTAAAGATCCGCTCGGTGCTCACCTGCGAACAGCGCTACGGCGTCTGCGTTCTGTGCTACGGCCGTGACCTCGCGAGAGGACACGTCGTAAACATGGGCGAAGCCGTTGGGGTTCTTGCTGCTCAGTCAATCGGAGAGCCGGGAACGCAGCTCACCATGAGAACCTTCCACGTCGGAGGAACCGCGACTGGACGCGCCGAACAGACGAACTTGCTCGCGCGCTACGCCGGGGAAGTCCGTTATAAGGATGCGAACCTCGTCGAGTCCCCTCGTGGTTCGATCGTCATGGGCCGGAAGGCGGAAGTCATCATCTACGATCCGAAGGAAAGCCGTGAGAAGGAGCGTCATCCGCTTGTCTACGGTGCTCTCGTGAAGCAGCCGGAAGGAACGCCAATCAAGGCCGGAGCGATGCTTGCTGAATGGGATCCGTTCTCGGTTCCAATCATCACGGAATTCGGCGGATCGGCGGAGTGGAAAGACATCAACGAGCTAACGCTCGAAGAGAGGATGGACGAGCGAACTGGATTCGCTGAGCGGGAAATCGTCGAAGCGAAGGACAGAAGCACTGATCTCCGCCCGGCGATTATCGTCAAGGGCGAAGACGGAGCGGAGCGGATCTTCTATCTGCCTGTCGGAGTTAAGGTTTCGGTTGAAAACCACGAAACTGTATTCCCGGGAACTGTGCTCGCGAAGCGTGAAAGAGAAACGACGAAGACGAAGGACATCACGGGGGGTCTCCCTCGGGTTGCTGAGCTCTTCGAAGCGCGGAAGCCAAAACATCCTGCTGACGTTTCCGATATCGACGGAACAGTCGGATTCGGTGATGATTATCGCGGTAAGCGCCGCATTATCGTCACTCCGGAAGTCGGTGAACCGGTTGAGTACATCATTCCGAAGAACAAGCATGTTCTCGTGGAAGTCGGAGATCGAGTTCGTCCGGGTGATGCACTGACTTCAGGATCTCCAAATCCGCACGATATTCTCCGGATCATGGGCGTGAAAGAGCTTGCCAAGTATCTCGTGAACGAAGCGCAAGAAGTCTATCGTCTCCAAGGGGTCCGCATTAACGATAAGCACATCGAGGTTATCGTTCGGCAGATGCTCGGAAAGGTGAAGATCATGGATCCAGGCGACACGAAGTTCCTCGAAGGGGAATCCGTGGACCGGTTCCACTTCGCGGAGGAAAACGAGAAGATCCGGACCGACGGCGGGGTGGCTGCAACGTACGAGCCGCTTCTCCTCGGAATCACGAAGGCCGCGCTCTCTACCGAAAGCTTCATTTCGGCGGCGAGCTTCCAAGAAACCACCAAGGTTCTTACGGAAGCGGCTATCACCGGAAAGACCGACTACCTCCGGGGCCTCAAGGAAAACGTCATCATGGGTCGTGTTGTTCCAGCTGGAACGGGCTTCCTTACTGAAGATGATAACGAAAAGGTCTATGAAGTTGCCGGCGTGCAAACGACTGGTAACGGCAATGTCGTCGTGAAATCGGGTCCGGTTTCAATGATGACGACCGGTGGACCGGGAATGCCGTACAGCTGGCAGAGCTAGTAAGGCCTTCCAGGAATCGAACGAGGCGGGCTCACGGGAAACCGTGGGCCCGTCTTTTTTTTATCCGCAGCTTGATAAATTTTAGATTTGCCATTGGAAATTTTGCACTTCGAGCTGATGGGCCGCATATCGAGCTCATCCGTCGTCCGATATTCTCGCGACGATGAGCAACGAAATCTTTATATCCGAGCGATTCTCCGGCGCCGCTGTTGATCCGCCAATAGTCGATCCACCTTTGGATCCCCCGCCCGTTCCCCCGGTTCGGGACCCTGAGATTCCTCCGGCGGTAGATCCCCCCGTTCCGGGAAGACCGCCCGAGATACCCGAGCCGCCACCCGATCTTCCGGAACCGAGGCCGCCGAGAGAGATACCCCCTCCTTCCCGGCCGAAGGTTTGAAGAAGTAGGCCCTTTCCGTTTGTACAAAAAGCCGCTTATTAGAAAATGCCGCGCGAGAATGTGCCGGCGCACATCAGGTGATCATGGAAGTTCTACAAAAATCGAGAATGCGTGAAGGGAGTCATCTTCCGAGAGGTGCAACCTGGGATGGGAACGGCACGAATTTCGCACTTTTCTCGGCGCATGCCACGAAGGTCGAACTTTGCCTGTTTGATTCGACAGGAAAGAAAGAAATCGAACGCATCGAGCTTCCCGAGTTTACTGATCAAATCTGGCATGGATATCTTCCCGATGTTCATCCGGGAGCGGCCTATGGGTATCGCGTGCACGGCCCTTATGAACCTGAGGCGGGACATCGATTCAACCCCAATAAATTTCTTCTCGATCCCTACGCATTTGCTCACTCCGGAAAGTTGGAGTGGAACCCAGCCCTGTTCGGCTACGTCATGGAATCTGGAGATGATCGAACCTATGACGAGAGAGATAGCGTAGAGTTCATGCCCCGCTGCCACGTGGTTGATCAAAACTTTGATTGGACGGGTGTGTCCGGACCAAAACATACGCCGTTTGATGACACCATCATCTACGAGCTTCACGTTAAAGGCTTCACGAAGCTTCACCCCGCGGTGCCGGAACATCTTCGCGGAACGTATGCAGGATTAAAAACCCCAGAAGTGTTGGAATACATCAAGTCGCTCGGTGTCACGTCGGTGGAGCTCCTGCCCGTGCACACGTTCGTTGACGATAGCTTCTTGCTCGAGCGCGACCTCAGCAATTATTGGGGATACAACTCAATCGGCTTTTTTGCCCCTGATCCTCGTTACGCATTTCGCCCCGAAGACGTACTGCGAGAGTTCAAGGAGATGGTTTCGGCGATGAATCATGCCGGTTTGGAAGTGATTCTCGACGTGGTCTACAACCATACCGCGGAGGGGAATGAACTCGGTCCGACGCTTTCATTCAAAGGCATCGATAATGCCAGCTATTATCGCCTCCTTCCGGATCAGCAGCGTTACTACATTAACGACACAGGAACCGGAAACACGCTTAATCTTAGTCATCCCCGCGTTCTTCAGATGGTCACCGACAGCTTGCGGTACTGGGTGTCAAAAATGAACGTCGACGGATTCCGTTTCGATCTTGGGACCATTCTCGCGCGGCGACCGGAGGGCTTTGATAATCAATCGAGCTTCCTTCAGGTGTGCACGCAAGATCCGGTCATCGGAAGCGTGAAGCTCATCGCGGAACCCTGGGACTGTGGCCCAGGCGGCTATCAAGTCGGTCGCTTTCCTCCCGGCTGGGCGGAGTGGAACGATAAGTTTCGCGACACCGTGAGAGATTTTTGGCGGGGCGAGGCGAATTTTGCGGATTTGTCGAGCCGGTTGACTGCTTCGGCAAGCGACTTCAATCACGAAGGACGACGGCCGTCAGCGTCGGTAAATTTTGTGACTGCTCATGACGGGTTCACCATGAACGACCTCGTCAGCTACAACGAGAAGCACAACGATCAAAATGGCGAAGAGAATCGTGACGGTTCGTCAGACAACCGGTCGTGGAACTGCGGCGCCGAAGGGCCGACTGATGATGAAGGCGTGAACACGCTTCGGCTTCGGCAGTTGAAGAATCTCCTTGGAACGCTCTTTCTCTCGCAGGGAACTCCGATGCTCGTCGCCGGAGACGAGTTCCGCCGCACGCAATCCGGAAATAATAACGCGTACTGCCAGGACAATGAAATCAGTTGGCTTGACTGGAAACTCTGCGAAGAGCACGCCGAGTTGTTGAACTTTGTCCGCGAGCTCGGGCGCCTTCGACACACGTATCCAATTCTCCGGAGAAATCGATTCTTCACCGGCGAGTACAATGAAGAGTTGAACGTCAAAGATCTCACCTGGGTAAATGCCGACGGAAGTGAAATCGGACCATTCGATCACGATGATCTCCGGCGTTGTTTTGGCATGCTGATTGACGGGCGTGCACAAGCGACCGGCGTGAAGCAGCGAGGAAAAGAAGCCACGATGCTCATCGTTGTGAACGGATATCACGACCTCGTCGAATTTAAGCTCCCCGACTGGGAGGAGACCGGTCGATGGGAGCGGCTCTTCGATACGAATCTTGAAATCCAGGAACGAGCCTCATTCTCGCTCGGTGCGACGTATCAGGTAACCGGACGTTCGCTGCTTCTTTTCGCCTTACGGCTTTGATGGGCCGTCCGCTGCGTGCTCCAATTTTTTGCCCGCCGATTGAACGGCTCGACCTGCGCCTGCGATTCCCTGGTCGATAGTTGCTCCGAGCCGCTCAGCCGGACCGTCTCCCGGCTCGGCCGTCTTCGTGGTCACGGTATTCGAGGTGCGAGCTGAGTCAAACATCCCCCTGTCTGCCGCGATATAGAGTGCCGCGAGAACAATAAGAAAGAAAAGAATTCGCATACATTCACATTCTTTGAATTTTGAGTTGGTGCATCATCTTGGTTTTCTCGGGAAAGCGTGGCCATGACGTGGGTCATACGGTTAGCTGAGTTTGATCGTATTAGCGCGAATCGGATCGAACCAGTCATGATGGGTCTGAATCTGTCGGAACTGGAATTGAAGCGATCTGCTTCGCCGGCACGACCGTAGGATGATGGCAATCGAGGACAAGGGGCGGAGCGGCATTACGCTTCCGAATTCGCGAAATTTTGAACGCGAAGGCGGATCGGTGTCCGTTGAAGCAGCCTTTGCAATTTCCGGGCTTCTACTTTTTCTGCTGGTCGCGGTGGATCTCCTTCGCGTCAGTTACATATCGCTCGCCGGGCAGTACGTCGTTGAACGCTCGGTGCATTGGGGCGCGATGGGAACGGTTCTGCCGGGGTTGACTCGGGAAGATTCGATCCGGCAGAACGCGCTCACGCTTTCCCAGCAGTTTGGAATTCCGCTCGATGCCGGCCAGATACGCGTTTGCCGGTTAAGTCTGGATGACCCGCAATGCACCACCGAAAGCGCTGGTGCTCCGGGCGAGTCCTACTACATACGGTTTGCGTATCGAACGCGCTTGGTTGTCGGAGGTTACCCTCTGGTTTTAAACTTTCTCGCGGCGGATACGAATGAATATTTTTCATGATTCGTTGGAAGGACGACCGAAGACGGGTGAGGAAGGCGTCGCATTCCTCGAGCTTGCGCTCGTGCTTCCGCTCGTTTTGCTGCTCCTCATCGGCGGATTTGAGTTCTCGAGATTGAGCCGAATTCGTCAGGCGACAAACTCTTTTACTCACGGACTCTCGAAAACAATTGAACGAAATTGCAGAACCGAGATTGACGCGCACCAGCTGACGGGAGCCACTTCCTCAAATATCGCTCTGATCGCCTGTCTCAGTCAGTTCTCAGGAAGCGCGTCAATCTCTCTCGGTTCGGAGACCTTTCAAATTGATGTGCTGAATGTCGTTTACAAATGGGATCCGGCTACCAATACGCCGGTCGATGTCGCACGGAGTAACGGTCCCGCCCTCTGCCCGATGACGATAGCGCCGGGACTTACAGTGAGCTGCAGCACGGTGACGTCGCGTCTCAATGACTCGACGGTCTCTGCTCAGCACGGGGCGGCGCTCGCGCAAGCCGGCGACATGATTTTCGTTGAATCAACTGTTCAAGTGAACCCGCTTCTCGGTAATGTTCTCCGGTTTTTCGGCCTCGGATTCCCGACGATCTACTCTCTGGGGGTCTCATGAATACAAATAGGCACAAACGCGAAACTATCATTCGGGACGAATCCGGTATTGCCGTTCTCATCGTCTCTCTTCTTCTCACCGCCCTTCTGGGAATGCTGGCGCTGGCGGTTGATACTGGTCTCCAAATGCAGCGCCAACAGGCGTTACGATATTCGCTCGACTCTGCGGTAATGAGAGGGCTGCGTCAGCTTCGCGCGGGGGAAACCGATCTCACAAAAGTGCGAAGCACGATTCAGAATATTCTCGTTTCGAGTCTTCGTTCGTATGGTCTTGAACCGTCGAATCTGCGAGAGCTCTCGATCACATTCGAAGACAATAACACGCGGATCCAAGCAAACGGAGCAATCTGGTCTGGATACTTTTTCGCTTCTGCACTTCCGAGTATGGGCGTCGGGAAAATGCAGGTCGCGTCCTCGGCTGCTCAATTCCACCGGGAAGAGACCACCATCGAACCGCAGAACGCTTCTCATATTATCGCTGTCGTCGATACTTCCTGCTCGATGTGGCAACCTCACACCGAAGTCTCCGAGTTTGTTCGCGCAAATGGTACTCGTGCTCGAGGCGGGAAGCGCATTCACGCCGTGATTTCTTCACTCCAGAAGCTCATTCTCGAGGGAATTGACGGAAAGTATCTCTCGGTTAGTACCTTTGACTCAGTGTCTGTGACTCGGCTTCCTCCGATGCCGATCAACAATGAGATAGAGCCCGGGCACTCGATGACAAATCGCCAAAGAGCGATGAGCATTACCTATGAGCTTGACCGCCGGCATACTCGCTGCAGCACTCGTAGCTCGGACGGACTCCTCGAAGGTTTGGTAAACGTGGACCGGCTCCTCGCGATGGAAAACGCTCCAGCGCCCGAGGAAGTGGAGTTTGTGTTTCTTACCGACGGCGGGGCGACCCATGAGGTTACTCAAGCCGTTCCGCAACTCGGATGGCCGACACCGCTTCGCGCGTATCGAGGACTGGACGCTGAGACCTTTGGACGGTGCACTCTCGGAAATTCATTTGTCTTGGGAACGACCTCGAGCATAAAGGCAGCTGAACTGGTAAGACGCAGGGGAGTGCGCGTCACAACGCTCCTGTTGGGAGCAGAAAATCCGCGGCTCGTTGGAGCGCTCGAGCTCGTCTCGGCGGTGGACGGAAGTCGTGGAGTGTTCCCGTGCCGCTTCAATGGGAGCCCGTTTCTCATCGATCGCGACCTCCTCCAAGGTCCGTCTGGAGTGCTCTACAAAAATGTCTCCGATCTCGACAATATCCTTCGGACATTGTCCGAAGGTGGGCTTCGGGTGACGAATGGACCCGGCCGGCTTGTGCATCCACACTGAACCGAATTTTCCTCCGCATCTCACACCTGAAATGTGTTATCTGAACCCCACGGCTATCGTTGTCACTGGGTCAATCATCCGAAAGGTAAACTTGTCGTAGTTGCGGTGCTGCTTTTCAGCTGAGCTTTTTCTCAGGTGAATTGTTGTATGGAATCTTTTCTTACGTATGGGGCTCCAATGAAGAAGATTGTTTTCTCTCGTCTCTGTCTCTTTGCAATAATCTTTGTTTCGCAATCGAGGCAGCTACCAATCGCCGCGGCGGATGAGGCTGCAAGCTTTCCCGAGTTATTGAAGCGTTTTTATTTCATCGACGAGGCTCCGGCGAAGGAGATTCGATGTTTCATCGAAGCACCGGCACTGAATGAAATGATAACGAGGCTCTCCGGAGTGCCGCCAAAGATTCTGAAGACCACCGAGAATCTAAAAGATTTTCAAGTTGTGCTGAAAGACAAGGCGCCTCTCCAGATAATCGAGCCTACGCTAAAGCTCGATGTTGTCTCCTATGATGAGGTGGCTGATAAGGCCACATTCGACGAGGGAATGGAGAATGTGAAGCGGGGCTTCGTGATGACGGTTGGCGGTGTGCGGGGAATGGTGGAAGGAGTTTTCGCTGAGCTGATTCGACCGACGTCTGAGGAGCTTGGTGCGGCGAAGTTGACCAAGAATGGAGAAGCATTCTCCGCCACGCTGACTCGTGGCAAGGTGACCGTTACTCACAGCTATCGGGAGGGAAAGCGGTTCTCGAAGTTATCGGGAGGCGAATACGATAAAGACATCACCACCGAATATGCGAAGGTGGGAGGGAAGGATGCGATCGCCAAAATCTCGACGGTGAGTAAGCTTGCCGGAAAACCCGAAATTGCGAGCACGGAAACCATCAACATCGTCTACGCAGACGTCGACAAGATAGCCCTACCATCGAAATTTTTGAGCACAGCCACTCTCGGTCCTCCAGGTGCGCTCTCGGCCAGTACGGAAGTGAATCTCACCCGGTGTACGGTTACGCGCTAGCGTTTACCGGGACAGGCAGTTTTGTCTTTTCTCGTCTGGGGTCGGCGAATGCAATCCGAAAGTTAAATCCCGGTAACGGCTCTCACGGCGCTTTTCTCCACAACTCTTTTTATCCGGCATGAACGAAGTGCCGGACTTCAGAGAGGGGTGTGATGATTCTCCAGCTTCTATTTCGTGGGCGGGCCAGCCGCTCGGTGCCGGTCTCTCGAGGAGGCTCAAGCCGTGGATTCTGTGCCCCCTCGGGCGCTCTTGTTCAGGCTTGCTCAGCTGCTCCGGCCACAGCGGAATCCGGTGTAGAGACGGGTCCGAGCGAATTCGAGGCGGGTCCTGGAACAAGTTTCACATTTGCCGCGGATGTCAGCGCGGATAGACGGGTGAGCCGGGACGCTGCGGGCGGGAACACTTTCTCTATTGAGGTGTCAGGCTCGCAGACATACACGTTCTGGCCGGAGGGAAGGGCGGGGTCGAACAGCAATCGCTCTTTGAGTTTTGATCCTCAATCACCTGACCAACAGACCATAAACGGGATGGATGTCTCGCGGCGAAGGAATGAAAGTGGAAACTTCGTTTATACCGTGAGGTTGGGTGATCAAGCGCCGGGTCAACCCGCTGAGCGTCTGTTTCTCACCACAACTTCTAGTACCGGCGGGCGTGGATACTACCGTATCGAGCTGGCGCGAGTTCCGGAGTCAGATCCTCCGGCACCGCCTCCACAGGTTGTGCAGCCGCAGCCACCGGTGCCGCCAGCTGTCGTTCCCATTCCGCCCGCAGATGAGACACCATCGGAAGCTGTGGTTCCAATGATGATGCCTCCCGCTCCGCTTCCTGATCCACCGGTCTCGATTGATATCGCACCGCGAGTGGTGGTCCCGATGGATCCGGCGCGGAGAGTCCCTACGGACCAGCCGAGTCTCTTGCCCGAACCTCCGGTGACTGCACCCCCGGTCCTGTCAATCGTGCCGAGGTTTCCGAACCCGTCTGTGTTGCCGAGCCCCCCGGCGCTGCCGGATCCGCCGGTGCTACCGGCGCCTCCGATTCTGCCGATCTCGCCGGAGATGCTGGGTCCGTCGGTGAATCCGCCTTCGGGACATGCACGCGACGAGCGAGGTGCCTGGGCTGATCGGGCAGGCTTGCTGGTTACGAATGCCGCGCTGATTCAGAAGCTAAACGCGTTGAGTGCGGTTTTTGAGCAGCAGCCTGATAAAGCGCTCATTCGGGTGGACGGCGTTCATTGCATGGAGGCGACAAGGCCCAATCCGGAGTTATTGGTGATTCGTGTTTCGAACATGGAGGGTTTAGCTGGAGCTCGGCGTGCGGAAGACACGATGAGATTTGTGCGGCGCATTGGGGAGTGGCATCTCGTTTGGAACGGCGAAGGGCCGGGGGGCGTGGTTTCTCGTGATGAAGAGGCAGTAAGGGCAATCGCACCAGGAGGAGTTGCCGGGATCCGTCTTGATATGTTGACAGGCCATACGGTCCGTGTGCCTGTCGCTCATCTTGGAGCGGGAGGAAGCTCACTGGCGAGTCATCAGTTGGAATCAGGTTCGTTGAGTTCTTCGTTTGGTCTTCTCCATTACAAATTGAATCAAACCGGATTCTGGGCGCCCGGGAGCACGCGAGTGGCACTGCTTTCGGGAAGTCAGCGTCCCGTGCACGTTCAGGCACCGACAAGAGACAGATTTATAATCGAAGTCGGCGCGGAGGGGACAAACCCATCACTTCTCTTCGTCGGCCATTTTGACACTGGACCGAACGGCGAGCGTCGCCTGTCGGTCGTTGGCTTCTCAAACGGGCGCAGAATGAGTCCTGAGCAGTTAAGAGAATTCGCTTCGTCACCCGCCGGCCAAGCGCTGTATGACACGATAAATCCGCTGTGATCGTCGGGGCGGTGTTCGAAGCCGGAAGATAAGCAGGCCAGCAGGCACCTTTTTGCTTATCAACCGGCCTCTTGGAGACACGACGTGTTCGCCCGTACTTAGGTGTTTTGGCGGAAGTGCCGGATGAGGTACGGGAGGGCAAGCGCCAACGAGACTAGCCCGTTTAACACAATCATCTGACCCCACCGCTTGCCGGCGACCGCGAACGAGATGGGCTCCATCCTCGTCAGCGCGATGCGGACGTCCGAAAGCGCGGAGTAGCGCCACGGATCCGTCTCGCGCATCTGCTCGATCCGCGCGAGGGCGGCGAGCGAGTCGCCGAGAAGTTCCGCCCGGCGCGCGAACACGACCTTGACGCGTTCTTCCTTCTCCTTCTCGAGGCGGACCTGAACTTCACTCGAGGCGAGGCGGAGCTGCGCCGACATCTTTGCGGCGTCCAGCTCTTGGCTGGCGTTGGCGTGGTTGACGTCGATTCCGCTGAGCGCGTTCGCGGTCATCGTGCATCCTCCGATGCACAGCGTCGTGAGAACCACGAACACCAGCGAGAATCGCGCGAGAAACACTATCATCGTCCTTGCTCCTGGGTGATCCGGCGGGCTTCGCCGGGTGGTGAGCGGGGGGAGTAAACCTTCCGTTATGGCTGGCTGCTCATCCTCCGCTCCGGAACGAACGTTTGAAGACGCGAATTGCGAAACGAAGGAAGAAGTTTCTAAACGAGGGTGGAAATGACAAGTAGCAGATTCGAAAAGAATATCAGGTGGTCCCATCACGAACGAGACAGGCCGGGAGTTTCGGATTCGGTTGTGATTCCGGGAGGAGATTGCCTCTCGAATTCGGAAGGTCTATTGAAGATTCGAAGTTCAGCGAGGTGATTCATGAAGATCGCATTTCTCGGAGTCGGCGGAGTCGGTGGGTATTTCGGTGGGAAGCTGGCGCGCGCGGGAGTAGATACCACCTTTGTTGCGCGCGGCGAGCAGCTCGCCGCACTTCGTGAGAATGGGCTCAGGGTCGAAACCGCAGGCGAGACCTTCAGCGTGAATCCCGTGGCTGTGGTCTCTTCTATCGCCGACGCCGGACCTCAGGACGTGATTTTCGTCACGACGAAAACTTACGATCGCGATGTTATTGCCGCAGAGCTTGGAGCCTGCGTTTCGGAATCGACGATGATCATTCCGCTTCAAAACGGAGTTGATAACGATTTACGAATCAAGGATCTCGCACCCTGGCTCACCGTGTATCCCGGACTGACGTACATCATCAGTGCACGAACTGCTCCCGGTGTGATCTCGCATACCGGTGGAGCGACGACGATCAGTTTTGGTGATCGCTCAGGGAAGGAAAACTCGCGACTCCTTGCGCTCGAAGCGGTGTTGCGGAAGGCCGACATTAAAGCCACCTATTCGAGAGACATCGAAAGAGATATCTGGTCAAAGTTTACTTGGCTCACGACCTTTGCGGGGATGACTTCGTTGTGCCGTGCTCCACTTGGGAGCGTCGTTGGCGATCCGGAGGGCTATAAGCTTTTTTTTAAGTGTTTCGAAGAAGCTCTCGCAGTGGCCGCGAGCTGTGGAGTGGACCTCGGCGATGAAGCCCGCGCTGTCGCCGTGGCTCGCGCGGTGGAGTATCGGGACAAAAATCCCGGCGTGAAGGCTTCCATGCTGATTGATATCGAGAACGGCCGGAGAACCGAAATAGACTCTTTAAACGGTGCTCTCGTTCGTCTCGCTCGAGAGCGGAAGATCTCGGCGCCTATTAATGAGCTTATCTGTGTCTCCGTTCGGCTCGCCTCCGCCGAGTATTTAAAGTCTTGACGAATTCAGGTCCCGATTGCGTGGCGTCGAGAATCTTCTCGAGCCGGGGCCAAAGTGTTTTATGTCTGTTGGTTTCGCAGGCTGCGGATGACTTCGAGCAATGAATCTGGAGAGTCGGCGAAAAAGTCCGGAGATTCGAGCGCGAGAAAATCTCTCGAGTGATACCCCCAGGTGACGGCCACCGTGCGAACCCCGGCTTCTCTTCCGTGCCGGATGTCGCTCCGAGTGTCGCCGACCATGAGAGTCGAAGAGAGCGGCTCGTTCAGCTCACGAGCAGCGTCGATGATCTTTTCCGCTTTATTCAAAGAACGAAAGAGATCGTAAACTGCAGGTTGCTCAAGCTGGTTGTTGTGAAATGCGCTTTGGACAACGGATGCGATGTTCGACGTGATGATAGCGAGCTTTGCGTCTTTTGAAATACTTCGGAGGATCTCCGACAAATTAGGGAAAAATGGGGCTTCGGGAACAGCGATGAGGAGTCGCTGAATCTCGACCTGCCAACGAGGCATGACGTCGGGCGGAATTCCAATAAGCTCTCCGAAGCCTTGGTAATTTAGATTCTCGCAGCGGCGAAAATCTTCGACTGTCGGGATCCGGCCAGCCGCGACGTGAGCCTGCGCGGCGACCACGACGTCGAGCTGTTGACTGAGGGAATCGGCGATAACGCCGTCGAAATCGATACAAACGAGCATGCCTCGAGAGTAAACCAGAATCGATTCGTGTTCAATGCGGGGACGCTTGAGACAGAAAGAAGCGCAATCAATCTTCTCTCTATTGAGTAGATTTTTTCTTTGCTTTTGCCTTCGACGGCGCCTTTTTCTTCTTTCCCCAATTCTGCTTCATGTCTTTGTAAGCGTCTTTGCTTACCGTAGAGTTCTTCTTACTGCGGCTTTTTCCAGCCTTTTTTCTCTTATTGATATTTTTTACGAGCGAATTTTTTGTGGAAGACGCTTTTTTCGCAGGCATGGCATTACCCTTCTTTGGCGTTTTCTTTACGTTCTCATACCTTGTGAGAAGTGATGTCCCTTTGGCCGCAAGCTTCTTCACTGCCGCCTTTGTCTTCGGGACCGCTTCGCCCCATGCATGCGCAGAGAGTGCGAGCCGTGTCGGCTTTCCCGGTCGCTCCCGGACGGAGGTGGGCTCCCTCCTTCTTCTTGAAATGCACACGTCCCGCGGCTGTCAAACCTCCCCGTGGATTCTTGAGCGGTTTCTTTGGCCGGGAACTTCGGGAAGATCGCGTCATCTGGTGACTTTCGATCTTCGTTGAATTTCTTGCTTGGTGTTCGTGTTTTTCCTTCCACCCGCTCTCGAATCGGAGGCTTTCGAGATTTTCTGAGATTTTAAAGAGTCCGCGGATTTCGAGGTGCGCGTCCGTTTTCCGGCAGTCTCCGTGCTTGCTCCGCGGGCCTGAGATTTGCTCGAAGACTCTTCTTTTGTCGTTGCCTTCACTGATGACTTCTTTTTCATTATTCCTCTGTTGGGGGGTAAAAAGCGGTGTTCTTCTCTCGGCCTCGTGACGAGGCTTTGAGTCGAGAACATGCCGGAGGCTCACGGCGCCTCCTATGGTTTTGATCATGCGTTGCGAAGGTGAGATCTCATCCGTGGTGAGTTACCACGGTTTGGGGCGGACCTTGGCGCGGTCTCAAGCTCTTTTCGGCTGTGTGAGTTTGCAGCTGGCTTTCTGTTCGAGAACGCTGTCAGCCACGAGTGCAGAGTGAAGTTGGTCGAGCTCGAAGAGTCTATTGGAGCTTGAAATTGCAATCGGCTTGGAGTTTGAAAGCTTCCGATACTCATCGACTTTTTGCTTGTGGGATCGATACACCTCCTCCAACGTGGTTGAAGGTGGGAGGTTGTTCGCACGCGTCGAAGGCGGCCACAGATCATGCTTTAAGAAGTTGGAGCTGAGAATTCTGATGCTGCCTTCAAAATACGTGGTGAATGTGATCCCACACTTCCGCACACAGTTCTCTCGCATGATGAGGGAAACGAGAGCCATGATGGGAGTGAGTTCCTGATAAAATTCGACCGTGACGGAGACCGTCTTCTCCGCGTCGGTGTAGGAGCAGCAGTAGTGACGGCGAAACAAGTCGTGATAGTTGGCTTTTTGATATTCTGCGAGAAGATTTACTCCAAGTCGCTCGGCAGCCTGCCGTTTCTCGAGGATATTTTCTTTCGGAATACCGCGGAGATCGCGGAGAGAGACGGGAACAAGGGGAGAATTCTTCAGGCCTTCCGCGGCTCGGCGAGTCCCGAGGCTGCACAAAAACCAAAACAGAACGAGTCCGGCGATAATCCATTCGGGGGACAACGTGATGCTGTTCATGTAACTCCTTTCGGTTGTTTGGAATTGGAGCTTGACCGCCCGTTCGCTACGGTATGAGAGCTGGTTTTCGAGAGATGCCGGCACCACCAATCTGAGAGCGGTGGCGGAGCGTTCCCGGAGAATCCCCCGAAATCATTCATTTCTTTTCGCAGCCGCCCATACCAGCCGGATCTCCGCGAGAATAAAAATGCGCATATTGCACATTTTTGAGAAACCGCGTAATATCATCAATATGTCCTTCAGCGCTGACCAAAAGCTTGGCTGTTTTGAACTGCTCCTTCGGCCCGTGGTTCGTTTTGCGCTGAGACACTCGATTTCGGTGCAGCAGATGATTGAGACGTTAAAACAAACCGTGATTCGGCTTGCGAGCGAAGAA
This sequence comes from uncultured Bdellovibrionales bacterium, assembly GCA_964509425.1. GTDB lineage: Bacteria > Bdellovibrionota_C > UBA2361 > SZUA-149 > CAZDWZ01 > CAZDWZ01. The sequence goes on along the minus strand of CAZDWZ010000022.1, from coordinate 28,977 downwards.
ATGGAAAGATCCACTGGAAAAGTGAATGTGAGCCGCCTGAGCGCCATGACCGGACTTCATCGCCGTGACGTCGTCCGCCTGAGCACCAGCGAACAGCCTTCCGTCCTTCCCGCAACACTCGCAGCTCGCGTCGTCGGACAGTGGGAGAATGACTCCCGATTCTGCGGCAAAAACGGCAGACCTCGCATCCTTCAGCTCGGCACCGGTCGCACCGGTCGCACCGGTCGCACCGGTCGCACCGGTCGCGCCGGTCGCACCGGCCGCGCCGGGAAGAATGAGCTCGCCGAGCTCCTCGCGGCAGTGGGGACAGACCTCAACTACGGCACCGTGCTCTTCGAACTCGAGCGAAGCGGGCTCATCGAGCGGAGAGCCGATTCCGTGAAACTCATTCGCGCACACGTAGTCCCCAACGAGAATATTCTAGAAAGTTTCCGGATCGTCGAAGCAGACTCCCGCGACCTCATCGACACTGTAGAGGACAACGTCCTCGGGACACCAGAAGAGCGATCCCTCCACGGACGAACCGAATACACCAGAATCGCCTCCCATGATCTCCCGGCCGTGCGAACCTGGTTGATGAACGAAGGTGGAGCATTTCACAAACGCGCCCGGAAATTCCTGTCCGGCTTCGACCTCGATCTCCATCCCGCTCGACCTGGCGCGACCGGCGCGACCGGCGCGACCGGTGCGACCGGCGCGACCGGTGCGACCGGTGCGGCCGGTGCGGCCGGAAGCAGCAGCCGGGTCTCTCTCACCACTTTTAGCCGAATTGAGGCAAACCGATGAAAACACGATGTGTCATCTTGTTCTGTTTATTGTTTGGCATAAGCGGCTGCGCGCAAAGTTATACAAACGCCGTGGGCTCGGCGTCCGGGGGAAGCGTCTCCGAGGGAACGGGTTATACCGGCGGCACTGTCGGGACGGGATTGCCGGGTGCGGTTGACAGCGGAATTGCCAGCGGAATGGATGGAGAGATCGGTGCGCGGGCGTCGGCTCCGATACTGGGCGTGCTTGAACGCGAGGACGGCGAGTCTGTCGCCGGTGTTCGACTCGTGCTCGAAGCGGCCGGGGCGAAGCAGGAGATCGTGACCGACAAGACGGGCCGATTTCGCGTAGGTATTGCGATCGCCGACGGAACCGCAGTGTTCATCTCCCAGAAAGGAAGAGTGAAATCGGAGAAATTGCGAATCATCTATCGCACTTCACGAACGCTTCGCGTCCTCCTTGATCGCGAAGGAAAATTACAAGAAGGTTTTTAATAACAAGTGAGGAGAAGTTATGCGTCACTTAATTACTGTGCTGTTGTTGTCATTCTTGGTTGTCGTAACGGGATGCTCGCGAGCGGCGATGTCCTCCGGCGGAATTACCTCGCCATCTTTGGGAGGCGGAACCGCTCGGTCTTCGGAAGGGATATCCTCCGCCGAATCCGTCGATGCGGCACGATCCCCGGATTCTGAGCGTGCCGGAGCGGCACCGGGCTATTCCCCTTCGCTCGGCACCGAGTGGGGAGAGAAAATAGAAAGCAAAATTGATTATGTGCAGTTTGAACGCGCGGACGAACGAAAGCCCGATGCTGTGGCGACAATCCATTACGACGATGCATCCGGAACTCGGGCTCTCATTGGAAGGCGGAAGGAGCGGTCACGGCCGTTTCGGATGCTGAACGGCGACATCGAGTTCGGGCTCACCGATGAGGAACATAGCTGGGCTTCGTCGTACCTGCCGGGTGTCGAGCGAAACGGGAAATACTTCGTCCGCGGTGAAAGCGGTGACCGCTACGCGATTTATGTGAAGAACCGTTCCGATAGGCGAGTAGAGTTTGTCATGTCCGTCGACGGAGTCGATGTAATGAACGGCAGGCAGGCGAATTTCGATAACCGTGGGTATGTGATCGAGCCGGGAGAATCATTTAAGGTCGAGGGATTCCGTGACAGCAGCAAGAGTGTTGCGGCATTTCGCTTCTCGGATGTTGGTGATTCGTATGTCGTGCAAAAGACCGGTGACGGCCGGAACGTCGGCGTGATCGGTATCGCCGCGTTTGAGGAGAAAGAGGACAGGCGTTACGCTCAGAAGCCGGAGAAGCGCGAGTGGAGAAGACGGCAGGGGGAGCGAGCACAGGCGTTTCCGGGTGAGTACGCGACGGCTCCGTAAGAGAGTTGATTTGATGGGGGAAGCAAGAAGATGACGACGGCTGGCATGACATCGAATATGGAAAACCATACGGACAATCTTCTCGCCCTCCTAAAGCCGATTGGACTTGATTGGCGGAACACCCGAGAGCATTTTCGAAAAGTCCACGGCCTCGGGATGTCTGAAACTGGATCCGAAGTTATTCGGTTTCCCGCGAAGTCCTTGATCACCCGCACTCCACTCTCTTTCGCCGCACATTGGAATCCTGTGCTTGCGGCATATCCTCCGGAATACGTGTATGCGCATTTTCCGATCGAAGGATCGTTGGAGGAAACCCACCGCCGTGCACTCTCGGAGCTTCAAGAAAAACTGGGTGCAGGAACTGACTGCGAAAATTCAAACACCCTGATTCAGAAATGGGACTGCGGATTGCTCGAGGTCGCTCTCTACACTTGGCTCCCGACGCGTCACACGCCGCCTATCACGGGTGCTCAACCCAAAACGGCTATCACCATCACCTCCGAGCTTGCGTTCATTCACCCCGACGAGAGCTTGAATTTTCTCTCTGATCTCAAGAAGAGCAGCCCCAAATCGATTCTTCAGCTTCCGAAGGGATCAATAACTTGTACCAACCTTCTGTTCACGAAGATTCATCCGGAGGCACTCGCAGCGAATCTTCCGGCTGGAGAAGTGTTCGGTTGGAGACACGGCGGTCAAATCGGCTTCTCGACTCAAGAAAGATCCATCGCGCTCGAGCGCACGCCTCAAATGGTTTTTATCCTCTCCGACATCAAGCCCGCCCGTGGGCCGGGCGGTGGAAGCATCTCCATTCGACTTCAGGAGCCGACCATGAAGCCGGAGAGTGCGTATTTCCGAATACCTCTTTTTTCAGGCGATAGTGCCGACAGCATTCGACCAATTTTTGAAAGTCTCCTCGAGTTTTACAAGTGCGGGCCGATCTTCGAGGAGGATTTTGATGATTGATCGGCTGTGGCGGGAAGGTTCTTCAGAAACGAACTTTTCCGGGTTTTATTTGTCTAACCAAGGACCGTTATACTGAATAGGGAACATATGAAGTTTGTATCTTCCAAACACGCTTTCGCCTTAGGGTTTTTCGCAGCCATTTCGCTTCCGTCCTCTGCATTCGCGGACGCCGGATTTTTTCCTGACTTCTCGAGCCGCCAAGGACCGTGCGGCGGGAAGCAGGCTGGCGAGCGATGCGACGGAACATTTGAAAGGCAGCGCACCTGCGTCGAGCATACCTTTACCCTTGGGTCCGACGAAGATCATGGGCAGTATTTTAGACCCTACTCTGACCCCTGCACGATGAAAATCTACGAGTCGGAGAAAATAGTCACCTGTCTTCGTTGTGAGCGTACCGCGAAAGAAAAGAAGTGAATCGCGCTCACCAGAGAAGCAGAATTCCCAACGTAAACGACATCAAATTCGCGGCGAGGCTCACGCGGAGCGCTTCCCGAAATGTTGCCGCCGCAAGCGCCCGGTAAACAGCCGCTTCGAAGAACAGGACGAAGCACTCACCGGCGGCGAGCCCTGCCCATGTGCGGGGGAAGATCGTCCAGAGCAGCGGATGTGAGATCCCGTTTGCGAGTACCGTGGCGAGCAACGCTTGCTTCACGCGCACACTCCGGAGGAGGACGGGAGCGACAAGAAGCTCCGTTGAGAGTGTAAGCAGAAATGCGGGTCCCCAGAGATTCGCCAAAGTCATTCCCACTTGCGTCGCTTCCAGCCGCCTCTCTGAATCGCCGGGAGGAAATCGTCCGGCCCGACCTCCCATATTCTCATCCCACGCCTCCTCGCAAACCACGGCCCAGGCGTTTGGTCCACCTGATTCTTTTAGAGCCCAAATCGAGATTCTGTATTTGCTCTTTTCCGCTTTGGCCCCAAAGCGGGGAAGAGAAAGAAGACCAATGTTTTGCCGGTTTTATCCCCAAATTCCGGCGCTTCTAGGAGTAAGTCATGCAGGTGCGTTTCGACTTCAAGTACACGAACGTCATCAACCTCGCCTCCTCCAACTGGGGCATCCAGCTCTCGGTCGAGGGCGGCAAGGTGATCGGCTTCGAGTTTTTGAAGGGAGACGACGGGGGCGGCGGTATCTACGCCCCCATGCACATCATCTCCGCGGCCGTCTACACCGGTCCGACCGGGCTGGTATCGGTGGTGGACGAGCAACGGGCCCTCTTCTGCGTTCTCGCGAGCTTCGCGGGGCGTTTCGGGGAACTCGATGCTTCTCTCATCACGGTCGTGGAAAACTGCCCGGCTCCGGCCGGCTGGCAGCGCCGCGCCATCCGCAAGAAGGAGAAGACGCCGATGGGCTGGAAGGTGACGACCCTCGACTCCGTTCGCTTGGAGTCGGGTTGGAAGCTCATCGACCGCGACTTTCAGATGGCCGGGCTCACGGTGAAGGCGCTTCGCTAGCGAGTTCCACAAGCAACAAAAATCCGTACGCTCTGCGGACGTCTTGTTTGTTCTCTGTTTACAGAGGACGGCGAGATAAAAAAGCTGGTGGCGGCAAGAAGGTTCTTCTTCTTTCTCAGCCCCCACCATCTCCTCGGAACGCCCTGCGAATCCTATGAAACCGCTTTCAGATTTGAGCTGAAGCGATCCGAAACCACGTCATTCCCCAGAGTTGTCACTGAGTTGAGAGCGCTTTCGGAGGGGGGCCGACTGAGCTTTTCCCATAACCATGGCAAGGTTCAAGACGAGCGTTCGCGCTTTTCATTCGGCCTTCGGATAACCAGTGACCTAATCAGGAGATGAAAAAGATGGCTGCACAAACTCGTGACCTCTGGACTCGGAGCGGATGTATTCTGGCGATTCTCGTGAGTGTCGCGCTGTCACCGACTTCGTCCTTCGGTTCTCCGGCCACTGCTTGTTTTGGAAAAACTCCTCGGGTGAACAACGATTTCTGCGGCGATGGCGTTTGCGATTTTAGGAACGAAACGGACGTTGTCGAGTCTCCCGAGTATTGTGTTGATTGCGCCGGCTTCGGTGGAATCTGCGGTGATGATGTCTGTGATTCGTCGAATGAGGATGCTTCCGGAATCCCGGGACGCGACTGCGATGATTGTTATGACATCACGAACAGCTGTGAAGCGGGTCCGGTCGAAGCGGCTCCGGCATCGCCAACCGAAGGTTCAGGGATCTTCGCTCCTCCTGCCTCAGGATTAAACGATTGCCAAGAGTGCCGGGCGAATATCGCGGACTATTACAACCAGTTCACGAGCGCAAACGATCCCGCATGGCAGTCGTATATCCTGGCTTGCAATCTTATTTGCCTGCAGGTCGAGGTCTCGACGACGTTCAATCGTGTTGCGGAATCAATGAACACTATAAAACCGTAAATGCCTCTAAAGTGAAATAAGCATCGCGCCTCGCATTTGAACGCGGCGCGATGTGAATCGGTTTTCGAGGGTACTAAAGCCCGTATTTCTTCGCGACGACATCGAGCTTAGCGCACGCGTCATCAGGCTTCGTCTGCACCAACGGATAAATCGGCTGAAGCTCTTTTGCGAAGGCCTCGTGGGTCTTGCTTCTCGCAATATCGTCCAATTGCTTTGCTTTCATCTGTGCGTCGAGCTTTTGTGTCATCGTCGTAATTCGTGTTGATGCGGTAACGACGCTGCAGCCTCCCTTGCCAACTTTGTTTGGATCAACGAGTCGAGCCTGAAACGCGGGGAGGTCGACCGAGTATTTCTTCGCGATCTTTTCGTATTCATCGCAGGCTTCATCATACTTCTTCTCAGCGAGTGTCGAACCGACCTCCGCAACTTCTCCTGCCATAAAGCCGACATCACGTTGTTTCGGCCCGTGCAAGTTCTCGGTGATGTAAAGCTGGAATGCTTGCATCTTCTTGAACGCCTGTTCTTGCGTGCATTTCTCGGCAGAAGCCAATTGGGGAATTGCACAAAACGCGGCGGCAACGGCGAAAAGTCGAAGTTTCATGATTACCTTGGATTTTTATACAGGGTGATACTGAATTGCCGGATGTCGTGCTTCTTTTTTGTCGACCGCTCGTACACTCCGGGATGAACGTAACGAACCGCGAGATCTTGAATATTGACGCTGATGCGCTTCCCGCCAGGCCAGCCGCTGAAATGGAAACCCGTGTTGGCTTCCGTTTCTCGGTAGCCAAATTCCTTGAGGCCCATCACGCTGAATTTGGTCCGGTAGTAGGCGACGAGCTCCTGAAGGCTGCGTGTCGTCCGGAAATTGCGCTCCCGGGAGAAGTAGCCGTTTTCGTCGCGGTTGTTCGAGTGAAACAGCTCGCTGCCGAGAGGAGTCGGAAGGTCACGATCAAAATCAAAAGGGGCCACCGCGAGGTCAGGTGGTGGAACCGGCGGCCGGTAGCATCCGGAAAAGCTGGAGAGGAGAAGGAGCAGAAGAACTATCGAGGTAAGACGGATTTTCATGGAAGGGGAGTAACATGGGCTCGTCCATCTCGTCAGTAGCATTCTCGAGGACGGGCGGCTGTGGTTTGATTACGCGAGGCGTTCGGATTTTCGCTCATTGCCGAGCGGTCCTATGTTCGTTCGGTATTGATTGAAAACCCGGTTACGCGCTACTGGATTCCACGAGCACCGAGCTACCGGGCTCGTTTGATTGAGGGTTTCACGTGCCCATTCTGCTAAAAACAGCACTCCTTCTTACGCTCTCCAACATCTTCATGACCTTTGCTTGGTATGCGCACCTAAAAGATCTCGGGCATCGGCCCTGGATCATCGCCGTGCTCGTGAGCTGGGGGATCGCATTTTTTGAATATCTCGTGCAAGTTCCCGCGAACCGGCTTGGGTTCACCGTATACAATCTCGGACAACTAAAAATATTACAGGAAGCGATTACGCTTGCTGTTTTTGTTCCTTTCGCCGTCTTCTACATGAGACAACCAGTGAAGCTCGACTACCTTTGGGCGGCGCTCTGTCTGTTTGGAGCGGTATACTTTGTCTTTCGAAGCGGCCGGTAGAATCGACGGCTTCTCTGTGTCTCTGTGCCTCTGTGGTTGCATTTAAGAAAACCACAGAGGCACAGAGACACACAGAAGAAGCGGGATTTGTTTTTTCGGGTTTCGCTGAGGATGGATCCCGAAAGCGTGAGGAACTTCTCTCTCCATTTTAATTGAGGCCTTTATGTCGGCGCGGATTTTGGTTGTTGGTTCGGGTATCGTCGGGCTTTCTTCCGCGCTTCGACTGCGTGAAGCTGGATACCATCCCGAGATTGTTACCCGCGACCTTCCCGCTGCGACGACCTCGGCCGCTGCGGCAGCGTTCTGGTATCCCTTTAAGGTGAGCGGAGACACAAATGTCGTTAGGTGGAGCCAGCAGACGTTCCGTGAATACGAAAAGCAAATAGCGCGCGGCGTTCCGGGAGTTAAAATGTCGCGCTTTCGTGAGCTCTACGACAGCACTCCTCCGGATCCATGGTGGCGAGAGATAGTGGGGGATGTTTCGACTATTCCCGGAAGCGAACTCGCCGGATTCGAATGCGCCTACCAATATATGGTGCCGTTCACCGATACTCCTCTTTATCTCCCGTGGTTGGAATCGCAGGTGCGAAGCGCTGGTATCCCGATTCGTCTCTCGGAGCTTACGTCCCTTCAAAATAGAGAAACTGGTTACGAGCTGATTGTGAATTGCACCGGCGTGTGGGCCGCCGAGCTCGTTAGCGATGCGGCGGTCAAGCCCATTCGCGGCCAAGTGCAGCTTGTTTCGGCCATCGTCTCCGAGAATCCCGAGATTATCGTTCACCTCGGCCCGAAGGAAGTGACCTACATTGTTCGACGGAGTGGGGATTGCGTGATGGGGGGCACTATTGACGAAGGTAACTGGAGCCTCACGCCGGACGTTGAAGTCGCACGCAAGATCCGTGAACGATGTGAAAGGCTTGAACCTCAATTGAGATCGGCACGAGTCATAAAAGATGTCGTCGGGTTAAGGCCCGGGCGAAGCTCCGTTCGCCTCGAGCTGGAACCTGCCTCAGACGGACGCCCCCCGATAATTCACAACTACGGCCATGGCGGTGCGGGCTTTACGCTCTGCTGGGGATGCGCCGATGCCGTCGTGGCGTTGGCACGGCTCTGCTGAACGTGCCGAACTGAGTAACAGGCAGCGCCTGTTACTCAATCGACGTGTCACTAGAATTTAAATCTCAATTGCTCGTCCCAATCAGAACGACGGACCTTCCACACTCCGGCGCGTTTAACAACCGTGTAGATCCAGCGTTCCTGAACCGGGAGCGTGCGGCACTGAATGATGATCGTTCCGGCCTCATCGTTGGCAAACCCGGCCTCGAGAACGGGTCCGCATTTATGATTCCGGTGATACAGTCCTCGCTTGAAACTGTCGAAGAAGTCTTCCGGCCAAGCATCACTCAGCGCTCGGACTTTCGCGGCGTCATCCGCCTCCCAGGCATCAAGCAGCTGTCTCACGGCTTCCATCGGAGCACCTCCGTCGCCGGAAAGCGGTTTTCCCGTGTCTGCGGTTACGAACATCCCTCGCGCACCTTTGTTTCGGAGGAGGGTAAAGATCTCCTTTTTCCCCGAGTCGAACGCACGCTCAAGCGGAGTGATTCCCCAATCGGGCTGCGCGATATTCGGGTCGGCCTTGGTGTCGAGCAGGAATTTAACTCGTTCGACATCTCCGTCCGCGACGGCTTTCATTAAAAGCGTGTAGCCGTATGAAAGCGGGCGATTGACGTAAAGATCGTGCTTGATAAGCAGCTCCAGCATCGGGATGGATTTGCAGTTTGAGATCGCGTCTCTTAAATTCCCTTCTGGGGCGAGAAGCGATACCCCGTGTTCGAGAGCTTGAGTTGCCGCCGGAAGATCATTTTCAGTAATCGCTATACGCAGTCTCTCGACATGTTTTTCTTGAACCGAGTTATCCTTCCGCTCTCGAAAAGACAAAATTGCATGAACGCCTACGGTTCCGAGCGCAGCAAAAAACGCGGTGCCGACGAAGCCCCAGATGATTCGGGAATAATAAGTCTTCAGACCCTTCTGCAATCCACCGGCGAGAACTTCAAGACCGCCTGAAGAAAAGTCCGTAACGAGGCCGCCTTTTGATTGAGAATATTTTCCGATGACGCAAACTTCCGCGCCGACGGGGATGTATTGCTCCATGATGACCGCCTTCGGATCAGAAAGCATTTCTTCGGCATTTGCCGTTCGCCAGTCGTGGCGATGTGAGCCGTCATCATCAGCGAGCAATGATTGCAGTTGAGTCCACAGCGAACGCACACCCGCCAGTCCCTTCGATATTTCGAAGTTTGCGCTCTCCAGATATGCGCGTACTTCAGCGTGCAGCTCTCTTGCCGGAATACGATCTTCCGGGAATTCGTGCGGGAAAGGAAATCCGAGAATGCGAACTTCAGTGCCGGCGGTGCGAACAGCAGACGGACACATCGCGAACCCGCCCATCGATACGTTCTTCTCGTGTCTCGTAGTTCTATTGTCACTCGTTCCGGTGGTGACGAGCTGTTCCACCGAGAGGTCATATCCGTATGAGATGCAGGAACGTTTCTGGAATGGAGTTTTTAGCGGTTCGCCTAAAGCGCGGATGGTGCCTGCGGCGGCGTACGTCTTTCCATCGACCGGCCGGGCACCCTGACGTGCAGAGGCGAGGAGCTGGCGTCGCTTGATTGCGATGAGCGCGTTTCTAAACGATCCCCAAGCACAGGCGACGAAAAAGCCGCCGATGCCCGCGCCCCATTGGTCGCCCGGAGGCTCGAACTTTCCCTGAAATTGAGACAGCATCGCAAACCCGGCGAGTCCCCACACGATGAGAAACTCAAGGCAACCACGTTTAATAGCTCCCACAGCAAATCTCCGTTTTCCTGATTTTTACGGACCTTCGCATCGAACTCTGCCCGAGCGCTCGAAAGAACGAAAGTTGAATTTGACGCTCGGAGGAATCCTCCGGCGGGGAGGCCGGCCCTTGGGTAAAATCGGGCTGGAGACTGTTCCGATGGATGCCAGAGCCAACGGATTCGATTACGTATCTTGTTGGTTTTCCCAGTATAGTCGAAGTTGAGAGCGCCTCGTAAACGAAGGCTATCGCCGCAAGATACAGGAGCGTGCGCATCGCGTGGATGGAATTTCCGAAGTTCAAACTGCTTCCGTGGACGTTGCGATCGTGGGCGCCGGTCCAGTCGGACTATGGACCGCAATCCAGATCAAGAAGAACCATCCCGCCTGCCGGGTCACGATGTTTGAGCGGCATCGAGAATATGTGCGGAGCCACGTGCTTCGCTTGGATCACCTCTCAATTCTCCTTTATGGCAGCCGCACTCGGAATGATCGGGAGCGCGAATTTTTTCTCGAACTCGTCGGTGGAGAGGGTGTCCTTAACGCGGCAAAATCGGTTTTCGTGAGAACGAACGCGCTGGAGGCGGCTCTTCGACGGTATGCACTCGACCTCGGAGTTTCCATAAAGCACCAAATGGTCGATTCGCCCGAGGATATTGAAAAGCAAATTCCCGGTGCGCTTGCATATATAGCCGCAGACGGAGCCCACAGCCGTATGCGGAAAGCACTCCTTGGTGAGAACAATGTCTTCACTCGGGACCTGCAGCGAGTGGTTGAAATCAAATATGAATCCTCGGGCACTTCTCGAAATCTGGACTTCGTAAAAGAAGGCTATAAAACGCAGAAACTCCTGTCTTTTATGACATTTGAATATGTCGGGCGCACGAAGGAGGGTGTCACCCCTGTCACGTTGAGAATGTTCCTCGACAAAAACACGTATGATTCGATTCCGGCTGCGACATTTAAGGCCCCGCTCCCCCTCGATCATGGAGGACTTCCGCAGAAGCTTACCGCCGATCTCCAGACGTATCTAAACGTTCGCCGCGATCTGGCCGGCGAGGAATATGTCCCGCAATCCGGTAAGCTGACGAAGCTCGTGCTCTCATCATATCGCTCCCGGCGTTTTGCGGTGAACCACTCGGGGAATCGTTGGTATCTTGTCGGCGACGCTGCGATGGGTGTTCCGTATTTTCGGGCTTTGAATTCGGGACTTCTTGCGGGTTCGCTCTTGGCCCGCGTCGTCTGTCTGCGGGCGCGGCATCCAAGTCTCTCTCGAGTGAGCCTCTCAACCTACGCCTGGTTTGCGGCGATGCGTTATCTCACCGAGGTCGGCATCGCCCAGGTCAAAAACAGCGCGCTTATGTGCTTTGATTTTTACCGTCGAAAAAGTTCGGCTGTTGCCTGGCAGACGACAAAGTGGACGGATGAGGCGGCGTTTCTCTACCGCACTCAGGAGCATCGCGCGTTCGATGTTTCAAATTCGACAGGAGTATCTCCAGACACCCCTGTCGCCTGAATTTCCGTCGACTCGGAGGATAATACCGAAGACCTAGAATATCGGCTCAACCTTACAGATGCAGTCGAACTGCACGGCGAGTGGTCTGATTCCGAAACCGACTTCGATAAATGTAGAATCTTCTACTTGGAGGGGGTTGTAAGTAATCCAATCTTGTCCGACCCCGGCGATTTTATTCTCATTGCATCCGCTTCCGAAGCCGATGAGATCAGCGCTGAAGATCTGGAGACCTTGCTCACGGCAGCGTATTGGGCAGACGAAGTTTTTGATATTCATGTTCTCATAAAGAGAGCTCGCGATCTTTGCGAACGTCAGCCGGGCCACTGTTCGAAAACGATTCGCGAGGTCCAGTTGTTCGATATTCCAACCCTCGGGAGGAATAACAAGAAGGCCCTTGTCGTCGAGCAGCAATTCTGTTGTCGGGGGAACCTTATCGCAGAACGGGATTCTCAAAAATTCGTCCTGAGGCACGAAAGGCTTCAGCTGATCGATCGGTGCTCCCCGCGGCGGTACTTCGATGCGGGGCCTTTCCCCTTCTCGTACTTGTTGAACCTCCACTTGTTGCGCCGCCAGTTGCTGAGCGAGGCCGGCATTTGCGTCCCCTTGCTCTTGTGCACATGAGGCGGATATCGAAGACAATGAACAAACCGTAGTGAATGAGATCCCGAATAGGATCTTGGAAATTTGAAACATGTATCCCTCAAAGTTACGAACATCAACGCTTTTTCAAACGCTCGATTCATTATGAGCGGAGTGAGAGAAGGCGGATCTCGGGTTAGTGAGAATTGGCGAAATATTTAGGAAGTTAGACTTTCGAGAGTCCGTTACACGGGAGGGCGAGTCTCTCTAAATTAAAACACGGGATTATTCAACGAACCCGCAAGCGCCTCTATCGCAGTACGGCTCACGCTTTTTCGCATCTTCTTTCAGCCCGGCGCGTCTTTCGGCAGAACACAATCCGGTATCCGGGAAACCCTCTTTCTGTAGTTCTTGAGCTTTGACTTTATTCAACGGCTCGATTGAGCAAAGCGTCTCATTTACAAAAGCAACGCAGTCCGTGCTCGAAGTGCAGCAGTCGCCGTCTTCCTTTGGGTCACAAGCTTTTCCTGCTGCCAACGTTGCATCCAGTGAGACGACGAGCTGTGCCGTGGAAGCAATCATGCAAAAGGTTAATCGGCGAAGGAGGATAGAATTTGTCATGACTTTGTCTCGAGGGTTGATTGTTCCGTTTCACCACAAATATGCGGATTATGTGAACCGGAGCCTGCAGAAAAATAGATTCTCAAATCGGCATTCGAAATCATGGATACAAGAAGTCCGGCGCGCAACGCTGAATGCCGCGACTTCATTCCGACGAAATCACGCGTGAATTTTAGCGCTCGGAATGGAGCGTGAGCGTCACGAACATCTTGCGAGCAGATAACGAAAAACTTTGCTGTTCAGATTCGAGCTTTAGAACACACCTTGGCGAGACGCGGTCGCATAATCACTCAAACTTGCTGCGGCGAGTTGTTCATTTGAAGTTTTTCTTCGGGTATCACCGAGAGAGTTTAGGTTTTCCGCTGTGATCGCTAGAGCTGTTCGATACCGGGCTGCTCTTTCGATCGCAGGCTGGTTTTTACTCATGCCCGTCCTGCATCGGGGCCAATCCACCGCCCAGTTCTAGGTGGTAAGGCGCGCCAACGGAGGAGGATTTCTCCATGCGCACCAAGTCGTTCGCGTTTCTGTTCGTCTTCGCTGTGCTCTGGGTCAACAAGGTCGGGGCGTCCTGACCGACCTGCCCCCCGGCGGCAGTTGCCGCCCCCAGCGCCAGCAGCTCGAGCGTCCGCGCTCCGGCCGTCTCCAGCTCCCAGTCCTTCGGCGTTCCGTCGTACAGTGTCCCGTCGTACGGTGTCCCGTCGTACAGCGGCACCACCTACAGCGGCCCGTCGTACGGGGGTACGTCCTACGTCGCGCCGGTGTCCTACGGCACTCCGGTTTATGCCCCCAGCTACGGCGTGCCGACCTACACGACGGTGGCACCGGTGTCCGCGCAAGCGAGCTACGTCCAACCGAGCTACGCGCCGGTCCGCTACTCGTCTGCACCGCAGCACGGCACGGTCATCGTCTCGCAGCCCGTGCCCGCGCGAATGCTGTACGCGCAACCGCAACCCGCTTACCAACCAGTGGCGACCTATCCGATGACGGTCGCTACGCCTTCCCCTACGAGCTTCCAGGGGCAAGGGATCGTCGCTGGTACGGGTACGCTCCGCCGTTACGCGCGGTAACGGCACCTTGACGGCATGATGGGTTACCGGGAGAATTCGCTCTTCCGACAGGCCAACCTCTCTCGGTGGCCCATCACGTATTCAAAAAGCTTGCTAAAAACAACATTAGCCGCCGAAATATCCGTGTTTCGCGAGCCTGAAACCACCACGATTATTTTCTTTTTTGCGGAAAATTTTCTACGATGCGCCGCACTGAGAACCGCTATTTTATTCTATTGTCGTGAGTTGGAATTTTCCCAGGCTTAAGCAGTGTTCGCCTCGCTCGAACACTTCTCAAGCAAGACTGGGAAGGTATTTTCTCTTTTTAGTTTTCGCCGGACTCCTTCCGGTACTTTCATAATCTCCAGAGAGTACCGGCCGGATTCCGGACGAATACAAGCCAACCTCCCGTGTGGGAAAACGGTCACGGCAGAGCGTCCGGCCTTCACCTCAACCCCAGGACTGTCATGAATTTCCTCGCGACCGGCGGATCGGGCTGCTTCGGCTGCGCCCTCGTCCGCCTCATCCTCGGCGGCAGCAACGCCGACCCGAACAGCAAGATCATCGTCTTCGACAAGGACTTGGACGCGAAGCGGCTGAAGCTCGTCGCGGGTGACGACCTGCCGCCGGACCGCCTCCTGTCCGTCGCGGGCGACGTCACGTCGCTCGCGGACGTCATGGACGCGATCGATCGCTACGGCATCACCCACATCCTGCACCTCGCGGCACTCCAGGTGCCGTTGGTGAAGGAGAACCCGATCGTCGGTGCCCACGTGAACGTCGTGGGGACAAACGTCGTCCTCGAGGCCGCCCGCCGACGCAGCGACCAGATCCAGCGCACGGTGTTCATGTCGTCCGCGGCCGTTCTCGGCAAGCGTGAGAAGTACCCCACCGGGCTGATCACGGAAGCGTATCCGTTCTTCACCCCCGGCACGTTGTACGGCGGGCACAAGCAGGCGAACGAGAACGCCGCCGCGACGTACTTCGCCGACTACGGCGTGCAGTCCGTCGGTTTCCGGCCGTGGACCGTTCACGGCGTCGGCCGCGACCGCGGCATGACCTCCACCAACACGACGGCGATCGCGAACGCGGTCCTCGGCATCGACTACGAACTGGCGCACGGCGGCATGGAGGACCTGAACTTCCTCGACGACGTGGTCGCGGCGACCCTGCTCGCGGCCACCCAGCCGTTCAAGCAAGGCTTCGGCATCTTCCACATCCCGGGGCACACCGTTCACGCGTCGGAGTTCTGCCGGCTCGTCACCGAGGTCGCCCGGGAGATGGAACTCCCACCCTGCCGCATCACCCCGGCCGCGTCGGGCATGCAGTACCCCATCGCCTACGGTCTCGACTACTCGGCGATCCGGCAGGCGTTCCCGACCGTGCCGCTCACGCCGTTGAAGGACGCGATCCGTCTCACGGCCGAGCGCTTCTGCGCGCTCCGCGACCGCGGGCTGCTGAAGCCGGTCACGAAGTGAGGCGACAGAGGGAGGCAAGGATTTTTCGGAACCGGAGCCGGGCACACCAACCCGGCTTCGGCCCCAAACATCCAGTCTTGCTTTGTCGCTTTCTATCGCTGATCGAAATTTCTCAACGCTCAGCGATTCTCATTCTGAGACATCGCAAAATCCGGCGGGCCCGAAGCGCCTGCCGGGCGGTAATTGCGAGGTCGACATCTGCTTCTCTGAAAAATAATGAGAAGGATCGGTGCCGAAGCGTTAGCTTGATATCGCGCCCAAGGCGGCGAACGGCAGACCCTCGTGTGCCGGACGATTACCGATTTGATGGCGAGTCGGTGTCCGGCAAAATTGAGAGCATTTTCTCCAGCTGTAACAAGCCGGAATCCTTCCTTTCTCCCCGGCAGGCCGGCAAAAGCATTCGCCGGTTATAGTGCGGTTACAATCCTCTCCCATACTCCCTACACGGTGATTCGCTGAGGCGAGGCATTTGGCTGACCTCCGGTGGTGCCGGCATAAAACATTAATCACAAGGAGTTGATATGCGTTTGTCTGAAATTACTCGAACTCTTTCTCCTCGGCGGAGACTGTCAACACGTCTCGCGGCGATTGCGTTTCTTGTGGGTTGTTCTTTCGGTTCGATTTTGGGACTGGCGGAGGCGCAACTTTTACCCGACCCTATGCCCAGTGTTCCGCCGCTGGAGGAGCCGAACAGTGAGCCAAAGGAGCGCCGTGGCTATCTCTGGGACTGCGAACGCGCGAAACTGCTTACATTCGGAGAATGCTCGCCGCCCGCAGCGGGAAGTCAGCGGTGTTTGGAAAATCTTGAAAGAATGCTGACACTGTGTTCCCAGGAGCAACTCTGCGGCCGATCCGGCAATACGTTAGAAACGAACTGGCTTGAGCACCTCCGCGAGCGGGCGTGCGGCACTGTTCTGCTCCGGACGCAGAACCAGCAGTTCTGCCTCAGTCTCGACATCGCCATCGTTCTTTGGTGCGGAATATCTGATCCACAGGCTATACCTGGAAGCAATACGCTCGAACGTAACGGAACTTTTGAACGTGCTCGGGAATAACGAAAATAGTAACGCTCCACTTCGAAACGGCGAGATGATGCGGCGAATAGGTCGCTCCGCCGCTTTCGTTGTGGGCGTTATCGCATTTATCGAGCTTGTGCTTGGCTACATACTCGTAACCTCCTTGTTTGATGGGTTAGCGCCTCATCTCGCCAAAGAAGCAGCACCGGCGGCGGGGACTGTGAACGGCACCAAGGAGCTTCTCGACAATCTTCTGCGATTCTCGAAATACATGGAGTATTCGCAAGTCACCGGGAATTATCTTCTCTTTGCTTCGATTCCAACTCTCCTCCTTTTTGCCCTCGCGATTGCTTCGTATTCGGTCTTTAAGCGATTCCTTCTCGGCCACGCCCGCATGTTCTCCATTCTCGCCGGAGGATTCACGGGAAGAGAGCTCAACCAACGTTTCGCTCCGGGAGAGTTCCCGGAATACCAACAATTGTCGGAAACATTGAATCGGATGGCCGATGAAATCTCCGAACGAATCAAAACGCAAGAACTGGAAGAAAGTGATCGGCAGGAGTTGATGGCGGGACTCGCGCACGATTTGCGGACACCGATGTGCGTTATTCAGGGATGCGCCGAGCGATTATCCATGACGGGGATTTCCCTCGAGCAACGTGAATCGTATCACGAGATGCTGAAGCGAAATACCGAACTGCAGCTTGAGTATGCCGACGATCTCGAACAACTCGCGGCGGTTGAGCGAATCAGGTTGAGCGCTCCGCAAGTTATCGACATCCGTGCTCTCATCGGCGAGGTAGTGAATCTGCTCGAAGTGGCGGCATCTCGTGCCCAAGTCACAGTTCGATTCGATTGTCAGGATTCACGAGTCTTCTGCCCGGCGGACACCTCACTTCTGAGGAGGGCACTTCTGAATCTCTTGGACAATGCGATTCGCCACAGCCCTTCGGGTTCGACGGTAAATCTCTCGGTGACCGGAGGGAATTCGTCGCCGATACAGATTCAAGTAGCGAACACAGGGAAACCACTTCCGCTCGAGGCGCGCTTGAGATTCGAAACGGCACTTGCTCCGGAGCTCCGAGTATCGAAGGGGCGGTTGAGCGGGCTTGGATTATTCATCGTGAAGAGAATCGCTCACCTGCATTCTGGTGAGCTGAGCATCGGTGAAAATGATGCCGGGGAGAACGTGTTTAGCATCTCGCTCAGGGGCAGCAGCACGAAGCCGCCGCCAGAAAGCAAGAAGGTGCAGAACCTTTTGACCAGCTCGACCCCCTCGATTCGGCTTACGGGATGGCTGGCGGTATTCTCAATTGTGATTCTCTGTCTGGTCAACACGGCTTTTCCCGCGACGCACGCACTTCGATGGTTTTTCCTGGTAATCCTGATGCTCGGCGTATACTCGGCTAAACCCGGTCTCGGAAAGTCGACGCTCCTTTCGTTGTATTTGGTGATTTCTTTCTCGTTGCCGTTTCTGATCGCATTTGAAAGCAGGACCGCGTTCCAGGCCGTTACAGGCGCGGTGACTTTTCAAACAGCAATCCAGGTCTTTCGACTATCCGATACGCGCCTGTGGCTCAGACTGTGTTTTGCCGCGGCTCCATTCATCGTCTGCCTGTTCTTGGTAAACAAAGCACCGTGGCTTTTCATGCTGGGCGCGGTCGTCGGCGGATGGATATCGCTGGTCGCATGGTTGGCCGATAGCGCCGGGTCAGTGAGACGTGCCGGAGTGTGGTTGGGAGCGCTTCTTCTCCTCTCATCGGGAGTTTCGATCTTCGTTCAAGGAGGAATGCTTTATGCATTCATTGTCAGTCACATCCGATCCGCGACAGAGCGGACATCGAGAGTATCGATCGCGTCAGTGCTCTCTGAAATCGGTCGGCCGGTCCCTCAAGCGGATGGAATTGTATCCGTTCTCCAGCGCGCCTACGCCGTGAATCCGATCCACGGATATATCCTCACCGGAGCAACTGGTGAAAATCATTTCTCAGTCGGGGTGGAGGAGAAGAACCGGGGAATCAAGAGTTCGAGCTACCGCCGAGCATTGCTGACCGCGCCGCTTTGTGGAGAAATCGGGTGCCCGGAACTTTCCTTGCTCGGTCCGAGTGCGATGCTAAACGGCATCGTGCATCGCGAGACGAATTTTCTGTTCCTTGTCTTGATCCTCTTCGAGCTGAACTTTTCATGGCTTGCGATCTCCATATTCTCCGCGAGCTGGCGAAAAGAGATAGCCGGCCGCCTTGATGATTTGCAAGCCGGTATTCAAAAATTTGCATCTGGAGATTATTCATATCGCATCGCGCTCGAAGACCACGATGAGATTGGAGGACTCGCCGCAAAGCTGAACTCGATGGCCGGTGAGATTTCGCGACTTGAGGCGCAGCGCGCGGAGCGAGCCGCGGCGAGAAATCGGTTCCTTGACATCGCGGCGCCGGCAATCCGGGAATGTGTCGCGAATGTGAGCGCACATTCCGGTTCAGGAGAGTGGGGGCTTCTCCAAAATGCGTCTGCGACACTCGATAAGTGTATCGAATTACTTTTTGTGATTGCCGCGTTCGAGCTGGAGGAGAGCAGTGAGATCGAGGAGCGCTTTCCATTCGACGAGCATCTTCTCGAGGTGGTCGAGTCGGCTCGACACCGGTGTGGAGCCAAGGATATCGATCTGCTTTTACAAGATTGTTCAGAGTCGATGGTCGGAAGTGGCCCACTCGGGCAATACCTGCTCGCTCTCAAGTTTGTCTTTGAGTGCGCGTTCGAGGAAGGACGACCCGGTGATCAGATTAGAGCGAGAGTGGAAAAGAGCGGAGGTAAAATCAGCGTGGTGCTTGAAGCACCTTCGAACGGGAGTTCGTCCATCCGGGATCGCGGGGACAAGAGTGTCGCGATGCTTCGTTCGCTGTTTTTCCAGAGAATCGGGGCGCACCTTCGGCGCTCCGGCGGCGGTTTGGAGACGTCTGAAGCGGTCGCGGTGGATGGGTCTCGAGTTCTTCAATTTAGGGTCGATGTGCGTGAGGCCGAAAATTATCGGGAGAAATCATGAATGCGGTAGGGAAGGTTCTTATAATCGAGGATGACGACGGTATTTCGCGAATCATTCGGGATACACTATCCGATGCAGGTTTTTATTGCGAAGTGCAAAGCGACGGTCTCACCGGACTTCATGCTGCGCTGCATGGCACTTTTGATTTGGTCATCCTCGATCTGAATCTTCCGACATTGGGAGGTCTTGATGTTTGCCGCCGTATAAAGCAGGAGTATGAGGGTCTGCCCATCATCATGCTGACCGCGAGGACGAAGGAATCCGATGTTGTCTCCGGCCTCGAGGTGGGAGCCGATGATTATGTTCGAAAACCTTTCCAGCCGCTTGAGCTCCTCGCAAGAGTACGGGTTCGCCTGCGGGAACAGACAGCTCGCAAGGTGCTTCGTGCGGAGAATGATTTGGTCCGCCCACCGACTGGGAGAAGCGTGGTTCGGATCGGAGAGGTTGAGGTTGATGAGGAACGAGCCAGGGTGTTAAAAAACGGCGCTCCCATCGATCTGACTACGAGAGAGTTTCAACTCGTTTCGCTTCTCGCATCACAGCCCGGACGGCCGTTTACAAGAGAGCAGATCTTGGAAATTGTATGGGACCTCCATGCGGGGAACTACGAAGTGAATGTCACGAGCTTCGTGTCCAGGATCAGGAAAAAATTGGAGGCTGATCCCGACAACCCGAAGTATCTTTTGACCGTTCGTGGATTGGGTTATCGATTTGTGGAGCCCGAGGAGCTCGACAAATAGAATCGAGCAAGCGCTATCCAAGTCTCACTCACAGGGACGGAGTTTATTCAAAAACCGTCCCGCGAACTGTCGATGGGAATTTCCTTTATATCCTCACCCAATCTCCGGAAATGGCGGCGAGCCAAAGGAGCTGCCTCATCGCCCCGTCCCAAAACTCAATCGCCTCCTCTCCTTCGTCATCGTGATCGTTCTGGAACAGGTCGAGAATGAGTGTGTCAGCCGGCCCGCGTTTATCGAGTCCTGCTTGGTGATGCAAAGCCAACGCGCGGCGACAGTGAGCTGCGCCTCGTTCTTCCGAGGCGTTCTCGTTCTCGAGTAGGGAGTTCAGCAACTTCCGCCCCGCCTCGTCTCTTAGCGGACGGATAGGGTCGGTCAAGTTTGCACGAACCCACTCAGTTTCTCGAAGCTCGACGCCCTTTAACCACCAGGGGTGGGCAGTGCTTCGACAGTGAAGGGCCCATCGCGGCAGCTTCGTCACGACCTCTGAGAAACTCCCCGGATCGTCCTTCTCTCGTTCCAAACCCAGCGAGAAGATCGTCGTGAAAGCGCTCACGTAACCGATGAGGATGAAATCCCACCGGTTCGCAAACCCTGCCGAGTCGCTTTGAAGACGGTTCATCTCCCAGAGACGAGTCATCAGCGTTCTCACCCCCGAGAGGAGCTCGTCGAGCGAAGAGCCTCCATGGCCAAGAAGCTCCTTCATCGTTTTCGCGGCCGGGAGGATCGCGTGTGGACCATGGCGCTCCAGTTGCGGAAGGATCACGGTGCGAAAGCGCTCGGCCTCCTTCATTGCCTCAGCGCTCGACGTGATTCGCAGCGTGCCGGCGTGGTACATCTTTTTCCCTCAGGAAAACCTTTGATCGGTTCAGTGAACCGGGAACGAACTCCGTTCCTGTCAGTGAGTTGGGAAAGAGCAGTCAATCGAACTTGACCGAAGTGCGGGGTGAAATCCATGTTCGTAGCTGACGAGCAGGAAACGGAGATAGTCGCGTTAGATTTCAGCTCGTGCATTGGTGTTTTTTTTCCGCTTTCTTGTACATTGGCGGACTTCACGAGTATCCGCTAATGTGCTTTCCCGCGGTTAGATTTCCGCATTTCCAACCAATATTCAGCGAGGGCAGATTCATGTTGAACGCAAAAGCATATTCCGCAAAGAGTGCTACTTCCCCAATGGCAGCGACGGTCATTCCGCGCCGTGACCCGAGAGAGACCGATGTTCAGATCGAGATTCTGTTCTGTGGAATGTGTCATAGCGACCTTCATACGGTGCGTGACGAATGGAAAGACACCATGCCGACTGTTTATCCGTGCGTGCCGGGCCATGAAATTGTCGGTCATGTAAAAAAGGTCGGAAGCGGAGTAAAGAAGTTCAAGGTCGGCGATCTTGTTGGTGTCGGCTGCCTGGTCGACGCCGATCACACGTGTCCAAGCTGCAAATCAGGTTACGAACAGTTCTGCCCGAAAGCGGCTTTTACGTACAACTCTCCGGACAAGTTCGGCGCCGCGCCGGTCACCTACGGAGGGTATTCGGATAGCGTCGTCGTCGACGAGGAGATGGTGCTTCGCATGCCTGCGAACCTCGACCCGGCGGGAGCGGCTCCGCTTCTCTGTGCGGGGATCACGACCTATTCTCCACTCAAGAGAGCCAACGTCGGACCGGGAAAAAAGGTTGGAGTCGCCGGCCTCGGCGGACTCGGGCATATGGGTGTGAAGATTGCAAAGGCGATGGGTGCTTTCGTTACGGTATTTACGACATCACCTTCGAAAAAAGAAGATGCCCTTCGTCTTGGTGCGGACGAAGTCGTCCTTTCGACGAATCCCGAAGAGATGAAACGCCATGCGAACACGTTTGACTTTATTCTCGATTGTATTGCAGCCGAGCACGACATCAACGCGTATCTTGGTCTTCTTCGGGCAGAAGGAAACCTGACTTTGGTCGGGGCGCCCGAGAAGCCTCTTTCGGTTTCTCCGTTCGCGTTGCTGTTCGGACAGAAAACACTCTCCGGCTCGATCATCGGTGGCATTAAGCTCACCCAAGAGATGCTCGACTTCTGCGGGAAGCACAATATCGTCTCCGATGTTGAGGTCATCCCGATTCAGAAAGTGAATGAGGCGTTTGAGCGGATGTTGAAGAACGATGTGAAGTACCGTTTCTCAATCGACATGTCCTCGTTGAAATCGGAATAAAACTTAATATTTCGACACGGAAAGAGCTGCGCCGAGGGTTTGAACTCGGCGCACCCTCTGACGGGTGAAGCAATGCTCCTTTTCTCGCGGGAAGTATGAGAACAAGAAAATTGGGAAGCTCCGGGCTCGTCGTTTCCGAGATTGGTCTCGGTTGCATGGGTTTGAGCTTTGCCTATGGCACGCCGCCCGAAAAGAAGGAGGGTATTGCTCTCCTAAGGGCCGCGCTCGAGCGCGGCGTCACTTTTTTTGATACTGCGGAGGTTTACGGTCCGTTTGCAAACGAAGAGCTTCTCGGGGAGGCCCTCGCGCCGGTCCGCGACAAAGTAGTCATCGCAACAAAGTTTGGGTTTCGCATAGAAGGCGGAAAACAAACGGGGCTCGACAGCCGTCCATCGCATATCCGCGAGGTGGTCGACGCGTCATTGAAGCGGCTTCGAACTGATCATGTCGATCTCCTCTATCAGCATCGAGTGGATCCGAACGTCCCGGTTGAAGACGTCGCCGGTACGGTGAGCGATCTGATTCGAGAAGGGAAAGTTAAGTATTTCGGCCTTTCCGAGGCGGGAGTGCAGGTGATCCGGCGGGCGCATGCTACCTGTCCGGTCTCCGCTCTTCAGAGTGAATATTCGCTGTGGTGGCGAGAGCCGGAGGAAGAGATTTTGCCGGTTCTCGAGGAACTGGGAATTGGGTTTGTGCCGTTTGGTCCGCTTGGGAGAGGGTTTCTCACCGGGAAGATCGACGAAAACACAGCGTTCGTGGGGACTGATACGCGGAATAATGTTCCGCGCTTCTCGGCCGAAAACCGAAAAGCGAATCAGGTGTTCGTCGAGCTTCTGAAGACAGTAGCCGCGCGAAAAAACGTGACGCCAGCGCAGGTCGCTCTCGCGTGGGTGCTCGCGCAGAAGCCGTGGATGGTGCCCATTCCCGGAACGACAAAAGTAAGCCGTCTCGAAGAAAATCTCGGAGCCGCTTCCGTCGAGCTTTCAGAGAACGAGTGCCGTGAGCTAAACGCTGAAGCCGCGAGATTGAGCGTGAGCGGGAACCGCTACTCCGAAGGCGCTCAGAAATGGATCAATCGCTAAAGAGGATTGTCTACGAGTTCGACTCCTCAGCTCTCCTCTGACTTCAGAATGATCTGATTTGGCGATTACAATGATCATGCGGCTCAGCTCCTCCGCTCCTGTGCTGTGGTAAAATTCCGAAGGCCCACAGCTCTTTTCTCCATTTCCAAATTTTCCTTTTCTACCGCTTGAAGTTCTTCATCTCGATGACGAACTTCAAGCCGCGCAGTATGCGGTTTTCCTACAATCCTAAGGGGGGTCTCACGTGACGATCGACGAGATGCTGAAAGCTCTCGGTTCCAAGCGCATTCAGGACGTCGTCGCGGGAACGAAGAGTGCGGTCGAGCACACCGAAAAGCTCGATGAGTTCGGGATGTTGAAACTGATCTCGGCGCTCGCTGGTCTGTTCTTCCACGCGAAGGAATCGATTCGCGGTGCGGCGGCCGAGAGCCTCGTGACGCTGATGGATCGTGAGCAACAAAGGGATCGGTATGCGATCGTCGTCTCGCACGAGATCTTCCGACAAGTGACGGCGAGGTGGGAGCAGACGCGGTCGAAGGACCTGAACAGGCTGAACGAGCTTGGTGAGCGGTTCGGGCGGGATGAAGCCTTCCTCAGGCAGGTGACCGCGGTGGATTTGCTGCTTCGGTATTCGAAACTGCTCGACGCGGTCTTTCTGATGGTCCGGAACCGAGCTCGAGCTCTCCGATGGATCCTGCCCCAGATCGTCATCGTCTGCACCGCCCTTGAGGAGGATCCGCCGATCGAGTTTAACCGAAACCTTGCACCAAGGTTCGTGGAACTCCTCGAAGCGGCTTCTCCGATCGCGTTTCCGAGGCCAAACTTCAAAATGGCCACCAAGGCGGCGAACGCAGATGAACGTGCAAGCGACGAGTTGAAGCGGGTTGTCGAATTGCTTCGAGGCGAAATGTATTTGTAGTTCCAAAACGCAAGACAGCCGCGCAGGTTTTACCGGAAGGTGAAATCTGCGCGGCTGTTGTTCGTTTCCTAAAAAATTTGCCGGGCGATGAGACGATGCGCCCGAAGGAGTGTGTCCTTCGGGCGTTCGCTCGGCAAAACAACATTTCGGTGCCACTCACACGAGGGCGGGGTAGTCCGGGTAGTCCGGGAGCATCGCCGCGCCGTGGTCCAGCTCGCCGACGAGCGGGCAGCTCATCACGATCCGGTCGCCCGGCTCGACGCCCAGCCCCTTCGGGTGGATGATCCCCGTGCCCATGGACAGCAGCATCGCCCCGGGGATCGACTGGCGGCGCATCGCGTGATCGACGTAGAACTGGCCGGGGCGCGCGAGGTCACCAAAGCGCGCCGTCCCGCTCAGCTTCTCGACGCCGCCGCCGTTCCGGAGCATCAGCGAGATCGCCGTGTCCGGCGGCAGAATCGCCTCCGTGAACGGCCCGCCCGGCACGACCTTGAACGGCTTCGGGAAGATGTAGATGCACGGGCCGATAGCCGCGCACCCGTCGAACTCCTTCGCTTGCGGGAGGTAGAGCGTGCACTCCGCCTCGAGGTCGTGGATGGTGAAGTCGTTCATCAGGGTGAAACCGATCACCCAGCCGTCGGGGGTGACGATCAGGCAGAATTCGGTTTCCGTGACCATTTGGCGGCGCGGCGCGCAGAGCACCTTGCCGCCGTGGCCGGTGAAGCGCGCCTTCTGCGCCCCGCAGCCCTTCTCGAACACTTCGCACGTCGGGGCCACGCGGACGAAGCGGTACGCCTCGGTGACCGGGTTGGGCAGCGCGCCCGGGGTGGCCACGACCGCGGTTGCCGGCCGATCCTGCAGGCCGTGCAGACGCGTCCGTTCCTCGGCGCTGGTCGCGTGCGAGCAGCCGACCGCGCGGATCACCGTCTCGGGGTCCCAGATCGGCGGGAGGAGCAGGGACGAGCGCGCCGGGTCCGCGACCGTGATGCTGGTGGCCTTGGCGGCTGCGTTCAGCAGGTACTGGTACGGGTCGGCGTTCCGGATCAGGCTCCGCCACGCGAAGCGCAGGATCTTCTTCGCGGTTCGCGTGTTGCCGTCATCGGTGACGACGACCGTGCCGTCGGGGGTACGGTACAGGAGGACCTTCTTCATCGACTTGTCTCCGTGGGTACGTTCTAGGATTGCGGAACAACTGCCGCTTGAAACGTTTGCACCGCCGCTTCAAGCGACAGTCGTTCGTGGCGCATACGCACGGAAAACGAGCACCGGGAAATTCACCGGCTCAAAATCTAAGAAAGGATCGGGTGATGTGGCTTTGAAAAAATCCTTCTAAAAACCGAATCGTCTCATCGCCGTTTGTTCGAAATCATTCTTGAAGAAAGGTTCCGCTCAAACCGGCCATGTTTTTCAACTACTCTGATTGCGGTTGTGTAGTTATCATATTCATCGCAAATTGCGATCATGCCTATGGCGAATGCCGCAAATCGCCCCTAATTCCTCAATATTCGTTCTGATTTTTCGGGATTTTTTCCGGGGCCGTGGGCGCTCGAACGTGACTGAGAGCGCAATGTTGGGCGGCATATTTTTTTAATGGCAATGCCTGCGCAGAATTGAATCCTCTTCACCGAAGTTTCCTGACAGTGACGATGGGCGCCCGCAAGAGAAGAATAACTTTTACTCAAGGTTCTTTCTTCGTGTTTTCAGATGACGAGATGATTTTACGTGTCCGGTTCTTGCGGCTTTGGTCGCGAGGATCGGGCGGTGCGTATTGAAATGTTTTTGTAGATTTTCCCGTTCCCCCTTGTTCTTTGTTGAGACCTTTCTTGGTTCTCGTTCGGCATGATGTGTCCCTCATGCGGAACGGGGGCCAACCGGGTCTCGACTGGCCAACACCGGCCAACCATGAGGAGAAGGGAGATGCTACTGCACCAAGACATGTTGATGCGGGTTCAGCTCTGCAACCTGGCGAAGTGGGAGCGCGAAGAGACGGAGGGGCCCGGCCTGCCCTTCGTCCGGTACGAGACGTTGCTCGGGAACCACGTGAAGTTCAACGGGTACCTCTGCTGGAAGGGCAGCACCGCGCTCCGCGTGCTGCTGGACTGCCCGGAGCAACGCCTCCGGGCAGCGACGGAGCGGGAGGCGATGGGCATCGAGTGGGTGGCGGAGCTCCAAAAGGCGATCGGGGCGTTGGAGAAGCTGACGATCCGCGCCGGCGAGAACCCGCAGGCGAAGGTCGCCGAGCTCTTCGGCCTCGACGTGGCCGGGCTGGGCGCGCTCTTCGTGAAGGTGGAGTGGTGGCTGGACAACGGCTTGCAGGGTGCCGCGCAGGAGCTCGTGAACGGGCTGTACCGCAAAATCGCCAAGCTGGCCCCCGGCTGGGGCCTGCCGTTCCCGAAGACGGCTCCGCAGGTCACGGACGGGGAGCCCTCGACGACCTTCGGCCGCACGGTGCTCGAGCTCGCGGGCTTCTCGGAGCCGATGGTGTCCTACCAGCTCTCGAGGCTGTTCAACGTGCAACAACTCGAAGTCCAGTTCACGAGTTGGGACGGCGCTGAGAGCAGGCGCGAGATGGCGGAGAAGTGGAACCACATGTACGGGAACGTGTGGGGTCAGTTCACGGCGTAACAGGAAAATCGAGGAAGAACCTGGGTTCTATAAGGAGAGTGAATCGCCACTCTCCCAAGAGGGACGCACCGCCCCTCCTCGACGTGAGTCTTTGCGGCCTCGTTTGATCGTTGCTGACCACGGCGATTTTTCCGCCATGCTTAACCTTTCCCTCTTTCTTGTCGCCAAAACACAGGCTTGAAACGGCGCCGTTCTCATCGAGATCACTTCCGACAAATTTTCAGCCGAGCAAGTGATTCTCGCGACCAAGCATCAATTCAATGAGCCACGGTTCAATTTATGGGCTGGTCTGATAATTTTTTTGGGGACTCCAGCGACTTTGGAGCGGTAGCGGTCGGAACGGCGACCAGAGAACGCCGAACCTGACCCGGAGTATTGTCCGCGTGGAGTCTCCGACGCGCCGGACTTCCGGCAGGAAGTCGAAGGCCGGCTCTCGAGAGTCTGCTCGAAACTCGCTTTTTAGAGAGGCGGAGGCTCCTCTCAGGAAATGTCGAAGGTCGAAAAGCCAGTTGGCCGGCGCAAGTCGTTCAATAACCGGGCGTTCTTAGCCGGAAATCGCCGCCGCCGAAGCCGGTGAGCCGCTGGTCCCGCTAGATATATGACAGAGCGAACCGGTTTCTCCCCTCCAGCCACGACAAACCAGGCTCCTGAAAAAGCACACCGAGACTGAAAATCCTGAAGTGCGAGGCATTGCAGTCATCTCGTAAAAGGCCGAATATATGAGCATATTCGCGCTTTTCTGATGCTTGCCCTCTGTTTGACAGTGAAACTTGCCGGTGCTAGAACCGCTCGGCTTTTTGGCCCCCTGGAATTGAGAGTCAGTGTCGCGCACCGGTCGTTCCGGGTTTTTAGCTGTAAAATCAGATACTTAATGGCCAAATCGAAAGACGTCATGCCGGCTCTGAGTTGCCGAACAGGGATTGCTTTCACTGCTCTTCTGCCGATTTGGTTTCATTCCGGATCGACGATTAGCTGAACGCGAATCGCTTCATGGCTGTCCAACTAAATTTTGTATGCGTGTGAGAGAGGGTAAGGAATGCCGACGATTAATCAGTTAGTACGTGTAGGCCGGGACAAGCGGGCATATCGAAATGCTTCACCGGCTCTTGATCGCTGTCCGCAAAAGCGGGGAGTCTGCATTCGTGTGCACTCCATCACTCCGAAGAAGCCGAACTCGGCTCTTCGTAAAGTTGCGCGGGTTCGTCTGACCAACGGCGTCGAAGTCACCAGCTACATTCCAGGCGAAGGTCACAATCTTCAAGAACACTCCGTGGTGCTTATCCGCGGCGGCCGGGTGAAGGACCTTCCGGGAGTTCGGTATCACATCGTTCGTGGAAAGCTCGACACGCAGGGCGTCCAAGGACGGAACAAGAGCCGTTCGAAGTACGGAACGAAGAAGCCGAAGTAATTACAAACAGAATTACCGCGTAGCTGTAAAAGCGCGTCAAAGTAAAAGCGCTTCACAGAGCGAAAGTTCATAGAGCAAAAGTAGGGATAGTATGGCGAGGAAGAAGAGAGATTATAAGCGGGTCATCTTGGCGGATCCGAAATACGGCGAGCGCATCGTCACCCGTTTCATCAACTGCATGATGTTGCGCGGCAAGCGATCTCTCGCAGAGCGCATCTTCTACGGTTCGCTGGATGCCGTTCAAAAGCGCTTTGGCCGTGAAGGCATCGAAGTCTTCCACGCGGCTCTCGAGAACGTTCGCCCGTTCGTTGAAGTCCGCTCCCGCCGTGTCGGTGGAGCGACGTATCAAGTTCCAACTGAAGTTCGTCCCGAGCGCCGTGATGCTCTCGCGATTCGCTGGCTCGTTCAGAACGCAAGAAGCCGCTCCGAGAAGAGCATGCTGGAGCGTCTTGCCGGTGAGATTTATGACGCTTCGCAAAATCGCGGAAACGCGGTGAAGAAGAAGGAAGAGACTCATAAGATGGCAGAAGCCAACAGGGCCTTCGCTCATTACCGCTGGTAGTGCGCTTATGATTTTGGCCGGATACTTCGTTGAAGAAGTTTTGAAAAATGCTCATGTGCAGGTAGCACAATCCGCTTTTTCAAAACTTCTTCGCCTCGTCTCCAGCCAAACTCATAACCGCAGATTTCGATTTTAGATTTTAGATTTTAATTTTTTTGACTGTAAGAGAGCCTAAGTGAAACGTTCAATCCCCCTAGACAGAGTCCGTA
>CAZDWZ010000021.1:0-59261 GCA_964509425.1 uncultured Bdellovibrionales bacterium | reverse complement strand
GTTCAAGAGATCAAAAAATCGAACCACAGAGGCACAGAGACACAGAGGTTTTTCTGAGGAGTTCTCGATCCTTAAATCTCCTACAGTATTTTGTAAGATCCTCCGATAATCCTTTCAGAGAATATGATCTCTCGGAGAGCTTATGTATCACGGGATTTATTTCATTTGGGGATTGCTGCCGTTTTGCTTTCTCTGCCTGTACGTCTGGGCAATCATGAAACC
Organism: uncultured Bdellovibrionales bacterium; assembly: GCA_964509425.1. GTDB lineage: Bacteria > Bdellovibrionota_C > UBA2361 > SZUA-149 > CAZDWZ01 > CAZDWZ01. The sequence continues at coordinate 59,039 of CAZDWZ010000021.1, read as the reverse complement.
TTGGTTTCGAGTGCCTGGACGAGAGAATCCGAGACAATATTTTTCCCAATTTCTCTACACGGCGATCTGTCTTGCGCTTACGATTGTGTTTGATCAGTACTATCTTGAGAGCGTTTTTGACACCCTCTTCGCCGGTATGTTCGATATCTCAATAGCCCGGTTCTTGTTGTACCCATTCTTTCTCCTTCTCGGAGCAGCGCTGCCGTCGGGACCAAAGGAACGGAAGCCAACGCGGCAAGAGAGATTCTCTTGGTAAAAGCATAAGTGCAGGGACGGTTCTACCTCAAGAACCGTTTTGCAAAAGAGGAAGGTTCAGTCGCGCGCCGCGTGAGCCTTCTTCATCAGTCACATCAGTCATTTCCCGTGATCGTGAATTCGCCCTTCTCGGCCGGAGTATCAGCGTCCGGACACCTGCCGCCGCGAGAATGTACACCGAGCGATAGCGAAGCGGGACACCCGGCGTATCGAAGGAACTAGAGAGGATTTCGGCAGGACTCCGCTGGCCTACTCGCCGGCCTTTGGTGCGTACTCAGCGAGAATATTCCGTCTTTCCACGCTCGCATCTGCCGCAACTGGTTGTCGGCTGTTGTGAATATCGCGCTGAAGTTTCATCAACGCGTCGAGAACTGCTTCCGGACGCGGAGGGCATCCAGGAATATACATGTCGACCGGGATGATCTTATCGACGCCGGCGACTGTCGCGTAGTTATCGTAAAATCCACCGCTTGATGCGCACGCGCCGAAAGCGATCACCCACTTGGGTTCGGCCATCTGTTCGTAGATTCGCTTCAGCACTGGAGCTTGTTTGTGCGTGATGGTTCCAACCACCCAAAGGAGGTCTGCCTGGCGTGGAGTAAATCTCGGAAGTGCTGCTCCGAAACGATCAGTGTCGTAGTGCGAGCAGCTCACCGCCATGAACTCCATTCCGCAGCAGGCAGTCACGAAAGGATAGGAGAACAAGGAATACTTACGGCACCAACCGATTGCGGCATCGAGAGTGGTGGTGATGTAGGACTCTTCTGTTCGAACCATTTCGGCCTCCAATTCTTGACCTTCTAACAATAGATCATTTTTCAACAATCGAGAAGACCGGGTTTCCTGCTGAAGAGTTGTCCAATCCGGCGGGTTTTTTGCGCGGCTCGAATGTCAAAAGCATCTGAACCTCAAGAACGGTTCGTCGCACGGCCTCCGGTTCGCCGGCCCGAAGGACCACCGGATCGGGAAAGGCGATTTCGCTCGGTGGCCGGGGCAGGGGTTTTAGTCCGGACGGCCATTCCGGCATCTGCACGAGCTGTTCAGGTTCGATGAGGGGTTTTTTTCTGAAAGGATTGTAGAGAGGGTCGCCGAGCAACAGCATCTGCCAGCTCGCCGACCGGCTCGTGAGCGCATACGCCTCGACGAGACTATACCGGCCCGTCGCGATGAGACCGAAATATTCGAGCGGGCTTGGGAACGCGTCGACGTACGGCTCCGAAACCGGACCGAGCGTGGATGTGATTCCACGCTCGACGGCGTTTTTACACCAACCACTCTCGCCGGTGTCGTGAAGGCTCACGGCTTCTTCGGATGCGATGTGATAGCCGATTGCACCCGGTGCGAACGTAAATGCGTCCTCATATTGCCGCAATCGATACCATCCGCAGTAGAGCGCGACATCCGGAGCTTCGTGATAGTTCGAAAATCTTCGTTCCGAATTCTCGAGGACCACCGGAAACACGCTCTGCCGTTCGAAGACTTTCACCGCCTTCCTCATTTCTTCGTCGTAATAGCCGAGCTGCCCGTCGCTTTTTTGAAGCCCTCGTGCGTCGATGTAGACCTTTCCCGACAAGCCGATCTGTTCGGCCAGGATCGCTTGATCAATAAGCTTTGTCGCCGCCTCGGGAGTGGGGCCGTCGATACGGCTTACGAGGACGAGGGGAAACGGGCCGGGCGGTGTGCCTTGGCCGTGGAAAAATGGGCTTGGGATTCGGTATTCCACGCTGTATTGCGAGCGGTCATACCAGAGAAATGACAGCTCGTTGTCGACACTCGCGTGGCCTTCGTCGTAGGTGTACCGGCTCTCGGCTTGTTGACGGTAGAGCGCGAGCCCCGCTTGCCGTCCAATGGCGTAGGAGAGCCTCGCGGAGAGAAGGATGGTGTCCACGCTCGGAGATCTCGACAGCACCCGCAGCCAGTTTTCTGAGGTCTTCAAACTCGGAAGTGATGGCGGAATATCCTTTGGGCTGAGCTGCGGAATCGCCGCGATTGCGTCTAGCAGCGGCATTTCTTTCAACGGAGCATTCACGAAAATCGGAATGCCGTACAAGGGCACAAGCACGCGAATCTTCTGCGACAGATTGCGCTCTTCGATCGCCTTCCGGATCGGAAGAACGATGTCACGCTCGAAATCTTCGCGATCGATTTTTTCCGCGCTCGGGAGTGGAATCGAGAGAAAATGATTGCGATCGATCTGCCGTTTGTCAAGGTAGTGCTCGCCGAGTTGAACGCTTTCCGCAACGGATCCGTTTGCCACGACAAAAATATTATCTGCCGTAAACTCTGCTTCTGCCGAAGCAGCGAGCAGACAACAAACGGAAGCGAAAACGGCGAGGAGCGCGAATCGCCGGGACGAGATGGCATTCCCGTGCTGCATCAGACCAGACGGATCAGATGATAGTTCTTTTTGCCCGAGCGGAGGACGAGAACTACTCCTTCCACGAAAGAATCAATACCCAACGTATCGGCCGCGGTATTACGGCGTTCGTTATTCACATAGATCCCGCCGCCTTCTACTGCGCGGCGTGCAGCGCCTTTTGAATCGCAGAGCTTGCTTTCGACCAGAAGTTCGACCAGCGGGATGCCCTGGGCTGCGCGGGATTTTGCGACTTCGGTGGACGGGACGTCGGAGAATACCTGGAGGAGCGTCTTTACATCGACGCCACTGAGTGCTTCTCCGAAAAGCAGCTTGCTCGCACGCACTGCTTGAGCAGTTTCCGCCTCGCCATGGATGAGAGTTGTTAACTCCGATGCGAGCGCCGTTTGAGCGGCACGCTCTTCAGGTTTATTTTTTGTTTTCTCTTCAAGCTCCTGAAGCGCAGGTCCGGCAATCGAAGTGAACAGCTTGATGTATCTCACAACGTCGGCATCGGCGGTGTTCATCCAGAACTGATAAAACTCATACGGGCTCGTTCGTTCTGCCGACAACCACACCGCGCCCTTCTCAGTTTTCCCAAACTTCGTTCCGGATGAGTTCATGAGAAGCGGAAATGTCATGCCGTACGCCGCGCCGTCGGCCTCTTCGCGCTTTCTGCGGATGAGATCGAGGCCACCGGTGATATTTCCCCACTGATCGGACCCGCCCACCTGGAGGCGGCAGTCGTAGGTTTTGTTCAGCCAGTAGAAATCATATGCCTGAAGCAGCATGTAGCTGAACTCGGTGTAGCTAATTCCTTGCTCGCGATTCTCGAGCCGAGCGCGCACGGAATCCTTCGCGATCATCGCGTTTACGGTAAAGTGTTTTCCGACTTCCCGGAGGAAGTCGAGAAAGTTCATGTTGCCGAGCCAGTCGCTATTCTTCAGAATGACGTAGGCATTGTCGCCGGAATCGGAAAGAAAGAGACGGATTTGTTTTTCAATTCCGGCCACATTCGCCGAGAGCGTCTCCTCATCGAGCAGCTTCCTCTCTTCGGATTTTCCTGACGGATCGCCAATCATTCCCGTTGCCGATCCCAGAATGACTATCGGCCGGTGTCCGGCTTCTTGTAGCCTGCGCATGAGGATAAGTGGGAGCATACTTCCCGCATGCAGACTGTCGGCCGTGGGATCGAATCCGCAATAAAATGCGACACACGGACCGTCCAAGAGCCTCGCCAGCTCTGCTTCATGCGAGACGTCATGAATGCAGCCTCTTTCCTTTAATTTTTCCAACAGCGCGGCCATGAGCCCTTATCTTTTTTGCGGTTTTGGACCGTGAACGACGAATTGCAGGTCTTCGATTACTGAGCCGAGAACGCCGCCCGAGAGCTTTCCCACGATTTCGTGTTTTCTGAGCGCAAGCTCTTGCGCCCAGACAGCGTCGACGACTCTTACTTGAAGGACGTTTCCTCTCATGATCTTGAGCGGCTCGGCAACCGCAGCAATCTCGTCCCCGACGATCTCCGGCCAGAGATGAAATCCGGCGTATCTCGACGCCTGTTTCCCAATCCCGTGAACCTTGAGCGCTGTTTGCAAAATCTCGGCGACGGATTTCGTTCGGTTTGACGAGCCGGGATGGAAGGGAGCGCGAGATCGTGGCGGCGCATGAGGCGCAAACTTATTGTTTGAATTTCGAGGTCGGGGCGAATCTGCCATGCGCGGAATCCCTCAGCATGAGGTTTTGCTGCCTCGGCCTCGCCGAGCGAGCCTAAGCATTGGATTTTGCGGTTCGAATCTAGCGAATTTCTGATTTTCGCTGGCTGGGAAAGATATACAAGGTCTCGCCCGGTTTTGCGAACCCTACTTCCTCACGAGCTTGCTTCTCGAGCGCGCTCGGCTCGTCTTGTATCGCTTGAATTCGCTTCCTCAAGTCGCGCATGTCTTTATCGAGTGATTCGGTTTTCCTGGTGAGTGCAAGGGCTTGCTTCTCTCCTCGCAATAAGTGGAAATACCCGTGCGAGCCAGAAAGCGCGAAATACATGAGGACAACCGTGAGCGCGATTAATACAAGAGGGGTAATTTTACCCATAACGATCACCGGTGAAGTAAGCGTTTGCGAAGCTAATGAATTTGCCTCAATCCGGCAGAATCTTCAATTTGTTTCTTTTAAAAAGCTATAGTAGGCGAACCCCGCTATCTCTTTTTCAGATAGCAGTGATGCAATTTTCAGTCAGAAGAGGTCGGATATGAAATCAGTAATTGAATCAGTTTATGCCATCGAACTTCTTGATTCTCGCGGAAATCCGACTGTCGGTGTGAGAGTTCAGCTTGGAGATGGTTCTGTGGGTTCGGCGAATGTGCCGTCGGGCGCCTCAACGGGCGAGTTCGAAGCGGTAGAACTCCGAGACGGTGACTCGAAGCGATATCTCGGGAAGGGCGTATTGAAGGCGGTAGCGAATGTGAACACCGTTATCGCGGAGAGCGTTCGCGGAAAGGATGCCTGCGATCAAGGAATGATTGACGATATTCTTTTGAAGCTCGACGGAACGCCGAACAAGGCGCATCTCGGCGCAAACGCTGTCCTCGGAGTAAGTATGGCGGTGGCCCGCGCGGCGGCGGCCTGCAAAAAATTAGAGCTCTACGAATATTTGAGCGAAGGGAAGGGAGTTCGTCTTCCGGTGCCTCTCGTGAATGTTCTTAACGGCGGAGCTCACGCGAATAACAGTCTCGATATTCAAGAGTTCATGGTTGTTCCGGTCGGCGCAAAAACTTTCCGCGAGGCAATCCGAATGGGAGCGGAGACGTTCCACGCACTCGGGAAGCTGTTGAAGAACGACGGATACAGCACTGGAGTAGGTGATGAAGGTGGATACGCGCCGCAGCTCGAATCTTCGGAAATGGCGTTTGACTTCCTGCTTCGCGCCATTGAACAAGCCGGATATACGCCGGGACAAGATCTTGCTCTCGCGCTTGATGTCGCGGCGAGTGAGCTCGTCGAGAATAAAGATGGAAAAGTCTACTACCGGTTTGCGAAGGCAAACCTTCCGTCGATGAGTCAGTCCGATATTTGTTCGATGTATGCTGATTGGGTGGGCCGCTATCCGCTCGTCAGTATCGAAGACGGACTCGGCGAGAATGATTGGGCAGGTTGGAAGGATTTGACTGCTCGTTTGGGCACGAAAACGCAGCTCGTTGGCGATGATCTCTTCGTCACGAACTCCCGCCGGATCGAACAGGGCATCGAAATGAACGTCGCAAACTCGGTGCTCATCAAGGTCAACCAAATCGGGTCGCTGACAGAGACGTTCTCCGCCATGGAAACCGCCATTGAAGCGGGATACACGAACGTCGTCTCGCATCGTTCCGGAGAAACGGAAGATTCGACTATCGCGGATCTCGCGGTGGCGACGAACTGCGGTCAGATCAAGACGGGTTCGATGTGCCGCGGTGAGCGGATGGCGAAATATAACCGCCTCCTCTGGATTGAAGACCGCCTCGGCTCGAAGGCGGAGTACGTAAATCCATTCGCGAAATAACGACACGGTCGTTTCTCTAGAATCGAGCAGCAGCAAGTGCGACCTGAACCTTATTGGGGATCGGGAAGCACTTTGCGATCGCACTTGCGGCTGCCCGATGATCACGCCGGACGGGTTTGGTTCTGCGCCGGGAAGATCATCGTGACCTTCTTGTTCCGGAAGTCGATCTCCAACCCGGGCGCCGAGACGCCGCCGGGGGCCTCGTCGCTGAACTCGAAGGAAGCGAAGCCGCCGCCGGAGAACAGCGAACCGAGCTTCATCTTGAGCTCCACGGCATCCTTGCCGTCGACGATGAGTTTTGAAACGCTGATCGGCAACGCGGCCTCCCAGCGCGCGCTCCACTTGCCACCTTCGCCCGCAACGCGCCAGCCGCCGTAGCGGAACTCTTCCCACGCCGGGCGGAGGACTCGCGCGACCAGCAGGCCGGCCAGAACTCCGGCGATCGTTTTCGCGATATCACCCCCGGCGGAAATCGCCGCGGTTCGAGCCTCGATGGACCCGGCGAGGGTCGTGATCGTGATGCCGGCGACGAGGACCACGATGGCGGCTGCGAATTTCGGATTGCTCTTCGACATGGCCTACCCTTTCAACTTGGGGACGCGATTGAGACCTGGGGCAGGTTGCCCCGTCTTCGATTCGCGTTTTGACTGAACCCCGCGTTACGAACCTTGAAGGACACGGAATGTTCTTCAAGGTTCGCACCGCGTTGTGACTGCCGCCCCAAGTCGGGCGAAAAAAGCACCTCGCTAAAACCTCTCGTCATAAAACCGTTCGTACTTGCTGCATGCTCTGAAACTCAGAACGAAATTTTCTGTTTTTCGGAAAACGCAGACATGCTCCTCGGTCAAAGGAGTTCTTCGAGGCGCAAACGTCGCGAATAAAAAATCGGAGACGAGAAGAGGGGAACCTTTCGGTGCGCCGTTCTTCTCGTTCCATCGGTTACCGTTTCAAGCGCGGGACAGAACAACTTCCCGTGTCCTGCCCGCTGCCCCCGCTCAAATTACAGCGAGTAGTGGACCGTCCGGCAGTGATAGTCCGCTGCCTTACTGCCAGCCGCCTCGACAGCCGCGCGGAACGCATTCAGCCGGTAGGGCAGCTGGGTTGGTGTGCCGGTGAAGAGCACCTCCGACCGCACGGTTGCCACGTACCCGTCCACTTCCACTGTGTGAAGGGTGATGGTGACGATGCGCGGGGGATCCTGCTTCGACCAGTAGGACGCGCTCACCGTGACTATGGCACCCGTCCGCGCGAACCACGCGTGGGTACCGCAGGCCTGAAAACCCCGGTGACCGCTCGTCGCGAACGGACGGAGCCGTTCCCCGCGCTCGCTGCACACCACGACGGAGTGCCCCGTGCTCGTCAAACCGCCACCGGCCTCCGCTGCTTCGAGACGGAGCAGGAACGTTTCCGGCAGTCCTTCCGGCATCGACCATCCTGCGTCGGACTTGTTCAGTCCGATGAAGGTAGCGTCGCCGGCGATTTTGGCCGGGAATCCCTGCTCGCGGCAGCGCTCGAGGAGGTCGGTATCCGCCCCCGGCACGAAGACCGAGGGAGACACGGTTCCGCAGGGCGCGCGGAATCCCTCCTCGTTTGGCAGGTCACCGTCGAGGTCGTAGCGCATCTCGAGGTGGTCCTGACGAACGGACAGCGCGTGGAGGTTGTCGACCACGGCGACGACGGTACCGCCTCCATGCGCCAGACTCCGCGAGTTGGAGGTGAGGTGCCGAGACCAGAGCGCACGATCCATCGTGACGCCGCCCGACGCGGACTTCCCGCCCTTGGCCGCGGTCTTGAACGCATACGGAACGGCGATGAGTCGAGCGACCGGCATCGCGAGAGTCGAACCGACCGGCTCGAGCACGACGTACTGGTACGTCGCGTCGAAGGTCAGAGTCTCTTCCTGCTTTGCGCCGAGGACGGTTCCGCTCTCCACGGTGAGAGTGCGTGCACGGTCGTGCGTCACTTCCATGACGCGGAGCCGTGCGAGTGAACCATGTCCACGGCAGCCGTCCGCACGATAATCGTAGAAGTCGCAGCGCCCGTCGTACAACTTTCCGTGCGCGTCCTTCAGCACAATCCGGCGCGCCGGGTTACGCCCCTTGGCCGCCTTCCGCTCGGGGTCGCAGAGGACGGCGGCCTCGAAGTCGATATCGATCCGAACGGAGGGCAGGTCGAGCAGCGCCTTCCGATCGATCACCACCGGCTGCTCCTCGTCGCTCTGGCGCTTTTCGAGGTCCGCGCATTTGGGACAGATTCGCTGCGGCGAACTCGGGTGGCCGACGACAGCGGCGAACCGCGTGTGCCAGAGGTAGGATCTCTGACACGCGCTGCAGATCCGCGGCACCGCCTGCGACGCCTTCAGGCAGCTCGGGCAGAGGCCGCCCGAAGCGAGGACGAATCGGGCAGTCGTGTTCTTCGGACAGCGGTTGCACTTGGCAGGCGTGTTCGTAGTGAACATGCGATTCCTTTGCCGGGAGACCGGCGTTGGGAAGGGAAGATGGCGAGGAATCTGGAGACCCGCGCTTACTTCCCCGTGATTGAGACGTTGTGAAGCATTCCGACCAGTGGCGGCTCGGTGGGCCTTCCGGAACTTCCCCGGAAAATTACTGTGGGACCTCTTAAAAGAGGCCCCGGCAAACAGTTTTTTGACTTGTGTTGGTCGTCTCAACTTCCGGTCGGCGGCATCCCGGAGATTACTCTCCGGCGTCGCCTTCCGGAGTCGCTGCGTTCGAGGTTCGTGCGGCTCGCGTTTGGCGCATCCGGTCACGGCTTCGTGTCTGGAGCCGCTCTTGGTTCCGGCGGTAGTACTCGGCTTGGTAGTTGCAGATCTCTTCACGGCTCTTCCGAGTTCCGCGCGAGCCTCCGCGATTTCCAAGTGCGCCAAGCACGATCGGTGCCGTCACGTCGCCGTCGAAGTACTCGCGGAGAGCGAGAATCACGCGCTCGAGAACAGCTTGCGCCGCACGCTCGTTCCCCAACCAATCGCAAGCGGCGGCGATGTCGGCGAGCGATTTGTACTCCGGCGAGACCCAGGCCGAGAACACCGCAAAGTCGCGTGCGCCGTGCTCCGGCCAGAGATCGAGCACGACGGCCTCGACGAGCGCGAGCTGCTCCTCGACCCAGATCGACTGCCGTGCGGCTTCCATTCCGCCGTCGTCGGAGTCGATCCCGGTGATCGTGGTGCGCTTCGGACGTGGTGTGCCGGGCGGAACGCGAAGCTGATGAACCATCGCCTGCAAATAGGTGGACATGCGGCGGAAGGCGCTGACCATCATGTAGGTCACGTAGCCTCGATCGCCGATTTGATTCCCCTTCCTCAGCCAGCTTCGTTCCGCGCGCCAGATGCCGATCCGACCTTCCTGAATCAGGTCGCTGACGTCACAGCCGACGAGCCCGTCGAACTCCGCGATGACGCCTCCCGCTACCCAGCGCAGAAACGAATCGGGAGTGCGAAGGCCGCGGCCGTACGGGAGCGTGTGAGCGATTTCTGCTGTGGACATTTTTCACCTGTTGAAACTGTTGTGCGTCGAACCGTTCGCTTCAATGATCTCGACTGAAAAATTTCAATCGAACAGTCCGCGCATCATCCGATGGAAACGAGATTGACCAAAAAAAACATAAATCTCTTTCGTCTCCTGATCTTGTCGTTTGCAACAACAACAGCAGAAGCGAAGTGAGTGTTTCAACAGTGACATCGCCTGTTTGCGGCTCGGGGGCGGGCAGGATCAAAGTTGCGAGGTGAAGCGCTGAGAAAACCTTTCGGTCGTCCCGCGCTCACCTCGCGAGGAGATGAGATCAGGCGACCTCGACCAGTTTCCCGTTGCCGTCGTCGGCGAAGATCGCCGTCGCGCCGAGACGAGCAGCTCTCACGCACAGCTGCACATCTCGCTTTCCTTCAGCGGTGGCGACGATGACGGTGTCCTTTCCGTCCGGCCACTTCTCGAGAGCGAGGAATTCCTTCCGGCCGATGACGGGGACGAACTCCGCCATCAGGGTCATCGCGCGAGCGGCGGTCTGCTGCTCGTTCATGTCTTGGCCGCAGGTCCAGTGGATGTCGGTGATGATGATTCGCATAACCTATTTTCCTTTCGGGTGTTTCCTGTTGGTTTCACCTCAAAAACGTCACCGCACGCGCGGAGAACGCTATCAAGTGATGAACACAGGGAGAGCGGCAAAATACGTGAGCGGAAAGCGTGGGGCACAGCGGGTCTCAAGAGAGAACCTTTTGTGCCCCGGGGTTAGTTGGTCCCAAGAGCAAGCTCGGCGAGGCGGATTGCTCCGGCTCGGCTCAGGGAGGTGCCGCGAAAGCCGGTGCTGCTCACCGCAATCGCATCTTGGACACTGGTTAACGAGCGCAACGTCTGGCCGGCAAGTCCCGCCCAGCTCTTCGGCAATGGCCGCCGCAGGGTTTGCGAGCCCGGGGCGATGCCGACCGCTTGCACGGCCCATCGATCGGGCGCGAGAGGAAACACGACATACACGATCGGGATGAGACCCGGTTCGCTCACTGCGTCTCGAAAGTCGCAGTTTGCTTCAAGCACCAGAATCTCACCGGAGGTGTACTGCCGTTCGACCTCTTCCGCGGCCCGCAGCTTAGAGGCCTCAGAGATAATAATGGCCTCGAAGATCGGCCAGAGCTTTTCGGCCGCCGCAAAAAACGCCCGGTCATAGTCGTCCGCGCCACATTCGTCGATCGGCGGATGCGGATTCATCGCCTCGACGATCTCGGTCAGTGTGTAGGCGCGAAGCGAAACTGTCGGCGTCCCGGCGAGCGAGAATCCGCCGTCCCGCTCACCGCTGTCCGCTGCGTCCAGAGCCTCGATGAGATTTCGGTCGATCTGGCGAGCGAGGCGTTCCGCGGAGACTCCGAACCGAACCGCGTACGGCGTAACGAACCGCTCCCCGTAGTGAAGCCAGATTAGTCCGAGAGCAGCTCGCGGAATTCCGTTCGCGCGGCGCCGTTCTTGGAGCCCGTCTGCTTGGTGATGGTCGTAGCGCCGGAGCAGGTGGTTGTAGATGCCCGAGATGTCCCATGCCATCCAGGCGGCTTCGATAATCGCGCGGTCGAACGTCCGAGTCAGTTGCAGGTCCGGATAGAGGATCCTTAGGATGAGCCAGCAGAGCAGCTCGTCCGCTTGAAAAGGACCTCCGTGGGTTACCCCACGCATGACGAACCTCCCTTCAGGAGTAGGTGAGAGAAGTTTTCGTGTGGCGGTCCGAACGTCGAACCAACCTCTATTGAATTAAAAAATTGAGAACCGCTGTTGTCCCATATAAGAGAGCGCGTGGAAGCGAAAAACGAGAAGACCGGCATATGCCGGAGATATCGAGAAGCTAAACACGGCTGCGCGAGAGAAAGAGAAGTTTCGAAGAGAACAAAAGAACGGTTTGCTGTTCTACGGCTGAATGGTCCCAGCCGACAAGAGTCCGGCGAAAAAAAGCCGGCAGAGACAGCAAAGTGGTTGAACCTTCCGGGTTCACCTTCTTTCTGCGCGGAGGAGGAGAGCCGGCTTTCTCTCACTCCTCCGCTTGATGCCGATTCTCGAACAGGCCGCCTACGTCACGCAAAGAGCGTGCGATAGTAAGCGGTCCACTCTTCGAGGGTAAGCACGACCAATTGGTAATAGCGGTCCCGGGACTCGTAGGTCGGCAGCATCAGGCCTGCGCGAACGAGAACCCAGTATGCGATTACTTTGGTCGAGCGCCCGCACCCGTCCGTAAACGGGTGGATACGCGCATCAAGCCGCCATTCGACCCAAGCCGCCGTAGCGACCGGGTCATGGTTGTTGCAAAGCTGCTCCGCGAGTTCCCGGAAAAAGCCGGCCAAGGCTTCCCGGATGTGAATCACACGCGTCTGCATCTCGAATTTGGTTTCGTGCTCCCGGAGGAGTGATTCACCATCATCGAGCAGACCGTCGCTGACACGCGCCGCAACTTCGAGAACGAACCGTTCGACATCGTCAGCCGTGGGCATTTCGAGCCGTTGCTCGAGCGCCCAAGTCAATGCCAGCACGAATTTTTCTTCGGCTTTGCTGGCGAGGCCGGTCCCCTCGGCGACCACGAGCTTTTTCTTGCCCGGTGCCGAGGTCGTGTCCGAAACGCCCTTCGCGGTGCGGGACGTAACCCGCAAATTCGCGAGGGCGGGAGCGATGATATCGCTCACGGACCACCCCCTTTCTGAGATCCTGGGAATCCGTAGAGTCCGCAGACGAAAGCTCCGTCGGCCGAATCTACGGATTTACGATCTCAACTTACGAAGGGAGGAAAATCCTAAACCACATCTGCTGTCTCTCCAGGGAGGGCTCACATCGGGAGTGCCTCCAGCGGAGAGAATCGCAGTCTCTTGATTACTCGTTTGAAACTTGGAAAAGTTTTGCTGTCCCCAACTTTTCTCGATTGAGAAAAATTGGAGAAACAGACAGTGGCGTCGCTGCTGTTCTCCAAAGAAGCGCGTCCGTGCACTTCAAGTCACGCGTCGCGGTAGGCGATCAGATACCGGGCGAGTTCCAACACCGCCGGCCGGGAAACGATTGTCGCGTCGTTCCGGTCGAGGTGGTGGATGTTCGCCCGGAAGATGCCGTCCGTGCCGACCGGCTCGATCACGTCTTCGGTGCCGTTGTAGTCGGACTTCAGTTCCGCGAGAGGGATGAGACCCAACTCCGCGGCGAAGGCCTTCCACGGGGCGAGACGGGACTGCCAATCTTCGCCCGTGCCCGGATCGTCTCCAGCGAGATAGATCACGTGCGTGGCCCCGGCACAGATGCGCCGGTTTTCCGCCGTGATCTTCCCGCCGATGTCGATGCCGAAGAGCGGGAGAGCCGCGTTTTTCACCTGACCCTCGAACAGGGTCACGATCTCGGGGGTGAAGGTCCCTTTGGCGATCGTTTTCATGGCGCGGGCGTTGTCGACGCCCGCCGCATGGGTTGCCGAGTGGAACCAACTGCCCTCGCCGTCGGGGCAGGCCCAGAGGATCCACAGGTAATCGCCGAACACCCCGAAGGCGGCGCGCAGCGAGTACCACAAACACGACTTTCCGGACTGGGGCGCGCCCGCGACGATGACCTTGATCGGAGCTTTCATGTTTTTCCTTTCGGCAGGGCAGTGGTTTGGTGCGTTTCAACACCGCGGTCTTTTCTCGCGATGCTGAAACGCACCAAACCAAATAACTTCTTTGGATCGGAGGGCGGGCAACGAGAGCCGCACTCCGTTAAAAATGTGAAAATCCTTTGATGAACTTTCTTGCCACTGCTGTTTCTCAATTGCTTCCTTCTCAAGTGAAGCAATTGAAATAGTGGCATTTCGCTGTTTTGATTGTTCCTCACGAGAACTTCCCGGACGGAAAATTCTCGTGAGGAGAAACAGGTGATAGGGGAGTTGCCCTATTGCACCTGTTAGCACTGTGCTTACTTCACTGACAGCGAGTCAGCGAAGCATCTCCTTGCGTTCGAGATCAGGTCGTCGGCTTCGGCTGGGGGGGCCGGTAGCCGCACTCGCTCGGCGTGAGACCGAAGGACTCGGGCGTGTGTTCGTCGCCGACGGTGTAGCTTCCGTCGTGGTTGGTGACCACGATGAAGCGGTTATCCGTCGCGGCGTACACCAGCACAGCCTTCGTCACGTGAGCGAGGCGGTGTCCCAGCACCGCACCGACCGGCACCATCGCCCGTCCGTAGACGAGGACCACCTTGCCCGCCAACTGGCCGCTGTCGGCCAGCTCCTTCGCGGCGGCGTCGGCGTCCTTGGCGAGGGGACCGTTGGTGGTGGGGTCGCCCAAGACGACGTTGACGACCACGCGGGCCTCGTCGCTCTTCGGGTTGATCTCGAGACGGAGGAACTTCGACATGCTGCCCTATTGAAGATCGGGGGTTGTCCGGCAACTCAGGGGTTCGGCTTCGGCGAAGTGCCTCCGCTTACTACCCATGACCGGCGCCGACACTTCAATGGCCTCTTTGGCATAATGCCTAGGCCGTTCGGTCGCGTCATGCTTCCGATACCATGTGTGAGTCACATGGACCGTTCAATAGGCTACCAACCGACTTTCTTGCGATCGTCGAAGGTAGCGGGAAAAGCCGGGATGCTTCTCCAGCTACCTTCGATTTTGTCGCTGTGTCCGAGGGAGAGCCGAAAGGGCGTCGTGAGGAGCAATGTACTAACAGTGTAAAAAATTAAAAAACCGAAAATATCCCTTTTCCTATCACCTCTGTTTCTCGCGGAAGGACCAACAAATTCCTCCAGTGAGAAACAGCGAAAACTTCTCCTCGTCGCGGCGGGCGAGAATGAACAACTTGTGCAAGAGCCAACTAACCACTCGTAAAATACCAGCAGTGAAATAGTTATGATATTTGGTGGAGCTTAAAGTGCCGACGAATGGACAGCAGCAAGACAATCTTCACACTGCGGATAGGTTCCCGATTTTTCGTCAACAGGCAGGAAACGACTTCGGATTCAAAGTTTTTTCATGCCCCGGAGATTTCTCCGGAGCTTCCTCTACCCATTTCGCCCTAACAAAAAACGGTTGCGGCCCGCAATTTGTGTCTGACAAGATAGTTGTATCATGCAATGGCAAGCGAATTCAACCGATCCGAAGGTTTTTTTGATGAAAGCCATCTGAGGGCCATAAAATGGCAGGCAAACGAAACTCTCAGAGTTGTATAGTTGCGGGTAGCACGCAATTTGTTGTAGATTATGCTCAATAAGATGCTGTGTGGGTTTCGCTATGCAACAAATGGAGTATGTCCTTCTCGATTCGCAATCGATTGCCGCGAGGAGGCTTTGCAACTTCATGTCTCAGCGAAACTCATCACAGCCCACTGAAATTACGGCTCGGATTCACCATCTCCTGCAGGACTTCTATCTCTTTCGGCGGAAGATCCGGGTGTCCTATCAAGTCGGGAATCTCGGGATCTCGGAGTCACAAATTCTCGTCCAAACTTTTGCGGAGCCCGGACTCTCCGCAAAACGCCTCACGGAAGTGCTCCATCTCGAGAAGAGCACCATCTCCCGCATGATCTCCTCGTTGGTGGAAAAAGGTCATTTGAGAACCGAAGTGAGTGCCGGAGACAGCCGAGAGAAAGAGATCTTCGTCACTGCTTCGGGAACAGAGATGGTCCAGGAGCTTCAAGAATCGAACAACCAGATTTTGCAGGCGTGTCTCAAGAACCTCACGGTGCGGGAGCAGTATGACCTTGCGCACCGAATGAAGCTTCTTGCCGACGGTCTGGACTGTTTTCCGGCGACGTATCTGCCCGGAGATCATCCCATCACGCTCGAGATTGTCCGGCTCGGCCGCGGCACAGGAATGACCGGTCATCACTTCATGAGGTCAGAGTATTCGAGCACGCAGTATCACTTTCTCCGCGAGCTACAGCTTCGGCCCGAGAGCGGCTTGAGCGATGTTCAAAAGCATCTTCCTTTTGATGCGAGCACGCTCACCCGGACTCTTGCGTCGTTGAGAGAGCGAAAGCTCGTCGAGTCCTCTGACGGGAAATCGAAGCGCTCGACGGCCCGCGGTGCGAATTTTGTGCTTAGTAAAGAAGGAGTAAAAGTTGTGGCCGAGATAGATAAAAAGGCGAGCGAGCTCTTTCAAGGCGCACTCTCGACCGCGCCGGCCGATACGGCCGTTAAGCTTGAGCAGCTTCTCCAGAAAGTTGTTCACGTTTCCGAAGGCTCCGGCACGAAGATTCTTCAAGAGCGAGTCGAAGTACGGGAAATTCTCTCTCTTGAAGAGCGCCAGCTAGCTCGAGGGCTCCTGCTCGACCAGCTTATTCGAGCAAACAAACACTTCGAGACTCCCGACGAGATGTATTCTCCGAAGAACAAATGCTTCGGCCTTTTTCGAAACGATGATCTCATCGGCGCCTGCGAGGCTATCTACGCGGGATCGGACTGGCAGCTCATGAATTTCACGACCGTGCCGCATACCGAGAAAAACATCGTGACGTCGTTTGAGGCGACTCTCAAGCAATTCCTCCGAACGCGCTCGATGTAATCCCCATTTCCACCGCCCGGTCCCGCTGGCTTCCCCAATGTCCGGGAAGCTTTTAAGGCGAAGCTTTCCTCAACTCTTTGGACTATCAGAAGTTTTTACTCCGTATGGGGTGCTGAAGTGTCGAACGCGATCGCCGCAGTTCAGCGTGGAGATTCACGCGTCAAGTGCCGATGATCTTTAAGATTTCCGCGAATTCCTTCGAGGTTGCCGCAACATGTTCGCGCACACGAAAAATACGAGGCTTCCCCGGCCGTTTCAGAACGGACGCTACGCTGTTCGTCGGCACCTCGGACTTGGCGCAAACGGTGCGGTGTATGAAGTGAGCGACCGGGAGCTCGACGGAGAAAAAATCGCCCTCAAAGTTCTCCATCCGCATCTCCTCTCGGATGCCGCGGCGCTCGAGAGATTCCGCGCCCAAGTCATTCTCGCGCGTCAATTCACCCACCCAAACATTGTTCAGATCTTCGACTTCTACAGCGACAGCGATCGGAGATGTTACATTACGATGGAGCTCATCGAAGGGAAGAGCCTCGAGGCCTTTCTCGAGGAGAACGAGAGCCGACCCCTTGATTTCGATGAATGCCTGCTCATGCTCTCCGACACGGCGAATGGCCTCGCCTATGCTCATACATCGGGCGTCGTCCATCGTGATCTCAAGCCGTCGAACATTCTGGTGTCTTACTCGGGAATAGTAAAGTTGGCGGACTTCGGACTCGCCAAGAGCCTCGAGTCCGAATTCGGCCTCACCCAAACAGGTGAATCGATCGGCACTCCGTCGTATATGGCGCCTGAACAATTCCGCGGGGAAGTGGTCGATACGAGAGCCGACGTGTATTCATTCGGCATCCTCGCATACCAATTGTCTCAGGGCAGGTTGCCGTTCGAAGGCGAATCGTATGTTGCTTACGGCAAGCTGCATATCTCCGAGCCTGTACCCGCGTTCCGGGAAGATGGGGGCACCAAAATCCCCCTCTGGTTCCAAGAGCTGGTGATGAAGTGTCTGGAGAAAGATCCGAAGCGGCGTTTCGCGTCGGCGGCGGAAGTTTCTGCGCTGATCAGCGAACACCTGCCCAAAAATTCAGAATCCGCGATGCCGGAAGTTCTCAGGTTTTCTTTCCTTCGCCGCATCCAACAGCGGAAAAGGAGACGACCGGTTTCACTGCTCCGATGGACGCTGATAACAGCGATTGTCATCGTCTTGCTTGCGATCACCGCGAACCAAATGAACACCAAGCGTTGGGTAGGAAGCAAACTTCTGCAGACCGAATCCTTCCTCGGCATCGATCTCACGTTCTTGAAGTCCCTTTGGGGCATTCATGTAAAACTTTCCGATCCGATCGGTGCGCTGAAAGTGATTTCTGACGGGGATTGGCGCAGTCTCAACGTCTACGCCTATCTCGATGCCGGAGGAGCGAAAAACGTGGTTGATGCAAACGGAAACTCCGCGGCACATCATGCGACGCACAACCCGTTTCAAAATTCGATCTATTTCCTTCGCGATTTTCAAGCCGATTTGAACATCAGGAACAAAAAGGGAGAGACCCCCCTGATGTACGCGCTAAATCATAATTTTTACTATTCGGCACTTCAACTCTACTATTGCAACGTGAATCCGAATATCTGCGACAATTCTTCGAACTGCCCGATTCACTGGGCGGTCGACAGGTATGACATGGACCTTTTGAGCAAGTTGCTCGATCTCGGCGCTGATGTCTCTGCTCTGAACGGAAAAGGAAAAAGCTCGCTGCACGTTTCCGCTGCGCTCCATCGGATCGGAGTCCTGCAGCGACTGCTCTCACGCGAGTATGGCTTGAGTAAAATTGATGCACGCGACGTCACCGGTCGCACGCCGCTGATGGACGCGACCGCTCTTGGAGAGGGGAGAGGGGCGGCTGAGGCAACAATTCGCTATCTTCTGCAGAAGGGGGCGCGCGTCACGGCCCGAGACAATGAAGGACGGACCGCGCTGTTGCACGCGCTCCTCTCTCGGAATCGAGGTGCAGCGGAGATGCTTCTTGCGAAAGGAGGCTCGCCTTTCGACGTCGACGCGAGCGGACGCGCGGCAAAGAGCTACGCGAAGGAGGCCGGACTTCAAGATCTCTCTCCAAATTGGAGTGAGCCGCGGAGTGAGCAGTGATGTATGAAGAGGTTGCGGCACTTCTCAAGAGCAAGAGGTTGATCGGCGGCCGCTACGTTCCGCTCCGAGTTCTCGGGGAGGGCGGAATGGGGTGGGTACTTCAGGTGGAAGACTCGATGCTGAGAGGCGAGTCGGCGGTCTTGAAATTTCTTTACCCTCATCTCGTGAGCGATCAACGAGCGCTGAACAGATTCAAAGGAGAGGTTCTCCTCGCTCGCACACTGATACATCCCGGCATCGTTCGAACGTATAACTTTTGCGCCGATCCGACCTTCGGCTACAGCATTGTGATGGAATACGTTCCAGGGTTGACCCTCCGCAGCGAGCTCGACAACCACAATGGCTCGGGACTTCCGATCGAGCTCGTTCTTCGCCGTCTTTCAGGGATCCTTCGAGCACTAAGCCATGCCCATAAACTTGGAGTGATCCATCTCGATGTAAAACCCGAGAACGCACTTCTCAGCGATGCCATACCCGATGCCGTTTCACAGGTGAAGCTCGCAGATTTTGGTCTTGCACAATCCCTCAGGCGCTCCGGCGAGTCTGGGCGAAAAATGCTGGGCACTCCCCCGTATATGGCTCCGGAACAGTTCGCCGGCAGTCTGCTGACCGAGGCATCAGATGTGTATTCGATCGGCATCTTGGCCTTTGAGCTCCTCACCGGCCGTCCACCGTTTCTTGACACGACTCTTTTTAATCTTGCCCAGCGGCATCTTCATGATCCGCTCCCATCGCTCGGAGCGATTCGTCCCGATACTCCGGTGTGGCTTCAGGCCGCAATTGCCAAAGCGTGTGAGAAAGACAGCTCAAAACGGTTTCGAAATGCTGAACAGATGCTTTCGGTGTTTCGAGAGTTTGATCGATCTGACTCGGCGGTCCCCGAGTTTATCACAGGAACTCGTGAGGCAGTGCTTCCCGAAGTTTTATTCTCCGGACGCAGTCAGCGGTCGCGATTTCGTACGGTGCTGTCGAATCGTTGGGTTCGAGCGTGTCTCGTATCGGTTGCTCTCTTCGTCGCAACCAACGCGGCTCGAAAGTTGAATTGGCTCCATCGGTGGGTGGTTTATTCCACAGTTCGAGCAGAGCAGTCGTTGGGAGTCGAGCTTAATCTCGTGAGGCAGATATTTGACGTGCGGAGCCGGTTTCATGAGTCGCTTACGGAAATCTCCAGCGAACCGGGTGCTTTGAAGGCATTCCTCGACCTCGGTTCCGATCCGAATAGAATGGATCCGATCTCCGGACGGCTCCCGCTCGTCGTACATACTCTTAGCTATACCGATGTGGAGACGATCGCCGCTTTGCTTCGTGCTGGGGCAAATCCCAACCTCCTTGAGCGATCTGGTTCTGCCGCGATTCATTCTCTTGGAAAGCTTCCGGATCTGAGAATCGCCGAAGCGTTGATTGCCGCCGGCGGAAACCTCAATCTAAGGGACGTGAGCGGCGCTACTCCTCTCCTGCTCGCAGTTCGCGATGATAATCTGGAGCTCGTGAGGCTTTTCCTCGCTTCGGGCGCTGATCCGTCGATTCCGGACAAGGCTGGAGTCACTCCGCTTGCCGCCGCGAAGAATCGCGGATTCCGGAGGATGCTCGATCTTCTGGAGATTGCAGAGAACACAAAAGTTCCCGTGCCGAGGAACGACTGAGGTTTGCCGTATCTTCTTCGAGACCGAGACCGACACTCGGAGCTCTTCAAGCTCAGAGTTGAAAGGTTACCTCAGCCACTCCATCATCCGAGGAGTGAAATAGCTGATGATCATGTCGGCACCCGCGCGCCGGATGCCATAGGTGACCTCCGTCGCTGCCGCCTGAAGATCGATCCAGCCGTTTGCTGCTGCCGCCCGAATCATGCTGTACTCTCCACTCACGTGATACGCAGCAAGCGGGAGAGGAGAAGCGTCTTTAACCTGACGGATGATGTCGAGGTACGTCGCCGCCGGCTTCACCATGAGCATGTCGGCGCCTTCAGCCATGTCCATTTCGATTTCCGTTTCCCATTCACGCGAGCGGCGGTAGTCGGCTTGATATGAGCGCCGGTTCCCGAACTTCGGCGCGCCTTGAGCCGCTTCCCGGAAGGGACCGTACATCGCGGACGCATACTTCATCGCGTAACTCATGATGGCGATGTTTTTCTGACCTTCTTGGTCGAGAGCTTCGCGAATTGAACCGATCATTCCGTCCATCATTCCCGAGGGAGCAATGATGTCGGCTCCGAACTCCGCAAAGGCCAGCGCCTGCTTCTGCAGAAGCGGAAGGGTTTGATCATTGTCGACAGTTTCGTCGGGATTTTTGCTGAGCGCTCCGCAGTGACCGTGGTCGGTATACTCACAGCAACAACAGTCCGCGATGAGCGTGGACTTGAGGCCAGCGTCTCGGACAGAACGCATGAGAATGTTCACGGGATTGTCAGGACTCCAGGCGATTGAACCCGTCGGGTCCTTTTTCTCCGGAGGAACGACTCCGAACAGCAAGAAGTGCTCGACGCCTCGGTCGGCCTGCTCGCGAATTGTCTCAAGCGCTTTGTCCGGCGATTCTTGAAACACCTCGGGCATCGAGGAGACCGGCTGCCGTTCGTTTTTCCCCGGCTTCACGAAAAGCGGCATCACGAGATTGTGTCTCGTGAGCGTCACGTCGGCGACGGCGTTTCGAATCGACTCTTTCAATCGCATTCTGCGCGGGCGATGGGAGAGAGTGATTTCAGACTGGTTTGATAGAGTTTGTTGATTCTGAGGCTTCATGTTAGACCCCGTTTAATGCAATAATTCACCTGCGGCTGAGAGAGATCCCACCGCGAGTTGCCGGGCATTTATAGCCTGACGATTGCGGATCTCAAGGTTGTGTCGTCCGATTTCTCGAAATTCCTCTCACACTTGGCTTTTTTTGTGAGTGATCGACTGAGTAAACTACGTGAACTATCAGGAACTATTTGAAACCCTCCTTACGAAACTGAGGGACGAGGGGAGATACCGGACGTTTCTCGATATCGGCCGTTTTCGAGGCCGAAATCCGCTCGCCGACGTAAGAGGGGTCGACGGAGTCAATGAAGTTACGGTCTGGTGCAGTAACGACTACCTCGGGATGAGCCAGCATCCGAGGGTTTTGGAGGCCGCCGAAGCCGCGGTCCAGCAATACGGTGTCGGCGCCGGCGGAACGAGAAATATCTCAGGAACTCATCATCTCTTAGTCGAGTTGGAGCATGAGCTGGCCGACCTCCACCGGAAGGAATCGGCGTTGCTCTTCACGTCAGGCTTTGTCGCGAACGAGACGGCGCTCAGCACGCTCGGCGCGGTGATGAAAGACAGCATCATCTTCTCCGACTCTCATAATCACGCCTCGATGATCGCCGGAATCCGGAATAGCCGGACCGAGCGTGTAATTTTCACGCACAACGATCCCGAGCATCTCGAGCGCGAGATGAGCCGAGCGGCTTCGGATCGCCCGAAGATTGTGGCGTTCGAATCTATCTATTCAATGGAAGGGGACATTTCACCGATCGCCGAGATGCTAGAAGTCGCAAAGCGGCATGGCGCTCTGACGTATGTCGATGAAACGCATGCCGTCGGCGTCTACGGAAAGCGAGGCGGTGGAATCTGTGAACAGCTCGGTCTCCTCGATGAGGTCGATATTGTGCAGGGCGGACTCGGAAAGGGGTTCGGCGTGGTTGGAGGATTTATCACCGCATCTCGCCGTGCTGTTGATGTCGTTCGGAGCTACGGAGGGGGATTCATCTTCACGACGTCATTGCCTCCGGTCGTCTGCGCCGCCGCACTCGCGAGCGTCCGCCATCTGAAGAACAGCCAAGAAGAACGCGAGTCGCTCTATGAGCGAGTAAAGCAATTAAAGCGCGAGCTTCGCGCGTCCGAGATTCCGACGCTGCTCACGCCGGGACATATGGTGCCAGTGATGGTGCGGGATTCCTTCCGCTGCAAAGAGCTCGCTGACCATCTTCTCAAGAAGTTCGGAATGTATGTTCAGCCGATCAATTTCCCAACTGTGGAAAAAGGCACCGAGCGACTCCGAGTAACTCCCACCGCCGCCCACACGCCGGCTATGGTGACGGAGTTTGTTACTTCGCTGAAGGCTGCGTGGGACGAGTGTGCGCTGCCGCACATCGCGCACGACGAAGACAGCGAATCGGTCGAAAACTACGAACGCTCCTCGTGGATGCCGACATCTATCGGACGAGAGCTTACGAGTGACTGACCGCATCTCGTTGGCCGGGTTTCTCATCGGTGGTCTGCTTCTCGGGCTTGCGGCTGTTTTTGCCGATTCCTGGGCCGCAGTGTCTCTCGCGACCATCGCCATTCTCTGTTTCGTCGCTTTTGGGCGAATGAGCCGTCGGCCGGCGCGTGATTTCTTCGCGGGCGGCATCGTTTTTTCAACCACAGCGTTTTATTGGATCCCTGAAACCATCACGCTGTTCGGCGGATTTCCATCGATCGTCGCGCACCTCGTGTTTGCATTATTTGTATCCACCTCTGCGCTGCAATTTGCGGCGGCCGGATGGCTGTACGGGAGATTCCGCTCGGGTGACGTCGATGAGCATTGGCTGTTTCTTCCGGTCGCATGGATAGTATTCGAGATGATTTTTCCCCGCTTGTTTCCTTGGGGACTCGCGCACAATTTTCTCGCCTGGAAGAGTTTCTCGTCGTTGGCCGGAGTCTGCGGTGAATATCCGCTCAGCTTTCTTGTTCTGGTCTGGGCTGCGCTCGCCGTCGATACGATTCTTCTCGCACGTGAGGAAGGTGGTGTTCGGCACGGACGGCTCTTGCTCACATCTGCGGTCATCGCGTTGCCGCTCATCGCCGGTGCATTTCGGAACGTGGCCGTGTCGGATGAGACGCGAGTTGCGCCGCGTGTGAAAATCGGCCTCGTGCAGGGAAACCTTCATGCGCTGAAAGGCGCCAACGTGATGATGCTCAGCGCGAATCTCGAGACCTATGCGTCACTCTCAAAACGCGCCGTGGAAGCGGGGGCAGAGCTGTTGGTGTGGCCGGAATCCGTGATGAACGTGTGGACTCCGACCGGCCTGAAGACGAAGTCATTGCGGGGCACAAATTACGATCCATTTCCGCAGGGCGATGGGAGCCTGATCTACGGCACGATGTCGTTTCAAGAGAAATCGCCGGAGGAGCTCCGGGTGCTCAAGGAGCAAGGTCTGCTGACCAATCGTGAAAATTCATATCATCGCTACAATTCGGCAATGCTGTCGGCGAACGGGGTGCTCCGGGAGATGTATCACAAGCGGACGCTCATGCCGTTTGGCGAATACATGCCGCTTGCATCGGTGCTGCCGTTTCTTGCGAAATTGAGTCCGATGACGGGCAATCTCACGAGAGGTGAGATCGTGATGCCGCTTTCGATCCCGGAGAATGTCGAAACCGGCACTCCGGAGCTTCGAATCGGGACGCTCATTTGTTACGAAGATCTGGTTCCGCGATTAAGCCGGGAGTATCTCCTGTTCGGTTCGAACCTCTTGGTCAACCTGACGAATGACGCCTGGTACGGGAAATCCCACGCGCCATTGCAGCATCACATGCTTGCCGCCTGGCGTGCGATCGAGACCGGCCGGACTTTGGTGCGAGGAACGAACACAGGATACTCGGCCGTCGTTGATCCTACCGGCGAGACATTTGCGTCGATTCCTATGTTTCAAGAGGGATTTGCTGTCGTTGAGGCACCGATTCTCAGCGGGCGCACCCTGTATTCCCGTATAGGTGATACCGGAGCGTGGTTGATGTTGGTTTTTGGAATTGTAGCAGTGCAACGCGCGCGAAAAGGAGGATTGCCGGAGTGAATCCTTTGACGGTATTTATTTACAACGCACAATCTCTTCTGGGTCTCTCAATATCGGAGTGGCCTCGGGTTCTGGGTTGGCTCAGAGATTGGATCAAATTTTTTGGATCACCATGAATATCAGGCGACGTCTTCGTATCGTTTCGGCAGCAC
This sequence comes from uncultured Bdellovibrionales bacterium, assembly GCA_964509425.1. Taxonomy (GTDB): domain Bacteria; phylum Bdellovibrionota_C; class UBA2361; order SZUA-149; family CAZDWZ01; genus CAZDWZ01. Next base: position 34,822 of record CAZDWZ010000021.1, on the reverse strand, counting down.
TTTTTTCGATTTGGTCCCTCTCGGCATGCTCGCCGACGGCAGGTCCTGACAAAACAGCCGTTGGTGCGGTTCTCGGGGCAGGCTGGGGAACCGGCGCCGGAGGTGTCATCGGAAATCAGGTGCAGCACGTCGATGCCGGGATGGGTGTCGGTGCCGCCATTGGTGCGGCGAGCGGTATCATGACCGGAGTAGGTCTCGACATCGCCGAAGGGCAGGAGCTTCAACAGCAGCGTGAGCTCGACTCCCTGAAGACCCAAATTGCGCTCAATCAGCGTGCGTTGATGTCCATTCAAGATACATTGGATGATCGGGGACGCCGAATCAACAGCGCATCGATCCAAGACACTGTTTACTTTGATGCGAACCGAGCGTCGCTCCGCCTTGGTGCGGCACAACAGCTCGAGCGGTTCGCTGCTGCAGTCCGTCGGCATCCCTTCGTAAAAGCGATAGAGGTTCATGCGCATACCGACGACCTCGGGAACAACGACAAGAACCAGCAGCTCAGTGAAGCGCGGGCCCGAACGGTTGTCGCGTTTCTTGCCGCTCAAGGGATCTCAACCGACATCATCCGTTCGTATGCTCACGCGGCAAAAGATCCGCTTGCGACGAATAAAACCGGCGAAGGCAAGCAGCTCAATCGCCGGGTGGAGCTTGTGGTTCTCCCGTAGCACGGCGAGAGAACTCCCAAAGAGAGCTTTAGGATGACCGACTCACGACTTACCGCAAGCGACCGATGGTTCTTTTTAGTCTTCGTTTTCCTGACAGCGGTGAATGTCCTCGTCGTTCTCTTTTCGCCCTTCGACCTTTCTCCGGATGAGACTCACTACGTCGAATGGTCGCGGCACATCGATTGGGCGTATTACAGTAAAGGCCCGGCGGTTGCCGTGCTCATCAAAGCCAGCACCATGCTGTTCGGAGAGACACCGTTCGCCGTGAGGCTTCCGGCTATCGCGTGTTACGCGTTTTTCTCGATTTTGTTTTACGTTTTTGTCCGGCAGCTCATGGGTCCGAGAACGGCACTCGCGGCGTGGCTCGCGAGCCGGTCGTTGCCCATCTTCGCGCAGATGGGCGTGCTCATGACGACCGACGCGCCGGCAGCTTTGCTCTGGTTGGTTGCGCTCGTGTGCGCACACCGCGCGGTGGTCGAAGAAGAATCTCCCTATTGGGTTGGGTTCGGAGCGGCGGTCGGCTTGGGCGTGCTGGCAAAGTATACGGTCGCCTTTCTCTACCCGAGCATCTTTCTTCTATTGTTTCTCACGCCGCACCTGCGGCGGCATTTGATCCATCCGGCATTCATCGCGGGGACCGTCGTCTGTTTGTTCGTTATATTTCCTATTCTCAAGTGGAACGCCGAACACGCGTGGGTGAACTTCCAGCACAACGCCTCTCATGTGGCGAATTCGAAATCTTCCTCACTCAGGCCGCAATTCTTTTTCGAGCTGCTGCTCGGCCAAATCGGATTCGTCGGTCCCCTTATCTTTTTTGGAATTTTCTATAGCTTCGCGGCGGCCTATCGTGAATGGAAGAGCGACGACCGGGTGGCGGCGCTGCTCCTCTTCTCTTCCGCACCGCTTGCCGTCTTTGTCGCCCTGGTCTCTTTCACGAAGCCTGCCTACGCAAATTGGCCGTTGCCCATCTATATCGGCGGGCTGCTGCTTCTCGCCTATCTCATCGCTCACTATCGGATCGTTTCCCCGCGCGTTACCCGGCTTATCAAACCTGGGATTCTCTTGAGCGCTGGAATAACCGTGATCGCCCACCTGGCTTTTCTCGGATGTCATTTTTGGCTGCCTACCAAAGTGCTTCCCACGAAGAAGCTGGCTGGTTGGACTGAGCTTGGCGCGGGTGTTGATAAGGTGCTCGCGGATTACAGAAAATCAGCGGGGGAGAACGCGCCGCAGCCGTTCGTGTTTACCGACAGCTATGAAGTCGCATCCGAGATCGCGTTTTACTCGAAAGAGCGTCCCCGAGTGTATAATGCGAATCTCGACGGCCGCCGGATGAACCAATACGATATTTGGGATGGTTGGCATGAGCTGACCGGACAGAATGCGCTTATCGTGTTGAAAGAGAAACGAAACGAAGAAGCTGCTTCGAAGTATTTCTCATCGGTGAAAAAACTTCCTGACAGAGTACCGGTTGTATTCGCGGGAGAAACGATGAAAACGTTCGAATTCTCGATCGGCAGCTCCTATAACGGCGTTCATCCGCCACAGCCAGAAAAACGCTAAGCCGTTCAGGAGGACGTGGTGTCGAAACCCCTCGTGGATCGAGAATCCACGCCAACCTGAACTCTTCTCTTCGCTACGCTGCGAGCAGATGGAAGAGATAGAACGCCGGCTTCCGCGTAAACTGCTTCCCGAACGTGTTCTCCGGCAACTGACCGGCGTTTAGCTCGATGCGGCGCTCCTCCGTAAGGACGTGGGCCTCCGTCTTCTCCAGGACGAAACCCGCCGCCGCGAACTCCGCCTCCTGCTCTTCCTTCGTGTGGGAGAAGTTCGCGACGAGGTTGTTCCGCGAGATGATCCGCCAAATCTGGGTGTTCGGCTCGATGATTTCGTTCCTGACCAGCCGGGCGCGGGACCGGCCGTCGTCCCAGAGCAGCGTCGCGCGGTGGAAGTCCGTACCCTCCTTCACCAGAGCTTTCAGATCGTCGATCGACCGCGCGGTGGGGAGACGCTGTTCGAAGCGGCGGATCTGCTCGACCTCGTCGCCGTCGATGAGGAAGGGGTCTTCGAGCCAGCCCGGGGCCGTGAAGAGCGCCCGCCCCCTGACCGGGGTCGGCGTCAGCCGCGCCGTCTTGAGGCTGCGGCGCATCTCGCCGAGGGCCGCCCGCAAGACGGGGGAGCTCACGGCGCAGCCGAAGTTGACGACGAGTGCAGCGCCGAACCAGTTGTCCGGGAAATGCTCCCTCGGCAGGTTCCCGGCGTCCGCCTCGAAGAGCTTCACGCGCGCGCTCAGCCCAGCAGCAGCGATGCGCGCCTCGGCCTTTTCAAACATCGCCCGCGAGAGATCGACGCCGCGGCCTTCTCGTGCGCCGGCTTTGATCATCGCCTCGAGGCCCCAGCCGGTGCCCATGCCGAAGTCGGCGACGATCTGTCCGGGGCTGTTCTCCGAGATCCAGGCCCCGATGCCCCCATCCAACAGCTCACGGCCGTCGACGCCGTGGTTCACGTACAGCTCCACCGTGTCCGCTCCGAAGTATCCGGAGCCTCCGCGGTGACCCGTTGCCGATCCGCTCATGGCGAGCCCTCTCCCCTGTTTTGAATCCGGATCCGAAAGGATCCCGGACTCTGTTTCGAGTTTTAAATAACCACGACACCACTGCCGTCCGCCGGAAGCCTGGTGCCGGTGGAGGGCAGAGGAGAAAAAATTCTCAAAGAAAAAGAGAAGGAACAAAACGTCCGCTGAACTTGGACGTCTCTACGAATGGAAAGGAAATTATCGCCATTTCAGGCATTTTTCTAGATTCTTGACGAAAATATATGTCCATTATAAATGGACAATTTATGAAAGATATCTTCGATAGTTCGCTCCCTGGAGTCTTCGGCCTGAATGCCTTGGAAGCGCGAATGTATCAGTTGCTGCTCAGGTCCGGCCCTCAGTCCGCGTCATCCATCGCGAAAATTGCGGGGACGACTCGCACGAACACCTACAACGTACTTGCTGCCCTTTCTTCGAAGGATCTCGTCGAGCGAAGAGGCACCGGCTATAAAACGAGCTTCGTTGCACTCAACCCCAGACGGCTCACCGGCCTCCTGGAGCGGCAAGAGCAAGAGATTCGCAGGAGCCGACTCGAGCTCGAAGAAACCCTTAAAACTCTCGTTGTTGATCACTCCTTGGCCGAGGGCGCTGAGGGAGTGTTTCGTTTTGAAGGCAAGCCCGGAATGATTCGAGTGTATGAGGAGCTTCTTCGAGACAAAGCGCCCGTGAATTCGATCATGGACCGGAAGCTCCTCCGTTCTGTGCTCGCTGATTATAATCCGGAATGGGTGAAAAAACGGATTCGGAGAAAGATCCGCAGCCGGATTATCAGTCCTCATTCAGACGTCTTTAAAACCGATAATCAGCAGGAGTTGCGCGAGATTCGATACCTGGATCCGAAAGATTTTCCCTTCGGGATGGACCTCAAGGTGACTTCAAAGAAAGTGGTGATGACGACCTTCAAAGAAGAAAGCATCGGTGGGATCATCATCGTCAACCCAGAAGTGATTCGAAATTTCAGTATTCTGTTCGAATTTCTTTGGCGAATCGCGAAACCGGAAAGTCCCGCGAGCTCGCTGGGACGGTAAAGCGGTGCTCGAGAGTTTTGTCCGAATTAATATTGAGAAGCCTCCGGCCTCGCAGCTTTTTTCTCTCACGAAAACCGCTCTGTGCTTTCCGGTCGCCCCTTGGGGGCTCCGACTAAAGTGATTCTCTGATCAAATCTCATATCTCTCTGATGCTCCGATGGTCTGTGGTTCATTTCTTTGAGTTTTTGTTAATTGAACCACAGAGCACCGGAGCACCAGAGAAAGTTAATCAGACCTTCCCTAGACGGAACGGGCTATTCCCGGCCTCTCGCGACGAGAAATGTGAGAATCACAGAAATTGCCGTGATGACGGCACCGGCGAGTGCGATGCTTCCCCGAAAAACCGAATATCGCAGCTCGGCTTCCGAGAACTTCGGCAGAAACCACATGCGCTCTCCGAGACCGCGGAAGATAGTTCCCTCATCGGAGACCCATCCCGTCGAATACGAATAGTTCACTCCGATGAGGCGTCCGACATTTAAGTTCGAGAGGTGAATCCTCTGACTCTCCCAATCAAACGACGCCGCTGCGGCGAGCTTCTCGTCGCTGGACGGCCGCGTGCCGGGTGTCTCAAGCAGAGTTTTGGGGAGCCCGGTGTCGAGAAAGAAATCTCGCGCGCGCTGGCAGAGATCTCGGAACCGCTCTCTCGGCGCGGCGGGACGAGTTTCGGGGGAAAGTGACTCTGGGACGAATGGAAAGTTAATAAAACGCGTGATGAGAGGCGAGCTGCGTTTCTCGGCGACGAGAAGTTTTTTCGCGGCCTCAAAAATCTGCTCGTCTTTGCTGTTGAAGAGCACTTGTTCAACGTCGGCTGGAACCACGTCTTCCTGTCGGAGGAGGATGATCTCGAACGTCTTCCAGAGATCGTGGTGCGTATAAAAGACACGCTCGAGAACTTCAAACGGTAAACTTCCGCTGAGATCTCTATAGCCAATCAATCGCTTCGACGGCGGGGCAATCGCCGGCGCCGCAGGGCCGATGGAGAAGATTTCTACCGGGCCCGACACGGCCGGAGGCGCCATTCCCGTGATCTGGAGAGGGGCGTTTTCCGCTAAGCGTACCCGCAGAATCTTCGAGACTCCGAAGTCACGAAGCTGCTGAATCCGCTCCTCGGGAGTAAAAGTCTCACCGGCAGCGCGAAGAACTGGAGAGGGAAAGACGTTCAGCCCGAGCCCTCCTGCTGCCGTCTCGATAAATTCGCCGACCGGCGATTGTTCAGGAAATAGTCCGCTTGCTGATTCCAATCCTGTCTCGTCGCCGAGCTGCGAGACCAGATAGGGAAACGAATAATCTTTGCGACTGCCTTCGAGCGGCCGTTCAATGTAGAGGCGCTCGGAACCTCCGGCGGTTTGTGATTTGGTCTCCGAAAGAAAATCGAGAATCTTTGCCTCCGAAGAGAAGTTCTTTAAGCCGGTTGCAGTCAGCGTCGAATCCCAGAGCAGAAATTCTTGGAGCTGCACGACGATGAGAATGAGCGCGAGTAGGACCGCTGAGGGTGCGGAGCCCCGAGCAAGCATGACCGGTACCGCCGAGAGCAGGGTGATGAACAGCAACACGGCGGGCGCGAGAAATTTCACCGGGTCGAGTGAGATAGGAGAGAGCTTTGCGGCAAAGTCGCTCTTCAATAGAAAGACGCTCAACACCGTAAGGAACAATCCCGTGAGGAGCACTCGATGTCTTCGAACCATGGGATAGAGTAGGGATGCAAAGCACGCGATCATGGTGACGGGCACGAGCGAGAGTGATCCGGCGTATTGGGGGAGAAGCGCCCGAAAAGCGTTTTCAGGAGACAGCCGGAGAAGGAGCGTAAAGAAATCACCCGGCGATCCGGCAGGCATTGCTGCGGAGAGAGGGCGATCGGCGATCGCTGTCGGCAGCCACCAGAATGCGGAAATTCCTAACCCAAGAAGATGAGTGAAGACGATTCCGAACGAAAATCCCCGCCAGAGGAAGAGAAAGCCGCCGAATAGAAGCGCGAAGGCAGCGGAGTGAGGCTCCGTGAGCAGGAGCGCGGCAATGGCAAAGCTGAGGAGGAGTGGAGAAATCGGCTTTCGTTCGGAAGTGGAAGGTGATCCTACCCGAAGAATAAGGCCGGCGTAGAGGAGCAGCAGATGCCACGAGAAGAGTCCGGGGAGATGCCCGAGCTGCGTACCGGATTTTGCGCCGAGCCCGAAGTTGCTCCCGGGGTGCGCAAGAAACCATGTTCCGAAGAGCGATGCCGCAACCCCGAGCAGGAAGGGCGAGCCGCGCTCACGGCCGTCTTCACCTCGCGGCAGAAGTCCTCGAGCGGCAAGAAAGATCGAGAACGGAAGTCCTGCCAGGAGGATACCGGTTAACAGCTGACAACTGAGACGCGCGGGCTCCTGAGAGAAAAATGCAAGAGGGTAGGAGAAGAAGGCCGACGCTAAATACGGAAACGGCGGTGCATGGCTAAAGACCGGCCAACCGGTGAAGCACCAATGATCGAAAAAAAACAGCCGGCCGTGTCGGAGAAACTCCGCCAATTTTTTTGTTATCGAAACGTGGCCGTGCAGCTCAGCGGAATGAAATGGCAGTGACGAGAAGCACTCGGGGACGAATCCCACGGCGATGACGATCGCGGTGAGAGCGGGGACGAGAACCGCCGACACTCTCGATAGCAGAGAGCTTCTTTCTCGATGAAATCCGTGCATGCGCACATATTGGTAAAGTCCACGAAAAATTGCACTCAAATTTTCGTGACCCGAACGGGGCTGGTGAGTCTCGACTGCGATCCGCGGCGGGGTCTGAAAAGTCCCGCTTACCCCAGATTCGCGACTTTTCGACTGACCGACTTTGACGCTTCGTAGAAAGCCTGCTCCACTTTCCGAACGATTGACTCAACATCGAAGCCCGAGAGGCGGTAGAGCTGTTCCTGGGTGCCGTGCTCCACGAAGACGTCGTCGATTCCCATCCGAAGGAGTCGGCAGCCTGCCGTCAACCCGAGGTCCGACATAAATTCGAGGACAGCGCTCCCGAACCCGCCTTGGATAACATGGTCTTCAATCGTCACGGCAATCGAATGCCGTGAGAGGACTTTTTCCAAGAGTCGCTCATCGAGCGGCTTCGCGAATCGGGCATTGATCACGTCGCACTCGATTCCGAGGCCGGCGAGGATAACCGCGGCTTCCTCGGCGAACTGGACGGTATTTCCGAATCCGATGAGCGCTGCCGTCTGTTTCGCTCCAGCCGGTGCTTCTCGCAGGAGCTCTCCTTTTCCGATCGGAATTCGCTGCGGCTCACGAGTAAGATCGACGCCAATGCCGTTCCCCCGAGGGTAACGGAATGCGATCGGGCCCGAGAGATGGTCAACCGCGGTGTACATCATATCGCGAAGCTCACCTTCGTCCTTCGGAGCCATCACCGTCATGTGCGGGAGAGAACGGAGAAACGCGATGTCAAAAACTCCGTGATGAGTCGCTCCATCCGCGCCGACGAGACCGGCTCGATCCATGGCGAAGATCACCGGAAGCTCTTGCACGCAAACGTCGTGGACAATCTGATCATAGGCGCGCTGCATAAACGTAGAGTAGATCGTGCAGAATGGGCGCATTCCTTCGCACACGAGTCCCGCGGCAAACGTCACGGCATGTTGCTCCGCGATTCCCACGTCGAAATATCGGTCGGGCATCTGCTGTTGGAGCGCGGTGAGTCCCGTGCCGTCCGGCATTGCCGCCGTAATGCCTACGACCCGCGGGTCCTTCTTCGCGAGCTCAACGAGCGTTGCTCCAAAGACCGTTGTGTATGACGGCCCTTTTGGCTGGGTGTTGCTCTTAATGAACGCCCCTTTCTTAATCTCAAAGGGAACGACCCCGTGCCATTTTACCGGATCGTCCTCGGCCGGCTCATATCCCTTTCCTTTCGTCGTGAGCGCGTGAATGAGAACCGGTCCGTCCTGGTTCTTCGCGGTCTTCAGCGCGTGAAGGAGTTGTCCCACGTTGTGGCCGTCGATCGGACCGAAGTACCGGAAGCCAAAGGACTCGAACAGCATCGCGGGCGTGGAGAAAAATCCCTGAGTCGCTTCCTCGGCGCGATCCAAAATTCGATAGAACGTGCGTGGAATGACCCCCTTCTCGACGAGGCTCTTGAAATGTTTTCTGGCGCTGGTGGAAAAACGGTTTGTCACCGCTCGAGAGAATGCCCAGCTGAGAGCGCCGACGTTCGGCGCGATAGACATTTCATTGTCATTCAAAATGACGATGAGATTGCGATGGAGGTGGCCCGCGTGATTGAGCGCTTCAAACGCCATTCCGGAAGTCATGGCTCCGTCGCCGATGACGGCCACTACTCGGCGGTCTTCTTTTCCAGGGTAATCATGAGAACTGGCTTCGAGCATTCCGAGTGCTGCAGAGATGCTCGTACCGGCGTGACCGACGCCGAACGTGTCGTATTCATTCTCCGGACGCCGCGGAAATCCCGAGATGCCGCCAAACTTCCGAATCCCAGGGAGATCGCCCCTCCGTCCCGTGAGGATCTTGTGAATGTATGCCTGATGCCCGGTATCCCATACGAGCCGGTCGCGCGGCGTGTCGAAGCTCGCGTGCATCGCCACCGTGAGCTCGACCGCTCCCAAGCTAGAGGCAAAATGCCCACCGATTTGGCTCACCGTCGAAATCAGCTCGGTCCGCAATTCCTTGCAGAGTTGTTCGAGACCCTCAGGCGAGAGCGTTCTCACGTCTGCGGGGGAAGATATCTGGTCGAGGAGGGGAGTCTCCGAAGAATCTTCGATAAAATCACTGCTTTCGGCAGGCGTTTTATTCTCAAGAGAATCTGCACTCTCGCGCTCGGAACCATCTCGTGTCGGCGATTGTTGCATGTTTTTTTAGTGCTCCGTTCCGGAAATAATCTAATTAACCGAGCGCATTTGCCGAAAGCGGCAAGGGGACTGAAAACGTCGGGATAGTATCGTTGCCCGAAGGATATTACAACCGTACCGATGTGGAGATATTGTGAAGTGATTGTGAGTTCTTAGGGGGAAATGTCTTGATCTCGGACAGGAGCGTTTTCTGGAGATGGGCGTTGTCGACGAGCTCGCACACACGCTGTTTTTTTCCACCGCTCACGTTTTGGTGGAGGACGACCAATGTGTGAATTGGTCCCGCGGGTGCCCACCAGCCGCTGATAATCGAGAGCAGAGAGAAAAGGTGAGTTCCGACTGACCGGCCGTCATCGGGAAACTGGAATGCGGAAGGGATCTCAACGACCGTGAGAAGTCCTCCGACCGTTGCAGAATAGGTCGTGAGTTCGGTGTCGTATCGAAGGCATCGTCCGTCGATGAGTACCGTTCCACCGGCACGAAGCTCCTTTCTTGAAAGCTTGAGCTGATTCAAGAAATCTTCACGGATTCGATGCTGCCGCTCCCGCAGATAGATGGCCGTCAGGAGGCAGGTAAAAATCATCCCCATGAACCAGGGGGTGTCGCCTTCGAGCCACTCTGCCAGGACGACGAGTCCGGTAATGAAGAGGATGAGTAAATCCAAGAACATAGTAATTGCTGCCTCGCAATGTTATGGCCCTTAATGCCGCGTCCGCAAACTAAACTTCCAGACGGAATTGAGTTTGTCCGGCACTTTGATTGGCTATTTCCTGAACGGAGCTCCCTCATGCAGGCTCATATCGCTCTCGGCAGTAATCTTGGAGACCGGTACGAGAACTTTCGACGTGCCATCCGGCTCATCGGAGAGGTCACAACCGTAACGGCGGTCTCTCGGACTCACGACACAGCGCCGTTGGTGCTCCCGGGAAAAAACTCCGGAGACGTTCCGGCGTATCTAAATGCCGTCATCACGGTCGAGACGTCGCTCTCGCCCGCGGAGCTTCTCGACACTCTGCTCAAAATTGAAAAAATTCTCGGACGGGATCGAAATCTTGAGACGGAGCGATGGATGTCGCGAATGCTCGACCTTGATATCCTCGCCATTCAGGATCTGGTAATTTCGACCGGTACGTTGACGGTTCCTCACCCGGAGCTGCACCGGAGGGATTTTGTCCTTGTGCCGTTTTCGGAAATTGCCGCTGATTGGCGTCATCCCGTGCAGAAAACATCCGTTTCTGAAATGTTAAATGCCGTTCGCGAAGGAAACCCGTCGAAATGAAGACTATCCTGATTCTGATCGCGATGTTTGTTTCCGCGGTCTCCGCTCTCGCCGATGAGACTTCGGTTGGTGCCTTGTATCCGCTTACCGGCCCAGCAGCAGAAATTGGTCAACAACGTGTTCGCGGAGCGAAGCTCGCCGTGCAGCGTCTTGCCGAGATGAAGCCGCCAGTTGCCCTCAAGCTCAGCATCGAGGATACGGTTTCGGATTCCCGAATCGCGGTCTCCGCTGTGCGGCGGCTCATCGATTTGCAAAAAGTGAAGACTGTTTTTTCGGCCCTTTCCGGCGTGACATTTGCCGTGCGTCCCATAACGGAGCGGGAGGGAATTCTTCTCTTTGCAAATGCCACTCATCCCGATCTCTTGAAGGACACGAAATTTTCCGTGCGGAACTACCACACGGCCGTGAGCTCAAATAACGAACTGATGAGGTATTTCAAGGAACGGAATTTTTCGCGTTTGGCGGTGTTTGCTGTTGAAGACGATTTCGGACTGGCGGTTGCGAAGGACCTTGAAGAGCGAGCCAACCTGCCGAAGAACAAATTCATACGAGAGCATTTTCTGAAAACAGAAACGGACTTTCGTGCGCAGATGCTGCGCATTCGTGCGATGAAGCCCGACATTCTGTTCGTGGTCGCGCTCGGACCTGTCCTCGGGCAAGCTGTGAGACGAGCGAAGGAATTCAGACTCCCGGGCGAGGTTCTCCTCTGGGCCGGCTGCAGTCAGGTAGAACTCATCTCCGGTGATCGACCGCTTTTTGACGGCATCCTTTCGATTGACGCGAAGATGGACCGGCAGTCTGCGGACTACAAGGATCTCCTCGCGCGATATCACAAAGAATATCCCGGCGAGTATCTCCCTCCGTCCACGGTGTCAGAATACGACGCGTATCTCCTCTACGCGAAAGCCCAACAGGCGGCCGGGGACGATGCCAAAGCGATTCGAGACTATTTCATCAAAGAGAAGAAGTTTCAGACCTCGTCCGGAGAGATCGAATTCGACGAGACTGCCGATGCACTATGGCCGATGGCGATTACTCGAATCGGGCCGGAGGGTTGTTCTTGAACAGACGCTCCCAGCATTGCAGAAAATCACGCGCCATCCCGGGGCAGTGTGTCCGCAGATAGCCCGCGCCTTTCAGGCAGGCGGCGAGACCGGTCAGCTGAGAGATCGGGTCGCGCTCTGCGAGCTTGCCGGGCAAAAATCCTTTTCTGGATACGGCGATGAGGACCGGAAACGGCGAGACCATCTCGACAAGTCGATCGAATTCTTCCAGCATCCGCCATGAGTATTCTGAATCGTGGCTCAGAAACCTTCCCATCCCCGGATCCAGAATGATCTTATTCTCTGCGATGCCGCGCGAGAGCGCGAACTCCACTCGCCTCAGCAAAAAATGCGCCGTCTCCCGAACGACGTCGCCATAATGCTTCATCCCGAGCGAAGCATGCGGAGAATGGTCCTGTTCTTTCGAATGCATCAAGACGACAAAAGATTGGAATTCTTCGATAACGTCCGCAAGCTGGGGATCGGCCCGAAGGGCAGAGACGTCATTGATCATCTTGGCGCCCGCGGCGAGCACGGCTTTTGCGGTCTCCGCACGGTAAGTGTCGACCGAAATGAAACATTCTTTTGCGGACTCACGAACTGTGTCGAGAATTCGTTCCAGCTCCGTGGCAACAGGGACGGCTATGTTTCCCGGGGCGGTGGATTCTCCGCCGATGTCAACAATATCCGCACCTTCTGAGGCGAGCTGTCTCACCCTTCCGGCTCCTGCCTCCGGGCCGGTAAACCTTCCCCCGTCCGAAAATGAATCGGGAGTGAGATTCAACACAGCCATTATTTTCGGCATTGCCATAATTTGAGGAGACTAATGAGAAAGGCCGCCCCGGTAAACTTTGAGGTTTTGCCGTCGGGGCCTTATACCTCTATACTCTTACTCTTTAACTTTCAATTTCACACACTCGAGATCGCTTCGTGACTTCTTCTCCGCACACACATTTTTCTCAGGGACAAGGCGGCGCTCAAACAATGAACGGCGATAATGCGGCGCTTCGTCCGGATCAGTTGGTTGCACGAACCGCTGAGGCCTTCGACGCCGGGCTCGCATTCGCGTGGGCACACCGGAAACGTTTGTGCCAGGGTGGATTCATCGCCGGGATTCTGGAGATCTTTCTCACCTATTCACAGTATTTTGTCCGTCTTTCTTCACAACAGACGTTCTTGGTGATCATTGCGACAGTGGGTGCCACTGCCTGGCTCATCAGTTACGCCGGGATATATTGTCTTTCCGAGTTCAGAGGTATCAGAGTTTCGCCGGCGTTGCTGCTCCTGCGAGCGCTCCATAGCATGCCGAAGATTTTCATCAGTTACTTCCTCTTTCTCCTCTGCGCCTTTGTGCTTCTCAGCTTTCCTCCTCTTTTGCTGTTCGCGCCGTTCCTGATCTGGGCGCCTGCGTTTTGTGCTGCGGAGCTATTCGCATTGCCGCTCAAGGAAGCCGACGAGCCCCACGAGGAAATGTTCGAGGATGAGGTGGTCTACCGAAAGGTAATCCGCTTCCGATTTTTCCAGGGACGGCCCATTTGGGACCCCGGTCTCGCGCGTTCGATTGCGTTTGCCGGGCAGAATTTGAGCCTGACGCTTCAGTTCTCGTTGCTTGGCTGGGCAGCGGCGGTGATTCCCGCCGGTTTGATGATCCTGATCGCCGGTTACTATCCGTCGTTTAGCTCGTTGATGATTGAGTCGCTGATCACAAGCTTCCTCCAGGTGCTTCTCTTTGCAGCTAGTTTCGTATCATTCCTCTTGTTGCTTCCTCAGGAAGCTCGCGCGGAAATCGGACTTCCAGCGGCCGATGAAATCATGAAGAACATTCCTCGAACTGAAGTGCCGGACATGCTGAAGTTTCGGCACAAAAAGTATCCGTTCTTCGTCGTCGCAATTCTGGTCGTGATCTCGACTCAGCTCACGTGGCAGTGGATGAAACATCGGCATACGATGCCTGAATCCGTAAAAGTCTCTGTCGAGGGGAGCCAGCTTACCAAAGATCGTTTCATCGTCACTCTGCAGCTAATTGATGACGGACAGCTTTTTCGCTGGCTCGATCCCGCACGGCTCCGGCTCGAACTGCTCGACAAAGATGGAAAGCCGGTCGTGATTCCGTCCCCTGGGTCGGCTGCTCTTGGTTCGGGTGCTTCCGCGTCTGCCCCGGTTTCGGCGGTCTCGGGCGAGACCACCGAAAAGCCGGCGGACTCAAAACCAAAGCTGATTGAACCCGAGCGAGTAATGCCCTTCGGCGTCGATGGAACGGCACTGGAAGAGGCGAACTTCACCCCCTATGCGAGGCCGCTAAGATTGGTCCTCTATTTCGCGCCGCCTGCTGTAGCTTCAGGGAAATTTCGTTTGTATCATGGTTCTTTGTTCGGCCTTGGTGAACCGGTTGTGGAGGGAGAGTTTGGAACTCCGGATGCGGCGGCGACGGCAGCGGTAACCACGAATAAATAAGTCCGAGCCACGAACTTTAAATTCGGTGTTCTTTGTATCTGAATAAGAGGGTGAGTCCGGCGAAGTATTAGCGGAGTAAAAAATGGACAACCAACCTGATTTTTCGAGCGCAGCGAGAAAAGCCTTATTTCAGTCCGATCGCCGCCCGGAGAAGGAAGCCGAGAGCGAGAGCGTCTACGAAAATATTCCGGGGGCCGGACGCTCGGCCGCTGAAGGTGCGGAGCGCCACGTTCGCTACAAAGTCACGATGAACCTCGATGGGGATGTCGTGGCATATTTCAAGAACGAGGCCTCCCGTATTGGACGACCGTATCAAGCCCTGATTAACTTAGTGCTTCGCGAATATATCGAGGGCACCCGCCCAGAAAAAACTGCGAAAGACGTTGCCGCTATTCTCCTCAGTGACGAGAGTTTTTTAGACGCGCTCTCCGAGCAATTAAAGATCAGTGCTCAGACAAGTAAATAACAGGCAAAGTTCGAGCCTGCGGCGCTGTCTTTCCTCATGTCGGAGCACTGGATTTGGCTGGCTCGGCTGCGCCGAGCAGTGCCGAACTCAGTAATGGGCGAACTGCACATTACTGAGTTGCCACGGCACCAGAAAAGGGTGACGTGAGCGGGTCGGCTAAGGTAGTGCTCTGTCCATGTCTAGTTCATCCAGTGATTACACTCTCTTCTCCGACGGCGGTTCGTCAGGTGCCGTGGCGGCGGGCGCATGCATTGTCGACGGCCATCTTTCCGGAAAACGACTTGGCGCTTTAGTTTATCTCGGCGAGGCGACCAATAACGAAGCCGAAATCTCGGCCTCTCTTCTCGGCTTTTCTCTGCTGAGAATCGCGGCAGAGAAGCGCGGGACCGCGACGCCGCTTTCGATCCATTGGGTGAGCGATAGTGAATACACGCTAAAGAGCGCCAAAGATTACATCCACAACTGGCTGAGAAACGGCTGGAGAACGGCGTCGAAAGATCCGGTAAAAAACCAGGGTCTGTGGCGCGCGTATTTGTTTTTGACGAAGGGATTTAAAATCTCCACTCAACATGTCCGAGGGCACACGGGACATCCGGAGAACGAACTCTGTGACGAGGCTGCGAACTGGGCGAAGGACTTCGGCGACGACGCGCTCCATTCAGGTTCCACCGTGATTGAGATTCCCGGCGTTGCGCTCGAGAGCTGGTTTCTCGTCGACGGCCGACCGTTCGTCGAGGCGCTTCGGACCGGAGACGAATCGGATGAAAATTTCCGCCTCCTCGAGGTCGACCTTCGAAAGCTCGTCTCGAAAAAGAAGCCGGCCTCCGGAAAGAAATCAGATTCGAAGGCTTCGGCGGCCAAATCCTCCGCTGCCGCGGAGAAAAAGTTAAACGGAATCGTGGAGGCAATGCGTGTTCATCTCGGCGAGTTACAGGCTCTTGCCGGAGACCTTCCGCGTGCGGACACTCTCGCCGCAGGCCTCCGTAAGCTCCTGAAATCATACGATTAGCTCCCTCCTGTAAAGAGCGTCTTTCTTTCACGTCTATCCCCAATACGCTCTTTTTGACTGAGATAGTTCTGAGTCTTTCGTGTGTCTTCCAGTTGGCCCGAGCACTGGTGGACGCACTGAGGAAACGAGGTTTTACGCCCTGAATAGTTCGGCACCTTGGAAAATCCGCACGAGCGGGAAGTCCACGGTGTTGAACTTCACTTCGGGGGACAATTCGATGAACGGCAATCAAGGCCACTTCCGCGCTTGTTTGGTTCCGGCGGGCATGTGGCGGCGGATGAACCAAGCCGGGGACGATTCGGCCCGCGTTCACCTGATTCCGAACGACGAGATCGGCAAGAGCTATCTGGATCTTCGCGTCGCGAGGACTTCAGGTATCCTGCGGCTCGGCGTCGTCGGGTACGTGAACGTGGATGGAACGGATGTTCTCGGGATTCGCTTCGATCCGGAAGCCACCGTCGCGGATCTCGAAGGCGAACTGATGAGGATGCTGGACGCGGACGCGGAGAACGCCGTCGACCGCGATGAGGGCATCGAGATTCTGCCGGTCTGAGACGCGAGGAAGTTCTCAAAGGTTCTCGAGGCTGCGCTGACCCCAAAGACCAATTGGGCACTCAGCAGCACCTCAGAATCGGTTCCCTTCCTCAGTCGTCCGTAACGCTTCACGTTTCCCGCACTCTTCGTTGGAATCATCAGAAAAAATCCTCATGTGCCGGGAGCACACTCCGGTTTTTTCCGATGCTTCCGCCTCGATTGCGGGACAACGTGAAGCGTTAAGAACGCGCACGTCTCCCGCACTCTTCGTTGGAATCATCAGAAAAAATCCTCATGTGCCGGGAGCACACTCCGGTTTTTTCCGATGCTTCCGCCTCGATTGCGGGACAACGTGAAGCGTTAAGAACGCGCACGTCTCCCGCACTCTTCGTTGGAATCATCAGAAAAAATCCTCATGTGCCGGGAGCACACTCCGGTTTTTTCCGATGCTTCCGCCTCGATTGCGGGACAACGTGAAGCGTTAAGAACACGCACGCCTCCCGCACTCTTCGTTGGAATGAGTAACTGCGTCTTTACGTATTAGGCCTTACTTTCTGTTCCCGCCCTCTAGATTCATCTCCTGATGAAAATGAAGAATGGTCTTGTAGGCCTCGTTCACTTTGGTGATCCGATTGATGGCGGCCGTGACGAAGGTCTCGCCGAGTCCTGCGAGCTTCGAGAGATTGAGATTTTCGATTGTTTCCCGCCAGACGGTTTCGGCGTCGCCGAGCTTTGCGGTTGCAGGAAGCCCCAAGACGTTCATCGATTGTTCGACATCGGTGATGGTGATCTTTGCACCGCCGCTTTCGATGGCCAAATTTACGAGCTCGTCGATTGAGCCCTCGGTGGAACGGCCCACGAGATCTTCGGCACCCTCAAAGCTCAACAACTGCTTCAACTGTGGATGAAGCGCCTCATCGACTCCGCTCGCCGCAACTTCGAGCCGGCTCCGTCGCTCAGCGAGGATCTGCTTGAAGATCTCCGTTGCCTTTGGAGTGGGGATGTTCAGCTTTCTCGCCATGGCGCTCAAGTACGAAGCTTCCTGTGCGGAGACGAATCTGTCGGCGGCGATGACGTCAGTGACGACGCGAAAGACCATCGGGGCTATCGTTTCTGCATCTTTTCCTGACTGCGCGATCAGCGTTTTGCACTCCTCGAACATATTAAAAGTCCCATCATCCTCTTCGATCGCAAGACCCACATCGGCGACGAGTTCCGACATGCCGATCTTTTCGAGAGTTGCAGCAACTTTTTGCCGCTCGATTTTCCCCAGGCTTCCGTCGATGCTCATGGCGCCGACGATGAGGCGGGCGATGGAATGATTTTGTTTATTGGTGCTCATGGGTCCTGTCTCTTAAGTCTTT
Organism: uncultured Bdellovibrionales bacterium; assembly: GCA_964509425.1. Lineage (GTDB taxonomy): Bacteria > Bdellovibrionota_C > UBA2361 > SZUA-149 > CAZDWZ01 > CAZDWZ01. The sequence continues at coordinate 17,547 of CAZDWZ010000021.1, read as the reverse complement.
CGAAGAATTGTCTTGAAGTTGATTTTGCCTGTGTTCCCAAGAAAGGCCAATTACTTTCAGTGATTATAGAGTGTTATGGGAGGATTGTTGGGAATCGTTACCGCTCTGGAATGATTTTTGCACGAAAAACCCCGATTTTTTGGCAACACCCTTTAGATACCTTCTCATAAGTGGTTCTGAAAACAGTGTTCTGCCACTGTTTTGACAACAGTTTTTCGGGCCATTATTGCTCCGTGATCAAATATCCGGCGTAATTTTTTCTCACCCAGCCCGACTCCAGTGCATAGGTTTTTGCCCGAAGGTCGTAATTAACGGCTTGATTGAGGACTGACCTATGTTTCGAATGATTCACGCGATTATAAATCCCTTCGTAGAAATTTTTTGCCTGACGGTAGTGGAGCCGATTGCGCATCTTGTGAGCGTCTTCCGCGAGGCAAAAAAACCTTTAAATGGTGCCCGGTATCGCCACCCCGCACCGTCAGTGCTGAGAACCATCCGTCGGCAGCAAATCATGGTGTCGCCGAAGGTGGACTTTGTTCCTCTGCTCCCCGAGCACATGAGTGTGACCGCGCATTACGTTCGATTGAACACCGCACGGCCTGAAGCTCGCGAAGATCATCGATACATTCACTAAGATTTCCCGGCTCATCGTCACTGATCACGGGACCAGGATTAGAAGGAGTCACAACTTTTCTTACGCCGCTCTTGCTCTCCAAGCCGCGCCCACGGTAGAAGGCCGATGTCTGCTGGCGTAGCTCAATTGGTAGAGCAACTGATTTGTAATCAGTAGGTTGCGGGTTCAAGTCCCATCGCCAGCTCCAAAATTCCCTTTAAAATCCGCTAGTTCTGAATCTATTCAGTTTTTGAGAGTTTCTCCATCACGTTGATGGGACGATGATGGGACGCCCATTTTCTACTCACGCTCAGAGTCTTAACTCGGCACCACTTTAAGTCGATTTAACATCATAACATATTGAAAGTTGCGGGTCTTGCGAAGCTGCTTCGTTCAAACATCGCGGTATTTTTGGATTTCGGAGAAATCGCTTTATGCTTGCGACAGCTCGGAATGCACGCGATTAAGCTTGGAGAACTGAGGTTAAGAAAAGAGTAGTCGAACTCCGTCGACTTCCAAATTTGAAGAACGAATGACTGGCGAAAATCCAAATTTTGAAGACCCTCCGGTAGTGGAGCGAGTGCTCTCGGTTCAGTTCGAGCCATTGGCAGGATTCACAGCTGCCCATGCAGGCTGTTTCTGGAAGGAACGTCTGTGCAAAGAGTTTCCTAACGTCGTCGAGGCAGCACGGATAGATGACGAGTATGAGCGATTTGAGCCTGGAAAAACTCCCAGCTTCCGACGCCCACGATTTATGATTCGACCGACGCCGGGTCAACTTCGAACCCAGCTAATTTCGTCGGATGGTGACCGTCTATTCCAATTGCAGGATACGAGATTCATCTACAACTGGCGGAGACAGTCCTCAACTAACGCCTATCCCAGATATGAAGCAGTTTTCCAAAGCTTTGAGACAGAGTTCGGCAAATTCTGTGAGTTTGCCAAGGCACTTGGATTGGGTGACGTTGTGCCGAATCAATGGGAGGTGACCTACGTAAATCATTTAGAGAAGGGCAAAGATTGGAACTCAATGGCCGACTGGCCAAAGGTCATAGGTGGTTTTCATGTGCCCGTGTCGAACAGCTCTCAGGTGTTCGAGAGTTTCGGCGGTGAGTGGCACCTTGTTCTTGAAGAGAATCGAGGGAGGCTGCACGTTACCATTAATCACGGTCAACTGGATTCTGGTAATGAGATGTTGCTACTACAGCTTACCGCACGGGGTCCGTTTAGCGACATTTCAAAAGGCTTGAAGGCGGATTTCGACTTTGGGCACGACCAAATCATCGATTCCTTTTCGAAGATTACTACGTCTGAAGCTCAGAAAAATTGGGGGAAGGTATGACTAGATATACAGGAGGAAGTGACTCGGCGAATACGACTTCAACTTTCGACCGTATTCCTTCGACCAAATCCTGGACCCGAATTCTCTGGAAACTGGACAAAATTGCATCTTACCATGCCGGTTGGGACGGAGATGGTGCAGACCCAATCAATCCGCGCTTGGTATCAAGTGTGAGGGTGTTGCTTCAACAACTGCGTAATCAAGATTTTCAGAGTCCTGACGAACTTAGCGCGCTCTCCGAAGGCGTCATTGTCCTCGGATGGCGGTCGGGCCCGGACTATCTCGAATGGGAGGTCAGTGCTCCGTATAAAGCCAGGGCTATGTTTATGTCGGTTGGTTTTCCTCCTCAATTTGAGAACCACTCGTGGAGTCCTATTCACGCGCCGCATTCTAGCTCCGTTGTTGAAGAGTGCATGGCCGCTTAGCCTCGGAGCGAGCTATTCGATGCCGAAGGACGAGTCCGAGCCAATTTCTCCTGACGAAACGTTGATTCGTTGTTTGTTAAAGAGCGACACGAAGATGGAGGATGGGCGGCATCGACCTGCTGTAGGTGGATTCTCTATTCGAAAGTCCGATACCGATGGAATTTCCCTCTGGAGGAGAGACTGTGGTGCGACTCCCGAAGCGGTTATTAATCGAATGAGCAACCCTTTTGACTGGGCTTACTTTTTGATTCCCGCCAATATAATCCTCGAAATGAAGTTCATGGGCGAGAACCTATCAGTGTTGCCAACCAAAGATGACTCCATTCCGGGCCACTGTGTAATCACTCAGTTCACTCCCGACAACACGAAAGGCGAGAAGCGCGATGCGTTTCGGCATTGCCGTGAGATGATTCTAAGCACGTGCGGTGACGTTGAATTCGTTAGCATCATCTAGCTCCAATGCCTCCCGTAGTGTTTGAACTGGTCATACTGGTAAATCGGCTAGTGCTCCACCCGGCTATCGAATCTTTTCTTGACGATTGCACTCCTCACAAGCAACGGGTTCATGTCGAGCATCGAGCAAATCCAACTAAAACTGAACGGCTCTCTATTGGATGAAAGCAACCATGTCTTTGCTGCTCGCCGATGCTGTGCCGCATCTTCCGTATTAAGCGGGCAATGAAGGTCGTAGTTCGTCCGGGCAAGTATCGCAACTAACAGATTGCGCTCCGGCGTAGGCGCGCGTCTCTCGTTGACTGCGCTGAGAGAAGCAACCAGGAGTGCCATTTTTATTTACTCGTCGCCGAGAAGCCTGAGACAAGCTTTTCCCTTTCGTCGCAATAGCGGCGGTATTGAAAATCCGACTCGCTTTCGTAGAGTCTAAGAACGCTGAAAACCACCCCGACCGTTTTCTCAGCAAGTGCAAGGTCGTTCAGCAATGGGTTTCGACGACGGACGTTACTTCGTGCTGAATGAATGACGAAGCCTTCCCGCTCAAGTTCTTCCCGACATCTCTCGCACCGATGAAGTGCATCGAAGCCAACCTTGAAGAGAGACAGCGAGCCATCGTTCCCGGCCACACGGCTTACAAGACTTCGCCACAGCGCCTTGGTTTTTTCCGAATATTCCGACGGCGGTTCAGGTGTCGCTGCCACTTTTGTGAGTTCAACGGTTTCCATGAAAAACTTGCCTTCATGCACGCGTTGGGCGAGCCACGACCGGCTCTAGTGCCAGCCAGCTAATGAAGGCCCCTCCCTTTCTCTCAATCCGTAACCACGCGATGCCCGCCATTAACGGGTTTGAAGCGTGACGCACCAGCTCAAGCTCGGGCCGCCGCCACTTGGAAGAACGGCTTCGGGAATGCGACTGTTGCTGTCGATTCGGATTGTGCTTCTCAGCGCCAATTCGTCGCTCCCGAAGTACGGTCCATCGCTTCGGTCGATTCGAAAATCTCTCGCTATCGCCACAGCGCACATATCGAGGTCGCACAAAATCAAATCGCCTTCAAAGCCTATTGCCGAAGCGTGTTCACTGAAGACCAATTCACGTCCATTTAACGTCCACTTGCCGCCTTGCTGCACAAGTGCCGGAATGTGGGATGCAGCAACGTCTTCAATCGTAACGACACTCAACTGCATCAACGCAGCTTTGCAGCTTGGACTACAGATCCAAATCGCCTTAGAGTCTAATTCGCCGAGCAATCGCGATTCCATGTCGCAGATGTTGCCGTACGAAATCGAACCACTCGGCGTATCGCCTTTGCTCACGACAATGCGAGACGGCATGTTCAGCAACGAGAGCGGGGAACCTGCACCAGTACCGGTTCTGATTAAGCATCTGTCGATTGAAAATTTCAGCGCTAGCAGTATCGCATCTTCAATCGCAGACGAGCCACCGGCTATGCAGTCTTCAAGTAATTCGTTTGAAATGGCGCTCAAGATCATCGCCTTCTTCGGAGTTAGGCGCGTGGTTCGTAGTTTTGGTTTTTGGATTGGAGCGGTACCATCTTCGCTAACCCAAGTCGTGCTGAAGCCAAAAATACTTCCGCTACTTCTGTCCGAGCCGTCAAATTGAACTAGTAACTTGCTGTCACTGCCGGGTTGAACCGGCAGAAGATGAGCCCGTGAAAGTATGATGGACGTAGTGAAAAGAGTGTCGAGCATGTCGAGGATTAAAGGTTCGGGAACAAGCCACCCGCCGCCCGCGCCGGTGATTTTGCTTGCTCCACCAGCTGCTCGCACTACTCTTGAACCACTATCAGACATCAATCGCGGGTCGTGCCTGCCGCTGAAAATGACGGAAACCATTTCGCCAAGATTGCGGAAGTCGGAACCCGAATTGAAACCACTTTCGTCAGCGCCGAACAAGCTTCGAAAGCTTCGAGCCTTCCCAGCCGATACACTATGAGTAACGCTCGTGCTAAAGAAGCGAGGGTCTTCCTCAGAACCGGGGTCGGGATGCTTATGAGGATTCGCTCGGTGTTCGTCGATATCCGCGATGATGTGTTCCCATTTACCGCGCTCGCGATTGAGTTCGTCTAGTCGGTCTCGTTCGGCGGGAAGTGCATCACGTCCTTCCTTGATTAGCTTGCTGATAATTGCTTCTCGATTCTTGAAAACTCCATCGAGAGAACGTCGCGCCTTCAAAAGTAAATTCATAGTTCCTCACTTCATCAGTGGAATGTTGATTCCATAATAAGAGTGATGAATATCTTCAGCTATGAAAATCAGGTGTAAATTAGCTCTGACAGTGACGTAAGGGATGCGAAGTGATGTGTTTCACAAAGGTTCTATAAGTAAAATGTTTGATGTGTTGAGATGACTACGTCACTGTTTGTTTGAAGAGCTTTAGGAGTGACGTTGGCCTTAAGAGCGTAAGTATGTTTTTACTTGGAATACCTTTCTAAAAGACATCACTTTTGGTCACTTACGTCACTGTTGTCTGGCTTTAGCGCGACTCCTTCCCACCAAAATGCGCCGCTCGATTTGCGTGGTTTTTCGAATCCTCGCTTTTTTATTGCGGCGTTGAAGACTTGAGAATTGAGGCGTTGGTCATCGGAGTATTGCACGTATGCCTGGAAGAGTTTGGTAGTATGTACCTTTAAACCTTCTCCTAGCTCGCACCGCTCTGCAAGGAAGACGCCAATCATGTCGTTTTCCTTGCGATAGGCTTTGACGGCGTTCAACACGGTATCGGGTTCGGCCAGTCCTGATTTCTGCCACTCAATGCAACCTTCGACTGCCCAGCGAAGTATGCCGGGTAGCTCTTCATGTAAAGCCTTGCGAAGGTTCTGGTTCACCTGGCTTTTCGGGATTCGAAAGTTGAAGGGGATAACTCGGAGTCGGTCCCAAAGACCTTCATCTGTACCACTGACCGTGGGACGATGGTTTGTGGCGATGATTATTTTGCAGACTGGTCGGAACTCGAAGAACTCTGAGTACAGAAATCGAGCAGTGATTGATTCATCACCTGTAATCTCTTTAATCCTCGACTCAGCAAGGTGTCGTTCATCGTCGATTTCTGAGCACCAGGCCATACGGACACCACGTAGCATTGCAAGGTCGTTTGAGGCAGTACCTTGGCGACGTTGAAGGATGCTTTCTGTCGGAAGCTTCAATCCCAAGTCTGGGCCGAGCAGCGCGCTAAGAACTTGTTGAAATGTTGTTTTTCCATTTCTACCCACGCCGTGAAAAACAAAAATGCAACGCTCGCTGGTGCGTCCCGTGAGGCAATAGCCAATCAATCGCTTGATGTATGCGATAAGTTCTTTGTCTTGCAGGAATACCTGAGACAGAAAGTTTTCCCATGTGGGGCATGTTGCCTCGGGACAGTACGGAACCGGCGAGCACCGCGTTATCAAGTCTGAAGGGGAGTGTGGGCGAAGAATTCCCGTCCTCAAGTCCAGGGTGCCGTTCGGACAGCAAAGAAGCATGGGGTCGGTGTCGAGTTCTTCCGGGGTGATTGGTATTCCCGGAATGCTTTGGGCTAACTGCAATAGAGCTTGAATTCGCGCGGCTGATTCCGAAGCGCGACCCCATCCGGTCAAAGCTTTCCTTGCCGCATCGTCTTCAGTCTGTGCCGCCTCTCGATAAAGCTCTCTGCAAACCAGTTTGGCAAGTTCGATAGGTCGGTCCTTCGAACGCTCCCAGTGCCTTCCGTTGAACGTGAGCCATACTTTCCACTGGTAGCAGTAGCGAACTACGTGACGGTGGAGATTGACGAAGCGGTTTGCGTTGCCCGTATCGGTGAGGTTCGACGAAGCTGAGTTCACTACCGGCTTCGAGAGCTTCAGGTCAGCATTCATTTCTCACCCCGTATCGTTCCGCTGCATATCTTCGCAGAGAGTCCACGCGGTCAACCGCGTCGCGTCGAGTGCCGCCTACCAAGTGCAAGAGCGTTTCAATTCTTATGAATGCAGCCCGGAGATGTTCGTCGGCTACTCGAAGCACATAATCTCGACATTCCGCAGGAAGCTCTTTGAGCTTCACTGGTGAAGGGCTCGGATCTTGTGTTAAATTCATAGCGTCTTCCATTAAGCTCTGTTCTCAACCTGCCCCGTCGGTAGCCAAAAACTACCGGCGGGTTTTTTTCATTGTGTCGTGTCCGTATCCTGCTCCAGCAACTCAACTTCGTTTGCAGCGGCGACGATTCCGGGACGCAAAGCGTTTCGAACAACTTCGCTCGCAGGGTTTCGAGTGATTTCCGCCGTCGCCGTAATCCCCGCCAATGTTTCCGAGTCCACGACTAAGCGGATGAGGTGCCAGCCGGGTCGTAGTTGGCTCCAGAGAACTAAGGATTCATCTGCGAGTAGCGCTATAGCCATCTCTGGTGACGCGTCGGGCTTCACGCTTCTCAACCTCTCAAAGAAGCTTTGGAAGGCGGCACCGTTGATGATTGCATCAAGCAGCGCTTCAAGGTGTGTCGGGTCAATTTCAAGTTTGTTTACTTGTTCCATGGTCACTCTTCCTACTTATGCCTTCTTCGACAGCGCTTTTTTTCGGCGCTCTCTCGCCGTTTCGCTTCGCTCACTACTTGGAATAGTGGTCGGAAGCCCTCGAAGGTATTCGTCTAGCTCCTCATCCAACCAAACAACTCCCCGTGGCCCGTCTTTTCGGGGACGCGGGAAACGAGGGTCAAAGTACTTGCTCTTCGGGTCGAGCCGCCGGTAGACGGTCGCTGGGCCGCATGCCATCTTCCGACATACTCCTTTCAGCTTCACTGCGTTCATTGCGAGCATAGCTCCTGGAGTCGTTGAAGCGCTTCCGTGGTTGCAAGTTGACGTGCAATGAGAACGGGGTCGGCTGACTCCGTCGACGGCATCTCGCTAAGTAATAGTTGAGCGACTTTGCCGATTACTCTTAGCTTGGTGCAGACGGCGATAGGCTTGGCTTCGTCTACGGATTCACCGCGATAGAGAACTAGAAATGTGACCATGTGTGTAACCCCTCTCAATGTCTATAAAGGGGTACGCCGAGAACCGGCGGTTTGTGACAGCTATCGGAAAAATTCTTGGATTTTTTCTTTATGCCGGGATTTCAACTGTCGGAGGTTGTCGTAAGAGAGTTCCCGCAATTCTGCTATCTCTTTGAGGTCGTAATTGAAAAGCTCGGCTTCAATAATCGCAGCCAGGTATTTTCGGGGAACGGGTAACTGTTGAAGTGCTTCCCTGATAAGGATTTCGGATTCGATGGTCAGTCCCAGCCGAGAAAGGGTTATCTCAGATGCACGAGCACCATCATGCTCATGTAGAGGTAGCTCGTTAAGTTCTACTTTTCCCCTTCCTCTGCCAGTAGCCATCCGTCGAAGTTCTTCTTGAACCCGTAGCTTAAGCACACGAAGCGCATCCGCCGGTGTCTGCTTTATCACTATCTCACGTCGGCTTCGGGGATTGCTCTCTTCCTCGAAGACGGCAGCATAAACAGCCGCGAGAAGTTCCGTTCTTTCTTCAGCTTTCCGATCCCGATTGGAAATCGAGATTTCGGCAAGTCGTTCCGCTGCCCTTAACTTTTCCTCTTCGGTGGCGTCACGTCTCAGTAGCACCCAGATGTCACCGGCGGGTGTTCCCGGTCGAAGAGCTTCACTGAAAGCTTGGAACATAGGAGCAAGAGAATCGGAGAACTCGGCAAGTATGCGTTCACACTCCGCCATCTCTTCAGCGGTCATCTCGAACTTGCCGGACTTCGCGTCAGCATAGTCAGCCAAGGTGAGGTTGCGCTTAAGCATTGGCTCGAAGCCTCAACTCGATAACATTGGATTCTGGGAGTTCGCCTTTCAACGCAAGGTCGATATGCTTTGCCCACTTGGAAAGCGCTTCACGTTTCTCTTTCGCCGAATCATACATATTGTAACGAGCCGTGACGATGTTCTCCGCCGTTTTGTGGTTGAGAACTTTCGAAATGATTTCCGAGGTCACACCGAGTCGTCCGAGTCCAGTTGCCGTTGTTCGTCGCAAATCGTGTGGCGTGAACTTCTTCTCAAACTTACAAAGTGTGTTTAGCCGCCCGCTCGCCTTCTGCAACCAGTCGATATGTCCTCCGGTATCGGAGTAAAACACAAACACCGAGATGCTTTTCAGGATGCCCGGATGGTTGGTTTTTGATTTGTGTATCTCTGCTTTCTCTCGCAAGTCACGAAGTATATCGATTGCCGTTGGTGCCAAGGGAACAAGGTTTGCCCTTCCGTTCTTTGAGACTTCTTTGGGAACAATCCAGCAGTCTCCGTGAATGTCTTTCCACCTCATGCTTTTCACTTCGCCGGTTCTTTGCCCCGTCAGCAATGCCAGCTTGAAGAGGTCGCCCATCGGTTTTTCTAGCTCGGCACACTTCTCCCAAAAGACTGGAATCTCTTCATCCGTAAGAGTGCGCTGACGTGTTCGTTGTTCTTTGTAGACGGGAGTCAGAACTACCGGCGAGTTCTCAACTAGGTCTCTCTGGATAGCAAACTTGAACAGCTTCGATAGAAGCGCTCGCACTCTATTTGCCATGATGGGTGAGGTATCGCCGACCTTCTCGACCAGCGCAATCACGTCAGCGCGCTTGATGTCAACGAGCTTGCGGTCACCCCAGACAGGAAGAATATTTGTGTTGAGAATGCGGATATATTCTCGCTGAGTCGATTCTTTCTTCTGTGAGACGAACCGCTTTATAAAGATGGGGGCGAGCTGTCGGACAGTCTCCGCTTTGTCGTAGGTGGTTCGTTGCTCGGCAACGTCTTCACCCTTCGCCACTCTGCCAAGTGTTGCCAGCGCTTCGTTGCGAGCTTCGGCCAAGCTCATGATTGGATAGATACCGAGACTGACTCTTCGCTTCTTTCCGCTCTGGTTTCTGTAGAGGACGAAGAAGGATTTCGTCCGTGGTCCTATGAGCACCCCGAAAGAGCCGCCGGTGAACTCGGTGTCGTAGAACTCCTCTTGCCGTTTCCCGGTAGGCGGGGTGAGGGACTGTAGTTTCCTGTCGGTGAGCTTGGTGGTTGGCATGGTCTGTAACCTATTTCCAAGAATGAATCAGTGCAGTCGACTTTTCTGAGGGTCGATGATGGGACAATTATGGGACAACAAGACAGAGATGTCACGCGAAAGCATGAAAAGAAGTGAGTTAAGAAAAGGGCCTAAAAACAAGGTAAAACGGGCATTTGTGGTAAGTTTTGCGACTCGGTGCGAAGTTCTGAGAAACGAGTTTAAAAGACTTGTAATCAGTAGGTTGCGGGTTCGAGTCCCATCGCCAGCTCCAACTCCCTTTCAATTTTCCTCTTTCTTTCCTCTTTCCACTCTCGCGGCGTTGCAATTTCGTCTTTGTTTTTGCGTTCCGCGCGATTGAGGTCCGGCCGGGCGGCTTTTTAAGTTTGTCCTTGTACAAACCTCAAAAGCCGCCCGCCGGAAAACTAGATCGGCTTCGCAGCTTTTTCCGGAAGCTGCCGTTCCGCCTCCTTGGCGCGTTCACGGATGTCATAGGTAGCTTCCGCTTGAGCTTTCCTCAGCACGGCCCGGATCTGGTCCAGCTCTTTTTGCGTGAGTGCTGCCTTGATTGCGATCAGGACCAGCGAATCGATCGCTTGCTCCTGCACCTTCGCGTTTCTGTCCGTCGCCGCCTCCATGAGGGGACCCAAGAGTCGGACCGAGTTCTGCGGACTGAAAAGGCGGACGGCGTATGCGGTGTCGTGCCGCATTCGCGGACTCGCGGTTCGCAGCACTTCCCAGGCGATCGGGATTGCCTCCTCGAAATCGAGTGACGCCGCGGTGATGATTGCTGTGCCGCGGATACGGTCGTCGTCGTTCTCCTTCACGAAGGACAATACCAGCGCTTTCGTTTCGGGCCGATGTTTGAAGAGCTGCAACATCGAGACCGACTTCCGTTGGACCTGGGGGAACTTCGGTTCGCGGCAGAGCTCCTGGCAGAGTCCGTAGACCTCATCCTCATCGTGATGGAAGTTGTGGACGAGGAACTCTACTGCCGCCACCCGCTGGACTTCGCTCAGCTTTGGGTTCCGCGCGATTTTCATCGCATGATGCAGGGAGGTCCGCTCGCTCATCGTGCGGTCCTGCAGCCAATAGAACGCCCGGAGGCCGTAGCTGCCGATCACGAGAATCACCACCAGGACGAATGCGGCGAGAAGCAGAATCACGGCTCCCTGCAGAATCTGCAATCGAGGCTCCGGACGAGGGATGTCCGGCGTTTCCGGCTCGGTCATCAGCGCGTTCTCCACAGAGCACAGCGTGGCGGAGAGATTCTCCAACCTGTCACGCTGTTCGTTCGATACTCGAATGGGGAAGTATCGAACGAACAGCGTGAGAAAAACCATATCTTCAAAAGCAGCTCGGGCCTCCGACTCTCGTTATCGAGAATTGAGGCGCGAGCGGTGGGACGATCTTCCCTGGAGCCGGTGAAGAGAAAGAGAATCACACTATAGCGAAATTGCTTCCCGAGATCCCTTTGAAATCCGGGACTCGCTCGAATGTCACGGGAATGTCTCGTGCAGATGACGTTCGACAACGGTTTTCCATACGGATTGCTCAAATTCGTTTTCTCTCTTTCGTTCGAGAGGCGGATCAGAAAGCAAGTTCGAGAAGGGCAGCGGACTCGGAGAGCCGGGTGATATGACTTATGAAACTTGCGAGTTTGAGTGCCATCACCAGCTCCAAATTTCCTCTCCGACCGGCGGAATGGCGAGACGCTCGTGCATCTTCAAAACCCCTTTCTGCAGAGCACATCAATCGGTGGGGGCGAATAACAAACTTCTTGCGAAGGAGGCGGATAGATTTCGGAGTTGAATAATCATCACACGCACTGCTCGCCTTTTAATAACGAAAGCATGCTCATCCGTGCGGTATTGACACTCGGTTTTCTTTTCTTCGTCATTCTCCACGATGCTGCGGCCGAGGGGGCGTTCAGTCGGCAGCATGCAAATGAATCCGATCTGATGGGCTTTCTGAGAGCCAAAGAAGAGAAGTTTCCGGGTTGTTGGAGGCAGGATCTCATCCGCCGTGAGCCTCGTCACCCGATCCCCTGCGGCGATTGTGCTGTCACGCTCCGTCATTTTAGCGGAGGCGGCCCCGAACAGGACACGACGTCTTCAATCAACACAGAATCCGGCCGTGTCGCCTGGGAAGGCCCTGGCCTGCCGCGACAATGGGCGACGCTTCTTCGGGGTTTGGCCGATGCCGGCGATTCCGAGAGTCGAGTTTGGGCCGTGAGGGAGCTCGGACGACTTGAGCCTGCCCCATTCAACTGGCCCATCCCGATGTTGGTGAAAATTCTCCGGAACGGAAAAGATGATCGAGCCGTTCGGATAGCCGCCGCGGTATCGCTTGAAACGATTGGTACTTCGCAATCCCGCTGGGCGCTTGGTGTCGCGCTGGGTCAGCTCAGGCGCGCCGACTCGGAGTTACATGGCGAAGTACGGGAAGCTCTCGTAAGCGTTGGGAAACCCTTACGAGACGATCCATCGGATACGGAAGAACCTGAGTATTTGAAGGGACAGCCGGCGATGAGTTTACTCGAAGAATTCATTACTACTCCGGATTAGGTCATCGTTCACGTTCTGTCGATTCGAACATCAACGTACCTGCATTTGAGACGTATCATACGTTCTTGGCTGCGGAATAAGGCCGACGTTTATTTGATGGAAGGAAAGCAACTCGATTTCTGCAAGCACGCCTTTCGGGTGGGATAAAATTGTCGTCTGCGTTTGAAAGATTCGGCGCGAGGAGAATTGCCGCAAAGAGAAACGTGCAAAGTGAGGCATATGCGCCGCACTACCGCTCACCGCTGCTCATCAACTGGGCCCTGCCACAGGTATGCGGTGCTCCGTCGGAGCAGTCACGCTCACCGGATTGGAGCGCCGGTGGCGGAGCGAATCCGCGATGCCAAATAATCCGCGGCAAGGATCGTCAGGAAGATATCAAGCGGCCAACGATACCGGCCTTCAGGATACGTCAGTGTATGCACCGCCAAGAGAAGCAGAGTAAATACGACGCTCACCAGTGCGAGGGTCTGGCGATTGCTCGAGCTCCGTGAGGTCGCGAGAAATCCGATCCAACCCATCCAGACGATGAGCGACTGCAAGGTCGCGAAGCCGAGAATCAGGGAGTTCCGATATCGAAATCCTTCGAGTCGTGCCGTGCCGTTTTCAATCACCACCTCTCCTTTTCCGAGCGGCAGCGGGACGGGAGAGAAAAAGAGGGCGGCTTTAATCATCGCGTTTTTCGCGGTGAGCCCTGGATTCTCTTTAATGAACTTCTTCGCGAGCGCCTTCATCTCTGCGTCGGATGACGCGATGGTTATGTCTTTTCCACCGATTTCCCGAGAGAGCTCACCTTCGATGACGTCGATGTCCGCCTTTGGATATACGGAAAAGAGATACGGGTTATTGCCTTTCCAGAGTGTCTGACCGGAGTTGGTCGAGGTGGTAATCGGAAATTCTCCGGTGTGCTGATACACGAACATTTGCCACGGCAGGAGAATCGCTAAGAATGCGGCCGTTGGGAAGGCAAGGACAGCGAGGGAAAAATCCGGCCGCTTCCTGTCGAAGAACGCAAAGATGAGTCCAATCGGGAGTAGCACGACGGCATTCGGGCGGAGAAGCAGTGCTAGTGCTGCCGAGACCGCCATCGCCAGATATCGGCGATTTAAATTTTGAATGTTCAAGAATGCCATGAAAAAAACGATGAGACAGATCGTAAAGAGGACGGTCTCCCGCTTTGCCATCACTTCGAACTGAAAAAGAATATTCGCGAGGTAGAGCACGAGAGTGATGAAGCCAGCGGCGGCGCCACCATTAATCCGGACCGCTGCCGAAACGAGAAGCATTCCGAGCGCTGTGCCGGCAATCCCTTGCGCAATCATCGCCGCATTTTCCCAAGCGCCGTGAAAGATCGCCATGAGTGAAGCGAGAACGAGCGGATAGAGGGGAGGCCGGAAAGAGGTGTTGAACTCTCCGGTGTTCAAGACGTCCGCCGCAATTCGGCTGTAGGATTCGCTGCCGTCGAAGCCGATGCCCGTACGGATCCGCCAGGCCACCATGAGGCCGTAAGCAACAAGGAGAATCAGTCCGGAAACAAAAACCGGTTTCTCGGAAATGAGCTTTTTCACGTCGGCCTCCAGAATTGCGTGATTTGCCGCCGGGATTTAGCCAGATCGCAGGAAAATACTCAAGTTTCTCACGAGAGAAAGCCTACCCCTTCGATCTCCCACGTCTGCCGACGAGCAACGTTAAGTCACTGAACTGCTTCGCCTTTGTCGGTCTTTTATTCGGACGCGATAGGCGTTTCCGACTTCTGCAGGCCGAGGCGGAATCAGAATGAAGAACCGGAGTGTGCTCCCCGCACATGAGGATTTTTCATTCTGATTCCAACGAAGGCATGCTGGAGCCGCATACGCCTACAGGCCGAGGGAGGATTTGAAGCGCTGTTCGAGATAAGTTTCGAAGCCGTCAGTTATGGCATCTGCGGCGACCATCCCTTGAATCATCTGGAAGATCTGCTGGCGCTGCTCCAATGAGAAAGAGTTCTTTGCAAACTCCGCATATGAAGAAGCTCCGCGGCCGGTTGAGAGGTGCGCTCGGGCCTGAGCCACGATGTCGCTGGCATCGGCTTTCGAAAGCCCGAGTTCCTTTTCCAGTTGGTGAAAAAGGAATTCGTATTCCCGCGAATCAAAATGACCGTCAATCATCGCAACATCACTGAGGAGGACGGCGCAGGCAATTGGCAGAGTGATTTGATCTTTGTCGTCGAGCGTCAGGAGGAATTGTTTATCCTCAAATTTCCCCTTTTGGTTTCCCTGGAGGCGATCTTTGATGCTGCCGAGAATGTTGTCGAGAGTCTCTCTCATACGATTGGTCTCCAAGAGTTAACTGCGTGTCCAGGACTTCCTTAAATCCTAAGAAGCGACCGGATACAAGATTCCATCACTATATCTCGGGTTCCCCTCCCGCAGAAGCTGCAGCGCGATGAGCAGGCTGTTTATGAGAAGCAAGAAGCGAAATGACATGACGTATGATGCTTGAGAGGTGCGGGGCATCCCTCCAACATTGTTGCTGCTGAGCAGACGGCAGGCGCATCTCCTGCGAATGAGCTGCCTCATAGGCAGGTGAACTCCGGTGGTGATAACGCTGATTGAACCAAATGAAGCGGTGAGAGAGGAAGAACTCATGAACGAGAATGTTATGAGACGAAACAAGAACCGGCCGGAGAACGCCGGTCCGCCGCGTGATCGTAATGCGCACTTTCCGGAGAAGTCAGTTCGAAACGACGAGACGGAGCAGGGAAGTGCAGCGGCTGACGTGCCACCGCAGCGTAAGGGTGAAGCCCCGGAGCGCACCGATTCATATCGAAACCCCGATTATCCTCATCAGTGGGAAAATACGAGTTCGAAGCCGCGTACGAAAGAATCTCAAGCTCCCTACCGCGGCTCCTACAACGAACAAGGCAAAGAGAATCACGAATACAACAACACCGGGAAGGAGAAGCAGGAGAGTGGTGCTCATGACGGAAAGGACGAAGACGAAAAGTAGATCTCGGGTTGATGTCTGAAGTTCTTGAAGCTCGATTGCGTCACAGCCCGAGTGCGGCTTTTATTCTAAATTCGATATACTTTTCAAAGTCGTCGGTAACGGAATCTGCAGCCACCATTCCCTGAACGAGGCGGAAAATTTTCTGCCGTTGTTCCAAGGTGAATTCCTTCTTGGCGTATTCGGCGTAGCTCGACGACCCCCGTCCCGAGGCGAGAATTGATTTCGCCTGTTTGACAATTTCCTCAGCTTCAAACGAGTTGAGACCGAGTTCACTCTCGAGCACCCGATATAAATACCGCCGCTCGGAAAAATCGAAGTTCCCATCTATTTGAGCGACGTCGCAGAGGAGAACAGCGCACGCAAGCGGCAGAGACTGTTGATCGTTGTCTCCGAGACCGCGGAGAAACTGCCGGTCCTCGTGCTTGGCCTTTCGCTGCGTTTGTCCCGCGTGCTGAATTCGATCGAGTTTTTCCGTCAGTGATTCTTTCTTCACTCGTATGCTCCCGCCAAACAAAGCCCGTTCCCTGGACCTTTTTCACTTTATGCCGAGATGCAGCGCGTTGGTTGTATTCAAAATTCAGAAGAGGCATTCGGGCGAATTCTCCGCCGAACAGGTGGTCGGGTGATGTCTTCTCGATTGAGAATCGAAATTTTCACTTGCGGCGTTTGTCCGGCGGTGAGATGGCGCACACAATCTTTGAAGGAGCGTTTGTTATGAGAATTTTTTGCTTGAAGCTTTCCCTTCTTGTCCTCGTCGGCACTCTGTTCGCTGGAGGAAACAACGCCGTTTCGGCGGATGATTCCGTGTTTCAGCTGAGCGGCGAGAATCCTGTTTCGCAGACGCTCAATAAAAACGTTGGAAAGAAGGTGACTCTCAAGCTCGCATCGGGAGTCGAGCTGAAAGGAAAAGTTTCGGCCGTCGGTGATCTTGCGGTTCGGGTATCCGAGCTTGAAGGTCAAGAGTTCTTTGACGCTTGGGTTCGGCTCGACGACATCGCAGCGATCTTGGTTCGAGTGAAATAAGCGGCTCGAACACTCTCCGAAATATTTTCAGCGATTTACTGCCTCCGGGGATTGAACATTGTATCCCCCCGGTGCTATTGGCAGGGGCTCGATTTGCGGAGGGATGCCCGAGTGGCTAAAGGGGGCGGGCTGTAAACCCGCTGGCTTACGTCTACGTAGGTTCGAATCCTACTCCCTCCAGTCTTCGCGCCTGAACGGCGCTTCGACCCGGCAAGCCAGCCGTCGTAGGCGCGAAGACTGCCGCGGCGTAGATCGAAGAGCGAAGCCGGGCGCCGAGTAACATCGGACCGGATCGAGTTTTATTTTTTTCCGAGGTCGCCAACTACCCCGGAAAGGCTTGTCCCCCTTCGCTAAAGCTACGGGGGACGCATAAATGAACTGCCTTTTATAGGCAGTTCATTTATGCGGGAGTAGCTCAGTTGGTAGAGCATCAGCCTTCCAAGCTGAGGGCCGCGGGTTCGAGTCCCGTCTCCCGCTCCAGATTTGTCCGATTTGTTTTTGGCCAAGTTTGGAGCGCCGCTACGGCGATTTAACGGGGAAATAATCGTCAAAGCCGATTCTTTTCCCGTTAAATCACCTCACGTGCAACCGTTTACGGCTTCTGCAGGTCGAGCCCAACGAAGGCAGGCTGGAGCCGTGAACGGTTTTGCCCACGTAGCTCAGTGGCAGAGCACTTCCTTGGTAAGGAAGAGGTCCCGAGTTCAATCCTCGGCGTGGGCTCCATTTACACGGCGCGCCGCCCCGTGTTAGTTCCAGCATCCCGAAAAAGCATCAGCCATGCGATAGCATCGGCAGGTCGGCTTACGTAGCCGTTGCACGAGCAAGCTTTTTGTCCGATAGCTGGCAGTGTTGTTGGTGCTTGTTGTTCGTGGGTGTTGGTCAGCTTTGGATAGGTCATCGCCGGGCAGATCAGATGTTCGAATGATCAACCGGTTCGGGTTTGTTTGGTTTGAGCGCCGCCCTTAAGTAGCCATTTCTCAGTGGTGAGGCACCCCAGGCGGAGCCGCAAACTTTTTGCATAAGATTTTCCAAGAAAAACTTTTGGTTACGGAAACTTGTAGACACGGAGAGGAAGATGTCGAAGGAGAAATTTGATCGAAGTAAGCCGCACGTAAACGTAGGAACGATTGGTCACGTTG
>CAZDWZ010000020.1:0-61572 GCA_964509425.1 uncultured Bdellovibrionales bacterium | reverse complement strand
GCTTCTTGTTGAAGCGCTTTCGATCTCTGTACGTCGCCCAATCCACCCAACGGAGGATTCGCCTCCGTCCGTTGATGGCGTCATGAAAGGAGTTGTATCCCGGATATTCGTCAGGGAATTCGCACAGTCCGTGCTCTACGGCCTGGAGGGAGGAATAGAGGAAGTATCTCTCGACGTCTTGGGGAAGGGGAAGTGCTTGCTCTGAGTACCGTCGCTCGAAGACTGGGCCGCCTTCGAATTCGTCAACGAAGTATCTTACCCCTTCAGCAATCCGAGCATTGAAATCCCGGTAGAACTGACTCCGGTTTAAGTTCGGAAAGAGTGCGACCTCGTGATGGTGGTTCCCCATGAGAGAGTACGCATAGAGCTCGGCACCGTACTTCTCCTGATATCGAGCAAGGTGGGTGAGACAATGACTCTCGAGCGTCTTGTTGTTTACAAACCAGAGTCGAGAATTGACGGTTCGCGAGGTTATAAGGGACGAGTAATCCGCACACTCAATGCGGAGAGGTTGAGACTGAAGTTTGAGAGACATCCGTGCTCCTGGTTTTGGTAGCCAGGAGGGCTATCGGCAAAATTTCTGAAGTGTTTCCTCCGGAAAGCGCTTTTTCTTGCTTCGCATAAACTCGCGAAGGAGATATCGGACGCTTTAAGGATACGATATCCGGGATGGGTATTCAACGAAATCTGAGAAAGTCGAGCAGTTTTCAAACGACAGCATTGGACTGAAGAAGCTGCTGAAGTGGGTGAAGTCGGAAGAAGTTCAAATCGTCTGCCTCGAGGCAACGGGAGCGTATAGCCGGAAGCTCGTACAAGCGCTTGAAGAAGATGGAATCTCATTTCTTGTCGTAAACCCAAAGCGACTTCGCGACTTCGCTCGAGGCCTCGGCAAACTCGCAAAGACCGACAAGTTGGGCGCGCGAGTAATCGCCTTCTACGGAGAGAAGTCTAGCGACGAACCGACAATGCTTCGAAGTAAAGAAGAGGAGGAGCTGAAAGACCTTTGCACACGCAGACAGCAGCTTTCTGTAATGATTGTGCAGCAGCAGAATCGATATCGGACGCCTGAGGAGACCTGGGCCGGGTGCGCCATCACTACTTCAGTTATTTCGGCAACAAAAAATCTGGATCTTTTCGGCATGTCCAGCTGCCGTCTTCAATTTCAAGCTCCACCAATCTTTTCACCAATCGCGGATTCTCTCCTAATGTCCAAAGCTCCTTTGCTGGCGAAGATGTCGGCCTGGTCGAGCCACAAACCTCCTTAATTGAGAGCGCCGTGTAACCTTTCGGAGTCAACGAATCAAATAAACTCACTGACTCGAAACGGGTGACTGCTCGCCGATGAGCGGTACAGCATGAGAAAAAGTTTAACTTATCAATCGTGCCAATTGCTCCCACGAGAGCATTGCGACCATTCCAGACCCAAAGTAGATCTTCCGTGTTGCTTGGCTCGAGACTGATAAGGTCTGCTGCACCCAATCCAACTGTCCATGCGAAATCATATCTAGAAACCTGACCATGGCCAAACAGAGTTAGCTCAGAAATGTTCTTATCCTTCATGAGCGATGCAATTTGGTTTAAGAGATCCGAGATGCTAGAAATCACTGGAATTTTTGGATACAGAAAGTCAATTCTGCCCGCCATGACATCACCCTCAAAACCTGCAGCCCGCAACTTGGGATGATCGCCAAAACTGATGATACGCCTTTGTGCTAATCCTCCTTCGCAGCGATTGTCTTCCTTCAGCTGTTCAGCCTCTCGCTGCTCGTTTCGGATAGTAGGAGACTGGAATTCAATAACCCCAACCCGAAGGACGAACACGCTTGGTAGGGATGACATGCTCCCACCTACAACTTCGATAACGTAGCTTCCCGGCCGAATGAAATGAAGAGCTGGTATCGAAGCAGACTGCTGGCTTGCCGCCCGATTCGAAACAAAATAATCAACTCCAAGCAGGTAAGGGGACAAGTCGTTTATTGGCGCAGCAAATCGTAGCTGCGTTGCCTCTTTCATACACGGGAGCTTGAAAAACCATTCGGTACTCGCCAACTTTGGATCCGAGGCGAGGGGAACAAGAACTTGCTCTGCAACGAAGCTTGAATCCGGTGGGGCAGAATCAACTAAGGGATAACCGTTGAACTCCGACAATGTAGGAGGAATGCAGTTTTGAGTAATCTCCGGCGTCGACGTCAACTCAGACCGTTGTAAGGCATGATCTATTGTCGGAGAATCTGCAAACGACGTCTGTGGCGACACCAGAATCGCAAGACTGGAAAGTGCAAAAGCGCTCGTGCGAAGAACTATACCTCCAATCGCTTGATTTCCTAGCTGACATAGAAACGATATCATGTTCGTATGATTCACCTAAAATGTTATAGATTCACCGATCATCTTATCCTCAGGGCGTCCGATAAGCTTCACGTTGAATATATCGAAGATCGCTTGAATCTCGAGCTGAGCATTCAGAATTTCGAAGGCTCGCCGCATCGAAACGCACGATTTGAGATGATCCACTCTCCTTATCCTCAGAGCGTCCGATAACTCCACGTGAAAGAAGGGACGAATCGCTTGAAAAGTTGAAGATATCTTCGGCGAATCGGTGCGTGTGCGGATCAAGACCCGTCTTGCGCGTCTGTGACGGTAGAATTGCTGTGACGAGATGCGTTTAAGGTGGATCGGCGGGAAAGGGGCTCCGCCGCTCCATGAGCGGAGATGAGATTTTCGGAGGTGAGGGGAGAGTTCTCGCTCTAGCCAGCAGCAAAGATGGGCGGTCGATAAGTCCCTGCCGGAAACTTCACATCAAGCTTTCCGAGTCGATACAGCTTCACTGCAACCTTGTACGCTTCGTAGATCGAGAAGTACCACTTCAGAAACAGCTTCTTCGCTTCCGGACATTGAGTAAGGACCAAAGGGCGCTTACTGTCTCTCTTGCTCTTTTTCGTCTTTTTGGGTCGGCTGCCGGGGACAGTCTTAAGTAGTATCTCCCTTGGGAGAAACCCAAGCCCCTTTGCCTTTCGCTCTCGAACGAGTTCGAGCCTTCGCTCTTCTGGTTTTTTAAGCATCAGTCTCTTGTAATCTCGCTGCGGCAGGTGTTCGTAGCCGCGAAGTCGCTTGAATTCTAGAACGTGCTCGACCCCGACCACGAGGGCGCGCGGGCGACCATTGAGGAGCTGCAGAAGGGGGCATCGATCCAAGTGACGTGGGGTGCCTTCGGCGATTTCCACGTTCGGACCGACCTTCCGAACAAGCCGGTGTCGGGAATCTGCGTGCCGGTCGGGTGGCACTTCCACGACATGACGACCGGCTTCTGCCTGACAACGGTCGGGGACCAGAACCCGTCGCTGAAGGCGATGCAGCCGTCGGTGTTCACCCACGTCAAGACGGCGCTCGAGCAGGTCTCGTTGCTCGGACGAAAGGAGTGAAGAAGAAGGGGCGGCAAACGATGGACAGCCGGCCCCTTCACTTCTTAACGTTTATCTGATCTTCAAATCCTCAGGTCGCTCTGAGGATACGATATCCAGCCCTACCCGCAAAAACCAGAATGGCTTACGCACCAGCGAACTCCGTCATACAAATTAAGAACACAAACAGAGACATCTGACTGGTTATGAACTGTCTTCATGCACTCTTGTGAATTCTGTAACTCAGCCGAAACACAGTTGCACGCACCTTCCGGATCCGAGCACTTGGCAGGCGCCACGGCGTAAGGAACATCGGAAGTTCGAAATGCGCCGGAGTTGATACTATTCATGGCATTTCTATAAGTCTGGATCGCATTGTGATAGGGATCGGTGTAGCCTGGAGGTGCTGTTCCGATCTCACTTAGCCAATCGCTACCAATGATAAACGTGTTGACCTCGCGGCAAGCGTAACCTATCACCGCTGGTGGCGCTGGAGGAGGAAGGGGGCCGCTGCCCATCGATTGCCCCACGCTTTCAAAAATTCGATCAGTGACCGGGTTAGTAATCGGTGTCTCATACAATGGATACGCGTTCGAAAGATCCGTGTTCGTTCCAATCGGCCCGGCTAGAGGAGCCAGCCCCGAAGTCGTAACGTCTGCATCGATGCTCGGAGTTCGGTCTTGTGCAGAAGCGTCGTTAAACGGACCGCTAAGAAGCACGCAATATCCGAGCGCGACGAGAGTGACTGAAAAGTTTCGCATATAGATCCTCATGGTTTACTTGGCTTTCACTTTTATGAAGTTTCCAGCCCTGCATTTCTTCGGATTTCAATGAAAGTTTCCTGCGTATTTGTGACAATCTCCTTATCCTCAGAGCGTCCGATAAGCCCCACGTGAAAGCCGGCACGAGTCGCTTGAAAAGTTGAATGTATCTTGGGCGAATTGCTGCGTGTGAGCGTGGCGGTAGTCGAACGCGTTCGCGACGCTAGACTTTCTTTGACGAGATGCGATTAAAGTGGATCGGCGGGAAAGGGGTATCGTCGCTCGATGAGCGGGTGGGAGATTTTCCGAGGTGAGGGGAGAGGTGTCGCTCTAGCCGGCGGCAAACACAGGTGGCCGATAAGTCCCCGCCGGAAACTTCACATTAAGTTTTCCGAGTCGGTACAAGTTCACCACGACTTCGTATGCTTCATCGATAGACAAGTATCACTTCAGAAACAGAAACAGCTTCTTCGCTTCCGGACATTGGGTAAGAACCAGCGGGCGTTTGCTGTCTCTCTTACTCTTCTTCGTCTTTTTGGGCCGACTCTCCGCAACGGTCTTAAGCAACTGCTCCCGATTTGTATCGGTCCGCGAAGTGGATATCGGAGGCTTTGAGGATACGATTTTCGGGGAATCCGATATTCCAAGTCGCAGTCGAAGTTCACTGTCTCGATCCATGCCGTTGCAGTCTGATCTACGTATTCTTAAACATTACGTACAAGAGGATTATCGAATATCGAATGAAGCTAGAATTGGTCGTCGACCATCTTGAGACAAGCTTGGTAAAACTCCCCTACAAGCTCAAAGAGTGGGTTGGTTTGATTATACACGCCTTCGAGCATCCGGGCTCTCTCGCCTGAAGTTAGGGAATTATCCTCGGTGAAACTCTTCACCCGTGTCGCCACGAGAAAGGATAATCCGTTAACGTAGAACTCTCGCTCGTACTCGCAGTCGGCATACATGAGATATTCTTTCTTCCATAAACAAGTCTTTGCGCACGTAAGCACCCAGTTTTCGTTGATCTGCGCTCTTGCGTTCTCAAATCTGAATTTCAGTGATTCGTATTGCTGACCGAAGACAATGAGAGCATCGATGTCGCTTTTGACCGACTCTTTCAATTGTTTAATCGCCTCATCACGTTGGGCATCCAAACGCTTCTTGGCGATTGACGAGCGCGCCTGACAAGAACGCAAACAGATCTCGTCATTGGTCGGCATCTCAGCAGATGCCGGGGCGAGCTGAAAACCGAGAATGATCGAAACAGTTGCAATCAAATTCGCAAGTTTATTCAAAGTTGAACACATACTCAAAACCTCCAGTTCCAAATTCCCGATTTACCAAGTTCCAGTCCGATAGATTGCGAGCGACCTTCGCTCTTTAAGAAAGAGTCGTAGAACGACTTCTCTCCAATCCAGCAATCGACGCGCTCACTTCGAAAAATTGTCGATCGAGAGGAAGTTTTAAGCCGATGACTAGTAACTGCTCGGTTATGTGCGGAATTGTGATTTGTCTGTGCTCTTCGCTGATCTCCTTATCCTCATGGCGTCCAATAAGCTCCACACGAAAGATGGCTCCAGTAGCTTGAAAAGTTGAATGTATCTTCGGCGAATCGTTGCGTGTGCGAGTCAAGATCGTCAAGCGCGTTCGCGATGGCAGAATTTGTTCGACGAAATGCGTTAAAGAAGAGCGGAGGGAAGGGAGCTTCGCCGCTCGATGAGCGCGGATGAGATTTTTGGAGGTGAGGGGAGAGTTCTCTCTCTGGCTGGCAGCGGAGTTCTCATCCTGGATTTTGGAGCCGGGAATTTCGATGCGCCCGAGTCGGCACTCATTCACGCGAACGGCACGCGTCTTTTCACATGAAGCGATTATGCGGAGCCTCTAGCCGTGAGTCGTTGAGAACACATCATTTCTTAGAGCATTAGGCCCAATTCCCAAAATATAACGGACGATAGAAAAGGCTGATCGAACGGGTTCAGAACGTCTGGAGGTTATATGCTGCATCTTCGATGCCCTTCGCTGGCGCTGTACTTAATCTCTAGTTTTCTCTCGGTATTCTGCTCCATACGGCCCGTCGCTGCGACTCCAGTGACGAGTCTCGCGATTATTCTGAATACAATCCCTGCCGAGTTGATTCCGGCCGCGACGGTTCCTTCGGAGCCGGTTAGGTCGAGATTTCCGGGCGTCGAGCCTTCGAAAAACTTGCCTCCCCCACCTTGCGATGTCTCACGCGTGAGCTTCACGACGGAGGCGCGGATCGAGGACCCATTTTACCATCTGAGAAAAATTGTCGATTACCTCCAGTATTGCGACCTGACGCGCGAAGGTTGGGAAGGAGAAGAAGAGGAACGAGCAGGGAGGGTTAAGAGACCGCTCGTATCAATCGTGAATTTTCTTGCTTGGAATGAAGACAAATCCGGCTGGGAAGAGGCGTATACAAAAAAGTATCGATCATTCGAAAGACGAACTGCCCAACAGCACGAGGAAGCCTTTGGAAGCTTCTCTCGCGAGGAGGCAAGCGACAAGGGAGGGCTTAACATCTTTCAGTCGACCTTCGAGCAGTCGAGGCACACGGAGTTGAAGTTCTACGACGGATTCTACGCGATGGTGTCCGCTGAAACCAATACAGCGCAATACTTACGCGGAGTAGACCTTGGACGGCAGATTTATACGGATAAGAAGTAGCGTCTTCACGAAATAATCGACCCGTTTACCCGAGAGACGCTGTCTGCAACATGCACCCGAACTACATCAAATGGGACATTCGAAGACCCGGGCGAATCATTCCGCTTCGAGGGGAATGGCAAAGCAAAGTTGATTTTTTCTGGCACCGAATATTCATATGCGAAGGTGATAATATACCCGGTGAACCCCGTAACTTCGAGCTACACCGTCGAGTTCTCGTTTGGCGACAGGCCTTCACGGCGCAACATCCCAGTTGATCCGAATCTTCGGATGTTCGAAGACGAGGCATTCCTCCGGACTGCCTTGAACTTGCTTCAACTCAAATGTTCGAAGGAAGAAATTAAATTTCTGTTCTTTTCTTAGCTTGAACGATTTGTCTCTCTGAATCCAAAGAGCTCGGCCCCGTACTTCTCCTGATATCGAGCAAGGTGGGTGAGACAATGACTCTCGAGCTTCTTGTTGTTTACAAACCAGAGCCGAGAATCGACCGTTCGCGACGTGATGAGCGACGAGTAATCCGCACACTCGATGCGGAGAAGTTGAGACCGAAGTTTGACAGACATTCGCGCTCCTGGATTTGGTGGCCAGGAGCGCTATCGGCAGAATTTCTGGAGTATTTCCTCTGGAGAAGGCTTTTTTCCATTCGTATGGGTTTGCGAGGGAGACATCGGAGGCTCTCAGGATACGATATTCGGCCGCAAAAATGGGTGGCCAAAATGTCCCCATCGGTAACTTCCGTCAAGCGTTCCATGTCCACCAACGAGGGGAAAGATCAGCTCAAATCAGACGAAACTATTCGTTGCCTGAACTATCGCTTCCGACAATTCGTACCTGAGCCGGAGGGCTCGTTCCGTCATGGAGAAGAGTCAGCTCGTAGGAACCAGGGGAGAGTGTAACGATGCGACATTTTTCGGCATCGGCCGAGTTCATTCGTAGAAGCGTAGTTCCCTGCGCATTGCTGAGGGTTTGGGAGTGATTGACTCCGTCTTCAGAATACAAACAGAATCTTCGACGCATCGGCCGTTCAGTTTCGTAGCGGACCGAGACGCCTTTGACAGCGGCGGCCTGAGTCAGCTCACCCTGAATGTCATCGTCAAAGGTCGAGACCAAATTGCTGGAATCGAGAAAATCCGCCAAAGTAAACTCAAAAGAAGGATCAGAGGACCCTCCTCCTCCACAAGCCAGCATACTTACCACGCCTACGAGAGCAAAGAATGCGCTGCAACTTGCTCCGCAAGAAACATATCGTGAGGGGCGATTAATCATGCAGAGATCGATTCCACGATGGACGGAGTTTAGGCAAGAGAAAAATGATTCTATAAGTGCGCGCTTTGATGTACCAACTCCTTTCAAAATGTGTTCGCTTGTCGGAGAACGGAATGCGCATTTCCTCGATAATCTTAACGTTGTCTATAGCTGCGATCGTCATAACTCTGGCGGGGTTGAATCTTGCTAGTGCTCAAGTGCAGACTGGGAGCATTCTATGTAAGATCGTCGACTCGGATGGGAAAGCGCCCTTGAGTGCCGTAGACGTCACAACGAGCGGGCAGGGGTTGAATCAGCACCAGATCTCCGACTATCAAGGCGAAGCGGGATTTTATGGCCTACCGCCTGGTACGTATAAAATCGTCGCCGCTCTCTATGGATACGGCATGAACACTATTTCCAACATTAAGGTTGAGGCGGGAAACACCACCAATGTTGAAGTCGGCATGAGTCTACAAGTGGAAACTTTCGTAGAAGAGACGACCACGACGATTTACTAGAAGAGCATCGTTTCTCTTTTTACGTGCGAGCGGTCTTGGCATTTGGATGGAACTGAAGATTCCTGATCTCCGATCTCCTTATCCTCAGGGCGTCCGATAAGCGATTTATTTTTGCGTCGATCTGGTGTTTCGCCCGAATGAGGGGAAACTCTGGGCGAAATCAATCGATTGGTTAAGATCGGATCGTAGCTTGATTGCTTGGAAACGGGATATCGGACGCCCTGAGGATACGATATCCAGCTCAGTCCGATAATTCTTCTAATCAAGATGACCCCGATACCTGAAGAACTTAGCAGTTGACGTTAAATATTGGATGCCCCGACGTCACATTCACCCAAGTTTAGTTACCAAAAGCTTGTTTCTCCTCCCATGTGCGTGGAAAGTGGAATGCATTTGGGTCGATTGAGTAAAGCCTCCGTTCAACCATCTCCAGGATGATGACGTCGGCCCTGGATTGGGTGAATTTCTCACCGTCTCGGTCGAATCCCCACAGGTAACGACTCCATCTGAAATGCTCCGCGAGAAAGGGAATCATGGCGATCGCATATGAGTCTCGAAACATTAGAAGACGGAGGCTTTTACGGTCCGGCCCTGAGGTGGAGATCAAGAAATTTTGGATCTCAGGCTTAGACTCCAAGACAAGTTTCGCGGACCGTGGAAAGTTGGGCAGGAGCTCGAGGTTCTCGTCGACCAGCCAGTGGGGAGGGATGCCAATAATGTTGGTCAAGTCGCCGCTTCTTTCGGGGGTTCTCCTGAGAGTGAACGCATCAAGTTCGAACGGCTGAAGCTCAGTCCGATATCTCGGGAAGAGCTCTTGCAATTTGGTGAGAAGATCGCGGTAGCCGATGTATGCGGCGAGTCCATTCCAATGTGTGTCCGTTCGATAGTATAGCGGCAATCCTTGAAACGTCGTTTTGGCTTTTTGCATTGAGTTACGCGAATCGACGATGACGACATCGGTGTGCGCTCCTAAATACTCCACGAGCTGGTCCAGTCTACTGGGATTTGGACGAATATCGAGCCAAGATGGGAGCTCTTCCGGATAGACAGTTGGAGAACACGGAGGCACATAGAATATGAAGCGGGCGCGATTACGTTTAGCCAAGTTGCTTTGTGCTTGTAATGCCGCCGCGACTTTTTTTAGCTCGTCACGAGAGAATGGTTTTAGATTTCGAAACTCCTCGAGATTCTTATGCTGATTGTAGAATAGCCACCCGTTCTTTCCTTGGATCACAAACTCTGACGGCATAGTTTTTAAAAGAAGAAGTAGAATTCCTCGATTGAGAACGATCAGCGCGTCGCGGCCATAAAAATTGTCTTTAAAGAAGATCTCGAATTTTCCGATAAGTCCTTCCACGTTTCTAAGATCGCTCCATCCGACTTCTGGAGGGGGAGCTTTCATTCGACTCTCTTTCAGGCCGCTGTATGGGTCGTACGAAAAAACCCACGCGATTCCTGGAAAGCAGATGACTGCCAGAAAGAGGAAGGCGCGGAGCATATCGAGCACAACGGCGCTCCTAATTCGAGTCGGCGGAAGTGCCAAACTGGGAGGGCAGGGGAGAGGAACGTTCTCGTGAAACGGCTCTTGCGATCGAGGAGCTTCTTTGCGCTCCTGTATTTGGTGTTTGACCGCATTTGTCATCCGACTCTCATATCCTCAAATCTTCTGCTTTTCGCTTTATTCTCAGGGCATCCCATACGCTCGAAGTGAAAGATGGCACGAATCGCTTGAAAAGCTGAAGCTCTCTTCAGATATCCCAATCCTCAGGGCGTCCGATAGTCGATTTAATTTCAAGTTGAGCCCACCCATGCCCCGAATGGCTGGAATCTTTGCGCGAATATTCTCCGATTACCAAAGATTGGCTCGTAGTTTGGTTTGTTGGAAAGCGGATATCGCTCTCGTCTGAGAAGATACTCAGACGGGACGGAAATCAGAAGGACCCTGTCAGAGCAATGCAAAGAAACTGCTGTGCCGCGGCATCGTCGCGCTTTTACAGAATTGGAATAAACTTTTCTAAGACGCTGGATACTATACTCAGAGGGCCATGCGCTGCACTGGGGGTCGTTTCAGTCCCGCCGGGACAAAACAAGGAACCGAACCTTCCCTTGTTTTGTCCCCTTCTCCTTATCCTGAGGGCGTCCGATCAACTCCTACTTCGGAACAACATTCGAAATTCCGCGTCAATCGAGGGAAACTTCTGGCCCATTCTGCCGATTACTAAAGATCGAGTTTTAATTGATTCTCTCGAAAATTCGAAATCGGACGCCCTGAGGATACGGGATCTGGAGTTGAATGCCTGGAGAAACTTTGAGTTGTTCGCATTGAGGAAGCGGGCGATCAAGTGATAGTGATTTCCCATGATGATGAAGGCGTAGCGGATGACGCCGTACTTTTTTTGAAACTTGGCGAGGAATGCTGCGACTTTTCTGTGGAGCTTTCGGTTGTTCACGAACCAGAGTCGTGAGGCGATGGTGCGGGAGGTGATGAAGAAGGTTTTGTCTGGGTCTTCATATGCGATATCCCGGGCAATCGGGGAATCCTTGTTTGTGAGGTGCAAGGATTTAATCGGCGCAGAAGATCGAGAGTTTCCTCCTTTCGAGGCAATTGTGGGGTGAGACGGCGCTGCAAAGGGTCTTTGAGACTTCGAGGAGCCGGAGACCTCGTGTGGAGCCGGGAAAGTTTTTTAGAACGACATGGCCGAGGTGGTGGCCTTGCTTCGGGTATTGGATTCAGGTTGACTGAAATACTCAAGGCGAACTAGGGGCCCGTCCTAAGGCACCTTTTGCAATTCATCTGACCAAGCGGAGGAATTTCGCTTATGCTGCGCGGGAACGAGCCGCCGAGCGGGACAGGTTAGAGTTAAGTTCCCGACTCGATTGGAGTTGTATGATATCAGAGTTAATTGCGCAGATCCGGCGATTGTCTTTCACTCTAATCCTAGCAGCGGTGTCGCTGATTTTGTTTCATGTCACTGTGACATTAGTCGGCGTTTACGCCGGAGCTGTTAGAGAAATCGAGGTGCTGCAAAGCGCTTCCGAATTTACTCGAAAGAATGCCGATTGGCTTTTGAAGCTGGCCACTCAAGTCTCCCGAGAAAAGAGCAGGAGGCTTAACCCAACGCTCTCAGCTCTTGAGGAGCAGCAGTTTCCTACTGGGCTTTATCTCCAGTCCGAAAGAGCTAACCAACCTATTCAGTTCCGCATTGTTGGCGACGCGGAGCTCGCTATTGTTGTGCCAGCGGAGAGGTCAGGTCATGAGATACAGGTCATTCGACAAGCTGGAGACGCGAATTTTTTAAATGTGCCATCATACGACTCCATTCTACCGGATGATGAGCCGACCGAGAGCGAAGATTTATTCGTGAGCATAAATGAGGCTTTGGACTACTGGGATGGCCTTGGCGATCCAAGCGTCATTTATGTTCCGAGCAGTCAAGGGGCCAGACCCGAAATGCCTCATCGCAGTTTTGAGTCAAATAATATCTACCTCGCCCCAAATCTTTCGCTCGGACGACTCGGACCGCGAACGACGACGCCTGACTCCCTTTTGCAGCTAAAGGCATCTGCGGCATTGGTTACTCCGCTCTCTGACGACGGGACTTCAATCGGGCGGACCCCTAGGTTCGGCTCCTCTTGGAACACGTCAACGAGTTCTTCGACGGATCTCGAGAAGTCGATCTTCGACCGCTCCCGGGAATCAAAAGCTTTCTCAGACTCGACCGGCATTTGGGCGTATGAAATTTCGCTTTCACAGGACAGTGCGCTGGAGTGGATTCGTGAGGTAAACTTTGGCGTATGGATGCCACCGGGCACGCCGCCAGACAAATTGATGGTCTCTTTCAAGTTTGCGATACCGATTACTGCCCTCGAAGAAACCCCGTTCTTCCCTTTGAAATTTCTTGCAGAGCGAATCGCAAGACCAGAATTGAATACATCGAGCCGTTATGCGTTTCCCAATTTGACGGCGCTGCGAAGCGAATATGGTGATCTCACACTCTCTGCGGCGGCGATCTTCTTTGCGAGAGTTGGTCAGATAAAATCAAATGACTTGGCAGTTTTCGGTGTCTCTGTTCCAGGAATTATTCTCTACAACGCTGCTCCATTCCTGATTCTTGCTATCCAGTGGTTTTATCTGCTGCATCTTCGAGCTTTAGTGTTGGTGTTGAGACGGCATCCTCCGAATGAGTTGCCCTCAAAAACGTGGCTTCCACTGTTTCAAGGCCGTATTGCTCCCGCCACTTGTTTTCTTATGGAGCTGACGTCGAGTTTAGCGATCTATTTTTTGGCCTCGAATGCGCAAATCATCGGTGGCTATCCTGCAATTGTGCTTACCGTCATTTCTGTAGCTCTCGTCCTAATCTGCAATCGTCTAACTTCCATCGTAAGGAGAGACTTTGGAATGAAGAGTTTAATTCTAACCATGCCTCCAGATATCGAATTCTCAGATCTTCGAATTCTCAAACACCGTGTACTCGAGCCTGGCGCACGTGAGAGTGGGACGAGGCATCGAGCTTCATAAAGCCCTGAATGAGCCGTTTGAGAGGCCGACTTCAGGTCAAATCTGTGAACGAAGCGCCTTCCCTGATCTCCGATCTCCATATCCTCAGGGCCCAATGACTCTTAGTTAAGCGGCATTGGGCCCTGAAGATAAGATATCGGGTAATTTGGCTCATCAAATCAATGATATCTCTGATGTTCGCGTGATATCCGCCGATCGATATCTTGCGCGATGAACTCTTTCGCGAATAAAAACCGTTATGAAACGATTTCTTCTCTTGGCGCTTCTCTACCTGGTACTCCTCGGCGTCCTGAGCTTGTTGATTTTACTTACCCCTTGGGGCTTGCGGCGGGCGGTCTTGCCGCTTGCAGCGCATTTTTCGGGACTCCGTATCGAGTCCGCACGAATTGAGCTCTTCAAAAGGCATACTCTCGAGGTTTCTGGATTTGTATTCGAAAAACCTGGTTCCGTGGTCGCTACACTGGGTTATGGCTTTCTCGACTTTGAGCTCCGGAAAGTTTTTAGTGGAGAATACTCGGCTACCGCTCTCCTTCTCGATAAACTCTCGGTAAAAATCGAAACCAATTCGGGGAAGAGCACTTCGGATTCGGTGAAAAATCCGGCAGGAAAATCTGAATCAAGCCTGCTTCCGCGCGTCGCTTTGAAAAACACGAAGATCAGAAACTCGAATTTCGACTTCTCGGGAGAAGACGGACTCTCCGTCAGACTGGACTCAATTCACATCGACTTTTTGGTTTGCGGAGTGGGAATCGAATGTTCAACCGACGGCCGCTTCGGACTCGAATACAAGCTGCAGAAGGCCTCTCAACTGGTGAAATCTAAAGTTCAAGTCAGCGGAACGGCTCGATTGACCGAACAGGGGGCTGTTGAGAACTACACATTGAGCACGAAACTCGATCCGCTGTCGCTGTCAGGGTTTCCCGTTTTGTTTGAAAATGGATTTCTGAAACTCGATCTCCGCGGACAAAAGCCTTTCGAATCGGAGAACGAAATAGATCTTCGTTGGAAGCATTTCAGCATTCCCAATTCCGTAGCACCGTCCGAAGGACGGCTCACTACCCGGCTCAGTTTCTTTCCTAACAAAGAGGTGAAGTTCGCTAAAACCGAGCTCCAATTTCTAGACGCGGAGAACGCCTACACATCCTTCTCGGCTGATGGAGCATTCGAGCTTCAGAACAAGAGGCTCTCGGGGAATATTCGTGTTTCGAAGTTAAACGACCGCTTCCTCCGTCTTTTTCCGGCGGTTCCACCGGATCTTGAAAAGTTGTCCATAGTTGCGGAACTAAAACCCTCGATAGTCTTTCAAGACGGAGTACTAGGTGATCTTGAAATTTCCGTGGGACTGGAAGAACTGCAGGTAGCCAATCCGAGCTTTTCACCCGAGACGCTGCGTGGCACGACGTTGAAGGTGCTCGCGAAAATTACAAAAGGTGAAATTCTTTTGGAGAATCTCAAATTCGACCTGCTGAAGGGTGGAAAACGCATTTTTGATCTTTCCGGAAAAGCAGCAATCCTCCAACCAATCTCGGTTCGAGCAGACCTGACGAGTGAGCGGCTTCTTGTTCAGGAGTTGCAGGCACTCCTCGGAAAAAAGCAGGCGGCGGCGGCTCCTCCAGCGGAAGCGGAGAAGCCTCCGGAGGAAAAATCCGATCCGGAGTTCAACCTTCCCGCACTTCCTCCGCTTGAAGTTACATATCAGGTTGCCGAGGTCGATTCCGATCAGGCGGAATTCAAAGCATTCCGGCTCGACTTGCACAACACGGAAGAGAACGAGTCGAGGGAGCTTGCCGTTGTGCTCCATGCTCGAGGTGGCGCCGCGCCCATTAAATCAGAGGCAAAAGCAGTATCGAAGGACGGAGGGAATCTCCACATCAACTTCAAGGCCGACACGTCAAAGCTGAAACTGAAGGAGGTGCTCAAACCCGCGATGAATCCAACCGGAGTCACCGATCCTGGCACGGTCAAGGCGCTCACCATCGACATGACGATGAGCGGGAGGACACAATCCGAGCTCTATAATTCTCTCATGGGCAAATTCGAGCTTCGCTCAACCGAGCTCAAACTTCCTTCCAAATTTCAGAATATTCCGCCGTTCAATCTCATTTTCATTCCCCTTGACCTCGTCGCAAACATCACAGGAAAGACGGCGGGATTCCTCCTTCCGGAAAAACTGATGAACACCGCTACAGGACTCAAAGCTTCGCTGAGCAACGAAGGACAGATCCACATCGAAAAGATTGACCTTGTCCTTGAAGTAAAGGAGCGAAAGGTGAAAATCTCGGAAGGCCTGGTCTCGCCCAATCTGCTTCCGGGAATGGAGTATACCGGAACGATCGGGCTGGACGGTTCTCTAGACCTCCGAGTTTTTCTCACCCTTCTCGGAGTCCGGATACCGCTTCCGATTGCGGGCTCTCTCCGCTTGCCGCTTCCAAATGCCGTTCGATTCGTACCGGAGCTGATACGGGGCCTCGGGCTCTCGGCGCTTGACGTCGTTGAAGGCGGTGCGGGAATTATCGAGGGTGGATTCGACGCCGTGAGAGGGAGGAAAAAGAGCGTTCCGCGCGAAGTAACGTCTGACGAAAAATAGAATGTTTACTTCTCGCTACTTTGCGTGGCGTGGCCGAACCCGGGAAGCCCCCTGAATTCTAGAACATGCTCATTCGTGAAGTCTTCGGGCTGCAGCTTCGTGTTAAAGCGCTTTCGATCTCTGTAGGTCGCCCAATCCACCCAACGGAGGATTCGCTTCTGAGCTTCATATCTCAAAGGCGTCCAATGCGCCCCGCGTCAAATAGGAGGAAAACGAGTCAACACCCTACCAACAGAAGATTGGGAATCAGGGCGCTTCGTTCATGATGGCAGCAGTGTACCGGCTGACGTTTACCAGGGAGCTGGTATTGACGAACGTCGAGAAAGTTGAACTGAACCAGCTATCCGTTTCGCCTGCTGATCTTCGTAGCCACAAAGCGTCCGATAACGACCACATTAGATTGGGCCAATAACTGATCTCCGTTCCCATGTCCTCAGGCCGCAATGCCGCTTAGTTAAGCGGCAAGCGTTTTCTATGGCCCATAAGAACATCCCTCGCTTCATTGTTTCGTTCGCAAATGAAATGCTTCTGGTTGTCGCCGTGTTGCTGCCCACCTCGATGGCTTTGTTAGCCTTCGCGTATTCCATCGTTCCAGGACTCGATGCGACATGTTTCGTCGGCAGCTGGATGTGCGGTTCAACTGGAGCCCTCTTCCGGATCTTCTTTATGAGGGACCGTGTGACCGTTTTCGCGTTTTTTTTATTGCGGATGGGAATAACTATACATCGCGCAAGGTGGCTGAGGGATCAAGAAGCACAAGCGCTGCTGGAATTGGACGCCAGCAGCGCTTTCAACTACTTCACAAATCGTGTCGGGTCCGATTTTGAAAGCGAGATCCAGAGCAGCGAATGGATGGAGATCGTTTTCCCAATTTCGCTCTTTGGACACTGCTTATCATACGCCGGATGGATTTTTCGGAGGGTGTCTTGTGCCAATGTGCCGATGTATTCGAGCAAATCGGTTTTGCAAGCGGGTCCACCGACTTTCGGGTTCACTGGCGGATGCCCAATATGCCAACATCCGGCAACAAGGTTGTCTAACGTGGGAGTGGGGGCGTTCTTGACGCACTGGGTATTCATCACACTCTGCGGTTCGACAATACAAAACGTTCGCATCCCAGCAGGGGTGTCTTGGCAAACGTTCGGATACTCAACCAGATTTACCGCATGACCGTAAATTCCCTGCTCGGTCTTTTTATCCACGCACATAGTTCCGAAAATCTGACATCCAAACCCCTTTTCTTTGACGAATTTACAGAAGTCATCCGAAAACTGCTGGCAAACGTAATTTGGTTCGCAAAATTCCTTCGTAGGAATCTCTTTGGTCGTCGCGAGAATCTTGTCATACATCGCCTTTCGACACTCATCGCTCGCTACTCTTATATCAAGTCCGCCGTACTTTGGCGGGTTCGGAAGATCGAGCCCATCATCTTTTCTTGGGGGATTAAAGGGTTCTGTCTCTGCGGCGTTCTCAGGAGATGGCCACTCGCAAATTTCCACATCGCTTGGAGACGCTACCTCCGACTTTCTTGCGACGGCGTCAAAAAGGTGAGCTTGAAGACCTGCGTCATCCATGCAAACCCCGGCATCGACCATTTCTAAAACTTGACTTAGTTGTGTTTGCTCGTAGTCGTTTTGCTCTGAGAGTCCCCAGGAGGGAGAGGGCTTTGTCTTGCTGCTTTCTGCGTGAGCTGGCGACGCTATAACGAGTAGCAAAAACGTCATGCAGAAATATTTGCGTGTAAACTTTTCCATGGAGCCCATCCCTTATTAGAACCGCAACGTGTTGAATGCTCGGCAGCCATTCGGCGGCCATGATTTGAAACCCTGAAACCGCGACTCCGTGTTTAGCGATAGGCGAATGCGGTCACAACCCGTTCCGAGCAAAACGAGTCAAAATCATTATGGGTATGCGTAGCTTAGCGATCCTCCGAGACTGATGACATGGCGCTCCGCCGTCACTCTGGCCTGTTCATTCTGGATCGAAGCTGGTTTCTCCTGATCTTCATATTCTTAGGGCGTCCCATACACCCCAAGCCAAATACGAGTGCTTTCGGACGCCACGATAGCTCCTGTTCGACATCGGTGGAGAAAGTTTAGAGTTTTCTCGAAGTCGAGGGGTAACACCGTCGGCGCAAACGATTTAGCGCGATACGTTGAGGCAATAGTCGAGAGACAGAGATTCGCAAAAACTTATGAAGAGCGTTCGAGACGCAACGAGAATTTCATATCATGCACTTTGAGGGTTTGAGCGGGGGAAGGGGAAGACGACGTATTGTCACAGCCTTGTCAGAACTCGCGGGCGAAATAAGTCGTTCATCCCACATAACAAGTTCGAGTTTACCTTTTGCAAAAGGATTGTTTATGAGCGTGGTTGATGATTCTCGAGAACGAGGCCGGTTTTTTGCGGCTGCGGCAGGTGTATTGCTCTTGCTTGAAACTCTGTTGATGGCACCGCTCGGGCGAGCGGATGAAGCGATAGACGATCCTACTCTGATGAGCTCGCCGGATTATGTGCCGAGCGAGTATCCGACGACTGTACCGAGCTTCATTCCGACCTCGCCTGAATCGCTCGAGACTGGCAGCCCAAGTTTCATCTCATCTACCGCTCCGATCCCAAATGAACTCTGCCGCACTCCTTTTTACGGGACTGGCATCACGGTTCCCGGTTTGTTGGAGCCGTTTCTCAGAGAGGCGCCTGTTTGCGATCTTCCCTATATGATTCTCCACTGTTCGTATGCAGTGACAAAAGAGAGGGGTGGGATCGAAGTCGTGACGGAACGATTCGCGCCCGCCTACCGGTCGGACAAGGCGCTTACGGAAGCCGAGCAGAAGGAGAAATGCCAAGCGCTTGCTGAGATTGATGCCTATGAGAGGCTGAAAGAGTCGCTTTGGGGACAGGGAGGAATCTGTCAATTGATCTCGTTGCTCGAGGATCGCGAAGCCCGTGGTCTTCTTTCAACAGCAGGCAAAAACCTGCTCCGAGCACTCCGTGTCGGAAGAGTTCCGGTGACGAATGTGAAAGTTGAGGCCGATGTTCTAAAGGATTCTTGTGTGCCGATCCCATCACCTTTCCCGTCGCCGATTTCGACCCAAACGTATGGACAGTTCTGATCTTCATCTCCTCAGGGTGTCCGAAAAGCTCCGCGTGAAAGATGGCTCGAATAGCCTTGAAAATTGGAGACAAGAAGTGCGACGAACCGCACAACCTGTCTGCCGTGGGTTGTTGACCCAGCCACAGCTCTGGGGACTACGACTACGCGGCGCTCACCCGGGCCAGCGCGATTCGCAGCAGCCGCTTCACGTGCCGCTCCGCGAGCTCCGCCTTCGACCCGAGCACGACCCCCATCGCCTTCTGCTGCCGCACGAGGAAGTTCCCGATGGTCGTGAGCGCCTTCTTCCCGAGGAAGCGGCGCTTCCCCCGAGCGTGGTCGCGCAGCGCGAAGTACCGCACCTGGAGGTCGGTGAAGATCGCCGGCCGGAGCCCGCACTCCTTCGCGGTGACGTCACTCTTGGGCGTGAGGAACATCGCCATGTCGGGGAGCGGCTTGGGGG
This sequence comes from uncultured Bdellovibrionales bacterium, assembly GCA_964509425.1. Lineage (GTDB taxonomy): Bacteria > Bdellovibrionota_C > UBA2361 > SZUA-149 > CAZDWZ01 > CAZDWZ01. The sequence goes on along the minus strand of CAZDWZ010000020.1, from coordinate 42,302 downwards.
GGCGGACGATCGGCGCGACCTGCTTGGGGAGCGCGTTCAGCGGGACGGGACCGCGCACAGGCACGGGCACGGGCCCGCCCTCGACTACTTTCGCCGTCATGTGAGTCTCCTGAGAAGTTCGAAACCGCTCAACTCGTACTGCTCAGCGGTTTCGAATTTCTGCTTCGGGATGATCACGATCCGCCACCTGGGCAACGTCTCAACCTTTTCGTCTAAGCCTTAATTAGCACTCTTGTCTCCAGCAGAGAGAGAAAGACCTCTCTATTCAAGACAGCTTTCAAATCAAATTATTCGTGATTGGTGCGAGAGGAGTTCATTTCATTTGCTAAACAGCAATCGTGCACATCTTAGCGGCCGCCGTATCTGCAGCGCTTCAGCAAGTTGCTCATAACTTTTTTTGGTGAACGGGCGTTTATGCCGAAGTTTCTCTGAGAGATAGCTCCGAGAGGAGCTGCGGCATGCTGGTTGCTATAGAGCTCTAATTTTTTGGGGCATCTTGTACCCGGAGTGTTCCAACACGGTCAGGATCAAACGAACTTTGAGTAGGTCGTGAACGTCTCGCGTCGTGGAGGGCACAAGCCGTTGGTGCTTCCCAGGTGCTCGGAGGACGGCGAAACTCTCGAGCCGCCCCTCCTGGAGTTTCAAGCGCACTACATTGATCCGATTGACCTGTTGAGATTCACTAGCGTGGCCTACGTGGGTGGCAGGCATCCCCGGCAGTCAGACAACGAGGCGACCCTGTTCGTCGTCGGCGAAAACCGGTCCCAAGAAACTGGAGCAAACGCGAGTTTTCTTTTGGGAAAGCTGGGTGCCTCTAAACAAGGAGGAGCCGATTCCGAGAAAGAAGTACGAAGCACACAGCCGCGGAGCTGTCATTGGTGGGGAAGATCAACTGCCTATCGGCAGTATCGAACAGTCGCTATTATTAATATTGCGACAAACACGGCTGGTGAGTAACTCCGCTAGTTCCTCATCTCCCGATAATGCTAACAAATCATTTCTCTGTTGATCATTGATGACAAGATCGGGAGACTCCAGTAACTTCTTAACAGTTCTGTCGAGAAGCGCTTGATTAGAGACTTCCGCGACTGACACCTGCAACAAATAGCTAAACTCATCTATCTCCCCCTTGAGGAACGCAAATCTCGCCTCTTTGAGTTCGGTGTCAAAGAAATCTACGCCTTGTCGTGCTTCCTCTTCAGCCTCGCTAATTATTTGTAGGGCAGCCGCCTCTTGTTCTGGCGCCAGGCCAATTGGCGCGGTGAGAGCCATCGCCAACTCCAAAGTTCTGTTCTGGGCCTCAACTTGTTTACTCTCGGCTGCTTGCGCAAAGTATTGCTTCGCTACATCTTCTCCAACAAATTCAGGCACAATCTCTGCTAGGAAGTTTCTAATCGTTTTCCGCTGTGGATTGCTCTCTGCTTCACTAAAATAGTCGAAGATCCGAGTTTTCATTTGTTCGGCTAGTTCTGGCGACAAAGCTAAACCATTAGCGAGTGAGTTGAAATTCCATCCATATATCGCCTCAGTTTTCCCAACAACATTGTCCACTGTCTGCTCGTCCTCGGGCAGCAGGGTAAAAGGTGAAAGCTGAGGATGTGGTTTTGTTTCGGAGTTCGCGCTTTGTTGAGTATCAGGTGACGTTAAGGGAGCCACGCTCAGGGATTGCTCAACCTCGGTGGGAAGTTGGGCAGTGGGAAGTGGGGCAAATGTTACCGGAAGTCGTTGAACGATAAGGTCTGAGGTCTGCGCCCGTTCGACAGCCAATCTTCTCTGAACCATAGGCTGCTGGGGCTTTAGACTTTTTGGCTTTGGATTTAGCAGTAGTCCGGCTGAAAAGCCTAAGAGTATGAACGCCAAGTATATCTTTGTAAGTTTGCCAACGAGATACCAGCCGCCTCTAATTACCCTGCTCATAAAAGACCTTTACTTTCACTAAACCAAAATTGCTCCTCGGAAACGGCCACCCCAGATCAACCTGAAGTGGCCAATAACCAAATGAATTGCTAGTTCAGCCCCAACCAACCACCAACTGTATTCGCGGCATTGTTTAGGCCATTACCGATACTCGTCGTCACGTTCGAGCCCGTATTCACGGCTGTGTTGAACGACGCAGTGACAACGTTCGATACGTTCGTTAGACTCAATGGGTCCTGTGCGGCAGTGGCCACAGCTTGTGCGAGCCCTGCATCATTGGCCCCTTGAATGCCCATATTGGCGAGGCTGGCAGATGAATTATAATTGTCTACAAAGAATGTCATAACCGCCCCATCACCGTCTTCCCGTTCCATTGGCCGCACAAGTGGAATCTGAATAGGCGCTGCTGGTTGATTATTCTCTGCATTATTAGGATTGTTGTTGTTGGCATCCGTACCCGGATTCTGCGGGGCATTCGGCTGATTATTCCAGTTGTTCGGATTCCAATCCCCTGCCTGAACTGACGAACCAATGGCGAGCGCTGATAATGCGAGGACAGCTGCAAGGGCAAATTGCGGGTTTTGCGCCATCACCAATATTACCAGTCCTATGGTCCCGCCAACTAAAAGCCCGCCAAGAATCCCGATCATGATCTCTTCGGTAGTTGGTCCTTTAGGCAGATTGGGCCGCTCTGGTAAACTCTCCCACAATTTTTCCAAGAGTGATTTCGCCGTTCTTTCCACTACTTTGTCCGTTACTTTCTCCACCACCTTTTCAACTACAGGTTCGGCTGCGGCCTGTGGCTTCGGGCAATGTTGAACTCCGGTATCAATACACTCTTTTGTCAAAGCCTTATGAACTTTGAAAAACGTTTCTGTGCCAACATTGTTTGAATAATATTTTGCCAAAGTTCGAGCGGCCACTAATGCGCACGACATTTGAACACATTGTAAACAATGGGAAGGAGTAGAGGTTTGTTTCTCGCAATGGTTACTGCCGATTTTATCCCCGGCTTTGCTCATTTCTTGCAGATTTTTTTTATTGATAAGGCTCTCGAGGAATTTTTCGAATTCAACATCAACTGCCGCCGCAGTTCCCGGGCCCATGAACAAAAACATCACAGCAAACAGACTAAGAATCCAACTTTTGGTTTTCATCGAGTAACAACCTTCATTCTCAAATTATAAAAACCTGTATTTTCTATCTTGCGGCGCCTTTCGACTGCACCTGAAGCTTGGAACAAGTAGCGCTCCTGCCTGCTCGCTTAGAGTGAGAAATTCTTTGCCAACACTGCGGTGAAGAATCCATTGCATCCAGGTAGGCCGAATCAAAACCACCACTGTTGCTGAGATAAATGCGAAGAACAGTGATTCGTTCATACTTCAACCCTTTGGAAATCCAATTCGAGGAATTTCTGTCTTCAAAGAACCTGCCTCGCAGAAATTGCGAGCACATTGCCTGTATGGAACCAACGACGAGTGAAATTTTGTTTCCTTACCTGACAGTTTCGTCTCAAATTGCGTCGGGGTTTCTCTGATCTACGAATTCTCAACACCATGTACAAGAATCTCGCGCACATGAGCGCCAGTTCTGATCTTCATATCCTCAGGGCGTTCGATAAGCTCCACGTGAAAGATGGCACCAATCCCTTGAAAAGTTGAAGGTAGCTTAAGCGAATTGGTGCAGGTGAGCGAGTAGGCGAGCGAACGCGTTCGCGACGGTGGAATATTTTCGACGAAATGCTTTTAACGCGGATCGGCCGGAAAGGGGTATCGCTGCTCGATGAGCGGGAGGGACATTCTTCGAGGTGAGGAGAGTGTTCTTGCTCTAGCCGGCGGCGAAGAAGGGTTGTCGATATGTCCCCGCCGGAAACTTCACATCAAGCTTTCCGAGACGGTAGAGCTTCACCGCGACCTTAGAGACGAGTGATCCGCGCACTCAATGCGGAGAGGTTGAGACTGAAGTTTGAGAGACATTTGCGTTCTTTGGTTTGTTGGCCAGGAACTCTATCGGCAGAAGGTTAGGGAGTGTTTCGTTCGGAGCGGAAGTTTTTCGCTCCAGATACGCCGGTTAATGATGTATCGAGCGGTCCGAGAATATAAAAATTGGATACTGCACAGAAGGGAGGCAAAAAATACCGTTGCTACCCAAGCAATAGGCAGTAGAATCTGGGCTCGCGTATGTGATCGAGAGTTGCATGTTTACTAGCATTGTATTCATTGTTTCAGGTCTGTTGATATTGGTTGGTGGCGGAGAGTGCCTCCTTCGAGGCGCCGTCGGACTGGCTACTCTGGCGCGCCTGACCCCTGCGGTGATCGGACTTACCGTGGTTGCCGCAGGAACCTCAGTGCCCGAGCTTGCCGTTAGTGGCGTTGCCGCGTTCCAGGGTAAGGTGGACATCACAGTTGGAAACATCGTCGGATCGAACATATTCAACATCGCTTTCATTCTCGGAATCTGTGCGATAGTCCGTCCGCTAGTTATCTCTGGGAATACTATCCGGCTCGAGTACCCGGTCCTCGCTATCGCCACCCTGCTTTGTGTTGCCGTCTGCGACCACGGCGTGGTGACTAGGCTCGATGGAATTCTGTTTCTTGCCTCTTATCTCGCATTCGTAGCTTACCTTGTGAATCTTGTCCGGCAGCAGATGACGGCCGGGGAAACTGAACAATTGGTTGATGAAACAAGCGAACTGAGAGACGGCGCTGTTGCCGCCGTTAGTCTTCGGAAGAGTATTGCAATGGTTCTCGGTGGAATTGCTTTACTTGCTGTGGGTGCTCACGCGACAGTCGTGGGTGCTGTCGACGTGGGGAGAGTGCTTGGTCTCTCCGAACGCGTCATCGGATTGACAATTGTTTCCATCGGCACAAGTTTACCGGAAATTGTCACCTCGCTCGTCTCAAGCATGCGTGGGCGCGATGATGTCGCAATCGGCAATGTCATCGGCTCGAACTTGTTTAATATCCTCATAATTCTTGGTATCAGCAGTCTCATCTCGCCATTGCCGATCGCTCCAGAGATTTCGGGAAGTGACAATTGGTGGATGCTGGGCCTAACGGTGGTTTTGTTCCCTCTCATGGTTACAGGGAGGAAGATCAATCGAATCGAAGGGGGAGTACTGGTTGGTGCGTATCTCGTCTACACGACGCTGCTCATTTCCCGCTGATCTTCTATCTTCACATCCTCAGTCTCCGAATCCTCAGGGTGTCCGATAAGCTCCTTTTTCGGAACAACATTCGACAATCTCGCGTCAATCGCGGGAAACTTCCGGCACATTCTGCCGATTTCTAAAGCTCAGGTTTTAATCTCGTCGCTTGAAAATCGACCTCAGAATTTCTGAGGATATAAGAGCCGGGAACTTTCGAATCGCCCTGACGCAACGCCCGGAACTCTCTGAAAAGCAATGCGAAGCCGATGCTGTGTCGGGGTCTGTTGCATCAATCGTAAGCTTTACGATTGACCTGGCACGCCTGGGCCAGAGCGTGAGCTTTGGATAACCACTGGCTGTTAGGGCGAGGTCCGAAGTGAGCGGATCCTGCACCCTCATGACGTACTTCTTCTTCTTCTTCAGGTTCACTCGGCCGGGCTGGACGGCTCTAACGCGCTCAACCCGTTGACACAGAGCAGGCGGGTCTTGCCGAGGACCTGACCGCGGGCCAGGACCCCGCACTCGCACCAGCCGAAGGCGCTGTCGCCGGCGGAGACGTGCATGAATTTGAACCTCTCGGTCGGGGTGCCGCGCGGCAGTCCCCTCGCGCACTCCGGCACATCCGCTTCTGTCATCTATCCCTCCAATTTAACCAGAACTTTAGAGCAGTCGCACTGTGCGGGCCGCTCCCGCGAAAGTGAATTTCGAGGGAACTGCCTACACTCTGTTCAAGAAGACTGATAACCTTCTTTCAAAGCCCACATTCTGAAGTGAAAGACAAAGATCGGGTGACATGCTCTTCGGGACAGAAGCTTCGATTGAGTCAGCGAGTATTCCTGATCCGAAAAAGCTCGTGCATCAGCATGCAGTTACCACAGAAGCAGTTGATGATACTTATTGGGAGCGAGTCTTTACTCAATTAGGACAACATTGAGACGATAAGAGTCATGCAAGAAAGAGCAATATGTGGAATGTCTCAATCGACTCCTAGTGACATCCAAAGTTGCTCCAGAGAGAAGAAAGATTTTTGCAAATCTCATACCCTTCCTACTGCGCGTACTTTCGGTCTTTTAGATCCGTAGGAATTTGAGAAGAGTAACTGTCGCCTTGAGTGTTATCACTGAATGCGACGGTTGCAAGACGCAGAATCGAGATCATGAATAGGTTCTGTCTGCATCAATTATTACCACGCTGCTAACGATTTTTTCTGCATTTTCATGTGCAGAAGACGCCGTTAGCGGCGTGTTCCTGAGGAGCATGTCGCGATAATGGAATCCGCCCTTCATCGGGGGCTGCCTCTATACGGAGGATTTCCGATGGCTGACCGAACGTACGCAAACATGTCTCTCGTCGTACTGAGCCACGCGATGTCGCATGATCCTGTTCCGACGTCGCTCGAAGCCCCCAGTTTCCGCAGCGTCTTTCTGGCGCTTGGGATCCAGGGAAAAGAGAGGCGGGTCCGCGTCGAGATGGCTCCCGGCCGCGCGAGACTCACGGGGAACGAACGGGCGGTGACCGTGCAGTGGTCCGGATCCGGTGCCATCAGTATGGTCTACACTAACGAGAAGCAGGGGCGGCTGCCCCTCTTCGACGATGAACTCGGGCGGGATTTTCTGGATGGCCTGAAGGCCTTCCAGGGGATTGAGACCGACGGGTGCTTCGAACTGGAGTTCGATGAGGTGTACCGTGCGGGTGTGTTGATTCGAGGAATCGCGCTTGCGTCGGCGGGAGCATTACCCGCCCTCCGCTCCCGCTTTGGTCCATCACTGGATCAACCCGCAAAGATCGTATTTGGCCGGGGTGTTCGACCCTACGCGGAGAACGCCGAGGGGTACGCCTTCGCGCACGTGAATTGGACCCAGCGCGGAGATACGACCCTGGTGGTCTACCACCAGCCGGTGCCACCGGAAGAGTTGGGAGCCTAGCGCGCCGGCTGCCGTCCGTCCGATAGATGCAGACTTAGGCCCCAAAAAGGGACTGCGTCTGCATCTGTCGCGATTCTGTTCACTCCTTCATATCGTCAGAGCCTCCGGTAAGCTCCACACGCAAGATGGAACGAATAACTTGAAAAGCTGAAACTATCTTCGGCGAATTGATGCCCGTGGATGTTGAAACCGTCTATCGCGTGCGATACAGCGGAAGTTTTCGACGATAAAGATGTAGAGAAGAACCGAGGGAAGGGGATTTCACAGCACATGATGCGAAGAGATTGATACCCAAGTTAGAGAGAGATTCGCGCCCCTGGTTTTGCTGGCCAGGAGCGCTATCGGCAGAAGTATCAAGAGCGTTCCTTATGGACAGGATTTTTCTAAATTTGAATGTCTCCGCTATTTACCGAATCCGATCCGGCAGCAGAGGGCAAAGGCCGCTTTAAGCGCAGTGACCTCCTTATACCGGACTTTATAGTCGATCCCGAGTCGCATCGGATTTGTTTGATAACGTTGGATCGACAATTCAAGAAGTTTAACAGGCGTGGCCATGCTCCGTGAGTTGCTGAGAATCGCTTCTATTTCGTCAAGCGAGCGCGCCTCAGCGACACCGTTGACGGAGGCCTTGAATCTCTCTCGATTGAAGCGGTCAATAAATCGCCGAACACGATCGTTTCCGGCGTACTCGCGTTTTGCAGATTCCGAAATCAATTGAATATACGCGGTTCCTTGATAGTTGAATAATTGCTTCTCATCGCATTGCGCTTCGTCAGATGTTGGAGCCGTGAAGGCGAGATCTTCTGAAGTGGATCCGTCTGTGGCAGTCGAAACCGCTCGTGAAGCCGTCGAATCGCACGCCTCGCCGTCGGGCGAAACGTAATTTTCCGATACGTCGTGATTGAATGAGCTGAATAAATCAAGAACAAAGTCATCGTCGAGCTCAACTTGGGCAAAAGCTGGGTTGGCGATCGCTCCGAAAATAAGAGCGAGGAAGATTCCGTACTTAGCAAATGGCCCTCTGCCGCCTCGATTTTTCATTCACACTCCATTTTTACGCTATGCCGTTCGCAGCAGATTAGCGTGGTGAGTGGGTGGTCTCAATCAGAGAATCCCCGAATTTCGAGTAAAGGCATTTCTCCCTAGGACATCTCAGGTAGGAAGAGCGAGTGAATGATCGCGGATCTTCATATCCACAGGGCGTTCAATAAGCTCGCATCAGGAGCTAGCGTTCTTCTTCTGAAGAACCAAGGCCGCGCCGGCTCACGAGCGTCCATACTGCACCGGCTTCGGAAGCTTGACCCCGAACGCCCGTGCTGCCTGGCGAGGCCAGTACGGATTGCGCAGAAACTCGCGCGCCATAAAAATCGCGTCGGCTTGCTTGAGATGGAGAATCGATTCGGCCTGAACGGGATCGGTGATCATGCCGACGGCTGCAGTTCGAATCTCCACTTCCCGGCGGATTGTTTCTGCGAACGGCACTTGGTATCCCGGTCCTGTGGGGATCTTTGCGTCTGGGAGTGTGCCGCCGCTCGAGCAATCGATGAGATCGATCCCGTTCTCTTTCAATCGCCGAGAGAGCGCTATCGAATCTGCGAGGCACCAAGCGCCGGTATCCGGCGCACGCCGGGCGGCGGCGTTATCGAGCTCCTCTGGGCCGGCGGCCCAATCGGTGGCTGAGATCCGCGCAAAGAGCGGCAATTCCGCGGGCCATTTGTTACGAACGGCCTTCGCCACCGCGAGCGGGAAACGAAGACGATTCTCAAGGCTCCCGCCATATTCGTCGGTTCGGCGATTCGATACGGGGGACAAGAACTCGTGCATCAAGTAGCCGTGCGCCATATGCAGCTCGAGCACCTGAAATCCCGCTTCGCGGCTACGCACGGCTGCTGCTTCAAAATCGGAGATTGCCTTCAATATGTCCTCCGCGGTCATCTCCTGTGGCGGCGGATCGCCGGCTCTAAACGGGATTCCGCTCGGCGCCAATGTCGTCCATCCGCGCTCGCTTTCCGAAAGTACGCGGTCGCCCAGCCACGGCGCCGACGTCGAACCCTTTCGGCCGGCATGCGCAATCTGAATGCCGCTCACGGCTCCTTGCGCTTTCACAAAATCAGCGACGCGTCTAAAGCTTGCTATATGCTCGTCCGACCAGATGCCGCTATCGTCGGGTGAGATTCGTCCCTCGGGCGAGACGGCCGTCGCTTCGACCATCACTAATCCCGCGCCGCCGAGGGCCCGGCTTCCCAAATGAACAAGGTGCCAGTCCGTGGGATGTCCGTCACGGCTGGAATATTGGCACATCGGTGAGACCCAGATGCGGTTCCGAAACTCGATCGATTGGATCTTCAGGGGAACAAAGAGGTTCGTAGTGTGCGCCATGAGCTGCTCCTGCCGCCGGTTTCGCCGGTCTCAGCCGCCCACTATACCGGTTGCTACGCTTTGCGCCAGAAAGCTCAACGACGGTGTTTTGTCGGTCCTAGAGTCGGTTAAACATATCCCGGTCTCCGTACCCTTGTATCTTGAAGAAGTTCCAGAAACTTGCTGAGAAGAAGGGGCGCCGGAGGGAGAGGAGTCCGGTCCATATCCAACGCCGATCTGCAAATTCTCAAACTCTCATTGTGCATACTTCGGGGTATAGAAGATGCTCCTACGGATTCTTATTCGAATAGCGCGCTCGAACAGTTCCACCCACGTGAGCTGCCAGAAAATCGGATAATATTTGATGATCAGTCTTGTTGAGCCTGCCTGGAGTCGAGACATATTCTGCGACATAGACCACAAAATCGTAAAAGCGGGCTTTGTCAGCATCTGCAAGCTTCTCGTAGTTGTCGACAAATCTGTAAATGTCCCCTTTTAAATCGAACCTGAATACCTCGAAAATCAAGTCAAAAGTTGCGTTATCGGGCTTGTTAGCAAGCGTATTGTCGGCCGAGATGATGGCATGCATTTTTCTCACGACGAAATAAAATTTCGATGTGTCTGAGAGCTCCTCATCAAGAAAAGCAACGACGGCGTAGTCAAGCTGATTGAGTAGCGACGAATTGTGCGTAAGTATCGCATCTGAATCCCGTGCATTCTGCTCGGCGGTAGATACCGCGTACATCGTTTCAACAACGGCCGCGGAAATATCCTCTATGTTTTGTTCGATCCAAAACGAATTGGACTGTAGAATCTCGGCTGGGGTCAGCGTACGCTGAGAAATTACGTTAGAGTAAATTGGATCCGAGGTTGCGCTCGCCACTTCCGTAGAGGTTCCCTGCGTCAGGCCGACCGCCGGTATCAAGAGAACACAGAGGAAGACGGGCACGGAAGAGCTGTGTTGACTTATAATCCGCCTCATTTGAATTACGCTCCAAAGTTTCGTTGCTGTTATTTTTGATCGCTGAAAATGAACTTGGTTTGAGTGGGTGCACGCAAGAACCGGAGTTTTGCCCAGGAGCTCCTTCGATCCCTATGATTCCGAAAGGCTGCGAGAAGCCCCCATTCTCTGCTCGATCCGGCGATATACGGAACGCAGCCGAGCACTTCGGAGCGTTCTTCGCCCGCCCTAACGGAGAAGGAGGCTATTTCTTCTTCTCGGTGAGAGCCGGTCGTTATCGTGATCTCATTCATACTTATGAGCCAAATACATTCTGGCTCCTTAAGCGCGAATGAAGTTTCTTCCTTCAGAGGATGAAGATCTGTTTCGCAGCTTTTCAGGCGCGCGCGAGGACTCTAATCGCATGGTAAGCGAATTTCCTCTTTGCCGAACACTCATTGTTATAGAGATAACACTTGAGGTTACCTGGTAGCTCCGAGGCACAATTTGATTGGTCGATCAACATGCACGATATGAGCACATTTGCCTCCATAATACTCCACAGCACTAACTGCCCTGTTATCTGGCTTCAAGACTTACGTTGATTTGCGCAGCACAAAGAGCACCTTACGACTTTATTAAGCGGCCCGTTCTTCTCGTTCTCATTATCCTCAGGGCGTCCGATAAGCTCCACGTGAAAGATGGCGCGAATCGCTTGAAAAGTTGAAGGTAATTTCGGCGAATTAGTGCGTGTGAGCGTGGAAGCGGTTGAACGCGTTCGCGACGGAGGAAAATTTTCGGAGAATTTTCCCCGAAAAGCGTTGAAAGAAGATCGGAGGGAAGGGGGCTTCGCCGCTCGATCAGCGGGAGGAAGATTTTTCGAGGTGAGGAGAGTGTTCTCTCGCTAGCCGGCGGCGAAGACGGGCGGGCCGATATGTTCCCGCCGGAAACTTCACGTCAAGCTTTCCGAGGGGACCGGAGGCTTTTAAGGGACGGCTCATCCCTCCTTCACATGTTTGAGCGGCCCTGCTCGGTATCAGCTCTGTGCGATCTCCCCGTCCTCGTCGGGCGAGCTACGAGGTGGTAGAGTCACCTGTCCATCCGCCCTCGAACATTAGGAAGCGTCGTTATGTCGTCCTGCAACAGCTCATCAATGGCAACTCTGCCGCGAGACCTCGCCTCCGGTTCGGTGGTCTTCCTCGTCGCCCTTCCACTCTGCTTGGGTGTGGCGCTTGCGTCTGGTGCCCCTTTGTTCTCCGGCGTGCTCGCCGGAATCATTGGGGGCGTCGTCGTAGGGAGTTTAAGCGGATCTCATACCAGCGTCAGCGGCCCGGCCGCGGGCTTAACCGCGATTGTCGCGGCTCAGATCGCTCTGCTCGGGTCATTCCCTGCGTTTCTTTTGGCGGTTTTCGTGGCGGGGTTAATCCAGATCGCGCTCGGGATCGCACGAGCAGGTTTCATCGCCTCCTTTTTCCCCACTAGCGTGGTCAAGGGCCTGTTAGCCGCGATCGGCGTCATTCTCATCCTGAAGCAACTGCCCCACCTCTTCGGCCAAGACTCCGCACCAGACGGGGACTTGGGGTTCCGGCAACCCGATCAGGACAACACATTCTCTGAACTCGTCCAAACGATTCATGAGATGCACGCCGGCGCAGCTGTGATTGGAATGCTGTCAGTCGCAGTGCTGGTGGTCTGGGACCGGTGGAAGCCGCTGAAGAAATCCCCGTTTCCGGCCCCACTTATCGTCGTCCTACTTGGCGTCGGAATCGCCCAGTTTCTCGGGCGCCTCGGCGGGAAGTGGGTGATTGAACCGAGCCACTGTGTTCAGGTTCCGGTGGCGGAGACCATGGCCGGATTCCTCGGGCTTCTTCAGTTGCCCGATTTCTCGCAATGGTCGAACCCTGCGATTTACGTTGCCGCAGCAACGATTGCCGCCGTGGCCTCACTCGAAACTCTCTTGAATTTGGAGGCAGTGGACAAGCTCGACCCTCAGCAGCGCTCCTCTCCGCCGAGCCGGGAGCTGCTCGCGCAGGGAATAGGGAACGTCGCTGCGGGTCTCATCGGAGGCTTGCCGGTCACATCCGTGGTCGTCCGCAGCTCAGTCAATATAAACGCCGGTGGAAAAACAAAACTCGCTGCCATCATCCACGGTCTCCTTCTTCTCGTCTGCGTTCTGTTCCTGCCTTTGTGGCTGAACATGATCCCGTTGTCCTGTCTGGCAGCGATTCTTATCGTGACAGGCGCCAAATTGGTTAATCCGGCGCTGCTGAAACAAATGTGGCGGGCGGGCCGGCCCCAGTTCGTTCCCTTCGCAGTGACGGTTTCGGCGATCGTTTTTACCGACTTGCTGATCGGAATTTTGATCGGGTTGGCGGTGAGCATCGGCTTCATATTGCACAGTAATATGCGTCGCCCAATCCGCCGGTTCGTGGAGAGGCACCTGGGCAGGGACGTGATCCACATCGAGCTTGCAAACCAGGTGAGCTTCTTGAATCGGGCCGCGCTTTCGAAGGTGTTGGACGAGGTTCCCCACGGAGGACACGTCTTACTTGACGCTCAAAACACCGACTACATCGACCCGGACGTCCTTACTCTAATCCGCGAATACAGAGGCCGAACCGCTCCGGTTCGTGAAGTGGAGGTAAGCATGGTCGGGTTCCGTAGCGAGTATCGTTTCGAGGATCATATTCAGTATGTGGATTACTCGACCCGGGATCTTCAGAGCGCTGCCAGCCCTCAGCAGGTATTGCAGATTCTGAAAGATGGCCATGAGCGATTTCGCTGCGGACGGCGGCTCACCCGCGATCTCGCCGGCAAGGTTGATGCCACGTCCATCGGGCAACATCCTCTCGCAGTAGTTCTTAGTTGCATCGATAGCCGTGCCCCGGCGGAGCTGATTTTTGACTTGGGGGTCGGCGACATCTTTAGCATCCGAATCGCGGGAAACGTGACCAGCCGGAAAGTGCTGGCGAGTGCCGAATTCGGGTGCGCGGTAGCCGGAGCGAAGTTGATCGTGGTGATGGGGCACACCCGGTGTGGAGCAGTAACCGCAGCGGTGAACCTTATGTCGGAACCACGCTCAGCCGCCGAGGTTACCGGGTGCCAGCACTTTGATCACATTGTCGGAGATATACAACTCTCGACCAACTCCCTTACATGCGATGGGGCGGACGAGATGCCGGCTGCCGAGAAGGAGGAGTTCATCGATGGCATTGCGCGCCGGAACGTCCTCCGTGTCGTCGAGAAGATGATGAGCGACAGCCGGACACTGGACGGCCTCGTTCGAAATGGGCAGCTTGTGATTGTGGGCGCGATGTATAACGTCGCGACACGCGAAATCGAGTTTCTGTCCGAGTCCGAAATCATCCCGCTGCAAAACCGGAGTCTGTCTGCTGCTCATGAGAGCAGTCACGGGTAAAAAAAGATACCCGATCTTCCGATCTCCGAATTGATCCGGATCTACGGATTCTCAAAGTCTGACCGCTCCAACAAAAAGTGGACACGGAGTTAAGTATCATGCTGCCACTTCGAACTCCACGGGGGTCTTGAAACCAAGCGCCTAATGGATTCGCTTTTGGTTGTAAAAGACTTCGATGAGCTCAAATACTGCGAGTCTTGCTTCGAGTCGGGACAAGAATCGATGTCTGGGAACAAGCTCTCTTTCGGCTCATGCTTCCGTACACGCCGTATTGATAAGAGCCGCAAAACCCGGCCGAGACCTGCCGGGTTTGCGGCTTTTTGGCGAAGTGCCTTAAAAGAGCCCGTAAAAGCTACGGATTCGTATATCGAACATCATAAACGATGCGGTTCTTCTCAGCGGCCTCCACGGTGCTCACGACCTGGTCTTTTAAGCTCATCGGAGTGAGCGTCGTTCCCTTCGGCATAATCAAGTAATACCTCGTATGAACCTTGAGACCCCAGTCCTCAGTAACTTGAAACTTGATATCTAACTTCGTTTTGCAGACGCCGTCCTTGAACTCGAAAATCCACTTATCCATTTCCCAGTTCATTCTAGGAAAGAATGCTTGAGTTACCGGTGGATACGATCGGGGGTTACTCGCGTCGATGCGGGACCAGCCCAAATCCGCAATCGTGGTAATGTAGTAGTTTCCTTTCGTGCAATCGTAGCCGTTTTCTTTGCACGACTTCACATGGAAAGATAACCATCCACATCCTGTAGCCGCTGCCTCTGGAGCGGTTTTGTCCGTCGTTGCGATTTGAGCATCGGCCTCCCCCATAAATATCAAGGTGGCGACGAAAATTTGAAGAAGAAGCAAATAATTACGTATCATACAGCATCCCTATAAATCCCAATTACTAAAACATGATAACGTGCTCCAAGATTGGGCACTAAACCAACATCCGTCTCATCGTTCTCGGCTTTTGCGTAATATCCAGCTTTTTGCTCCCAAGAAAAACTTGGCCAAACAAATGATTGGTACGCAAAACCCTTAGAAGCGAAACCAACAAAACGCGAATTGCGGTTTCATTTTCTGGGTGAGGTTATGAGCCGGCCGCCAGCCGATTCGCTGATTGAGTCAAACATGACACGTGTATGTCGGAGGAATGAATACCCCCTGATATTCAACTTTCGAATTCCGAGCTGATCTTCATATTCTCAAGGCGTCGGATAAGCCTCGCAAGAAACGTGCTTTGAATCGGTTGACAAGTTGAAGATATCTTCGGCGAATTGATGCATCTGAGCGTAGAGGTGGTTGAACGCGTTCGGGGCGGTGGAGAACATTCGACGAAATGCGTTTAAGGGCGAGCGGAGGGGCTGGAGGCGAAGACGGGCGGCCGACATGTCCCGCCGGAAACTTTGCATCAAGCTTCCGGAGTCGATACAAGTTCACCTCAACCTTACACGCTTGGTAGATCGAGAAGTACCACTTGAGAAACAGCTTCTTCGCCTCGGGACATTGAGTAAGGATTAATAGCCGCTTGACTCGTCGGCAGCGCTATCGGAAAGACCTCGCCCCCCCGAGGGGGAGCGAATTTCTGAGTCTAAGCAAACCAAGAGTTCTCCATGATACTTCCTAACGAAGAGAGAGACGCCTTCAGAGCGGATCGTTACCTGAGCGCCGACGTCTGTCTCTTTTTCGTTTCCCATGGAATCGTCGAGTCGGGCAGGCGACGACGCCTGTTCTGGGCGGCTCGCCCCCTAATCGACTCCCATACTTTTGCAACATGAGATCGTTGCAGGGATCAGAAAGGTAGCTGAAATATGCTGTTGTCGAATTCAAACCGAGTATGACAGTCCTTACGCAGAACTCCGGTTTCGTTATGCTCGCAGATGCCGTATTCACGATCCGAGAACACCGACCCACTGCACTCTCTGAACCACGAGTAGCGCTCCTTCAGTCGACCATCGGTGATCTCCAGCAGCGGCTCGAGAGATCGGTCCGATGCCGTACCGTTATCGCCCTCGCGGCCGGGAACGATCCAGCACCCGATAACCATCGATTCGTTTTCTACATCGCGCGCACCCTCGATCATGCAACGTTGCGGCTCGACGAGGCAGAGGCGCCGGTGACCGGCTTCAACTCCGGAGTCCGTGAAGTCTATGACGTTTATGGCGTGATGGTTAGTGGTACCCCAAGGCATATTTGCCGTGCAGCCAAAGTTAAAATTCCAGCAACCGTAACCGAGACTTTTGAACTGCTCGCAATTGTCGTTTGAGAAATTCCAGCAGACATATTTTCCGGTGACATATTCTTCGCGCCGGCCAAACAAGGTCTGAGTATAGATGATGTCGTTTATATCAGATTCGATCTTCGAGTCTTCGCGCTTCCATTTTCCACCCGAGCTGAGCTCTCCCGCATGGGAAACAGCTTCGAATGAAGCCAATATCATCGAAAAAATTACCACGCGAGGTAACGTAAGTCGCAGCAGTGGCAGCAAGTTTTGACGCTTTTTCATAGAATCCATCATTATGATCTTCGTTCGACAGCCAGAGGATGCTTCCGCTTATTGCGGTGCAATGAATCACTATGCTTCGAGTTGTCGGGGCGATCGGTAGCCGATTACAGGCTGTTGTAAATTTGCGGGAAGCTCGTACACGCTCTCTCCGATCTTCGAATTCTCAAAAGCGTTGTATTCGAACCTAAAGTCCTAAGCTCCGAGGCACGAATTCTCAAACGCCGCTACCCTATTAGGAAGCAGGGCGAGTCATGAGAGCTTCGACGATAAGCAAACCTCGAATCGTCCCTCGCAGCGCTGCGCGCTTGAGAAGAGGAGAGAGGCGAAAAAAAGGGATTAACGTTTCTTCTCGCGCATCTTCTTAGCGTAAACCTTCGCCCGGACCGTCACCTCATCCTGAGACAACCACCTGTCTGGAGGATTTCCGCAAACGATGTTGCAGCTATCGTAGAGATTTGAGCTTTTTCAACGAAACGATTTCCTTTTCGGAATTTCCTTCTCGTCTCCGGTGCTCACCCGGACTGATGTTTCAGAGTGGTTAGCCGTGGGTAATCGGCTTGTCGGGTGACTCTCGGGTGAGCGTCGCCGTGATCAACGCCGTGACTAATCCTTGGCCGGCGTTTTTATAGCCTCGTGACGCCTGTCGATGACGGTGACTTCGTTCTCGCACAGCGACATCGTCACCACCACCACCCTTGACTGCTGATACAGCGACTTTGAGACTTCAATTTAAATGATACAGTCGACATCTACTCTTCATAAGTTTCTAATTAGATAAATCGAGATGGCTGTTCGGCTTACCAATCTGTTCAGTAGGAGGTGCTTATGCGAGGTTCGGGCTTCAGAAGTTACGATGGATTTTTCAGGCTTGTGGGCGCTCTGGCTTTCGTCGTGCTTAATTGTACGGAAGCCCTCGCTGCGCCAAGGCCGCCAGACCCGTGCTACGACACATATTTGAATTCTCGTTATGGGCTTATGGCTGAAATGTTCGAGTGTTACGGATTTGAGCCGACAACGGATCTCGTCGTTTGTGCGGCACACTCACTAGTCTTCGCCCATGCAAGTCTAGAACCGAGATTTCTCAATTTTGATCACGAACGATACGAGGCTTCGATTTCTGAGTTTTGGAGTTGCATGTATGCTCGAGGAGCACTCTCTGATTTCTACATCGCTCTCGATTTGAGCGTGCACACGGATAAATTTATTTGTCTCTTCGTAGCGGATATGGGCTTGCGTAATGCGGGGCGAACCCTGCAGGAGTGTCGAATGCAGCAGGATGTTCAGCGCGTGGTTCCGCCGGCTATAGCACCAGCTGAAGTCCCGGCGGTTGCAGGGCCGGCGGTTCTCTTCACCCGCTGATCCTCGCCGTTTGGAAAGGGTATTGCTGCGGAGTAATCAGCGGAAGAATCTACTCGGCATCATTTGTTCGAATGGTACCTATGCAAATGAGTTGGGCGTGGGTCCAGAGCAAGGCCGAATAGCACATGTCCTGCAACTCGGGTTGTATTGTCATACATTGGCCGAACGATAGTTCGAGGCTTTTCCAGCACTCCTCGTCGTTTGCCAGCGTGGCGTGACTGAGATTGGCACTACTTAAGCTTCCGCCTTTCGAGTCTTCTGTAGAGGTTGGATCTACTTTACAAATATACCATCGGCAGTCAGGCGTTTCATCAGAGCGGATCGGGGCCTTTTCTTTTCCACCGAAGGCATGTGCATTCGAACTGCACACGAGCGTGAATCCGAGGAGGAGGAGAACGATGCTTGGAGTGTTTGGTTTTGAAGATTGCATATTGATTGGTAATCTTCGGAAAGATCCCCCAAACACTTTAGGAAAGTTTGAACTTTCACTGGCGCTGTTTGCCGATGTGCCCAAGTTAGCTCGTATTTTGGTGGAAACTCCTAGCAGATCTGCGAATTGACCTGATCTTTTTATTCTCAGGTCGTCCTGATCTTGATCTTCGTATCCTCAGGGTGTCCGATAATCGATTTGCTTTGATGTTGAGCTCACTTTTCGTCCGAATGGCAGGAAACTGGGCGAATTGTCGCCGATCACCAAGTACCGGATTATAGCGTAGTTCAATGGAGAACGGATATCGGACGCTCTGAAGAAACTATACTCACACAGCTGCTCAGAGGATGAGATGCTCAGAGGAGACGGAGATCGGAAGGAGCCTGTTGGAACAATGTAATGAAACGGCTACGCCGCCGCATCGTCGCGTTTTCGCAGAGTTGGAATAAACTTTTCTAAGATGCCGAAACAGGTTTTCGAAAAATGAGGTGTTTCTATGCTAGTCGTCTCGCAGGAGCATGATCTGCTCGCCCCAACAACTCCTTTGATTCTTCCGGACCATTCGGGAACGCTAGAACTCTTGACCCCGATTTCACTCGCTGAATCGGCGGTTCGCGCTGACGCACCGCCGCCTCGTCCCGACCCTTTCCTCGATCCTCTCTTGAACCGGCCGGTCGGTGCACAACCCCCGCGCGAGCGGAACGGAAGAGAGGATGTCGACCTCACCGACACAAATCCCGCGCTTGCGAGAAAAGTACTATCGCTTCTCGACGATCAACGTTTTAAGACTCCCGCCGTCATCGGCATCAATCGGACCACCTGGCTGGAAGTTCTTCGGAGCTCGGACGGACTCGTGATCCAAACCTATACCTTAGTTCCGCGAGATCCCGCACACCCGGAAGACGGAAGCCGCAGGGACGTGGAATCGCTGATTTTCACCCGGGACAGCAATCGGCACATTCTCGCCTCGGCTTTTAGAACTCCATCTGTTGGCGGAAGA
Organism: uncultured Bdellovibrionales bacterium; assembly: GCA_964509425.1. Taxonomy (GTDB): domain Bacteria; phylum Bdellovibrionota_C; class UBA2361; order SZUA-149; family CAZDWZ01; genus CAZDWZ01. The sequence continues at coordinate 23,306 of CAZDWZ010000020.1, read as the reverse complement.
ACCATGCCGCTCGACGAGGTCGCGGTGCCTCGATGCTCTCCCGAAGTCGAGAAAGATATTCTCCGCCGGACGGATAACGATAGCGGGCGAGCCGAGTCCCGGGTAAAGATCGTCGGTGATTATGCTCGCGTTCTCGAATTAATCGAGCTCCGGGACGAACTCCTGAACAATCTGATGAAGCCGAAGAAGCCATAGCTGTTCTCTCCTTTTCCTCAGGGCATCCCATCAGCTCCGCGCCAAACATGGCTCGAATCGCTTGAAAAGTTGACTATGTCTTCGGCAAACCGCTGCGTGTGGACGTTCTGACTCTTGAGGGCGTTCTCTCGACGGGGAATGACTCGAAGGGGAAGTTCTCGCTCTAGCCAGCAGAAAGAGAGGATGAAAGTTTCTTCGACGAGAGAGAGCGATGGCACACCGGGGTCAGAACAGAGCCTTTGAGAGTATTTGGAAGCGGGAGTAAGCCGACTAATCCATTTAAAGTAAACTTAGGCTCATAATGACGAGAATGAGAGCCGCGCCACTAGAGAAATTGAGCAAATTCGACGATCTATTGCGCTAAGGCCAGTCATCGGAAAGAGCTTCATAACTGAGGGTCTTCGATTTGGCTGATCGATTCTGAACGTTCAAAAGTTGCTTGGTTGGAGCTTGTGTCTCGCAGTGACACGAGCGCGAAACTGGCTCTGATGTTTTGAACCAAGGTTCCACCGCGTTTTGACAGAGGGGTCTATGAAATCATTTAGAACGAAGGTTGTTTCACTATTCGCGCTCATTTTTTGGACTCTGACGGCAGAAGCGCAGGTCCTTACACCAGAAACTGTCATACTCGACGTGCTCTACTCGGAAACGGAATGTTATGATTGTCTCCTCAATATTTCAGAGTCGTTCTCAGAGCAGCAATGCGGCAGCCCCTATTACATTCACTACTTTGGGTTTCGTAAGTGCATTCAAGCGTGCGAAGCCGCCGGCAACACCTGGGCGGCAAACGAACTTGCTGGTTTCTGCAACAACTATATCAATCTGCAAGTTGATCCCTTTCGCTTTTTATTCGGCGCCGCGAATACTCTCCTCGGCGCCGATTGCGCTCCTGACGCAGAGTTTTATGGGATGTTTCGCGAGAAGGGTAAGGTAGTAGGAGCGAGCGGCGGTCGCACCGCATTCTGCGACGCAATCCCGGCTTGCTCCCCTCGCGGTGGACGACGGGGCATACCATCCACCTTGCTGGCCAGAACCGAATACTCTCTGAAAGAGATTGGCGAGCCTTGCAGCGTTGCCTATTACTGTTCCTACGGTTGCAAGCGAGCGCCATGACAGGATGAATCAGAGCTTCGAATTCTCAAACACCCTGTGAAAGACCCATTCCCGACCTTCATATCTCAGGGCATCCAACAATTCTGTCTCGGTCGAGTTTTCGCGACTTCAGCTTATATCGATGGAAGCCTTCCATTTTCTCTGTCGACTACGAGAGATCGGTCACCTATCAGATGTCTTCTAGTTCGGATATCGGTGATCAAGCGTTGGTCAACCTACAATATCAAAGACGCAAACGAGTGGAAGACTCCCGTCTCAAAGTTCTCGCAAATTTGAGCGCCGCGCGTACGGTGCAGGATCACAATTTCGTCCGGATTCGGATGTCCGATGACTTGTCCGGCACCTTAAGAAGAGGAGTGTGGGAACGAGAGAGATTTCCTTCTCTCTCGACCACACTTGCCACGCTTAGTGCGACTTGGCGATGAGCGTCAGGCAGACGCGCACATCCCCCCCGTTGTCCGTCCAGCAGTAGGGGTTGCTGGGGGAGGGCTGCAGGACGACGCCGTGCTGCTCTTCCACGTGTTGGAGCACGCAGTCGAGGTCGGCGTCGAAGTCAGCCTTGTTGGGCGTGATGATGGTGCACTGCCAGCCGTTCGCGGCGCTGTAGACGACGCAGCTGAAGTCGTTCATGGGACGGTCCTGTGTAGTGGTGCGGTCGAGTTTGGAACGAAGAAGGTCTGCTGAGGCAACGCGATTGTCTTCAACCTCAAAAGACCTCCTTGCATTCCGGAGCCACCGAGAAAAATCCCGCGTGTGTGATCGAAAAATTCAACCTGATAGAAAACTGTAGTAACCTCTTCTTTCTCTCTCGTATTCCCAAGCGAACAGAGTGAACTGCACGCCCGAAAATACGAACTTATTCCTCTAACATCTTAGAAACCGAAAGAACCTTGCCCGTCATCGGTAGGGCGTTGATGAACGTTATGCCAAGCGCGCCGGAGGTAGTTGATCGCTCTTTATGCAAGACAATTGCGATATTATAACTTGAGCAGGTCTTCTTCTCGTCAGGGGGTCCGATCTGGGTTCGTTCGACGCGGTTCGGGATGAGCGTTCAGACGACCATCGTCTCCCATGTCGTGCCCGAAAGCTTCGGGAAAGTTCTAACACTGAAGGTCAACCCTGCAGCGAGAGGTTCGCTGATTTCGAACGCCGTACACTCATCTCACCACTCAGAAGCTGAAAGTCTCCCAAGAGTAGAAGAACGAGGTCCGAGACCCACGTATCTATCTGTTCAAACGATGACGGGGCTGTAAGGGAAAGCCACGTGGTTATCTTGACCGTTTACTGTGCTCTTCAAAGAAATTTTGCTCACGCTCCTCGGGATGGGGAAGCACGAGGATATGGGTTACGTCGTCGCTAAACGATCATTTAGCGGCTATAAAGATAATTTAGAATCACGCTCTACATCTTCAGCTAACTCTACAGAAACTTCATCAAGCGTGTTCCAAGAGGCGAATATTTCGCCGGGCGGATTGCGACGCGTATGCGAGATCATTGCCTCGCATTTTCGCAAATCTCCATCGCTTCCGTCGCGCCGGTCGCCGCACAAGCCCTAAGCATTTGACCTGAGTTAAGAATTGCTACTTACGAACAACTTCCTCGAGTGAAAGATCCGTCTTTCTTTAGAAAATCTTGGGTATCTCTTTTCGATACAAGAAGGATCGCAACCGCATAACGACGTGCTGGGAAAAGGTGCGTCGCGGACATGATCGGCGATTCTCTTACTCTCAAGCTTGACCAACTTCGATAAATTAGAAAGGAACGATAAAGCTCATGAAAAAAATTATGTTGTTCTTGCTCGTGTGTATTTCCTTTTTCGTCTCAGACGATGTGCGCGCACAGGCGGACGGGAAGGCATACGTTTCGAAAATCACCATCACGAATGATTCGGGAGCGAAGGTGGGCTTCGGGATTGTGCTCAAGGGCAAAGATACGTCGCTTTTTAAGGGTGAGTTTCACGAAGACGCGGTTTTGGTCTTCATCGCTCCAGGTGGGAAATACACTTTTGATAAAGTCCCAGAAAAGACGGTGTACGTGGAGAACAAGGTGGCAAACGTCGTCTACCGTATGGTCGGCGTGGGTTTTCCGACCAACAACTATGCACAGAGCTTCGACGCGGCGAGCGGAGAGCTGAAAATCCAGCTTAAACCGCAATTGAGAGCCAACCCGAATCCAATAATGGGCATGCTTGGCGAAGACCCCACGTATGAGATCAGCACTTGCGCGGATACGCCAGAGGAGACATCGGATGATGGGATTGCTCCTGAGCAAGAGGTCACCGATTCGAACACTCCGGATCTGACCCCGCAGCCGCAGCCGACCCATCCGCAGCCGATGCCGACGCAGCTGATACCGACGCAGCCGACGCCGACGCAGGATGTCACGACCCTCCAAAGCTTGCGTTATGACATGATGATGTTTGCACCTCTTTGATAGGTGCTTCGTTCACGAGTGCGTTTCGCCGCTAAATAATAGCGGCGAAACGCCATTTACGAGGAAAAGACAAGGAGCATCAATATTGAGTGACGTGGAAATCTAGCGACGCGATCGCATCTGTGACTTGCCCAAGCGTTAAGGAGTGTGCCGCTTTCTAAGGATTAAGTTCCAACAGGTCTGAGGCTCGGGCGGGAGCTCTTTTAGGTGTATGCAGCTCACCTTTTTGGCCCCGGGCCCTCACGCAGGTAGAGTTCTCCCAGGTCTCGCAACGTTGGAGACAGGTGCCGTAGTTGTCGTATTCCAGACAATGCAAGTTTGCCCAATAATAGAGCCAGCCTCCATAGGTGATACCACCGAAGACCAAGAATCTTACCAGATATCGCATGTTACTCCCGTTCTCTGCTTCTTCGAGCGCTCTTTCTCTCGTGCTGCTGGGTCCCTGCGCTCTTGAGGACGTCGGCTGAGAGTCGCTTCGTCGGTTATGGTGAAAACTCAACAAAACGCGTCTCGAACGGACCAGTTGGTCCACTGATCTACGAATTCTTAACAAGGTGGTATCAGAGCACATCCGTTCTCCCTATCCCCAAGGCGGCCGAAAAGCTCCGCACGAAAGATGGCAAGCGGTCGCCGCCGTTCGGGGAGAGCGGTGGAAGTTCAAACAACCGCTCACCGCTTTTCCGAAGTTCGGCCCGACTCAGTTCGAGTGCAGGAAGAGAATTCGTAGTGCCAGTGAAAGTCCGAAGAGGCCAATTCCTAAAACGATGCCCAAAAACAAGCCATAGGTCTCTCGAGGAAGGGCCCGTCGTTTGGTCGCCCAAATTTCGATCAAAGAATTTACGACCGTAACGATAAGATTCGAGAAGATCATTATCGGGAAAAGATCGAGAAGCTTTTCCTGTGGTCGCGTGACGAAGCAGGCGACTGCCATGAAGCAAGAGAGAACTCTTGTCACGTATCCGAACCACCAATGACGGTAGCCTCGGTAAAGAACGGGATTAAGTCCGGCGACGACAGAAAGCAGTAGGACACCTACCATGAGAAACTCCGCTTTGAGGAAAGGACTCATTGCAAGAAGGTTTGGAACGGTCCGCAAAATGCTTCAAAAAGCAGAGTGCGGGCCGTTCAAACTTTCGAATGAAAACCGTTTTTCCACCGCTCATGATATTTGAGTTCAGAGAACATTCTTGTTTTCTTAACAGCAGTCCATCGTACCCTTTCGAGTTCGCGGACAGGCGGCAAAGTGACAAAATTGTTATGAGGATAGTCAGCTGACCTGAGGTTTCACATGCATTGCGGTCCAATTGCATGCGGGTGGATGAGGTCTTCTCCATATCCTCAGGGCGAAATGCCGCTTAGTTAAGCGGTATTGTGCTTTGTGGATACGATATTTGAGCCCTTAACCAGCAACATTGCTACTTGGTTCTGAGCCATCTGCTAGCGGAATGCAGGATTCAGGGCCCATAAATCTCTATCGACTGTCACCTGATAGGGGGGATATGAGGTCCATACGATCACTCGGCGCATTTTCGATTTTGGTTATCGCGGGGTTCTTGCCGGCCCCTGCGGACGCACAAACAGCAATGCTCTCACCGACTACGCAAATTCAGACGGCGATTCCCTACATCATGCCGGCCACGCCGGGTCCGATGACGGGGATGATCCAGGCCGTCTCGCAACTTCCTGTGGTCACCTCCGCGGGGCCTTCAGCGGCGGCTCTCGCGATGGAGGCCCGGCTCCGGTTAAAATTGGCCGACGCGCTCTCGCTCTACTCCCGGCTGATGTGCTTTTCGATCGATGGAGGCTCTCTCACGAATGCCACTCTTCCGCCAAGTGAGAATATCATCACGCTGATGACGCTTCTCACGGAGATCCTCAACACCGACGATCCAAGCCCCGACCGGAACATTCATCGGGATTCGATTAATCTCGTCTTGAGTCTCAGCTCGCACTGCCAAATGAGAAGCAATAGTACCTACCGAACATACTCAGGCCTCTTGGTTCTTGGTCTTCGCCGTGCCGTGGACAGACTGCCGCTGCTCGCGGTGCTCGGGGACCGCAAAAATTATCTCCGGCTCGGAGTAGCGCAGATAATTCAACGGATTCCGAATTTTGCAGGTCCGCACGGCGATCTGCCCACAGATGAACGGCAAGCGCCTCTTCTTAATACGCTTGCGTCAGCTATTGTGGAGTTGGACCGGCTGGATGACATGGACTTGCAACTGCTCTACGCGGAGGCACCGGCACTCGGCTCCGTTATCGATAATAGGTTTGTCCAACAGATCTCCTCAATCTTCGGCAACTACTGCAACTTCACCAATGAGGCCGCGTGGTCCGCGTACCGGTACGGCTGGAGCGGATATCGGACACTTTACTCGGGGCTCACATCAACCCCCATACGACAAAAGTTCATCCGGCGTTTTAATTTATCGATCGAAGATATCGCCGCGATCGTGAATACCGCAGTCGAAGCAAACTGGAGCCTCGCCCATATCTGCGCGCTCCGAGAAAATCCAACCCTTCAAACTCCGGCAGACATCCAAACCGATTTTCCCCGAGCGGAATCTCTGGTGAACGAATACTTCCACAGGGTGGTGACTGTGATCGAAGATTCCGTGCTCTTGCGGCCGGTGTCCTTGACAACTTTCGAATTGGCCACCCTGCTTACGTCGCTTTCGGTGCCAGAATCATTCATCCACACGACCCAACGAGGGAACTTGCGATTCTCAAGCGAAACGGCTTTAGAACTGTTCCTCGAACATGCACCAAGACTCTACACGTCAGCGCGATCGCACACGGTAAACGGTTCAGCGATCCGCACCGCCGTGATGGGAAGTCTCGTTCGAACCTACAGTCAACTCAACTCGGCGATTGAGAATACACGGCAACAACCAGTGAACCCCTTGGCGATTAATCTCGCGTTTTATCGGAGACGATATGCAGATATGATTATCGACCTGCTTGTCACCCTCGGCGACGGGGAACTCGCCGGACTCACCAACGTTTTGGATAGGCTCCCCACGGGGAACGAGTATCTTCTCGAGCGATTGCTCGATGCTCTTCTACCGGACGGGGCTAACCCTCCGGGAAGCCTAAGCTCGGCGCAACACGCCTTGCTCGCGTTGTTAAACGCGGCACTCCGCACAGGAGGAAATGCCAATTCTCAACAAATTGCGACGATCCGCGAGATCCTTCTCTCCTTGACCAACCAGGCAGACATTGCCTACGTCGCCCGAATTCTCGGGAGCGCCGTTTCGGCGACGAGGCTGGAGTATGATCCGGAAGTGTACATGAAGCTGGTGCCGCTTCTTGAAGCCGATCTTCGTTCAACCGTCGTCGGTGGGATGGCGGGACTCTCCGCATACAATGAAAATCTCTGCTCTGCGCTTTCGGCAGAGGAAAATTCGCTCATCGCATACAACTATTTTGCTTACTTTCGAATGAGCGTGGACGATCCCGATTACCGTCTTCCGCAAAAGCTGATGCGCACGTGCAACTTGATCCGGATCGCGCACATCGATGCCATTCAGAACGGCATTTATAGTTTCCTCAGACAAACGGGATTGGAGGGGCGGGGTATCGAAGTGTTCCGGGTTCTCAGCCAGTCTGACGAGATGTTGCGTGCCGTATCGATTGTCTTTCCGAGCACGGCGAGAAACGAGAACGAACGGAACCGTGAAGAAGTTTCCCGGGAGTTGTTCCGGAGAACAATTCAAGGAATCCTCACGCCGGATCAGAACTTCTTACACAACATCGCCATCTTCGCCTCGTTGACGCCGTTGCAGGAGAGTCCTTCGGCGAGGGACCCGGAGGACTGGTGGCCTGCCCAGCGTTTCAATATCGATAGTCTTCAGACTCAGACACAGGATTTAACCAGTGACGATCGGAATTTTGTGATCGAGATGGGGCAGACCTTGCCACATCTCAAATATATGGTTGGCCGCTGGTTTCCACCGCTCCCACGGAATGCCCCCGAAGATGAAAACCGGAGGATCTCAAATGAACTCGGGGACGAATTGAGCCGACACAGCATCGTGTTTGAAACTGTGGAAGACATTCTCCCTCTGGTCGAATTTCGGCTGCGCCGATTCTGAGTAAAGCCAATAATCTTTTCCTCAGGGCGTCCGATAAGCCTAGAGTGAAAGATGGCTCGAGCCGTCTGAAAACTTCAAGGTATCTTCGGCAAACTCTTGGGTGTGGTGGTCGAGATCATCGAACGAGTTCGCGATGGAGGGACTCCTTCGACGGGATTCGTCAAGAGAGAATCGGGAGGAGGAAGGATTCGCCGCGCGACGAGCTTTGAGAGGCATCCGCTCTCCTCATTTTTGTAGCCAGCTAGGTTATCGGCAAAAGTTTGTGCAGCGTTTCCTTCGGCGAGAGCCCTTTCTTCGATTCGAATACGTCTGCGGAGGAGATATCGGAGGCCCCCAGAATACGATATTCGGAAAAAGAGGGGCCTGCTCCAGCAGTCGGCCGCTGCTCTTTCCTACTCTTCTTTCGCCAGTCGTTTAAGAAATTCGGAAAACGATGTCGTCCGCAGGACCTCTTTTGGCTCGTCAAAGGTTTCATAGAGGACTACCTCAGGCTCGCTGGAGTTCTTGCGATAATCGAAGCAAAGGATCACTTCGATGCCGTGCCGTGACAACACGATCAGCTTCTCAGATTGCTTGAGGAACCTTGTCCAATCGGGAGTGTCGCCGAAGTCGATGCTCTCGGCGAGTTCTTTCATGCTCTCGAGTCCCTGAAGCTTCATCAAGCCGTCAATGAGAGGGTATTCCGGTTTGGCGCCTGCCTTATCATGATATACGGGCTTCATCACACCGCCGCCGTTTTGCTGCTGATAGAGTTCGCGAAAGGAAGGAGGGAAAGTCACTCCGAGGCGCCGCTCCGTCTCTCGTATCTCTGTTTCGGTCGCCGGTGGATGCCGGGCATTCGAATATAAAGATTTTACCCAGAAGTCTGTGGGGAGCTTCGTGTCGCATACGGCCGGCGGCGCGGTGAAAACAATGGAACAGCAGAGCGTGATTTGCCAAATTCTCATAGCGGGAATCCCAAGGTTTCAGCGATACTAGCAGATGGTGATTCGTTAAACAGCGAGAAAAGAGCTTGCTTCCTCGGTCTCTAGCAGTTTTTTCGGAGTCGTTCTCCTTCTGCTCGGAGCGTCCGATACGCTCGACGCGAAAGAGAGCACGAATCGCTCGGATTCCTGGTGTTCAGGAGCGTTTTCAGTAGGATTCTGGGATGTTTCCTCAGACGACGGATTTCGTGAATTCGTATGGGGTTGGGAATGCCGACCGCGGCAGCGAAGTATCCGAGTCCAGCAGTATGGGGCCCTAATAATCCTGCGAACGATGCGTTCTGATTACGTCACGATTCACTTCTGCGCTCTGAATCCCAGGCTTACGATAAGCTCCATGTGGAAGATCGCACAAACCGGAACTTTATCTAGAATTGTAGGGGTTTTGTGAGACTCCCACGGCCTCGATCATGGCGTTCCTCGACCCAAATCTTCAATCGAACTGAAGAGCCACGGTCTCACGACCGATAGAAAGACCATGGTCCCTCTCGTTCTTGCAGTGTTGGCGGCAATCCTTTGTCCCCTTCTGTGGTGCTGGCTTTTTGCGTTCCGAGTGGTTGATCAAGGACGAAAAATCCAAGCATGGAAAGTCTACCGGGCGGAGGGCCATCCGATCGAGTACACTCTCCGGAGGCCATGGCGAATCTTTTGGTATGCGCGGAAATATCGTAAAAAAAATTTCGAAGTCTGTGATGAGCTGCTTGGGCATTTCAACGCACAACGAAAACTCTTTTCAACTATCCGCAGAACCCCGTTTGTTGCATCGCCCGCAGAACATTCTGTGAGGCTTGCTGCTGTGGGCGATATGATGTGGGTCCGAACGAACTGGGATAGCTTCCTTGATCCCGCTGTGAAGGCATATCTCAGAGACTTTGACGTTCTCCTCGGCAACCTCGAAACGCCAATCGACCGAAGTTTACCTCCGGTTGAATGGTATAAGATTGATGCCGCCCGCTTCAACTCGGACATTAGGCTCCTGACTGCATTTCATGATGAATCGAAAAACCGGAACATCTTCACCGCCGTTTCATTCGCGAATAATCACGTCTTTGATAAAGGCGATTCCGGAGCCCTCGATACGATTCGTGTTTTAGAGGAGCTCGGAATTCAACACTCCGGGCTTCATGCGACCGAGAGAGAATCAAGGCCAGTTATCTTTGAGAGAAATGGAATCCGATTCGGGTTCTATGCGACGTGTTTTGGGTATAATGATCCACGATATCAATCCTCTCTCCATCTGAACGTGTTGCCTGGGCTTGCTCCCGCTCCCGTCGCTGCCTCAGTCGACACAACCGCACTCGACTCGGCGGTCGATGAGATGGAAGACGCGCAAGTGGATTTCAAGATCCTTTCTGTGCATTGGGGTCATGAGTTTGAGCTTTATCCGACGGGTGCGCAGACCGAACTTGGGAAGATCTTTGCAGCCTTGGGTTTCGATTTGATAGTCGGTGGGCACTCCCATGTGGTGCAGCCCTCTGAAATTTGCTTTGTGAATGGCTACGAGGAGCAGCTCCCATCAGCGCTGGCTGAGTTGGTGAGAACCGATCCTCATCTCAGTCGTGCGTGCATCAAAGGACGAGGGGCTCCGCGGAAGGCGCTGATTCACTATTCGCTCGGCAATTTCATCACCGCAATGTTGTTCTGGGAGCCGAAATTTGGAGTCATTCAGTCGGTTGAGGTCTTTCGATGTCCCAACACCCAGCGAGTCGATTGGCAGCTCCCGAAATCGGAGTTTGTCTACAATGCCCTCTCCATCCACAACCGTGGCCGAAAGGAGCTGCACTTGCTTAAGTCTTATTTTCAGGACAATCAGGCTCGTATCGACAAAAGCTTTCCGCGGAACCGGGCTGCCGCATCCTATCTTATTCGCCATCTCTGCGATCAAATGACGCAGTTCGATCTGCAGAGGGGACCGCATGAGAGTGACTATCGTATCGTTTGCGAGCGATTCGAGGCAGACCAGTGATCATCTCCGCAATTCTGACGATTCTTATCGGTCTCGCCTCGGGGATCGTTTTGGCAACTCCGCCGGGCGTCATAAATCTCACAATCCTCCACTACCTCTCGCAGGGGGAGTCGCGAAGAGCACTTTGGGTTGGGGCAGGAAGCGCCACGCTTGACGTCATCTATGGTTTGTTAGCCATGTATTCCGCGTCGGCTGCGTATCGAGCGCTTCACAGCTTTATTGAAACGAACCCGATGACGATGAAAGCTCTGGAAGGCTTGTTCGTCGCCGCAATGATTGGATTTGCCGTGTACAAACTCTTCTTTGAATCCGATCATCAGAAGGAGGTCCAAGCGTCGAGTCTCCCTACCGGCAATCGCACGCTTCACCCCTACGTTCTCGGCTGTGCACTGGCCTTGACGCACATCGTCGTTCCAACCTTTCTACCGGCGTACGCGTACATGGCCGCAATTCTCATCAATAGCCAGCTCATTCCCGAAACCAATGCCTACTATTGCTTGATGTCGGTTTCTTTCGGAGTCGGGAACTTTCTCTGGGTGCTCGGAATTGTGCAATACTTTCGAAATGCCGATCCGGCCGAGGAGAAAATTCGCTTCAGAAGAATCGACGTGACTATCGGCCTTGTATTCCTGGCGATCGGTTTGGTCGCCGCGACGCGACTCCTTTCTTCTTAGTGCTCGTGAGGCGTTTGTCGAGGAACCCGTCCCCTTATCCTCAAAGCGTCCGAGCCGGAATCCGCGAATTTGACGAAAAAGTTTTCTGGAATGTGACACGCGCACCTCCGCTACCCATTTGTTCTCCTCCTAGAGAAACAAATTTTGAATCGCGAGGTTCACGGAGTTGGCAGTTCGGGGTGCAACCCGGCCGCCACTTCGAATTGCACCACGAACCTCTATCCACCCCGTTACTCCGACTCCGGTGCCATGATTATCCCCCAGGACCCGACGACGTCGATCGCCAGCATGTCGACGTCCTTCGCTGTCACGGCGGGGCTCAACGAGCCGCGGAACATCGACGCCGGAGCGACTTCCTTCGTCACCAGGAGCTCGAAGCATGTCGCAGTACGGCGGATGCAGGCTCGACCGCCGTCGATCGGCTTGGATTCCACCGGGATGTCGTCCCCGATGAGCGTCCGCTGCGACGACAGGATTTCGCTCGGGTCGTCCTTGGGCCGGTCATCCATGGCGATTTCGATCGGGAACTTCCACAGTTCGACGCGTGCCTGCGATACGCGGATTTCTCCGCACAAGACGCCAGCGGCGTCCCACGCGAGATCCACCCGCACCTTCACTTCCGTCGCGTTGCAGTGGAACAGCTCCGTTCGGACTTTCGAGCTCATCGGACACCCAACCTTTCTGTTTGGAACATCAGATGCGTACCGGGGTTGCACCCCCGTGAGCCACAATGGAGCGGTTCAGGGGAAGGCGCCGTTAGATGCAAAATCACGACTTGAGATGAGAAAAAGCGTCATTGGAAAACAGAATTATGGCCTCGTATCCACGAAGGTGAGTCTACCGGATATTCAAGAGAGAATTCTGAGAGAGAGGTGAGACTGAAGCGTCCGATAAGCTCCACGTGAAAGACGGCTCGAGTCGCTCAAAAAGTTGAATGTATCCTCGGTGAATCGGTGCGTGTGGGCATATCCGCGCTCCTCGGTTTATTGGCCAGGAGCGCTATAGGAATATTTCAGGAATGCTTCCCTGGGAGTGGGCTTTTTCTCGATCGTATGAGCCTGCGAAGGAGATCGACGCCGAATTACTTCGGCGGAGGAACGAAGAAAAAATTAGACTTTCCGAGTGCATTTCCAGGCTCCACCGTCTGTCCAAGGGCCCAGCCGGAAATTGCGAGCGGCCACACCACGGCCGGTGCTTCATCGAGTTCGCCGAGTACGGGAACGCGCGGGAGGACTCGTACGTTTATGGGCTTCGCCGGAGTCTGCAACAATCCGCCCATAAGCGAGGCGTAAAATAAGGGGAGTGTCCCAATTCTCAAATCGGCGGAGACGTTTCCATTCGCGGCCCACTTAAAAATGGCCTCCGAGCTTCCGGATCCAAAGGTATAAATCGATGACTTGATCGGGTTTCCTGCGGCGTCTTTAAAGCCATGATGAAGAATATTATAAAAAAGACCGGTGGCGCTCACCGTCGGTGCCGGGCCGGCCTGAATACCTATCTGCTGAAGTGCCTGACAACTGGCCTTGGTGCAGCCTTCTTCGATGCGTCGATTATAAAACGCTGTATGACATGCTTCACCAGAATGAGATTTCGCGCCGCTTGCCAAACGTAAGAGTTGTTCGCGCTGCCCCTGAGTGAGATCAATTTTAAAGAACACTCCTCGATCGAGCTTATTGAGCGCCTGTGAGTGCAACGTGACAAAAGGAGAGGCGTGAAGCCGCTGCCAGGTCCCGTCAACAGTCTTGTAGATAAGCTGATAGTGAACCGGGCTCAACAACCGATTGAATCTTCCGGCTGGAGGAACAATCGCTAAAAATATTGCACCTGGTCCTGTGCCTCCGCCGACTCTTTCGGTGATGAACTGCATTTGCTGCTCAGGCGTCAGTCCTTTCGGGAGCTCAACTTTCGTAGGGGCGCTGTTGAAGGATTGTTTATTTAGCGTATCGACTCTTCCCTGCCCGATACGGTTTGAGAACGCCGCCATTCCGTAAAACGAAATGCTTGCTCTGGTCATGCCTCCGATAACTCCTCCGACGACACCTCCGAACAGCATGCTTTTTCCGAGTGCTCGCAATTCTTCACGCGAACTTGGAATTCTTCCTTGGTAGAGATAAAAGCGAGTCAGGAAAGCAGCGTTCGTTCGCATGGCGCCGTGCACGAAGCTCTCGGCAAAAAAGGCAGGCAGTTTTGTTACCATTCCGCTTTCCAAGCGTTGCATGAATCGCGTTGTCGCAACCCGATTTGCCCAGAACTTAGCGGTCAAGCCGCCCATCGTTGCAGAGGAAACCGAAGCGGCAACGTCGACAACAAAATCACGTTTTACATTCTCGCGCTTTCGACCGTAATTGAGGTCAAGGACGGCAAAACCTGTCGCGACCGACACGTCAGTGAGGAAGGTGACCGCGCCGATAAGCGTCGGGCTGGCCGTTCCTCCCGTTGCTAAGGTAGCTCCGACCGCAAGTGCCGTAGCGCCGACACCGGCCACCATTTTTGCGCGAAAGCGCATGGAAGAGGAGGCTGTAAGAAACTCTTGAATTTCCTTCTCCAAGATTCCAAATGATTGAACGTAGCTATCGGCGGAGGTAGATCCGATCTCAAACTCCTCGTAAAGCTCCTTTCGAGATTTCCTATCGAGAAGATCCGTACATTTCTCGGCATTATTCTTGCAGGGATTGCCGAGTGATTCGAGTTGAGTTCGAACCATAGAGAGGAGTTTCCCTGTTCGGGCGAGCCGCTTGAGGACAAACTCATCCTCCTTACCGTCGAATAAAAGCGCGCCGATAGCTCCGAGATCTCGAAGAGCTTCGATATGAATCTCTCGCGCCTTGATGAGGTACTTGAGGAGCCGAAAGACCTCTTCCGCCTGCTCACTGAGATTCTTCCGGAGATTTTCGCGATAGGAGTCGAGAACTGCCTTTATCGCCTCCGGCACCATGATGTTTACTCTTTCATGCACCGATTGGATGGCACGAAAGTCCGAGACCAGAGAATCAATTTCCTGTGTCGCAGCTTGGGTCAGCCGCATTTTTTCCTCGTGAAGCCGCGGAGAATGTACTCCGAGCATTCTTTCCAATCTGTCATAGTTAAACGATGCGTCTTCGAGAATTGAAGCGGACTCAGCCTCGATTAATCTCTTCAGGATGAGAGCATTGACGTAATGAATGTGCGCAGGTCCCATTCCCTTGCGAGGATGTGAGGTATTGACCTGTCGAAGTGAAGCGAGATCGAAACCGTTGCAGCCGCTTCCCTCAAGCAGCACGGGCTTGTCTGGGTCGGTCGTGTCCAGCCAAAGTGTAAAATCAAACAGTTGCTCGTAGGCGTAGGCGATCGCGTCGTGATAGCTTTTTTCATCTTCCATTGTCTGTACGACTATGATTTCTCCTGGTTCTCCTTGGGCGGGAATACCTCCTTCCGGACCTTCGAAAGCCAGAACAGCCAATTGGGTTCCGAGCGGATGAGCTCTTCGTCGAGCTGCGGCGATGGCTTGAGACACCCCGTCACGAAAGACCTCGTAGCCAGTCTTTTCATCCAAGGCAGAGAATTTTCTGTTCGTCATGCACTGAACATAGGTCCCGATGATGGACTTGGTGATGCTTCGACGATTCGCAGCGGGGGTGATGTCTAAGAGCATGGTCGCAGGATCGGCGCGCAATTCATTCGGAATCGGCTTCATCCAGGCCTTTTTGTCCGAGGTAAAAAGCGGGGGAGCGAAGGAAATGAGTGGGATAGCGTCGGCTGACTCGAGCATCGAATTTATCGAGGCGATCTTTTGCTCAAGCGAACTGATGGTGGCCATGGTCAAATATCGCAGTTCTAGGGCGCGTTTGGTGCTTTCTTCGAGAGTTCCCGGCGCTTTGAGTCCGGCCTGCAACGATTCTCTGATCGGCTCGCCAAGGTGGAGCAAATGATGCGACTCGAGCGAAGAGAGGTTATTTGTCACATCAGCAGTTTCTTCAACGTCGGCAACGAAGGAAGAATCAAACCGACGGAACCGGTCCTGAATCTCCTGCAGACGAGTGCGCAGCTGCTCCAACTCGTTCGGATCGAAGCTGCGCTTAGCCAATGAGTCGCGGATAAAAGCGTCAATGTCCGGACCGAGAGTGTGCACATTCTCAAGAAGTCCGTCGAACTCCGCATTTGCCTTTTCCGCCGATTCGAATTTCTGCCTCAGATACGGCTGCACGCGGTCTTCGGCGAGTTTGGACAGCTCCTCATCCGGGGAAGCGCTCGGATTAGCTCGCAACAATTCTTTGATCTTCTCTGCTGTTTGGTTGATTTGAGCCGCCGCGCCGGGGGACTGAGCGGAAGTCGCGTCGACAATAGCAACCAGATGGAGCAAGGCTGCGAACAAGAAGGTGACATGCTGGTGTTTCAAGCAGATACGTTTCCTCATAGTCCTTCGGGTCCTTGTCGGTTGGGATCAAAAAATACTTCAAAGTTCACTCGGCAAACCTGTGGAGTCGCGGTCGGCGTCGGTGATGCCGTCGGACTCGGAGTAGGTGTGCTCGTTGGGGTAGGAATGATGACGACGATAGGCGGAGTCGCTATCGGTGTCGGATTAAGAGTAGGCGTTGGGACGGGGGTTGCCGGAGTCTGAGTTGGCGTTGGCTGTGGTGTCGGAATCACCGGAGTCGGCGAAGGCTGCGGTGGTATGGTCGGCGTAGGGGACGGCGGCATTGTAGCTGTCGGAGTTGCTGTCGGTGTACCCGTCGGGGTTGGAGACGGAACACGAGTCGGTGAAGGGGTCGGCGTTTCGCTCGGAGACG
Source organism: uncultured Bdellovibrionales bacterium (assembly GCA_964509425.1). Taxonomy (GTDB): domain Bacteria; phylum Bdellovibrionota_C; class UBA2361; order SZUA-149; family CAZDWZ01; genus CAZDWZ01. The sequence goes on along the minus strand of CAZDWZ010000020.1, from coordinate 7,082 downwards.
GAGTAGGCGTCGGACTGGGAGATGGAGTGGCAGAGGGCGTTGCCGATGCTGTCGGTGTGGAGGTCGGGGACGGAATGAGTGTCGGCGTGGGGAATGGCACAGTATCGAAGGCCTCACAGAAGAAATCGTTCGTGGCGTTGCAATCAGCCGGAATCGTCCAAAGTACGTCTTCGAGGGCGTCGTCCTCAAAAAGGAGATTCAAAGTTTTTGAGCTTTCGAGTGCCGGACATTCGATTGAAAATGGACTGCCCGGAGCCCGCTTCTTAGCAGAGCTATTCGCAAGAGGCTCTGAAACCGGAGTCTCCGTATTCACTTTCGGCAAGCAGCCTGCCAAGGCATCAACGAGAGCAAGATGCGGAAGACAACGAGTGCTCTGCGTAAGGGCATCGACGGCAAAGAACTCCTCAGGCTTGCACGGAGTGCTCTCCGTGAAATCGGATGGGTCGCGCGGCGTCTGTTCCTCGGCCGAGGCGTTAAATTCGCGGAGGGGAAGAAGCGCAATTCCTAATGAAAGGAGGCTCGCTGCCGGCCAAACCGAAAGGCGCCTTCTTGGCTGCCGCAGACCGTAGTTTGATTTCCGGAAGTACATCAAAAATCCTCGAGCTATGTAAAATCAATATGATTATGATGGTGCTGTGAGAGGGTCGCCGACTGAGAGGAAACGAGATCTCGTTTCGGAGGGATTTGAGAGAAAAGCCGCCATCGCCTAAACTGCTGGGCGGCGGTTCGGAACTGCTTCCATCCGCAACAACCAGATTCGATCAACCCTTATATCCTCGAGGCGTCCGATACACTCCGAACGAAACATGGCTCGAATCCATTGAGACGTTGAAGATCTCTTCGGCGAATTGATGAGTGTGGGAGTAGGGCTCGTCAAGCCCCTCCGAGACGATGGAATTTCTTCGACGAGAGGAGTTTAGAGCAGCGCGGCGGGAAGCAGGTTCCGCCACTCGATGAACGGTGAGGAGAATTTTACTGAACTCCTGATCTGATCTCCTTATCGTCACGGCATCCGATTGATGTTGCGCAAGGCGTGCTCCAAAAAAACTGACTGAAACGGGAATGCAATCATCAGGCAGGAGAACGACAATCGGGAGCGATCTAGTCGGGGCAATAAAGGACCATAATTGATTGGCTAGCAATGAGTCGTATTTATCGCTTTAACAGGTAATTAACATTTTGGGGAAATCCTAATGATGGGGTTAGTTTGTAGGAACATAAGTCGAAAGTTTCTGATGGGTAGTTGGGTGTTATCCACCTTTTTTGCTGGTCAGTTTTGTGCCGCACAGAGTGTGATTACCAAGCCGCCTATAGTGCAGAACGCGAATGATGCATGCTGGGCTTGTATTGGCGCCCTCGCAGAAGATTGGAGTTACGATGAATGCGAAAAGCCAGCGTCCATGGAGTATTACTATAGGTGTTTGGGATACTGCACTGCGAGTCAAAATAGGGACGCGCAGAGTTGGTTGGATAACTTGTACGATAAGTGCATTTTGAACAGTCTTGATGATCCTCCCTACATGTTCGAGGGAAAGCCGGTCGTCCCGAGGTGATCAACTCTCTGATCTACGAATCTTTAAGAGCTTGAATTTGAATTCAGGCGCCCTGATCTGCTTATCCTCAGGGCGTCTGATCTTCCAATTTTCAGAGACACTGCATAAGAACTCAAACCGCCCGACGATCGTGTGCACCTCTGCAGACGGGAATCAGTGCTCAAACACGTCTAAATTATCTCCGGCCATGACGGTAGTCTTTGCGCTGGTGCAAAGATTTAATCGGCGGCGAGCATCCGAAGTTTCCTCGAGGTTGGGAGACTATGGATAATGGGGATCTGTGCAGAGTCGTTGAGCCTTCATGGAATGGGATCTGGAGAACTGATGCGCATTCTCAGGCATCGCGCTGCTCCGAGCCGATTTTGCAAGTTGTTTCAACAATTCGGAGCCTATCTGACAAAATGATACCTTGATGTGATCATGATTTACTTGGATTCTACCAACTATTGATCGCGCATTACCGGAATGAATCAGTATAAAATTTCCCTGAAACGCGCCGCGTTCCTAAGGTTCATTCTCTTCTTCTAATGCAGAAATTCCTCGATAGAGAGTCGGACCTGGAGGAGCATCCTGCCGGTCCGGTTTTCTTTTTCTCCTTAACAGCGGGGTGCGACAGTGAACGACGCGAAAGCGATGCGGGTGCTCAAGCTGGCCGAGCGGCTGCAGCACCAAGGGCCGCAGGACCTGCAGATGGCGGTGTACCTGCTTCAGCAGGTGGAGTTGCGGCTCTGGACGGTGGTCGGCAAGCTGTTGCGGTGCCGAAAGTGGCTCGTGACGGGGCAGCGGCGCAACTGGATTCGCGTCGCGGCGAAGGCCCAGCAGGTGCTGAACGCGTGCTGCGGGTTGGAGTGGGGCTGCCGGTTCGTCGAAGAGTTCCGGCGCGCGGAGTGGGCAATGCAGCACGACTGCTAAAGCCCAGAGGGATACGCTGCATTCTGTTCTGCGCAAGCTCCGCTTGCGCAGGTTAGAACCGGCGTGTTTCTCTGGTGCTCTGCGATCTTGTAGGCCTCAAATTTGGGGGACGATGAAAACCTCAACGCCCACCCGGTGTTGGTTACCGGAGCGTGTTTAAGCGATGCTCAGAGAGCCGGACTGATTCGGGTGGTCCAACTTCCGGCGAATTCCTTGATCGTGAGCGCGTCGAAGCGAGCGCTAGGCACAACGGCGAGATGGATTGCCGCAACAAAAGGCGCATCCTCCTCGTCTGACTTCGCGAGCCCGACGGTAATCGCCGGGCTTCCGGAGAAGGCGACGACCAGCTCGTATCCGTCTCGGCCGATCCGGCGGCGGCGGTGGCCGCCTGTTAAGCCGCGCTTGGCCTCAGCGGAAACAAGACGCTCGAGCGCCGTTGTTTCCCCAAGCTCGTCGAGGCGTTGTTGTTCCTTCTGCGTTTGGAGCGGGACGCTTAAGATGTAAGGCTCCGGAAGAAACTGCCTGGAGCCGTACATCACCTCGACCGATGCGCGGACCCGAGGCCCCGACCATCGCGCGGTCGCGAAAACGGTCACCCGCTTTGTCGTTTCGCTCCGGAAACCCGAAACGAACATCACAGCCCGATTACCTCGCACTTCGAACTCCTTAACCAGAACCAACATCGACCCCAGAGTAACTCCGCACGAGCAACCCGCTGACTTTGCGGAGCTCGAAGGCGGTGCTTCAATTGGAGCCGTCACGAAATTGGAAGCAAAATCAATTTTAGAGACCAAGGGAGTTCGGACCACTGAAAACACGCCGCGCTTCGCCTAGTCTATCGGCCTGCGGCAAACAATGCAGAGGGCGGCTTCTCGCTATCGTATCCCCAGCGCATCCGATGATTAACTTTTCTCGCAACTCTGCATTTTTCTTCAAAATCGAACGCTCTAAGGATACGGTATTCGGAACAAACATCACTTAGACTTTTCGAGGCTTTCCAAAATCGCCAATAGGAAAATTGTTGGGAGGGAGCTTTGGACAGAAGCCCATCTGACCGCCGTGAGCTGTTGAGATCGTGTTCCTGGACTTCGATTCGTGTGCGACTGCGAAGGTGATATTGAGGATACGATATTCGGTTGCAGAGTCGCCGACAGGTGATTCAATCTGTTTCCAGTGTAGCTGTATGAAAATTGCTGGATACCAATCATAAACAGGAAAGAGAGCGAGGATTCTTCACGATCATACCAGCTCAAGGTTCACTCAAATTCGAAATCTTGAGGGGTTAGAATGATTGTAAAAATGCTCCTACTCGGTCTGACGGTTGGGGTCTTATGTGTACAGAATGCCGCAAGCGAGGTCTTGAGGGACGACGTCTCGTTTGTGATGCCATTTAGCACCGAGTCAAGGGTTGTTCGACAATCTTGCCCAAACGACACCGTCCCCGTCTGGGGCGTCCGTGGAATATACAGCGTTTCTGGTTTCTCAAGTGACGCGGTAAAAACAGAGGTCAGTGCAGATTACACTACGGGTCAGGTAACCTGTCGATTTGGGTACTCGTGCATTTTGGTCGTACGAGTTGATTCGCCCAACGAGGCTTGCTCCGCGAAGTTCGGTCTTCCCGGACGTTGGAGCATCAGCACCGAAGGTCCATTCGCCACCATCTACTTCGGAACGGCCTCAACGCAGCTTTCCATGAAAAACCCTCCCCGTGGGGCTGACGACCACCTAACGCCGATCGTGGACCCCTCCGGGCCAAACGCATATGATCTTTGCGCTGTCGAGTTGACGAGATGGATTGAGACCAACGGGAAGCTATCGGGAGAGGTCGCAGACTACAACTGCCATGCTGCAGCGACTAACGCCGGACTTGCCAAGGACGACGAACCGACTGCCGGAACAGTACCTTGTTGTGCCCCGACGGCAGGACAGGGCACGAAGATTCCAGCAAGAACACCGGCCGAAACAATTCAAAGTGCTGAGTGACGCGAGTTCTTCACAAAGTGTCTTACCGCTGAAGCGACTTGGGAGATTGAAACCCTGATCGAACTAACGCCGCTCTCCTTATGCTCAGGGCAACGCCCTAATTCCGTTCGCGAGTTCGACCGCGGCAGCCAATGACCGTTGATGTGACGGTTAACGTTTGTGTTTTCCCCCTTTGTTTTTGCCGTGCGCTTTTTGTTTTCCACCGCCCCCGCCATTGGCGTGCGCGTTTCCCTTTGAGGGATGCCCGCCCCTCGGCGAAGTGGCGTGAGGGTGTTGTGGACGGTTCAACTTTGCCGCCTTGGAGGCAGCTTTTATGTTGGCTTTCTGCACGGCTTTTGAATGCTCCCCTGATGATTGAGGCGGCGCGGGCATTACGGCCTGCGGCTGATGGCCGTTGTTATGAAAAGCAATTTTTGGATGAGTTCGATAGACGCGGATAACTTCAGGTAGCGGTCGATGAGTCTCTGCGGAAAAGACTTTCACTGACGCAAGGCGAAGGAAATCTTCGTCGGTCCATCGATAATCCGGGCAGCCTCCTTGAAGATAACAATCGTAAGCCACGGAATACGGAGGTCCGAACTCCCGGACGTCGACTGAGGGATAAAAATAATTTGGATTGACATTCAACAGTCCGAGAATTTCCAACCACGAGCGATTCTCGGCTCGATAAGCAAGAACCTCATCAAGCGTTCTCTGCGATGCTCTGACAAGCTCCAGGCCCATGAGTAGGTCGGGATTCGTCGCGTAAGAATTCCCTTGAGCACTCTGAAGATAGTTCATGCCTTGAGAGTAGGATTGAACCAACGCTGGCGAATAAACGTGTATTCCAGACGAATCGATGTTGATCGAAACCTGAGCTGCCGCATCTGGCTTCACACCGGACAGGATGACGGATCCGAGCGTTACGGCGAGCACAAAAGTTAGACGTCTTCTGATCATCACATACCTCCGGTTTTCGAAACATCATGGTGCTTATGGTTCAGTTAGACACTGATCACGATCAGTCCTCATCAGCTCGTGCGGCAAATACTTAAGAGGAGGGGACGTACTGATTACGGCGAATTGTTCGAATGGATCAGACAGAGACTTTTGCGTTCGAATGTCTTTCGCTGCGGACGGCGGATTCCCGGGATCCACGAGATGGTGGAAGACGCGACGCAGGAAGCACTGATGACGGCATTTGAGGGTGAGCAGAATTTCGATCCGAATATCGGGAACTTGGGCAGGTGGCGGCTGCAGAAAGCTCGGTGGCTGCTGAGTAGCGCTGTCACCAGCGTCAACGCGAGGCGGCTCGTCTTCGGCGCCGCCGCTGAAATCGCTCTCGCGAATGAGCGCTGCCCCGCGCCGTTGCCGTCGGAAAATGACTGCACCCAGTCGAAGGTGTTGTCGTTGCTCCGTCAAGTCAACAGAGAGCCTGGGGGCAAGAGCGACTCCCGCGGCTACATCGGAATGATGGCGATCGGGCGTGCAGTCTGGATCGACTGGCTCAAGCCGCGACACATCGCCGCACAATTGCTCAGCCACGTTGAGGCGGTGACGTGGTTGTCGTGCCGGATCCGGACGAAGATCCGCGCGTTGGGCTACGGGGCAGTTGTCGAAGCTATGGAGTAGTTACACCGGTGCCCGGGGGCAGAAGAGGTTAAGGACGGCCTTCGCCTCCCTCTGCTTTTTGTCTTCTCATCTTCATATCCTTAGGTCGTCCACTAAGCTTGGACGCTGCAAGTGTGCGTCAAGAATGTCGAGCGGTCTCAAGATGGCGAAGTTCTTTCGAAGTGAATTGTTCAGAGAGCATCGGCACGACGGAGGGTTTGCTGTTCGCTGCGCGGTGATGAGCGCTAAGTCGAGCTTTCCGAGGCGGCGCATTTTTGCACGCATCTGAGGATGCCGGATTTGGCTCGCCCTATGATCCGAGTGGTTGCAGTTTTGGATCGGAAATATCTTGCAACTCTGGCCGGATGCTCTGCATAACCAGACGGAGAGCGGAAATTTAAATCGACTTCGGCCATCATGCAGAAATATTTATTTTATCTTCTTCTCGCGCTGCTTTTTCCCTGCGACACGGTCGCCTGTTCCTGCGTTCCTGATCCGCTTCAGGAAGCGCTCGAGACCGGCGATGCCAAGTCCATCAAGCGCGCGACGGTCCAAGCCCTGAAACAGGCCGACGCAGTTCTATTCGGACGTATTACTGCTCTCACCGAAAAGTATCATGTCGGAATCTCCCCGCAATTTGGTGCTTCAGGGTCAGAAGCGCGCTTTCTTGTTCGCCATCAGTGGAAAGGAGATCTGCAGGAGGAAGTGATTCTCAGACAAGGCTCGGACAATTGCGCTGCACGATTTTCCCTTGGCGAACAACTATTAATTTTCACCGGCAAAAACGCTCGTGGACAATACGAAGTGAGTATCTGTTCAGTAATGCTTCGGGGGAGCGAGATACGGCGTTCCATAGTCGAGGCACTAGAATCGTCACAAAAAGGAAAGATTTTTGGCCCCACAGGGCAATCAGTTGCTTCAGATCTTATCATCGATGCGACAGACGGACGGTTCATAGCAGTAGAGGATCTATCAGCTAAACCCTGATCTCGTATCCTTGTATCTTGAAGAAGTCCCAGAAACTTGCTGAGTAGAAGGGGCGCC
>CAZDWZ010000019.1:0-62879 GCA_964509425.1 uncultured Bdellovibrionales bacterium | reverse complement strand
CTTTCCAATTCCCAACTCCCTTGTACTTTGGCTCTCCCACCCCAAATTCGCCCCAACTCCCCCCCCCCCACACAGATGATCTGTCCTCAATTTTCTGCTCTTTATTGCCTACCATCCGAGCCCACTTCGTTACATTTTGCAGCTCGGTCGTCTAAATCGCCGTGCCTCTCCACAAGAGTCATAACTTCCGCGGCGGAGCTTCTCCCTGGAACCGCCCCCGTCCGCCTCTCTCGCAGTTCTTTCTTAGAAAAATATCCAATTTAAAAATTAGCGTTTCAGTCCGTTTGGGTCATGGGGACTCAAGGTACTGGAGAATTTCAAACATGTGGACCAAGGACGACCTGCCCCCGCCGAAGCACTTCGCGGTGGTGGCGGGTATTGCTGCCTGCATTGGGCTGCTCACGCTCCCGTTCGACGGCGAGAAGATCATGGTGGCCGTCCTCAGGTTCACCGGGTTCACTCTCGCCATCGTGTCCGGGGGCTTGGCGGCGATGGTGGAGTGGAAGCCGGACTGGGCGGTGGTGGTGATTACCCTGCTCGCCGAGAAGCCGAAGGACGAGTCGAAGCCGGAAACGCAGTACAGAGCGCAGCCGGCCCCGGCTCCCGAAACCGGGCTGAGCGACTGGAGTCACTTCGAGTTCGTCATCTTCGCGATCATCTCGGGCGTGTTCTGCTTCGCGTCGGTGGTGATGGACCTCCACTGGGGGTTCAGGCTCCTGATGTTCTTTGTCTCTCTGGTGCCGGTCATCTTCGGGTGGCAGGCGTCGGACTGTAAGGCAAAGGGCAATACGAACGGAGCGGTTCACTGCCTCACGTACGCCGGGTTCGCCGCGGTGATGGTCTTCGCGCTCTTCGTGATCGTCATCGTGGGTCAACGGGGGTTGAACATGCTGACGAACGTGTTCGACCAGCTCTTCGGCATGAAGTGATTTGAACCACATTTACCAGAAAGGTGGCTGAGAAGGGTTTGTGATTCCCCACAAACCCAGACGGCCTGAGGCGCTAATTTTTACGGGCGGAGTTTCCCTGCCCGCTCGGCGAAGGTCCGCTCGAGATCCGCCGACTGCTTTTCGCTGAGTCCAATCTCCCGCACGCGCGAGATAACCTGCGTCGCTCCCCGGATCAGCTTTTCGATTGAGGCTTGAACTGCGCGCTCGGGAAGTTTGTTCTGGCGCCCAAAATCGAGAATATCCTTGAGGCGAAAGTTATCATCCTTCGCGCCGAGTTTAATGGCCATCTTCCGGTCGCCGTATGGCAGCGTGCTCACCATGTCGTAAACAGGCGAGAGTCGGATTCTCCCGCGCGTATCCTCTAAGAGGCTCACATTCTTCGCGTGGAGATCGCCGTTTCCGATGAGGTAGCTAAAAACGTAGAGTTCGATGAGTCTCCGGATCTCGATGATCGGGCTCATCGAAAACTTCGCGATGCCTTCGGCAATCTCTCGAAGCGAAAGCCGGTATTTGTCCTGCGGATAGCGTCCGAGAAACTGGCAGGCATCTTCCTGATGAAGCCTCCGAAACATCCTCTTCTCTTTTTCGAACTCGCGATCAAACCGCTCCACCAGAAGTCCGTCGCGGCCGTCGCGGTCGCGGACGAGCGTTGTTCCGGCGGTGAAAAACCCGCATGCTCCCGCCATCTGCATGAAGAAATACTCGTTCCTCACGAGCTGAGGATGCTCATCCGTCCCGAGCTTGAGAATATATTCCCGATTTTTCTTCTTTATTCGAATGGGAAAGGAAACCATCGATGCCGAGATTTTCGGGATGACTCCGGGAACTCCCGTATCTATCTCCCGCATGCGGAAATCCGGGCTCCGGATGCTCTCCTCGAAGAGCTCCAAGAAGGAGACTTCCTCCCATGAGCTGCTGGCGAAATTCATCTCTTCGGGTGACTCTTCTTGCGAGTAATCGGGCTCGGCGTAGACGTCACCGATACTGTTACTCCCAAGCGCGGCGAGCATCGTGAAGAGATCATCGTCAGATGTTTTCAACGACTGACGGAGGGCTTTCAAGCGGAGGCCCTCGGGGAGTAGGCCGGCAAAAAACGGATGCAGATTGTTGCCGGTGATTTCAAATACCGGCTGTTTTGGCGAGAGAGAGAAGGCAAGGCCGTAATGATGCTGCGTCAGCGCCTCGCTCCGGAAGCGTTCGTCATAGGTAAATCGCGCTCCGTGTGTGGTCCGCGACAAGGTGCCGGCGAATATTCCGCTTTTCAACACCGAGATCGTTTCTCGCGAGCGAAAGTCTTCCAGTTTCATTTCTTCGCGAGCTCCGCACCAACGGTCAGACCTCCGCTCCCGCGCACGATCGAAAGCTCGAGCCCGAGCACGTTCAGGACCGCGAGCGTTTTATCAAGACGCACCGTCTCCTTCCCGCGCTCCAACTGCGAGATGAAGTTCAGTCCGGTGCCGGCGAGATCACCGAGCTCAGTCTGGCTCAGGCCCTGTGCCTTTCGCTCATCACGCACAACTTGTCCGATTATCCGGCTCATTTTGATCCGATTGAATGAATTTCCTCTATTATTCAGTAGATGAGATGAATTTTCAAGAAAATTGATTCGATCGAGTGAAAAACCCCTTCAAGCCCTAGCTCAAGAGAAATTTCGACGAAAATTCACTCGATCGAGCGAATCCCCTCGCGCGAACCAACAGGAATTCTAAATTTGCCCTGAGACGAGGCGCGAGAGCGGAAAAAAGCGGAGTCGACCTACCGGTCGTCGAGCATTTTTTCCGCTCTCGCAACGAAGTATCAGGGCGAATTTAGAATTTCTGCAGGTGTTTGACCGCTTGGGCATTGGTGCCGGCAAAGCGAAAACGCGAGAGGCCTTCCGCCGGCACCCAGCGAAGCGACTTGTGAACGCGGCAGCGAGGAACACCGCGGAGGATCTGAGAGCGGCAGAAATACAGGCGATAGAGCTTTCCCTCTTTCAAAAAATCCTCGGTAAGAAACGCGGGCCGGACGGCAACTTCAACGCCGAGCTCTTCGAGGATCTCTCGCTTCAAACAGCCACGAATGTCCTCACCCTTCTCGCGTTTTCCGCCTGGAAACTCCCAGATTCCATTCGTTCGCTGAGCGATCAGATACTCCCCGTTTCGGTGAATACAGGCAGCTCCGACCTGCACCGCGGGCCTGCGGACGGAGCCTTTTCCGCGCTCACCGGCTTGTGAGTCAGGCTGCGGAGAGCGCGCAAAAACGCAGATTTTTTGGAGGGGACAGTGGGCGCACTCTGCCTTCCGGCTTTTACAAAAGAGAGCCCCGATATCCATTAGCGCGTGATTGAGCTCTCCTCCGCTCCGCGGCGCCTCCCGGAACAGCAGGTTCGCCTTCTCTTCGATTTGAGCCGTATTGCAGCCGAAAACCCTACCGAGGACTCTCCGGAGATTCGTATCAATAGCAGGAACCGGCTCACCGAAGGCAAAGCTGGCTATCGCCGAGGCCGTGTATTTCCCAATGCCCGGGAGCTTCACCAGCTCCTCCCGCTTCGCCGGAACCCGTCCGCCGTGTTCCCGGACTATGGACTTCCCCGCGGCGAGCAGGTTCCTCCCCCTCGCGTAATACCCAAGCCCACGCCAATAGGGCAGCAGCTCACGCCAGGAGGCTTTCGCCAGACTTTCGACCGTGGGAAAACGGCCCAGGAAACGTTCAAAGAAGGGGATGACCCGGTCGGCCTGGGTCTGCTGGAGCATTATCTCCGAAATCCATATCGCATAGGGGTCTCGAGTCTCCCGCCAGGGCAGTTTTCGGCCGCATTTTCGATACCACTTGGATAGCATTTCGCGGACAATTTTCGGTGAAACCGTCCCCAAATCCTCAATCATTCTTTCTAAGCTATCCGAATTCTTGATCATTTCGATCCACCCGAATGGACGGGCCCGCCCCTCCCATGCTAGCGCAAGGAACTTAAGGGGCGCTTTATTTCATAACAAGAGTAGTTGCGCTGTTTCTGATAGAATAGTTTTGAGTCATGAAAATATTTGCTCCTCTCGGCTTTTGGGTCTTCTATGCAGCGGTCCATCCGGCGATCCTCGTCACCGGCTTGCTCTGCGGCGTAGTTGTTTGCCTGTTTCACTGGGGACAGCAGTTTGAGCTCTCAATCTTGAAGAAGCTCCAAGCCGTCTCCGATTAGAAGCCATTTCATAAATACCTCTAGCCCCCCAGAACTCCAGACCTCCGTGTTAAAAAGAAAGCAGCTGCCTTCATTAAAACACGGAGTTCCAGAGTTCTAGAGTTTGGGAAGAAATTGAAGCCATTTCACAAATACCTCTAGACCCCCAGAACTCCAGACCTCCGTGTTAAAAAGAAAGCAGCTGCCTTCGTTAAAACACGGAGTTCCAGAGTTCTAGAGTTTGGGAAGAAATTGAAGCCATTTCACAAATACCTCTAGACCCCCAGAACTCCAGACCTCCGTGTTCAAGAGAAAGCAGCTGCCTTCGTTTAAAACACGGAGTTCCAGAGTTTAGGAGATATTCATGAAATGGCTTCTAGAACTCCGATAACCCAAAAAAAACGAAACCGAGCTTCGCACCCGCAGCGATAACCCATGACAGGCGCTTACCCGAGAAGCTTCTCGAGTCTCTCCACCAAACCGTCGAATTTCTTAAGCGCAGCCTGAATGGGCTTCGGACTCGCCATATCGACCCCAGCGTCACGAAGCACCTCGAGCGGGTATTTGCTCCCTCCGGCTTTCAAGAAAGACAGGTAGGCCTCCCGCTCGGCGACTCCGCCGTTTAGGACCCTCTCTGCGAGGAAAATGGCAGCCGAGATCCCGGTGGAATATTTGTAGACGTAGAACGACGAATAGAAGTGCGGAACGCGGAGGAATTCGAGTTCCATCACATCTCCGAAGTCGAGCGCCGGACCAAAGTATTTGCGAAGCAGGCCGCCGTATATCGAACGGTATTCGACCAACGTCAGCGGCTCGTTCTTGCCGACTCGCTCGTGAATCTCCCGTTCGAACTCGGCGAACATCGCCTGCCGGATCAGCGTGCCCCGAATGTCTTCAATCTGCTCGTTGATGAGATACGCCAGGAGCGACGGCTCGTCCTTCCAGAGATTCTCAAGATACGATGAAAGCAGCTGTTCATTAAATGTGGAGGCGACTTCAGCGACGAAAATTCCGTAACTGTGGTCCTGATACGATTGGTGCTTTATCGCGTAATGAGAGTGCATCGAGTGCCCCGCCTCATGCGCGAGCGTAAAGAAATCGTGCAGCGAATCCTCTTGGTAGTTCATAAGAAGGTAGGGCGGGCTGTCGTAACACCCTGACGAATACGCGCCGCTCTTCTTTCCCTTGTTTTCATACCGGTCGGTCCAGCGAGCCGTGGTGAGCCCGGCCTGAAGAACGCCGACATAGTCCTCACCAAGTGGCTTCAGCGCCGCGAGAATATGCCGCGCGCCGTCATCAAACGGCACCTTCTTTTCGACCTCGGAGACGAGAGGAACGGAGAGGTCGTAAGGCTTCAGCACATCGAGCTTGAGCGCCTTCTTCCGGAGCTCATAATATCGGTAGAGCGGCTCTAGGTTCTTCGAAACAGTCTCGATGAGGTTATCGTACACTTCAAGCGGCATATTCTCCGCAAAAAGCATCGACTCCCGCGTGCCGGGAAAACGCCGCGCTCTGGAATAAAAGAGGTCCTTTTGGATCGACGTCGTGAGCGTCGTAGAAATCGTGTTCTTCAGCTCGTCGTAGACCCGGTAATACCCTTCGAAAGCAGCCTTTCTTACCGCCCGATCCCTGTGTTTAAGAAGCACCTGATAGGACCCATGCGAGAGCTCTTGCTCCTCGCCGTCGACCGTCACCGTGCCGAAATTCATGTCTGCGTTATTCAGCTGGCTAAAAATGCGGTTGCTCGCGGAGAGCGCCTCTGAAGATCGGGCGAGAAGCGCCTCTTCGGATGCACTCAGCGTATGCGGCTTATAGCGGAGCATTTCGTCCAACACCCGACGGTACGGCCGCAGTTCTTCAGAGGTCTGATAGCGTTTCGCCACGTCTTCAGGGAGAGCGAGAACTTCCGGAGTGAGATAGCTCCACTCTGCGATCAGACGGGTGTAGAGATTTCTCGATAAGTCTACGAGCGCGAGATTCCCCGCGTCGCGAGTATCCTGATCGCTACGGAGATGCGCATACGTGTAGAGCTTTTCGATCAAGCGAAATTGGCGGAACTGAGTCTCGAGCGACTTCCGCATCACGTGCTCTCCGTCGCCGAGATGCCCCGCAAACTGTTGTGCCTCGCCGAGACTGTTCTCCAGAGCGGAGTAGTCGCTTCGCCAAGCGGCGGCATCCGCGTACATCGGGCTTAAATCCCAGGTGTCCTGTTCCGCGACGTCAATTCTTTCAACAATTGTTTTCATCAATAATGTCCATTAGAAACTACACTAGATAACTGCTCAAAATTTTACAGTTTTGTTACAAAACAAAAATCACAAGCTGGGTTTCGGACTACATAAAACAAGGTGTGTGCTGGGGGAAATGGAATTCCCTCAGAGATTCTCTTGGTTGAAGCATCGTTTGGTTTCGGTCTCATTTCTCCACTTCCGGAGAGTTCCCTGTCGAGTCGCTGTAAAAGGCGAGCGCGATCCGCACCTTAATCGGATTGCAAAGACCCTCGTAGGAGACTCAAGCAAGAATGCTCCGGGATGGTTGTTGTTGGCAGCGCTGCTTTGGAGTAGTTGCAACACAATCAGCGGATTCGAATGGAACTGGGTCTTCGAATGGCACCGGGACTTAAACACCCCGGGCTTCGATGAAAATTGGGTTGAAAGTAGAACGTAAGTAGAAGAGTCCAATAAAATTGCCGGAGCCACATCATGCTAGTGAACACCAACCGCAGAAAACGCCGCCGTAAGCCTACTCTCAGCGGCAGATTCGGAAGTTCGACCATTGCCCTCGAAATCGGCCTCATCAGAATGACTCTCGATCTCCAGCGGGAGCTGGAAAAGAAGACCGAAGAGAAAGAACAGAAATAGCGGCCTCATTCGCCGCTTATTCATTGCGCTGTATCATTCCGCTGTATAATTCCGCTGTGCACTGCCTCGCTGTTTGCCCCACTGGCTGCTTTTCGTAGTCAAAACTCGTGCTATAACTCTGCACTCGGCGAAACTCCGGTAAGAATAGAATCTTGCCGCAGTCTCGCCGCCTTATTGAGTTAACCAAAGGATGAGCGGATATGGCAAAGAACCCGGCGCAGCAGTTAGTGGATTACGGAACGAGTGTTTGGTACGACAACATCTCCCGCGACATTCTAAAAAGCGGTGAGTTGAAGCGTCTCGTTCTCGAGTGGGGCGTCCGGGGGCTCACGTCGAATCCGACGATTTTTGACAAGGCCATCGGCAGCGGTCAGGCGTACGATGCGCAGATTGCGTCATTAAAGCCGAAGAACCCGAGCCCCGATCAAGTGTTCGAAGAGCTCGCCATCGTCGACATCGCCGAGGCGGCCGATCTGCTTCTCCCGGTCTACAAAGAGAGCGGAGGAATCGACGGCTACGTGAGCATCGAAGTTTCGCCGCTTCTCGCAGCGGACACGAACGGGACGATCGAAGAAGGCCGGCGCCTGTTCTCGAAGCTGAATCGCCCGAACATCATGATCAAAGTTCCGGGCACTCCCGAAGGTATTCCTGCGGTGCGAGCTCTCCTCGAAGAAGGCATCAACGTCAACATCACGCTCCTCTTTTCGGTGGAAAACTATCACCAAGTCGCGGTGACCTACTGCGATGCGCTTCGCGCGCGGATGAAAAAGGGGAACCCGATCGACAACGTGCACTCGGTAGCAAGTTTCTTCGTCAGCCGAGTCGATACGTCCGTCGATGCGCAGCTTGATGCGATGGTAAAAGCGAACGCTCCGCAAGCCGAAGCTGCCAAGGCACTTCGCGGGAAATTCGGGATTGCGAATTCCAAGCTGGCCTACAAGCTGTTCCAGAAGATCTTCACCGGTCCTGAATTCGCCGATCTCCGGGCAGCCGGCGCGAAAGTCCAACGTCCGTTGTGGGCAAGCACCGGAACGAAGGACCCGGCGTACCGCGACGTCGTCTATGTCGAGGAGCTCATCGGACCTGAAACGGTAAACACGATGCCGCACGCCACCCTTCAGCAATTCGTCGATCACGGAGTCTGCAAAGAAACGCTTACGAAAAGCGTGGACGAGGCGGAACTTTGCCGTCAATCGCTGCTCGATCTCGGAATCGATCTCGATAAAATCGTGAAGGATCTTCAGGTAGACGGGGTGAAGAAGTTCGCTGAATCATTCCGCGCTCTGAATGACACCATCTCGAAGAAACTCTCATGAGCAATCCATTCCATCTGGGTGAAGAGAACTCGCTTCGCGTCGATCCGTGTGTGGTTGTGATCTTCGGTGCCACCGGAGATCTCACCCACCGGAAGCTCGTGCCGGCGCTCTACAATCTCGGTGTCGACGGCTTACTGCCTGCGAACTTTTGGCACATATCGTTTGCCCGGCGGCCATATTCGGACGAGGCGTTCGCGGAGGAGCTAAGAGGCTCCGTCGCAGAGCATTCGCGCCGAAAGCCACTAAACGATGGCGTCTGGCGGGAGTTTGCCTCGCACTCGAAATATATTTCGAGCTCGTTCGACAACCCGGAAGGATACGAGAAGCTAAAAGCAGCCCTCCTGCAAATCGACAAAGACACAGGCAAGCTCTGCAACTGGGTGTTCTACCTGGCAACAGCACCTGAGTACTTTGAAGTGATCGCGAAGGGTCTCGCGGAGGCCGGATTGCTGCAAGAAGTTCACGAAGGCACGAGCGGGAAGAAGCTCCGCAGCAGCCGCGTGATCATCGAAAAACCCTTCGGACAAGATCTGCAATCGGCGAAGGAGCTTAACCGCGCGCTTCTCTCCGTGCTGAAAGAGAATCAAATCTACCGGATCGACCACTACCTCGGAAAAGAGACGGTACAGAATCTCCTCGTTTTTCGTTTCGCAAACGGAATTTTCGAGCCGATCTGGAATCACAAATATATCGAGCACGTCGAGATCTCGGTTTGTGAATCCATCGGAGTCGGCGGCCGCGCCGGGTATTTCGATAAGTCCGGCATAATCCGCGATATCGTTCAGAATCACCTGTTTCAACTGCTCACCTTAGTCGCTCTTGAGCCGCCGGTCGCTTTCGAAGCGGACGCGGTGCGTGATGAGAAGGTGAAGGTGCTAAAATCCATCCGCCGCATTCCGAGCTCGGAAGTGGCGAAGTATGTGGTGCGAGGACGATATCTGAGCGGCTCGATAGCCGGCGAACCAGTTCCCGGATATTTGGCGGAGCAGGGAGTGGACCCCGATTCGACCACCGATACGTATGTCGCGATGGAGCTTGCAATCGATAACTGGCGCTGGGCCGGTGTGCCGTTTTTCGTTCGCGCGGGAAAACGCCTCGCAAAGCGCGTCACGGATATCTCCGTGCATTTCCGTCAGGTCCCCTATCGCCTCTTTCAGGGACAAGATGTCGGAAGCATCAGCCAGAACATTCTCTCGTTTCAGATTCAACCGGATGAAGGAATCACGTTCCGTCTCAGCTCGAAACCTCCTGGACCGCAGGTTCGAGTGCAGACCGTGAACATGAACTTCAGCTACGGAACATCATTTGCTGTAGGTGCTCCCGAGGCATACGAGCGGTTGCTTCTCGACGCGATGCGCGGAGATCCGACTCTGTTTACGAGAGATGATGAAATCGAGCAGGCTTGGGATATGCTCGAGACCACTTTAAACGCATGGCAGCTTGATAACCGCGAAGCGCCTCCCGTCCATGGCTATGAAGCCGGAACGTGGGGACCTCCCGCAGCGGAAGAGTTGATGATGCGAAAGATGAAGCGGAATTGGCGAAGGCTGTAAGGCTCCCGAATCGGCAACTACACAGACGAATCGGCAACTACACAGAGGAAGAGAGCATGGCACCCCAAGGAACCGAAAACCCGCTGAAGGCGGGCTCGTCCGGCTCAGCCGCGGAACGCCCTCCGGTCGAGCGTCTCTCGGTAAAACCATCCGAGATTGAAAAGGGCCTGGATCGCCTCCGTACATCGGCGCAATCAAAGGCCGGATCAGCACCGCAGCCGAGAATGCGGGCCGTTCTGGCAAATATCGTCGTTCTCGTGAGCGATACCGGCCAGTTCGGAAACGACAGCAGCCTCGACAAGTTCATCTCACGAATGGCAGTCGCGCATCCATCCCGCTTCTTCATTATCCGCATCAATCGCGAGAGCATCGAAGGGCGTCCGCCGATCGACTCACAGGTGTCTTCCCGTCAGATTACGTCGGACTCGGGAGCATTTCTTTCGTCCGAAGAGATCTATCTCGATGTGGACGAAGAGGCGCTCCATTACGTGCCGAATCTCCTCCTCTCGCTGTTCGTCGCGGATGTCGACGTCGTGTTAGTCATTCCAGAGCCGTTCGGACACCGAAAAGAAGAGGTCGGACTCCTAAAAGATCTGCGGCGATTCGCGCGGCTCGTTCTCTTCGATTCTTCTTCGTTTCAGAATTACGGCCCCGAGGTTCGACTATTGCTTGAACAATGCGGAAGCCTCGAAGAGCATCCGCGCGAGGGCCACGTCCCGCAGCCAAAGCGCTTTTCGGATGTCAGCTGGCGAAGAACCAAGCGCTGGCGATCACTTCTCAGCGAGTGTTTCGATTCAGAACGGCTTTCCTCGGCGCAGAACTCCGTCTCTCGCATTAAATTCTTCTCGTGCCGAACGGAAGACGAATTGAGCCGGGGGTCACTCTCGTCGGACACCTATCTCATCGCAGGATGGTGCGCTGCGTGTCTGAATTGGAATTTGTCGAATGCCGTTTGGAAGCGAACCGACCGAGGAATTATTCTCACGTTTGAACAAGGGAGAGGCGCAACTCAGCTCGAGTTCATTTCGTGGACGCATCTGAATGTCGCGGAGACTTCGAAAACCTCTCCCCGCGATCCGGCGTTTGGGCTTGCTGGCATTGAAATCGTCCTGCAGCCATCCATGGACTCCGTCCGCCTCCGCATTGCAAAGCTCTTCGATAAAGGAGCCGCGGAAATATTTCTCGGAGCCGCCGCCTCGAAAGAGGGGGCAGACAGTTGTGAGTTCTCCGTCCGGTATGCGCCGTTTCTCTCGCAGACCGTCGATGAGCTGGTATTCCGCGACATTCTCAGTAACCGCGGTGAGGAAATCTACCGGCGATCACTCGAAGCCTCGCTTCGGCTCGCGGAGATTATTGCAGCTCCGGCATCTAAATAGTGCCGTGGCCAGCGAAATCTAGGGCTCCGACACTGGGAAATCTCACGGAATAAGGACGGTATGCTCTCGCTCCGGCTCAAAAAAGAAACAGAAGATCTACGGAACGATTTCGTCCTCTGGCTGAAGGACAACCCTCCGCCTGCCGTCGAGGGCCGAATTGAGCTGGATCGCTTCGTCGAGATTTCGCGTGCGTGGCAGCACCGGCTCGCTGCGGGAAATTGGATTGCGGTTCACTGGCCTGAAGAGTTCGGCGGGAGAGGACTTTCCTTTGTCGACGAAGCCGTTATTCAAGAGTGTCTCGCGGCAAAACGCTCGCCGCAGCTCGTGAACCTGTTCGGTCTTACGATGGTCGGACCGGTGCTCATCGAGCACGGCACCGCCCAGCAGAAATCTCGATTCCTGAAGAAGATACTAAACGCCGAGGAGATTTGGTGCCAAGGCTTCAGTGAACCCGGAGCCGGAAGCGACCTCGCCGCGATACGGACGAAAGCCGAAAAAAGCGCGGACGGTGCTTGGGCCGTGAGCGGACAGAAGGTGTGGACGAGTTTCGCCCACCACGCGGATTGGTGTTTCATTCTTTCGCGAAGCGGCGAAGGTCAGACCCGCTACGAGGGCCTCACCTACTTTCTGATGCCGATGAAGCAGCCAGGCATCACCATCCGTCCGCTCCAGCAGATTACGGGAGAGAAGGAGTTCAACGAACTCTTTCTCGACGGCGTTCCGGTTCCCGCCGATTGTGTCGTGGGGAAGGTTGGCGAAGGCTGGCAGATCGCCATCTCGACTCTCATGTACGAGCGGGTGATCTTGACATTTTCACGACACCTTCAATCCGAGCACGCCCTTCAAGAAATAAAGTCGGTGTTAAAGTCCGAGGGCGCGACCGAGGCTCAGCTTGAGACATACGGAAAGTTGCTCGCAAAAAGCATGGCCGTCCGAGCGCTCGCGCTTTCCCATCTCGTCGATTACGAAACGAAAAACGCGAAGCCAGGCCCCGAAGGCTCGCTTGATAAACTCGGTTGGAGCGAAACGTATCAAGAAATCTGCCGGTTTGCGCTCTCGCTCGGAGGACCGGAGCGTATCCTCCGATCGGGAGAATTTGTGCACGGCGACGGCCTGTTTCAGCATAACTATCTCTACTCGCGTGGCCGGACTATTGCGGCAGGAACCTCGGAGATCCAACGGAACATAATCGCCGAGCGCGTTCTTGGCCTGCCTCGCCACAAATGATGGCTGAAGAAAAATCTGTCGAGGTATCTCCCCTATGAACAATGCTCGAAAGACATTTCCTTTCTTTTCGTGGCTTTCCGCCCTCTCGCTGCTGATGTTGTGCGCGATCCCAGTCGCCGCAGCCCAAGGCGGCGAAGCTCCCGTGTCGGACTTAACCGTGCTTCAAAACAGCTCGCAGTCAACTTCGATGACCGTAAACGGTCAAGGCACGAAGCCGACGGCAACCGGGGCGCTCGAAGCTGCGGAATCGCACCTCAAAAACCTTGAAACCAAGATGCGGACACTCGCCAAAGGAAAATGCGCGAGGCAGTCCCACGGCGTCTCGTTCTCAAATCCCACGGTCTATCCGGTCTCGGACACTCAGTCCTGGTCGTTCACGTTTACCGCGAACTACCTCCTCGAGAACGCGAAAGACGGCGCCGTTATCGCTGACGAACTGAGCAAGATCACCGGCGTCAGCGTAACCGTGAATTCGGACGTTCAGGGGAACTAACCCTTGCGCGACTCCCCTTTGCAAACTTGAGAAATGCCCTCGGAAGGGCCGTATTTCCTCGTTTTATCCATGCGCACTTCCCCGGGCCCATGCAAAAGAGTGCAAGATGCTTTTCGACCCCAAATAATAAATGGACTATTTACCCATTTATTAGTATACTGGCCGGGAATGTTGGTTGCGTTTTTTGAGGTTTACCGATGATAGCGCGTGTTGTTTGCCGCTTGATCGTCCTGCTTTTTCTTTTTGTGTCTCAGGCTCATGCCGATCTTCAGCTCTCGATTCCGGACCCCTATGATCCGGTCCGCCGCTTACCGCTTGATAGAAAAGGGCGTGTCGCTTGCGAGCCCTCCTTTCTCGATGGCACCTCTCCCGCCGACTGCGTCCGGGCCCGCGACTTCTACACGTCCCAATTTGGAAAGGTTGATCTTCGTGTCTCGGCAATGATGGATCATATCCGTCCTCATCCAAAATTTCTCATCGCGGCGTTTCTTTCCGCAAAGGGTTTCTCCTGCTCGCATGTCTCCGGAGAGAAGCGGGAGGCGTGCCGATTCGCGGGGGATCTCTTCGAGGCGTTTGACCCGGAAGAAAGACAGAGTCTTGAAAATGAATTCAAGGAAGGGATTTCGCCGATAACGCTCGTGCCGCTCACTGGCGACTTCGAATGCTCCTGGGCCAAACTTTCGCGAGTGCAATTCCAATCGTGCCGCACGCAAAATGACTATTTAGGGAAAATGCTTTTTGAAGAACGCCTAAAACATAACGATCGAGCCATGAACATTCTCAATATGATTCAAGCCCTCTCGAACCTTGAAGCGCGCTGCAGAAGGGGCGGCGCCGCGCGGTAATTGGCCGGAAAAACCTTAACGCTTCTAATCCTCTCGCTCACGGCAACGTCTGCAACTTCTAATTTTCTTCTGACAAGGCCGAACCCCGGTGTCTGCCGTCTCCTAAAGAAGAACGTCACCGTCGTGTCGCGTGAACGACGTTCTTTCTCCGCTCTGCGAAGGAGCAATTTCGATACTGTCTTGGAGGAGTGTCGGGAGGGGTTCCCGCACTCTCTGTCTAACGACGGAGACCGATGATGAACGTATTGCTCTGGCTGCGACTCGTCTGCATCCTCGCTCTGGTACTGCTCGCCATCGCGCTCGTCCTCACACCAGACGCGATCGTTCTCGCTCAGCCGCGTCTCGTGCCCAAAGGCGCAGCGGAAGCGGACTTCGACGCCTTCCTTCGCCATGCAGTGGCAGACCCGGATTGGAAGCCTGATCCGGAGTTCGTCGAGGAATGGCTGAAGGTCCGAAGAAAGCTCCTCGACGAGAAAGAAAAGGAGTGAATCGAACGGTGGACGAGGGAGGTCAGTCGACTTGCCAGGACAGTTCGTCCGACCCTCCTCCACCATTTTTTGCACTACAAGGCGTTTTTAACACTTGAAATAACTGCTTTTCGCCTCTGATGTGAGCGCGATCAATGTTCAAACCACCCTGTCCTGGTATCACCTAAAGCTGAGTTCTAATCACGACAGGCCCTCAGGGCTTTTTCCTCGAGGATCCCAGGTGACCCAACACACCGATATTCCGCTCCGGCGGCATTATCCCATCTCCCTTCGTCTGATACTCGTCCGGAGTATCCATTGGATCCTGGCGTTCGTGATCCTGCTCATCCTCATCTCGGCATTCGACAGCCTCATGGCGCGCGCCGAACCGAGCTTCGCCGATACTGTGTTTTCGTTTCTTGCAACGGCTCTCGTGCTCGGTGGGCTGCTCGTCCTCTGTCTCAAGCTCGTCTATGAGATTATCCATTTCCTCCTCTACGACTATAAGGTGGAGAGTCAGCAACTCGTTATCTCAAAGGGAGTTTTCTGGCGCTCAAGAGCCACGTTTCCGCTCGTGAAACTCACCGACGTCTACGTCGAGCGAAATCCGCTCGAGATAATTTTCTTCGTCTCCACGCTCCAAGTGACCACGGCCGCAGCGCTGAGTGGTGTGAATTTCGGCGGAATAGAAGGGCTTCCATCGTCTACGGCGCGGGCGCTCCAGACGTTCGTGACAGAGCTCGCAAGCACGGTTCAGCCTGAGGTCAAGGAAGAGAAGGCCGAAAAGGTTCTCTCCGAAAATCTCCCGCCGGAAAAAGCGTCCACGGATCTGGAGCGCCGTTCTCCGGAAGAGCTGTTGGAGCAGAAGCATGAAGCCGAACAAAACGCCGCGAGCCTCCCCCCGGATCACGAGAAGCTCGATGAAGTGTTGAGCTCACTTGCTCAAGTTGAAGAAAGCATCAAAAAGATGAAGGAAGATTCAGCGGCTACACACGGATCTCCAGCGTCCGTCGCAGACGATGAAGAGTTCAGGAAAACTGAGCTGAAGATCGATCGCGCAAAGGTCCCGCAACCATCAAGCGATGAGGTCGATCAGGCCTTGAACCGCATCATCAAAGTTGAGCAAACGATCAAAACTCTGCAGTCTGAGCAAGACGCACAGCAGAGTTCTACGAAGTCCGCACAAGGCTCTGGGAACAAAGGAAACCGCGGCGATAAGGATGGGGGATCTCGCGCGCGGGACGATTGAAGTCGCGGCCGCTCAGCTCATGATGAGCGTCATTCATCCGGAGATACGCACGAGCTACCCTTGCTGCGTGGTAAATGAACATCACTTTGGAGAACTCACATGAAACGATCTGCAATTATCTTCACCCTCGCCCTCGTGAGCACGGGTGTCGTTCAACTGAACAATGAAGCCTACGCCGAGAATGAAGTCGAGACGAACAGCTCGGCCGTGACTCCCGACGGAACATCAATTGATAAGACGCGCTCGCATAGCGACAAGATTGGAATTACCGGAACACGCACCATAGAAGACGAAACGAAGATTACGACCGACCCTTCAGGCCTCCGAAACAAATCGAAGGAAAAGGCGTATTCGAAGAAAACGATAAAGAAGGACGGCGACACCGCTCAAGAGACCACGACCGTAGATGGTCAAGGCACGCGCCGGACCACGCTTTCTGAGGTCGACACGACGAAGCATCTCGATGGCAGTGTCACGACGACAGCAAGCCGGAAGGACACCGTCGATCCGAGAGGAATGCTGAACCGCCGGACGACTGAAGTAGAGGAGAGCGTCACGACGGAACCAGACGGGACAACGTCGGTAACGAAGAAAAAGGACGGGAAACAAGTCCCGATTAACTAGACCGGAGGAGACCGGCCCTTGGTGAGGGTCGCCTCAAATGAAAAGGGCAGCTCAAGGGAAACCTTGAACTGCCCTTTTGCCGTACCGGAAACGGCAGCGGCAAACTGCGGGACGGACAACCGCCCCGCAATCAAAGGAGCCTAGAGCTAGTTACCACGAACTACAGTCGTGTAGGTCGCGTAGACGCCGAGAATGTTCTTCACTTCTACGTCGGTGAACTGAACAGTCGAGATTCCACCGGCTGCCTTAGCTGCTTCGATGCTGCAATCTCCAACGGCGATGAGGCCGAGGATCGACTCGCACTCAGCCTTTCCGGTCTTCGTTGCGCCGGTGTTTGCCGAGCCGGTTTGTGCGGCCTTTACTTTCGCATAGAGGAAGCCCGGAACTGGAGATCCGACACCCGCGTAACAACCGCTGAGCGACAGGGCGACAATTGCTGATAAAACTGATTTCTTCACGGTAATCTCCTTAAATGACTAATTCACAAAACTGCACTGCAGTCCCCGAAGGAAGTGTAGCGAAGCGGATATAGCAAGAGCTGCTCATGAAAAGCCAGCTATTAATGACTTGCAGCAGGCAGAACCCGGGGACGGCTTTCAAAGGCGATCCAGGAACTGCGGCTGTTATCTCAGCATGAGCAAATCAAGAGAAATCCAGCGGGGAGTTCTCCGGAAAATCACATCGAGAAGCTGGGGAAATCTGCTCCGAAAAACAGCGAAACAAGCGAGCGGAGAATGAACGCCGCGACCGCGACGATCAACATACTGATTGCATTTCGGTAACTCCCCATTGCCGCATACACAAGCGCGACGAGCCCCGCCCCGACCATAAGCAGGGCGCCGAACGCTCCCTCGACAAGCTGAAAGAGATTACCGACCGCGCGCCGGATGAGCTCGTCGTCAAACGCGGCGTCACTCGTCGAACCGAGCGGGCCGCTTCCTGTTCCCGCATGCGCGAGTGAGACGTCAAAGAGAAATCCATCACCCAGCAGGAGCAGGGACACCAGTGCCAGAGCGAGAAGGCAGGGAAGAAAGCTGAGAATAAGATTGATGGGCACCGACACCCGGGCGAGATGGGTTTGGAATGGGCGACACGGTTTCTTTCGCATCGAACGACCTCACATAAGCAGGGGGAGTATACCGTGGCCCGCTGATTTTCATCAACTCACGGATGTTCTTAAAAGTCACATCTCCACGAATTTTTCGCAGGACTTTAGGGAAGGCTGGAGAATGTGTTCTCGCAGCATTTAAGACCGGTGCATGTGGCGCCGAAAACAACGGAGTGAATATATGAACGCGAAAGTACTGAACCTTGCACGTCCCCCATCCACCGTATCCCGGCGATTCTCGGCCGGACGGCTTCCCAAACTCAGATTGAGGGTTAGAGGAAGCGACTAAATCAAACACTTTGCGAACGTCAGTTCGGGTGAATAGGGCCTAAAAAGCGGCAAAATCGCGCTGCGCGCTCTGCTTGCGCCAACGCGTTGCCACTCAGCGCCCCGCACGCGGTTCTTCGCGGTGAACGTCACCGCTCCGCCCGCCGTGCACCCGGACGAAGTGCGTCTCTTGTTCGCGGAATTTGCCGTGCCGGATGCTTGCGCTCGAAAAACGCGCTCTCACCGGTCGCGTACCGCGAACTGAAATTTCGCGCACGCCACGTGCGCTTGACCGGGAGAGCTTATGTCTCAGCGTCGTCTGTTTCGTACTGCAACCGTAGCCATACTTTTGTTCGAATGTATGGTTCCCGAAATCCTTCTCGCTCAAGGAGGCGGGCCGACCACCTCCTACACGAACATCGAGCTCTGCGACGGAGCGATGGTTTCAAACACCGTGGGAAAGATCCTGAATGAGATCGTAGGACCGGCCGGGCTCGCAGTGCCCCTCTTCTTTGGGCTGCTTGCTCTCCACGCGGCGGTCCTCCGCAAATGGCGGCGAGGCGCGTGGCTCCTTGGAGCAACGCTTCTCGCACTCGGTTTTCGCTGGGCGGTCTATTTCCTCTTTTTCCCCAACTACACGCCGTATTGAAAACGCCAGATGAGCCAAGAAAACCACCAACATTCAGGTGCGCTATTTTTTCTGGGAGACCTACTATGACATCGGGGCGTAGCACTGCGAGAAATTTGCTTCTCTTCGGAGGGCTCGTCCTCGGCCTCTCTCTTCCCGAAGTATCCCAGGCACAAGGAGCCGGAGGGCAGGTGTTCTGCGGAAACAGTGAGTCATTTGACGACACGCTCGTTCGGAATTCGGTGGGGAACCTGCTCAGAATCATCGAGAGTAGTTTCGGAGCTTTCCTTCTGTGGTTCTCCGGAACCGCCGCTGTCTTCGCCGCTGCAAAGGGCGCCGATCGGTTTGCAGTGAGATTCGCTGCCTGCAGCGTTTGTCTGTTCCTCACGCGTTTATTGGTGACTCTCTTTTTCGGGAACGAGGTGCAAGCGTCCAACCACTGGCTCACCCACGTCGTCCTCGTGAAGCTCATTCTTTTCTCGGAGAGCCCATTCGCCGAGGCCGCGATTTTTATTCTCTGGTTCGCCGCTGTCGCGCTCCTCGCGCGGGAACGGCGAAAACGCAGCACGCCTCTCTTCGGACGAGGCCCGTTCGGAACAGGGCCTCTCGCATCGGCACTTTTATTTTTTTTCCTCGGGATTCTCGTTCCGGAATTTTTCTCTCCGGCGAACCCGGAGTTTCACGATCGATACGCGGGTAGATCACGACACGTCGTGAGGCCGGTGGTGTAACCGCCGGTCGAAATAAGAACGGCGCATTTGGCGCCAACAAAGCAGGAGAACGTTTATGAATCGCATGATTGATATGGTCCTCAGGGCCTACATACGCGGCGAAGCCGCGATCCGTTCGGGGGTAGAGAAAAATTCCTCGAAAATTCTGTTCCTCACCGGAGTGCTGCTGCTCGGCTCCGGTCTGGCGGGGCTCTCACACGCACAAGGCGGAGCGCCAACAGGCAGCTTCACCAACGCAGCGTTTGACGACACGCTGATCCGAAACGCGGTCGGGAACCTCTTCAAGCTCGTCGAGGGAGCTTTCGGCGCGCTCATCATGGTGGTCTCGGGAATAGGGGCCATCGTCGCGGCCGCGATGGGAGCCTATCGCGCGGCTGTCGGGATGATTGTCGTCGCCGTCGGAGCGTTCATCTTGCGATCTCTCGTCTCGCTCTTCTTCGGGGCTGAGTATCAGGATTACGAGGCTTAATAATGTTTGTCTCCGGATCCCGCGCCGCTTTTCACGGCGGCAGGGGTCCGGATTTTTCGGCCTGAAAAATATGTTGTTTCAAAAAAAAACGGGACGTGGGTTCCAAGAAATGGAACCACTTTGTTTTGGATTTCCTCCGATTCTGGGCGTTTTCATCGAGTCTGCGTTCGCTCAGGGCGGTGGGCCGCAGGGGACATACGTAGAGGCGCAATTTGACGATACGATTCTTCGGAATTCCGTGGGAAACCTCTTTTCTTTCGCGGAGGGCGCCGTCGCCGGAATACTGATCATCTTCTTCGGCATCGTCGCTGTCACCTGCTTCGTCAGGAAGCGGCGAAAGCTCGGGTTCGCGTTCTCCGGAGCAGCCCTCCTCCTCTTCGCTTTTAGGATGTTCGTTTGGTGGCTCTTCGGGCCGCCGTTTCAAGACTACGAAGGATAATCGTCGCGCGCTGAGAACGCCCGGATTTTCAGGGCTCCGGCGCATAATTTTTTGGAAGAAAGAATATGTTTCATCAATCACATTCGGCCCGCTTCGCAACGAAAGCGATTGGCATTTTTCTCGGGACTTTTTTCATCCTCGGAATGATCCCAGTCGCCGCTCTTGCTCAGGGCGGCGGCCCCAGCGGTTCATTCAACTACCCGATGTTCGAAGACACACCGGTTCGAAACGCCGTGGGGAACATCCTCAGGCTCGCAGACGGAGATGTCGGGGGCTTGGGAATTCTCGTCGTCGCTCTTCTCGCCATTTTCTGCCTCGTGCGTGAGAAGCGGCGGCTCGGATACTCGCTCTCGGGAATGACCTTCCTCTTCTTCGCCGTCCGGCTTTTTGCCGGCGCGTTTTTCGGCGAGCACACGACGTACTGCGAATAGCGAGAGAACAGATCACGACAAGTCGTGAGGCCGGCGGTGTAACCACCGGTCAAATAAGAACGGCGCATTTGGCGCCAAAACAACAAGGGAAACGTTTATGAAACGCATCACAAGTTTGCTCCTCAGGAGCTACATTCGCGGCGAGGCCGCTTTTCGAAAGGGGGTCGAGCGACACGCATCGACCATACTCTTTGTGTTCGGCGTCGTCCTCTTGAGCGGAGGACTCGCCGGACTGTCACACGCACAAGGTGGCGGACCAAGCGGGTCGTACTCACAGGCACAGTTTGACGACACGCTCATTCGAAACTCCGTGGGGAACCTGTTTAAGCTCATCGAAGGTGCGTTCGGAGCGCTCATCATGGTGGTCTCCGGACTCGGCGCGATCGTCGCCGCCGCGATGGGTGCCTACCGCGCAGCGGTGGGAATGATCGTGGTCGCCGTCGGCGCATTCATTCTGAGATCCCTTGTTTCGCTCTTCTTCGGAACAGAGTTCCAAGACTTAGACACGTAATCACCAGAGAGGGGGCGGTGGATTTGCCGCTCCCTCTCTCTTTTTTCGCAGGCTCGCAAAATCAGGAGCCGCGATATGGAGACGAAAAATGAAAACAGAATGGGAAGAACGTATTCGCCACTCAGGCCTCTTGCTCGGCTGTGTGGTTGTCGGAGTGTTTTTGATGCTTCTCTTCGATCTTCGAGCCGCAGAAGCACAAGGCGGAGGCCCTGCCGGGTCCATTAACCTCGCCAGCTTTGAGAACACACCAATCCGAAACACCGTGGGCAATATCTTCAAATTCGTCGACGGAACCGGCGGTGGCGTCACGTTGATAGTGCTCGGAATAATCACCCTCGTGAGCGTCGTTCGGAATCGAAAAAAACTCGCCGTGATTTTTTCAACTGGGATGCTGTTCTTTCTCACATTCCGGCTTCTCATCGGCGTCTTTTTTGGAGCTGAGTTCAACGACTACGAGCAATGAAAATAGAGGCGCTCCCTTGGAGCGCCCGGAGAGGATCATATGAAAATCGCTGTCTCTCATTCAATTACGGCTATGAGAGCTGACAAAAACGATCACGAAACGTCGTGACGCTGATGGTGCAACCATCAGCGCACTAAGAATGGCGCACTTGGCGCCACCACAGAAGGAGAACGTGTATGGACCGCATCGATCTTTGGCTCCGAAGAGAGAGCAGCGACGGAGAGTTCGCGCTGGAAAGAGCTCTGCAGAAAGCATGTTTCGTATTTGGAGCCGTGCTTCTCGCAGTCTTTTTGCTGCTGCTCTTTGACCTCAGAGCCGCAGAAGCTCAAGGCGGTCCCGGTTCGGGAATTTATACCGCTATTGCCGCAGATACACCGGCACCGGCACCAAATGCGGAGCGGCTGACGAATCTGAGAAAGCTTGTCGAAGGTGCATTTGGCGCAGTCGTCACGCTGATCCTCTGCGTCTTGGGGCTCTTCGCGGCTGGGCTAAAGCGGTTCCGGCTTTCGTTTAGCCTGCTCGGAATGGCGGCTGGGCTCCTGGTCCTCAGGCTCGCCATTCTCCCCGTTTTCTTTGGCAACGGGCTCCTCGAACAGGCAACACCTCGGCAGGGACACGCCATTTTTGCGGGTTGAACGCCGGGCTCCGGATATGGCTTTCGCGGCTTGAAACCTGGCTCCGGTTGACCGGGATCAATGTGAAACCCCGTTATTTCAACGACTTAGCCTCGTCGATTTTCGACTCGGGAAGCCGCGGGAGGAACCGCGAAGGCGAACAGGAAATCTGCAATGAGAAAGAATGCTACACCTTCGGAATTCTTCGTCAAAACACTAGTTGAAGCCAGTGAATGGGGATACCATTCGGGCATTAAGAACGGTGCAGTTGGCACCAAATATGAAGGCTAAGAAGGAGATTATCATGAAAAATGCAATTGGTTCTGTCGCTGGCAAGTTCAGGCTAGCGTGCACGAGCGTTGCAGTGTGCATCGAAACGCACGCTACAGCGTTCATGTTTGTCATGGGTATAGCACTGCTCTCGGGCGGGCTCGTCGAGTTGTCACTGGCGCAGGGAGGCGGACCGAGCGGTTCCTACTCTCAAGCACAGTTTGATGACACCCTCATTCGAAACTCTGTTGGTAACCTGTTCAAGCTCATCGAAGGTGCGTTTGGAGCGCTCATCATGGTCGTCTCCGGACTCGGCGCGATTGTCGCCGCCGCGATGGGTGCATACCGTGCTGCGGTCGGTATGCTCGTGGTTGCCGTTGGCGCATTTATTCTTCGCTCGCTTGTATCTCTGTTCTTCGGAGCTGAGTATCAGGATTACGAGTCGTAAGAGTAAAGCGGAAGTATCTCAGTTACTGCAAAGTGCCTGATACTTCTAACTACCAAAGCCGATGGTGAGAGTTTTCTCACCATCGGCTTTTTTAATTTTTATTTGCCGATCTCACGCCCGAAACTCCTCACTACCCTCCCCAATTTGCGTTTTTTCAAGTAATCTTTTGAGAGTAACACTTACTCATTCGTATGATCATCAAAACACTCAAAACGCTTTTCGTAGTCTTCCTCATCATTGGTGGACTCGCCTACCTCAAATATCGGAACGTCTCGAAGGCGATCGCAGAGCATTCGAATTTTGCTCCGCCACCCGAGTCCGTCACCTCCATCATCGCTGCCGAAGAAGTCTGGCAGGATGCCATCACGGCGATCGCTTCCGTTGCGTCTTCCCAAGGCGTGACGATTTCGGCCGAAGAAGCGGGGAAGGTCGTAAAGATCAACTTCGAATCGGGAGTACCGGTCAAAGCCGGCGAGGTTCTCGTCCAGCTTGATACTTCGACCGAGGAAGCGCAGCTCCGCGCTGCCGAAGCAAAGCTCGATCTCGCGAAGGTAAATCTCACACGAACTCGAAATCTTCGTCCGAGCAACGCGGTCTCGCAGTCCGAGGTCGACAACTGGAACTTCCAGGTGAAGCAGGGCGAAGCGGAAGCGAATGAAGTCCGGACGGTGATTGCGAAGAAGACCATCACCGCGCCGTTCTCCGGGCGAACCGGGATTCGTCTGGTAAACGCCGGTCAGTTCCTGAAGCAAGGCGACCCGGTCGTTCCTCTTCACGCCCTTGATCCGGTGTATGTAAACTTCACCGTTCCGCAGCAGCGAATGGGAGAGATCGTAGAGGGACAAACAGTCCTCGTTTCCATCGATGCGTTCCCGAATGAAAAGTTCGAGGCGAAGGTAAGCGCGATTAATCCGCAGGTGGATGCATCAACGAGGAATCTCGAAGTGCAGGCGACTCTCCCGAATCCGAGCGAAAAGGTTCGGCCGGGAATGTATGCGAGCGTCTCCGTGATTCTCGCGAAGGAAGAGAAGGTCATCGTCCTCCCGGGAACGGCGATCAACTACGCACCCTATGGAAACAGCGTGTATGTCATCGAGCCGACGAAGGATAAGGACGGAAAGGATACCCTCACCGTCCGGCAGCAGTTCGTCACCACCGGTGCGACTCGCGGTGATCAAGTCGCTATCCGGAGCGGCATAACCGCAGGCGCTCAAATCGCAACTTCGGCCCTTTTCAAGCTGAGACCCGGTGGAAACGTCATCGTCAACAACACCGTCACTCCGGGGAACAGTCCCGCACCAAAACCGACAGACACATAAAATGCAACTTACCGACCTCTTCATCCGCCGGCCGGTTCTCGCCATTTGCGTTAACCTTTTGATTCTCCTCCTCGGCTATCAGTCGTACCGTTATCTGAACGTTCGGCAGTATCCAAAAAGCGACATCGCCGTCGTCACGGTAAAAACGGCCTACGTCGGCGCGAGTGCTGACTTGGTTCGGGGATTCGTCACGACGCCGCTCGAGCGAGTCATCGCGAGCGCGGATGGTATCGACTATCTCGAGTCCTCAAGCGCTCAGGGTTTGAGCACCATCACCGTTCACCTGAAGCTGAACTACAATACGAATGACGCGCTCACTCAGGTGCAGTCAAAAGTCGCACAGGTAAGAAACGATCTCCCTCCGGAAGCGGAGGCGCCGGTCTTAAACGTCGAGATGAGCGATAACCGCTTTGCGTCGATGTATCTGAGCTTTTCATCAGACACGCTGGATCAGAGTCAAATCACCGACTACCTTGTTCGCGTCGTCCAGCCGAAGCTGAGCGCCGTGAGCGGTGTTCAAAAGGCCGATATCTTGGGCGCGAGAACCTTCGCGATGCGCATCTGGTTAAAACCAGATCGGATGGCGGCGATGAACCTCTCCCCGAACGAAGTGAAGCAGGCGCTTGCTGCGAATAACTTCCTCTCAGCTGTCGGGAACACGAAGGGCTCCATGCTCACGGTAAACCTGGTTTCGAACACCGACATGCGAAGCCGCGAGGAGTTTGAGGATCTCGTGGTCCGTCGAGAAGGCGACACCTTGGTGAAACTGGGAGACATCGCCGATGTCGTCTTGGGTGCTGAAAGCTATGACGAAGAAGTCCGGTTTGACGGCCAGAAGGCGACATTCATGGGGATCTGGGTCCTTCCGACCGCAAACTCCTTGGATGTGATCCAGGCGGTGAGAGACGTCATTCCTGATGTCGAGAAAGAGCTTCCCACCGGAATGAGCGTCAAGATTCCGTATGACGCGACTCGCTACATCAAGAACGCCATCAGCGAAGTGGTTCACACACTCGTAGAAACCATCGCGATCGTAATCGTCGTGATCTTCCTCTTTATCGGATCGCTCCGCTCAGTCCTTATTCCCGTCGTCGCCATCCCGCTGTCTCTCGTCGGCGCGCTCGGGCTCATGATGGTGTTCGGGTTCACCATCAACCTGCTCACGCTTCTTGCGATCGTTCTTGCCGTGGGGCTCGTGGTGGATGACGCCATCGTCATGCTCGAGAATATCGAGCGGCATGTCCACGAGGGGATGCCGCCGTATGAAGCCGCGATTCAGGGGGCGAGAGAACTGGTCGGGCCGACTATCGCGATGACGATCACGCTCGCGACCGTCTATGCGCCGATTGCATTTCAGGGGGGGCTTACGGGGACCTTGTTCCGTGAGTTCGCCCTCACCCTCGCCGGAGCCGTCGTGATTTCCGGATTTGTCGCGCTCACGCTGTCTCCGATGATGGCCTCTAAAATTCTCAAGAGCGAGGGCCGGGAGAGCGGTTTCGTCGTTTGGCTAAACGGCTTCTTCGACTCGCTTCGCCGCGCGTATACCAGACGGCTCGAATCGATGCTTCTCAGCCGAAGTCTCGTCATCATCGTCGCCGCCATCGTCGTTGTTCTTATTTTCCCATTTTATATGTTCTCGATGAAGGAGCTTGCTCCTCGAGAAGACCAAGGGGTGTTGTTCAGTATCGTTCAGGGTTCTCCGAACGCATCGATCGATCAGACCACGCTCTATACCGAGGAAGTAAACAAGGTCTTTACGAGCTTCCCGGAATACGCAAACTCATTCCAGATCACCGGACCGACGTTCGGCTTTTCCGGAATCGTCGTAAAACCCTGGTCGGAGCGGAAACGAACCACCATTGAAATGGAAGGTGAAGCCTGGGCGAAGCTCTCCCAGGTTGCCGGCGTCCGCGTCATCGTCACCACACCGCCGCCGCTCCCCGGAGGCTCAGACTTCCCGGTTGAGTTCGTCATCGCATCAACCGCGGAGCCGGAGCAGCTGCTGGATTTTGGGAATCAGCTGGTTCAGAAAGCGTTTCAGAGCGGTATCTTCATGTTCGCGGACGCGGACCTAAAATACGATCTTCCGCAAAGCGAAATTCACCTCGATCGCGCGAAGGTCGCGGCTCTCGGGCTCTCGCTTGAACAGGTTGGAAGCGACATGGGCGCGGCGCTGGGCGGCGACTACGTAAATCGCTTCAACATTCAGGGCCGGAGCTACAAGGTCATCCCGCAGATAAAACGTGAGGACCGTCTCAACCCTGATCAGTTAAAAGACATCTATATCCGCGGACCCGAGGGAAAGCTGATTCCGCTCTCGACCGTCGCGTCGATTCGGGACAAAGTCGTTCCTCGGCAGTTAAATCGCTTTCAACAGCTAAACTCCGTGAAGATCCAGGGTGCATTTGCACCCAACGTCACCCTCGAAGATGCGCTGCAGTTCCTCGAAGCGGAAGCGGCAAAGATCCTCCCGAAGAGCTACACCGTTGATTACGCGGGAGAAGCGAGACAGCTCCGTCAGGAGGGAAGCACACTGACGACGACCTTGTTCATCTCGTTCATTCTCATCTTCTTGGTTCTCGCGTCACAATTTGAAAGTTTCCGCGATCCGTTCATCATTCTCTTCGGTTCGGTGCCGCTCGCCCTCTCCGGCGCGTTGGTGTTTGCGTTTCTCGATTTTACGTCGCTGAACATCTATTCGCAGGTCGGTCTCGTCACGCTCGTGGGACTCATCTCGAAGAACGGGATTCTCATCGTCGAGTTCGCGAACAAGCTTCAGGAAGACGGCGTGCAGAAGGTCGAAGCGGTGCTCACCGCGGCCGCCACCCGGCTCCGTCCGATATTAATGACCACCGTCGCCACCGTCGCCGGGCATTTCCCGCTCATCTTGGCGACTGGCGCAGGCGCCGGTTCTAGAAACAGCATCGGGATTGTTCTCGTCTCCGGGATGACGATCGGCACGATTTTCACGTTGTTCGTTGTTCCCGCGATCTATACGGTGGTGGCAAAGGATCATCGCCGGATTGCTTCGCAGAAGGGCGGAACGCATACTCCTGCGGAGCCTGCCACCGCGTCTCGGACAGCAAATCAACCGAATGGTTTCTCTTCGGTGGCCGCGGCGTAGAGTTTCTCGCTACGCCGCTCGCGTTCTCGTGCCCGCGTCACGAATAAAGTAGTTTTCGTACCACTCTGCCCAGTTGTCGGGTGCGACTGCCATCCAGATCGAGGGAACGCACAAAACAGACGCAATCCAATAGTTTCCGTTCGCGAAGAATACGGCACTCATCAAGATAAACAGAATGCCACGAACCCGTCTTATCATGTGCAGCGTTGTTATCGATTGCGACTGGGCGGCGAATGACGCCCAAATTCGAGTAATGAGCAGGGCCCCAAAAACCAGGACAACAAAACTTTTCACAATTCACCAATCCGACTGGATAAGACACTGAGAATAATATACCACCGGCCCGATTAGATTTGACGCGAATATTGCAGCTTTTGCTGAGCATTTTATCAGAAGTGGAATCGACAACTTCTTGCCCCGGTAGCCGAGACGGTTGTATTCGAACCCTTCATAACAGTTAGGCAGCGCAATTGTTGCTGTCGCGAAAGGTCTAGAATGACTCGTCTATTTTACAGTCCGCTGGCGCCATTCCGATACGTGATCGTGCTTCGATCTTTTGCTCTGCCGTTTGCCATTGGATTTCTTTGCTTTGCACCAAGAGCACTCGCGCAGCAGCAAACACCAACTCCGGACAGTGGATTCTTCGATCGTGACATGAAGGGTGGATCGCTCGTCGAGGGCATGGATTTCGGCACTCGGAAGAAGGTCGGTGGAGAAAGCGCGGGCACGCTAAACCGGGGAGAGCGAGAACCAGGACGGCCTCCGGCGGCACTTGTCCCGGAAATCGCTCAGCCGAATGAGCTCGGCGCCTATATCCCGACGCCCCGGCCGACCCCCACTCCGGCCCCGACTCCGGAGCCTCCGCCTGATCCTGTTCCGACCCCGGCACCTGAGATTCCCGATACCTCGGAAGTCCCGCGCGGAGCGGAATTCTACCAACGCCTCATCGATCAGGTCCGCCAGCCAACACCTGTTGACGATGTGCTTCCGCCAGAGCCGGAGTTTCCGGTCAAATCTCCAAAACGCGAGAAGCGCTACACTTTTTAGAGCAGTTCTCGAAAGCTTTCATTCTCAAAAGGACAAAACTTTTGAGAATCACTCGAGTTCCCCCGGACCTTCCGCCGCGGCTACAGATGTCCCCGAAGCATGCATAACAAGGGGGTAGGCGTATATCGTGGGGATCCGAAGGAGCGGTCATGGAGCTAAACGAAGACAATCCTGGGCAACACCTTGCCATCGTGGTCGTCGGTGGTGCGCTCATCGTTTTCCACCTCATTATGGCCTTTAAAGACGCCAGAAGAGGCGATACGACGACAAACCCCCAGGGAACCGTGCAACCACTCACGCAGGTGGTCGACGAGTCCACCGGGCAGATCGTCGAGACGGCAACCCAGCACCGGAACCCGACGCTCAGCTGGTCGGAGCTCATTTTCTGCCGGGGCCTCAAGCGTTCATCGTGGTGCAGTTACCGCGAGCTTCATCCCGACACCGTCGAAGCGGATGCGAACGATGTGCAAGTCGCAGACGGGAATCCGGCAAAGGATCACGTCGTCGCCTACCGCGGGCCGATGGTGAGAGACTCAATATTTTCAGGACGAGTCTCGCTCCCCGAGCAAGACCTCTCCCCGAAATACCTGGACTTGGAAAGCAAGCGGGAAGACAACATCCCCATCCCGTAATTTCCGATTCGAATCTCTATTGTAGGCGTCTGTAACCGCTTCGGCGGCGGCACTGTCCTTTCCGCATCAGCACATCGAAGTTTG
This sequence comes from uncultured Bdellovibrionales bacterium, assembly GCA_964509425.1. GTDB lineage: Bacteria > Bdellovibrionota_C > UBA2361 > SZUA-149 > CAZDWZ01 > CAZDWZ01. The sequence goes on along the minus strand of CAZDWZ010000019.1, from coordinate 34,179 downwards.
GCGCGCTGCCGGTGAACGCAGTGCCGATGAACACCGTGCCGATACGCACTCTGCGGACGATTGCTATGCGAATTGCCGCCGCTGACTCGAATGGCGCTCTGAAGACTTCCCTGAACGCCGCGAGGCATGCCCCGTTGGCGCGCGAATTGAGCAGGTAAGGCTGAGAGAGACAGGCCGGGGAGATGCAAAACCGGGGGCGGCGTAGCCCCTGATTAATCGCTGTCGTCAGCGCTGGTGTTCCAGGACCGGTCGGTTTCCACGACGTCGGTTTCCACGACGTCGCTGTCTACGCGCTCAACAATCGTTGGAGTCTGCGTGAGCGTCTCCGTGGCTTTTCTCGCACGTCCGCCGCTCGGTGCTGCGCAGCTGTAGGCAGGGAAATACATCGTCATCACGGAGTACATCGCAAACGACGCAATCCCGACTCCGACGGAGGTAATGATCGGCTTTAAGTTTCCAAACGCCGCGCCCGCTACTCCGAAGAGCATGGCGGTGGCCATCAGCAGTGCTCCGAGGCTGCCACCCATGTAGTAGTAGATATCGCAGAGCGCCGTTACAAAAACTCCGCCGGCAAACTCACCAGCCACCGCAAACGCCATGGCCGGCGACACGAGAACGGCAAGTCCCAGCAGGCTCGCCACTTTCGTAACTTTGCCGGTTGATAATTTGCCGAAGCGGGTTTTCATTCGATCGTTTCCTTCAAGTTCGCTGCTTCCGAACGTTCGTCGAAGGCAAAACTGTGCTCCGACCGTCTAGTTCTCGCTCAATTGGACTGAAACGTTTTCCCTCTGTGGTGCCGGACTACGAGATAATTCCTGCTCGGCTGCGCCGAGCGTGCCGCAGATTCAAATGAGAGCGGCACTAGGAGCCTGATTCCGCAAGCGCCGCCCACGAGCGTGAAGACTCTGCTTCGTCGTCTTCGTAGGTCTCCAGGGTGTTCTCCGCAGCCTGCGGAGCCGCCGCCGGAGCCGCCTCTGGAAGCGCTCCGAGAGGAGCCGCAGCCTTGAACTCTTCAGTGGTCAGGCGATTTTTCGCGACTATAGGCTCAGCCGACTTTGCCGCGCGGCCTCCTGAAGGAGCATCACACTGCGCTGCCGCACCCGGGAAATACATCGTGAGAATGTTCGGCACTGCATACGAGCCGACGCCGACGATAATGGCTCCAAAGAAAACCCGGAACGATCCGAGCGCCGCGGAGACGACCGCGCCGAGAATGGCGACGGAAGTGAGGAGCGCGCCGAACCCGCCGGTGATGTGACCGCAGAGTTCCTTAATCGCCCAGTTAATTACCGAGACATCGAATGCATACGATTCGACCGGAGCGGTAATAATAAGAGTCGACAACCCGAGAACGAACAGCAGCGCTCTGCCAATCGTTATTTTCTCCCGCTTTTCTAGATGTAAATCTTTCATGTGACCTCCGGGGTCTCTCTGGTTCTAGTCGTCTGGTTAGGTTGAGAACAAAATTTCGAGAACGTTTCTCGCGAGGTAGCAGGCAAAGACCACGAAGACGAGCGCCCACGCTCCTCGATAACTACCGGTCGCCGCAGCAACCAGCGCGAGGACTCCGGCAACAACGGCGCAGGTGGCACCGAATGAGCCGGGTAATACTTTATCAACAATGCCCGCCGCAGCGGCTTTGAAAATCCCATCGCCTTCAACCGCGAATGCCGCTTCCGGCAAAACAGACAGGAAGAGAACGGCCGCCGCGCAGCCCGTGATAACGAGGAATTTTCCGTGATTTTTCATAACCTCATCCACCTCAACATTTCCCCGAATAGCCAAATGGCGATCGGATAAAATCCCCGAGAATATATGTTCCGACGGAAACAACGAGGAGTGCCCAAGCAACCCGGAACCCGCCGACTGCGGCCGAGATGATAGCGCCCATTCCGGCAACCGCTGTAAGCAGCGAACCGAGTCCGTCGCTCCCGCTTCCGTCTTGATATTTGAGAATGCCGGAGCAAGCTTTCTTAAAAAGGCCGTCGTCGTATCCCGAAAACGGCGTGTGAGCGAAAACTTCGCCGGGCATGAACAGAAAGAACACAGCAACAGGAACGAGAGCCGAGAACAATTCTCGCTTCTCTCTCAGAGTAACTGCCAAATAAATGCAGACATCTAGAAACATGGCGTAAAACTCTCTTCCTCACCCGCGCAGAGCTGGCCGCCTCCCTGGGAACAATGCCCCTGGAGAAAGCGTCGCAACTTAGTTGCACGCAGCCAGAAACACCCCGATGTAGGACCGAAGAATGAACGCTCCGACGGAGACGACCAACAGTCCCCAAGCCGCTTTAAATCCGCCCACCGCTGCCGCGATGATGGCACCGAGTCCGGCTGCTGCGGCGACGAGCGACGCAAAACCACCTTCGATGTAGCTGAGCAGCTGCTTACAAGCTTCAAGCGGGGTGTTTCCACCGGCTCGAGCGGTATCCGCTTCAACAAAGACGAGCGCAACAAGCGTCAGTGCGCATACGAATGAGAAGTTGTTCACCACCCACCGGCATGCATCGACTGAAAGCTGGTTGTACTTCCGCTCGATACGATTAATTAGCTTTGTAGATTTCGACATAGGCCTAACCTCTTTCCCCCGGCTAACCGGGCCCTCTCCCTGAGTCCCCTTAACATCCGGTCAAAAACAACGTGAGATACGTGCGCAAGATGAAGCAGCCGACGGAGACCACAAACAGCGCCCAAGCTGCTTTGAATCCACCCAGTGCGGCTGCGATGATCGCGCCGAGCCCCGCCGAGCTCGCCACCAACGTGCCGAATCCGCCTTCGAGATATCCGATCGTCCGGCTACAAGCCTGAACCGAGTTTCCGGAAATGGCCGCGCCGCCACCGGCCGCACCCGGTCCGACAGGGCTTCCACCGCCGCTTCCGGCAGCAGGACCGGCCGGACTTCCGCCGCCGGCGGCACCAAAGCCGTCAGCCGCGAGAACATGATCAACACCAACCGTAGCTGCATACGCAACGCCGACAGCCCCAAGGACCAGCATGGGATGGGCCGTCGCGAAACCGTATGCCGCCGTAGAAACGGACCGATAGGTGTCGCTAATTTTACCGATTGATTTTGAAACTTGGCTGAACACGTCGATACTCCGTGATGAATTCATCTTGTTCCTAGAAACCGCAAATTAAGCGTTTCGGCATCCCGCGTGGAAAAGCGTGAGATACGAACGGAGAATGAAGCAGCCGACTGAAACGACGAGCAAGCACCAAGCTGCTTTGAATCCGCCGAGCGCCGCCGCGATAATCGCGCCGAGTCCCGCACCGGTTGCAACCAACGCGCCGAATCCGCCTTCGATGTATCCGAGCACGCGGCTACAAGCTTGGGTCGGGTTTCCGCCGACGCCAAATCCGCCGCCGCCTGCAGCGACACCGGCTTGGTAGTCACCTTGGGCGACCGCGAGTTGTGAAAGTCCGCCGACGAGGAGCACAACTCCCATCGCGAACATGATGCTGTTTGGATTTCTGATGGCGTATTCATAGGCGGCGAAAGTCGCCTTGCGATACCTGCCTGTAATCGCCTTATGAACTGCTGATAGACGTTTCATGCTGGCCCCTAACTCTTAAATGACTGCCTCTAAAAAATTACCTGCGCACCCCGAACCGGCCTTCCACACCCCAAATATGGAATAGGGCTTCGGCCTCTCACTCTCGTCCCGGCAAAATGACCAACCCCCCGGGAGCGAAGCACTTCGGCATCTGAAACAGACCGAAACAGGCTGGAATCATTTGACTCCACCCTGTCCTCTCATCGCTCCGTCAATCCAGGATGCTTCATTTCATGTTATGCCGAGTCCCCCCCTAATGGTGGCAGTAAATTGTTAAGAATTTCACTACCTAAGAGGTCCAACCAGTCACCCGGTTTTTCCGACAGAAACGCCCGTAAATTGATTTCTCTCAAGCTATAACCTTCCGCATTCTCTTCGTTTTTATCCTGGTCACGGGGGTCCGCCAGCACGAGATAGTCCTTGGCCCGGGTCGCGGCTACATAGAACAGACGCCGCTCCTCACTGGCCTTCCGGCTCTTCGAGGCTTCCTCGATCAGGAACTGCAGAAAAGTTTTTTCTCTCCGGAAGTCATTTTCTTCGTCTTCGAGCCGGAGCCCGAGGAGGTGGTTCGAATGCTCGGACAGCTCCGGAAACTCCCCAATGAGGAAATCCTGTCCCTGCGGACTCTGGGGTTTGAGAAACGGGAGGACCACCATCGGGAACTCAAGACCCTTCGAGCTGTGGACCGTCATGAGGAGAACGGGCTCGCTGCCCCCGCCGCCCGAAGGCGGTGCCGACTCATCGGACAAGGCGTTTAGCCAGTGGAGGACCTCGGCGGGGCTCCCCCCTCCCGGAAGTCGGCTCTCGGCATCCGCAAGCCGGGAGAGAAAGCGGGCGATGTTCTCCCGCGCCGAAAAGAGACCGAGCGAGTCATACGCATCGCCCATCGGGGAGGTTTCAAAGAGGTGCCTCAGCACCGAGGAGACCGGATCCGTGTGGAGTCTGCTCCGCGCGGCGGAGAGCACCGAGACGACTCGGGCGAGGTCACCCTCCGGCACGCCGCCGTTCCAGACGCTGGCCCACGATCCTTCAAAAAGCTGTCTGAACTGAACGAGCTCCCCGTCATGAAACCCGCCAAAGGGGGAGCGGAGCGTGCCGACCAGCGAGACCTCATCGGCCGGGTCGATGAGCGTTCGCGCGAGGAGCTGGATGGCCTGCACCTCCTCGAGCTCGAAGAACCCGCTGTTCTGCCCGAGACGATAGTGAATCCCCCGCTCTTCAAGCGCCGAGCGAATGAGCCGCAGATGTTTCCTCCCTCGGGTGAGGACGGCGATCATTCCCTCCCGGGGTACTTTTTTCAAAGCCGGCCACTCGACGCCGTCCGCTTCGACGTCTTTCAATACGTCGTGAATGATTGCAGCGACTCGTTCGGCTTCGTAGCCGTCGGGATTCGAATCCTTCGACTCGCCCTTCTTTTTTGCCGCTTTTTTCTGGAAAAGCCGCACTCTTCCGCGCGTCGAGATGTCGCCTTCTTCCCCCCGAACAGGCTGAAGCGGTTGAAAGGAAACGGAGCCGCCGGCTCGCGGTGCGCCCGCTTCGTCGAAATCCACGGCGAACAAGAGGCGGAAGAAGTCGTTGCAGAATTCAAGCACCCCGCGAGAGCTTCGATAATTGTCTTGAAGCGCGGCCTTCTCTCCGCCCGCAAATTCCAGCTCCCTCGCCGCAGCTTCGAAGACGCGAACATCGCCGCCGCGGAAACTATAGATTGCCTGCTGATTATCGCCGACCAAAAACAGCGAAGCTCGTTGTCCGGTCGCTTCGGAGACGTTCGACGTGCCCGGGTCTCCGTTTCCCGAGAAGAGCTCCAGGTTCACGGAGCGATCGCGCTTCTTGGAAAGCTGCGCCGTTTTTGAAACGTCGCTCGTCGCGGGCGATGCGGAGTTTAACTTCTCCCTCAGATCATCTCCGGCGAACATCGCGCGAAGGAGCGCCCACTGATCCGGGTCGGTGTCCTGGAACTCATCAACCATGAGATGGCGAAGCTGCTTCCGGACTCGCTCGACGATGCGAATCCGCCGCCGTTCCGCAGCACCCGATCGGGGCACCGAAAGGAGCGTTTTCGCGCCTGAAATCAGGTCATTGAAGTCCACGCAGCGCCGCTGTTTTTTGAGAATTTTAAACTGCCGACGAGCTTCGAAGACGACGTGCGCAATCTCCACCACGAGCGTGAGCGCCGCGCCTTCAGCGTCAATCGATCGGGAGAGAATGCTCAACCGAGGCGTTCGAAGCCTCAGATAATCGCGAAGCTCTTTGTAAAAATTTTTGATGTTCCCGCTTCTATTCTGCGAGATGTGAGCAGACGACTCGACCAGTGCGCTCAGCTGAAAGTAACTCTCAAAACTCTCTTCTGCGGCGATCCTCTCGGCACATGAGGCGGCGGTTCGGATAAGCAACTCCCACTCCGCACGGTTCTCTTCGCTCTTCCCCTTCTTCTTCGCCGCATCGGAGTTCAGCCAGAGCGTGCAATCATGGCACCAGACATCGAGGAATTCCCCGAGCATTTCGGCTTCGAACTGAATTCTCTCGGCGCGCTTCGCCACGAGAAACGGGAGAATACTGCCTCTCTCCCCCTCCCTTCGAAGCGTCTCGAGTACGAGATCGAACTCCCTCGGTTCGCCAGCGAAACGGTGGATCTGCTTGATTATCAACGAAATGCTCACTCCGGCATTAAGGAGCGCCGCAACCGCGCGTCTCGCACCCGGCAGTTTAGCCGCTGATTCACCGGAGTCGGCGGCCTCGACGGCAAGAGCGACGGCGCGGTCGAGAAGCTCTCTCCGCTCGCTCCCGGTGACTATATGTTCATAAGGGTAGAGCCCCGCGAGGTCGGGGGCTGTCTCGACGAGCTCTCGCGCGAGCGCGTGGATCGTGCCGATTTGCGCTTTCGCGAAAGAAGCAGCTGCTGCCTTTAACCGGTCGACCTCGATGTCTTGGAGCGGCTTCCCGCCGAACGTTCGGGAGCGGATTGCGTCTCGAATACCGCCCTCTATTCGCTCGCGAATCTCAAAGGCGGCGCGTTCGGTAAACGTGATAGCGACGATTGACTCAATTGGTTCGCCTGCAAGAATGAGACGAATAAACCGGGTTCTCAGCACCAGCGTCTTTCCGGAACCCGCACCGGCTCTGAGCGCCAGGTGCCGGGTAATGTCGCTTGCGTGCTCTTGCTCCGCGGAGAGCGGATAATCAGGTCTCACACGATCCGGAACGAAATACCTGGAGGCCTCGGGTTTCGCCTCAAGTGGCCGCGGTACTTCCTCCGCTTCGATGGCCTCGTGCTCGTATTTCCTTCGAAGTCGGATCTCGTCCCGACCGCAGATCGTTTGATATTCACAGAATTCGCACGCATCGGTATCAAGCTGCTGGCGGAAGTCTCCGGTCTCAAACTGCGAAGCAATCTCGGCGACTTTGGCTTTTGCGATATCGACGTTTTTTTGCGGACCCGTCGGGTCCGAGACGAAACTCCCGGACCTGATGAGACTGAGCCGCTCGAGGATCACGCCCTCCGTGTTATGCGTTCTTTTGTCATCCGTACGGTTCGGCTTGGTGAGATCGATGTATCCGCCTTTTTTCGGAAGCTCGTGCGGGGGGCGATTCTGGCGGAGCGCTTCGGCGTACAGCGGAATTTGCAGGCTCTTTCCGATGAGCTGCTTGGTCGCTTTCGGGACTTTTGAGAATTTATAGTCCCAAACAACCGTGCCTTTGCTTTCGTCTTGGAGCTGGTCAATCCGATCAACGACCGCGGAGACGGTCACCTCCCCATCTGCCGTCTCGACGACCAGCGTTGACTTCCATTCCAACAGCACCGGCCAGCTCTCGATGAGGTCCCGCTGATTCCGGAGAAAACCGAGGAGCACCCCTGCTCGTCCGATCTCGTTCGCTTCCTCGAGACCAAACAGGAGCTGCTCCTTTCGAAATTCCTCGAAGACACTCCCGCTCCAGCTTCTCGGTGATTCAGCGATCGCTTGCTCGCCGCATTCAAGCATAATCCGGCAGGCTTTCGGAAAGTCCTCGCTGAGAATCGTGGGCCGGTCGAGTACCCGCTCGAAGAAGAGCGACAACGCGCGGTGGATCAGCGTCCCGAAGTCCGCCGCAAGTTTTGAAAAGGGCTCGAGCTCGGCGCGAGGCAGCCTGAGGACCCTCCGAAAAAACGTCCGGTGACGGCAATCCGCCGACTCTTCGAGGTCCGATACGGAATGCCGGTGGGACACCCCGCGGGCGATCGCTGCGTTCTCGCCTCGCAGGTCTCCGTCAAACGGTGTCCAGTCCGCACCCCGTCGTTTCGAGACGAGTTCCGCCGTGCGCTCGAACCACGCGCTGGTCGAGGCCCCCCACTCCTTTTCCTCCGTTTTCAGACGAAGCACGGAAAGCCTCCGCTGATTGAGCGGGAGCGATGATAACGGCGTGAGAATGGAAGAGGGCGAAGCCTCTCCCTCTCCCGAGTTTTCCGGAAAGGTAAACACGAGCTCTTTTGCGGAGCGGAGAACATGCGCGAAGAGAAGCCGCTCTTCTTCTGCAAAAGGGGCTATTTCCTTATCTTTTCCGGCATTTTCGAAGCGACGCACGGTGGTGTGTTGAAACGCCGGAGCACTACCCGCAGTGGACGGAAACACGCCCTGGAGGCAGCCGAAAAAAATAACATATCTTCCGCCGACGCTCCTGGTATCGAGCAGCTCGGTCACCGGGACCGAATTTGGAGACTCTTCGATTTCGTCGTCGGAGCGAAGCATCGCTTGATCGAGCGCGGCGGCGACCGTTCTTCCGAATCGGAGATAGACCGGCTCATCCGCTTCCGCCGCACCCGGGCTCCCGAGATTCTCCGGGCCGGATTCAAAATCTCGCGCTGATTCGCGAACGAGCCGGCGGAGCTCTCGCAGACTCTGAACCATCTCGCTCACTCGCTCGCCGTTTGTTGATTGAAGCCCCTTCAGAACGCGAAGCGGCTTCCGGCCGCTCCGGAAAAGCTCCCAGAAGCGCCGCGAAAGCGGCCATTGTTCAGGGACTTCAGCGAGTGAGCCGTTCCAATTTTCAAAAAGCGGGTAGCCGCGGATCACCGCGATGGTCTCGTTTGAGGGGTACTCGACCCAGTTCAGAAACGCGCGAAACATCCGCCCGCCGGGAGTATCGCGAAGTCTTCGCGGCTTCCGAATCAAAAGCGGAATTCCGGCGCGCTTTGCCCCGGTAAAAAGGAGCTCCCGATACGGATCGATATCGGGGGTTACGAGCTGAAGATCAACCGCGACCGGACCTTCAAGCACCGACTTTATGATTCGAAGTATGCCGTCGACCTCCGACTCACGGTTTGTAAACGCAAGGAGGTCAGTCGACGTCTCGGTTTTATCATCCGCTTCGAAATACGTTCCCTCCCGAAGCACCGCCTCCGCCCAGGTTGAGCGAAATACATCTTCGTTTTCATCGACCGGAAAGGCACTCGCGAATACGTTGCGCCGACTCGCGAGCGCACCCAAAGTCCGCTCGCCTCTGCCGTCATACAGGAGATGAATCGGAAAAAGCTTCGCGAGGGCTTCGAAACAATCCGCTTCAAGCGGCGAGACGAGCCACGGCTTATCGAGCACAATCATCTTCGGCCGCCTAAACGAGCTATCCGACCTCGCCGCCGAGAGCAGCTTTTCCTCCGCGGACACGCGATCGAGGAGTCCGTCTTCAACAAGGCGATCGCGGTAGCGTGCGTAGAGGAGAAATTCCTCCTCCGCGCGTTCGTTCTCTGCGGGCACATTGCCCCAGTCATCGACGAGCCGCGAGGGTTGAGAGTCTTCGCGCCGGAAAAACCGGAGCCGATCGAAATAATTAAGGAGGCGGGAAAGGAGCTTATTCCTCACCGCTGGATATTCGGCGACAGAGTGAAGCTCTTCGGTAAGCAGCGGAAACTCGTCTTCGGCGGCTCCGAGCACGCGAAGGAGGAGCTGTGACGCCTCTCTCCGTCCGATGATGCGCGCAGCGCCGCCGGTCGCTGACGTTGCGAACGCCGCGAGCGCCGAAAGCGCCTCGCTTCTCGTGGTGAACCAGACTGCGTCCTCTGCTTTTGGGAGCATCGGAGCGAGCGCCCGCCTCAGACTGCCCACCCGGAGGCGGGTCTCACTGAGAATCCAGACATCACGGTGAATCCCGACATCACGGTGAATCCAGAATTCACGGTTGACCCGGACATCACGGTTGACCCGGACGTCGTGGACCGGGCCGGCAGAGGTGCCGGCCGTCCACGGTTCAAGCAAAGAGACGAAAAAAGCGAGTTCGCTCTGGGTCACTTCTCGCTGACGATTTTCGCCATATACGACCGGAGTCTCGGTGCGATGTCGCGGCGCTTTAATCCGTAGGCGATGTTGGCTTGGAGGAAGCCGAACTTGTCGCCGGCATCGTAGCGCTCGCCGGTGAACTCATAGCCGATGAAGCCTTCGACCTTCATCATCCGCGCCATGGCGTCAGTGAGTTGAAGCTCGCCGCCTTTTCCAATTTCCGTCTCTTCCAAATATTTGAAGATAGAAGGCCGGAGAATATAGCGGCCGACGATGGCGAGATTAGACGGCGCTTCATCAAGGCTCGGCTTCTCAATCATCGTATCCAGCATATACGTGCGCTCGCCGACGGCGTGCCCGCCGCAAATGCCGAAGCGCGGCACGTCTTCGTCGGGCACCCGCATCAGCGCGACCACCGACTTCTGATGTTCATTGTAAACTTCCATCATCTGCTTCGAGCAGGGAGTCGAAGCATCGACGAGGTCATCGCCCAGAAGGACGAGAAAGGGCTCGTCGCCGATGAGGTCTTTCGCGCAGAGAACGGCATCACCAAGGCCCTTCGGCTCTTGCTGCCGCATCGAGACAACTTTTGCCATCCGGCTCGTCTCGCGAAGCGCGTTTAAGAGATCAGTCTTCCCTTCTCTCTCCAGCTTTCGCTCGAGGTCAGGGTGAGCATCGAAATGATCGATGATGGAGCTCTTTCCGCGCCCGGTGATGAAGATAATGTCCTCAATCCCCGAATCCACTGCTTCTTTCACAATGTATTGTACCGTCGGAATATCGACGATGGGCAGCAGCTCTTTTGCCACAGCTTTCGTGGCCGGGAGGAATCTCGTGCCGAGGCCGGCGGCGGGGATTACAGCTTTTCGAATCATATGGGTAACACTCTCAGAATCTGTTCAAACTTCGTTGCTAGCGCTCCGACCTTTTAATCCTTCAACAAGATCGCGCTGTGGACTCTTGCTGTGGACTCTGGCTGCGGACTCCTTTCGCCCGCTCGTTCAACCCTCAGGATTACATCGAGCACCCGGCTCAAACAACCTGCCGGGTGGAATAAACGGCCGAAACCGGGCCGAAAACATATACCCTTTCCTAATTCCGGATGGAAAGAAACAAACGACTAGTGCTCCGACAAACAAATGATATGCGAAGTTAAGCCTTCGCCAAAGTTTTGCTGAATATGAAAGCACGAGATCTTGCTGGCTCAGCTACGCCGAGCACTGCCGCACCAAATAACAGGCATTCGGCTGTTATTTAGTAGCCACGGCACTAGTTTTCGAGAAGATGGGAATAAAACGCGAGTTCCCGGTATAGACCAGGTCTCGAAAGTTTTGAGATTTGCTCTCGATGGGCGGTCCAAAACGACTACGCCATGAGGAACCCGTGAGGTCACTATGTCTCTCCCCACAATTCCGTCTCGAAGCCTTCTTCTTCTGGAAGCAAACATCGACGACATGAGTCCCGAGGTATTTCCATATGTGTTTGAGCTGCTCTTCGATGCCGGAGCGCGCGATTGCTGGACCACGCCCATCGTCATGAAGCGCGGCCGGCCTGCGCAGTGCCTTTCCGTCCTGTGTAACCCGGAGGACGAAGCGAAGATTGCCGGCATCATCTTTCGGGAGACGAGCACCATCGGTCTCAGAAAGCTCCCCATCGAGCGGCTCGAGCTCGAGCGCGAGGTGATTCCGTTGGAGACCTCATCCGGGACGGTGGGTGTGAAGGTCGCTCGCGATGCCGCAGGAAACGTCTTAAACGCGCTCCCCGAGTTTCGCGACTGTGAACGGCTCGCGCGAGCGAGCGGGCGGCCGCTCACGGAGATCTACAAAGAGGCCGAGGCCAGGTATCGGGCAAGGACAAGCTAAGCGAGCGGGCTGATTACTGGGTTCGCTCCGCGAGCGCGTTTGCGAAATCAAGGAGGAAGCTAGCCCGCTCGCCGAAAGGCTCAAGCACCGAAGCAATAACCCTTTGTTTTTCCTTGATAAGTTCTAAAGTCCGCGGGACTCCGTAAAGACCCACCAGCGACATCCCGTCTCCTTCGTCGAGACCGGAAGCCGCATCCAAAACATCGTCGGTCATCTGAAACAGGAGGCCGAGCTCGATACCGAACCGGGCGAGCCGCCGCTTCGCCTCGACCTTGTCTCCGGACTCAAACAGCTCGACCGGCGCTGAAGCCGCAAACGCGATGAGCGCTCCGGTCTTCCGGCGATGGCAGTCTTCGAGGAGCTTTTCCGCTTCTTCTTCGTCGGCATGCTCGAGATCGTCCGCGGTGTAGTCGAGGTCCAGCGCCTGACCGTCGCAGAGGGCTTCGGTCGCATCCGCCAGACCCTTGGTCCAGGCCACTTTCACTGCAGCGTCCACCTCACCAGCCGTGAGCACTCGGAAAGCCTGAGCGATGAGGATATCCCCGGCGATGATAGCGGTCCCCTCCCCGTGCACGACGTGGCAGGTCGGCTTCCCTCGCCGGAGCGTGTCGTTATCGAGAGCCGGGAGATCGTCGTGGATGAGTGAGGAGGTGTGAACGAGCTCGACGGCGAGAGCCACCGTCTTTAGCGACTCCAGCCGGACTTCAAGCATTTCGCCCACCATCAACGCGAGGACCGGTCTGATGCGCTTCCCCCCGGAGCCGAGGGCGTAGCGGCAGGCGTCTTCGAGGTTCGTGCTTTTCAGCGAAGTTTTTCGGGCGCCGAGCCAGTCTTCAACAACGCCGGCCAGCGCTTTAACCTTTCTGGCGAGACTTTCGTTCATTTCCCGCCTCCGGCAGAGCGTCGCTTATTTCGAAGCTCGTGAATCCACATAAGCGCACTCAGGCCTTAGTTGAAATCACGATACCAGGCGGCGATGGATATCGTTCAGGTCGTCACCGGAGTAAAAATCTATAACGAGCTTCCCCGCTTCGCCCTTCGCAGTTGATCGGATGAGCAGGACTTTGGTGCCGAGAGCCTTCTGGATCTGGTCAACCATCGCTCGGTCGGAAGGGCTGAGCGACACGCTCTTTCGCCGCACTGTCCCACCGTGGGACACTTTCTTCTCTCCGCGCAGCTCGGCGATGCGAACTTCCAGCTGCTCCCGCGAAAGCGCATCCAGCTGTGAGAGGAGTTCTTCGCGCACGGCTTTCTCCGGCACCTGCTTCAACAACAGCACTTTGCTCTCAGAAGCGCCTATTGAAAGCGCGTATCTGAGGTCATCCGGGAGATCCAGCACATCGAGGCTTCGCTGCACGAGACTCTTTGAGGCGCCAAGCTTGCTCGCAATCTCCCTCACGCTCCAACCATAGGAGTCGCGGAGCTGGCCCATCGCCGTCGCGCGCTCGATCGGGCTCAAGTCTTCCCGCTGCAGATTCTCAACCAGCTGCTTTGCGAGCGTCGAGGACTCCTTCCCCTCTTCCTGCGTCTCGATAATCGCCGGAATATTATCCAAACCAATCAGCTTGCACGCTCGGTAGCGCCGCTCACCAGCGACAATCCGGTAGGTGCCTCCCGCCGTCGGCGCAACGAGAATCGGGTTCATCACGCCATATTCGCGGATGGAGGCCGCGAGTTCCTCTAAAGACTCAGCCGGAAACAAGCGCCGCGGCTGATTCGGATCGACATCGATCTCAGACAGCGGCAGCACTCGATACGGGCTCCCCGACTTCGTTCTCGACTCCAACGTCGGTCCACGAAAGAGCGGATTGAGTTCCATCTTGAAGTTCTTTCTCATGCGTTCCCCACTTTCCGTTCCTGAAGCTCCACTAACGCGAGAACTTCTTCGGCCAGAGACCGATAATCCTCGGCACCGCTCGATTTTGGATCGTAGCGAAAGATTGAAGTTCCTCTTGCCGGCGCTTCGGCAAGCGCCACATTCGTCCTAATAACGGTTCCGAAGACGAGATCACCAAAGTATTCGCGGACCGTATCGGCCACGCTTCGGGCCAGCCTGCGCCGGGAATCATGCAGACAGAGGAGCACCCCGCCTACGGAAAGCAGCGGATTATAGGCACTTCTCACCTGATCCACCGTGTCGAGGAGCTGGCGGACGCCGTGGAGTGCCAAGAACTCACTCTGCACCGGGACGACCACCCGCGACGAAGCGACAAGCCCGTTAAGCGAAAGCAAGCCGAGCGACGGCGGACAGTCGATGATGACGAAGTCGTATTGATCGATGACGGTCTGCAAAGCCTTTCGGAGCAGCTGCTCCCGGCCAATTATTCCGCCAAGCTCGAGGTCGGCCGCACTGAGCAGGAGGCCTCCCGGAGCGAGCCAGAGGTTTGCATCAACGGGCACGATGATGTTTTCAATCCTCTCGTTATATCGAAGAACATCGTACATGCTCTTCGCGTCTTCGCTCTCATCGCTGGAATAGCCAAGATGAGCCGAGAGGTTCGCTTGCGCATCGATATCTACGAGTAACACCCGCTTCCCGCAGAGAGCGAGACCGGCACCAAGGTTTGCGGACGTCGTAGTCTTCCCTACTCCGCCCTTCTGATTAACTACTGCAAAAGTTCTAAGCACTGAACTCCTTAATAAAATGCACGAGAGTGCCTACTTTCGATTCCCGATACTACAGTGGGCGGCGGCATCGTATTCGGGTTTTGAAATAAGTAAATCAGAAAAATTCGCCGCCGGAGACCTCCCGCGCGCCGAATAGCGTAATTAAGCCTTTGCTTTCAGAAGCTTAGATGTTTTTCCCCCGACTTAATCTCATTTCACGTGTCAAATCGCTCCGCTGGTATCGACGAACAATCTATCGTGCTTCGGCATAAGAAGTTGCCGAGCGTCGCACAACGGCTGAGGGAAAAACTATCGTGTTCCGGGATAAGAACTCCCGACCAGCGCCGGATCGGCCCGTGAATCGAGTGAATTCGTGAAATGAACATAAGTCCAAATCAGCTCATCGTGTTTGGAGATAAAGCTTTCGAGCTTTGAGCGGGAGTTTTTCGTGCTCCCGGAACGAGGTTTCGCGTGTCCCGGTATAAATCACTCACGGGAATCGAGTGGGGGACTATCGTGAATCCGGCAGTAATTCATCGTGAAGCGAAAGAAATATGACGAGTTAACATCTTTATATCTTTACGCTTTTTCCCCCTCTACTTATAACTCTGATCTAAAACACCGTATTGATAAAAACATACGTACTCGTTACTTTCCTCGAAGCGATAGTTAAAGTTAGTTAAAGTGAGATTCGTTTCGGAAAATTCCGCAGCCCAATTTTCAGAACGAATTTTTCAGAGCAAATTTTTCACAGCGAATTTTCAGAACCTCTCTTTTCTGGCGAAAGAGTTTTGGAGAAAACCGGATGAGCCAATTCCATCGAGAACCACGCGAACGAGAAGGGCAGGGGAAGTTGTTTCCTGAGCCTGGGATCTCTTCGCTCGGCGATCGAGCGGCTCAGAATCCACCGGAGCAAATCCCAGCCACGCAGATCGTGTCTCGTCCCAGCGGAGGAAACGGAATCTCGCGCGACGAGATGAATCTCGCGGAGTTTCCGCTTACCGTGCTCTCGACGAGAGTCGATCCGAACGTGAAGACGCTCGAATTCTCAGACTTCCAACGCGGGAAGGACGGCGAGCTCACCGAGCGGAAATGGATCATCACCGGTGCGGACAAGTTCGGTCTTCCGACGGCAACCGACGACGATGTCATCCTCGGCCTCATCCGTCTTACGATGGACGACGGATTCCGGAGCCGCAAAGTTTTTTTCACGCGATACGAGCTCCTTCGCGCACTTCAGTGGAGCACCGAGGGCCGGAGCTACACCAGACTCGTAAAATCCCTTGATCGGCTCTCCGGAGTGCGAATCCGTGCGAGCAACGCCTTCTATGACAACAGTTCGAAGAGCTATCAGACCAAGAACTTCGGCATTGTCGACGCCTACGAGCTAAACGATCATCGGGGTCTCAGGAACAAACCCAAAAAGCGTCTCGGCCAGCAATACACGGGAGCGGGTGCTCCCGCCGAGGAGGACAGCGGAAAAAGCTTCTTCATTTGGAGTGAGATGCTTTTTGACTCGTTCCGCTCGGGCTTCATCAAGAAGCTCGACCTGGATCTTTACTTCACACTTCGAAGCTCGGTCTCAAGGCGCCTCTACCGCTACCTTGATAAACATTTCTACTTCCGTCCGACGGTTGAGCGGCCGCTGATGTTTCTCGCGTTCGAGAAGCTCGGCATTTCGCGGAACTATCGCTACGTGTCCTCCGTGAAGCAGCAGCTCGAGCCGGCGGCGACCGAGCTCGTCTCGATGGGGTATCTTTCTCACTACGAGTTCTCCGGAAAGGGCGAGCAAACGGTCATCCGGTTTTTCGCCGCCCGAACCGGTGAGAAGTCGGGAACGGGTCAGTACCATCAGGAGGACCGCGCAGGAGGACAGCCGAGGAGAGCTTGGGACGGCCGGTCCGGCACCGGCTCAGCTCAGCAACCGATGCATTCTGCAACGCACGGTTCGCACGGCGGCTCGCCGGCGAGTTCAGCGAACCACGGAAGCTATCAGGCAAACACCAATTTCCATTCGAACTCGAGTTCTCACCCGAATTCCCAGAGTGGGGGCGCGTTGCACACGGGAAATTCCTATCACGGTGGAAGCGCGGCCGGTGATTTCGGCTCGCCCGCTTTCCCGTCACAGAGTTCACCGCACAGCTCATCACACGGTCCCGCAGCGTCTGTCCCAGCGAGCGGTCACGGCGAGCAGTATTCCGCAGATTTGAGCGCCGGTGCCTATTCGGGCGGCGGTTTTGAAGATGGCGCTTTCCGGGAAAACTATCGCGGCGCTGACCTTCGTCCGGAGTCTCGAGGCCGGGCATCCGAAGAACGGGGGCAGGACGAGAGCCTCCGCTCACAGCTCATCGAAGATCTCGTATCACGCGGAATCTCCATCATGCAGGCGAAGCGTCTCCTCGAAGGAAGGAGACTCCCCGACCTCCAGCAAATCGACCGTATCGTCTCGTATTACGATCATCTCGTTGAGACATCCGACTCGAAGGTCTCGCGGAACAAGGTCGGATTTCTCTACCGCGCCGTCGAGTCTCCGTATCGTTTTCAGCTACCCCCGGCGTTTCTTGAACAGGGCGAAGAGCCGCTCGAAGCCTCTCCGCGATCGGGAACGCAGAACCGGCGGCAGCAGTCTCCAGCGGGTGGAGCAAGAGGCGGGTCGCGTAGTGCGGGGTTTCAGAGAAACGGGTTTTCGGGGCCTTTGGCCGGAGCGTCAGGCAGGAATTCCACGGGAAGAACCGCTTCGGGCGGAGCGCAGTACAGCGCGGCCTCGGAAGAGGGGCTTCGACAGGCGCGTCTCCGCCAAGCCTATTTCGAGTTTGTCTCCGGAGAAGTCGCGGGTGTTCTCGCTTCGATGAGCGCGCATGAACGGGAGGAACTCCGTCGGCAAGTCGAAGAGAAAATGTCATGCCTGGGCACGGTGCTCTCGCCGGAGCGATTCGAGGAGGCGATCCGGGGATGCATGCGGGAGGAAGTTCTGAAGCGTCATTCCGTTCCTGATTTCAAGAGATGGAGCCAACAGAACGAAAGCTTGATCAATCCCAAGCTCCCCGAATAAAAGTCGGTAAGACCCGCGTTTTTAGCGGGTCGAAACGCGATTTCCGTTTAATCTCGTTTGGTTTTAGGAGGCGCGTATGAATTTATACTCCGGCTCAAATTCCCTCCCTTGTCTTCTCGTCCATGGCGGAGCCGGGAGAGCGCATCCGTCGGCCGAGCGACGAGAGCGAAAACAGATAGACGTCGAAGAAATTGCAAAAAAGGCGTTTAAAATTCTCCGTGACGGGGGAGCCGCGCACGATGCGGTAACACTCGCCGTGAATCTGCTAGAAGAAAATCCGATCTTTAACGCGGGCCGCGGCGCGGTGCTTCAATCAGACGGGAGAGCGAGGCTTTCTGCTTCTTTTATGGATGGAGCGAAACTCTCCTTCTCAGCAGTCGCACTCGCGGAAGACGTGATCTGCCCGGTAAATCTTGCAAAAGCGCTTCAAGGCCGAAGAAATCGTGTGCTCACAGCTCCCGGCGTCGAGGAGCTCATCGCGGAGCTCGCTGTTCCGAGAGAATCGCCAATCACCGACGAAACTCTCGCCACCTGGAAGAAGACGATCGCCGAGGGAAGCTCCGCTCCGCCGGTGGGAACTGTAGGCGCGGTTGCGGTCGATCTCCGCGGACGACTGGTTGCGGCGACTTCAACGGGCGGGTTCGGGACGGATGTTCCGGGCCGGATGTCGGATGTCCCGACGGTTGCGGGAAACTACGCGTCTCATGCTGCGGCCGTGAGCTGCACGGGAGTAGGGGAGCAGATTGTCGATGCCGGACTCGCCGTAAGACTTGAGAGCCGCGTCCGAGACGGGATGGCAATCATGGAGGCCTCGAGGCGCTGCCACGAGGAGGCCGTGGCAAAGAGCCACCTCTTCGGCTGGATTGCGCTGGATGCGCAAGGAAACTGGGTTGCGGCGCACACAACGGCGGCGATGGCGTGGGCGGTTCGTTTCATCTAAACCTTCCCGACTCTGTGCCTCTGTGTCTCTGTGGTTCCACATAAATTCAAAAATTTTTATTTGAACCACAGAGACACAGAGGCACTCCGATACCGATTGCTATGGCCGGTTTGCTGTCCCGGCTCTGAGAGTTTTCCTCTGTTGTTCGTGGGCGATGCTGGGGGTCCTTACGGACTGTAGGGAACGTCGTAGTCGTAGTGCCGGAACACCATGTGAAGCGCGGCCGGGCGAGACGGCGCTCTCGTCAGGTTGTTCAGCAGGTAGACCGACAGCATGGGCGTCTTCTCGTCGTCGTCGAAAGCAGCGGCCACGTCGGCGCTTCTTACCCACTCACCGAAGTGCTTCGCGGCCGCGGCGACGAGCTTCGCCGCTTCGGGGACCGGGAAGCCCCAGACCTCCAGCACTCGGGAGAAGCGCTGATGGGGCTTCGGGAGCGAGGGCCGGATCAGGAACTCACGCTCGCCGACGTGCCAGATGCGGACCGAGTCGCTGGAGCCGCCTTCCGGGTGCTCTGCCATGACCCGCATCGGGGCATACGTAATCGCGGACATAGAATCTCCAGGGTCGCCACGGGGCTGTCGGGTCGACCCTCGGAGAAGCGGCACACGCTTCTCGAAGGGCAGGCCCGCTCCGCGGAGACTTCTGCGAACATGGACGCACAGAACCTTTCATTCTCAGACCTTTCTCTCTCAGAGAGGACGCAAACGGCCGCCGCGAGCCGCCGGATTTAAAACCGGATCTCTGAGATCGCGGTGTCAAAACGGGGTGGACCGGAGCTGGCGTTTGCCGCGCACACAACGAACTACAAATTTGAAAATACGCAGCGAAGAGCGCTGCGCTCGAAAGCCATTCGGAGGCGGAGATTACGCCGAAATCTCGCGGGATTCAATCGAGACCAGTCTCAAAGGGGAGGGGAGACGAGTTTCCTCGCCGCGAGGCGCGAGAAAATCTCAACGAATTCAGTTTCCTATGTGAGAGAGGAATGCCGGACAAGCATCCTCCCGCACAGGCGTCCTTAAGCCCACGTCACCTCAGCCAGAAGGGCGAAGAGATCACGCCCAGGGCCAAGATCGCGACTATCACGTACCCGATAGCCACTGAGATCACGGGGAGATCCTTCCTCGACACTTCTCCCGTGACGATCCCGATGCAGAGGCCGATAATGGACGCGAGACTCTCAATTGAGTGGTGGGGACTCCAGTTTTCGCCCATTACTCTGCTCCACAAAGATGCGCCAATCACGAGCAAGAGTGCGAACGTCACACTCCGCACGACGGGCGACGCCCACCACTCTGCGATCTGCTGCAAGCTCATCAAAACCTCCCGAACTTCCAAAGGCCGAGGCGACTCGTTTGTTCTGTCCGGCACAGACAGGATAGAGGCGAGACGAAAGTTCATCCCGTCTCCATCCTGCCCGTGAAAAAACCTAAGGTGTCCGGCATTCCCTCGCGAATTGGCTTTTCTCCCACGCGCCATAAATCGCAATCCGAATAAACTTCGGACGCAGCTAAAGGATCGCGAAGCGTAGAAAAAGCGAAAGGCCAGGAAAGTCCCCACTAACCAGCGGACTTTTCCAATTTAAGAAGTACGTTCTTGTAAGAAGAGATCATGTTTTTGCTGGGCTCATAGAGCTGCTCGACGCGGTGACGGTTCCCTACTTCAAGCTCCCAGGCGGCGAGGTCCTCGGGCACACTGCCGATGAACTCGCTGAGCGGCTTTTGGCTGTTTAGCTCATATGGGTAGAGCTTTTCAATCTTCAGGACCGCTTCACTGAGCGGAACCCCTTTTTGAAAGAGCTGGCCCGCGAGTTGGGCCGATTTCAGGCCTTCCCGGGAGCGCTCCTCCCATTTTCGCTCTTCGAGCTCCGCGCGCTTTATCTCCTCGCGAAGAATGCGCTTGTGATCAAGCAAGCTCTCAATCTCGATGCGGAGCGCCGAGGGGAACTGTTTTCCCTCTTCGCGAATGAGATCAACGAGGCGGCTGCGGTAGGTGCAGATGAAGTAATACAGGAAGAAAAAATGCTGAGGCTGCACTGGCCCGCTTCTCTGAGACAATCGAGAAAGCAGCTCCAAGAGCCCGATACGGCTGAGGCGATATTTCGGGGTCTTATCTCGGGTGATTTTTCTCGCGTAGCCTTCCCAGCAGAGGGCCTCCAGGTATCGCTGAATCTGAGTGTTGTTCAGCGTGAGCGATTCAGACACCGCGGCGAGATCCACCCAGTTCGTAAAAAGCTCAATCAGGAATCGAACATCGCGCTGGCGGAATCCGGTCGTCGAATAACTGGCGTGCGCGGCAATCGCCGCCCCGGCAAAGAAGACTTCATATCGTTGAAGGACGGCATCAGCTCTTGGCATACATAACAATGATACTGAAATTTACCTCCTCTGTCAGCAATTAATTATCGAGAATAGCTTCAAATACCACCAAAACTTGATGCCGATCGCCTCTCCGAGGCAAGAGGGTAACAATGTAACAAAGCCACGCTCACCGTTCTCCCTCAACCGCCGTTATAATCGTTGAAAGAATATTCATTCACCACTTGGGAGAATTTTATGAACTTCATCAGACGCTGGACAACGAGTATTTCATCGAGCTTTGAATGGGTCGTCAATCAGGTTGAGAACCATGACGCCATCGTAAGCGCCACCATCCGCGATATGCAGGCCGCCGGGCTAAAAGCCAAAATGCAGCTGAGCCGCGTGCAGAAAGACGGCGAGCGGATGAGAAAGCGGGTCTCCGAGCTAAAGGAAATGCAGACCGTTTGGGCCGATCGCGCTCTCCGGGTCGCCGGGGAAGAAAAAGAAAAGGCGCTCGAATGTCTCCGCCGGAAGAAACAGGCTGACCGCGAGCGCGCGAGCCTCGAAGAACAGCTCACCGAACACTCGAAGCTTGAAAAGCAGCTCACCATCGATCTGAAGCTCATCGACGAGCGAATCTCCGAGCTAAGGCGGAAGAAAAACGCCTTTAACGCACGGCAATACCGCGCGGAAGCTCTGAAGGCCGGCCAGCTCTCCGAGCTCGGTCTAGTCGGTGAGATCGATGAAATCTTCAATCGCTGGGAATTTAAGATCGGCGAATACGAAGGCCTCGATTTCGGCAAGGACGCGCTCGAAGATGACTTCGTGACGGAGGAAGAGCGAGCCGGACTAGAGGTCGAGCTCGACGAGCTTCTGAAGAACGAAGCCCACGCTGCCGGGAATTAATCATTTTTTACCAAAGAGGAGTGTAGTTATGGAACCTCAACTGAACCGGGAACCGGTGATGGACCCGGGAGAAGCGGCAAGAAGAGCAAGAAGCGGCGAGACCATCGCCGAGATAGACGCTCAACTCGCGAAGAATCGGCCCGCGATAGCCGCCATCAGCGGCGCTCTCGAGCCGGAGCCCACGACCGACAACATCGGTCCGAGACTCGCGAAGCTGCTCCGAGTAGTCGGCTGCTGTCTCCTTCTCGGAGCCGCGGTCGCGTGCACGCTTCAGACCTGGAGCGTGATGAGCTTCATCTCGCGATATCTCACGTTTCTCGGATTCACCGGAATCCTCGCGGCAGCCGGCGTCTATTGCGGGCTGAAGATGAAAGAGGACAAGGGCGCCCGAAGTTTTCTCGGTGTCGCCGTGGCCTTCCTCCCGGCGCACTTCGTGCAGCTCTCAGCACTCCTCTATAACGGACTCTACGGCGCGCCCGAGGGGCTCCGGCCATTTTTCGTGGTCGTGGCACCTAGTCTCACGCAGGCGCTCATCGTGCTCGGAGTCGCGGTACCGGTTCTCACCGGGATAACTTTTCTCGCGTTCTCCGCGCTGCTCCGCCCTGAAGCGAAGAAAGCGACATTCATTTATCTCCTCGCGAACCTCGCACTCCTCATCCCGACGAGAGATCCGAACCTGGTTGCGACGATCTCGCTCGGGCTTATTGGAATGCTCGCGATGTATGACATCAAATGTCTCCGTCAGCGCGCGCTGATGGCATCGACGGAAGGGGTCATCTGCCGAACGGTGCTGCTCCTCCCGTATCTGGCGCTGCTTGAGCGGAACTTCCTTCTCTACAACCACACCCCGTGGTTCCACTGCTGCATCGTGCTCGCGATGACTGCGATGTCGCTCGCACTCTCAAAATCCCTTGAGAAGATTGAGTCGCACGTCGGAGTGTTCTTCCAGTGGATCTTTGAACGCCTGACCTTCGTCGGCACGGTCGCCACCTGGGCGCTCTTCGTAAACTCGGTGCTCGATGTTCCGGCAGTGGCTTCGATTCCGCTCACGTATCTCCCGATCTCCCTCGCGTTCTTCGGGCTCTCGTTCGAAGTGAAGGGAAACGGCAGAGGATATCGGAGGCTCGCCGCCTGGATCGCGGTTGGATCGGTTCTGGCACAGGTCACGACGGAAGAAGGAATCATCTCCTCTTGCCTCTGCCTCGTCACTTCGGTGGGTATCACCGCGGCGGCGCACGCAATGCGAGAGCGAGGGATGTTTATCGCCGGAGTGAGCGGCCTCGTCTACGGGCTGCTCTATCACTTGAAATATGCGGCGGACTTCTACGCGATGAGCCCTTGGTTATCGCTCGCCGTCATCGGAACGATAGTGCTGCTCACTTCTTCGTATGTCGAGCGGAACTTCTCCCGCTTGGTGGAGATGACGCAAAAGGCGAGGGCGGAGCTTGATGGCTGGGCCTAGTGCTCTGACCGTTTAGTTCTCGTCCCTTCCCCGAGAAACTGGTCAAAGCACGAATTTATAAATTGTATAAAAAGCAAAAAGAGCCGGGGGAGACCCGGCTCTTTTTTTTGTGCGACGAGCTTTGATCGTCAATGCGTCGTCGGTTCGCGGCTACAGATTGCTCCAGACCGGATCTTTCTCGCAGAGAAAGTCGCCCTTCTTAAGTTCGTTCTTCTCGTTATAGCCTTCGCATTTGTCGTTATTTAAAGTCGTGCAATCTTTCACCGTCGACTCGACTTTTGCGCGCCACTTCAGATTCTCTTTCTTCCACGGCATGGTTTGAGTCAGTTTGTCGCTGTCGTTCTCGCAGGTGCAAATGCATTTCTTTTCAGCCGCCGGAGTTTCCGCGATATACATTATAGTTTCGTTTACAACTTGGTCGACAATCTGTTGCCAGGTATCGATTGGAGCCGGGTTGGTTACCGGGATCGAGAAATTGCTGTAGGTTTCCGCCGCCGTTGGTTGATACACGGGCACGGCGATATTTTGCGAAGTGTCGGTCGGAGTCGACGTGGTTTGGGGAGCGCTCGCCGCATAAAGAGAGGACGACGTCGACGGATTATAACCCGTTGTCCCGTTTATCCACGAATACTCAGCAAACGCAGTGCTTCCGTTGTGTACCCAGACCGCGATGCCCAGACATGCGCCAATCATCAAACTTCTTTTCATCGACCCGCTCCTTCCGTTTAGAAAACACCTAGCCTCCCTTCGGGAGGTGTTCGAACGGGTCCGTTATGAGGCTGGGAGGGCTCGGTTGACCTTACGGAAGAGCATCTCGATGCAATCAATTTGCGAGCAACGGTCCCAGCGAGACAAATCGGATACTTAGAAAGAGGTTTTCGTTGCTTTCTCTCGAAACAACGACGCGAAGTAGAGGGAAGCGAGAACGATATAGGTCCCGTCTAGGGGAATCCTGTAACGGCTCTCACCCGTGGCGAGAAAGAGCGAGGCGAGGAGCCCAATCGTGGGTGAGAAGACAAGAAAGTCCTTCGAGCCCAGGAGCGCGGCGAGTCCGTATTTCTCTCCTGAACTCTGGAGCCTGAGTAGGGAAGGCAGCAGCAAGAAGACCAGAAAAAAATAATGCGCTGCCATATTGTACGTATATAAGTCGCCGTCCTTTGGCGGCCAGGGATATCCGACGAGGTAGGCGTTGCTTATCTGCTCGAGCGATTGAACGAACGCCTGCAAGGGATGATCTTTCACCCAGCCCCAGGCCGCGCTGAAATTTGCACGGCTATCGTCAAAGGCAAACTCAAGGTGTGTTTCGCTGGAGAGTCCCCGATTCATCGCTCCGGGGCTCCAGAATACAAATTTCCCGAGGGTTTGGTCGTTCCATACAAACATTCCGCCTCGTCCGAAGTGTCCTTGCAGAAAATCGGCTCCGACTTTCGAAGTTCCAAAGCAGAGCTCTCCTCGGACTTTGGTGCAGAAGATAGTGAGCTGAATGATTGTCGGGAGGAATACGAGTACGAGCACCCCCGAATACAAAATTCGAGAACGGAGCGGTCTTCCGCGTGAAAAAAGGAGGTAACTGGCGAGAAGAAACACGCCGCACGGGAGGAAGTATGCCTTGAAAGCAAACAGGCCCGAGAGAAGCATTCCACTTAGGGCGCCCCAGAAAATCGTGACGCCTCGCCGTTCGTCGTCCATCCATCGAATAAACACGGCGAGAAAGAGCGGGAACAACAGACACACATAAATTTCGGTGAGAAGAAACGCCGCGTAGTTTACGAACGGGAAGTAGAAGCTCGCAATTGTCAATGCGATCGCCGAAGCAAACCGGCCTCCGGTGACCAGGGCCAAATAGGAAACGGCGATAGGGATAAAAACTGAGATCGAGAATTGAAACTCGCTGGCGAGCGCCATCGAGGGATCGAGCGAATAGAGCCACCCGGTGAGATAATGCATCGCCGGCGGATGGGTCACAAAAGTTCGTTCGTATGAGGCAGGATTCTGCGCGGCCGTCATCCCGCGCTCGAGGTACATGAGCATGTCGGAATAAAACGAACTTTCAACGCGATGCTGGACGAGCACGAACCGGTATCGCCAGAAGATGCCGAGAAGATAACACAAGAGAGCGACCCGCTCGGAGAGGGACAGTGAACGGGACGGATCTGCCGCGGAGGCCGTTCGCATCGGAGGCGCTCAGGAACCAGTTGGTGCGACTTTCGCGCCGGACGGTCGAATCACTGCATCGAGATCCCGTGTTCCGGCCCTCACGGTCCAGAGACCGCAGCACGTGAACCACAGAAGCAGCAAACCATCGCGGAAACGGTTGATGTTGGTCGCTCCATAGACACGGGCCTTATAGTGGACCGGGACATCGACAATTCGGTAGCCCATGCAGCCGGCGGCGAACAGCAGCGAAAAATCGCCGAAGGGATCCTTAGCGCCGAACTCCCGCTGCCAATGTAGGACGCGCTCCACATCATCCGACCAGAGCAGCTTTGTTCCACAGAGAGAGTCCCCGATGGGAACATCCATGACCGCTCCGACCCACTTTGCGAAGAAGAGATTCCCCAAGCGATTGAGCGGGCGCATGGCACCGGTCTCCATCGGATAGACGAGGCGATCGCCGTTGATGACGTCGCCCTTCCCTTGAATCAGCGCCTCGGAGAAGCGGGAGAGATCATCAGGGGCGACAGTTAAATCTCCATCGAGGATTACCGCCGCGTTTCCGGTTAGGTTCTCCATGCCCTTGATGACCGCATCCCACTTCCCGCGGCCGGGCTGCTTGAATATTTTGATCTTCCCGGTCGTATCATTCTCTTTTACCCGGCAGATCTCCTCCCAAGTTCCGTCACTCGAATTTCCTTCGACGAAGACGAGCTCCGTAACTTCGGGCCTTGGAACGAGCGCTTCGACGGCGGTTTGAACATTTCCCTTTTCGTTCCGAACCGGCATCACGACGGAGAGCTTGAGATCCTTCGGTGATATGGTCTCGACCCGGCGGAGGACGACCACAGAAGCCAGCGCCATCCGTCGTATCAACGGAATGCCGGAGAGTATGGAGTTTACGATGTTTAGGGGTCTCCAGGGGAAATACGCCACGTTTCTGATCCGGACGAACTCATATCCGTTTACGTGCGCGATGTCTTCGAGCACTGCACGAGTGAGAAAGTTCGACGGCCGCGTACGGCCTCCGGAAAAGAGTGCCGCGAAGTTTGCGAGGTAGGGATTATACCCGGTGAGAAAGAGTGCGAGCCGTTCAGGATGCTTTTTCCCCTGAGCGCGGAGCAGGGAATGCAGATCCTCGGCCTGACTGAGCGCTCCATGAATCACCACTGCGACTCGCTCTCGTCCGTTCGGACGCCGCTCGGGCTTTGTCACGATTCCGGATGCCCGGGCTTTCATCGCCGCAAGCTCCGCCTCGGCAAAGAGCGGCTCCGAATTCGGCAGACACTCTTCACGCACGGTGTCGTACCCGTCAGCGAGACGGACGATCTCCGCGCGGAGGAGAGATGAGAGATACGCCGTTGCTCCGCTCTTTGATGAGCCGCTTGCCCGTTCCATATCTCTCTCCGGTGAGGTCTCGAGAATTTGCTGCTCCATCAGTTTTCCGAGCTCCGCTCTTTGATGATGTCGTCTTCTTAGAAGCGTGAAAGAGGAAACGTACTCGATTAGGTGCTGATGATTCTAGTCGGGAAAGCTTCCTGGGCAAAGTTCAAACCCCGCGATAGAACCAGCCCATGACCGATCTCTTTGCCGCCCGTTCCCAGATGGCCGTCTCGCTCGGCTTTCATATTATCTTCGCGAGCATCGGTATGGCGATGCCATTTTTAATGGCGGCCTCCCATTATATTTGGTTACGCACCGGGAAGTCCGAATACCGGGTCCTCACGAAGGCCTGGTCGAGAGGGGTCGCCGTCTTCTTCGCGACGGGCGCCGTCTCCGGGACCGTCCTCTCCTTTGAGCTCGGCCTCTTGTGGCCTGAGTTCATGAAACATGCAGGACCGATCATCGGAATGCCGTTCTCCTGGGAGGGAACGGCGTTTTTTATAGAAGCCATCGCGCTCGGACTATTTCTCTACGGCTGGGAGCGGCTCAGCCCCTGGGTGCATTGGGGCTGCGGGGTCATAGTCGGCGTGAGCGGAGTTGCCTCCGCATTTTTTGTAATTGCGGCTAACGGCTGGATGAACACGCCGCAAGGGTTCGAGTGGAAAAACGGCCAGGCGATAAACATCGACCCCGTGACCGCGATGTTTAATCCCGCGTTTCTCACGGAGGGCGTCCACATGACGATAGCCGCCTTTGTCGCGACCGGGTTCGCCGTCGCCGGTGTCCATGCGCTCCTTCTCCTTCGCGGTCACACGAAGGAGATCCATCTCCCCGCCTTAAAAATCGCTCTTTGCGTGGCGTCTTTCGCCGCACTCCTTCAGCCGATAAGCGGGGATTTCAGCGCGAAACATGTTGCGAAATATCAGCCGGAGAAGTTCGCGGCGATGGAGAGCCTCTTTGAGACCGAGAAGCGGGTCCCGCTCATGATAGGTGGCATTCCGAATGAGGAAACGGCGACCACGAGCTTCGCGATTCGCATCCCGGCCCTTCTCAGCTTTCTCACGCATGGGGATTTTAACGCTGAGATCACAGGCCTAAAGGCCTTCCCGCGCGAGCACTGGCCGCCCGTCGTCGTGACGCATTTTGCATATCAGTTGATGATAGGCATCGGCGTCCTTCTCGCCTCGACCTCGCTGCTCAGTCTTTTTGCTCTCAAATTCCGTCCGCGGCTTCTTGAACACCGGCTCTTCCTGACGCTCTTAGCACTTCTCACGCCCCTCGGGTTCATCGCAATTGAGGCCGGGTGGACCGTGACCGAGGTCGGACGTCAGCCGTGGATCATCTACCGAATCATGAAGACGTCTGAGGCCGTAACCCCTATGCCGGGGATCGTTTTTTCGCTGGGCACCTTCACTCTCTTCTATGTTTTTCTCACCGGAGTTATCACCTGGCTGATGTTTCGCCAGATTCGCGCACTCAAGCAGTTTCCGGAGAGATTATGATTACGTTCATTCTCCTGGTCTTCTCTCTCTCGCTCATTCTCTACGCGGTCTTTGCCGGGGCTGATTTCGGCGCGGGGATGATTGAATATTTTGCGCATCGGAATCGCCGGATCGAAGACGAGAAGCTCATCTCTCATGCGATGGCCCCCGTGTGGGAGGCGAATCACGTCTGGATCATTCTCTCGGTTGTGATTCTCTTTACCGCATTTCCCGCGGCGTTCTCTGAGATCGTGACCGTCTTTCACCTTCCGCTTCTTTTGATGCTCATCGGCATCATCCTCCGCGGCTGCGCGTTTACCTTTCGTCACTACGATCCCTTTTACGACGGGAATCAGAAGCTCTATTCACGCATTTTTATCTTCTCGAGCTTTTTGACGCCCCTCGCTCAGGGCCTCGTCGTCGGCGGCTGCATGCTGGGGCGAATTCCACCGGGGGCCACAGACTTCGTAGACATCTATGTGCTCCCTTGGTTTAACGTCTTCTGCCTCTGCGTTGGGATTTTTCTCTCGAGCCTCTACTTTTTTCTCGCCGCCGTCTTTCTCATCGGCGAGACCAAGGACCCGGCGACGCAGGACCGCTTCCGGAGACGGAGTGTTTCGGGCCTGCTCGCGGTGCTGCTTTCGACTGTGCTCGTTTTCGGCTCGGCGGAGAACAGCGGCTTTCAGCTCTACATGCTCTACTCTTCGGGCTTCCCGTTTTTGGGTGTGCTTCTCTCAGCCGTCACCCTCATCTGGTTTCTCCATCTCCTTGCTATTAAGAAGATCTACTTCCTGCGCGTTCCCGCGGCGCTGTTCGTAGCCATCGTGGTCGGCACCTGGTTTCTCGCCGCATTCCCGTTTGCCATTGGCGGTCATCCCTACGCATTTCGATCGCTTAACCTCCTGGCCGGCACCGCCCCCGAGGCGACCCTCCGCCAGCTTTCGATTGCGCTCATCGTGGGGACCCTCCTCATTTTCCCTTCGCTCGGCTATTTGCTCTACGTTTTTAAACATCCTCGCGCCTGATTTTCTCTCCCGAATCGCGCGGTTTTTCTCCGTTCCACATTTCTTGAAGTCCGCTGAATCGATCCGCCCTCGCGGAAGCTCAAAACTGTCTGAAAAATCGGTGAAGATTCTTTTCCTAAGAGGGCCTCAGTATGTCCGAGAACCAACATGAACAGCTCATGGCGGAGTATCATCGTGTCATCGCGCAGCGAAACAGCGCGCGCCGGCTCCTCATGGGATTCTGCATCCTGACTATTATGATTTTCGGGATGTTCACCTGGAGAGCCGGCGAAGGCTTCGCGCATCAGGGCCTCCAAGTCGTAGGCGATCAAGTTGGACAACATCTCCAAGCCAACAGCCAAGAATACACTCTGATGCTGTCTAAGACCGCAACGCAGATTCTGAGCGCTTACCGCCTGGCGATATCCCGTCAGATCGAAAAAGACCTGCCGAAGCTCGAAGTCGTCACGCACGAAGAGCTCACCAAGCTCAACCAATACACCCAAGCTCGTTGGAAGGATTTCGAATACGAGTTGAAGAACATGTCCGCTGACCACGAGAAGATCATGAAAGAAGAGCTCGCCAAGATCCTCACCGAGGAGCAAGCGAACGAACTCTTCCTCGCCTACGGTCTCGAAGTTGAAGGCCGCATGCAGACTTTCTTAAAGAGCGCTTTCGGCGAGCATCTCCGCGTCGGCGAGCAGATCGCGTCTAACATTCACCGCATCACCGAGCTTGAGCCCGAGCTGAGTCACCCAGTTGATGTCCACCACGCCATCGGACTCATCCTGGAGCTCGCCGGTTTAGAATTCCAGAACATGCAGTTCTAAAACTCGAACCGAACTTACGATTTATTTGAACTCGAATTTGAGGCCCGGACAATGGATCACGAAACGGTAAACGGAACGGACAGCGGAGTTTACACCACGAACGGCGAAGACAAGCCGAAAGCTCCCGTCATGAAATATCCGGAGAATCTCGAAGAGTTCCTAAAAAACGAGATCGAAGCCAACAAGCTGAGCTACAAACGCACCATGATGTTCGGCTCCACCGCCGTCGTCTGCCTCGCGATTTATCTCACCTGGCTACACACCTCGGTTCGCGCGAACTTCTTTAATCCGCCGGTCGTTGCTGCCTTCTTGGCTGGCACGATCGAAGATCATCTCCCCGGAGTTCTCGGACGCACGGAAGCCGAGATGATGCGCGGCGCGCCGAAGACCGTCTCCGACTTGAGCGACAAGATCATTTCCGAAGTTCCGAAGGCCCGCAAGATGGCCGAGCAACAAATCGAGAACGTCTATCAGCAGCTCCCGCTTCTTCGCGAGATGCTGAACGTTGCGATTCACACGTACTTCGAAGAGCACCGCGCCGAGCTCAAGGAATTCGCCGCCGCTCATAACGACCAAGAGTTCGTCCGACACTTCACGACCCATGTGCTCGCTGAGATGCAAAAGGAAATGCGACATCATTTCGTCGCTTCCACGGCATTTGACCTCGCGAAGATCCGCGCGCAGACTCTTGAGCAGCTTACGTTACTCAACGAGCGCTTGAAGGTGCTTGCCGAAAAGAGCCCATATCATATGACCCGACAGGAGCTGGTCGCACGCCGCTTGGTCGCGGTGTGGGGCGCGATGTTCCATGACTCTGCGAAGGGGTTTGAAGGGCCTGTCGAATAACTCTCTGTGCCTCTGTGTCTCTGTGGTTTTTTCTTAATATTGAACCACAGAGACACAGAGGCACAGAGTTGGACGTTTTTCCGGTAGACCAGCCCTCTGCCGCTGCGAGCTCATCCCGGCCCTCCCCCCGTGCTCAAACATCCTCGGACGAAGTGAGATCCTGAATGGGTGTGGGCAGCGGGCGTCCTGCGGAACTGCGCGCGGGGGGAGGGCCGTGATGCTCCTCTCGCGGCTACGTCGATTTTTGCCCCACCGCGATCTCTGTGACGCCCGCTCGCTACAAGCTCGGTGGTAGAACGACGAAGCTATATGCGACGATACCGACCGTTACTGTATTTGCAGCGATGAGCCACAGAAGACTCGATTTCCGTGATAAGCCCATGTTGAGGCGCGATAGGACAGCTCCTTCGATGGCTGTGTTCACGGCGACAGCGATAACGAACGTTCCGACATACGTGATCGGATTAAACGTCCCTACCGACAACATGCGATGAGCCACTTGCCCCGGTCCAATTTCCCAAACCAATCCCAAGAGTGGAATAAGAAACACCCCGAGAAGAGTCGAGGCAAAGTTCATTGCGACCGTTGAGAGAAGAGCTTTCGTCACGGAAAGACGGATGGCAAATATGAGAACCAAAAATTCGAGGCAAAGTCCGAATACAATCGTTGGCCAACTGATTAGCCGAGACGCCAAGACGGCTGCTGGCCAGATCATATTGGCGTTTGCGACTTTGGGAGTCATCAAGATGCCCATGGCCACTATTGCTGCGATTGATTGACGTTTGACGTTGCGATCTTGCGCACTGACATCGTGAGAGTGACGAAGGAGTTGAGTGGAGGCGTCAATCATTCTGTGAACTCGGAGTCCCTAACATAGCAACTCGTCTTAATAGGCATCCCATCTTTATAATTGAAGAATTCTCGGCAAGCTTTCCCCTCTACCGTGATGACGCGAACCCCAACCTCGTCCGCTCGCATCGCTTCACCGAATGACGTTGTGCCGTTGCCGTCCCAATCCATGTCGGACCAGCTGTACCCCTGTCTGAACCCACCTGTGAGCAGTACTACGACATAGAGGACGTAGACGAGGATGTATGGCGAGAGGAAGAGGGCGATGAATTTGGCTACATTTTTCATTTGGCAGTTAGTTCATTGCTCGCCTTCATCGAGGTATCGGTATTTTGTTTTGTTTGACGTTTCATCTCACGTAAGACTGCGGATACGGATTCCCTTAGCAGCGTATCACGACGACGAGAGAGTACTTCGATGAATTTTCTCATTCAAGTTCTGAAAAAATCAGTCATCTTGACCGCTCTCATTTTGATCGGCATTTGCTTGTGGGACTTCGCTCGGAAGAGTAGCGGGAAGACTCGTGCTCTGGTGGAGCAGGGGGCACTGTCAAGAAACGCATGGCGCTGTGTCTCGGTCGTTGGCGTTCTGATTAGTTTCGCTGCAGCTTCGCTTCCCATGCGGTGGAGCAGCTCGCTGACAAGTTCCGGATTGCCGTTTCCGATTACGCTCACCGAGCATATCCAAGGTACGAGTTACTACAGTCCGGTGTCGACCGTCTTTCTTTTCCCCTTGGACCTCGCGTTTTGGTTCGGTGCCACTCACTACGTGGCGTGGAGGGTAATTAGTCGTTCTCAGCGCGTTTCGAAGTAACCTCCGGCGATTCTTCAAGATACGGAAGCCGACTCGCTGTCGTTATTCAGCGAACAACACGAAAATGAATCCGCCCTACAGATCGTGATTTTTTAGCGGTCGGGTGCATGGTAGGACCGAGGGTGTTCTCAATCAAGGAGAGCCCCCATGGTGTCTATCCGTTTCGCCTTCCGTCGCTCGCGATTTTTCCTTCTCTTTGCGATTCTTATTCTCCGGAGCGAAGCTGCCCTAGCGCAGGCGCCCGATTTTGTTTTCGTGGGGAACCATGTTGCGAATGGTGTCCCCGGCACTTCCGGGGTGATCACTACTTTGTCCGACTCCGGCAGCGGGCCCTACAGCGGTTGCGTGCTTTCGGAAAGTAGCTCTGCCATGGCGGGGGGCAGCACTCTTACGTTGGACACCTTTCTCTCGATGACGCGAAGCTCCGGGAGCGGAGTGTGTGAAGTTTCCGCCGGATATCAGTTCACCATCTGGGCGAAACATCCGGGAGACATCACGCTCGAATCTGCAGGCGGAGCTTCCTATTCGATTCTCGCGCCGAATGCGAGCAGCATTGGTTACAACGCAGTCCTTTGGACCGGTGGCGGATTCAGTGCGACACAGACGAGCGGTGGGATCGTCGAGTCAGGCAATTCCAGCGATGCCGGTGAAAACATTGTTAACATTGCGTGCAACGGAACCTCGACGACATTCGGCGCGTATCCGGGTGTCACGTACTATCGGGTGGCCCCGCCGAGTGGTTCGTATTCTGTTACCTCCTCGGTTCGTGTTGATGGTGGGCTAGGAACGGTTACGACTGGAGGGAGTCAGGCGATTACCGCGACCTATGCAGCGACGGCTCCGGTTGCAGTTATTGACGACAGCCGGTGCGCAGAAGGCGTTGGTACCTACACAATCACCCAAAGCTCGCACGATGACGACAGTCCCAATCCCCTTTCGTCGATTTGTGTGAAGACCTGGGCAGTCACTGGCCCGAGCAGCTACAGCAGTAGCTCAAACACCATCTCGTCTCCGGTAAACGGAACGTACACAGCGGACCTCACCGTCACCGACAACGAAGGTGCGACCGCGAATGTCGTAAAAGGCATTCATTGCCGGAAGAACACGCCGAATAATCCGGGGACGACACCGACAACTGGTGTTGTGCAAAGTCACCAGTGTGGCGGAAGCGCCGGGAATGGTGCGTCTGCAGAAACTCCGATGATGACGCCCGCGTCCGGGCACTCTCGCACGATGGCGACGACTGCTTCGGTGACTCCGGATTCAGGAAACGCATCCGTTCATGTTTCTAGCTCGAGTCAGGTCACACGAGGTGCCAGTATGGATCTCGATGTCTATGTGAACTCTCAGCAGACGCTCGGTTCCACGGGTTACTCGAACATGAGGAATGCGTACTATACCTACTCGATCGGGCTCTATAATTCCGGCGGCCTCACTCATCTCATAGACGCCGATGGGAGCGCGTACAAAGTCGGCGGCACGTGGGGCACGGTGACGACGAAGCCTGCTGGCTTCATGGGATCATTTCAGGCGCTCCCCGCCGGCGAGATGAAGCTCTACAACGCAGGACCTCCGGGCGATATCTGGGAAGCGGGACATTGGAGTTACATCTTCGACGGATGGTTCAAGCTTCGGGAGATAAAAGATCCAAACGGAAACGTTCAAACGATTACCTGGTCTTCCGCATCCGGTCAAAGGTATCCGGTTGAAGTCGAGGATGTCACTACTGGACGAAAGCTCACTTTCTCGTACTCGCCTTCAGCGTCTAGCAATCCTTTTGAGATTCATAAAATCACTGAAAGCAGCACGGGAAACTACACCGAGTTCGTTTACAACGCCGACGACAAGGTGATCGAAGTGCTCCGGAAGGACAGCTCGAACACTCTCATTG
>CAZDWZ010000018.1:0-64185 GCA_964509425.1 uncultured Bdellovibrionales bacterium | reverse complement strand
GACTGACGCTTGAGAGACATGTTCGTTCCTGGGTTTGGTAGCCAGAACGCTATCGTCAGAGATTCCGGAAGTGTTTCCGCGGGAGCGGTGTTTTTTCGATCGGTAGGAGTCTGTGAATGGGATATCGGACGCCTTGAGGACAATACCGCTTAGAGCGGTGGAACCTCCTTGACAACAAGCGGCACTGAAAGAAAGCGATCATCACCCTCTACAGCAAGGTTGTACTCGCCGACCGCTCCTACTCGAGCTTTCGAAGTAACGAAGTTCTCAATGGGCCTGCCTCGAACGAAACCGTTTCGCGCTGCCTCTCCGATGACCTTCGCCACGTCGTGATGAACTGCCGCGCCAGTGATCGCTGATTCGTTACCATATCGACGTTGATACTCCGAACGAAAGGAAGGAGCGACGTTCCCCGTCACGAACCAAGCCCCAGTGAGCGTGCCCCTCGCTTGACGCCACTCTTCCGGGTTATCCAAACTTATGCAACCAAACAAGGGATGCTGCACGAGTAACGATCTCAGCTCACGTGCAAAGACCGCCGTCTGTCCAATATTGAGACAGATACCGATCGAGTCCGCACCGCTTTCTCGTACCTTTAGCGCTATGGTTTTGAAGTCCCATTCGTTAGGTTCGAGCTCAATCGTGAGTGCTGAATGGTCTCGCCCGAACTCTCGTTCCATTCCTCGAAGCACCGACCGCGAATAGGCATCCGCTGCTATTACGAATGCAGGCCGGTTCATTCGCCGAATTCGCGCTTCCCGTGCAATCCTGAGACCCTCTTCCATTCCGGTTGGCCATGAACGAAGGACATAAGAACGGCCGGTGCTCACGCTCTCGTCGCTCGCCCAGGCGATGAGAGGAATCTTCGCTTTATCGGAGAGGGTTGCGATGGCGTGCGCGGGAGCGGATCCCAGAACGACTAGTACGTCGACGTGGTCAAGTGCGACGAGTTTCTGGAATGCAAGAACCGTTCGTTTCGGATCGAATTGATCGTCTTCATAAATCACCGAAACTGAATCCCTGAGCGATTCGAGACCCATTTCGAAGCCGTTTTTACATGCCGTGCCGTAGACCTTTCCGGGGCCGGATAGGGCACCTATAAAACCGACGCGAATTACTTGTTTGGCAGTCGCTTCCGAAGCTCGACTCTCTGATATCAGAAGAGAAAGACAAGAAAGTGCGAAAGAGACGAGTATAAAGTTTCTCATAGTTTCCCCAAGCGTTGGGGTCGAAGATATCACGGCTCCTGCTCACTACTTCTGTAACAAGCCAAAATAGTTTAATATTAAACCAAAAGTTTAAACGCGATTACGAAGTTAGCTGACGCTTCACCATGGGACTTATGATCACACGATCCTTACGACTCGATTCTCTCATTTTAGAGTTTCTAGCGAAAAACCCTCTCGGCACGGCGAGCTCGATACATCGTGCTGTGAGTAAGGCGCGACCGTGTTCCATTCAAGCCGTTTATAAGACGCTTCGTTCTCTTCAACGAGAGGGAGTGGTGGTGAAATCGGGGCTCCGCTATTCGATTCACCTTGCGTGGGCGATGGAGGCTCAGGCATCGAGCACTCGGATGGTCTCGAATTTGCTCCGCAGATCGGAGGATTTGCAGTTGCTTCCTGAGATGGGCAGAAGAAGGACGCTTATCGCTCCGTCGCTGCGAGAATCGGGTGTCCTCGGCACACAAATTTTGTCTAACATGCTCGCTCGCTCCCCGCAGGCTCGGTATTTTGAGTACACCCCATTCGCATTCTTTCACCTTGCGAACCCAGAAGCCGAGAATCGCTACATGAAGTTGTTGGGCAAGTTGAATGTCGAGTACAACTTGGCGATTGGTGTAACGACTCGGCTTGACTCGCGCGTCCCGGCTGATGTGAAGCGTGAGGTCCCGAGTTCGCTCGTTCGCTTTGTTCACTCCCCGATCCGCCACTATTGCGCATTTATCGGTGGCTGCGCTGTCGAGGCCTATTTCGACCAGCGATGGCTCGGGAAGGTTGAAACGCAGCTTACCTCTCGGGTGACCGGATCAACGTGGCTCGCGCGGCTTTATTCGACCCTCGCCGAGCCGGCACCTATAAAAATTATTATTTCACGCGAGAAGGCTGCCGTAAATAGGGCACGAAAGATGTTCTCGAGTTGGTTCGATCTCTGAGGAAGTGGGAGGAAGCTGGATCTTCATGCCTTATGTCTCTCACTACACATATAATTCTTTTTTTCTCATGCCGGGAATGAAGTGTAACCTTTCAGTTTCCACCGCCGTGTTCCGCTTGAGCAGTTGACGTCGTGATGCTTCCGAACTGCTCTTAGAAGTTAGCTTCGAACGAAGAGAATACTTAGTTGACGCTCGGATCAGCTTTCTTAGCTCGAATGCCGTAACAGTCTATGCAGTCCGTTTCGGGGGCGCCGGAGGCATCTTCCCAAGGCTCGTTACATATGTTGTCGCCGCAATAGTCCGCTGAATCGGGCCGATCACACCAGATCAACGGGGTCTCAGGCGCCCAGCAATCTTCACAGTACGTTTTATCGTAATCTTTGCTTTCAAATGGACGCTGACAAATCCCATCGCCGCAAAATCCGTGATTTCGGTCGTCGCATTTGAGTTTATCTTCACATTTAAAATTATCTGCCGCCCTGACTTCGGTAACC
Source organism: uncultured Bdellovibrionales bacterium (assembly GCA_964509425.1). GTDB lineage: Bacteria > Bdellovibrionota_C > UBA2361 > SZUA-149 > CAZDWZ01 > CAZDWZ01. The sequence goes on along the minus strand of CAZDWZ010000018.1, from coordinate 61,536 downwards.
GGGGCTAACACCACGAGCGCAGCAAACAGTTGCAGGCGGAGGACTGAAGTGTGAGCGGATCGAGTTTTCATTTTGGATTCCCTTAAGCTTTTTATTTGAGGAAATGGGCCTCGATAAGCTTATGGGCTCGTAGCTTGGGCTTAACTATGGTGTGACAAAGTTGTATGTGCCGCTCAAGTCGTCGGTAACGAATCTGACCTTTGCCTCATCGACGTGAGCAGAAATCGCCGCACCTCTCACTTCTTACTTTCGAACTCCTTTCGCTCGTGAAGACGAAGCTAGGCACTCGAAGTCTTAAAGGACCTGTACAAGAACGTAGAGGTCCTCATCCCTCGAGAGCGTCGTTCGACGCAAAATCTCAATTTTTGGAAGCGTGCGCGCGTGTAAATTCGATTTTCGAATGAAAATCCCTATCTTTAACTTCCGAGAGACGGTGTACCAAGCTCACGTTTGAGGTGCTGGAGTTTTCTTGCTTCTGGTGCCGAGTTCATCTTGAGTAGCCTGCTCAGGATGAACCCGGAACCAGGAGCAAGCAACGAACTTCATGATGGGCAAGCACGAACACAATCATCCTGCTGAGACCATAGCGTCATGACGAGTTTTGCCGCGAATGCAAGCTTTCAGAAATGAATCTTCATACTCACTTGAGTTGCGATTAACAGGGTAGCAACAAACGAGTTCTCGAATCCGGAATAAAAGAAAGAATCGACATCAAGATCGCTCTTGATATCGCTCAGAACCGCTCTTTCCGAATCCCTTCCGTGTCCTCATGCCTGCCATGGGATCTCGTAGCCGAGTAGAGAACGTCCATCCGATGGATTTGAAGCCTCACGAACTTGAAATCCGTTGGATGCAAGACCAAAAGGTTAATCACTCAGCGGACATTGGAACTGGAGATACGTTGGCAAATTTCCTGCGAGGAGTTCCAGCAAAACAATCTTCTGTTCTCAAACCCCAGGTCGGAGAAAATCATGCAGTTCGTGAACCCGGAGGCTGAAGCCTGGTGGAATCGTGAGGCGGTCCAATCCCTATGGGTGCTCGCCTTCGCGCGGCGGTGGGCCAACCTCATGGAAGAAATGATGGATCCCCTCCGTTCCGTCGCGGAAGTCGCGCAGGAAGCGTTTCTCGAGGCCGACAAGGGATACGATCCGGACGATGACGATGAGTCCGGCGAATACTACGAAGGCGGGATCTCAGGACGCATGTTCGGCGTGGCGATTGCTGCGCTGGAGCGTGCCTGGATTCACGGACCCGCGCTCCGCGAGTGGCACAACGCGAACAGTTGAGATGATTACTCTCAGTCGGCCCTTGCATGGAAGATGAACTCCATAAGGGCCGACCACTATCGAACTGTGACTGCAGGTTAGATGCTCGGCAACGGTCTTGTATCCGGCGGATCCTTTGAACTACCGGGAAATTATTCTACAACTCGTTTTGCTTTGGTATCCTCGGGGCGTCAGATATGAGCGTTCTTAATTGGATTTCAATTTTCTCACCGAATCGATGGGATCTTTCGGTGTTCTCCCTCGACTACATAGGATTGGGGCTGCGGCGGATGTCGTGACACACGAATATCGGGTGCAGTGAGGAAACCGACTCCGGGCTGCGCTGTCCTGAATTCCGCCTGTCGTAAAAATCGTTGCAAAACACAACGATGTGTGTGACAACGAAACGCATGGCAGGTTGCGATGTTTCCACGATTCGAGAACTGTCTCGACAACTGGTGAGAGAGCTCGGGCTACTCGATGCCCCCCATTCCGCAGTTGGCGTATCGACCGGGCAATTGCACGCCCTCATCGAGCTTAGCCAGCGTCGTGCGGTTGCGGTTGGTGAACTGGGAACAATTCTCAATGTTGATAAATCAGTATCGAGCCGGCTTGTCGCCTCAATGGAAGAAAAAGGATGGGTTACGTTAGCCGGGAATCAGCATGATTCACGCCAAAAGCTTCTCACCCTGACAAAAGATGGGCAGGTAAAGGTCAAGGAGATTAACGGCTTCTGCAATGATCTTACCGCACAGGCTTTGAGCTCTCTGAATAAAGCAATGCAGGCCGACTTAGAGAGAGCTCTCTCGGCGTATGTGGACGCGCTCCGGAAGGTAAGGCAACGGCGCTCTGTCATCCTCCGACCTCTTCGAAAGATCGATGAGAAGTCACTTTCTCAAATTATTGCAAATGTTGATGCGGAGTTTAGAATTCGGAGAGAAAACGATACGAGCTCTTCTGCCTTTCAGCCGTTTTATGGAAAGGGTGCGCTCTACGTCGTGGCTGAAAACCGCGGAAAGCTTTGTGGAGGTGCAGGCATTTCGCCGCGAATCGGCTCCGCAGTCTCAGATTGCGAGATTCAAAAGCTCTATCTGGCGAAGGAAGCACGTGGGCTTGGTATCGGGCAGCGACTGCTAGACGAATGCCTGACTACGGCGCGACGTTTTGGCTACCGCTTTTGCTATGCGCTGACCTCTGAGCGTTTCAAGGCCGCCATCCGGCTGTACGAAGCAAATGGCTTCAAGAAAGCTCCTCTTACGCAATCTGGAAAATCGTCCTGTAACCGACTCTACGTAAGGGAGGTATAGCCTTCATGACTTCTTTGGCGGCAAGCTCAGAACAGAGCATTCTTTCCTATCTGGCCGAGCAAGCAATTTCATTCGAGCGCTTCGAGCACTCACCGATCGCCACAATGGAAGAGGCAAGGGCCAGGCCTGGAGTTCGCGGAGAGATGACCAAGAATCTCCTGCTAAGAGCGAATCGAGAGGATCGTTACTTTCTCATCGTTGCGACACATGATCGCCGGATAGACATTTCGGGACTTCAAAGGAGTTTGGGGATTCGGAAGTTAAGTTTCGCTACCGCAGACGAGCTTGGAGAATTGCTTGCTGTGACTGCTGGAAGCGTTACCCTTTTGGCTCTTATAAACGACCGTTTAAAACGAGTGACTCTCGTAATCGATGCCATCCTGTGGAATGCACTAGAGACCCAGCACCATCCTCTGGTGAACACGAGCACGATAGTCTTGTCCCATGCGGGGCTTCGACAATTTCTGACGCTCATCGAACATGAACCGACGGTGATTGAGATTCCCTAAACGCTGGTCGTCGTGGCTCGTTAGCGATTCTCGATGAAGGGGGCGGAAGGTCATTTGCTGTTGGAGAAACTTCGAAGCACATTATTCCATCCCTCGGAGCAGAGGAGGGAGAAGAGGTCCAACCTTCGCTGCCCCGACGTCTTGCTTAGTACGTGCGCGTCAGAAGGCTGTTCTCGAGGACTTAAGCTTTTTACGCTGCGGCTGCGGCTTCCGGCATTATAACAAAATTGGGACGCAGTCCTGATGGTTGTCGTAAATACAGTACAAGATTGAAAGACCGCATATTTGCTCGCTGTGGATGGGTCCACGGGTCGCACAATTGTGCGATCCATGGACCCATCCACCGGAGCACTTATGAAGACTCTTCGCCAACGGCTGGTTGATGCTCTCAAGCGAGAGAGCAGGCTGGTTCGGAAGTTGATCAAGAATCTTCCTAAATCGTCGGCCGGACTGAGGGCTGATGTAAGGGAGACGCTGACGGCTGCGCTGTGGAGGGACTTCAATATCCTCCAATGGCACCTGAAGCGCTTGATGGAGCAGCAAATCGTCTGTCTCCGGGACTTCCGATTCGGTCCGACGACGTTCTGGTATGGGGTGAATCTTCGCTCGGCGCGAGTCGATCCCCATCTCCAGCGCGAGCTCGAGGACTGGATGCAGAATGCCGAAGACGACGAAGAGCAGCTCTGGTGACGTTAAGCTGCTCGTGGGCGTAGTCTTTCAATCGTAATCAGGTTCCCCTGTTACGGTTTGAAGGACTGCGCCCGTCGTTTTACCGATTCTTGGTATCCTCAGGGTATCCGAATTTCGATCCATCTTGCATGTCGGCCTCTCTAACGGTTTCATGCAGAAAATCTGGAACGTCATTTGTCGATTCCGTATGATCGTCGTTCAATCGATTGCTCTTCGGCGGTGACGACGAAGAAATTCGCGAGCGGTGAGGAGGAGCCGGAGAACCGATAGGCCTCCTCCTCACCGCAAGCTGTTGCTGGGCGACTCGGACGCGTGAACCTTACTTCTTCTTGCCCTCCGTCTCATCGAGCCACGTCAGGGCCTCGGCCGGGTCGGGGAGGTCCGCCGGCTCCAGCTTGAGGAGGTCGGCGAGGGACTTCTTCTTCCCGACCGCCCAGTGCTCGCTGACCAGCCAGAGCGTAGCGGGCAACGCCTTGAGCTGCTTGTCGGTCAGCTTGTCGAGGTTCGCGAAGTCCTTCTGCTTGAGGACGCCGTTCGCGCGGATCGCCTTCACGATCTCCGGCCGCTGGTCCTCGCTCAGGACGACCTTCAGCATGACCCCCATGCAGACGGGGTCACCGGGGGGCACGGTCTTCCGCCCCAAGTCGAGCGCGCGGAGACGGACGAGGAGGTCGGCGTTGTCCATCACGCCGAGCCGCTTGTACGGGACTTCGACCGTGATCTTCTCCTTGCCGTCCGCCACGACCGCGATCTCGACCTCCTTGTCGAACTTCCCGATCTGGTCGGCGATCTCGGTGGTCTGGCGGAGCAGGTTGCCCACCCCGAGGCCGACCTTCTTCTCGTCGAGCTGGCAGACCTTGTCGCTGCAGGTGACGGTCACGTTGGCGGAGGTGCTGGCGATGATGTCACCGCCGCGGGCCGGGAGGGCGATCGCCAGCATGGCGGCCGCGCAGAACAGAGACTGGAACCGGAGCATCGAACAACCCTCTGAGACACAAATACGGGGAACTGTGAGGCTGTCCTCACCGGATCCGCGCCGCCGTGGCACGGCTCCGAGGAGCCTCGAATTTGTTTCTTCGTCTTCGAGCTGTGTGCATTTTAGAGACCGTTTTGAAATGGTTGTTCCCACGACGGAAAGTGACGTGTGATTTATTCCGGGACAAAGCAATATGCACGGGTTTGTCTGGGAAATGCGCCACGTTTCACACATGTATGGGGACGTCGCACGCATCGGTTCAGCATCTCGAAGGCCGAGTTCTGCGTGGTTTTGCACTTCGATACAGAAGAAGCCCGAGAGGATGACGAAAGGAAAACTGCCACCTCATGATGGTGATTTCCCATGAGGCAATAGGCATAGAGTTCTGCCCCGTACTTCTCCTGATATCGAGCGAGGTGTGTGAGGCTATGATTCTCGAGCTTCTTCTTATTTACGAATCCGAACGAAATGTCGATCGGGATCTTGCTTTGATTGCGTCTCCGATGATGCAGTGACCACCGAAGTCACCGCAAAAATGTCACCCTCGCAGATTTCTCTGTTCGTTTCGCGCCCCCCGGGCGGGCTCAGAAATTGGAGCAGTTCGATTCCCATTCCCTGGGCATTCCGGAGTCCTGTGATCCGAACATGAGCGCCGAAAAGATTGTTGAGATGTTCCTGTTCGGTGCCCCAATTCTCGCTGCTGCCTTGGAGGGTGAGTCCGAGCTCATCACGATAAAATGCGATGCTTCTCTCCGTGTCTGAAACGGCAATCGCTGTGTGATCGATGCCGAGAAATAGCCGACCTTCAGTTTTCTGCCAACGCGAAAGGCCACGCCCTTTCGGAAAATATATCAACTCCAGATTATGGCCGTCGGGATCACGAAAATAAAAGGCGCGGATGCCCGATGCAGCTTTGTTCCAAGCAGGAATCGTTTGCGGATGATTCGACACATGCTGCACACCGTGTTTCCGGAGAACTTCATAGGCTCTATCCATATCGCTTACGACTATCGCGATATGTTGAAACCAAAGATCATTTGCGCGTCCATCATTGGGAAGCAGTGTCGGGCAATCCGGATCGAATGGCTTCAAGCGAATCTGTTCCTCCCCTAGGGTCATGAAGGTGGCACCTTCTTTAACGGTGAGAGAGAATCCGAGGACGTCCCGGTAGAAGGCGACGGAACGTTCAAGATCTCGCACATTGAATTCCACCCCCTGCACCTCGGAAGCGGGCGTACTCGCCGCTGCAGGAGAGGGGGCTACGAAAAGCAAAACCGCGAGGGACAATGCTTTAAATCCACAAAAGATGCAGCGATGCTTTTCCGTGTGAATGAGTTTTGCGCATTGAACTGGATTCCTGCGGAGCATCCGATAGACGGCCGAAGCGGCCAGCATTCCGAGAGGCGGCGCGGTGAAATAAAGCCAAAGGGAGGTGAAAACCCCGAGCGGAACAGCGGAGGCGAAGGAGCGCGCCGGATTCATGCTCATTCCCGAAATGGGAGCTTCAAAGGTGATAAAGACACAAACCAACACAGCCGCGACGATTCCAGTGTAACGGCTGAGCCGCGAATGGTTGCTGAATATTAGGACGGAGAAGAAGAGGAGCATTGAGATTGTGAATTCGGCGGCAAACGCCGCCCCCGTTCCAAACGCTCCGGGACGAGTAGCTACGAAATTCACCGGAGGCATTCCGAATTTGCCGCCGAGGAGACTCCAGACGGCGAGGACCCCGCAGAGAGCACCTAGAAACTGAAAGACTACATAAAAGATTGCATCTTGCCGCCGAACTTTTCCGAGGAAAAAAAAGCTCAGAGTTACGGCGGGGTTCATGTGCGCGCCAGAGCGCTTTCCGAAAGGTGCATAGATGAGACACGCCGCGGTAAGACCCATTGCGATTCCCATCAACGCTCTCCGGACCAAGGGACTTTCGACCGCTTGTCGAAGTGGTGACTCGGGCGCTTCGAGAAGTGTCCCAAAAGATCCCGCCGATACCATAAATAGCGCGAGGCAGAGCGCTTCTGAGAAGTATTCTCGCCAATGCAAATCAGAATCCAACATTCAGCTCTCCGTTCGTATTCTCTCGGCCTAATTCATCACCGCAATCTTTCTGACGTCGGCCATGACGGTCGCTCCGTCGATGGAGCGTCCCGTGGGTAGCTGAACGTTGTCTTTCGAAAAAAGGATGTCGAGCGTCCAGCTGAGAGCGACTCTGATCCGCTTTTCGATCCTCGGGAGTTTTATTAGATAAATTGTACGCCACAGCCACCACGCCACGAAGCCAGAAAATCGAAATCCCAATATCTGAGCGACCCCTTTCCGATGTCCGAGGGATGCGAGCTGCCCTAGCGTGCGAAATTGAAATTTTGAAAGGGGTTCACCGCGAAGAGACGCACGAATGTTCCGGGCTACGGTTTTCGCCTCTCGAATGGCGTGCTGCGCCGTCGGAGGGTGATACCTGGGTTTGCCATCTGTACCGACGCCATTTGGGATCGCCGCACAGTCGCCGAGGGCCCAGATTCCCGAATTTTCAGGCAGCTGCAGAGTTTCATCGACGAGGACTCTGCCGCGCTCTTTGTTACAATCAAGATGTTCAAGAAGTGGGTTCGGGGCGCTTCCGGCGGTCCAGATCAAAGTCCCCGATTCCAGTTCGGAGCCATCGGAGAGAACGACCTTTGCTCCGTCGAAGCTCGAGACACGAGTTCCGTACCGCACCTCGACACCGCGTTTTTCGAGCAAATCCCCTGCGTATCGTCCGAGCTTTTCATCGAGCTCCGGCAGAATGACGTTGCCTGAATGAACGAGAACTACTCGAAGGTTGTCCGCGTTGAGATTTCGATAAAAAGGCAGGACATCCCGGAGAAAATCATTAATTGCCGCGACCGTCTCGACCCCCGCGAATCCTCCGCCGGCGATGACGAAAGTCAGGAGCTTTCGCCGGATGCTCCTGCAGCACTCGAAATCCGCTTCCTCGAGAAGTGCGATCATGCGATTGCGTAAATGTATCGCATCGCCGAGCGACTTCATCGTGAGCGCATTCTCGGAAAGTCCCGGGAGTCCGTGGAAGTGTGTGATGGAGCCGAGCGCGAGCACTAAATGATCGAATTGCAGCTCATGCGAGTGATCACGAAGGCCATGAGATACGGTGACGGTCTTTGTCCCGAGGTCGATCTTATCAACCGTCCCGCAAAAGAATTGAGTCTTCTTAAGCATCTTATGAATAGGATTCACGATGTCGGTGGGATCGAGGTCGCTCGCCGCGATCTCATGAAGCATCGGAGTGAAGAGCAAGAAGTTTTCTTGATTCACGAGTGTGATCTCGACGTCCCTACTACCGCGAAAATATTTTTCCAATTCCAGGGCCGTAAAAACTCCGCCAAAGCCTCCACCCAAAATGATCACCCGTCTTCTCTGCAGCATACCTGTGCTCCTCATATATGCGTTCTGAACACTAGGTCTGAGAGAACGGACGGCTGTTACAGAAAATTTTGTAACGAATTCGTCTGAGCCCCTACAAAGTCGCAGATGGTCCGGTAGCAATCAGGAGTCCCTTCCGGTGTTTTTACCGAGCGAAGAATTCCGAATCTTCGAGCCCAGACGGCGAACAAGGGGATTCAATCTCTCAGAAAGTCGGTGGGGAAAAGTCGGCGATGACCTAGTCGCTAGGGAGACGAAACAGCGCCGCATTGGGGCGCAGAGTTGAATTTCAGAAGCTTGGAGTGTCCCGGTCTTCTTTGTGCTTACGTGGAAGATCCCTGCGGTGAGCTCCCCAATATGGAGAACGGAAAATGAGCGAACAACATTACGACATCATCATCGTCGGAACCGGAGCAGGTGGGGGAACTTTGGCGCATCGGCTTGCCCCTTCCGGGAAAAAGATTCTCCTCCTTGAACGCGGCAGCTATCTCCCTCGGGAAAAGGAGAACTGGGATACGGTCGAAGTGTTCCATAAGGACCGCTATCACACGACAGATGTATGGCGCGATAAAGCCGATCGACAGCTTCGGCCCGGCACAAGCTACTGGGTGGGGGGAAACACGAAGGTCTACGGCGCCGCCCTATTTCGATTTCGGGAGCAGGATTTCGAAAAGTTGGTGCACAAAGGGGGGATCTCGCCTGAATGGCCCTTGAAGTATAAAGACTTCGAAACCTACTACAGCCAGGCGGAGCGGCTCTACTGCGTGCATGGCGCACGCGGGGTCGATCCTACCGAGCCTTGGGCGGAGAGCGATTATCCGTTTCCGGCGGTGAGCCATGAGGCAAGAATTCAGGAGATTCATGACGAGCTCCAGGCGAGAAACTTCCATCCTTTCTCCATTCCGCTCGGCATCCGGCTTAACGAAAAGAATCCTCAGGCGAGCAGATGTATACGCTGCAATACTTGCGATGGTTTTCCTTGTCTCCTCGATGGTAAGGCCGACGCGGACATTATGGCCGTTCGTCCCGCGTTGAGGCAACCGGGAGTGACTTTGCTGACGGAAGCAAAGGTAACACGGTTAAAAACCGATGCCGTGGGATCGCGGGTGACCTCCGTGGAGGTCGAGCGGAATGGCGAGCCGCTTTCGTTCTCTGCGGACATTGTGGTCCTCTCCTGCGGTGCGATAAATTCAGCCGTTTTGCTTCTCCAATCGGCAAACTCCCGGCATCCAGAAGGGCTCGCAAACCGCTCGAATCAGGTCGGGCGCAACTTCATGAAGCACAATAACGGAGCGATGGTCGGACTCAGCACTCGGAAGATAAATTCGACAGTGTTTCAAAAAACTTTGGCGCTGAACGATTTCTATTTCGGCGAGAAGGATTTCGAGTTTCCGATGGGGCATGTCCAGCTCCTTGGGAAGGTCAATAAGGATATGATGGCTCTTGATGCACCACCCGTAGCGCCCGGAATGGTCCTCGAGCAGATGGCGCATCATTCAGTGGATTGGTGGATCACCGGAGAGGATCTACCGGATCCTGCTAATCGAGTCAGGCTGAAGAACAATCAGATCGTTATCGAATACACGGACAATAACGGCGCAGGCTTTGATCGCTTGATGAAGAAATGGCCTCAAATCTTGAAGGAAGTCGACTGCGGTTGTCATATCTTTCCGATGGATTTCTACTTCAAGAAAAAGATCCCGCTCCAGGCCGTCGCGCATCAGTGTGGCACCTGTCGCTTCGGCAACGACGCCCGAACGTCGGTGCTGGATATCAATTGCAAGAGTCACGACGTCGATAATCTCTATGTTGTAGACGGGAGCTTTTTCCCTTCCAGTGCCGCCGTGAATCCGAGTTTGACCATCATGGCGAACGCACTTCGGGTCGGAGATCATCTCCTGGAAAGGATGGCTTAGCGAGTTTCGAGCAGTTGAGACTCAGCCGACCGGGATATGTAGAACCATTAATCACCCACTTCACATCAAGCTTTCGGTCGGCACCCTGGAGCTCATACCCTCACTGCATACGATATCTTAGCTCTTTTCCTTGAATTTCAACTTTCTCGCCGAATCGGTGGAAACTCTAGAGTCTTTCAGTCGACTACCGACAGTTGAGTTCGCCATGGAGTTCTCGAAATGTAATTATCTTACGCTCTCGGAATACGACCACCTAATTTAACTCCCGCAAACGGTTATGGAATTCGATTACAACCTCGTCGCTACATTCTTTTTGCTGATCGGCCTCGAGATCGTGCTCGGGATCGACAACATCCTTTTGCTCTCCATTCTGTCCGATCGGCTCCCGCCGGATCAGCGAAACCGTGCGCGGGTGATTGGACTTTCGCTGGCGCTTGGTGCTCGTATCGTTCTCTTGCTCGGCGCGTCGTATCTGCTCAAGCTCAGTCAGCCCGTGATGTCCAAGTATTCGATCAAGGATCTGATACTGGTGGCTGGCGGCGCGTTCCTGCTCTACAAAGCGGTGAAGGAGATTCACCACGTTGTTGAAGGGCTGCACGATCAGGGGCAGCAAAAGGACAAACCGCACGCGTCCTTCAAGTCGGTCATCGCGCAGATCATCCTCCTGGATATCGTGTTCTCTATTGATTCGGTGATTACTGCGGTCGGACTGACAGATAACCTCTGGATAATCTATGGCGCGGTGGTGGCATCTTTCGTTGCGGTGCTTGCGTTCTCAGGAGCCATCGCTGGTTTTGTTCAGAAACACCCGGCCTTGAAGATTCTCGCACTGTCGTTTCTCGTCACCATCGGCGTCACGCTCTGTATCGAGGGGTTCCATGGCCACGTGCCGAAAGGCTACATCTATCTCCCGATGGGTTTTGCGCTTGCAGTGGAGCTGCTGCAGATGCGCTACACGTACAACGCGAAGCGGCACGCATAAGGCAGGAGACGCGAGCAATACCACCTTTGTAGAGTGATATTCTTGATCTGCTACCTAGGTTCCCCCGGGGAGGTTCCACTCGTCTCCCGAACTTCGGATCGAGGATGACTTACGCTCTCAAACCCGCTATCTTCGGAGTTCCAGATCTCTGTCAGCCCAACGAAAGGCATACCATGACCAATCTTTTTGCTTCGTTCCGCCTCCTGGGAGCACTCTCGTTCATTATTGCAGCTTCCTCATCTCAATCGTTTGCGGATAGCGTCGTCAGCGACGGTTCAATAATCAGGCAAGGTGTGCCGGCCTGTTCGGTGGTCTCCGACAGATACATTACGCGCCTCGACAAGCACCCGGCGTCTCGCGCGTTTACCTGCACCAAAGCCGATCTCTTTCCAGAGTATATTTCGACTTTTGAGCGCCAGTCGCCGGTTGGCACTACGCTGCAAGAATTCCCTGGGTTTCGTACGTGTCCCGAGAAGTGGGCAATGACCGGATATGACGGTTTTACTGATCGGCTTCTCTGTATCTATGTCGGCTCCATCCGGATGTTTGAAATCCAGGCGTCGGCGACCGCGACGAGTGTCGGGTGCCCAAGCGGCTCCTTTGCCTTGGGATATAAAAAGTTCCGCAACAGTATCAGCGCCATTCTTTGCGGATCAAAGCAGGAGAAGTGTTTTGGTGCCGCCGGAGCGGAATGTACGATTGGAGCGTTCAGCGTGCCTATCCCCATCGACGACACTCGTGTCATGGCGTCTATTAATCCCGGGAGTATCGCGCACGACGAATGCTGTTTCGAGTTCCCGAACGGCGAGGGCTGCGAAAGCGGTCCCATGGATACCTTCGAAGAATGGTTTGGCGAGTTCGGACATGATGGCCATTGCACGGAGTCCTGGGCCCAGGCGGGTTGGGAGACGTTTGTTCTTGGGAGGAGCTGGAAGAAGATTATCAGTAAAACGAAAGTGAACACGACGGGGAAAGTCGTCCGCGCAGATACGTGTGCTCCGAACGGCACTATCGTCGATCCAGCGGATTTTGGCTTCTGCTGCAACACGTCAGAAGTAGAGTGGTACAACATCTTTAATGCGGTGCATGTGGCGGCGGCGCTCACCCAGGGATACAGATTCGGGTTGTCCGTGCCGATGGTCTGCCGCTAACGCACGACGAAGTCGGCCGGTAAATTTTCACCGTCATCGGGTCGCTCCGATGGGGATGCTCGACGGGATATCCGATACCAGAAGAAAGGATGCGCCAAAGCAACTATGAAGGATGGATATATGCTCCGACCAAGACTTTCTCCGATATTCAAACTCCTCGTTGCGGCGACGCTTCCAGCAATAGCTATCACCCTGATGGTGCCTCCTTCCGCTCGCGCCGAAGCGGGTCTTTCGGAACCTATCTGTCAGATCTTGAAACGAATGTTGCCAGAAATGAAGTCTTACCAACCCGAAAATGCGCGTGCTCAGTTCGTAATCGAGATAAGCGAAAAAGTTGACTACGATACGAAGAACTTCGCTTTGTTCAAGGCAGAGGCGGATAAAGCGGCTACCGCGAATTGCCCGAAGGAACGTGAGGACATGCTTTCTGTGCTCAAACTCAAGGCGCTTTCCGAAACTTTCAATTGATTTGAGCCGGTCGCCTAGTTCGCAACTCCCGCTCGACATGCGGCAGATGGAGGAGCTCCAACTATGGTACCCAAATCGATTCCCTGATCGACCAGTCGTCGAAGGTAACCACTGGCCATAAATTTATCGCATCACCGGTTGGCGAATCAAAGAAAAGTGAAAAAGAGCCGTCTCCTTCTATACGCACTTCGCTCAACGTCAACTCATTACGCTGAAATCCGTTTCGCGCTGCATCGATTGGTGGGGGAGGCACCGAATCAAGTGCCTGATTCTCGAGCTCAAGAAGCCGAGCGTCGATCTCGCCCCACTTTCTAAGCCGAATTTCAGAAGGAGTTCGTTCGCGGCAACACAGCATGAATTCGGATCCGTCCGAACGGGCACGAAGCTGGCTCCAAAGACCCGTTGCTTTGCAAAAGACGTAGTAGCCGAAGCTCGCATCCGACTCGTAGTCAAGCGAGCTGTGACGTTCGTACGGCCAAGCTTTCGTAGTAGTGTTTGCCATCAGAGGGTCGCCTTCCGCGTAGGAGTAGACTGCATAATATGAGTTCGTCTGCGATCCGCAAGCTTACTCACCAGTTGGCACCGAGTTCATCTTGGGGAGTGCACTCAAGATGAACCAAGCACCAGAAGAAACAAAAGGCTACATCTTTCGCCCGATGCGCGGCGCAAACTGAGTGATTTTCTTTTGTCGCTCGGTTACTTTTTGTCCTGGGATCTATAGCGACGGTCTAGGTCAGCACACCGGAAAAATTAAGAAAAAGTAGCGACTGCGTGTCAAGGAAGAACCTTGAGAAACGCAGCCGCTCCTTCCTCAGCCGAAGTACCTCTGGTCTTCGGTCATGTTTGGGTTAGAAGCTGAGCGCGGTTTCCAGCGACATCGTCTCCAGCCCGCCGTGCCGGTAGGGGGACTCGAGGAGCGCGCTGAGTCGTTCGACGTGCTCACGCGCCTTTTCGATCTCGTCGTCGTACTGATCCGGATGCGGCTCGGGGGAGCGCGTCTCCGCCGTCACGACCCGGGACCAGAGGACGAGCAGGTCGTCGCGCATGTCACCGAGCTTCGCGTTCGAGACCTCGTACGCACCGGCGAGCGCACCTTGGAGGATCGCATTCCATTCGGCGATCATGACATGCCCGGCATGCTGTGCCTCCATCCAGTCGAGTACCGAGGCCACCGTCATCGCGAGGGTGAGGAAGTCCAGCCTGACGAGGTGACCGAACTCCAAGGTCCGCGCGCTGCAGATCACGTTCTTGAGGTTCGTGAGCGCACCTTCGCGCTCGAGCGACACCGGCTGGGTCGCCGTCATCCAGCGGTAGAGCCACTCCGCGCGGAGCCGCTCCATCGCGGACTGCCTCACCTCGTACCGCGAGTACGCGTCCATGTTGCGCGCTCGGGAGATGGTCGGGTCCGCGCGGGGATCCTCCCGCCGGAGCAGGTGATCCAGCTCGTGCATCGACGTGATCGCGATGTCGATGCTGGTCATCACCGGGAGCCGATCGTTCAACAGCAGGTGCCCGGCAGCGAAATCGACGGTGCCGAACGTCAAGTCGGTCGCGTTCGGCAACGCGCGCTGGTGCTCGAGCGTGAACGGGCGGATCGGCGTCGTCAGCAACGGGCCGATCAGTCCGTGGGCGAACTCGCCATCGCAGTCGGCGAAGGCGACGCAGACCATCGCGATCGAGTCCGCGATGAGCGCCGCGACGGCGCCGGAGAAACCCTGGATGTCGGGCGGTTCGGACCACGGCATTTCGGCCGCGCGGACGGGGGACCAACTTCGAATCATGTGACCCTCGAGGGCAGGGAGGAGAAGAGTGAGAACCGTATTTCATCGCTCGCCGCAGGGTTCTGCGCCGGGCGGTGGGATAACGAGCGACACGCTGTCGCAGATGGGGACAAGACTGACAAAAATCGGAGGTCGCCGAGAGTCTGGCGAAATTACGTGGATATATGACCGTTTAGATCAAACATGTGTGTTTTTATGTGCTGGATGCCCAGGGGTTTTCGACTGCTCCAGTGTTTCTAGACCTCGTATCCACAGCGCACCCAAAATGTGATGTGATTTTTAGCTTACTTAATATCACTTTTCTGCTGAATCGGTGGAAACAAGGAGCCGTGCAGGTCTCTTAAGGCCGCGACGAGCAGAAAGAGAAGGAAGGTTCGGGGGTGCAGCGCCCGCGCCGGTAGCTCTCCCGTTTGCGCAGCACGAGATACTCACTTCGCTTCACTGGAGTCTCCTGAATTGGAATGGCGGACAGTGTTCACCGAAAGAATAATGCATCGCTAGGGATCGGCGCTCGCGAATACAAGTCCTATGAGGCCATGTAGAAATTTATGGGTTACAATCCTGAATCAAATGATTCATGATTCGCACGGGAGAAAAAGCGGTTCGGTAATTGAAAACTTAAAGGCCGCGTGTCGAGTTCAGAAAGCGCAGACAGAAATGTGCGATCTTGCTCAGCAGGAAATTATGAAAACTTTAAAACTACTTTTCGTTGTCTTAATTTTATGTTTCCCGAAATTTACTTCGGCCCAATCGAACTATTTGCCATCGGAAAAAGACAAAAAGATTGCGGCGCAATTTCTGATTGACTGTAGAAACAGGAGTTCTGCAATTAAGAATAATTTCGAAGCTGATATTGCAAAGATACAGTTTGAAACACTCCTCGACCCCGATCGAATCAAGCTCGACACGAATTTTACCGAGACGAAAAAAATGCTCTCCGAAGCTCGAAGCTTGGTGAACAAGTATCGTAAAGAATCGACTGATTTCGTGAACGGTATTGAACCGAATGTTATCAAACTGGAGATAGACCAACGTTACAAGGAAGGGATGCTCGAAGGATATCGTGAGAATCGAAAGGAAAAGCTTCCCTCGATCGAGAAGTATTGGGACATTCAATCAAGTATTGTCGCTGACAGTGAAAAGCTTTTTAAGATTTTGGAGAGCAACAAAAAAGCTTGGATCGTAAAAGACGAAAGTATTCAATTCCTAAAAGGGAATTCCGACGTTTTGAAATCCTACAATGAGACGATCTCTCAGATGATGGCAACGAGTGAAACATTGGATGCGTATCTAAAGGATTCAAAGAATGAAGCCTTTAGTAATTCAGTTCCCACGAATGAAGAGCTTGATGCGTTTATCAAGAATTGAAATCGGATCCCTGAAGTCAAGTTCGGTGAGTTTCAGCCCTACATGCGTGCCTCTGTGTTCCGAGAGTAGTCACAAGCGCAATCCGAATCGCGAGAATTTGCAGCCGGACCTGTTTTGTAGGAACCGATCAGGCTTTGACGAAAATCTGACTCGCCAAGATTTGGGGAGGAGCGGGGACGCGCGGCGATGAGGCGAATTCGAGGAGCTTCAACATGCGATTCCGGCGTATCGAACGCCCTTCAAGTCGACTCACTCAAAGGCTTCTAACAAAGAGCTCGAGGAATGAAGTCGAAGCACGTGATCAACCCGGCACCACAGAGCAGCTGCGGGCGAGAAATCCGTCGGGTTGAGTATTTTCTTGAAATTCATACAGGCAACCGGTTGTGCGTTATGCGGAGTTGGCCTTCGGCGCCGGAATGACCATCACCTGACAGGGTGCTTCACTGAGCACTCTTTGAACGGTGCTGCTGCACAGCAGGCCTTAGAGTCGGAAGATGCCTCAACACTACCTTGGTTCCATGGCATCCGGGCTAAGAGCATCGCCATCCCGCAGGTATTGGTTACCCCGGAGAACACCAATCCCGCTCCGACGAAGGCCGACAGTCCGGTAAATCCAGGATGTACGAAATAACCAAGTGCAAGTCCCAGGAGAACGAACAGCCCCGCTGCGATGCGGACCTGGCGTTCGAGCGAAACGGAATTCAACTCGCGCACTGCCGGAAGGCCGGCTTCGAGACACGCGCGAGTACCGCCGTCGACGTTGAAAACGTTTAAAAAGCCAGCTTTCCTGAAAGTCTCACACGCCAGCTCTGCCCGCTTTCCGGATTGGCAGACGAGATAGAGAGGATCTTCCGCGGAGCCTGTGCGGCTCTCCATGACACGCACGGGATCGAGACGGGCGAGCGGGACATTTCGGGCGAACTCCACATGAAGCTCGCGGTACTCAATGGGGGTGCGCACATCGATGAGTTCGACTCTTCTTCCTGCCTTCAACGAATCTATTAATTCGCATGCTGAAACGACTGGGACACCTTTGCTGTTTTCAAGCGCGCAAAGTTTGGGTTCATTCATGGGACCCGCTCCTTTCTCTTCCACAATTCCACCTCCGTTTTGACGATCGAATGCGTTTTCTTCTGCCGCGAGAACCCCAAGCCTTCGCAATACCTGGGAACTGCAGAATCGATCGCGATCTCCAACGAGAAATACGCGATAATCTGCGGTTCGCTTTCGCCGGTCCTTCTTGGAACCTGATTTGGATTCAAGCCCGCGCCGCGATGTCGTGAAGACTTCGCGGCGCGAGATTCCGGATTATTTGCCAGAAGCGACGGGAATCTTCTTCTGCGCCGAATCTGGTCGCTTCTTCAGCTGAATGCTGAGGACGCCGTCCCTCTGTTCTGCCTTGATGCTGTCGGTATCCACGGAGTCCGGAAGCTCAATCGCCCTGAGAAATGATCCAAACCTTCGCTCAGTCACGTAGTATTGGTCGGTGTCCTCAGTACGTTCGGAATTTTTCTGTCCCTTGATGGTGAGAACGTCTCCTTTCAACGAGAGGTCAACGTCTTTGGGGTCGACTCCCGGAAGTTCACATTTTATTAGAATTTCTTTTTCGTTGTCTTTGACGTCGATATTGGGAGCCCAAGCCATCGCGCCGCGCGGGGAGAGCGCGCTGCCCCTGAAGAATTGATCAAAAAGATTATCAATCTCTGAACGGAATGAGCTGAGTTCAGGGAACAAGCTGCCGCTCTTCGTCACATTGTTTTGTTTCCGCGGAGTAAGATTCATAAGCTCTCTCGTTGTTTTTTACGTTGATATACCGAAGCGATTCCTCCGGCTGCGTAAAACCCTACGTTGAGCGGGCGGGTTGGAATTATGTCGGACCTCATAATCAGTGATTTTTTCTGGAAATCAACGCCACCAACAGCAAATTTCCTAGACTCCAGGATTTTTCCATAGGCGAATGAAATCGCGAATAACGCCGACTGTTGAATCAAGCTCAAGGACGTCTCTACGAAGTTCCGCTACGCTTGTCTGGAACCGTTCGGACTGTGAAAGATGTGCATGTTTGATGCGTTCTCAGAACGCGTCATTTGGCTTTTCTGCTTTCCGACCTACTCCAGATCAAGCAGGTCGCGTGGCCATCTGAAGAGGGGTCGTGCTGCACGCTGCCTCCACACACGGCCGAAACACGCTCGCCGATCTTTTCGGCGAGTGATGCAGAACTCGTTTCAACTCGGATCTCGTTTATGGCATTCGAAATAGATAAGATTCTGCTATCGCCGCTGGAGATCGCCGCACGCTCGCTCATGCGTGCGAGTTCGAGCAATTGTTCGCGATGCTTGGCGACAAACTCTCCCGTCAGTCGTATGAGCGAATTCTCACGATTCTGCTGTGTTGACTCCCCGAATCTGGACACTGTGGTACCTATCTCTCAGTTCGACTTCCGGGCTGACTCTGACAGCACCAGCGAAAAGGAATTATGATAGAGATCATCATTTCCTGAGATTTGAGGCACCGACGCAAGATATGCTAGAGCTTAGGCTTTGGTATCAGGCGATGGGAACCCCAAACTCTCGATGTCCGGTGATGCATTCCGCATCGGATCCGAAGCTCGATGGAAGCACCGTCGAATTAGTTTCGTTCTACCGAGGCATCATAGATGCGGCGCTCGACGCAGTAATCGCGATATCGGCCAACGGACTCGTCGAATTTCTTAATCCTGCCGCTGAGCAGCTTTTTGGGTATTCCGCGAGCGAAGTCATCGGAAGAAACATTTCAATGCTGATGCCGTCCCCTGAAAGGGAGCGCCACGATGCATATCTGGAACGTTATGTTTCGACCGGTGAAAGGCGCATTATCGGCACCGAACGCGAAGTTTTTGCACAGAGGAAGGACAACAGCCTTTTTCCCATCGAGCTTTCAGTCACTGAAGTCAACGTCGAAGGCAGGAGGATTTTCTCCGGAGTCATTCGCGATGTCTCTGCACGCCGGAAAGCAGAGGCTTCCATCAGTCTTCTCGATTCAATCGTAGCCTCCCCGGATGGTGCTATCATTGTTCGAAATCTTGCAGGAACAATCGTCCAATGGAATCATGGGGCCGAGCTACTCTACGGTTTTACTTCCGAAGAAGCGGTTGGGAAGCCTGCAGATTTAATCGTTCCAGCTTCGCGAATTCAAGAGCTGCAAACTGCGACGCAGCGGATTCTTGCAGGCCAGCCAAGCGAGCGTCTTGACACGGTTCGCACGCGAAAGGACGGGAAGGAAATCAGCGTCGCACTTACTCTCTCCCCCATCCACGACGTCCGGGGAATGATCGCCGGAATCGTGGTCAGTTCGCATGATATTTCAACACTCAAAGAACGAGAAAGAGATCTTCGGCGGGCTGAGCGTTATGCGCAGCGGCTGGTTGAGACGGCGAACGCGATGATTGTCATCCTCGACGAGCATGGCCGGGTGCTTCTCTTCAATCCCGCCGCGGAACAAATATCCGGATTCCGCTCCGACGAAGTCATCGGCAAGAAATGGGTCGATGTTTTTGTACCGGAAGAAGGTAGAGCACAGTCGTCGAACGTTATCGCCGAAACTTTGGCCGGCAGGCGACAGGAGCACGAAGGTGTCCTCATCACGAAAGCCGGTGAACCGCGAATTATTTCATGGAGAAACAGCCTTCTCGTCGATCAAGGAAGTGATGCGGCTCTCTCCTTCGGGCTCGACATTACTGAAGCGAGAGAGAAGGAGCGGCTCCTGCAGCGAGTCAGGGATGATCTCGAGATTCGGGTGGGTGAACGGACGGCAGAGCTTTCGCTGGCGAATCAGATACTTGAGCGGGAAATCGCTGATCGTCAGCGTGCTGAAGAATCCATCGCCTCATCTCTTCGCGAAAAGGAGGTCTTTCTCAAAGAGATTCATCACCGCGTGAAGAACAATCTCCAACTGGTTATCAGCATTCTGAACCTGCATCTAAGCGAGAGCGATGGTGGAGGATCTGTCGACACTCTTGCCGAAATACGAGACAGAATCTATGCCATCGCCCATCTACATGAGACACTTTATCAATCGGGTGATCTTGTGCATGTCAACATCGAAGAATATCTTCGCGGAGTAGTCTCGAATCTCGTGCATTCGAGCGGCGAGTCCGCGGACATAGACGTGGTGTTCGAGATTGAAGCGGTCTCACTGAACATAGACGAGACGCTTCGCTGTGGGCTCATCGTGAACGAACTCGTCTTGAATTCCCTCAAACATGCTTTCTTCGGCAAGAGCCGCGGCCGCATTATCGTCTCGATAAGTCGAGAGCCGCGCGGTCCCCTCCGCATCACAGTCATGGATGACGGTATAGGCTTTCCTGAGAAGGGAAAACTTGAGAATTCCCGATCAATTGGCTTTCACCTCGTTGAAAAGCTTACCGAGAAGCTCGAAGGGGAAGTGAAATATTCGAACACGCCGGGAGCCAGGATCGACGTATCTTTTATGCCGGAGGAAGAACATACATGAGCGAGGCCCGCATTCTCATTGTTGAAGACGAGCCGCTCGTGGCGGACGATATCGAAAGAACTTTGAAAAAACTCTCATACCAGGTCGTCGGACGCGCGGTGTCAGGCCAGGAGGCGATTGAGCTTACGGAAAAACTTCGACCTGACCTGGCGCTGATGGACATCAGCATCAAGGGCAAGATGGACGGTGTCGAAACCGGGAAGACCCTCAAGGAGCGCTTTGGCACGGCACTCATCTATCTCACTGCTCACTCGGACCAAGCGACCTTCGATCGGGCAAAAATCACGGAACCCTACGGCTATGTCGTGAAGCCCTTTCAAGAGGCGGATCTCAGAATCGGGTTGGGTCTCGCTTTGTATAAACGATCGCAAGAGATGAAGGGAGTCGCACCTCCCGAAGTGGATGCGGTCTCTTCGGTTCGTCCTCCCGTAAAGGAGGTTTCGATCGCCGAGCCGGTCGATCCTCGCCAACGTGAGATCATGCGCTTCCTCAGCACGATCGATCTTTTTTCTTCGTTACCTCCGGCCGATATGCGCACGCTGGTGGAGCAGTGCAAGATTGAACAGCATTCGCATGGAAGTATGATCGCTTGTGAGGGAGAGGAGCAGTTGAGCTGTTTCCTCGTTTTCGAAGGCAGGGTGTCCCTCGTGAAGAGCTCTGAGAATGGTAATCAGCTGGTCGTTGAGATGCTCTTTCCAGGCGATTTGTTCAGTATCGTTTCTGCATTTGAAGAAGACGTCGCCTCTCTCACCGCCCGAGCTCAAAAGAATGTGAGAATTATTCGTTGTCCAAAAGAATTTTTCTTTTCTCTGCTTACGCGCCAGCCGGAATTTTACAAAGTATTCGTTCGGGAGTCTTCGCGGAGGTTGAAGACGGCGCACAACATGATGCGTGCCATCGCGCATGATAAGGTCGAGAGCCGAATCGCGTCGGTGCTAGCGGAGCTCGCGAAGAGACCGAGCGCCTGTCCGGTTCCCGAAGAGGGGATTGTGATCACCAGACAGGAAATAGCCGATCTCACCGGCACCTCCGTTGAAACCGCGATCCGAGTGACTCGGGCGATGGAGGAAGAAGGTATCCTAGCACTCGCGAAGCGCGGCACGATACGGATCCTAAGACCGAAGGAGTTGAAGGAAGTAGCACTGGGCTGAGTCGGGACTCGATAATAGTCTTCCATAGTGCTGCTTTTTGTGACGACTCTCATATTGGAGGTTTCGGTGATGCGATAAAGTGCCCTCAGCTTTGACCCTACGATTGCACACATTTCGTAAAACGGAAGTATGGGGGGATTGCACGGGCCGGACAGATCCGAATTTCAAAGGATTCGGATTAGCGAATTGCGCAGTCTGGCGAAAGAGAGACGGCATTTGGGCGGCGCGTTCTGGAGCGAACAGCAGGCAGCTTATTTTCAAACGAAAGGGCTTGCCCAGAGATATCCTCACCACTGGACCGAATAACGAGGGAAGATTTAATCCACAGCCCCATGGTAACCGACCCGTATACAGTTCTCGGCCTTCAACCATCGGCATCCGCGGAGGAAATACGGAACGCCTATCGCAAGCTCGCGCGTAAGTACCATCCCGACCTCAATCCGGGAAACGCGAAGGCAGAGGCGAAATTCAAAGAGGTGAATAACGCAAACGAGCTCCTTGGCAGTCCGGAGAAGCGAGCCAAGTTTGATCGCGGTGAAATCGATGCCACCGGAGCTCCCGTTCATCCGCAGCATGAGCGCCCGCAGGGTGGCCCGTTCTACTACGAGACCCAGCACGATGGCGGCCGTTATGCCTCTGCCTTTGGAGGATTTAGCTCCGAGCTGTTCGAGGAGCTCCTGAGACGGCAATCCGATGAGCACTATGTGCTTGAGGTGGATTTTCGAGAAGCAATACTCGGCGGAGAAAAAGAATTGTCGCTGCCAAGCGGCAAATCGATCAAGGTGCGTATTCCGCCCGGTGTCGAATCCGGAAAAACACTCAGGCTACGGGGTCTAGGTGCGAAAGCCAACGAAGCCGCCGACCCGAGCGACGTCTATATTGAGATCAAAGTAAGTCCGTCGCACATCTTCACGAGAAACGGCCAGGCGCTGGAAATGGAAGTCCCGATCACGCTGTACGAGGCCGTTCTGGGTGCTGAGATAAAAGTGCCGACTTTGGAGAAGCCTGTTCTCATGAAAGTTCCTCCGCGTTCGGCTACCGGCTCAAAGCTCAGAATAAAAGGGAAAGGCGTTCCGGCAGCAAGAGGCTCCACTCGGGGAGATCTTATTGTCACGCTCAAGCTTGTCATGCCTCCTCATGTAGATTCCAAGTTAGAAGAGGCAATTCGGAATGCTGGTAGTTCCCATCCGTATAATCCTCGTGAGCAGCTGGAGAATGATGGAGGCGTACGGTGATGACGGTGCGACGATCGTTCCTTTTAGAAGAAGCTGCTCGAATTACCGGACTCAAGCGGCAGATCGTTCTTGAATGTATTCAGAATGAATGGATCGCTCCCGCAGACCCTGAAACACCTGCATTTGACGAAGAAGACATTGCGCGACTGCGGTTCATCGTTCAATTGAGAAACGATTTCGGCGTGAATGATGAAGCAGTTCCAATCATTTTGCATCTCCTCGATCAACTGCTGCACCTGCAATTTCGAATCCGAAGAAGCGGACCCGAGCTATAGACCCAGGTACGCCGAAAGGCATCGGAGCCCAAGGCTGAACCAACTGCCCGGGCTCGCAGGGGCCGGTCTCTGCTGTTTAAGCTCCTTGCCGCAGTTGCAGCGGTTGCACAGGATTGCGGACGGAAAGTTGGAATCTCGGTGGTAAACTCGAAGAGCAGGGCCTCGCTCCGCGTGCTGAGGTTCACGGCTTAGTAGGTATTCGAGACCGGCGGCGGGGGAAGCTAGAGTGTCCTTCGAGCCACCGAGAAACTGGTGTCAGGCTCTTCCGGAACTGGCCGATGTCTTCGCCCGACGAGTCTGTCGGAAGAATCCAAACGATTGCTCACTATGATCTCTCTTTCACAGATCCCGTAAGCTCCATCGTCTCAGGGCCAGGCCGGAAGGGCATTCGATTACTCTATGGAATCGGCATCGGGTTTGCTTGCGGATTCGCCTTGCACTCGCACCATTCCGTAAGAAGGAGCGAGACGATCTGTGTCTCCAAACCATTAGCACAGAATGACATACACTGACTAAGTCCCTGCAATCCGGCCTGGCTGCAGTCTCTCACCCCTTCAGCGATATTCCAGGAGCAGGCGTGACATCTTGCCTGTGCCAGTCCCACATTCGTACCATTCGGTGGAGCCGGGAAAATAAACGTTTGCGGCTGACCAGCATCGACGATTCCGTCGTTGTTGATATCAGCCGTGCAGTACTTTACGTCCGGTCCGGTAAAGATATGAACCCCAAGTTCATCCGCCGGCGCATCGGCATCGACTTCTTGAACGTCGCCCTCCGGAGCAGGAATCCCGCTTGCCGGAGCCGGGGAGGCCTGAGTCGGACCAAAAGCATCAATTGCCATTGCCGAGCCGACCATACCGAGAAAAACATAGCAAAAACAACCAGTAAGAACTGATTTAACCATACACACCTCTAGAATTGACAGCCGAGCAGGTTATGGGCGCCTCCAAACAGGATGTTCCCTGGAAGGCGCAGGAAAGAGTATTTTGATCTTGTCCTGGTAACGAATTCATCGTGAGTGGAAAATTGTCGGATGAGAACGGGTAAAGAAGATTGGAAGCTCCCAAGACGCAACTCATTGGTGCGATGTGAACTCTCGCATATGGAGGTAAGCTTTCGTGTCGCTTATCCGTTCCAGCATGGAGAAATCTATGTCTTCCTGGGAGAGATTCCCAATATGGAGGGGCACTGTGTGATCGCCGATCCACGGAGCGGACGAGTTTACTCGGGTTACCATAGCGAGAACTTTATCGAGCTGGCGAATGGTGAAGTTTGATGCGGCTGGTTCTCACGTCCTCAGAACATCCGAATGAGCGCGGCACTCGAAAACGCAAAAATTGGACGAACGAAGGACAACACCGATAGAGTTTGGGCGTTTGGGTTGTAGATGTGTGATGCCCGAGGAGAAGATTTTGCGCTCCGCCCTTATCCGCTACTTCATCGTTCCATTTGCCCAGCTGCTCTTGAAGGCCTGTAACAAAGGATATATGCGAAGCGATAGCCGCGTCGGCGGGGCGCTTTTTCGAATGCACGCTCTCCTCTCTCAAATTCTTGGGGCAGAATCATCAGCCATGATTTTCGCAATTCACGCGGACCAAGCCGATAGCGAGAGGGTCGAAAATTCACGTCGCTCGCTGGAGGTCGTTGCCGAGATGCTGTTAAGGAGGGGTGTGCACTGCATAGTCCGAGCGAAGACTTTGAAAAACGAAGAAGCCAACACCTATCGCTACACCTCGGCTTCGTACCCCACCGGTTTGTCGTCCGGGCCGGCGGAGGTTCAGATTTTTGAACTTCATGTTCCTTACGCAGACGCGCGGCGTGCCACTCTTCAGTTAAGTGAAGTATTGAAAGAGCTTGGAATGGATGGAGATGAAGAGCCCTCATAATTAAGGGCGGGTGCTCACGCCCACGCGCGAACCCAATCTTTGGATTGTTCTAGTACCGGGGGCATCTTGAGTCGACTACGCAAAGTGAACCCAGTACCCGAAAATGCAAACAACCCCCGAAAACCAGGCTGCGTTTTTCAAAGCTGAGTTGTCCCGAGCATCCGAGCGGATGCCGGGACCTGAAAGCCGATGGCGCTCCCTCATAAGGGTGAATGCCACCTGTACAGTGTCAGTCCTTCTGATGCGGAATCACGGCGAACCAGCTTGCGAGGCAGATGACGTACCAGCTGCCCATGAACGCTGCGGCCTGAGGGTGCGCGGAGAGTTCCCCGATGCTTCCGGAGTCGTCCTGGGCACTGAGCATGATGCCCACGAGAATCGACGAAGCGTACCAGATCCACGTCAACGCGAGTGCAAGACAGGCGGCCTGCGACTCGCCAGCGCGCCAGATGCGATACCCGCCGACCGCCGTGGGAACGACTCCGAGGAGGATCACGTTTAATCCCGCCCAGTCTTGCGAGTCCTCGACGGCCTGCGTGATGAGGAAGCCCGCAAACACCAGTGCGACACCGGTGAAGAACAATCCCCAGTTGTTCTCTCCCCGACCGATCGAACGCGGAGCGGACATGACGAAACCTCTCGACCGGGACCTGAAAGGTCCCTACAACCCGAGCGGCAACCCGATCATCGCTCGGAACAACTCAACTCCGAAGGAACGCGAGCTATCGTGCACCGTCGAATCGTCGTCTTCTACTCAAATGATGTTCTCTCCTACTCATGTGCGCTTAACGCGCCGCTAATTCCAGGGCAAGCCGAAGAAAGACGATCGCGCGGAAATACGCTCGAATTTCATTCGCGGACAAACCACATTTCGAACGTGAATATCGGTCCCTCATGGGAAAGAGCGCTGGACCGGGGTGCTGCCGATCTCTCCGCAAGCGACTCGCTAACGAACGACGTCAAATTGATTTTGTCCTTCCATTCAAGTATACTTGGTGCCCGAGAGTTCTCTCAACTACCCGATTTCAGTTAAATCCTTGATTCACATCGTTGCGCCGACAGATCGTTTCGCCGGGGGCCGGCGGAAAGTAATCGGCGCAGTGCTGCACCGGTTTTCGCTTGGTTCAATTCGCATTTCTCAATATCGGGAAACCAGGTCGCTCGGAGTATCCAACACATGCAACACTTCTTCGGAATCGAACAGGTGATGCGAATGCTCGGCTTCAGCCAGGGCGTCGTCACCCGAATGTTTGAAGAGGGCACGCTTCGCGGCTTTCGTCAGGCCGGACAGAAGCGAGTTCGCCGCTATCACCGGGCGAGCGTCCTCCGCTACCGCCTCACGACCACCCTCGCCACGAACGCCATCTTCGTCGATCGGGCGCATGTCTACCTGCTCGACGACGATACGGCACGCTCCGGATCGTTGGCGCGTCTGCTCGGCGCCGACCGGCGGTTCGCACCGCTCCGCGTTCAGACCGACCCGAACGCCTTCGAGCCGGAGCTGCGTAAGGACGCGGCGGACTTGGTGATCATCAACACCGGCACATCGGGCCTCGCGCTGACAACACTTCTGAACAGCTTCCGGGCACAGGAATACCTCCGAGATGTTCTCGTCCTCCTCCTCCATCCTGAGACAATGGGATCGGCGGAAGAGATCTCCCAGCTTCCGGCCGACTTCCGGGCTTCGCTCGGAGACTCGCCGGAGGCCCTCGTCGTCCGCATCGTCGAGATCTTGGGATTCGCGAAGGAGGTGTAGAAATGGGGCGGGGGAAAAGTTGGAACTTTTCCCCCTCAGTCCCTTGAGGCACTTGTGCAGCATTGTGCTGAACGTCATCCCGGCGGGTGGTGCTTGTTTGAGAAGCCCTAAGATCTATCTCAATCAGCGAACACCTCAGTTATATCTCTTCAGAACGTGGGAAGCTAATCTCCAACACGCTCCACGGTGATAGTCTTCCAATAAGACCAATCAGCGTTGCCGTTGCCGCTCGCTCCGATTCGAGCTTCTGCCACCAAGGTTGAAGGGTCGGTCACACGGAATTCGGTGGTGAAAGACGCGGTAGCGCGATCTTCAATTCTTTCCACGGGGCGGAGTTCCTGCTCACTAAGAATCTGGTCATTTATACGAAAGGAAAAAACAACTCCGTCGGTCCGAAGCGTCGGATCGGCGTTCGTTTCGGCGCCCGGCATAATTCCGAACTCGGCATGCAGCCGGTACGTTCCTTTCGTCTCCAGCGGGAGATGAACCCAGCTCGGCGCATGGAGAAAAAGCACTCGCTTTCCTTCGAGCCGCATTACTTCGGGACGGCCACCTAATGTCTTCAGCTCAACTGGCTGGGGCGAAAAGAAACTGTTGAAGCGCGGGCTCAACGCTTTTTCTACGGCGGGATCGACGGCAGGTTGAGTTTTACTTCGAACGAGAAACTCGACTTCAGCCGTATCTCCATACATCCAGCGGCCAAGGGGCGACTCAAGCCGGATAGTGAGCTGCTTTGCGGCTGGCACTCGCGCACCGAGAAAATAATCAACCCAATCGACATTCGAAATAAGAAGCGGTGCGATCATTATTCCGGATTCGCCAATTCCGGGGACGAGCTTTCCAGCGATTTGCTGTCCGCCCTCGGTTTCTATCTCCAGGAACACATGCGGCAGTGCATGGAGCGTTTCAAATACATGCCCGAGAAAAGTTTTTTTAAGGTTCACGCGAACGCTAACGCTTGAGTCCTTCGGACGTGGTGCTTCAAGGGCATGATTCAGCGGCACCGTTTGGACTCCCAAAGATTTCTCGGGAGGCTCTCTCCTTTGTGCGGCATCGCTTCGCTCAAAGAGAATATGCTCGTCTTCACGCATCACGGGGCGGTAGTTCTCGAAAAGATACTGAATTGCTTTTCCGTCGTCGCCGATTGGGAACCGACCGTCGATGGTTGCCACGCGAAATAACACGAAGCGTGGAGCGCTGGCCGAGCGGTAGAACTGAAGATTTAAATCCTGTAATTGCTCCGTGTAGGCCATGTAGCTCTGAAACGCAGGCCGCGGCCGATAGTTGAGACCATTGAGAATCAGGCGAGCGGGTTCATAGGGAATCAAATCAATCGATTGATTCCCAACATACTCTCGAACCGCCGGTAAGCTCGCCTCCTGAACCGCAAGTTTCCAGGTCTCATCAAGTCTGTCGATTTTCCTTCTAAAAAAAAGCAGTCCCTCGAGGTTGCTTCCCACATGAGTAATCCACGGAGCGGTGATCCGCTCCGCAGTGGATACGTATTTATGTCCGGTGGCTGCGGGGAGCTGCAGAAGTCCAACGACAACAGTGACCTCGTAGAGCAGAAATACCGAGACGTAGAACAGACGCTTTCTCGCGGTGAGCGGCCCAGAGGCGGAGATAAAAAACGGAGCACAAAAGGCAAATCCGAAAAACCAAAGGCCGAATGTGCGAACAAAGCTCCCTTTCATTGCGAGGAGAAGGGTGATCACCACAAATCCACCGCTGAACAGCGGGAGCGCCTTATCATCTGCTTTCCACGCTTTGATGGCGGTGAGGAGTGCAACCAACGAACAAACGGCAAGTGAAATAAACCACGCTCTATAATCGGCAACTCTGAGCGACATACCAGAGCTGTACCCCGCACCCACCTCGAGAGAAGTTCGCACGAAGTCTTCGATATTAGTCAGACCTTGCCCGGTCAGCAGCCATAACGTGAGCGAAACCGCGGCGTAACTAAACAGCGTGCAAGCGGCGAGAGCATACCTGCGCCGAGCACAATAGTAACCACACACTGAGGCTAGTCCGAGTGCAGAGACGATAATGATGCTCAGTTTCGTGAGCGAAAGAAATGCGAAGGCGATAACGACGCTGACGAGCAGGCCCGCAAATCGCTTCCCGCTCGCAAGCGAACGAGGAGGAGAAAAAAGCAACGAAACACCGGAGCAGATGTAGGCGAAATAAAGGACTTCATAGGAGAACGCGACGCAGAGTGCAGCCAGCGTCCCTACAAATCCCAAACGTGCCGCGCGGGTAGACAGTCGAGAAGCACAAAGAAGAACAAACACCGCAAATGAACTGGAGAAAACCATCCACCAGCAAAGATGCAAAGTAGCAAGCGGCGGATAGTAGGTGACGTTCGGCGACCAAAAATAGCCGAACGGACCGTATGGAAATACGTAGTCCACTCCAGCAAGCAACTTTTTCTGGAGAAAGTATCCGAGCGCGATTTGCCATGACGCGTCGAGCTCCGTCGATGTCGCGCTCGGGAACCTGAACGCCGAAAAGCTCACAAGCAGAAAACCAAGAACAGACTCAACCATGTACGAGAGGCTCGCCTTTGGAGCCGGGCGAGAGTTGCGAGTTTCTGTCGAATGGTGAGCTTGCCGGGCGGTCTCTCCGTCGTCGGCCCGAGCGTCGGCCCGTGAGTAGGTCTGCTCGCCCGTTGGTTTGTGCGGGGGCGGTCTACGCGCAGTTCGCATACAGCCGCTCACCCCATTTTTCGGAAGCCGGGCGACCGAGTATTCGCTCAAATTCCCGACGATAGCGCGCACCGATCGCCGCCGGAGACAAGTGCGTCAGCGCATATTCTCGACCCCGCTCGCCAATCGTTCCGTAGTATTCTGGATCGGATGCGAGGCGTTCCATAAATGAAGCGGCATGGAAGATGTCCGGTTCGGCCCAGATGCCGCCTTTCTCGTACGGACCCAAGTTCTCTTGCAGCTCGACAAGTCGGTAATCTACGGGACAAGAATTCTCAGCGGTCATCATGTCGACGTTCCCCGACCAGTTTGTCGCGACCACAGGTTTTCCCAATGCCATATGTTCCGCGATTCCGAGACCAAAACCTTCCGAGCGGTGGAGAGAGACGAACGAGTCGCACGAGTACTGCAAGTTCCACACCTGCTCTCGCGTCAGCGTTTCATCCAGAACGTAGCAGTAGGGGAGGTCTTTAACCATTGCCTCAATTTTCAACGCAGCCCGGCTGTCCCAATACGAGTTCAGCACTTTAACGACCAAGCCGATCCCCAGCTTCTCCGCATCCAGTTCGGCAAAAGCTCGAATCGCGGCAAAAGGGTTCTTCCGTTCTGCGTAGGAGAAGAAGTCGCACATGGCGAGAAATAGAAATCGCCGTGATGGAAGACCGAAATCCTCTCGTGATGACTTCAGTCGATTCGGAGGCGACACGGGATGCGGAATAACGGAAACAGGAACGTCTCGCAGTTCTGTGATGGCGTCTCGAACAAAGTTAGAACAAGTCCACACTTCGTCTAGATTTTCATAGGAGGGCGCAAATTTCTCCGGCAATCGAGGCATTTCCCAATGCCAAAACCCGATATTATATCTTCCTTGCCAGTCGGACGGTGGCATCGCGGCAAGAGCTGGAACGATGCTGTCGGCGTTTACGTGAAAGAGATTAATTGGATACCGGGACTCGGCTTGACGATTGGCACCGGTCTTTCCAGAAGGATTCTGGGGAGATTTCTTGGCGCAAGCTAAATCATCCACCGAAAACGGGATCTCTGCGGCGGCCAGGGCGGAGGCACATCCTCGAATACTTTGGCCGACACCCGAGACCGCCGCGAAGTAGCCGACAAGTTTTACTCCGAATTCAAACGCGGCAAGCTCTTGGAGACGGCTTTCCGAGGGCGAACTTTCCGAAGGTGAATGGCTCTCCTCGTGCGCGCGCTCAGTTACCGGAGTGAGGGATTGCAGAGCCGGAATCTCGCTTGAAATCTCCGGAGCTTTTCCTCCAACACGGTTCAAGAAATACTGCTTGAACCGTCGCTTAGCCCGTTGGTGCCAAACCGGTCTCCGCACCGCGGTTGGTTCCGATAGGGCGATTGGCTCGGGTGGCGCAGCGACTTGCGGCTCTGTTGTCTGCGCACTTGCCGAATTCAGCGCAAGTTCTCGAGCAATCTCCAGCTCGCGGCGGGTTCGTGCGATCTCCTTGGACGGAAGGGCGCCCTCAGACTCACCGTGATTCACCAACCACTCTAGGAAATGCTGCAGATCGTCGCATTCAGGATCTGGAAATGCTTCCTGGAGGTCGACACGCGCATTCCACACACCGAGCATGTTGAGTGTGAACGTCAAGTAAGGGTGGTTCGATAAGGAAGGGTTTGTGCAAAAATCGCTCCGCTCAAACGGATCAACATCGTCGGGGAGGAGCGGGGCACCTTCTAGCGCTCGTTTCAGAAACGTTCGACGAGTCGCATCGGCGATCTTCTCACCGTCTCGAAATTCAGAGTAATAGTTTCGTTGGTTACGAAAATGATCGTATCCATTCCGAAAAAGCTGCTTCGAATATTCTGCGACAAGAAATTGTAAAATGGAACTTTGCCCGAGCGAGTCACGGTTCTCGTGAATCGACAGCTTCGTAGGATACTCAGGCGAAAAACCACTGAAGTGAAAGAAGCGGAGCGGAACGTCGTTTACCATTACCTGTCGATCGTTCCCCCCGAGTGCCGTTCGAGCACCGACCTGCGCTCTCGAAGCTCGGGCAAATTGCAACTTTCGATGCGGGAGATTCCAGTAGGCAGTGTTGTAGCCCTCGTGCCGCAACGGAGCGAAATTTGAAAACAAGCCGGGAACGAGATCGCACCACTTCTGATCGACAAAATATCCGCGAGCAATGTCAACGACGCAGTGCCTTTCCAGGCGCTTCTGCCACCACTGAATGAAGCTTTGCGCAGAGAGCGAATTATCAATCGCGCAAAATCCTAGATTCCAGCTCCCGCTGAGCAGTATCTCTCTTTCGCTCGGATACCCGCCGTCATCAAGCGGGCCTGTCAAATGTGGGGTAAAAATTATTCCATTCCCGGCGTCAAAGAGAGATTCTAGCTCAACCAGTGGAGAATAGAGGCGGATATCCGGGTCGAGATAAATCACTCGCTCATACGAAAGATGAGAGATGAGGTGTTCAAAAGCCCACGGTTTAACAGCTGTGCAAAGCTCAAGAAGCTTGTACTGAAAGAAAAAATGTGACTTGTTCGGAATGTCGAGCGCGTCTGCAAGTATTACCTTGAAGAGGCCGCTTTCGGCACCCTGTTCATCAATGCCATCGTCAACAACGATGAGATACCGATCCCAGTCGGGATGATGCTCAAGTGTCGATTGAAAAAGGGTTGTGGCGAAGTGAACGTAGTTTCTTGCGCAAATCGTAAATACAGCGGTTCTTGTCATAGAGATCTAAGTGTTCGAAACTACGGTACAGTCGTTTGAAGACGCTCGCGCAGAGAACTTGAATGCGGAGCGAACAACAGAGAAGGAAATACACCACAATCTCCCCGAGGGGTCCATACCAACGATTTTGTTCGAGAAAGTAAGAGCGTTGTGAGAAGCTTGCATGAGTACCATGAATTTAGAATCCGTAGTGCAACAGCATGCTCGAATCGTCAGTTACTTTCTGGCTACTCGTGCACCCGAGGTGTTGGTTCTCCAGGCATCTCCGATTTTAGGCTGCTGGCTCGCTGGAGCTCAGCTGAATCGCTCAACCATTTTGCCTCTCGGTTTGCTGCTTCTCGGCAGTTTTGCCCTTACCGCGCACATTTTTCTCTTTAATGATTTGGTCGAATCCGAGAATGACGCTCGGGATGCACGGCGAGCGGAAATGGTATTTCCTCGACAGGGGATTGGCAGGGTGGAAGTCATCCGCATTCTCATCACGCTGTTTGTCATCGCGTTTGCGGCTTTCACGGCTCTTGGCAGTCTAACGCTTTTGTTCGGTTCCGCTATCGCGCTCCTTGGGCTGCTCTACTCGAGTTCTTCCACATTCGGTAAACGCGCGCCGGTCATGGGGTCGGTCAATCACTTTCTTGGCGGTGCGCTCCACTTCTTGCTTGGCTACACGGCATTTCACGCGATGGACAAAAACGGGCTCCTCATCAGCTTGTTCTTTGGACTGGTTTTTGCGGGAGGACATCTCAATCAAGAAGTGCGCGATTTTCATACCGATCGATTAAACGGGATTCGGACGAACGCCGTCGTTTTCGGTCGTCGGGAGACCTTCTATGCAAGTATTTTCACGTTTAGTGCCGCGTATCTCATCGCCTCCGGGCTGGCGGCATACGGTGTTCTGCCGAAGCTCCTGTTGGGGAGCTTAGCGCTGTGGGCAGTCCATATCATTTGGTCGCTGCAAGCACTGCGGCGCGGGTTTGGATTGGAGACTACATTATGGATTCAGCGCCGCTATCGATTTTTGTTCGCCATAATCGGTGTGATGATCCTCATCGCTCGATGGCTGTAGCGAAACGTAGGTGAACTTTGTGATCCTGTTGAACCACAGAGACACGGAGGCACAGAGGAAACACAGGTACCAGTGAGAGTTCATTTAATCCCGCTTCGCCTCTGTGATTGCTCTGTGTCCCTGTGCCTCTGTGGTTAAACACAGTCATCGGCAATCAGAAAATCTTCGTTTCCTTCCGACTTGATGCTCCGCTCGACCTTCGCCAATCTGCCCAATCTCGAATGTTCGTTGGAACATCGACAGGGACCATCGCCGAGTAACCTCCCGCATTCGATTGTGAGTCCGACGCGGGAAGGTCCGAACGACGCTCGAGATCCTCCCAGATGCGCGGGACGGCGGGAAATTCACGGCAGACCACTTCGGGAAGGGAAGTCGCAGAGATCTGAGAATTGTAGAGTTGCGGGTCGGAAGTCTCTGAAGCACAGGTCCGCAATGCGACGCTGTAGCGTTCCTCGATGAGGTCTTGAAACATCCCGGGATCTCGAATCAGGCTGTCAGCATTTACCAATATACAAGCGGCAGGGTGCGCATCAAAAAAGCTGAGAAGTCGCTGATTGTAGTGTGTCCACACTTCGATCGCAAATTCCGGCGTCTCTGAGAATATCTGGTCGTGGGGAGCATTCCGGCGATAAAGCGAATCGGCCACGTCCCAGGCGGCCCGATAGAGGAAGATGTATCGAGCTCTCGGGAGGAGCTTTTGCCAAAATTGCAGAAAGAGCGTTGTGCGTGGATCTTTCCAGCCCCAAACCGGGCGACGGGCCGCGCTTTTAACAATCTCCAATGCCTCTTGTTTCCGTTGCTCTGAAGGGTGCACCTGCTGGTCGAGGATCCAGCCGTGTTCGCTGAGTGCATTCTCTCGAAGTACCCCGCGGTGAAATTCCTGAAAGCGAACATCCTCAAAATGACCTCGCAGGTTCCCCGCGTCAGCAGGTACCAGCTCGTCACCGAATGAAATTCCGCTGTTGTGGAACAAACTTGCGGCAAACGATGTCGCCGAACGGTGCATCCCAGTGATCACGAGAGGGGACTCCGCGAGCACGCAGTTCGAAAATTCGCACGAATCTTTCGATTCTGAAATCGCGTTACGTTCTCTTTCCATACCGGCTATTTACTCCCACGACTTCGAAGGACTTTCATTATGCGCGTCTTTAGTTCGGGTCAAATTTAGTGGTTGCCGTTCTCGCTTCCGGACGGAGAGCTCCATACAGTCGAAGCCAGAGCGCGTAACCGAAATCCTCCGACCAGTAAAATCGCTTTACCGTTGCACTCAAATCATTGTGATACAGAAGCGGCGGGAAGCGCCGGATCTCGGAAAAATCAGCGCCACCCAACCGCGTCAATATCCTGCCGATGGCCCGTTGCCTCTCATCCCCGGAGGCCGATTCCGTTTCCGCAACCAAATGGCGTATCGCCTCACTCCATATTTCCTGATTCTTTGCGGGCAGCGCTAGCCGCTCTACCGGCAGTGGAAGCACGCAGTCGAGTTCTCGCATCTCCGCGATGCGGAAGTACGGTACAAGAGGGGCTCTCGCATAATACACCCAAACATCTTCATCCGAAATCGAGCGTTGGAGCGCGGCGCAGAGTTTCTTTGCGGCGGGTGGATCGAGCTCACGGAGCATAAGGTAGATATGGAGTTGAATTGTGAGGTCCGTTGGATTTGGATCAGGTCCGGGATCTAAACACTGATATTGTTCCCGCGGTGCGAGCCAAGTGTGGTAGAGACCTCTTGCGTCTCGATAACGCGAGAGCTCATCCAGCATTCCCTGTTGTCTCGGATCGTGAGTCGCGTTCACTCCTTCAGCTGCAACGCCTGAAACTCTCCAGGCGAGAGCCGTATCATCAGAATCCGGAGTAATCACGCACCCCAATTTGCCGATGTCAGGTGCGTCGGGCAATCCGTGATATCGCACCAATCCATTGCTCTCGATCTGCGCTGCGAGATGTTCGCGTCCGCGCTTTACCGCATCGTCAAGCCCGTGCTGTTGTGACACCGGTGAAAGCATGTCCACCATCATCGAAGTCAAGAACGTGTTCATTTCTTGCTGCGGACTATCATAGCTCGGCTCTTTTGTGTGGGACGTGAGCCAAGAGCCCGATTTCTGCTGGTGCTCTCTTAGCAAGAGGGCCGCTCGCGAGGCCATGCTACCCAGAGTGATCTCCGACACCGGCGCCTCGGAAAGCACCGCTGGTGCTTCCGATGAAGCGGGTGAGCTCACGTCGACCCTCTGTTCTCGAAAAATTCGAAAATCACTTCTTGGATGAATTCTCGCCGCGAGTTGGAGTACGCGCTGGCCGGGCGGTACGCCAAGCAGTTCGGCCGGAATCCGCCAACCCGAAGTTGCCGAGGTTTTCAACTCAGCATCTACATCTGGCCGCGTGAAGAAGCTGCTCGTCTGGCCGACGATGATTCCGTCGATCAATGCCACGATCTGTGCCGGCGTGCGTGGGCCGGCAAGGGTCCACCCTTCA
This sequence comes from uncultured Bdellovibrionales bacterium, assembly GCA_964509425.1. Classification (GTDB taxonomy): domain Bacteria; phylum Bdellovibrionota_C; class UBA2361; order SZUA-149; family CAZDWZ01; genus CAZDWZ01. Next base: position 25,971 of record CAZDWZ010000018.1, on the reverse strand, counting down.
AGCGTGTCTCCAGATTGCAGCCGGATAATATCTTGAAGGTTATGAACTCGAGTCGAGCCGACAATATCCAGGGATCCGCGCAAAGGATAAATCAACTCAGCGCCCGCCGGTGGATGGCGGAGCTCGGTGACGAATGGAATGTTACTGAAATCCCACGCCCCGTTCCCGGATGTCTGATCACCTGAAAAGAGTATCTCGTCGCTCGTCTTTGTATACCAGAACGCTCCGATCACCTGTACGGCGACCGACATGGCAATGGTCAGCATCAGTAGCCGGCGAGCGATCACATTCAATACGCAGGGAGCGGGTGCGAGCATCCAGACAAGAATCGGCAAGAGATCAGTAAGCCATCGCGGGCCCCATGACACTCCCGCGCGCCAATCAGCTTGTGAATACACCAGGATTTGCGAGATGACTGCCAAGCTTAACAGTGTGGCAAGTCTTCTCTCATCCGAATTGCAGCTCCGGACACGCTGCCAAAAGCCCACGGGAACGAAAACAAGAAACGGAGTGAAAACGAATAGGCCGCGTGCCGGGCTGACGAATAACCCGGCTATCCCTGACCAGCCGAAATGAAGAAATTTCTCGGTAAGAGTCGCAATCGCATAGGCGCCGGCGATGTGCCCCACGACATAGATATTATAGTAGAGAAGGGCGCCCAGCGGTGCGACCGCGCCGGCAAACAACCATTTGGCCGCCCACCCCCGGCTCCAGAAAGCAAACAGCATAACCACGCCGGCAATGAGCGCATCCGGGGGTCGATTCGCGGCCATCAAAACACAAACCGCTCCAAGGAGCGCCATTCGCGTGGGTGAAGAGCGAGCCGTTACCAGCAGGAGTGCGAGAGCAACGAGCAACTCGCCGGTGCCGTGCTGCCAAAGCGCCTGGCTGGAGATCATCCAAGTGTTGGTTCCAAATGCAAACGCGATTGTGAAGAGAAGCGCCCACGGGTTCCTTTCGCGCCGGAGCAGGAGATACATTACGACAGAGGCGGCCGAGGCGAGAATCGACGCAGAGAGCTTCTCCATCAACACCGCTACTTGCCCGATCTGCGGCTGCTCCCAACCCTGCGAGTTCAAGTGCATTACCGCTGGAACGTAAAGTGGAGCGACGATAAGTGGTGTGACCACGGGATAGAGCGAAATAAGCTCGTTTCGACGCGAGCGAATCATCCAGTACGTCCAGGGATCGAAGTGGTTGACCTTGCCCTGAAATCCGCCTGACTGCTTCGCGGGCTTGATTCGCGTATGGCCGGATGCAACCAGGCGTGCATTTGCCTCCAGCGTAAGCGTGTGATCGCGGAGAATAATCAGCGGAAGGTATCGCGCGGAGATCGTGTCCCCTGAACCGATCTGTCGGAGGTTCGCGTTATAGATGAGGAAACAAGCAAGGCCCAAGAGGATGGGGGCTATCAGCGCGCGCGAGAAGATAAGGGACAATGCATGAGACTCGGTCTTGTTTACTGAGAGATCCATTCAACTGTCACCGTTCGCTCCTTCCTCAGTACCGACTCCCGCTCCATGGGCTACCATCCTCATCCGATTTCGGGTAGGATCTTACTCCTTTTGCCTGGGGAAAAATTCGCGCGAATCGAGATTGAAATCGGATTCGGCTTAAAGGGGAGTCACTGTGCCGTACGAACTTGAGAACCGCCTCGTCATAGGAGTCGCCTCAAGCGCGGTTTTTGATCTTCGCGAATCTGATGCCGTGTTCGCCAGAGACGGAGAAGAGGAATACCGAAAGTTCCAAGAAGCAAATCTTGCAAATCCGCTTCCCAAGGGCATTGCATTTCCGTTCGTAAGTCGACTTCTCGCGATCAATGATTTGTCGCCGAGCCCCACCGATCCGCTGGTCGAGGTGGTGCTGCTATCCAGGAATGACCCCGACACCGGGCTTCGGGTGATGAAGACGATAGAGCACTACGGGCTGAATATCAGCCGGGCAATTTTCATGCAGGGGAAGTCTCCCTATGAATTCATCCCCGCGTTGAACATCGCGTTGTTTCTCTCTGCGCAAAAAAGCGATGTTGAAGCCGCGATCCTGAAAGGTCATCCCGCGGGACAGGTGCTCGAGTCCGTGTTTGAGGATGATGAAAGCGACAGGAGTCTTCGAATTGCTTTTGACTTCGACGGCGTTCTCGCCGGAGACGAGGCCGAGAATGTTTACCAGCGAGGGGGGCTCGCGGCTTTTCACGAGCATGAGGTCGCTAACGTGCTGCAGCCTCATAATCCAGGTCCATTGAAGGAATTTTTCGTGCGAATTTCGAAGATTCAATCAGTTGAGGAAGGACATCGAAGAAGTAATCCGGGGTACACGAACCGAATTCGAGTCTCGATTATTACGGCGAGGAACGCTCCATCCCATGAGCGAGCACTAAAGACGCTGAAGAGTTGGGGCGTCATGGCCAATGACGCCTTCTTTTTGGGCGGTATCGAAAAAGGAAAAATTCTGAGCACGCTGAAGCCCCATATCTTCTTCGATGACCAAACTCGTCATCTCGAAGCAGCGAGCTCCGTAGTCCCTTCGGTGCATATTCCGTTCGGTGTCGTGAATCAGGCTGGCGTGTCTACTTCGTAAAGTGCGGCAGCGACATCCGCCGGATCTGCAGCTCCCTCATGCTAACCTCCGGGCATTCTTGGATAGCACTAGACGAACTCCCCAGACGGGTCTATTGGGAGAGGCATGACGCCAGGCGAAAGATTTCTTCAAGCCGGCGACTTCCTTTTCCAGCATCGTCTGGACTATATCCGCGCCTTTCGTGATTTCCGCTGGCCTGTACTCTCCGAGTTTAACTGGGCTCTTGATTATTTCGATGCGGTCGGCCGCCACGATGAGCGCACTGCTCTCTGGATTGTCGAAGAGGACGGGTCGGAAGAGAAGATCTCGTTTGCGGATATGTCTCGCCGCTCTGGAGTTCAGCCGAGCAAAGAAGTAGCGGAGGCCATACTTCGTTTTGCGAGGGAACGACTTTCACCTTATCAACGAATTCGCCGCATCGAATTCACGGACCTCCCGAAAACCATATCAGGAAAGATCCGCCGGGTGCAGCTTCGTGCCGCCGAGCGCGAGCAGCGGTTGCAGGGTGGGCGAGGCACAAACGAATTTCATGAGGAAGAATTCGAATAAATAAGCGTCTGAGACTCTGAGAGCGCTTACGCCTAGCGAATCAGGAACATCTTAGAACGCTGTGTGTGGGGCATCTTGGCTGATTCCAAGATGCCCCTCCCTGATAAGATCGCCGCTTCAGGATTGTAGAATTGTGATCATCGCTCCGGGAATTCGAGCCGGAAGAGCCGCAGCAAACGGATCTCACTATCCATCATCCGTGCCGCGAGTTCCCTGGCGTCCGCCTCGTTCCGGCGCTCGATCAGCTGTTCCTGCAGCTCAAGGACATCATTGACGTCCGATTCGAGGCTGAGGACGCAGCGCCATTTCAACGAAGCTCCACCGATCTCGGCGGATTCGGGGGAACGCCCGTAGACGTGCCGCCACACTTCGTTGATCACGATCCCGAACGCGGTGTCTCGGTCCATGGAGGTTCCAGCGAGGTGCATCTCGTGCCGGAGGGAGAACACAGCCGCTTCCAACTGCACCGCTGCGCGGACGCAGAACATCCACGCGTCGAGGTAGTTCTGGCTGCTGCGGTCTTGGAGGCGGCGGAGCGACTCGAGGGCGGTTTTCAGGAAGGCGATCGCGAGGGCGGTTTGCTCCTCTTTTGCGGTGAGCGGAGTTGCTTTTGTGCGGCGGACACGACGGAGTACCTCGGCGGCGAGGTATGCGCAGGCTGCAGAGAATAGCAGCAGCGCCACGATCCAGAGCTCTCGATTCATGCTGTCCTTCCCGAGTCAGTCAGCCGGTGTGCACTGGCTGAACTCGACCTATTGTTCTGAGCGACGTGCGAGAGCAAATCAACAGTTTTGGTCGTCAACTATCGAACGTCGCCCAGAGTAAAAAATATTGATGTTCCAGATTCGCGGGAGAAAGCGATTTCTTTTTCAATTCGGATTCTCTGAGAATCTGGATTCAGGCTTCCCGAAGAATAGAAACGCAGAAGGCAAACGAAGAATTAACCAAGGACAGAGAAAGGAGGGAAGCCGGCTACACGGGTCTAAGAGTAGGAGAACGGAGAAGGAATGTTTAACATTTCCACCAACTCACTTCAATGTTTCGGTTTGATTCTTTGCTGCGAACATCGCGTCAGAACCTCAAGTCCTCGTGCGAAAATTCACAAGAACAACGTCACGTGATGGTGGTGAGCAACTTTGCATTACGAAATGATTGCGAATCTCATACGGGCGACAATGCTCTCCAGGTATTTGCAAGGAAGGATTGAATGACGTTCTCGGTCCCGCTCTGCTCCTGCTTGTTGATTGTTCGCGCTTTGTCTCTCACTCGCGCGCCACTTTGGCGGACGTCCACGCAGTGTAAACCTCACTGTGTAGACGCCCGCGTTAAAGACGGGTTCCCGATGCGACGAGCTTCGGAGGGCGCAAATCTACTTTTTCACTTCTTCGGGAACTGTGCACTATCGAGAATCCCTTGCGTCGGCGCGGGCCCATCCGGATAATTCTCCGGGTCGAGCCGATGCAAGGTCAACTGCCTTACCTGCCACCGTAGGTCGAGTAGCAGAAAGTCCCAACGAACCGCGATGCTATCTTTCAACAGCGCATCGACTTTACTGTCACCGACCTGACCTTTCGCACCGAGGATGCGAATCGATTCCTCGAGGTACTCCGCGTGGACCTTGTCGATTTCGGAGCTGATGAACACACGCATCTCGTCCCGTTTCTGCCGATCGCTCTCGAGCTGGTCGATCAGCTTCCGCCGTCCCTCGCCGTCGGGAAGGGCCGCTTGAGCCAACGCCTCTCCGAGTTGCGTGAGCCGCCACTTACGTTCATCTATCGCCCTCGTGAGCGCGAGGGCAACATCGCCGTTTGACTCCTTGATCGCCGCCCGGACGCCCTGCGGATGCCAGTTCTCATCGATCTCGAGCTTGAACAGGTTCTTCGCGTCTTCGATGAACGGGAGCAGCGACTGGTACGCGCTCAGGTACGCGACCACCCGTGCGTTGACGTCCAGCGCGTGAAGACGCGCCGCGTACGGGTCTGCCTCGTTCCGAGGGACCCGCTGGTCGGTGAGCCAGATCAGAGCTGGGACGACTATGAGCGCGACGAGCAGTACCAGTAGCCCTCGCACTTCCCGATGCCTCGACATGGGTTCCCTTTCGTTCGGTATGGGTCGATACCACTCAGTGCGACGGAGAAATCTGGAATTCCACCGCCGCAAAACCGTGTCTGCGTGGATTCCCGTTTGAGAAAAGAAAAGATCGGAAGGTGGGGATAGTTCGAATAGTTACGGATATTCGAGTTTGTTGTGGGTGTCGTGTCGTGGAGAGGGATGTGACGAGTTTTGGATGGAGAAGTGATTTATCGGTGTGAGGCGTTGTGCCATCCGCCTACGTGCGAGTTTCATTTTAGAACACGAAATACCGATAGAAGGTGCGAACAGAAATCGCAATGGCAGCGGCGCCTCCGATTCCGATTACCTGCCATCGCATCCTCTTCGCTGCCATCATCAGAAAGTACTTCCATGCTAGAAAGCATGCGAGTGGTCCGGAAAAAACCATTCCGATCATACCCTGTCCATCGACGCTAAAGCCTGGCCGGACAATTCCCAGGGCGGTCGCAAGCTGCAAACTGGGCTCGAAGAATGCCACGTTAAGCAAGAGAAGAACTAGGAGGGAGACAAAGAAGTTGATAGTTGCCCGGAGGTAGCGAAGAGATCTTTCTTTAATGGAGGGTGATTCAGTCATGCTGGTCTCACCAACATTATTCGCCCGTAGTCGTAGAGCCACGCTTTTATTCGAGTTCGCCGTGAAGTGTGAGAAAAAGTCCCATGATTTCTGCCCGCTCGAAGCCGTCGAATTTGCAAATCTGCCGCAAAATTGAATATTCTGCCTAATTGCCCGGCTCCCCGCCGGCCCGCTCTTTGTCGTTCTCAGATCGATTAAACTTTTCTGCTTTTCATTCGAGGGTTCGATCCCGCTTTTGTCGTGGGCTCGATTCTTCAATGGAAAGCGGCGGCGCGTTTGGTTTTACGGACGCACCCGCTTCCTTCCGTTTTCGACACAATCCTCCACGGAGCTAAAAGCAGATGGACGACCTCACAGCATTCGACTTAGCGATTGTGGCCTTGTTGAAGTCGATAGCCGACGGCTGCAGTGCCGAGGGCTTTGTCCCGGTCGAAGCAAGCCCCGCAGGCTATCGCACGGAGTTCTTCGACTTGACGCAAACCGGTGGGAACTGGGTAGGGTGGTCATACTCGACACCCGTCGATATGATGCTCGATGTCCCGCTCATCTGGTTCAATGACAATCAGGAGGGCGACCCGGCAGTCGGGAAGACCGGCTTCGGCTTCTACCCGACGCTCTTCAGCGCGAGCGGCCCCGACGCGGCGCAGCTCCGACAGTGGAGGGCTGGGGGAGTCGGCATGGAACGGCTCTACGGACAGTTCAAGGTGGCCGACCTCTACAAAGCTCACCCACTGTTCCGATCGACGATGGTTCCGGTGTTCGACACGATGATCGCCTGCTCCCGAGACCGCGAAGCAACGAGAATTCTCGATCGGGAGGTGCAAGCGCTGAAGGACGAGGCAAATGGCGTGGTCTGGCTGTTTTGCATCGCAGAAGACACGACACCGTCGGTGACAAGTTCGGCCGGGATCTTGAAGTTGGTGGAGAACTTCCGCCTGAGGGTCAAAAAATCGACCTCATCTCGGCTGGTGGTGTTCCACCAAGGCGACTCGGCGTACCTCGTGCTCATCGACCCCGCGGGTTGGTCGGTGAAAGAGAAGCGGACGGCCGCTCGTACGATGCCGCCCGGTGTCGCGTGGTTTCGGACGGGGGTCGCAAGTGAGTGGTGGAAGATCGACACCCATGGCTTCGGAGTTTCCACCGACTCCAGCTACAGCGCACTCTGCACTTTCCTCAAGTTCTTCTCCAACCACGGCTCGACTTCCCGCGTGATTCAGGATGTTACCACCGATCCCTTCGGCTCCCCGTATCCGCTGCTTGCCACGCTGAGCGCCTACCCGAAAGGGAAGGCGGTCGATGGCTTCAGCAAGATCTCGGGGCCGATGTGGAGCATCTGCCGGGAACTCTCGCAGAAAGGAAAGGTTCATTTCTGGTGGCTGAGCTGACAAAGCCTCCAGAATTCGATGGCAAGCGCCGCCGCTTGCCGTTGAACAACAATTGGAACTTCGTTGTCGCCCGCGAGTTTCACCGCGCCCTCAAACCTCGGACCCCGAAACCCCGCTCGCCCCCGTCCCGAGATAGAAATTATGAGCCTAACATTGCAAAGGTTTAGCATTTTTTTATCGCGCTGAACTTAACGTGGCTGCCACCAGTCTAACCTCCAAGTTTCAACGGAGGTTATCCATGCGCGGAAAAAAAGCTCTTAAAATTCTCGATCGGATCGAGCTTGTAGACCCTTGCCCAATTAAGAATTTCTATGAAACCGCGACAGTCCAAGAGTCCGGCTGGTTCTGCGATCGGTGCGAGAAGAAAGTACATGATTTCTCAAAGCTGTCCGCCAAGCAGATCGCGAAGCTCTTTCGCGAGACCGGCGGAGAGATATGCGCTTCGATCTCTCGAGATGCTGATGGCCGCGTGATCACGGCGGAACCGGCGGAGCGAAATCTGTTTGCTGCTGGAATCATTTTTGCGGCGACAACTCTCGCAGCTTCAACGGCTGCGGCGGACCGCGTTATGCCGAACGAGCGGTTAATGGCCGCACAGCCGGTAGCTAAAGCTGAGGCCGAAAGGGCGGAAGGTGCGCTCCCATCTCCGCCGCCGGATGGCTCTAGAATCGAAGAGAGTCAGCTCATTATTCCATCTCCTACGGCGACTCCAACTGCAACACCGACTCCTCCGCCGAAAGCGAAAGACGATTCAAAAACGAAGCAGATGACTACACCGGGGAGAGTCATCTTGAAGAAGAAGTGATGTTCTGGACGGCCAGTTCAGATCACTTCTTGCTTTCAAACTCCTTCCGCTCATGAAGTCGAAGCCGCAATGCCTCGACCGCCGAAGGTGCGAAACCCTTCGGAATGCCCTCTCGTGCGCCTGTGGTGTCCGCATGTGCTAAGAATGCATAAAGCGCCTCGGCACGGATGATGGCCGGATCTTTGGAGGTGTAGGATTTTCCACCTTGTTCCACGGTTAGCACGAAGTCGCCGGTTCCATTTGTAGAACGTGTTGTCACCGGCTTGGTGAAATCGACTTCGGGAAACGCCTTTTGATACTGTTTCTTGAGCCCTGCTTTTCCTTTCTCCATTCCGACCGTTCTGACCTCATCGACCGCCTTGATAAAAGCATCAAGACCGGTCTGTCGTGCAACTTGCATCGTTGCGACCATTTCATTGTCCCATGCTTCGGCCGTTTCGCCTCGGAGCTTCCGAAACGCTGCCGTATCCGCAGTCTTCGGGTCGAATGCTTTTAGTTTTGGCGCAGCGTCCGGCAGTTCTAGTGAGACTGGGGAATGGGGTTCGGCCTCCGGGAAGGTGCGTGCAGCCGCAGTCTCTCCGGAGCGATTGGTGGAAAGGGTTATGATCATTGCTCTTCTCCTCAGGTTTCGACGCCGCAAGATCGTTATGAAGAGCGGAGGGCCAGTAAACGTTGCGTAAGAAAGACATTCAAGAAAGTTTCACAAGAGTCGGCGGAAATGAACGAGCATCTTTCGACCGAGAGTTCGACTCAGAAACATAATTGTCTCGGGCTGTTTAATCAGTCCGAAGATTTGGAGTTTATCGGGAAGTAGCTTCGAATAGCGCCTTGATCAAACGCGATCGAGTTTCGCAATCTTCGCCCAAAAGAAACCTATCGAATACCTTGAGCGAATGGCGGGCGGCGAGTTCCGAAACGGAAATGCAATATGTACCCGCATTTATCCAAGTTTGCGATTATTCTATGAGAGACCTAAAATCCCGCTCGCCGCATAGACGGCATGTTACTTTACATTCCTTATCTGAGTAAAAATTCTTGGCACCTACCGGAGAGCTTTATCTCCAGTGGGTGCGAACGCGTGAGGATTTCTAAGGGAGCTCGCCCGAGCTTCTCTTCAAGCGGACTAAACGACCCGACGTCGTCTTATGGAGGGCAAATCATGCCTAACGAACCTGATGAGGTGTCTCTGTTTGCAGTTGCGTACTTCGCGGCAGTCCCGTCTAACGAGATGGGTATCCGGCTCGCTCGCCGCCGCGGAGAGATTCTGAGCGGCGGTACGTCTCCGGACATCATTGACCGGCTGGATCGAGTTCTGGGCCAGATGGTCACTCGTGCGTTTCGAACGCTCGATCTCGTCTGGGCCGGCCGGCTGTTGTGGGCGGGGGATGCTGCGGATCGTGCCGCGGTAACAGATTGCGTCCGGGCGATCTACCCGGTGCAGGTTCTGAACATCTGCGGACAGATCGACCGGCAGTTCCGCGCGGGGATCTATCCCTTCGACAATGTCGTGACGGAGGCCCGGATCATCCTTGATTGGTTCATGCACCGGCCGAACGAGCTGCCCGCTCTGCTGTTCCAGCGGGACACCTACAACCGCCTCGACACCATCGCGACCTTCGTCGCGGATGTCGTCGCGAACTGCGCTGCGGTTATCTCGAGGGAAGTCGCCATCGAGACCGCAAACGCGATCCGCTTCTCAAACGAGGTGCTACGAGGGGCGTGAATGCAACGAGGTCAGGACGAAATGGAGGTTTAGAGCGTTCGTCCCGCTCAAGCTGGGGAGCCGCCAGAACCGGAGAACGCGAATCTTCGAGGCGACGGCGAGCTGTTTCCCCAAATCTGTCTAACCACGACAGAAGAACTCAAGTTGCCTTGCAAGAGTGGGGTCGACTTTCTCCTTCACGGAATTGAAGGCTTCTCGCACCGCAGCAAGCGTCTCAGGATCGGCATTCGTATTCCCACGATTGAAGTCTCGGAGCCAATTCGCGGTGTATTCGCGAGCTTGATCGCGAACTACTGTGTTCTCATCGGAGAGTGCGAGGAGCAGCCGGTGAAGCGCTTTCCATTTTGGAAGCTGCTTCATGAGAAGCAGAAGATTGATCTTTATGTGTGTATTTGTACTTTCAACAAAGAGCCGCCAAATTGTCTCGTTGTGCGGGGCCACGTCGAAACACAGGATCGCTTTCGTTGCCGCTCTTGATACACTCTGCGTGTCGTTTGTGAGGATCTCGAAAAAACGCGAAACGAATGCTTTGCCGGAGAGCTTTGCGAGCGTCCGAATCGCCGCCTTTCTCACTTCCGCACGGGGATGCGCGAGATAGGGGACGACGATTTCGGCATCATTCGTTGAACCGGTCTCGCCGAGTCCCAAAACAACGTTTGCCGTCGTTCTCGATATTTCTTGAGAGAGAAGTGATCGATAGTACTCCGCAAAATAGCTTGGGCTCTCCACTTTCTCGATTCGGATGACGAGCGCCCGAGCGGTTTGACGAATTGCCAGGCTCCGGTCCGAGAGGGCCAAGTAAATCGAATCACGAGCTTCCGCATACGGCAGCTCGACGAGCAGAGACAACGCCCGTTGCCGGATAAGCATATGACGGTCTGCGAGAGCCAAACGGACGAACCGTCGAAAATCTTCATTTTGCTCCATCTCAGAGAGCCGTGACACGCAATCGAGTCTCACGATGAGGTCGGACGCGCGAAGTCCTCGCTCCAACGGTGGGATCGCGTCGTTAGCGCTTGGGGAGAGTGCAACCCGATAACATATTCTCTGCACAATCCGGTCGGAGGATTCGAGCGCGGAAAACACGTCGGCACGCGAAGCTGGATCGTGGAGGACGCGGAGTGCTTCGAGAAGGATCCCATCTCGATCTCGGGCGCGCGAGGTCTCCAGTCGAGAGAGGAGGTAAAGATTCTTGATTATGAGCCCGGCAAACTCTGGTTTCAAGATCGATTTGAGATTCCGAACCGCCTGCACGCGAACGTTCTCCACCCAGTCGTTCGTTCGAATGATTACGAATGGCAGAGTTTCTGAACTTATGTGCTGGGCGAGAAGCTTAACGGCTCGTTCTCGAACGAAGCCATCTCGATACATCGACGCGATGACGAGTGGAACCCAGGCGAGACCTTCCAGCTCTTCGAACGCATCAACTTCGGACACCTCAAGCTTCCACCGCACGAAGGAATGGGAGTGAGACCGCATTTGGAAATCGAGGATTACCATTTCGGCGGGTTTAAGACACGACAGCAGTGTTTGGATCGTTCGGGATATTTCGAGTGCGAGTCGTCGGTCATTCTGAATTACGAATGGCGCGAGGTGTATGATAGCGCCCGGCTCTCGGGAATCAGCGATTCTGTCGAGGAGCTCAATCGCTCTTTTGGAACCGAAGACGGATCGTCGGAACCGCGATTGAAACTCGGTCGAGAAGTCCTTGAGGAGATCTAATGTGGAGGCTGAAAGGTTGTTCACGAGGTCTATCCTTTGGGTATCCTTTATATCGGCAGGGAAGGGATGTTGCGACACTGATCTTTTTGAAATTGATTTTGCTGAAGGGGACGCAATGTCGGGTGTCGAAGCGCACCTCCGCTAAGCTTCCCCAAAGCACGGCCCCTGGCGCCAATCGGCCATCCTTTGGGGAAGCTTAGCTCCGGCGCGTAAAGGTGTCCCTCGCTTCGCTCCTAAAGCATTTTCATGAAGCAGATGGAGCAGGCTGAGCGCGATACTGAGAGTTACTTGGCACTCTCAATTACCTTCCGCCGATGAAGTCCAAGACTCAACGCCTCGACCGCTGACGGCGCAAATCCCTTTGGCGCACCTGGCTTTGCTGCTGTGCTGTCGGCGCGAAGGAGGAAAGTATAGAGCGCCGCTGCGCGGATGACTTCGGGGTTTTTGATCGTATAGGACTTCCCATCTTGCTCGAGCGTCAGGAGGAATTTGCCGTCGGCATTCGTCATCCCGATTTTGACCGCCTCGGTGAAATCGACTTTGGGGAACGCGTCCTGTAGCCTTTTTTTGAATTCTTGTTTTGCTCTCTCGTGTCCGATTGTTCTGATGGCGTCGACGTCCTTGATGAATGCATCGAGGCCGGTTTGCCGTGCAACCTGGATAGTGGAAATCATCACGTTATCCCAGACCCTTGCGTCTTCGAGGCCGAGTTCATTGTAAGCAGCCATATCCGCCGTCTTTGGGTCGAACGGTTTTGGTTTCGGCTCGGGCTGGGGCATCTCCAGGGTGCATGGGGGAGATGCAGGCGATTCGAGTGCGCCGAGATTAGCGGGAGCAACTCGGGAACGACTTATCTTCAGTGCAATAAACATCTTCATTCCTTGGAACCGGACGACTCAAGGAACTTTATGCGGATGGAATCTGGAGCAAACGTTGCGAAGGTAAAACGAAAGATAAACAAATCGGACGGATATTTGCCTGGAATAAACGAGGCGCAAACCAACCGTTTTTTCAACGTAATGTTCTTCCTTTGGTCGCTAATACAAAGCTGAATGTGCTGATTTCGGCTGGAATTCGCTGTTCTGGCTAGTCTACTGCGAGCGAAACTTGCCGGGACGTGATTACTTTTAACCTGCCCGGAAACTGCGGTGAGCGGTCACTATTTCCTCTGCCGTAACAATGCAACAAGTCTATTCCTTCAAGTAGAAGTTGCGCGGTGATAATTTGGAGGAATGCATTTCACAAAGGATCGTTTACGTCGCTTTATTCGAAAGGGGCTTCTCTACCTGGTCGGACTAAGCGTGGTGCTCGGCGCTCGCGGCGCACTTATCGCTCGCGCGATTGACGGCTGCTATCCGCCGCGCAATTTGGCCGAAGACGTCCTTTCACTGGCTGCGCTTATGGCCGCGTTCCATGTCGTGTATTTCGCGCTGAACCGCTTCCTCTCGATGATAGCGGGTCCTCGGACTTTTCCGCGACTTGCGGGAGCAGGTTTCGTTCGAGTCTTCTTCGTTGTTTTCATTGTCTTCCCGGGACTTCTCAGTTTCATTCAACTGCATCCCCAGCGAATTCGCGCGACGCAAAATCCGTCAATCGCCGGTCTGAAATTCGAAGAATTTGAGTTCGAATCAGGAGACCAGACGCTCCGCGGGTGGTTTCTTCCCGGGAATGCGGATGCGAAGTTCGCGATAGTGCTTGTGCACGGCCTAAACGCGAATAAGCAAAACTTTCTCTACCCCGCGAAGCTGTTGCACGATCTCGGATTGCCGGTGGCCATCTTTGACCTTCCCGCACACGGGGACAGTGATGGTCGGCTATTCACATTTGGAATTCGGGAGTCCGAGGCAGTTCATGCTGCGAGCATTTGGCTAAAGCAGCGGCTGCCCGGCAAAAAAATCGGAGGACTCGGCTTCTCGGCCGGAGCCGCAGCCCTCCTCGGGGCAACTGCGAAGTATTATGAATTCGATCGAATCGTGCTCGACTCGCCCTTGATAAGCGTCGAGCGGACAGCGAAGAATAAATTCCTGTGGGTCTTTGGTCCGCTTGATGAGATTGCGTGGCAATCCGGCCGTCTTTGGACGAAGATGTGGGCAGGTGTCGACCTCGGAGGTTTCGATGCGAACATGGAGTTATCACGGCTTGACCCCAAGAGAGTGATGGTCATTTTTGGTGAGTCGGACTCGATATTCCCCTTAGAGGAAACAAAGCGTTTCCTCGCTTCAGGTGGAGGCGAAATCCAAAGCTGGTCGGTGTCGAATGCGGATCACATTGAAGCGATTCGCTGTCCGGAGTACGCAGGGAGGTTAGCGAAGTTTTTTGAGGCGGAAACTCCAATCATGTCTACTCTGAGTGATGTAGGGCCAAAGCCGGATAGTTGAGCAGAACTTCAGGATTTGGAGCGATAAGACGCAAACGATAATATTCTCTGGTGTCTAAGCGCTCATAGCTTCCGAAAAGTGATTTCTGTATTCTCTTTTCCACTTTTCGCCGAATCACTGGAAATTTATCGCGGAGGCAACCGATTACTAGAGATGGAGTCGCATGCTGAGATCTTGGGAAATGAATATCGGACGTCCCGAGGTTACCTGACCTGGGAGCGGAATGTCGGACGACCTTAGCGTTCGTAATCTTCGAGATGATTGGTATTTAGGAATTAATTCATCGCTTTCCACCCAGAATGACGAATTTACCGTCTTAAAAAGCACTTTTTTTACAACGCCTTTTTCCCTCATTTCATAATCAAGTATCCGCTGAGAAAGGACTCGACGGCTTCAGGTAGACCCTCCGGGTTTTTCGGTTCCGTCTCGTAGCGAAGTGATGGATCGAGCTCTGTTGACTGCTGGACTTCCCAGCGGCGCAGAGTCTCGACCAGATGAGGAGTCCTCACATGGACTATCAGCTGCACTTCGCGACGACCCTAGCTCAGAATGCGTTTCTCCTGCTCAACCAGCGGTCCGCGGATCGTTTGGTGGAGTTACTGGATCGCTACATTGAGGGAGAGGACGTCGCAGCGTCGCTCCATGGCTTTGCCGGTTACGTTCTCGGGGAGGCGCGGTGGTTTGCCAACCATCTCGACTTTCTGGGTTCCGTTCGCCGGGAGCTGCTCGAAAACGCATTGTCTAACGATCTGCTGAACACACTCGCCCTGTGTGTGCAGTGGTTTAAAATGGAGAGACGATTTTCATAGTCTCTTCGTTCGAGGAGGCTGACGGTACCTGAGAGAGGTTCTCTTCAGGTCGCCCCCGTCAGTCTTTTCTCAGCGGGACGAGTCTTCTCAAGCAGCTTCTTGCCCGATCTCCTTTCCCAACGAGGGGGTTTCCCTCGTTACACCTCATCGTTAGCCGTTCACATCCGCTAGCTGCGAGAGTATTTCCCCCACCTAAGGCGGCGAAACGCGCTCGAAGTGAGAACTGCGTAAGCGATCTCCATCGCCTTCTGAGTGTCGCCCTTCGTGTACTCGTTGGCGAAGCTCTGGCGGCCCTCAGGCCCCAAGAAGGTTCCTCCATAAGGCCCTGCGCGTCCGAAGAGGCGGTCCGGCATCCGTTCGTAGAAGCTGACCGATCCGCGGATCAGCTTCCACCGCTTCAGCGCGAACTCCGCCTCAGTGAGAACAACAGACGCGAGGTTGTATGCGCTTTCCAGATTCCCGAACATCCAGAACTTTGCGTAAGCGCAGTACCCCTCGAAGCCCCTCCAGCCGCCGCCCTGTTCCAGAAGGACCTTCCGTTCCTTCAGCACGTACGGACCTGCAGTCTTCTTTCCGGATTGGATCCACTCCTCGAAGTCCATCCGCCTCTCGATCACGAGAAGCCCGATGTCACTGGCATGCGTCCGTCCATAGGTCCGATCCATCTCTTGCTCCCAAGAACCAGTTTTTGGCCGTCACAAAACGGAAACGGCCAAGTAAAAACCCACCGTCAGACAAGAAGCATGAGCTCGCGACCTCACGGATGAGAGTTCATCTTTCTCGTGGAACGACATCTACAATTTGGGAAAGGTCTTTTTTTTGCGAACAGCCAGAAGAACGACTACGGACTATAAACTTGTTCGGTAGTCGAGTAAAATGCTCCGGCCCGCTAAATGCTTTCTTCTTTTGTAAGCTGCCAATAGTACAAGAGTTTCTTTTTGTGAGCATCGCGGCGTTAAACGACGAGTGTTCGCGATTGAAGGCGTCCGAAACACGATTCTACTTTTCGTCGCTTTCTCTGTTGCGCCCAATCACTGGAAACTTATAGCGGAGCAAAGCGATTGCTAGAGATCGAGTCGCACGCTGATACGTTGGGAACTGAATATCGGACGCCCCGAGAATACCTGACCCGGGTCTCGAAAGTTTCACGAGAGCCTCATGCGCTGAGACAGAGGAGAGTCACAATTCTCACCTTTTCAAAACTTTTGCGATTCCCAGAGAGCACCCCGACTTGAAGCCGAGGCGACTCTGTTTGCAAGCTCATAACTCCTGAAGAAGCGACGCTGCTATTGAGCAGCTTAATCTGGAGAGTCTCCATGAATTATGGCGAAGATCGGAGAAGCAAAAAGCTTGCCCACAAAAATCACCGAAGTGCGACTTTTGAATTCGTGATTGCAGGTCTCTTGTTTGCGACGCTCTTCCCTCCCGGGAGACTACCAACTACCGAAGCCGAAGGTGTGATTCCACCGAGACTTGTCGAAGTTAGTGGCTGCGAAAGTCTTCGGTCTGAATCAGGGCAGTGCATCGGAATCGCGTATGACGGCAAGTTCAATCCTGCGCCGAAGATCGTGGTGGTGGGACTCGATAGCGGCCGCACTTGCTACAGTCCTTACGACCTCCCGAGAGAATTTCTGGGATCGACCTCCCGCAGTCTGGGTTGG
The DNA here is from genome assembly GCA_964509425.1 of uncultured Bdellovibrionales bacterium. Lineage (GTDB taxonomy): Bacteria > Bdellovibrionota_C > UBA2361 > SZUA-149 > CAZDWZ01 > CAZDWZ01. Next base: position 9,676 of record CAZDWZ010000018.1, on the reverse strand, counting down.
AATCTCGGAAAGGTCTATTTTTGTGTCTACGAGAAATACAGCACCATAAAGGGCAAGCTCGCACGGCTGGACCTGAGAGACGGGAGCATTGAATATGGGTCAGACTGTCTTGGCGTAAAGAATTTAGGTCCGACGCTTTTTGTTGTTCGGAGGTCGCCGCGGGGTATGCAGTTGGATGTACGGCGGAACTTTCAAAGTGCCCCCGGGGAATTTGATTCGATCGAGCCCATAGGAGAGTCGTTTGCCGTCGACGGTCGCGCCATGTATTCGAGCGGGTCGGGCCGTGCTCTCACCATGGTAAGTGATATGAACCATCCGGTGAACCCTCAGGTCTTTCGTTTGGATGGATCTATGGACAGAATTGAGGGTCTTGATGTGCTGCCGGGGAAGGTGTTTGTCACCGTGACCGCTCGCGGGGAAATTCGAGTATTTGATCTGAGCGGAAATTCGAGGACCATTGAGAGCGGTGCTTTCGGATTCCGCGGTCTTGCATGTAATGGAGCTTCCTCGCCTGTTAAAATTAAGCCACACCAGGAAGTCTTCTCATCACTCAATATGTCGGATCTGCATGGAAGCTGGTCGTCGCCTTGCAGAAACTATCTCAGACAATCCTACCAGGTCGACCTGGAGTTCTCGGAATCAAGCGTGGCAATGACGGAGCGAATCTTCATCGGCGACGACTGTTTGGAACCAAGTCGGACTGTTCGAACGGAAACGGGCTATCATCAGAAAGAACTCACCGGAGAGAATCGGATTGGTTCAGACTTCGTGGTGAATCTCAAACTTGCTCTGACTGTAAGTGAGGTTTTTCTGACCGTGCATTCCGAACGAGGGATGAAAACGGGTCCTTTCGAGCTCATCGAGAAGAGATTGAAAGTAGGTCGTACAGAACGTGTCACCGGCTGGGCAACAGCCGTGGGGGCCGATTTCTCGGAGGGCTTTCCGGTGAAGGGTGAGACGAGCGAGACATGGCCGAGTCTGCCATCGGTGCTCAAGGTCCGTATGCGCGCACCTCATGCTCCATTCGAAATATATAGGGGGTCTGCCGCGACGTATGAGAAGGCATTCACCAGACGGAAGGCTGAGTAAGGTGACGTAATCGTGAGGCGCGGGACGTGTGATCTGGATGCGTGATCTCGCCCGAGCTAACCCGAGGTTCTTCAACAAGTTACGCTCCAGGCCGGAATACAATCGGCGCTCCACTTCCCCGCGGTCGCGCGCCTCCGTATTGAATTGCCTCGGCAAGATGCGCTAGGCTGCGAAACCTGCCTGCGTGGCCATGCCCCTTCACAACACAGTATGTGTGAGTCAAATGTCGTTCCCGATCGCGGGCGAAAGTTCGTCGCCCTCAACTCGTGAACGAGACTGTTACTAGTTTTCTTTCCCCACCCCCTTCGGAGCCCGATCATGTTTCAGTCCGCTGGCTGGCTGATGGCCTGCCACGAGGTTCGTCGGCGCATGAAGAGCAAGCTTCTCCTCCTGCTCGTCGTGCTTCCGGCCCTCGTGGGCAACGCCGTCATCTTCGGAAGCCGCTACCTGAACGTCAAAGAGGCGGAGTCGGGCGGGGAGCTGCTCGTCTCGGTGCCGCCACTCGCTGTCTCCGTCATCTGCGAGGAGCAGGGGGCCGACGCCGTGTCGATGCTCAAGCCCATCCTCGCACGCAAAGAGGTCGGCGACCCCGAGTTCTTCATCCTCTCGCGGGAGCTGAATCGGGAATCGATGGAATCCCTCGAGACCGAGTTCCGAGGGCGGCCGCCCCACGGGTTCGTCGTTCTGCTCTATTCCGCGCGACCCGCGAGCGTGGCCGGGGAGCGCAACTTCGAGCGAGTGACCGTACTCGGAACCGGCAGCGAATCCGAGATCGCAGTCCTGATCCGCCGGATGAAGGAGTGGCTCGTGCTGATGGCCGTGGCGCGCCCGGAGGTAAACGTGGATCACATGAAGCAAGCCGTCCGCGAGGCCGATGCGAAGCTGCCCAACCCGCGGTCCGCGCAGTTCCGGAACGAGACTTGGAAACGGCTCTACGCACACGGGCCGACCGCTGTCTCGTTTTTTGCGCTGGTACAGCTTGCGATCTTCGTCGCGATGCAACCGCTCTTCTCCGGAATCAAAAACAAGGGGGTGAAAAGCCGGCTCGAGGTCGAGCTGGCGGCGATGGGACCGAGCGGGGTGTTGAAGTGCAAGCTGTTTCCCCCGATGCTCCTCGGGATGCTGCTCGTCGGCTTCTTCACGGTTACGGTTCTTCTGCCGGCGGTGGTCGGAGCAAACTTCCCGCTGAGAACGGCAGCCTACCTGTTCCTCTGGTCCGCCGGGGGGGTGGTGCTCGTCACACCGATCTGCCTTATCTGCGGGGTCCTCGGCACAAGCAATGAACAGCCGAGTCCGCTGCAGGGGCTGCAGCAGTCTACTCAGTCAATCGTGGCCGGGAGCTCGGCGCTGGCTCTGTTCTTTCCCGGTCTGCTCCTGTTCAAGGTACTCAGCTTCGTCCCGCTCACTGCGCCCGTGGTGCTGCCATGCCGGTCGTTGATGGTGGATAGCTTCGAGTGGTGGGAAATCCCGGCGAGCATCGTGGGCTTGGTGGTCGGGCTCGGGGTTATGCTTCTGCTGGCGCGCCGGGCGCTCGAAGCCGCGATCGCCACACGAGACGACTCCGCCGGGGCGTGGCAGCTGCTGAAGGTGCTGATTAACCCGAAGTCAGGCACCTAACACGCCAGCCGGTGTGCGCGGGGCGTCAAGATGTTCATCCAACCTTGCCGGGCCTAAACACCCGGTGAGGACAGCGTTTTCATTCAGTCTCATTCACGCTGTGATTGGTCTTGATGCCTTGCGGGACGCCGAACGGCGAATTTAGCTTCTTTGCACAGGTGGAAAAAGAGTTGCCTATACGAAACCAGACACGCGTCTCGCGTCTTAAGGGAAATATCTGACAGCAATGAACACGGTATCGAATCCTGTTACCGCTCAGACCCTTTCGAGTTTTTTAGAAAAAAGATTGGGGCGAGTACCACGAGAAGCATCAATCCCGCCACTACAACAAAGAGTCCCGCGATGAGCAGCTCTGCTGCGCCCGGTGGACGCATGAAGGGAATCGCGACCAGGCAAGCGACCGTGAAAGATGTGCAAATAAGAAAAAGATTGAAGACTCGATCCGTGGAGTTGCCGTCGAGGATTATTTCACTGTTAGTCGCATCGGACGGATTCACGCGCACGGTAACGATAGTCCCGCGCGGATATTGGTTCAGCTCCCGAACCGCTGTGGCTTTCGAAGGATAGACTCGCCACCAGCCGCTTTTTCCTTCTCTGGTCAGCCCGTCGATTTCGTACTGGTAATGGACTTCCAGAGAGTAGGTTGTTCCGTCGTGAGAAGAGTTATTCTCATTTAGCTTGACGTCGACAATTTCCCCAGGCACCGCCGGCCATTGTTCCGCCACACGACGTTTCTTGAGCAGTGCGGCGGAGATGCCAACTCCTATCGCGCCGAGTGAAGCAGCAAAGATGAGAAAGATCATCACCATAGGATTTGTGTTTACTCCGTATCGGCCGCAAGGCGGGACTACGCCCCTTTGTTCATTAGAATTGAAAAATCCCGCTCTAGCAATCCGAAGCTCCGAATCCATTCAATTCGCCGGTTCGCATGTTGTCAGGATATTCCTGGGAAGTATCAAGGGTTCCTTGCTCTCCGGTCAATGTATCGTTGGAACCGTTGAGAAATTTAACCTCTAACAGGTTTTTTACCCTCAATCGGCGCGATACTGTTCGCAAACTCCGATCGCAGTGGTGATGCAGAGAGGGATTGATACGATCGTGACTGGAAATCCGAGATACGCTCGACCAACATCGTCAAGCCTTTGGTCATGAGTGCGAGAAGGGGGGACGCACATGTTTCGCACGCAAGCTTGACATTCGGCGTATGCCGCGGCGCGAACCTCACCCAATCGCTGAATCAGACAGTCGGTCCTCAACTCGCAGAAATATTGAGTGAAGGCGGCGTGCGCTTCTCTAGGATCCGTGGCCGCAGGCCGCCCACCGAGTATTTCCAATGCGCTCGCGTCGCTGTAGAGACGATCCCACAGGGGAACGCGATCCGGCCAATTCTCAATTCCTTCCGCGAACCCGGAGTTGGGGTCGGCTAGAGCCGCTTGTTGGAAGAAAAGGCATGTGACCGATAGCTTTTAGATAAAGCTTAAAGGATGACACAAGACTCCAGACCTCTTGCGCCTGGAGTCTTGTAGGACAGGCCGCGAGGACCTATTTTTGCAGATACTGAGAAAGGTTACCGGGACCTCCGGACATCTGACCTCCCGTGATGGTCACCGTGGGTCCTGCTGATACGGGAGCTCTCGGTGGACGGCATCCGTATGGGTTTCTCCCAAAGAGATACAATCGCACACATCGAAGTCCCGTCGGGCAGCCCGTCGTTCGACAGTCCGAGTTCGTCGTTGTGCGGGTTGCCATGGATGCTCGAGGAGCGCGAACTACGACCGGATCGCCAAGTCTTCCGTCGCCGAATATGATCTGCTTTGTAAGCGCTCCATCTTCGAGAGTGTCGTAATAAACAAGACTTCCATCAAGATCGACCGAACTTGATTGTTCTTCTGTCCAGGCGTCTTTCAATTCCTCGATCGACTGCGCTGATGCTTGGACGACGGTAAAAATCCCAAAGGCACAGAAAGCAAGCGCGAGCGGAAAACTATTTCGTTTAACGTTCATGAATTCTCCAAGTTTCAATTGCGGTTCTTGGACATCCGACCGCGTTCAACGAAACTTCTGACCCGAAGATTGGGCAAGTTATCGAATTGTGATCGAGTTGAGAGCGTGGGTCGACTGGTGAATATCGCGTCAGGGAATCCCGTATGCGGGCGTTTCATCACGATGTTTACACTGCGATTACATTTTCTCTGGCTCGATTGATGTGAGCGGGGAAGCAGCGTATTTTAACTTGAATCGCTCTTTCTATCCCCACTTAACAATGTGCGTGTTTCCCTCGTCGCTTCGAATCGGTAGAGACGAGAGGATTGTTTTCAAAAGGCAAAACAGATGGCTGATCGTGCGGCTCAAAGAGCCGTAGTGTCGGCCGTCTGTTGTACGCTTCGGGAGACGCACCAAACTTGCCGTTCGGGTCGCTGCACTTCGCGGCGATCTGGGCGGGCCAAGAGGTCTTCCTATGCGTACGGTGGTTGGCCCCACGCGCCGCAGCCCGCAGGGCTGGGGACCGCGGCAGTCCTGGGTCATGGTGACCCTGGAGCCGCACGAGATCGAGGCCCTCGAGTGGGCCCAGGCGATGGCCTGGGACGCTTACGAGGGGTACATCCTGAGCCGTTCGTCCGACCCGGACGCGGCGCAGGAGTACGAGGAGCTGATCGCTCGGGCCCGCGCCGAGCTAAGCATCCTCTGCTCGATGGTCCTCGACGTAGAGTCGGGCGAGCACGTGCTCGAGTTCGTCACCTCCAACGAGAGCGGTAACACGCTCGATCGGGAGATGATGTTCCGGAACGTGCTGGTGCTGCGGATGGCGCACGACGTGACTCCTCAGATCGTGGAGAGCTACCAGACGCTTCGTCGTCTGTCTCTCCGCCCTGGGAAGTACCCCGTGCAGCCGTTCGAGCGCTAAGTGGGAGCGAGACGTTAGGGTCCTTACCTCTCGTCTCGTCTCTTTTAGTTTGCTTTTTCGCCATCGGCGGCAAGCGGGGTCGGTGAGGGTGATGCCGCTTTCGGACGAAGCCACGAGCCGAAAGTGGAAAGCGCCTTGGTCAGCGAGGGCGCTGCTGGTGTTTTATCGGGTGAGCGGTCGCGCGACGGTTGTTCTTCCGGTGAAGTTCCCACGAGTTCTTGAAGATACGCTCTTCGCTGTATCTCTTCCTCGCTTAGTGGCGCTTCTACGGGAGTAGGAATAATCGTGGGCTCTGCGGTTGGTGTTGCGGTCGGAGTTGCGGTCGCGAACGGAGTGGGTGTTTCAATCGCGATGGGCTCGTCCACCTTGACTGCGACTGTCTTTTCTTCGACCTCTTGAGCGACGTACTTTTCAGATGGGGTTGGAGTGGCGCTTGCTACGACCTTTACCGTTTTCGACGAAACTGCTTTTCCTGTACGCCAAAGCTCGCTCTGCGCGAGATTCTTTTCCACTCCGTCGCCGAATTTATACATCTTCGAGACGGCTTCCTGCGCTTTTTTATGTCCCTGCAATCCCGCCCGCTCGAACCAGCGGAATGCTTCCGGGTAACTTCTCGCGACGCCGTCCCCATTCGCATACAGCCGACCGAGATTATACTGAGCTTCGGTGTTTCCCGCATCCGCGAGCGGCCGCCACTCGTCGTAGGCTTTTTTGTATTCTCCACGGTTCGCCGCGCGCCTTCCAGCTTCTACATCGGCGAACAACTTTGCCGGTGTGGCTAACGCTACAAGGAAAAATGAGGCAACAAGAAGTGAGAAGCGGGACATCGATAGAGTTACTGGTTTCATCGCGGGAGTCTCCTTCAATGTCTTGTAGCGCTTTTTCATCTTGATTGCAGGTCCAGATCTCGCATTCTCACGGCATTCGATAGTCGAACTATCCAGAGTCGGAGCCCGGTGTTTATCTGGCCGAGTGTTCAACGAGTCTCTACCCGAAGGTCCTGGTCGCAGTCCTCATTCGGTGGTAAGCGGTAAGCACGGAAATAGCGCCAGACCTAGCAATAGGTGACGAGGGGCGGGGATAATCGAAACTTCGGCGGATTCCCCGGCGGCTTGCTCGGCCATAGAGATCGGCTCAAAACTTCTCGGAAACGGGAAGGACAAACACCGACCAGAGCGTTTGTAATCGTAAACCATAAATTTCCGAAATAACACGCGCAGCGTTTCACGGACGACTTTCGTCCGCTTGGAGACGTGCGCCTTGCATACGGAGGAAATGATGGAAATCAGCGCGATAATTTTTGACCTGGACGGAACTCTCTGGGACTGCTCTGCTGAAACAGCGGCGGCGATGAGTGAGGTTTACAAATCCCTGGGTATTCAGAAGCGAGTTTCGCAGGAGTTTATTTGCTCAATATCTGGAAAACCGTGGAGCGACTTCGAAGCAGCGCTTCTTGAAACAGTGCCAACTGATCGCTGTGACGAAGTAACCCGCTTGCTGCGGGAGGCGGACTCCGTTGCGGCACGAAACGCTGCCTCCGACGTTCTCTATCCGGGGGTGCAAGCAGGGCTCGCCATTCTTCGTGACCACTACCCTCTTTTTGTTGTGAGTAACTGCGGCACCGATTATCTAGATGCATTTTTGCAACGCTCAGGTGTCGGACATTGTTTTGTTGATGCCGAATGTTGGGGCCGGACGGGTCTCAGTAAGGCGGAGAACATACGTGCCGTTGTCAATCGGCAAAAGCTTCGCGCTCCGTGTTACATCGGCGACACGGCGGGCGATGAAGAGTCTGCGCATCTCGCCGGGCTGCCTTTCTTTCATGCCGCGTATGGATTTGGACATCCACGGAATCGCTGTGAAAGTTTTCCCGACTTCCCGGCGCTTTGCTCTTACTTTTTGGAAAGGCACGGGCAGAGGAATTGAATCGCAAGAAACCCACTTCTCGTGCATATGACGGAGGTGGGTTTCAGGATTCCGATGCTTCTGGGATAGGCGCTCTGGACTGCGGTACTAACCCTTAAAGACCATGTACAAGCCGTTTCGCCTGGCGTCTGCTGCACAAGTTTGAAGCGGGGGAGTGCGGTCCGAACTCCAACAACCCCCCGTAAGTGATTGAGGAAGAATGAAAGCGATTGTGATTAAGAGCTACGGCAGCAACGATGTGGTTGAAGTAATGAACCTTGATATTCCGGAGCCTCGATCAGACGAGGTTTTGATTCACGTTCAAACCGCTGGCGTTAATCCCATCGACTGGAAAATTCGAAACGGAGCCGGCGAACGACTGGGGCTCAAATTGCCGATACGGCTCGGCGGCGAAATCGCTGGAATCGTCGAGAAGGTCGGCGATGGGGTTCAGGATTTTACGATCGGTGATGCCGTCTACGGCATGGTGAAGACCGGGGGATTCTCAGAATACGTGATCGCGAAGGCGAGCGATATCTGGATCAAGCCAAACAACGTGGGCTTCCACCAGGCAGCGGCGATTCCGCTCGGAGGCTTGACGGCATGGCAGGCGATTTTTGACCTTGCCGAATTGAAAGCAGGTCAACGTATCTTAATTACGGGAGCGTCTGGTGCCGTGGGCTCGTTGGCGGTGCAGTTCGCAAAAAACAAAGGAGCCTCTGTTGTGGGAACGGCCTCGAGCAAGAATGCCGAGTATGTTCAGAGTCTCGGTGTCGATGAATTCATCGATTACACGAAGGAGAACTTCGAAGACATCGTCGGCAAATTCGATGTTGTTTTTGACACCGTTGGGGGTGACACTTTTGAAAAGGCTCATCGAACGCTCAAGAGGGGAGGGTTCCTTGTCACTTCTGTGGCGTTTCCGAACGAGGCGACGGCCCAGGAGTTCGGTGTGAAGGTGGCCCGAGTCTTTTGTAAACCCGATCAGCGAGAGTTAGTAGCAATCACTGAAATGGTGGAAGCAGGGGAATTGCAGGCTCGGGTGAGCATGACACTCCCGCTTGATGAGATTCGCCGCGCGCTCGAAATATCGGAGAAGGGTAAGGCGAACGGCAAAATTGTAATGACCATCAACTCGCCATCATATTGCGTGGCGGGAATCACTCACGAAGAGATCGAGAAATAACGACAAGTTTGAACTTTCAGATCTCGAAGAATTGAAGGAAAATAAGTCGGTATATTGAATTGGGTGGACGAGAGTGGAGCGGACGCATGCACACCGGCGTATCTGAGGTGCCAAAAAGCTACAGCGTTATTGGTTCGGCTTGGTGGGGATGGTCAAAGGGGTACATCGCGAGACGGGATGATACACTTGTCTTTCTAAAATCAAGGGAGACTTTGCAGCCCGGAAAGGTGCTCTTCACGGATAGGCGCTCGGCTCCAAAAGAGATTATCATAATCAAACTCGCCGAGATTCGATCGTTCGGTCAGCACAGCTGTTTGTTTGGCGGCGAAACCCTCTCGATACCCAACACCATTCACGGCGACTTGAAGTTTAAGCTTTCAGATTCGGATACAATGCTCCGGTTTCACGGTGCTCTTGATTCCGTGGAAGCGGGGAGCGAAAGTTAACATTTGCGTGCAATGTCGGGGCTGTGAGCAGATTTAGCGCGATCTCCACCGTGACCAATTCGAAAGCCAAGTCTTTTATTCTCTCGCGACCAGATCGGTTCCGAAGAGTCGCTCGGCCCATGTTAGGAACTTGCAAAGCATTCGCAAGTGAGTACGAAGCGTACATGCGAATGGTTGCGGTGTGAATAAGAAATCTGACGTCATCGAAAGCCTTCAGATTTCTTGTCTTCAGGAAGCAAACCTCTCGAAATGCAATGCAAGGAAACAGAAAGCTTTCTGGCGAAGTATACGCTTGCCCCGGATTTGCATAGGGCGCCGTGAGAAGGCTAGATTCTGGATGAAGATGTGGCGGCGAATTAGGAGCTGGTTAGCAGTTTTCGGAGGCAAGAAAACATGGTGTCGATTGGGTACGAAGAACTGACGCTTAAAAGCTCCCCGGATCCTCTTAGTGCGTTGACCACCTTTCTCAACTCGTGGAAATCTCCGAACTACGTAATCTATCAAACCAAGAATGAAGTCCGTGCAGCC
>CAZDWZ010000017.1:0-72116 GCA_964509425.1 uncultured Bdellovibrionales bacterium | reverse complement strand
TGCCTGTGGCACCAGTGTTACCAGTCGCACCGGTCAATCCTGTGTTACCGGTAGCACCAGTTGCACCCGTTGATCCTGTAGCACCTGTTGAACCAGTCGCTCCTGTCGCGCCAGTGTCACCAGTTGCACCTGTGTCGCCTGTTGCTCCGGTGTCACCCGTTGCGCCAGTCAAACCGGTGTTCCCAGTCGCGCCAGTGGCGCCGGTTAATCCCGTGTTGCCTGTGGCACCAGTGTTACCAGTCGCACCGGTCAATCCTGTGTTGCCAGTAGCGCCGGTTGCACCCGTTGATCCCGTTGCACCAGTCGCTCCGGTGTCACCAGTTGCACCTGTGTCGCCTGTTGCTCCGGTGTCACCAGTTGCGCCAGTCAAACCGGTGTTCCCAGTCGCGCCAGTGGCGCCGGTTAATCCCGTGTTGCCTGTGGCACCAGTGTTACCGGTCGCACCGGTCAATCCTGTGTTACCGGTAGCTCCGGTGGCACCCGTTGATCCTGTTGCGCCAGTCGCTCCGGTCGCACCTGTGTCGCCAGTGGCGCCGGTCAATCCTGTGTTACCTGTAGCGCCTGTTGCGCCAGTCGCTCCGGTCGCCCCTGTGTCACCAGTTGCGCCTGTATCGCCCGTTGCACCAGTGTTACCGGTTGCGCCCGTCGCACCAGTCAATCCGGTGTTACCTGTGGCACCAGTGTTACCTGTTGCACCTGTCAATCCCGTGTTGCCGGTTGATCCTGTAGCACCGGTTGCGCCGGTCGCACCGGTCGCGCCGGTCGCACCGGTTGCGCCTGTGTCACCAGTCAAGCCTGTGTTACCGGTCGCGCCTGTTAATCCTGTATTTCCCGTTGCACCGGTCAATCCGGTGTTACCGGTAGCGCCAGTTGCGCCAGTGGCTCCGGTTGCGCCTGTGATTCCGGTCGCGCCGACAGCACCGGTCGAACCCGTCAAACCTGTTGCACCTGTGCTACCCGTAGCTCCCGTTGCTCCGGTCGGACCAGTGGGTCCGGGAATCGGTAGGATTGGGGTCGCGGTGGGGCGAGGTGTCGCCCTCGGTCTTGGAGTGGCTCGAGGCCGAGGCGCCGGTCTCGGTGCCGGTCGAACGTTCGGCCGATTACAATTGCCATCGCCGTTTCTGCAAATGGGGGCGGCATCGGCGCTTTCTAAACCCTGAAATAAGGTCAGGGCGAACAGCGCCAAAATTACTAAGGGAAACTGAGCAAAGGACTTCATGGCCTTGGAGGCGTAGCGAGCCGAACCCATTACGCATCCGACATGTGTGTCTGTGGAATCAGTGCTCAACGCGTCCGTCCAAAGTTCAAGTTGAAATTGTGCGTACAATCACCACCGCAAAAGAAGACTTTTGCAGTTGTTTGGTTCGACAAGCTGAGCAAAAAAATTGAGCCGAATTTGGCTTTTACGGGAAAAATATGAGCGACATCATGGGATTCTCACAATTCTCATAGGCAAATCTCTGACCTGCCTCTGAGACCCACCTAGGAATTTCGTTGCACCGTCTATGAATTCGCTGTTCTCTTACGTTACGGAAATGGAGAGTGGGTTATGCACAGAATTCCCCGGGATTCGATTCGATTAACGAGCTTGAAGTTGCTGGTCGCGTTGCTGGGCATCGTTTCCGGACTGGGATGTGGCGGGTCGGGTGGGGATTCCTCACCGAACCGCGAAAGCTGCGAGCTCCTGACACTTGGCGAGAAAGTGATACTCGGAAACGCGTGTGACAGCTCGAGGTCACCCGTCGTCGCCATCTCCATCAATTCAGCAGAGTTTGGTCCCAGCACCTGTTCTGGCACCATGATTTCGCCGACCCACGTCCTCACCGCCGGAAACTGTGTTGCTCTCGATCCCACTGGAGTCACGGTGATTGCCGGGAACACGAGTATCAGTGCGCAGCGAATTTTCATCCACCCGCTCTATCAAGTAGATAATCAGCGCAACGTAGTTTTCAACGACGCGGCCATTATCGAGCTGCAGAGCGCCGCTCCGGTGAGATCATTGCCTTTCCTCGCAAGTGTGCCGATTACTGCGGGTGAAACCGTCTCACTTTTCGGCTACGGGGCAGACGAGCAAGGGACTGTCGGGCAACTGCGGGGCGGTAAGCTCCAAGTCGTCTCGGTTTCGGAAAATCATCTGACCGCTATCTTTTCCGGTAATGGAGTGAATAGCTGCCGAGGAGATTCTGGAGGTCCGCTTATCGTCGAACGTGTTACCGCTGCCGGACAGAGTGTGATCGCAATTGTCGGCATTGCTTCCACGGGAACCGATCTAAACTGCGGAATCGGAGATATCTCAACGTACACCAATGCCCAGAGAGAGTTGTTTCTTGATTTTATTAAAAGTGTTGTTCCAGGTGTGACTGTTTTCTGAATATGAAGAGCTCTTCACTCCAGTTTCCTTCAGCCTGGATTGTTATTGCGGCGTATAACGAAGGCGGAGCAATAGAGCAGGTTCTCAGTGAGCTCAATGGAGTCGCGAACATCGTAGTCGTTGACGACTGCTCACGGGATGACACTGAGCAAGTTGTTCGGAAACACCTCTCGTCGGTATCCTCACTTTTTCTCGTGCAGCATGCTGTAAACTTGGGCCAGGGGGCCGCCCTCCAGACAGGAATTCGATTTGCTCTCCGCCGGGGAGGGGAATATTTCGTCACATTCGATGCCGATGGCCAGCATTCCCGCGAGTCAATTCCTCCGCTACTCGGTCCGCTTCAAGCCGGCGAGGCCGACGTGGCGTTGGGGAGCCGATTTAGGGACGGGGGAGAGGCCAATAACATTTCATCGGTGAAGAAAAATTTCCTCTGGTGCGCGACGCAGTTTACTCGGCTACTCACTCAACTGGAGATAACGGACACTCACAACGGCCTTCGAGCATTTACCCGGAAAGCAGCGTCCCAGTTTTCGATTACCCAAAATCGAATGGCACACGCAACTCAATTCCTGGTTCAAATCCGGAGGCATAAGATGCCTTACGTGGAGATACCGGTGAAAATTCGATACACGCCTTATTCAACGGCGAAAGGTCAAAAGATGAGTAACGCCGTAAACATAGTCTGGGAAAGTTTCACTGAGTTGTTTTGGCATTGAGAGCGTTTGGGGAATTCCGGAGTGAGTAGGTGTTATGGGGATTAAGCTTATACTGCTTGTCGGCCTGCTTGGTTGCTTTTTCCTCTACCTAAAATTCTTTCGCTCGCTTCTCCTAGACCGGATTATTGCGATTAGCTTTGTGCTCATCGTCGGTTTTTTCGTGCTCGTTCCGGACTTCACAACTTCCATAGCGCAACTCTTAGGCGTCGGACGAGGAACCGATTTAGTGTTCTATCTCTTTGCGCTGGGCACGGCGTTTGCGATTATCCTCCTCTACTCGAAGATTACGTCGATGCTCATCACGCAAACGGAACTCATTCGTCATCTTGCTATTCAGCAGGCGGAAATCGAATCGAGGGTAATGAAAGAGAGTCTCGTCGATCCGACATGAACAGGTCCAAGTCCAGAATCAGCCTTTCATACGGCCGAAGTTTATGAAGTCCGTCGTGACGCTCCTCCTCATTCTCCTGACGGTCACGCTCGTTTACTCCAATCACTTTGAGAACTCTTTTCATTTCGACGATTTTCATACGATCCAAGAGAATCCATACATCCTTCACTTGGAGAACATCCCCCGGTTTTACTGGGACAAAACGACCTTCAGTTCAATGCCGAGCCATCAAGGATACCGACCTCTCGTCACGACAACCCTCGCGATCGATTACGCGTTAGGAAAAAAGCTCGAGCCGTTCTTTTTCCACATAACCAACTTTACCTGTTTTCTCGTGGTGATCCTCTGCACGTATTTTGTTTTGCGTACCATTCTCACGCAGGTTCGCTCGAGCTCGCACAATGAGAGTTTTGCCCTGTTCGGGGCAGGTTTATACGGCCTACACACCGCGAACGCGGAAACAGTGAACTACATCATCTCGCGTTCGGACATTCTCTCAGCCGTCTGCCACATGCTGACGTTCACGCTGTATTTGATCGGCGGCAGATGCCGGAGTTATTTTTTGTATATCATTCCGGCAGCCATTGGAATGTTCGCCAAAGAAAGCTCAATCATGGTCGCGCCGGTGTTTGTCGCGTATCTCTATCTGATTGAGTGCGATCGATCGCTCCCTGACGTTTTCACCCGAAACGGGATTCGCACATTTTGCAATTGCGTTCTACGAGCACTGCCACTCATTCTCATCTGCTTCGTTCTTGCCGTGATAAGTGTGAAGATGGCATCTACATTTGTGCCGGGCGGCCCGTCTCGGTTGCTTTACGCGATGACTCAGCCTTACGTGATGATGTTGTACGTGAAGACGTTTTTTCTCCCTACCCATCTTAGTGCTGATACTGATATCGCGCTCGTTTCGGGCCTGGGTGATCCGAGATTTTGGAGTGGACTCGTTTTTCTTTTGCTTCTTGTTTCTGTTGCGGTGTTCACGTCTCAAAAGAAAGAGGGACGGCCAATCGCCTTCGGGATCGCGTGGTTTCTGTTGGTGCTGCTTCCTACCTCTTCGGTTATCCCGCTTGCGGAGGTGTTAAACGATCATCGAACGTTTCTCCCTTTCGTCGGCCTCTCGATCGCGCTTGTGACCTCCCTCGCGAACATTTCTGCTCGAACGCATTTTCTCGGAATAACTTCAGAAAAGCTTCGATATCCGGCCTTGCTCCTCGGAGCATTCACCCTTCTCGGTATGGGTTACGGAACGCGACAGCGGAATATTGTTTGGAAGTCTGAGGAGAGCCTCTGGAGAGACGTTACTGAAAAGTCGCCCCGGAATGGCCGCGGCTGGATGAATTACGGGCTCACGCAAATGGGGAAAGGGAAATATTCGGAAGCTGATGTCGCTTTCCAGAAGGGACTGAAGTTCACTCCGTTTTATTCTTCGCTCCACATCAATCTCGGGATCCTGAGAAACGCCACGGGGCAAAAAAAAGAAGCCGAGCAATTTTTTCGTAATGCGCTGGCCTACGCGAGCGGAGAGATCGAGCCGTATTATTTTTTTGCGGCATTTCTGAGACAGGAGAAGCGCTACACTGAGGCCCGCGTGCTCGTCCAAAAGGCTCTCACAATGTTTCCTGCGCACCTGGCTTCGCTTCATGAGGCAATCGAGATCGGCCAATCCGAACGAAGCTCTGAAGCAGTGCGAAAGGCTGTGGAGGAGACACTGCGTCAACATCCTCGTGATAAAAAAGCGCTGGAGATCCAGCGACAGCTAAACGGCGGCACGCTCTCCTGGCCGGAGGAATCAAAAACTCCAACGGCTGCTCAATATGTGGACGAGAGCCTCGCGTTCTACTCAAGTGGCGACTACGAATCCGCCATCACGGCGGCAAAAAACGCCTTGAGAGTTCAAGCGGATTATCCGGAAGCTTTTAACAACATTTGTGCTTCTTTGATTCAGCTCCGTAGATACGACGAGGCGATTGCAGAATGTCAAAGAGCGATCGCGCTCCGTCCGGACTTCGCGTTGGCGAAGAACAACCTTCGATGGGCGGAAACTGAGAAGGCCAAGTAACCAGTGCCCTCGCGCGCCGAACGTCGCCTCTTTCGAGCATTTCTCTAGCATCCGCCGCTTTTCGCTATCATCGACTCAAGCGAACCTCGACGCGCTCATATCGAAGCGTTGACAAGAGCAATCTCGCTCTCTGAAGTCCCTGAGGTATTTGATGAGTCCGGTTTTTTATCGTCACGCACGAATTGCAGTCCTGAGCGCCGGATTCTGTCTGGCAAACGTTTCGGGAAATATCTTGGCGGAAATGCCGCCTGTCTTCTCGGACTTGCACTTTGCACCCGCGCAGATAACAGCTTCTGACGGCAATGAGTTCACGACGACGATCTCGACCTCCGTCGTCGGTCCCACTGCCGCTCCGATGACCTATCCACCTCTTACTTCGCCGTCCTCGCTGCCCGACGGGATGACGGCGATAGCAGAGCCCATCATGCCGGTGATGGGGAGCGAAGCCGAGACAACCTTCGTCAGCGTCACCGCGCCGGAAACCACCACGCGGGGTATATGGACGAAGAACGAATACGACGACGAGGAAAAGTTGCAGCAGTTTCTGGAAGTCTATTTCAAAATAAGAGCTATCAAAAATGGCGGTCCGGGAGCAGACGCCCTATTTTCGGCAAATATCAAATCGCTCAAGGATATCACATTATCGTCCTGGAGGAATGGTGTCGATGAGGAAGAAGTCGGGCGTTCGGAAGAGGTAATCGAAACACTTATTTCCGCGCTCAGTTCGCTTCGAGGGATCTCTCAAGATGATCGAATCAATGCGTTGAAGACGATCGAGCGCGTGGTCGCGATCATGCGTCCGGCACGAGTGAGAAAGGATTACACAGAGCGGTTTTTTCAACACATGCTCTCCGTAGAACTCATGCAACCCGAGCCGGTGAAGTTATTCTGCACGATCTATCCCACAGAGGCTTCACTTCCCGTGATCGACGGACTGACCAATCAAGCACGTGAGATGATCCCCCATGCACTCCTTCACGGATATCTTCGCACACGTGTTCGAGACGGAGACGAGCAATTAAAGTTGTTTCGATACATCGCATCTCTGTCGTTCGAACATTCCGCCATCATCCCGTTCTTCACGATGATGGCAGCAGAAATTGAGGGAAGTGTGAAGGGCTCATCCTTCTGGATGCAGGCCATCCAAACGCTGTTCAGCAAAAGAGATGTCGAGTGGCATCGCGCCGTGAGACGGGTCATGAAAGCAAGCGGTATGGCCCGCGCGACCGCTGTGAGAAGCTCAAAGTCCGCTGACGATGCGGACCTCGCAGTAAAAGCGTTTAGCATGAGCTCCGATGATGAAGACAAGAGGCTCCATTGGCATTACGTTCTCTCCGGGTTAGTGAATAATTCCGGCACGAAGGTCTCCGACCGGCATCTCTGGACGCTGGAAAACATCGCGTTCGATAATCCAGACGAGAACCTACGAATGAAATCTACTTGCGTCGAATGGTTGCAGTTTTACAAGCCGGAGAGCGCCGAGCAGGAAGCCCTAAAAGAATTAAAGGCCAGGCTCGACCGCGGACGTTAGTTCGGTAAAGGTAGCCGCCCAAAGGTGAGGAGAACTTTGGCCCACCTTGGAGCATTCTCCAAACGGTTATTCGAGACCTGTTCCCAAGACAATCCAGCGTTGCTCCGAGATATTGTTTGGGGCTCGACGCGTCCATGTTCTCGCGATGAAAATGAATCGAAAATTCCCATCGGGGGCGAGCGCTTCCTTCGGAGGATTCTGATCGTTCGCACCGATCTCAACGGAGTCATTCAAAAGCTCGTCAAAAAGTATGCTTCCGGAACCGTCAAGAACCTCGACTCGCATGAGCTTGCCTTTCGGCGAAAGCACTGCGCGCACTCTTCCATATTTTCGAATGGCCTCGACTTCGGGTGCGGAGAGCTTTGCCCAGCTGGTTCTCCGGAGTGCACCGAACACCTGGTTCGCGACTCGTCGAACAAATACTGCGAATTGATCGGCCTTCTCATTCAGTACTGTGATTTCGCCATCGGGAACGTTGTTCAGGACATCGCTCACGCCCGGTTGCAGAATGCCGCTGCCGCTTTTCCGGAACGGTTGCACGGAGAGAAATCGTGTTGAACGTTCAGCATCGCTCGGACCTTCTTTCCTGTCTTTCTCTTCCGCCCAGGACTCGCTTCCAGATTCCTTACCGGAAGGGGTGAGCGTGCCTGGACCCAATTTCGCCAGCACGTCATTCTCACCGAGCTTCAACACCGGATTTTTCGGCTCGCTTTTCTGCGGCTGCGTCTTCGGTCGCTCCTGTTTTTCCGGTGCACGCGTTGTTTTCTCAACCGGCGGAGACTTCTTCTCAGGCGCTTTCACTTCTTTCGGAGTGGTGGGCTGACTCGGTACTGCTTTTGCGGGTTGATTCTCGCCTTTTGGGCCTTCCTCTGTGCCGCGGCGAATGCTTTCCTTTTCAGTAATCGTGTTTTTCTCGCCGAGCTTCGCATCGGCCGGAGGTGTGTCGGTTTCCCGTGCTTCGGATGGCGGAGCGATCTCCCGGGACGACTGTTTTGGAATGGGCGCGTCAACGAGCTCGGCCATGATCGGCTCGTCTTCCGACTTCTTAATCAGGGGCGGGAGAGAAGCCAGCTTCTCTAAAGCTCCGTAGACAAGAAAAGAATGGAGAGCAAGCGAAAGCAAGAGAGAGATCGGGGTCATCGAGTGACGAAGATTCATGCTCTCCCGCTTGCGTTAGAGCGGTTCTCGAAAGTTTTGTCCGAATTAATATTGGGAAGCCTCCGGCTTCGCAGCTCTTTTCTCTAACGAAAACCGCTCTGTGCTAGCCGGTCGCCCCTCCGGGGCTCCGTCTAGAGTGATTCTCAAAGGGACAAAAGTTTTGAGAATCACTCTAGTTCTCTCCCGGCAGAGCATCCAAAAGCTGGACTTCTCCATCGTCCTCTTCCTCCTCTTCCGCCTCGACTCCGCGCACCAGTCCGCCGGTAATCGGCGGCAGCAGCGAGGACGGATTATCCCACGTCACGAGACAGAGATGCTCCTCCGCCCGTGTGATGGCGACATAGAGGCGGTTGCGGCCGAGGCGAGTCCGGGGGTATGCCGCATCGCTCGGATTCCAAATCAGGACGTGCTCGAACTCGAGTCCCTTGGCGTCATGAACACTCATGACAAGAACGCCTTCCTGAAAGGCTTGGGAGCTGTCATCCCAGAGCTGCAGCGCCGAAGAAAAAGTAGGGGAGAGAAGGGACGCGACGAATTTAGCCCGTTCACGGCTTTCGCAGAGAACCGCGACAACCGCTTCCGGATATTTTTCTGAGACACGCAGCAGCCACTCGATCGTTTCCCGGGTCCCGTCGTTTTCGTTGCGGCATGAGTACCAGAGCGGCGCCTTTCCTTGCCGTCCGCCAGTTGTTCTCGATTCGCCATGTACGAAATCAGCAAGTCGCATAATCGCCTGCGTCGATCGATGGCTCACCGTAAGCTCGACAAAGTGCGAAGTGTCTCCGAGATTCCGTAGCTTTCTGAGTGCTTCCCATCCGGGGAACGATCCGCTCGCCGAGATTGCTTGCGCCGCATCGCCGGTAAGTGTCAGCTGATTCAAGCTTTCTACCATATTCAGAATGAACGCGAGCTCGGTCACGCTGAAGTCCTGAACCTCATCGACCACGATATGGCGATACTTTTTCGCGAATCCTTCGGGTCGTTTCAGCACTTCACCCTTCGCGGTTGCAAGAAGAAGAATCAGCACGCTTTCGGACAATGAGACTTTGAGTGACTTTCGCTCCCGCGCGAGAAAATCTCTCGCCTCCGAGAGCAGGTTCTCGTCGATGAGTTTGCTTTGATCCCGCTCCATCAAGGCCTTTGGGGACTCGAACAGCCGCGCCAGATCTTCTCGGTAGAGAGAGAGTCGCTTTCTACAGTTCGAAAGTTCTTCCGAAACTCTTGAGAACCAAGGCTGCTGCTCGAGGCCTCTCAGGGATTGGTGGAGCTCTTCGACCATCCGAATAGCCGGAAAGTTTTTGCCCCGAATCGACTCGAGCTTCTGAATAAACGGAGCCGCGTCGCGAAAAGTTGTTTCTAGATGTCGGATCAACCGATCTCGCTGGCCGTTTACATAATCATCGATGGTTTTCAGGAGTGCGGATGAACGAAGCACGCGTTCGACCGAAACCGGTGAATCATCGTCGGAGAAAGTAACGCCCTTTTCTTTGAGGCTTGGCAGCTTCTCAATGAGCTTCCGGACCCAAAGCTGAAACGTTTGAGTTTGGACATCTCCGATATCCAAGCTTGGAAGCGATTGCTGAATATAGGTTTTAAGTGGTCGGCTTCGCACCAGTACCAGCGAATCTCTTGATTCCAAATCGGAGTTTCCGCCCGCGAGCAGCCAGGACAGCCGATGGAGAGCAACGGTGGTCTTCCCGGACCCGGCGATCCCCTGAATCACGACGGCGCTCTCTGCGTCCTGGGTGATGGCGCGGAACTGCTCAGGAGTAATAAGCGAGAGAACATCCGGCAGCTCGCCGATTCTTCTCGACGCTCCGGTACGCATCTTCCCGCGACCTTCCTGCCATCCTTCCGCCGTTCGGACAAAGTACCCGAAGCGACATGAGATCGCTTTCAGCTCCCCACGCTCGATATCGAGCTTGTTGCGAACGACGATCTTTCCGGTCCGCTCGCGCCCCTGGATTTCTTCGTCGTAAATTTCTCCTTCTTTATACTCGTAGTAGAGCTTGGAGATTGGCGCTTTCCGCCAGTCGATAATCCGGCAATCAGGGTTACTTACCGTACCCAGTCTGAACTCGATCTCTTTATCACTGAGCCCGTCCTTTTCATGGAGTACCATCCGGGCGAAATAGGGCCGCTCGAGAAGCCGGTCGATTTCCCCGATCTCTTCACGCTTCCGGTCTCTTAGGCCGTGGGAGACCGCCTCATCGGAGGCCAGCATCTGTTTGTCGGAGTCCTTCCGGGCGGCAACTATCTGAGCAGTAAAGTCCTGTGCCCGCTCGGACTCAGTCTTTAGCCGGCGCTTTGCGATCTCCCGTTGAGACTGAAGAGATTGCATGACCTGCTTCAAGCGGTCCTCCTCATCCTCAATAAGAGAGATTACTTCCGGCGGAAGGGTCATCGGTTCCTTCATCTGCGCATTCGTCAGCTTGGCACTCATGTTCTCTTAAAAACAATAACGACGCATGGTTATTTAAGTTTATTCTGAATCAAACGCTAAGCCTGCATTTGCGATGACTTGCGCCGCGCCGGCCCGAATTCGCTTCAGCAACGACCTCACCAGGCAATGCGCTCATTCACCCTCTGAATTTAGGGGGCTGCCTATATAAGTGGAGTGGGCGCGGTTGCGCAAGGATTGCTCGCGATTGATTACGAGAACCGGCAATGCGCCGGAAGGAGAGAAAAGAGAGGTAATGTTCTTAAGTGCTTAGCTTGACCTTCCGCGCCTTTCTTCGGGAAGCCGGGTTCGGATATCTTTTATTTCGCGCCAAGCGGCAAATCCGAATCCCGCGGCCTTCTCGGCCGCCACCGACGCATAAGCATAGACGTCCTGCCGCTGCTGCGCGTTCAACGCGAGCTCGGGTCCAAACGCATGAACGATGAACGCGATGAGCATGCCTATTGCTGAGATTTTGAGGAGGAAGATGAGTGCGCGCACAACCACGATGAGGAGAAGGATTCCAAGTCCGCAGGCGGCGAGAGCAGCAATTTCGTTTATCCACCCTGGCATAAGAACTCCGTCAAATGCCTAACCCATCTCTAATACTACGCCTGGATCCGCCATGATCCTAGGCACCACCAAGTAACCCAATTCTTCACTAAAGAATGCGAACCCGCGCTCTCAGAGGCGGTAACCGCAAGCTCAAGTTAATTATAAAACTTCGTATTTTCGGGGTACTGCACGACCTAATTAGTAGTTCGGATGCCTGTCAGATTTTCATAAGGGAAATCCGATTCTTTACTCAAACACCTGATTTGTATCATTATGTCGCGCGATTTTATTTCCGAGAATTGTAATGAAACAACGGTCGGCAAAAGCAGGTATTCTCATCGGTGTTGTCATCAGCGCCGCGCTCCTCGTGTATCTCCTGAGCGGACTTGAATGGACGGTGTTCTTTCGCGAGATGAAGAAAATTCAGCTCGCATTTATCGCTCCGCTTTTTCTTCTCTACATTTTTTCAAGTTGGATCCGCGCAAAGCGTTGGCACCTTCTGCTTCCGGGCGGAAAAGATCTTCCCACACGCTCGCTCTTTAACGCGTGCGTGCTCGGCAATCTCGCGAGTTATGCGCTGCCGCTTCGCGCCGGTGAGTTCGTTCGCCCTTGGGTATTGAGCCGTTCACAGCCGATCAGCTTTGCCGCATCATTTGCGAGTGTGGTCACCGAGCGAGTTTTTGACGTGCTCGCAATGCTGACGCTGCTCGGCATTTGTCTTTTTCAAATTGATAATCCTCCGCCGCTCGTCACCGTCGGTGCGCAAATCTTGGCGGTGCTGGCACTCGGCATCGCGTCTGTCATGCTGCTGGCCTACTTCAAGGCGGAATTCCTGCTGACTCTGGCCGAGAAGATTATCGCTGTCGTTTTCTCCAAGATGCCTCAGTTTCGAAAGAACATCATGAATCTCGCACGCGAGTTTGTCGGAGGTCTTCGAGCAATTTCCTCGGGCAAGGACCTCCTTTTGATTATTGTTTGGTCCTACTTGCTTTGGCTGGAATTCGCTTTCATTTACCACATCATGCTGCTCGCATTCGGCGAAAATCCAAGCCTGTGGGTCAGTCAGGTGCTAAACGTCATGATTGCCCTTGCGATCGCGGCACCCAGTGCCCCAGGATTCATCGGCACGTTCCAGTTCGGCTGTGTTACCGCACTTACGGGAATCTACGGCTACTCGCAGGAATTCGCGCTTGCCTACTCGGTGTTCAGTCATTCACTTCAAGTAATCTTCACCGCTCTCGTTGGAGTTCTTTGCTTGAAGAATGAGGGTCTACACTTCGGAGAGTTGAAGCGGTCCAAATCCTCCGAGCTCGCCGCAAGTCCGGCTTCCGCCTAGCGTCGGAACATAAATTTATATGAAGCTCCTGGTAGTACTTGGTGTGACGGCTGCAGTGCTCTTTGGGTGTATCCGCGCGACCGTCGCAACCACGCGTCTCTACCGGAGACGGGCGCTCTCCGGTGTATCCTTTTGGTCGATGTTCGTCGCCGGGATCGTGATGGGGCTTCCTGCGGTCACGATGTTTTATCCTGTGGACGAGAACACCCTCATTTTGGGGTTCCCTCTGCCCGCAGCCGCATTTGAGCGGCACGGCGAGGGGTGGATGGATTTCGTGAGTCCATTCACCATTCCGTTTTTAATAGCGAACTTTATATTCTGGCTGACCCTGCCGCATGCCGCCTGTTTTTTGTGGCGGCGAGTGCGGCGCTCAAGTTCCAGTTGAGCTCAAAAATAGGCGCCTTTTGACGGTTTTCTCTTTTCATACTAAAAATACGCCCCCAGTTCTTTCCGCAGTATCAATCTTGAACCCTTAAATCTGTCGCTACTCACCGGATACCAGTCCGGTAAGTAGCGCAGTCCGCTCTAGGTTTCGTTGTTTGTTCGCGCCAGAGTGAAGCGAACGCATTCCCTCGGCCTCACGTCCCAGTGCGGCCAAGGGAATGCGCTTCGCAACCGCCGGCTTCCGCCGGAGGAGTTTCCTCGCGTCCGCGTCCATCAACATCACGGAGGTTTCTGCATCATGAAAGACCGAATTGGGCTCCTCGATGCCCTCATCAGCGCGAACCCGCACCTGTCCCGCGTCCCGGCCGAAGACTTCCGGCCGGACACCGTGCGGATCCGCCGAGCCAACCCCAGCGGCCGACACCGGCCCCGCCGCAAGCACACCGACGAGTACTTGATCCCCTCCCGCGTGCTGAAGGCGATCCGCGAGTGCGACCGGGTGGAAGCGCTCGGGGTCGGCGACCGGGTGGGCGCGGTGATCACCGTCACCGAGAAGGTCACCACGTCCAGCCAGATCGACCTCGCCCACGTCGGTGAAGCGCTCGCGATCCTGCAGGTGGCGTCGTTGGCCGACCTAAAGAAGGAGACGTGCCTGACGGTCTCCTTGGGGCGAAACGTCGGCTACCTGAAGGTGATCCAGACCGGACCGGCCGACCTGCCGAACGTGTTCTGGGCGCACTATCGGGAGCGAACCGGCCAACCGCAGCTCGGTGCCGACGGCCTGCCGATCTACCGGCGCTTCATCGCGGAGCGGGTGGGGCCGGACACCGATCTCGTCACGCTGCTGCTGCGGGTCAACGACCACCGGCTGTTCGTCCACGCCGCGCACTACGGACCGCCCAGTCCGCGGCTGCCCGGTGTCCGCGGCGCGACCCAGCAGGACGTGTGCCGGTGGCACGACCCCACAACGCTAAACGGCCTCGCGTTCGTCCTCGAGCAGCCGATGGTCGCGCGCATCGTGAAGCCCGTCGCCCGTACGTGCCCGTGGAAGTACAAGGGCTGATGAACTCCGACGGAAACCGCTGGAGTCCGTCGCACGCAACAACCGCATGGAAGCGGGAGCACGCCACTCCCGCTCGTCTGCTCGATCATTCATTGCTTCATACTTTTTTTATTCCCGGTTCGTAGCGGACTAGCTACGACCACTCTCGTACTCCAATCTCAAGACCTGAGATTTCCGGCGGATCGTTGATCACACTGAATATGACGCAAGCTCAGGAGAGGAGCTGATATTCGACAAGCGACTTGTACAGTCCCGGGGTTCCGTAAAGCGCGTGATGCGTGCCTTCTTGGACCACCTTGCCGTCCTGCAGAACAATCACTTTATCGGCGTGCTGCACGGTGCTCAATCTGTGCGCGATGATAAGCGTC
Source organism: uncultured Bdellovibrionales bacterium (assembly GCA_964509425.1). Lineage (GTDB taxonomy): Bacteria > Bdellovibrionota_C > UBA2361 > SZUA-149 > CAZDWZ01 > CAZDWZ01. The sequence goes on along the minus strand of CAZDWZ010000017.1, from coordinate 57,741 downwards.
GTCCTGTTTTTCATCAGGCGTTCGAGCGCGGTCTGAACGAGGGCCTCGTTCTCACCATCCAGTGAGCTCGTCGCCTCATCGAGAATGAGGATGCCTGCGTCCTTCAAAATCGCTCGAGCGATGGCGAGTCGCTGCTTCTCTCCGCCGCTCAGCTGAATTCCTTTGTCGCCGACAGGCGTATCGTATCCGGAGGGAAGAGTGCGGACGAAGGCGTCTAGGTTCGCAGCCTCGGCGGCGCGGATCACTTCCGCATCAGTCGCTTCGAGCCGGCCGTAACGAATGTTGTCCTTGATTGAGGCGGAGAACACTTGAGGATTCTGAGCAACGATCGCAACGTTCTTCCGCAGTTCCTGCAAATCAACTTCCCGCACATCGCGGCCGCCCACGAGGACCGCGCCGTTCTTCGCGTCGTAGAATCGGGGAATAAGTGCTGCCAGAGTGCTCTTTCCTGCGCCGGAGGGACCAACGACGGCAACCGTCTGGGCAGCGGGGATTTCCATTGAGACGTCATCGAGCACGACTCGATCAGGTCGGCTCGCATAGGAAAATGAGAGGTTTGCAAATTCTATAGAAAAGGGCCGAGTTCCGACGAAGTGCTTGGCGTTCGTCGGACTTACGACTTCCGGCTTGGAGTCGAGAACCTGAAACACTCGCTCCGCCGCTCCTGCAGCACTCGCGAATTCTTCCCAAACGTTCACCAGAAAGCCGAACGACACTGCAACAAGAACTCCGTAGAGGAAGAATCCGGTGAGATCTCCCACCGACAGCTCTTGGGCAAGCGCGAGGCTGCCTCCGTACGCGACGATGAGGGCAAGCGACGAGTTCATCACGAACACCATCACGGATGAAAACGACGCAGCAACTGCGGCTCGCTCTTCACCTGCCCGGAGCACCTGACTGTTCGATGCGCCGAATCTCGACTGCTCGTATTGAGAGCCCGCAAATGCCTGCACGGTGCGAAATGCGGTCATGCTCTCCTCAGCGAGAATCGTCGTCTCCGCGAGCGCTTCCTGCATTCGACGAGAATGAGCCCGCAACTTTTTCCCCCAGCGCATGGACCCCAAAACCATCACCGGAACGAAAAGCACGATAAGCAGTGCGAGCTTCGTCGAGATGTAGAACATCAAGAAAACGCCTCCGAGAACCTGGAGAAGATATCTGACCGCTACCGAGACGTTCATGGTGAGTGCGCGCTGGACCATCTGCGTGTCAGCGGTGAGACGCGTGAGGTGATCGCCGATTCTCGTGAGATCGAAAAACTCGACATCTTGAGACATCAATGCGTCATACAGGTCTTTTCTCAGGCGGGCGGCAACGCGGTATCCCGAGACTTGAAAGCAAAAATGCCTGATGTAAAAAAATCCGGCCTGAACAAGAAAGAGAAGCAGCAATCCGCAAGTGATCCACCAAAGATCATTCGCGAGATGAAACCCGGCTTCATCGTTCACCACCTTGCGAATGAGATACGGGAAGAGAAGGTTAATGGCACTGCCGAGCGAGAGCCCGAGCAGGCCCAGTGCAAGAGTCCGCCGCTCAGCCACGGAATATTTGAGCAGCCGCAAAATGAGGGCTTTGGTGGAAGTCGTATCGTTTTTCATTCGCCGGTGCTTGTGCGCCGCTGGTAAATCGAGCGGGGCGAAACGAATATCATGGATTTCCGGGGCTCGGGAGTCTTTTCGGGAAGAATTCGGCTCTGAATTTCAATCTCCACCTATGCAAATAGAGCCCGAAGGAAGCCAATCACGCGTCCAACAAGGCTTTTTGGAGCTTCGAACATCTGCTGCATAGTGCTCTTCTCAAGAGGTTTTTCGGGAACTTCAGTTTCATACGGCTGCCGTCTCGCCTCATTCAAATAATCTTTCTCCGCCGCTCTCTCACGGACCGATCGCATTTCCCAGCGTGAATTTTGAGCCGTGTGAAAGAGAAAGAGCGGGAGTGGGCCTGAATCAACCGTTCTCAAACCAGTGACGGAATTCGCCGTCTGTCCCTCTCTCGTAAAGATCCCGCTCAATTCGGCAGGAGTTCGGAGAGAATGCCAAAGCATTTGAAACGCGGACAAAACGGTATTTTCCTCAAACAGGGCTGCCCTGTTCGACTCCAGAGTTTCCAAGACCACAGGAGCAACGCCCAGTGCCGATCGTTCGATGCGCGATGAAAGTAGCGAAAGCGGGAGCGGCTTATTTTCGATTGAAGAAGGCTCGGCGGGTGCGCTGCCTGACAGCAGGAGACGAAGTACTCCTGGTTCATACGGAGAGAGAGTTCTCCACCCGCCCCCCATCACTCCCGCGGAAAGCCCAATCGCCCACTCAAATATTTTTTCCGTGAAAACGGTTATCCCGGTGCTTCCATTCGAAGCCGCCCCCTGCAGGAGGACGATCGTTCCGGATGACTGGGCGGTGCCTTGCGGCGGGACCCCGAGGGCACCGGCCGGACCCGCAACCAGACGCTGTCCGTGGGTCGGGACCGGGCCAGAAGTCGCGGAAAGGCGAACGCCAACGAGGGAACCAGCCAAGTCGGTAGCAACAGGGAGCCCACCCGGAGGCGGAGAGGACGAGGTGATGAGGTTTTCCATTACCCGCTGATAATCGACAGCGGAGAGCTGAATGTGTCGGGGGAGGCCTCTAGATGCCTTTCCCCATATCCCGTTTCCAGCTGGAGGGGATGGGAGTCTTTCCCTTGCTGTTTAGATAGCGGCTAACTTCGCGCTTATCTTGGGATTCTTGCTCCAATTGGAAGAACATGATGGCCCCGGCCAAGAACAGAATAATGAAGACCGCTATAAAAAATGCTCGAAAAAAGCCGTCGCCACCCATAGTTATTCCCCGCCGAGACACCGCCCTTATTTGCGGCGATTCTTTAATTCACACCCTTCACCTGGTTATGCCCGTTTTAACGCCTAATGCATCCTGAATTAATTGAAGCGGTTAATGAAGCAAATAGGATCAATTGATTTGGCTCAAAAGCCATTTGCCTCTATATATGCTCGGAAATCGAAAGTGAATCGGAGGTCCATGAGTCGCGTAGCTTCAACTCCAAAATCCAGTGCCGGTTGGTGGATACCCTTTCTCCTCCTCTGCGGCATCGCCTGCTACGGTGCGGCGTTCCGGCCTGAACCAAGCCTCATGCCGGGTGGACCGATTAACGCGGGCGACGTGGCGTGGATGCTCACCGCAACCGCGCTCGTGCTGCTCATGACCCCCGGACTCTCGTTCTTCTACGGAGGGATGGTTGCCCGGAAAAACGTCATCTCCACGATGCTTCAGAGCTTCATCGCGATGGGCCTCATCAGCCTGCTTTGGATCGTGTTCGGATTCAGCTTGGCCTTCGGAGACAGCATAGGCGGCCTGATTGGCAATCCTTTCACGTTCGCATTTTTCAATCACGTCGACGGCTCGACCCATAAAGATTTGTCGCCGACAATTCCGCTCGTCCTGTTCGCTTTGTTTCAACTGAAGTTCGCGATCATCACTCCGGCTCTCATCACTGGTTCGTTTGCCGAGCGAGTGCGGTTCTCGAGCTATATGCTTTTTATCTGCCTCTTCAGCATTTTCATTTATTGTCCGCTGGCGCATTGGACCTGGCATCCGAACGGGATCTTCCGGCAGTGGGGCGTTCTTGATTTCGCGGGCGGAACGGTAGTTCATATGTCCGCAGGTATCGCGGCGCTCGCTGGAGCGCTGGTCCTTGGTCGAAGAAAAGTTCACATGGAACAGCGGGCGCACACACCGTCGACGATTCCCTACGTGATTCTTGGGACGGGGATGTTGTGGTTCGGCTGGTTCGGCTTCAATGCGGGGAGCGCTCTCGCTGCAAATGAGACCGCTGCACTTGCATTTCTCACCACGAACACGGCATCAGCCGCAGCGATGCTCGCATGGGTTTTCATGGACGGAATCCACGGCCGAAAGCCCTCGGCAACGGGCGCCTGTATCGGTGCCGTTGTTGGACTGGTTGCCATCACACCGGCCGCCGGCTTCGTCACACTCGGGGCGAGTATTTTTATCGGAGCTTTCGCAAGTATCGTCTCGAACATCGCCGTCAACTTCCGCAGTAAATCCACGCTGGATGACACGCTCGACGTATTTCCCTGTCATGGCCTCGGCGGCATGGTGGGGATGATCCTCACGGGTGTGTTCGCTCAGAACGTCGGTCTCGTGGCAGGAGAGACGAAAACTTTCCTCTACCATCTCCTCGCGATGGCTATTGCCACGGTTTACAGCTTTTGCGGATCTTACCTCTTGTATAAGATCACGAACTTCATCATCCCGCTCCGAGTGACGACCGAGGAAGAGCTTCTTGGGCTCGACCTCAGTCAGCATGGAGAGCAAATGTGGAGTCCGATTGAAAATGGAATCGCGCCCGGCGAAAACACCGTCACAGAGCTCCCGAGGCGAGTGGCATAAGCTCGGATTCCTCCGGTCCGCGATTCTCCGCCGATTATTGCTTGCCGCTTTCTGCCTCGATGCGGTCGTCACGGACCCAGCGCTCGCGGATTCTTGGCAGGACAAGTTCCGCCGCGAGTTACGAAATGGTGGTGCCTATGTTGAAAGCGCCGCCGGTGAGGTGCTCTTCTCGCACCGAGCAGATGAGCCATTCGTTCCGGCGTCAACGCTCAAGGTGGCGACAGCCGCCTGCGCGCTGAAAATCCTCGGACCCGACTATCGATTCCGCACCGAGGTGTATCTTCTCGATTCCCACACTCTCGGCATCAAGGGTTTCGGCGATCCGAATCTCGTCTCTGAAGAGCTGGTAAAAATTGCCGCTACGGTTCGCTCGAAGCTTCCGGCAGGAGTGCGGATCTCTCGGATTGTCGTCGACGGAAGTTTTTTCGCATCCGATGTAAACCTCGATGGATATGCCAATTCCGATAACCCTTACGACGCGCTCCCTACGGCGCTGGCGGCGAATTTTAACACCCTGTTTCTCGAGCGACTAAAGAACGGAACGGTTCGTTCAGGCGAAGCTCAGACTCCGCTCACTCCGATATCGGCCGCCATAGGCGGAAAGATCCCGAAGGGGGCCAAGCAGCGAATCAATCTGGGAAAAAAAGAAGGGCAATCGGAGCAGTATTTCGGTGAGCTGTTCGCCAGCTTCCTCCTCGCTGGAACGAAGCCTGAGGTAATGGTTGAACAGCGTGCACTCAGCTCCGAGCTTACTCCGCTGTATCGCCACCTTTCGTCTCGTCCGCTTGAGTCGCTCCTTCCGGCAATGCTGGAGTTTTCGACGAACTTTACGGCGAACGAATTATTTCTCGTGATGGGTGCCGAACGCTTCTCGCCCCCCGCAAATGCGGAGAAGGGGAGCAGAGCACTTCGTGATTGCCTGAAGAAAGAATTTGGGGTCGAAGACTTTCAGATATTCGACGGAGCAGGACTCTCGCACCGAAACCGCATTTCTCCGAGAGAGTTCGGAAAGCTGCTCCGCGGTTTTGCCGACCGGCGTTCGCTTCTTCGAACCGACGGTGGAAAGTTCCAGGCGAAAACAGGAAGCCTCAAACGAGTAAACACCTACGCAGGATATTTCACACTTCCTCCCTACGGAGAGGTCCGTTTCGGAATTTTTGTAAACGACGATGTCCCGTTTCCCCATAAATGGAAACTCGCAGAGTTGCTCTACCTTGGACTGGGTTCGGAGCCTCCCGACATTCCGAAGTTCGGAGAAAAGACCCGCGCGAAAATATCTCCACGCTAGTACCGGCATCCATCGTGGAATCTGAGGTTTTACGGAGCTTCAAGTTCTGAAGAAACCGTGGGCACTTCCGCGCCGTAGAATGAGGCGACTTTTTTCATCACTTGTTCGACGCTACGGTCTGGGCAGCTCGCTCCCGCAGTGACAGCGATCGTAAGAGGGGTTTTCTCAGGCAACCACCCGGCTGTCTCAATAACCTTTCCGGCATGCGTGTCGAGATGTCTGACGGTCGAACGATCTAAGATCTCATCGACGTTTTTTACGTAGTAGGTCGGCATGTGCTGCTCAGCGAGCTCGACCAGGTGCGAAGTGTTCGAGCTGTTGTAGCCGCCGATGACCAGTGCCAGATCGGCGCCTGTCTCAACGAGCGCCCTTGTCGCTCCTTGATTCTCATACGTGGCATAGCAGAGCGTGTCTTTCGTATCGGCGAAGTGCGCGGCGAGGTCCTCTTCTCCGTAGAGGTCGAGCATTGCCTGGCGGAACATCGACGAAATCTCGAGGGTCTCGGAGGCAAGCATCGTCGTTTGATTGACGACTCCGATTCGTTTGAGATCCCGATCGGGCTCAAATCCTGCGGACATCCCGATTGAGAATCTCCGCTCGAATTCGTCTCGACTCATTTCTCCCTTTAAAAACGCGATCACCTGTTTGGCCTCTTCTAGATTCAGAAGAACGAGCGTCGGCGCCTGTTCTTTACTGTGGGAAAACGTAGCTCGAGTTTCTTCATGTTCTCGTTTCCCGTGCACGATGACCGTGTAGCCGGCTCGCCCGAGCTCGGCCGCTCGTTTCCATACCTTCTTCACGAAGGGACAGGTTGAATCAAACGCGTAGACGTCTATTCCGCGAGCGCGAATTTCGGCTTGAATCTCGAGCGTCGTTCCGAATGCCGGGACGATGACAATATCGTTTGAGGTGAGATCCTTGAGCGGCACGAGCTCCCGTCCACTCGTATCCATAAGAAAACGAATGCCGTGTGAAAGCAGATCGCTGTTAACCTCTTGGTTATGGATAATCTCGCTCAGGAGAAAAATTCTCTTTCCGGGATTCTCGCGCACCGCCCGGTAGGCGATGTCGATGGCATTCTCGACTCCGAAACAAAATCCGAAGTGTCGCGCGACCAGAAATCTGACGGGACCGCAATCGATGAGCGACGGCTGAGTGTCCCGGCGCTTGGGGTCAGCTGCGTGGCGCTGCGACTTAATCTGAGTAAGAAACTCGCCTTTATAGAACGATGGAACTTCGAAGGAACGGCTCATCAGGTGTCCTAATCTACTGAACAACTCAGCGGGCAAAACTCCCCTTCTCTCGGGGGGAATAAAGGTAACATAGGACGTGCGATTTTACACTTGGCCAAGACCCTGGGGCCTGCTAATCGATGGCGGTCGGAAAAGTAGGAGAGGGATATGAAACGGATTGCATTGATCTTGCTGGCTATTACCTTTTTGGCAGTTACTCAAAATCCTTTCTTCCCTCCGGATGCAAAGGCAGGAAATACTATCATGGTCGTATTTAAAACCACGAAGGGCACCATTAAAGCGAAGCTCTTCGAAGACAAAACTCCCCTCACGGTCGCGAACTTCGTAAACCTCGCGCAGCGCGGCTATTATGATGGCCTCTCGTTCCATCGTGTTATCGACAACTTCATGATCCAAGGTGGAGATCCGGCCGGAAATGGCACAGGCGGACCGGGATATAAATTTAAAGATGAGTTTGTTGCCGACCTGAAACACAAGGGTCCTGGAATTCTTTCAATGGCAAACTCCGGCCCTGGCACGAACGGCAGCCAATTTTTCATCACGCATGTTGCGACACCTTGGCTGGACGGCAAGCACACCGTGTTCGGTGAAGTCGTGGAAGGAATCGACGTCGTGAATAAGATCGTCCAAGGCGACAAGATCGAGAAGCTCACCGTCGAAGGTGACTCGGCAGCGCTCCTCGCAAAGATGAAGACGGATGTCGACGGCTGGAACAAAGTGCTCGACACCAAGTTCCCGAAGAAGTAGGCGAGACGCGAATTTAAGATTCTCCGGGGTCCGTTGTGAGGAATTTCCGAGCAGGCAGTCTATTGCTTCTCGTGTTCTTGTTCTACGGGCTCCTGAGCATTGCCCCCTGGGCTGCCCGAGCGGAGACGAATCAGGGTTCCTACTTTGGCCTGAGGCCCGAAGTTGCCGAAGAGCTTGGCGCTCCAATCGAAAGTTTCAACCAACAGCCGCTAGAGCTGATCCATCGAACCTTCTATCCGACTACCGCCGCGGTTCTTCCGCCGGGCGTGATGCGATTTAGCCTCGATGGAAACTGGGCGAACACCGTGAACCGGCGGAAGGGGACGTTCCTCTTTGATGCCGAGACCAGACAGCTCAGACCATCTCTAAGTGTCGGCATCGCTGAAGATTTTGAGCTCTCGATCGACCAGCCGCTTCTTTGGAGAGGCGCGGGTTTTACTGATCGCGCAATTGATAATTGGCACCGGATGTTTGGGATGCCGAGAGGTCCGCGCCAGTTTGTTCCCGATGACGAGTTCGTCCTCGAAGGAGATACGCGTGACGGTGGAAAGTTTGTCGAAACCCGTCGCGGCACCGGGCTCACCGATGGTCAACTATCTGGAAAGTATCGATTGTATCATTCCGCTGAAGTAACGCTGACGACCCAGCTCTCCGTCGGACTGCCCACCGGCCGGAGCGGATTCAGCGCATCGGGCGCCGATCTCGGTGCGGCCATGCTCGCTTCGTACCGCCCCTCGTCATTCTGGTTCTACTCAGGATTCGGATTCAACTACCTTACCGATCCTTGGTTCGGTGCGCTGCAATTCAGGCGCCAACAATTCAGAGGCTTTATCGGATCGTCCTATTTCTTCAGCGAACGATTCTCCGCGTATCTCGGCCTGAACGCCGGCGGAGCGTTTCTCGAAAACATTGAACGATTTCCCGATTACCAAATTTACCTCGATGTCGGTGCGAAGTTCCGGGCAACCGACTCGACATTCATCTCGTTTCTCATGCGAGAGAACCCCGCACCGTCTCGCTCAACCACCGACGTCGCATTTCAACTTGGCATCAGCCAACTCTTTTAGCGCGCCGTCGAGAAATTCCTGAAAACACCCTCCTTTGTTGTTGACTCAAAAATGACGTTGCTATAAGTCATTTGAAGTAATTTATCTGAAGGCCGTAGGGGGCGGATCACATGCCGGTTGAGGGAGGAAGTGGAATTGGCGATGTCTTTGTTGATCCCGAAACGGCAACCCCCAGTCATCCCAATTTCCCCGAAGGATCTAATTTTCTTGATAACCCTGCACTGCAAAGTGCTGCGATTCAAAGCTCGGCGATCGCGGGCGAGCTGAACGCCGGGCTTGAGTCGGGCGAGAAAGATCAGGAGTCGCGCGTGGTCACTGCGAGAGGAACCGAACACGGCCTCGTACTTCGCATCGACGGAAAGAGTGACTGGTCAATTATCCGCGCGGAGCTCGAACACTTCCTCGGCGGGCGGAAAAAATTTTTTGAAGGCGGAGAAGTTTCGATCGAATGGATCGACCGGCTCCCGGCACCCGAGCAGGCGAAGGAGCTCGGCGATGCGCTTCGCGCACAATACGGTCTCACCGTGGTGACACGACGTAGAAGATTCGCCGTCGAGGGAAGAAGCTCCGCGGAGGGGAGACCGGGGGGAGTTCAACGAGGCAGCACGATTAATCTGTTTCAAGATTCGGAAGCCGCAAAGGCGGATGCGGGGCGGGAACCGATTCGCGGTGAGGCCGGACGGGCGGACAATTTGAAGTCTGAGTTGACTCGTGCCGAGTTGCTCGCGAGGACGGAGTTCGGAAAGGCACTTAGGGAAAGAATCGGAGCATCCGATGCGGTTGCGGGTGGAGGAGTTGGTTTGACGGATCATCGAGGACGGGAAGGCTCAGGTCGAGGAAGCTCAAAAATGGATAGCGGAGAAAGAAGCCGAGAAATGGCATTTGCAGAACTCGGACTTGAAGGTCTTGAAGAATTCGGCCTCGGAGAACTCCGAAGAAACGAAGGCGGAGCCCGCATGTCGGACTCCGGCGAGTTTGAGAAGGACTCCGGAGTGTCATCCGCACGCCGGGTGGCCAGTCAGATGGCTCGAATGCTGGGCGGCCCAGACCTCTTTTACGAGGATGAGGCAAATGCGAAGATCCTCTTCGGCACGCTCCGTTCCGGCCAACGAGTGGAAACTCCATTTTCACTGGTCGTCATTGGAGACGTCAATCCAGGTGCCGACCTCGTTGCGGGCGGCGATATCATCGTGCTCGGCAGTTTGAAGGGAACCGCCCACGCATCGGCATACGACGACGACGCGTTCGATCGGGTAATCATCGCTCTTCACATGCAACCCATGCAACTCCGTATCGGCTCGGTGCTTTCGCGGGGCAGCGAGGAAGTGGTTCGTGGTGCGGAGATCGCGCGAATAGAAAATAGACGGATTATTGTCGAAGCATACAACCCACGAATGATGTGGGGAAAGAAGCTTCGTTAGAGAATTTTTCAGAGACCAACAGGCTTTCTCTTCTTGGCCGTAGGAGGCGTATGACAGGCAGGGCTATAGTAATTACTTCGGGAAAGGGCGGCGTCGGAAAGACCACTACCACCGCGAACCTCGGGGCCGCTTTGTCCCTCCGGGGAAAACGCGTTCTCGTAATCGACGCTGACATCGGACTCAGAAACCTCGATGTCATCATGGGGCTTGAGAACCGCATCGTTTTCAACCTCGTTGACGTCATCAAGGGAGCGTGCAAACCGCAGCAGGCGATCATCAAATCGAAGCGCTCAAACAACTTGTTCCTGCTTCCCGCATCGCAAACCGACGATAAGGACGTCGTTACCCCGCAGGAAATGGGGGATATGGTGCGGAAGTTTAAGCAAGAGTTTCACTTCGTCATCATCGATTCACCGGCGGGTATCGAGCAAGGGTTCCGAAACGCGTGTGCCGGAGCTGATGACGCTATTATTGTCACGACTCCTGAAGTCGCATCCGTGCGAGATGCGGACCGAGTGATTGGACTCCTCTCTGCGCAGAGCTTAGATGCCCAGCTCATCATCAATCGCGTTGATCGCGACATGGTGAGAAAAGGAGACATGATGTCTCCGCAGGATGTCATCGAAATTCTCGGTGTTTCTCAAATCGGAATGATTCTTCGAGACAACGACATCGTCGTATCGGCGAATACCGGAGAACCAGTCGTTTACAACTCCAAATCAAAAGTCGGAAAATCGTTTCTCTCTATTGCCGATCGGTTGATCGGAGCGAACGTGCCCGAGGAGGAGTTTGAGTTGAGTGAAAGCATTTGGGCGCGTCTCGGCAAAAGACTGCGCGCGGCCTGATGCAAATTCTCTCTGGTGGGGTGGTGTGAGGTGAGTTATGTGTAACCCTAACTATGGAGCATGACGGCGGTGTTTGAGGGGTTAAAATCAATTATCGGTGGGCGTTTCTCCAAAGAGACCGCCAAGAACCGTCTGCAGATGGTGCTCGTCCAGGATCGTTCGGGCCTCGATGCTCAGGACATGGATTTCTTCAAGCGAGACTTGCTCGAAGTAATCTCCAAGTACTTTGTGCTCGAGAAGCGAAATCTCCAAGTCGAGTGGCAACGAACCAGCAATGCAACGGCACTCGTTATCAACACTCCTATCGTCACCAGGACTCGAAAAGAGAAGCGGTTGGCGGAGGCGGCTGGATAACGAACGACACCTTAGGCGGACGCAAGCTTCGACGCTCAGCCTCCATTCTCAGCTTGCGTTTGGCTTGCAGTCCTTTCGATTGCAGTAACCCTTTCTCGCTCTCGCTGTGCTTTCTTTTCGCTGCTTTCTTTTCGCTGCTCTCTTTTCGCTGTGATGCCGATTCTCGCTTTTTGCTCCCCAAACCCTGTCATTCTGATTTTTAGAATTCTCTTTTTTGGTCTCGAGTGACTGAAACCAGTCATCGCCAACGACGCGTTCTCCGCAGCACTTCTCCACAGCGAATTTTGCGCAGGGAATTAGAGGAGTTTGCCGCGCTCACGTTCGCGCTCTCGTCTCACTTCGGTTTTCACTGGGTTTGGGAATTCCGCAGCGCCTAATCCATTGACCATCCGCAATAAAACCGTTAAACAGCCCACAATTTTCATGTTGTAAGCTAGCGTAAGGTTTCCCATGTCTCATACCACTAGAAAGAAAATCGCATTAATTGGCGGCGGAAATATCGGTGGCGCGCTCGCGCTGATTGCCTGCATGAAGGAGCTCGGAGATGTCGTGTTGTTCGACATCGTTGAGGGCGTCCCGCAGGGCAAAGCTCTCGATATCTCGCACGCAGCGCCGGTGTTCGGTATCTCCTCCCGAGTGTCCGGAACAAACGACTACAAAGATATCGCCGGATCAGATGTTGTCATCGTGACGGCGGGAGTTCCCCGGAAGCCGGGAATGAGCCGGGACGATCTCCTGGGAACAAACGCAAACATCATGAAGAGTGTTGCTGCGGGAATTAAAGCTCACGCCCCAGACAGCTTCGTCATCGTGGTTTCAAATCCACTCGACGCAATGGTCACGCTCTGCCAACGTGAGTCGGGGCTTCCGCCCGAGCGCGTCGTCGGCATGGCGGGTGTCCTTGACTCCGCGCGCTATCGATCATTTCTCGCATCCGCGCTGAATGTTTCCGCGGCATCCGTTCGCGCATTGGTGCTCGGCGGTCACGGCGACGACATGGTTCCGATCCGCTCGGCCACGACCGTTGACGGCGTTCCCGTTTCACAGATGCTCGCCGCTACTGAACTCGACCAAATCGAAAAGAGAGTCCGCGGTGCAGGTGCTGAAGTGCTCTCACTCCTAAAATCTGGTTCGGCCTTCTGCTCACCGGCAGCCGGTGCGATTGAAATGGCGGAGAGCTACCTGAAGGATCAGAAGAAACTTCTCGCATGCGCTGCCCTGCTGAGTGGTCAGTACGGACATTCTGGAATTTATCTCGGCGTTCCGGCGATTATCGGTGCCGGTGGTATTGAGCGAATTGTCGAGCTCAAGCTCACTTCTGAAGAACAAGAGGCGCTGTCGGTCAGTGCTTCGCGCGTTCGCGAGTTGGTCGCGGCTCTGCCGAAGTAGGGGCACTCTTAACGCCGGACACATCTGAACGATCAGTGAAATAAAGGAAAGACTACAACCATGAACCTGCACGAGTACCAAGCGAAGGCGCTTCTCAGAAAATACGATATTCCTTTGCTCAACGGCTTCCTGGCCTACACTCCACGTGAAGCGCAGAAGGCTGCGGTCAATCTCGGAAGCGGAGTTTGTGTCGTAAAAGCACAAGTGCACGCGGGCGGCCGCGGAAAAGCCGGCGGTGTGAAGCTCGCGAAGTCACCCGACGAAGCGTACGCCGTAGCCGAAAAGATCCTCGGAATGACTCTCGTCACTCCACAGACGGGCGCTGAAGGAAAGCTCGTGCGAAAAGTCTGGATTGAGCAGGGCGTAAATATCAAGCGGGAGTGTTACCTGAGCTTGATTGTGGACCGCGCTGCGGGAGCAATCGCTTTCATCGCCAGCCGGGAAGGCGGCGTGGAGATTGAAGAAGTCGCTGAAAAGCATCCTGAGAAAGTGCTCACTGTCTTGGTCAAACCGGAAAGCGGGCTCCAGGACTTTCACTGCCGGAAGATCGGACATTTTCTTGGAGTGGAAAAAGAGAAAACCTCTGCCTTCAGCGCAGTCGTCAAAAACCTTTACAAAGCGTTTGTTGGTCTCGATTGTTCGCTGCTCGAAGTGAACCCCTTGATCGAGACTGCGGAGGGCGGATTCATTTGCCTGGACGCTAAAGTTTCGATCGACGACAACGCGCTGTTCCGTCAGAAGGAGAGTTTCAACTTTCTGGACTATGATGAGATCGACGAGCGCGAAATTCGCGCTGCGGAAGTTGGGATCAACTACGTCGCATTAAGCGGAAACATCGGTTGCATGGTAAACGGAGCTGGACTCGCCATGGCGACAATGGACATGATCCAGCAAGCAGGCGGAGAACCGGCGAACTTTCTCGATGTCGGTGGTGGAGCAAACGCACAGCAAGTTACCGAAGCGTTCAAATTGATTCTGAAGGACGCGTCTGTAAAAGGGGTGTTGGTGAACATCTTCGGCGGAATCATGCGTTGCGACGTAATCGCCAGCGGAATTATCGAAGCCGCAAAGACGCTGGATCTTAAGGTTCCCGTGGTCGCGCGCCTCGAAGGGACAAATGTCGAGCTTGGAAAGGAGCTCCTCGCCAAGTCCGGACTCAAGATTATCGCAGCAAACGACATGGCGGATGCCGCCGAGAAAATTGTGCAGGCGGTTCGCTAGGGCATTTGTGCGGCACGCAGGGCGAGGCCGAACGTAGAATCAGGACGCGGTGGATTTAAAGTAATTATGGCAATTCTCGTAGACAAAAATACAAAGGTCGTCACCCAAGGAATGACCGGAAAAACCGGGTTGTTCCACACGAAGGCTTGCAAAGAGTACGGCACACAGATGGTTGCGGGTGTTAGCCCGGGTAAAGGGGGAACCTCGGTAGAGGGGATTCCTGTGTATGACACCGTTCTCGATGCCGTAAAGCACACCGGCGCAAACGCGAGCGTCATTTATGTTCCGCCTCCATTCGCGGCGGACGCCATCATCGAAGCTGCAGACGCGGAAATTCCGTTGGTTATCTGCATTACCGAAGGGATACCGGTTCTCGACATGCTGCGAGTGAAGTCTTACTTGGCGACAACGAAAACGAGACTCATAGGACCAAACTGTCCGGGAGTGATCACTCCCGGTCAGTGCAAAATCGGGATTATGCCGGGACACATTCACATGTCCGGTAACGTCGGGGTTGTCTCCCGCTCGGGAACTCTTACCTACGAAGCCGTCGGACAACTTTCAAAGCTCAAGATCGGCCAGAGCTCCTGCGTCGGCATCGGCGGAGATCCCCTAAACGGAACCAACTTCATCGATTGCCTGGAGATGTTCCACCGGGATCCGGGTACCGACATCATCGTCATGATCGGTGAGATTGGCGGAAACGCCGAAGAAACGGCGGCCGAGTGGTTAAAGGAGAACGGCAAGAAGCCTGTTGTGGCCTTCATCGCCGGTGCGACTGCCCCAGAAGGCCGCCGCATGGGTCACGCTGGTGCGATTATCAGCGGCGGATCGGGAACGGCGGAGGCCAAATTCGCGGCCCTCGAGGCGGCGAAGGCCCATGTCGTCAGGTCTCCGGCGGAAATGGGCGCCAAAGTAAAATCGATCATGAAGTAACCCCGAGCTCGGGCGCTCAAGGCCAGATTCCTGAGGCTGAGAAACCGGGAGAGCCGGCCAAATCAGCGTCTGCTCAGGGGATTTGTTTTTGCCATTAAGTTGCTGTATGTATTAGCCCCTTAGTCTCGGAGGCCTTGCGCCCCGGACAAGGGATTTGGAGAAAAGGATATATGAACAAAGAACGAACACTTTCCATTATCAAGCCTGATGCGGTTCAGAAGAATGTCATCGGCAAGATTTTAACCCGATTTGAAGATGCCGGCCTGAAGGTCGTCGCTGGGAAAATGATGCAGCTCGACAAGAACCTCGCAGGTCAGTTCTACGCGGTTCACAAAGAGCGGCCCTTCTTTAACGATCTCGTCAGCTTCATGATCTCGGGACCAGTATTCGTCTCGGTTCTCGAAGGCCCAAACGCCGTTTTGAAGAATCGTGAGTTGATGGGAGCGACCGATCCGAAGAAGGCTGAAGCAGGAACGATCCGCGCGGACTTCGCTGATAGCATCGATGCCAATGCCGTTCACGGCTCCGACAGCGCAGAAAACGCACAGATTGAAGTTTCGTTCTTCTTTCCTGAGCTCCGCTAATAACAGTCGAGGCGGAAACCGGTGATGGACACTTCGCAGCTTGCCAAAACCGGCGCTTCCACGGCTCCAGAATGTTCTCTGGAAGAGCCGCCGCACGTAGAGAGCGAGAACCTCAAAGAGGAACGCCTCGAGCTTCTCGACTTCGATCGTGACGAGCTTGCCGAGCTCCTCGAGAAAGATTTCGGACTTCCCGGATACCGCGCAAAACAAATCATCCAGTGGGTGTACCGGTTTCGCGTTAAATCGTTTTCAGAAATGACGAACGTCTCTCGAGAGCTCCGCGAACGGCTCGAAAGTAAATTCCGTATTTATCGGCCGGAGGTCGACACCGTTCTGCTCTCCTCCGATGGATCGCGGAAATTCCTTTTCCGAATGAATGACGGAGCACTGATCGAGTCGGTACTGATCAAGCAACCGACGAGATATACTCTGTGTATCTCGTCGCAGGTTGGATGCGCGATCGCTTGCCAATTCTGCCGAACCGGGCTGATGGGCCTCAAACGTCACCTCAGGACCTCTGAAATCATCGGACAAGTGCTCGCGGTTCAAGACGCGATCGAAGAGCTCCGAAACTCTCCGGGAGAAAAGGAAAAACCCGAGCAGTTCCAAAATATCGTTTTCATGGGGATGGGAGAGCCATTCCACAATCTTCAGAATGTGACCCGGACGGTGAAGCTCCTGAACGACGAGCTCGGTATCAATTTTTCTTCGAGAAAAATTACGGTATCGACGTCCGGATTGGTACCCGCAATTAAAGCTTTCGGCGAGAGTGGGGCAGGGGCCAATCTGGCGATCTCGCTCAATGCCACGACCGACGACGTCCGTTCTCGAATAATGCCGATCAATAAGCGGTGGCCGCTTGAGACCTTGCTTTCTACGCTCCGCGAGTATCCGCTCCGATCAAGAAAGCGGATCACGATGGAGTACGTGATGTTGCGAGGCGTAAACGACAGCGACGCTGACCTCGAGAGGCTTCCATCGCTGGTCCGCGGAATTCCGGTGAAGATAAATTTGATTCCCTACAATAATAACAGCGGCTTGGGATTTGAGTCGTCTTCGCGGGAGACGATCGGAAGATGGCAAGACACGCTGCTCCAGCGGGGCCTGAATGCGACCGTTCGTTGGTCGAAAGCCAACGACATCAGCGGAGCCTGCGGACAGCTCGCAACACAATCCGGCCGTAAATCGGTATTGCCGATTGCTCCGGCTTCATGAACGCAAAAATTGGCATCATCGGTGGCACCGG
Source organism: uncultured Bdellovibrionales bacterium (assembly GCA_964509425.1). Taxonomy (GTDB): domain Bacteria; phylum Bdellovibrionota_C; class UBA2361; order SZUA-149; family CAZDWZ01; genus CAZDWZ01. The sequence continues at coordinate 40,987 of CAZDWZ010000017.1, read as the reverse complement.
ACTCTATAGCCTTCAGGGCCTAAAGCTTCTCGAGCCGCTTCAAGTAACGACGCCTTTTGGCGAGCCCTCATCGCCGATAATTCGGGGACTCATCGATAACGTCGAAGTCTATTTCCTTGCCCGTCACGGAATTGGGCATCGCCTCATGCCGTCCGAAGTAAACTCTCGCGCGAACATTTACGCGATGAAGGAAATTGGCGTCTCGTGGTGTATCTCCGTCAGTGCCGTGGGCAGCCTCCGGGAGGATTACTCTCCGGGAGTCGTCTGCTTGCCGGACCAGCTTATCGACCGGACAGTCGGACGGCCGAATACTTTTTTCGGAGAAGGGCTCGTAGCTCACGTCCCGTTCGCCGACCCGTTTTGTCCCGTCCTTCGCGAGGCAATTCTCGAGACTGCCGAGTCCATCAATCCTTCGAAAGTCAAGAATGGCGGCACCTATGTGTGCATGGAAGGACCTGCCTTCTCGACTCGAGCGGAAAGCAACCTGTACCGGGATTGGGGTGCGTCTCTAATCGGGATGACGGCGCTCCCCGAGGCGAAGCTCGCCCGGGAAGCTGAGATCGGATACGCAATTTTGTCGACGGTTACCGATTTTGATTGCTGGCGGAGTCCGAACTCAGACGTGAATGTCGAAGAAATCCTCCGAGTACTTTCCGAAAATGTATCCTTCGCCCAAGAGATTCTCCGGAAGGTGATTCCAAGGCTTTCCCTCCTTAAACCGGCGCCGTTTGTCGCCGATGCGCTCAAGTTTTCAATCCTCAGCGACCTTCGGACGGTGCCCGCCGAGACCAAGGAACGACTGCGGCCCATCATAGGCCGGTATATTCCCTCTTCCGGTGAAGCGAAGTAGTTCGGTATAGATACTGGACGATGAATTACCTGCGACGAATTTTGGATGGATTCCGATGGCTGTTCCGTGTGATCGGAACTGCCGCCGTCCGCTTTTATTGGGATGACTGCTTTTCCCGCGCCTCATCGCTCGCATACACGACACTCTTTGCACTCGTTCCGGTCTCCGCACTCGCGTTTTCGATGCTGAATGCGTTTCGCATCGACAAAGACCAGCTCGCCCGCACACTCTCCGGAATCCTTCAGCAAGTCCTCCCTCCGATGGAAAATGACTTGATGAAAGATCTACGCGCGCAGATCTTCGACTACCTCAATCTTTTTAACGAGAACGTGAGTGCGCTGAACACGGTAAGCATCGCGGTCCTCTTCCTCACGGCGATCGCGCTCTTGAACACAATTGAGAGCGCAATGAACGTCGTCTGGCGCGCTTCCTCGAATCTTACTATCGCGGGAAAGATCATCAGCTTCTGGGCCGTCATAACTCTTGGACCGCTACTGATAGCAGCATCCTTTTATTGGTGGGCGAGGGTAGGGGCCTTCGCTTCTGCTGAGCCTTGGGTTGAGTCACACGTGATTCGACTCATCGACTTCCTCATTCCGGTCATGTGTACCTGGCTTGCGCTGACACTCTTATTCTATCGCATGCCGGCAGCCATCGTCCGTTTCTCCGACGCCGCGTTTGGCGCGCTCCTCGCTGCCGTCATTTTCGAGCTCGTGAAGCGTGGATTCGCGAGATACATCAGTTTCTCCACGACCTATAGCACCATCTACGGAGTCTTGACGTCGATCCCGGTTTTTCTCTTCTGGCTCTACTGTGCCTGGGCGGTCGTGCTCTTCGGAGCCGAAGTAAGCTACCAGGCTGGAAATATCCGCCTCTTCCAAGGGCTTCGAAAATACAAATCTGATCTCGGAGAGATGGGAGGTATTTTCGGGCTTCGAATTCTCTACTGCATCACGAGGAACTTCTTGCTCGGAACTAACCCACCGAGCGAATCTGACCTGGCCGTCGAGACAGGCGCTGACCCGGCTCGGGTGAAGAGTTGCTTGGACATTCTCACACAAGCCAATATCCTGACCGCATCGGACAACAAAACGCATGCTCGAGCGCTCCGTCTCTCTCCCGAAAAGTTCACCGTCGGTTACGTCCTCGACACCTTTCGTGCGGAGGAATACCGGCAATCGAGCGCCAAGCGCGGAGTGGAATCGAACGAAGCTCAGTCTTCGGGGATTTTCCTGGAGTTTCTCCGCCGAACTTCAATTCGCGAAGCTCCCGAGAAGCCCATTGAATCCTGGACTCTCGCGCAGCTCGTCGAGTCGGAGATTGCGGGCGATCGCGTTCAAGAGGGGTAGTGCGCTAACCTTGTCGGCTGTGCTGCTCGCCTTGGGAGTCTCCGAGTGCAGGTAGCTCGAGAACGAAATCCGCCCATGCGGCACTAATTCTTCACAACCATCAAGAGATCAAGATTACTCTTCCAGGGAAATGGCGAGAGTTCCGGCGCGGTTGATTGGAACACCTTTCGCTGTTGGGGGCCGAGTGCGGCAACTAATTTGTCAACGGTCGCATTGCTAAATCCCCAATTGTCTTTGGACTTCGAGGAGACCACACCCATCACTTGATAATCTTTTGCATACCGCTTACCGAGAAAGTATCCCATAGTCTGAACACCGAAATTGTTCGCGTCGGGATCGCCGGGACCGCGAAGAAAATGAGAAATATGCCCCCAGAAGATTACCCGCTTTCGCGCAAGCGGCTTCTGCAAAAGATCCTCGGTGTTATCGAACATTATCCGGTCACGCGCGGCATAGGCCTGCACAATATTGGCGCGGTAGTTTCGTAAATGGTCGTAGGCAAAAACCAACGTCCGGGCGGCCCGAACCTTCTCCGGCTCCTTCCCGGTCGAGAGAGATTGCATGACGCTTCTTATCCGCGTCACGCAATTGGTAAGCGGCGACTTATCGGCAGGGGGATTCGGATTTGAGATGAAGGCAGTAAACAAACCGGCAACATCTCCGTCGGCGGACTCTTCCGTGCTGTCGAGGAGACATCCCGTTTTGGCAAAGCCACCGGCAGTCGCTGCTTTTTTACTGAGCAGTCGGGTCGCCCATTCAATCTCAAAGCTGTCATTCCCGTAAACAAGAACTGGGGAAAGCAAAGCCTTTCGGTTGTACACACACAGCCATTGAAAAAGTTCATGTACCGCCCGGCTCTGCTTCCAAAAATCCTTCATCGACGAAGCCTCAATTGCTCCACTAGAAGTACCTGAACAATTGGAGGTCAAATATTCGCGAACCGGCTCCAAGGCAGAATCCGTCTCCTCCATGATGATGCCACGATAGCCGTTCTCCTCAATGAGGGTCGTGATCATTTGTTGTTCGAAGCTTTGGAGGTCGCTGGAATTTTGAAGCGATTCGCCAATTGCAATAAAGCGGGAGCGCTGACTGCCTGAATTAGAGGGTGTTCGGAAATCGTCCGCCGTTGCCTGCCGCGAGCACACAAGAGTGCCTAAAATCATCAAAATTACCGGAAGATGACTTCTCATTCTCGCTGGCATGATTTTTTCCCGGACGCGGCACTGGCCCGCGCCTTTCCTGAGTGTTTCTACGAACATTGTAATCGGGTTATGCACCGGATTCGTCAATCGGAATATAAAGTACGATATGCCACTGTCGCCAGAGACGGCTTTGTTTTATTTCGAGAGTCAGCATTACCGAGGCCGAGTGAAGAAACGCCTTCGAATATTCAGGTTCTCCAGCGCCATAGTCGGACTAGCGGTCCTCCTACCGGCTGTTTGCCTTGCGCAGAATGACCTCGACGAATATCGGGCGTTTGGGGACGAAAAGAAGGCGTCGCCGAAACCACCTGTCGCTCAACCTGCGCAGCAGACACCGCCGAAGAGCCCGCCGTTCCAACCGGCAGGAGCATCGCCTCAGCCGGCACGCGCTGAGGGCGACGTGGACCTTCATATCAAAGATGTCCTTGAGCGCGCGAAGCGCATGCTTGGACCTGAATTGAACCAAGCTCCGCCTGATGCGAGCGACGAAGCAAAAACAGTGAGGGCCGAAGAGCTTCTCAAAAAGACTGCAGCAATTCATTCAGGCGAAACGCAGTCGGCGCCGCCGCGATCGCAGCTTCCGAACGAAAGTCGGTTCCGGGCGTATGAGAATTGGTACAAGGACCACGCGGTGCTGAACCTCGTTGTAAACGGCGACAACGAGAAATACCTCATAGACCGGCTCGCGGAGCTAAAAAAGATTCGAGACACTCTCGGCATTCCGATAGGGTTTGTGGTCGTCGTCGGCAGCGGCGCACATCTGCTCGATGTCGAGATCGGCACCGAAGCAAATCCGATACCGAGCGGGACGCCCCCCAAACCGACCCCCTTCGCTCAGGCAAAAGCGAATCTCTCGCTGCGGAACTCAGAACTTCATCCGGGCGCGGACATCCTGAATCGCTTGAAGATTTCGTATTCGCCGGCTTGGATCGTCCGATATCATGGCGACGACTATGTTTTCGAAGGGACCTCGGCGCCGCTCAATCTTTTTCCAGGAAACGGCAAATTTCTGGCTCCAACGGTCTCACACTCCGAGAAGGAGCCGCGGCCGGCGAGGCTCCAGTTCGCTCTCGCTGACCCTGATGCGGCAGTTGTTCACCGCAGTGTCCGATCGTCTGGGAACGCTCTCCCCAAAGCAACGCCAGGAGTTGTAAATAACGATTGGACTAAAGAGACGAGAATCATCTCGCTCCTCGTGGACGATGCCGCGCTGCCGCCGGGCGCGGGGACCTACGACGTCCTCGAGCCTTGCCAGCAATCAAAAGTGGTACGTGACCGAGTGTATCATCACACCATGGGCTCGAACGCGATCGATATTACGTATTATGATTCCGAAGATAAAATTCAGCGAGAGCGCGCCGATCGATGGCCCGGCGTTGCGGTCCCGTATATCCCGACGGCTTTCATAAATCCTTTCTACGTCTACGACCGAATCCAATCGTTTGCGAGGACTCTGAAAATCCGCTGTACACCGACACGATTTCGGTTCGTGAATGTCGGAAGGGATCGGTTCATGGAGACGAAAGAGGGACCGGCCGCGTGGCAGGAAGGTGACGGTTCTTTCCGCTGGGAGTAATCTTCTTCAATCCGCTTCAATCCGCGGTTCAAGAAATTCGATTTAAAAGCCGACCTCGAATGGCGGGCCGAGAGTATTCTCAGAAGTATTTCTGCGGCGGCCGAGGTTCCTTACACGTCCGGATTTCCGTCGCGATTCCCTTCGTACACCGACTCTCCTGGCGGCCGGTCTCCGGCACCGCACGACTGCTGTTCGAGCGCCCAAGGGGAGGGGAACTTTCCTTCGCGGTATCGGCATTCGAGGTTCTCAAATTGGCCGTACGGCTGATCTCCGTCGCCGCGGCCTTCGTCGCCCGGCACCTCAGGGTGCATGCGCGGCTCCATGAGGGTGCAACCGCTCTTTGTAGGGATACTGCACTTCTCGCAGGCGCAATACACGACCTTGTTCCAATAGGCGTAGGTCATCTCGCCGTAATGTTCATCAACGTAATGAATGAGGTCATACGGAAAGTTCTGCTTCGCCCATTGGTTCTCGGTGGTGTTCACCATGTTTGGAATCCGCTGTGAACGGAAACACTCAGAAGGCTTGTTGCCTCGGCGTGGCCAGATTCTCTGCATTTTATCGATTTCACGGCTCTTGTTGTTCTTCACCACCGTGTATTCATTCATCCGGCCTTTCTCTTGCGGATTATCATTGTGATATTTGAGAAAGTCCTTCGAGCCCATCACGTAGAACACTCTGCGCGAGAGGGTCGCTCCCGCCGAAAGCTCCGGAAGCCCGAGAGTCGCGTTTACGGTTCCGGTCAGGGGTCCGAGCTCGGTGGTGAAGTACACGAACTCTTCTTGCTTCTGATTATTGCTCTGACCGATCTCGACTTCTTTTAAGTCGTCGTAGGTCTTCGACCAGGTTTTCCGGCGCCATGCAGCGGGGCTTTTACTCTTGATCCAATCTTCGGCTTTCTTTTTATTCTTTCCGGCTTGAGAAATAGTCTCCTCGGGATAAGCCGTCGCCTCGTACATGTCGCTTTCCCGCTGCGAATGCCGTTTGGTCATCTCAGGCATATTCCAGACGACGTCCAGCATGCCGAACTCGGTCCAAAGGTTGAGAATATCCTTCTCGTTTTTCTTCGGAGCTGCCGTATTCGCGATACAATCGTCGCGCTCTGCCCAACCGAGACAGATTTCGGGTTGGCGTTCTTCTGAAAATTTATACGACCAGCGTGTGCGCGCGCCATGTCCATAGAGCTTATCGATAAGCATGTCCGAGGACTGAAAGAATCCAGCGCCATGTCCCTGGCCCTTCGTGTCCCGCTTACTGTCGATCTGACTTACATACTGCGATTTGATCGCCTCTTTCTGCTCGAGCATATTCTTTTCTTCTCGCTCGCTCTCTTGCTTCCGGCTCAAGAGCTGCTGCTTCATGTATTCATCGCCCTTCGCGCTTTGTTCGGAAGGGTTCAGGCGGTTGATACCGTAGTTGTTGATGTAGGCCACGTGATAGGGACGCCATTCCTCGTAGACCGAGTGACGGTTCCGCGGAACACGTCTGGGTCCTGGACAGACATATTCACAGACGATGGGGGGCGGGCACCAAGCATCGCACATCACATCGAGCGGATCGGGAGGAGGGGTATACTTTATTCGGCCCGGCTCGAAACATGACCACAGCTCACGAAGGTTTTCATCGTCGTTGACCATGACCTTTTCGCTGTCGTCTTTATAGTCTTGCTCGGAATTCTGATTAGAATTCGGATCCCAATCGTGATCTTTGGCGCCCGGGCAGGTTCCGTTTCCGCATTTCCACTGTTTTTGTTTCCCGTCCGTGTTCGCCTTGTTCGCGACTTGTTTGCCGTAGCCTTCGTGGCCCTTATACTCGGAGAGAATTTGCTTCACGTGCTGCCGGACTCTCGGCGCTGAATTTTTGAGGCGGCTGTCCTTGTCGTTTTGCGCGAGCGCGACCGTTGCGGCAAACAGCGGCAAGAGGAGGGCGACCAGCAAAGCTGCGGGGAGAGTTCGGTTCATCAGACTTGAAAACTACTAAATAATTGTAACTTATCCCTTTTCGGGCACTCCGCTCACTATAGGGTTATACGAATTACCTCATTCTTTGTTACTCGAAACCTAAGGATTTCCGGTTGATAAATCCTCCTCGGGAGTCCTGCAGCGGCGGTCCGGCAATCGTCCGAATCGCGAATTGCCGTATTCCTGAATAATAGGGACGCCTTACGTCTAAATCGAGACATAACAGAATGCGAGCAAATCAACCTCTATGAATCGAAGACTTTTTAATTCTACCGCCTTTCTTGGGATTCTGCCGGGGATTCTTTGGGCCGTTTCTGGCGTCACATTGGTGAGCGCTCAAGTCGAAAACCCCGATGCGCCTGAAGGGGAGCTCCGGCCGCGAGGGACCTACACTGCCGAGCTCATCGACGCATTCCTGGAGGAAGAGCGACACCGGACGCCAAAGGCAAGGACGGACAGCCCGATGGGTGAATTCTCGAGCGAGCTCCTTAAGCAGCGTGATGTTCCGATCTGCGCGAAGCCGAACGTGCGTCTTGAGGAAGTGCACGATTTCACGCCGGGAAGCGAAAGGCTAGACGCCGTGTTCTACGATAAGAAAAATTCGGAACAGCAGGCGCAAGCAAAAGCCTGGTCGGGAATCAAGGTGGCCTATGAGCCATTGTTGTTCACCAGAAAAGACACTGGGAAGCCAGACTTTTGGCAGTTCTTCGCGCACAGACTAGAGCTCGAGTGTCTCCCGACTCGCTTTCGGTTCGTGAACATAGCAAGCAAGCGCTACATGGAGTTTCGCGAAGGCGAGAGGGCGTGGGCAAAGTGATTTTCCGGCGCTCCGGAGATACTTCCGCCAAGCGGGCAGTCTTACCTCAGAACCTTTGAGACCCTTGAGAGTCTGTCCGAAGAAGAACTCAAGGCCGTCTGAGAATCAGATTTCCATATACATTTGAGTCTTGTCGATTTCTTCCTCTCCGACACGGAGCTCCTTTTGCATCTCTTCCGAAAATGAGAACCCGAGAGACGAATACAACTGCCGTGCAATGGATTGAGTAGGGGAGACGCGAAGCGTTAGCATTCTCACTTCCGGCATTCTTTTCGCCTCGGTGATGAGTGTCTGCATCAAGCTTCGAGAGATGCCCCGGCCACGATACTCCGGGAGAACATAAAGCCCCCACACAGTCGCAACGTAAGATCGATCTGGGTGAGATTCCGGGTGAAGCCCCGCAAGCCCTACGAGCTGGTCTCCGGAAAACGCGCCGACCACGCAGCGCCGTTCGCCGGGTCCGATCCATTTGCGCAAGTCGGCTATGCTTATCGCGCTGAACTGTTCTTTTGTTTGAGCAAATGCCGCGGGAGATTCCTCCAAACCGATAAGTCGCAGCGCTCGAAAGGCCGAGGTGTCGGAAGGTTGAAGAATTTGAATGCCGATCATGACGAGCCTCATAGGTCTATTCTTCGCTTACAAATCTGCCGGAAGCGAAACAACTCGGCACTCCGGCTTTTTGCTCTCTTCGCAAAGAAGAATCTGATTCTTGTTGTTGAGCGCACGGATGCTCGGCGGGTGAATTTTGCTGACAAAGACATATTCCGAAAGGCGCTTTGTCCCTGTGCGTGGCGACCAGACGAAGATTGCCGCTGATTCCGTTCCCGTCATCCAAGACCTCGTGCGGCGGCCGATGACAACGCGTTTGTCGTTCAGGAACTCACCGCGCACGAATTTGGCATCTTCGGCGACCCCTTTCGCCTCCCAGCCCGGAGAACTTGCGGTATAAAGCGTCAAGCTATCGCGAACCGGCCGATCGGAGCCCCGTTCGCTCTCGTTTTTTTGAATGAGAATGTCTCCGCCTCTATTGAGCCCTGCGAAGTAACTCGTGCTGCGGAACATGGAATCTTCGGGGAGAGTTACATTTTCGATCCGCTCGTAGCTCCGCGTCGAAACCTTGGCCCAGAACATTTCTCCGTCTTTATAGGCTTGTCGAACCTGATCCCCATCATCGTTCACCGCCTCGCACTGATAGAAGAGAATTTTCCCCTCTAAAGATGGAAGCGATAACTCCTTATCAGTCCAGAGATCAAAGACGTGCGGAACGTCCTCGGAGTCGACTCCGCACACATATCGTCCGTTCGGGCTCATATTGCTTCCCCAAACCGGAAACTGTTTGACCGTTCCGTCAGGAGAGATGCGGTAGCTGCAGCCGACTTTCGCGTTTTTGCAGTGAATGGACGACGATGAGCTGCCGTCAACGAGAACATCGCGCGCATTCGAGAGGTCGGTGACATTCATGCGCGGCCGCGCGGGGTCGAAGAATCTCTCGCCGAATCGAATCACCTCGCCTTCGGATGTTAAGATCTCAACGAACTTCGGTTCACCACCCTCTAAACAAACTGCGAGGACATCGGCGTTATCATTCATCGTCAGTGGACTGCATTTCGTATCGATAGAACGGTTGAAGACCCTCCGTGCCGTCGCGACACCAGCGGGTGTATCAGCTTTCGCCGTCTGATCCGCCCATGATGCAGCGATCTTAAAGAACAGAATCACTCCAAGGAGTTGTATTCTCATGGGATCGCCAGATTCTATGTATCTGAGGGGATTATTCTTCGGTCCGTTCATATGGTGACAATCTCAAGCAGAAACGCGACTACTCTCATCGCAGTTCGTGGGGCCAAGCTCCACAAAGGTGACAGGTCAACTTACGGATATCTTCGGGCTTGAGAAAGGGTGAAGCGGCAAGAAGCGAGAACAACGTTATTCGTTGGTTCTTTGAAACTACGAAAACTTTATCGGGCCGGTCAACACCAGGTTTCGTTCGAAGGAGAGGTTAATGTCCATCGAAGGCTATCGCATCGCGGCGGAGGCATTTCAGCGCGAGCTGAAGGATCTCATCGCACTTCCCACGAAAGAGAAACTTGCCGACGTCGTCACCGCAGCGCTCCGACTCCAGCTGGAGAGCGGGAACTGCTCTGAGGCGGAGGCTCAGGACGGCGTTTCGCTGGGCACGGCCATCTGCCTGACGCTCCAGGCGATGGCCCAAACCATTCCGGGCACGCTCCCCAACCAGCTTTTAGGGAGCGCCATTGTCCACCTGGCTGCGCTGTTCGCGCGTAAGCTCGAACGCCTCAAGGCAGTCGTCTCCAAACGCGAGGAGATCGACTCGCTTTAAACCAAGAGGATGCGCACAAGTTCTGCTGCAGCGTCTTCAGGGTGATCCGGTTATTCATGTTGACCGGCTCGCCCTTAAAAGTCTTCGTGAGAACTCGAATGCTGATTTTAGCAGCTGAGATGAGTAAGTAGCTCGCGACTTATTCCCACACTTCGCGAATTGAAGCGCCGCCTCAGAGTGTGCCGCACGACTGATCACTTTCGCGAGACTCTTATTCTTCCGGTCAGCGGCTCCGCCCTTCCAAATTCCCCCTTGCCCCAACTTCGCCCGATAAGTAGGGTTATCAAATAGAAGTGTCATCGCTTGATAGTAAATCTTATCAAGCGGCAGTGCGGCCGGCGCTCAAAGGACTCGAACGCTTTGCGATAGTGTTGAGACGATAACCGAACTCAAAACGATTCGCAAGAAGATAAATTGTTTCGACAAATTTTTTTTCGCCGATGCACTCACCAAACTTTCGCCCGCGCTTCACCGCGTCAGAACAAGAACCGACTTATCAAGCACCCGCAGAACTAAAACTCCTCGAAGCTCTGATAAGATCCGCCGCGCTCGATTTGCGCCGTCGCGGAAACTTCAACCAACACAACGATCACGAGCCAAGAGAAGCGGCATGCGCGTGGTTTCTCGGCGAGCCCGCGCTTATCTCGTTCGATTACTGTTGCAAGATGCTGAAAATCGGCTACGCCGTGCGCAAACGCTTCGAGCTACTTGCCCAGCGCGTGCAGGCAGGCGAACGCTTGCGGACCAAGTCGGCTCATTACGGGATGTGCGCCACGTTCTAACGCCGGTCTTTGCGCATCGCTTCGAATCCGCGACGCAGAACTTCCGCCGCCGCGCGGTTGAGAGTCATGGAGGGCGGACCCTTACAGAGGTCGTCAAGGGCGCTCCGGATGTCGGCCGGGATACGTAGCAGGGTCACCACCAGCATCTCATCAGACTGAATCCGAAGCGTTTTTGTTTTTGAATTCTTCGTCATGCCATTCTTTCTTCGTGCTTGTCGGCCGCGTAGCACCAATCTTCAAATAGGTCGGCATCAAGGCCCCACCGTTCGAACCATTGCCGACAGGATACGTAATCAAACCCTTGAGCGCGGAGCTGATTTAGCACGCCGCAGAACAGGGCAATATCCTCCTTTTCTACCGCCTTGCGCCCCGCTTCGCCGAGTGTCATCTTTTCGTTAGCCATATGATTCCCTCCTAGGAATTATTGTGGTTAGAGGCCCGGCCGTGTTTGCCGCACGGCGCGGGCTTCCCCCGTCAGGGGCTTTGGCAGTCTCATCAGTTCCGGCATGCCAATCCGGAAGACGGGTGCGGCTGACCGCAACCCGTTTCGACGTTAAAAGGTGTAACAGAGGTAAGAGATTGCTTCTGCGATTTGCTCCGGTCTGATTTCGCCGGCAGCGAATTGCCCAGCGTCGACTCGCGCAACCGCTTGCGCGAGTAAGTTCACTTTCAATAGCTGCGTTGCAGTTGGGCGATATCGCTTTTCCCATGCATGTTGGAAATCGCCCGCATCGCGTGACAGCGGTATCACTTCCTCGCTTCCTTTCGAAAAAAGGTAGTGAGCCATTCCCAGTACTTCAAGGGTTCGATGGTTGATCCATTTCGACAACTCGACTCGTTCATTTCTTGATTCCATTAGTCTATTCCTCAGTGTGACACGATGCGTCTAGCTTCTTGCTTTGCTTGCGATAAAGTCGGGAACTCGCGAATCATCGGCAGGTATTCCAGTTCATCCAGGTCGAAGATTCGGAGACGGAAGTAATTACGTTCGCTTTTCGCATCCCATCCGCTAAACACTTCGGCCCGAAGGCCGAGAGGTTCAGAGATGATTTGCAACTCGGTGTGAATGTTGGTGAGTGTTCTCATCGTTCCACCTTGTCGTTAGAGAATTCTTGATAGCCGTATTGCGCCGCGAGAGAGGCGAATCCGCGCTTCGAGTACCAATTGCGATGCCCGTCACAGTGCCAGTACCAGCACCCGCGCTTGCTATGCCATTTACAGCCGGCATTCTTCAGCGCATCCTTCACCGGCTTAGTTTCCCCGGTGATCCAGATCCAGGTACCCATCAAAGCGATCTCGATGCCCGAAAGCTTGAGCGCAAGAAGCTCGAATATCTTTTCGATAATTGCCTGCTCCTTCGCTTCGTCATACTTGTAAACATGCTCGCGCTTCGTCTCGTTATCGTAGCTGCGTTGTCCATCCATTCGCTTAAGACAGGCGTGATAGACACCATTAACGAGCTTCATCGTCTCAGCGTCGCCCCCAAGGTCCGGGTGATGCTCCTTCGAGAGCTGGCGATACACTCGCTTCAACTCTTCGACCTTCGAGCATGATTCAAGGGTCTTTCTGATTTGCGAGTGCCCGGTATTGCCGAACAGATCGCCCTGCGTGGTTTGTTTCATCGAAATAGCGCTCCTACGCTGCTTCAGGTTTCCATTCGCGTGAGCCCGACGTTTGCCGCGTCTTGCTCAAGCATCTTCTACATAGATATCACTATAGATATCACTAAGCAAGAAAAAGATTCAGCTCATCAAAACAACTCAAAGCGAAAACCGCGCTCGGCAATCGCGACGCCCATACTTTATCTGTATGATGTAAGTCATGTTCGCCGTTGCCGATCCAGACTGGGATTACAATACGCAGGCCGCTCATGCCCTAACTCGTGAGCATAGCCTTTGGGCCGCATGCGTACTCGAAGCATGGAGAGGAGCGAACCGCGACAATGACGAAGATGACCACAACTGGCTCTACGGACCAGATGACCCACTCGAAGTCGGACACTTCAGCTGGATTGCCCGACAATTCGGCACAACTCGAGCCGACATCCAAGTCAAGCTCGAGGAACTCGGAAACAGAATCTCCCACAGCACCAGAAGCTACGCCCGCTTCTTTCGGCGGTGATTCAGCCGAAGGCGACTCAACCGAAAGCGAAGCAGGCGAGACGGAGATACTTGAGCCATTCCCAAGCGACTACGACGAGCACGACGTTGAGCCACCAACGGTAAACCTTCGCCGACGCGTTGCGCAGAAGGGAAGGAGCAAAAACACTCGCTCCATCAAGGCACGCAGAAGCCGAAGCTCAACTCAACTTTCGCCAAGCGAGATCAGCAAGATTTTCGAGCTCAGCGCGAAGGGTTTAGGAGAGCAAGAAATAGCGCGCACAATCGACCGCTCGCCGAAGACGGTGCAAAAGCACCTCGCTTTGTTTTTGCCCTGGTTTAAGGGGCTTAATAAGGTCAAGGAGTTCAACGAGGTAAAGACCGACCTGCTGAGCGCGGCAGAGTATACGTTCCTTAAATCTGCCGTTAGTCCGGTCAAGCTTGCGAGAGCTTCAACTAGAGACCTGATGTATGCGTTCACACAGACCCATCAGGCCAATCGATTAGAGAAAGGATTGAGCACATCGAACAGTTCTGAGGCTCGCTTTACGAAGATTGTTCTCATCAAAGACGGCACTCTGACCCCCTTGAAATGACAGGCCTTTTGCTATGCTATGCCTGATAACTCTGCTTATCGGGCATAGCGTGAATGTGTGTGAGTCCCCCTCCTTTTGCGTGGAGAAGAGAGCGCATGCAGAGCGCCCACGCAGGCGTACCCGGGGGGAGGGGTAGGGGCGGAACCTTTTTGCGTCGGCCCCCCTTCCGGTACTCTAAGCCCGTTCCCCCCGCGCGATACGCCCCTTGGGCCTTTTCTCCCCTTCTTTCGTGCGCCTTTCGACCTCGTACGTACAGGTACAGTACAAGTACACTTAAAGTAGAGCTTGGCGCGCGTGCTTGGGGGTGAGGGTGAGTAACGCTTGTACGTACTGTACTCGTACAGCGACGCAGGTTCTGACGAACAACGCGTCCGAGTTTTTTTCTTTCACAGTGGGCGGGGGGTGTGGGGGCGGTGCAGCGAATGCGAAACCCCCCCACGCTTCGCTGTACGTACTGTACTGCGTTTGGCCAGCGACAGCGAAGCCAAACGCGCTTTGCTCAGCGAGGCGAAGACCTAGCCCTTCGGGCAAACGGTCTTAGTGGATAGAAAGGGATTATTTTTTGACCCTAGTCAAGAGCGCCGAAAATTTTGCGGTGTTTACAGTTCCTTGCCGTGCTGTGTTTTTGAATAGACGAGCGAATAATTTACACGCACTCGTCTATGGATTCCTCTCGCGAGATTCAGATTAACGGCAAAACTTTTCGGCCGCTTCCTGGCGTTGTTTACCGTCACGACTATCAGTGGGCGGTGGAACAGATTCTTTCCGACAAGGTTCCTGAATGGGACATGTATCGCACTCTCGTTTTGGATGACTTGTGGTTCATCGTTTACTTCGTCATCGGCTGGGAGGGAGCGAATCATCCGTTCATTGTGCAAGCGTGTAATGAAGTGCAGGACGGACCGGATACCGAGACGGTTGATATTTGGGGTCGTGAGCATGGGAAGTCGACCATCATAACGATCGGCGAGAATATCCAGGACATCATGCGGAACCCTGAGATTACGATCTCGATTTTCTCGTTTAAGCGGGAAATTGCGAAGGCGTTCCTTTTGCTCATCAAGGAGATTTTCGAGAAGAGCGATTTCTTGAAGTGGCTTTTTCCCGACATTCTTTACGATGATCCTGCGAAGCAAGCACCGAAGTGGGGGGAGGAGTCGGGTCTTATCGTGAAGCGGTCGAAGAGCGTTCGCGAGTGCACGGTTGAGGCTCACGGATTGATAGATGGGATGCCGACTTCAAAGCATTTCGATAAGCGCATTTACGATGACGTTACGACTCCCGAGCTCTCAGAGTCTCCGGAGAACATGCGAAAGGTTGAGCGTAGGTTCTGGATGTCGGAAAACCTGGGTAAGGATGGAGGGCGACGTCGCGTAATCGGAACCATTTTTCACTACGCCGACCTTGCCTCGACTCTGATGACGAAGAAGAAGCCCGATGGGAGCCCGGCTTTTCACGTGAGGAAAAAGCCGAGCCTCGAGGGAGGGCGAGAAGATGGGGCATCGGTGTTTCTTTCGCAGGAGCGAATTTCGACGCTTAGAATGGATGTCGAGTCTTTCAACACTCAGCATCTTCTAGACCCGAACCCGCTCGGTCAGCGCAAGTTGAGCTTTGATAAGATCAGGTTGGTGCAGCCGCGGGAGATTCCGCCGAAGCTTCACAACTTCATGCTTGTCGATCCGTCGGGCGAGGCGAAGGTTTCGAGCAAGCCGAACCCCTGGGCAATCTTTGTCGTCGGCGTTCAACCTTATGTCGATGACCTCGGACTCTCAAATGTCTACATCGTTGATGGGCTTATCAAGGTGATGAGCGAGGACGAAGCGATTGCGGCAATCGTTGCCATGTATCTTCGCACCCCCCGCATTTACCGCGTGGGCGTAGAAAAAGTGGGGATGGCGACGTTCGATACGCACATTCGAAAGGCGCTACGGGCAAAGCGCCGGTTCATCTCCCACGAAGACAACTCGCTGATGCAGCTCTATCCGGGGCAGGACAGTAAGCAAAAGCGTATTGCCGATGCTCTCGTGTTCCCGATGAATCAAGGCAAGTGGCACATGAGCGTTGACGTCCCGCAAGAGACTCGGGAGCAGCTCCGTGATCACATGGATAACTTCCCGACCTGGGAGCATGAAGACGGTCCGGACGCTTTGTCATACCTCTACCGACTCATCGAAGACTTCGATTGGGCGGCGCATCCTGTTGCAAAGCCGAAGGAGGAAGAGGATCGATTTGAGCGCGCGGAGCGTCGAGCGGAATTGAAGCCTCGAAGCTGGCAGGAGTGCTAGCGCTTACAGTCTCGAGCCCTGTTCCTTTACCGGGCAGGGGTGAAGACATTTCAGAAGACCCTTCCCGGCGGAAAGAATAAGCATCGGCACCTGGTTTATCTTGATGATGAGCTTGGGATTGTTGGCGTAAGCGTTACTCAAGGCCATAGCCATGAAGGCCGGTGGGTGCCTCCGATGCCGCCGGCGGAAGCGCAATACGATGAGTTCGGAAATCTTCTTGTCGAGGAAGAGCCCGGGCATGAAGGCTACTTTGAAATCTTACCTGCCAAAGACGGACACACGCATGAGCTTGGGACGGAGATAGAGTTAAAGAATCCGTTCACCGATGATCGTAGCGATTCCGAGATTGTCGCCGAAGTCTTTCAAGAGTTCGAGACCTGGACCGACTTTGAACGGGAAAGCCTTGAGCTCGGCGAAGAAGCTGAGGAGATGGTTGCCGGGTTTCAGTGGGATGAGGATACGCTCCAGCGGCTTACGAAGGAGGAGCGCGCCTGCCTCACGCTGAACTACCTCGAGCACGAGGTTGATTATCTCTCCGGCCATCAACGGGACGTTCGCACGGACCTCCGATACCTTCCCGGCGAATCGACCGACCAAGTCAAAGCCGACATTCTAAACGTAATTTCGAAGCACATACTTGATAAGTGCAACTACGTTTACGAAGAGTCTGAGGTTTTCGAAGATCAGATAATCGCCGGTCGCGGAATCTTTAGCGTTGACATCGAATTTGATGACGATATTCAAGGCGATATCGTCGTGCGTCAACGCCCCTGGAAAGATGTTCGCTTCGGCCCGCACAAGCGGAAAGACCTGCATGATCTAGAAGGCTACGTCGATCACGAGATGTTTTCGGTCGAGGATCTCGCGAACCTTTACCCGAAGCTTCGCGACGACATTGAGACTTCCATGAGTCACTTGAAGCTCATTGGTCAGGATGTATCGACCGATGAGCACACGACTGAGACCGACAGGTTTTCCGCCGTTCACCGTGTTCCTTACATGATTGGCACGCACGCGATGTGGGATATCCGGACTAAGGAACTCCGGGTTCTAGAGCGCTGGAAGAAGATCTACATTCGAACCGCCGTTATCGTGAACTCTGAGTACGACGTGCTTCACAATGCCTATGGCTGGAGCAAGGGCGACTTAAAAGCCGTCAAGACCATTCCCGGCTTTCAAGTGGTTGAGCGTCCGACGAAGAAGATCCGTATTACCAAATGCTGCCGCGGCGTTCTTCTCTCGGACGAACTCCCGGCCGATCTCCCCCGCGATGATTTCTATATCGCTGTAGCTTACTGCAAGAAGAAGGGCGACCTGTTCTGGGGGAAAATTCGCCGAGCCATCGACGCGCAGAAGGAGCTCAATAAGCGCCGGAGTCAGGCAATCGACTTCGCTAACCGCGCGCTCGGTGACGGCTGGTTCTATGACCATTCGACCTTTCCCGACGGGGAGAAAGATAAGTTCCGACAGAAAGCATCCCGCACTTCCTGGACACAGGAAATCAATAGCGTTGACCGTCCGCCGAAACGAGAGTCGGGAGCTCGCATTCCGCCCGAGGTTATGGAAGGCGCTGCCGCAGCTCAGGCGACGATCAAGGATCTTGTATCGGTCCAAGCCGAATCGCAGGGGGCGAACGATTCCGGAAGCAAGCTCCTTACACTTCAGCAAGAGAAGCTTCGCGGGAATGAGTTTCTTTTCGACAACATGTCGATTGCGAAAAAGCGGATCGGGCGCCTCCTCGTAGGACTCATCCAGCGCTATTACCCGCCCGACCGTGTGGCTCGCATTGTCATGGCGAAGGCCGAGCGCGAGGGCATCAAGCTTGGCGATCAACCCATCTCCGATTTTACGGAAGAGCAAATCGCAACGCTCTACGAAGAGACCGACATTGACACCTTAGACGTCATCACCACCGAGGGGGCTTACAGTCCTTCGGCGAAATTGGGCAACTTGCTGATCATGTCGGAGTCCGTGCGTAACGGTGCCGCTATCCCGCCGAAGGTGCTCATCAAGCAGATGGACATGCCTGAGTCGGAGAAAGCGGAAACGCTCGCAACTCTTGACGCAGAGGCAGAGGCCGCGAGCGCGGCGAGTATAGCAACGGCGGATGCCGAGATTGCGAAAACTCTAATCGCTCAAGGTCACATACCTCCGGAGATAAGCCGTAAATTTGGCTTGGTCCAGGGTGGCTTAGGCGAAGCGCCTTTGCCTGGATCGCCGCAACAAATGGGAGCGATGAATGGAGAAGCAGGAAGCGGACTCGAAGGAGCAATCCCAGGAGGAGTCCCAACAGTCTAAAATGGTCCCCATTTCGGAAGCGAGCGATGAGGATCTTGCCGCCTTTATGGCAGCAAACCGGGAAGTCGCTGACGACTCCGATGATGACGAGGACGATGACGACGAAGAGTCGGCCGAAGATGCCGAACAGGATGAGGAAGGACCGGAAGACGATGAGGAAGAAGAGTCCGATGACGAAGAGGACTCTGAAGCCTCCGACGATAGGCCTCAACCTGAAGGAACAGATGAACTTTCGCAGCTGAAAGCGCGAATCGCTGAACTCGAGACCGATAGGAATCGAGGTCTCGGTGAGAAGCAACAGCGCGAGCAGTTCATCCAGCGTCTGAAAACGGAGCTAGGTACAGCGAAGAAGGCTCTCACTGACCGTATCACGGAAGTTGAGAACCATCTGAAGGAGCATGAGGATTCGCTCACGCCCCGGCAAATTGTTGAAGCGCAGATTCATCTGCGTGAGGTCAGCGAGGAGCTTGGGAAAGTAGAGCGGAGGGAACAGGATATCGAAATCGGAGAGCGTTCGCGGGGACTATACGCGAAGAACTTCGGTGAAGAGCCGTTAGCGGTAGACGAGATCGTGAGCCTGGTGCTTGAGAGGGACAAAATGCCCGCTCAATTCATCGAGTCGTTCAAGCAAGATCCGTATACGTTTTCGCAACCGGAAACCCTCATCCAATTTGCTAAACGGGCGAAGCTACAGAAAGTAGTTGATCGGCTGATCCCGTTTACAAAAGACCTCATCGCGAAAGTTCGTAAGCTCGAAGGTAAGCCGGCCGAAACTGTGAAGCGGATTAACAAAGAGCTTAAGAAAACTCCGAAGATCTCTTCCGTGCCGAAGTCTTCCAAGAAGGTGAATGCGCCTTCACGGAAGCAAGTTGCCGAAATGTCAGACGCAGAACTTGAGGAGTTAAAGAAGAGTTTGCGTTGAGTTAGTTTATGGGTCGTTCAAGGGTCTTAGCGACAGAGTTAAAGAAACAGGTATTTGAAGAACAACTGATGCGCGAAACCAAAACGGAAACGTTTTGGAATAAATTTGAGTCGACGGGTCCGGACTCAGTCGTGCACGTGAAGAAGGATCTGACCAAGTCCAAAGGCGCCATCATCAACTTCGGTTTGATGAAGGACATCCCTGACACCGAAATGGGTGTGAAGGGGAACGAGCAAATGAAGGGGAAGGAAGTTCCACTTCAAGATCGTGGCGATAAGGTCGAGCTGGAGCGATATCGTCAGGCGGTCACGGACGATGGCGATCTGGACCGACAACGCGCGGTCTACGACATGTCAACGGAGGCCCGCACTGCGTTGAAGGATTGGGGAAGACGGTTCATCGATCGCTTGAAGTTCAAGGCGATGGGGCTTCTCTCCACGTCTTCGGGCACTGAGCTTCCGAGCTTGGTCTTTTACCGAGACGCTTCCGGAAACTTCGCCGTTACGTCAAACCCGGCTACCGCAAAGGCAGCGCTGCATGCGACGAATTCCAAGCTTACGCTTGATTTCATCACGCAGCTCCATGCGTTTGCGGATACCGGCGGGAACTATCGGTTCAACCCGATTCGGCCAGTCATGGTCGGTGGAAAGGAGCACGTCATCCTGTTGACTCACCCGGACGCGGTAGCTGACCTCAAGCTTACCGACGCTTGGAAGCAGGCATCACGCGATGCAGCTGCGCGTGGGAAGGACAACCCGATCTTCACCGGTGACTGCGCACTCTTCGATAACGTGATCATCCACGTTCATCGTTACTGCGCAACTGCAAAGGATGCCGGCGGATCGAGCGATGTTCCATGGGCTCGTTCGGTTCTTCTCGGAGCGCAAGCGGTTCTCTGGGCAGAAGGAAAAGCGGCGTCCATCGTGACGGAGAAGGAAGACTACGAGGAGTTCGAGGGCAATTGCTGGCGCCTGACCTGCGGAACGAAGAAAGCTCGTTTCGATAACCAGGATTTCGGAAGCATCGGCATTTACCTCGCAACCAGCGGAATCTCTGACACCGTTGTAGCAGCGTAATTCGCGACGGATTAACCCGGGGGAGAAATCCCCCGCAATTTTTAACTTAGATACGGAGGCTAAATGGCCACTACTTACAAAGCTTCAGGGATGGACCATCCCGCAAAGTCCGGGCTCGGCGTTGTGCCGATCTACTCGGAAATCACGATTGCGACGGCGCTTGTCGTCAACGACATCATCGAATTGTTCAAGACGCAGAAAGGTATGCGCATCCTCGAACTCTTGATGGTGTGTAACGGAACGCAGAGCGGTAATGATTCGGTCTGTCGCGTTGGAGATGGCGGGGTAAACAACCGCTTTATCACAACCGCGGGAGGACTCTTTCTCCGCACTGGTGGGGCTCGACAGGCAATCAACACTTTGAACACGGGTTACGGCTATGTGTATACGGCCGACGATACCGTCAAGCTCGAAGTGACGACTGTCGGAACTGGACAGACCACGGGCGGGAAGATTTCCTGCATCGCGCACGTAATGATGCCGTAAGGGAGGGCTTCCTCCGTGGCGGCAAGCGATTTCGACTACATCGCTACTCGAAGCCGAGTGATTGAGCGGGCCATGCGAATGGTCGGTGCTCACTCACTCGGCCAAGTTCTTTCCGGGGCGAAAATGGATCAAGGCGTTCAAGCCATGCAATCCATGATCAATCTCTGGCAAGTCGATGGCGCGTTCTTCTGGACCCACAAAGAGTTCACGGTCAACTTGGTCATCGATCAAGTTGAATACGCTCTCGGTTCAGATCCGCCTGTCCTTGGCATCAGTTCAGCGATGTTTGTCGAGACCGACCGGGAGCGACCGCTTAAGGTCATCTCCAGGAATGATTATGCTGAGCTCACGAATAAAAGTGACAAGGATACGCCGACGGAAGTAGCGCTTTCATTCTCGAAGCCCGCAACGCTTCTCGTGAATAAGAAGCCCACGGCGGTAGGCGTTATCAAGCTCTGGTGCGCGGTAAAAGTTAAAGACCTCGACCTAGCGAGCAATCTCGCTGACTTCTTCAATCTCTGGGAGGAGGCGCTTACTTACGGTCTCGCAGACGCGTTAAGCGATGAGTATCCGCTTCCTGTAGCTGAAAAGGATCGACTGAGCGTGAAGGCTGGCGGAGCCTATACGACGGCAAAGCGATTTCGCCCTGATCGAACCGAAGACGAATACGTAAAGCCGGCATTCTAATATGGCGCGTGCAATTCAAGTTGATTTCCTTCTCGCCGGTCTTTTCGACTCGAGCGGGAATCCGCTTTCCGGCGGGAAGGTAAAGACGCTTAACGCCGGGCTCACCTCTCCGAAGGCGACGTATCAAGACGCGGCGAAGTCAGTGCCGCACCAGAATCCGATTATCCTAAACTCTCTCGGCCGCGCCGTCGTATTCGCTGACGGCACGTATGACTTTGAAATCTATGACGCGAACGATGTTCTAATCACGACCCTTCCGAATCTATACTACATCGTACAAGAACAAGCGGCGCGTTACGGTGGACTCTCGACCGGAGCCGCTAACATCTTCTCCATCACGACCGATCCGCCCGAGACGCTGCTTGCCGACGGTCAGTGGTATCGATTCATCGCCCATCAAAATACAACGGGCGCTTCACAGTGCATCGTCGACGGTCTTCCCGCTATTCCCATTAAGAAAGGGTCGGGCGCAACCGATACGGCGCTAAACGATATCGTAGCCGGGCAAGTGGTAGATCTTATCATAGCCTTGCCGAATGCTCGCTTAACCGGTGCGGCCGGCGGAGTCTGGGGTCTTAGTCAGGGAGGAACCGGTGCAAGCGATGCTCCGGGCGCGAGAGCATCGCTCGGAGCTGCAAAAAGCGGAGCAAACATCGATATAACCTCCATCGTTGCAAGCACGAGCGATGGAGCCGACAACGCATCACTACAGTTTTCTGGCGGTGGCGGGGTAGCAAATAGTCGCGGTGGGCATCTTGCGCTCTTCGGAAATGAGCATGCTACGGAAGCCGGGCGCGCATATCTGAATGGCGGGAACGGCGAGATTCGGTTGCTCACCGTTGCGAAGGCGATCGAGTTTCACATCAGCGCTGACAAGAAGTGGGAGATTGAGCCATCAAGCGGATTCCTCCTGCCCAAGAATAACCTCGACATCGGTTCAGGCACCGGCCCGCGTCGTGTCGGAAACTTCGTGTTCAACGGTAAGCTCATTCACACGAACTCGGGCTCCATGACCTATACGCTTTCAAACGTGACGCCTAACCGTTCATTTAATGCTGACGCAAATTTTGACGCTGTTAGCTGGGCAAACGTACTCGACGTTCTCGGCACACTTCTTACAGACTTGAAATCAACAGGACCAATTGCATGATTGAAGAAATCCGGAAGAAGCTTCGCGATGAAGCCACGTTTGCAGCGAACCAATTACAAGGTTGTCGTCAGACTGCGGATATGTGGAGCGATAGGCTTGCGCGTTGCGAGGTAAAGCTTGAGCTGCTCGCCGAGCTTGAACAAACGCACGACATCACGCCGAAGGTGATACCTACGACTGTTGTCCCGGAGAAGCGAACGAGGAGGAAGAAAAATGCCGTCGCTACAGATTCCCCTGTTCACGAAACTGCACAAGGCAGTTGATAAAGTTGCTCTCACAAAGCAGCAAGAGGAAGTCATTGACTGTTTCTTCGACGAAGTTTCGGAGAACGAGATTGCTTGTTCCGTTCGCCCAGGCCTCGACTGGTTTCTAGATACCGGCCTTGGCGTAAATAAGCCGATCTGGGGCGGCTATTGGTGGGAGGAGAAGCAGTGTGGAATCGTCATCACAGACGGAAAGATTTTTAAAGTTACCTATGTCGGGGGAATCGGATACGCCACGAACATGGGCGGCGTTACCCTTGCCGTTGGATTGCCCGTCTCATTCGCGACCGACGGCAATGTCCTTCTCATGGCAAACGGCGGGCGCATGGTGTTCACTGACGGAACGAGCACACCAGCGTTTATTGTCGACGCGGATGCGCCAACAAACGTTTCTCACGTAGCGTTCATCGACGGCTATTTCCTAGCGAACAAGCTCGGCACGAACCAATGGTTCTACTGCGACATCCTTTCACCGTCTTCCTGGCAGGCTAGTTCGTTTTTCCGTGCCATTGGCGAAGGTGATCTCTTAGTCGGCGTATTCGTGTTCTCCGGGGATATCCTCCTCTTTGGCACTCGGTCTCTTGAGATCTGGTACAACGATGAGACCTCGCCGTTTAATCGTCGACCTGGCGCACTCTTCCCGATCGGGACTTCAGCACCGTTTTCCATCGTGTTCTCTGACGAGGGCGCCTACTTCCTCGACAATAACAAGCACTTTTGCGCGTACGAAAATGAGAAGCTGACGCGGATTTCAACGCCTTACGATACCGAGATTGAGAAGTATTCTTCGGTGTCAGACTGCATCGGGCACCGCATGGACATGTGCGGACGTACTTTTTTCATCTGGTCGTTCCCCGCGGCCGATCGCACTATCGCCTACGATCTCACAACCGACCGTTGGTACCGCTGGGGGCATTGGAATGGAATGATCGCTGATTACGAGCGGTTCATAGGCCAGTGCTATTTCTTCTCCCCGGCCTGGGGTTTTCACGTCATCGGCGATCGGCGGAAGTCGACGCTTCATAAGATTGGCCCCGAGTTCTTTGACGACGCTGGCGAAGCCATCCGCATGCTCGTCCGTTCGGGCCGGGTCGACTACGGCACGATGAAGACGAAGCGCTGCCGCGGCATCCGCATGGTGGCAAAGCGCGGAAGCATCGTGACCACTACGCCGGTAATGCGGCTTCGCTTTCAAGACGACGGAGAGCCCTGGTCGAACTGGATCAACATGTCGCTTGGGAACACGGGTGAGCTTGAGCCCATGCTTAAAACTGATCCCACTGGAATGTTCGCGAACCGTCGGTACGAGGTCAGCTGTTCCGACTCGGTGCCTCGAGTCTTTATGAACCCTGAACATGACGTGGATGTCTTATCTCGATGAAATTCCCAGCTGTTCCAGAAGACTTTGCTTCGCGTCCCGGCCGGGCCTGGCTGCATGAGGTAGCGGCTGCGATGACGGTTCTCCTTCCGTACGAGTTTCCGAAGCCGCCTCGAGACCTAGACGGTTATGCCGGCCGGAAGTGGATCGAGGAGTTGAAGGTGAAGCTCGATGAGCTCCTATTCTCAAACCCGGGTCCGGAGCTGGGCATACCGGGAACAGATTCAACGAGTCGTTCCGCTCGGGCTTGGTTTGAACAGCTTCGCGTCGCGCTCTCGCACTTACTGCCGTGAAGCCTTTTCCTTTAAGGATGATGTATGTTTGATTTCTTGAAAGACGTCGGGGGCTGGTTAAGCAGCAATAAAGACTGGCTGAAGCCGGCGGCATCGGTCGCGACCGGCCTCTATCAAGTAAACGCCCAGAACGACGCACGGCAAAAGCTTTCCGATTTCTACCGGCAGCAAGAGAGTGATGATTACCTCCGTCAGCTAGATGAGCGAAACGCTGAGCTTGCGTATCGTTCTCAACTTCTCGCCGCCGCTGCGGCAGGTCGAGGCGGGGGTGGTGGCGGGGGAGGCGGAAACAGTCGCGCGAAAGCGGCGGCTCTGACTGCTTCGCTCAACAAGGAGAAGGATATCCTTCGCCCGTTCTACGAGAGCACCATGCGAAGCATGCCGATGCGGGAATCGCTCTACACCTCTGCGCTTAATAATCTGGGAGGCCTCGCACAGAATCAGCTGCCCGAGCTTCTCAGCAAGTGGGGCTCGACTACGAGCGCAATGAACGTTCCGTTGGGGGTGATGTAATGGAATACTCGAGCCTCGATTATCGCTACCCGCCTCGCATTTCGATGCCTCCCCGGAACCTGAGTCCTTACGAGCTCGCCCTGCTTCAAACGGACGGCTCGCAAGTTGAGGCGCCGTCATCGCCATCTTCATCATTCGATCCTGTATCGTCAGCGCTCGACGCCTACAACCTTTACAACACCGGCGCTGGTTTTCTAGGCGGCGCCGCCGATGGTGGAATGGCAGCGTACGGGAACGCGTATAGCGGTGCGCTTGAAGGAATGCCCATCATTGGCAATGGTGGAACAACGACTGCCGCAGCGAACTCCGGATATCTCGGAGGCGCTACCGGTTCGCTTCTTGGCGCAGCTGGCTTAGCCGCGGGAGCATACACCGGGTATCAACAGTTCAAGGGGGCGAAGAACGTGTTGAAGGGCGGAGACCTCAGCACGATGCAGCAAATCGCGCTGGCTCTCCCAACGTTCGGCGCGTCGTTTGCCTACAATCCGATCAAGAAGAAGTTCTTTGATAAGAATCGGTGGAAGACGGAGAAGGACAACATTGATCGATTGGTAAAGGGTGGAACCTACATTCCGCAAAACCTGATCGATTCGATGCCGACCCGTGGCCGCACTTTCGATGAGATGGAGCGGAAGGACTTCGGCGGCGATTACATCGGCTTCGACTCGAAAGGCAATTGGGTCAACAACAAGTTTAACAAAAGCCGGAACGTCGCAGATCTCCGCGCGCACGATATCGTGAACTTCTCGACGTTCGCGAAGAACGATCCCGAGTGGTTTAAGAAATCGCTCGATGAACGCCTTAAAGTCGCTGACGAAGCGCTGAAGCAAGGTACGGTGTCCGAGGGCCGCGGGGAAGTGAAAGTGGATTGGAGCCGGTTCAAGCCCGCCGGTTCGCCTCAACCGATGCCTAAGCCTTCGACTCCGATGCAAGCTGGCATGATTCCGGCGTCCAATCCGGCCGCGGTAAAGTTCCCGCAGGCTTACGCGCCGAAGCCAAAGCAACCTATGCAGGCGATGATCCCGAAAGCTAGACCTTACATGGTGCAGTGATGGCAGTAACCGAACGCGCTTCCCCTGGTATCTACCGCAATCCTGGACGGCCCGGGCTGATTTACTCTGCGCAAAAGCCAGTCGTGCGCACAAAGCCGAAGCAACTCGCGCCGACTCCGACGGTTCCTGCGCCCGCGCCTGTGCAGCCGATGATTCCTAAGGCCGCTCCTGTTCCTGTCGCGGATCCGGCGACGAAAGAGTTTTACCAAAAGTCGCTTTTCGGAAACCTGAAGTCTGACGGCGTCACGCCTTCGCCGATGTATGAATGGCGAAAGAACGAGGCCATCAATGCGCTCGATCGACGGTTCGCCGCGAATGGTCAGCTTGGTTCCGGATACGCGGACGAACAGCGGATGAAGGCGATTAATCAGCTCACGGCGGAGGAAGACGCGAAGCGAGAAACGGCGCGGTCGCATGAAGCGGATCGGCTTGGAGACATGCTTGAGCGTGAAGCGACTCGGCGTCAAGACACCGATTTCCGTAGCCGTGACGATACGTTCAGAACTCTTGAGATGCTTCTTGGTCAATACAATCCGGGCGATGTGCCAGCGACGGTTGAACAATGGGCCGCACTCGAGCGTGCGCTTGGTAACGCCGCTGGCATGGGTGCCGGTGGTGGCGGAGGCGGCGGCGGGGGAGGAGCCGTTGCACCACAAGCGCCGCTTCCAATTTTCCCTTCGCGGCCGAATACAAGCACGTCGTCACAGGCGCAGATTCTCGCTAACGCCGGAAACAGCGCCGGATACGGGCAGCTTGCGAGCACGTTATTTAACTACCTTCTCCAGTAAACATTATGGCAGCGCGCGATAATTGGCTTTCATACGAACCGTTCAAGGTCGATGTCTTCAACGACATGCCTGACTGGATGTTTAAGCCTCAATTCAAGACGTTCGAGGAGGTGGGCGGGCAGGTCCAAGCTTCGCAAATGAACGCGCAGAAGCTTCGGGAGGCGGAGGAGGCCGCTGCGACGAAGGCAAAGAAACGAAAAGAAGATCAGGAACTTCTCGAAATCCTTCGTGGCGATCCCGATTTAGTGCGCGTGGGTAATGAAGCTAAACTAGATGAAGAACTTTTGGGTCATTTGCTTCGCACAGGTGATGTTGAAGGTGCACTAAAACAGGCTGAGAATAGATCTAAGCAAGCACTTGAACGTGAGAAAGCCGCGCGCGATGCTGCCGGTAAGCGTGATATTCGGTCTGCCGGCGGCGATCTTGTCGAGATAACGAAGGATGGATCGGCGCGCGTTATCTATCGCTCTCCAGATGCTCCAAAGGAGGGTCCAAAGGGCAAGGTGGTGCAGTACGTTACGCCTGAAGGTGCGACTGTCACGCGCATTATTCGTACGCCTGAGGAGGAATTTGCTCTTCTCACTCAGGGCTATGAAGAGCTCACGAGCGATCCGCTGAAGCGTCAGATTCAGATGGGGCAAAAGAAGAAGCAGGCCGCCGCTGCGGCACCTAAAGCGCCATCCGGACCTGGCTTTCTTAGTGAAGCCGAGCGGGTGATTTCCGATGCATACAATGCGCTTGGAAACTTCGGTTCGCGAAATGCGCCACCGCCAAAAAAGCGACGAGTGATCGGAAAGCGAATGGGTTAGTGTCAGCGGCTTTCTTCGTCAGTTCGGATCCGCTCAAGTTCGTCAGCGATATTTTCCATGGCCCGCCGAGACTTTTGCGCTTCATCGATCATTTGTTGGCGGTAGAGCGATTCGTCAATGTCTCTCCACAGCTCTTTAGAACGCTGTTCTTCTTCTGCTCGTTCGCGTTCTCTGCTTTCCAGCCAGACGGAAACTCCACTTCGTCCTTCTGAGTTTTCGTCCGCCATCGCGGATGTCGGGAGAAGTAGTAAAAATAACGCTAAACTTTTCATATTCATTTGCAAGCAAAAGTGAATGTTTGGGTCTTAGTTTCGCTCGTCTGCACGCCGAAAACCGGATCGTTGAAGCTTGAGTATGATGTCGTTTCGTTCGTGTCCTTCACCGTGTATCCGCTTGGGCATTTCTTGCCGGCGCTACTAAGACATAATTCACGACTATTACACTTAACGGAATGCCAAGGTGTGCCATCAGCTCCCGTGAAAGTTGTGACATGCCCCATGCATCCGGCAAGGCTCGGCAGTAGCAAGGAAAGAAACAGCTTACAGAATTGAGTTTTCATATGCTCATCCTATCCAAAACCTCTGAGAAATCAAATGGCAGAATACGCATACTTCGACGCCGATACCGGTGAGCAAATATACGATGTCGATCCCGAGGTCGATGAGATCGAATATGATGACGCTCAACCTGCGCCGCCTCCGGAGGAGGAAGACGAGGGTTGGGACTTATCAGGCCTTCTCAGTCGTGGCGCTGACTATGCCAAAGCGGCAACGCTCTCCGTACCAGCTCGTATTGCCCGCGCGGCCGGCGGAGGTCTACAAGCCCTTGAAGAAAACACCGGGCTATATATCCCCGGGTATCCGGCCGGAAGCGAAATCGTAAACAGCTCGAACTACGTCTTGGGCGAGCTCGATAAGATGTATGACATCCCACGCGCGGGAAAGGCTCGGATGGCCTATGAACTCGCGGGGAATTCGATTCCTGCCGTAGGCTCGCTCCTTCTAAGCGGAGGGGCTTCAGCGCCGTTCCTTGCTGAGGAAGCGCTTCGCAATTTCGGGGACGTTTACCAAGGGTTACGCCAGAAAGAGGTTGAACCTCTGGACGCCGCGCAGGCTTCGACGTTCCAGGCAGGGATTAACGCGCTTCTCGGTAAGTTTTCTCTCGATAAAATGATGGGTCCGGGCATGTCCATGCTGGGCAGAAGTGCGCGCGGTGCAGGTGCGAACCTGCTTACGACACCGGTTGGCACGGGTACAAGGCTTATCACAGAGCAAGCAAGTGGCGCCGAAGACCATTCTTGGCAGGATGTTAAGGAAAACTTGGCGCAAGATGCGGTGCTTAACGTGGCATCCGCTGCGCTCTTAGGCCCTGCTGCTGACATAGTTTCGCGCAAAAGTGGCGTACCGACACGCGTTGATACTGACAGTTTGGATGATCTTGCCGCTTACTTGCGTGGCGAAGATGGTAACTTTGCGCAAGTTGACGTGCAAAGTGGTGTCACTGACACGCAAATGCCACCACAATTGCCTGCACCGGAGCAACGTTTAGCACTTCCTGCGCCGCCAGAAGCGATCCCGATGGACTTCGGAGCGCCATCCGGAGCGCCAATCGAGTTACCTGACACGAAGCGAATCGGTTACACGCCGACCATTCGCGCGGATCAGGCGACGCCGACGCAGCAAGTTACGCAGTATCCGCTGCCAGAAACAGTTTATACACCCAAAGATCGACTACCAGATGGACCAACTATCCTTGGCTCTGAGCCTCCTATCGCTCCTGATGTACCTCAGATTGATTCTGCATCTGCGTACAGAGCGCGAACGGAGGGAGAAATATCCACAGCGAAGGATACCCGGGCGGATGCAGACCGTGCAGCGTTTCGCAAAAAGGTGGATGTTTACCAAAAGACCGGTGCAAAACCTGCCGCCGAAACCTTTCCGAAACCACTTCAGAGCGAACCCGCACCTCCCAAGCCTGAGCCAAAGCCGGGACTTGTCGCCGACGAACGTGGATCTATCGACATCACCCCGTTCCGGAACGCGTTCGATAACGTCATGGAAGCTATCTCGCCTTTCCGAGCGGACGAAGTGCAGCGTGGTTCACCTTCCGAGCGGTATTTCCAAGGATACGTAGGCCGCGTTCGCGTGCCGGGAATGGGCACGCTTCGCGAGCAACGGAGATTGCCGAGTGCAGATGCAGAGAAATTCCCTGCATTTCGCGAAGCTTATGACATTGGCCGCGACAGAGTAGCGACCGAGGCGTTTATTTCGCATGACGTCCATACCAGGCTCAAGGATTACTGGGCGTTGCGGGATCGAAGTCGCGTCAATAGAGTGCTTGCATCTGACCGGGAGAACGCCGCTGCCGCCATCCGTGTCGGTAAGGCGCCGCCGCCAATGACGGAAGAACGTCTTCGCGGGGCTGGGTTGAATGATGCTGAGATTAAAGCCTACGCTTCCGTTCGCGGCGGTATGGATGTAGCCTTGAATCATCTCGAAGCAGGATTACTTGCGGACGCTCAAGCAATCAAAGCCCCGGAGAAGCGGGCCGAATACGAGCAGAACGTTAAGGAATACGTACAGTCGCTCCGGAAGCAGCGTTACGTTCCATTCTCCCGCTTCGGCAAAAACTTCGATGTCGTCTCAAAGGACGCGAACGGAAAGACCCTGTACCGAGAGTTCTTCAATACTCGCGGCGAAGCGGCACGCGCAAAGCGAGCTCAAGACAAGATCGGTGATGGACGGGTTGTTGAAGCAATCGAGCGTCCATCGCAAGACTTGCGGGATCTTGACGTGAGCGCTGACGTTGTCGGATTCAATCCCGGCAAAGGTCCTTTGCGACAAGGGTTTGGTAAGCATCTCATCGAAGCATCGTTGACCCCTGGGTATAATACGAATATCGACACTTCGATCGCCGATTACGTACTTGGGCTTTCTCGGTATTCCGCAAAGAAGCAGTTTGCACCGAAGTTCAAAGATGCGCGAGACAAAGTCACCGGTGACCAAAACCATATTCGGCGGCGAATTGATGAGTATGTGGACTTCCTCGACGCTCCTGCCGATCAAATTGCTTCAACGCTTCTACGTTTCTCAAACGCTTGGGTGCTGGCCGGTGTACCGTCTTCCGCCACAACAAACCTAACCCAAAGCGTTACGACGACTTATCCGAAATCGCTCGCTTACGTGAATCCGTTCAAAGCCGGTCGCATTTGGGCTTCATCTGAAAAGTCGACCTGGAGTTACCTATATTCGAGAGCGGAACGTCCTCATAAGTTAACGCGCGGATTGCTGAAGAACCCAGAGTCGAAAGGCCAATCTTGGAAATTGAAGCACGGTAACGAGCTCCATTCCTTTCTGGATCACGCAATCGCGCGCGGCACGTTGGAAGCACAAGCCGTTACGGAACTTTCCCGATTGCAGCGCGGCTATAAGGGTCCAAAAAGATTTGATTTCATGTTTCTGTTCAAGGTGGCGGAAGAGGCGAACCGAGTGCACGCAATGACAGTCGGTTACAAGATCGGCCAATCGAAAGGGTTGAAGGGCACGGAGCTCTACGATTTTTCAGAAAACTTCATGCTAGAAACGCAGTTCGATCAGTCGCAGGCGAATATGCCTAAGGCGATGCGAAATCCCGTCGGCCGCGTGGCGCTTCAGTTCAAGCCCTTCCTGGCGAACTATATGCACTTCATTCGGAAGCATACGAATCGCCAAGACTGGCCCGTTGCCGCCGCGAGCATTGGCGCGATGATAATGCTGGGCGGTGTCACCGCGGTGCCGGGAGTAAGGGAACTCCGCTACCTTGCAGAGGGTGTCGGATTTGATCCCATTCGGGCGTTTCGTAGGTTCGTGCAAAAACCGACAGAAGCTAACGCTGCGCTCTACGGAACTCCAACGCTCGCAGGCATCAACATGTCCGGAGCGGTCGGACTCGGCGAGCTAATCCCGCAAGTCGACCGAGGGGTAGAGCAGAGCCTAGCCCGCACTCTTGGCGGTCCAGTGTACGACAACCTTCCTCTCATCGGCCCTCGATGGAGAAAGGCATACGACATCTACAAGCAAGACGAACCGTGGATCGCAGCCGAGACGATTGCGCCTCGTGCGCTGCGCGGACCCTCGAAAGCGCTTCGGGCTTACATGGAGGGGAGCCTTAAGGATGCGCGAGGGAATGTGCTCCTCGATGATCCTAGTACGGCCGATCTGCTAGCACTCGCCGGCGGATGGACACCGCAGCCGGTTGCCGAAGCTTACGAAGAGCGGCACAGCGCCGACCTTGCCGCGCAGGGCACGCGGGATAACGACTACTATAATCTCCGTATCGGGAAAGCGTTCGCTGAAGGTCGCGAGGAAGACGCGCAAATGCTCATCCTTGAAATGATGGAGAAAGGACTTGAACCGAACTCGGCTTCAATCGGTCGAGCTTTCGAGCGAGTCGTGGATCCAAACGCGGCGCAGATTCGATCCTTGCCGGCAAAGGCTCGCCCGGACCTCGAAGAGATCAGGCAGAACATGGGCCGGTAGCTTACAGCGCGCGAGCGCGGAGTGCTCTCCTGAGCGTATGAAAGAATTAATCCTTCGCTTCTCGCGCAACTTCCAGCTCAACCCTCTCATTGTCGCAGCGATTATCTGCCAGGAATCGGCAGGGGATCCAGTTCGATGGCGATTCGAGAAAGACTGGTTCAAGAAGCACATCGAGGGGAAGAGTCGGGATCGTCTTGGCGGAACCTGGCTACCACAAGGCATTTGCACTGAGACCACGGAGCGAATGGGCCGTGCAATCAGCTGGGGTGCGATGCAGGTGTTAGGGCAAACGGCGCGTGAACTCGGATTCACGGGGAACCTGACCGAGTTGCTCACCCCTCAGAACTCTATCTTTTACGGCTGCAAGAAGCTGCGAAAATGTTTCGACCTGCACCCCGATGACGAAGACAAGGCGATTGAGACCTACAACGGCATCAATCCGGGGTATCCGAAGCTGATCCGGGGGCACATGGAATCCGGAGCGGCCGGGCTCCTTCTCGCCTAGCTTACATTCCACGATGGCAAGTCTCTATCGTTTGGAAAAACGCGGAGACCTGCCATCATGAAACTCACTTTTTTCCTCACTTGTATTCTCGTTCTGTCGGTTCTCCCTTCAGATGCGCAGGTTCTCCGCCGTTGCAATACGCTCTTCCAAGACGCGACCACGGACGCCGACGGTAACGGAACCGTATTCCAGATCCCGGCAGATTCGCGACCGAGTCGGCTTACCGGCGTGTTCACTGCGACCGAAGTTGACGGCGACACTCCGACGCTGGACGTCGCGATTCAGACCTGCATGGACAAGGCGGGGACGATTTGCGGCAACCTGTTCTCAGCCGATCAATGCACGACCGGCGCCTGTTACGGTGGCGATTCTCGGCAATTCATTGACGCCAATTACACGACGATTAACGCGTTTCCCTACTTTCGCGCGGCCGTAAACGTCGGCGGAACCGACCCCATTTACAACCTCAAAGTTGAGCTTTGCTATGACTAAGCTCCTCGCCATCCTCGCGGTTTTTTTCGGCGTTGTTCTAGAAGCCCGAGCACAATCCGGCTTCGACATTCTGCCCCTCAATATTCGCGGCCCGCACGGGATGGCCATCACGTCCGCGAACTGGAACTGCGATGCCTGGCTCTTCACGTTTCTAGGCGCCCGCGAAGCGAACTTCCCGATGCTTTGGCGAACGTTCGGGATGAACCTGGAGTGCCTCGAAACGACGCTCTCGCTCGGCATGCCGACGGCTTTGCAGGTCTATTTGACGAACGGACCCGGCCGGAAGAATCGCCGCCTACAAGCTCATGAACCGCTGGCAGGAATGTCCACGCGAGACTTCTGCGCAGGCCTTCGCGACTGGCACACTGAGGTTATTGTCCCGCTTCAGGAGAACGCGGCCGAAGTCTTTCACGCCGTGGCACCGCATCTCCGTGCGGGTGACATCCTACTTATCGCAAACGATCTGGAAAGCGATTGCAGCTCGGAAGAGCAAGGGCAGTATATCCGTGCCGTTCGGCCCATCTTTGCCAATATCCCCAGCGTGCCCGTGTTTTACGTCTCGTATCGCGAGCTCGCGCCGGGCGCTGACTTTTACGAGGCGGACCACGGCACTTACGATTGCGGAGACAATCCGCGTTGCATCAAAACAAACGACGGCGGTCGGCTAAATATTAAAGCTGTGCTTCGTGGCAAGTTCGCCGCGGCTTGGCCCTGGTTCTTCGCCTCGAACTGCAATGTTGAGGGAGGCCCCTTCATTCCTCCGATTCTACGTACCAATTGCTTTACCTGGGAACATGCGTTTGCCCTCCGAGCTTACATGCTGACGGCGCAAACACTCATAGTTCCAGCGATGACTAAACCGAGTTTTTTCCTGCATCAAGTAACGCCCGGAGGGTAGAGGATGAAGCGCTACGTCTTTCTCGCCGCTTTGCTTCTCAACTCAGGTTGCGCTTCGAAAGGCGCCATCCTGTTTTCCTCCGGCCCCGTTTACCATTGCCCGAAAGAACTCCTCACCGATTTGAGAAATAAGCTGGGGGAGTTATGTCCGAAGTCCGAGAAGTCAAATCCGCTGTTGCCGCTGAAGCCGGAACTGTCGCCGCCGCAGTAGCAGCGTTTAAGCGTTTTGCTTGGGCAACCGTATTCATCATCGCGGGCGCTCTCGGCATGGCGCTTCAGCAATTCGCGCCTGAGCTCACGACCGCGATCCTCGCTTTCCTTCCCGCTGTCGTCGCCACCTTCGTAGCCGATTACCTCAAGTATGCCGTGCTCGCCGTAGCCGCCGCGTTGATCAAGTTCGGCAAGGACAAGTCGGCGGAAGCGGTTGTTGACGCCAAGGTGCTCGAGCCAAGCGACGACGTCAGGGATCTCTATGAGCGGAAGGAATACCTGAACCGGCAGCTGTGAGACGTCGCGAAACTGAGGATGAGAGCGACGGTTCAATCATCGTCATTCCCATCACTGAAATTCTGAAATTCATCTGGGATTGGCTGACGGGCGGACGATGAACGACTGGGTAAAATTAGCGGCAACAATGCTCACGACCATTATCGTCAATGCGGTGCTGGTAACGCATTGGGTAACGAGCCTCAGCGGAGAAGTGAAGCTTGGGAGTCAGGCGACGGTGAACCTCGTAGCGAATGTCGAGAAGCTTGAAAGATCGATGGGCGAGAAGATCGGGGACGTTAAGACGCAAATCGATAAGCTTTCTCCCATGGGTCAGAAGCTTACTGAGCACGAATTCAAGATCCAAAACCTCGAAGATGACGTCCGCACGCTGAAGGAACAGGCGTCCATCATCCGCTCAACTCCTACGACGAGGGTTCAATGAGGCGCAGTCTCTTTCTAATCGCCCTTCTCAGCTGTCACTGTTGCGGTCCTGCGCCGACCTACGGCGCTGACCTCATCCTTTCAGACGACTTCAATAGCGGCACTGTTTCGGCGTCGTGGTCCGAAGCTCTCACGAAGCAAACAGAAAACTACGACCCAAACACCGCTCAGCAACCGTTCGCGACGCATCCGACGAACGGCACGACGGCCCTTCACTACTTTGTGATGAGCGGGACGAACGAGCGCACTCCGGTGCAAATCGGCTTTACCGAAGGTGATGACGCGTTATGCACGGCCTTCGGTGGAACCTGTCCGTCAGAGTTGTTTTTCGAATGGACTGAAAACTTCGATGCCGATGTAGATGGCGGAGGCGCTGATACAGCGTATCCGTTTGCCTCCTCGTCTCAGAAGCTGCTCCGGATGTTCTATCAGAAGGGAGGTCAACCCGAGAGCCGGAAGGAATACAACTGGCAACCGTCAACGTCGACTGGAGAGATGACAATCTCCGCATTCTGCGGCGAGATATTCGGAGACCCGACTAATTGCAACGTCGACTTTGGCGACTCCTCAGAGGAAGCATACACGCGCGGCGTCACCACCAAGTGGGGAGCATATCTCAAGCTAAACACGCCGGGCGTCTCCGACGGAATTCAACGTCTCTATAAAGACTGCGAGAGCGGCGATTACACCGAGTGCGAACCCTATATCGATCACTCAAACGCAAACCTCCGCGGTACAGACACGCGCGGAATCAATGGCCTTTGGATTGGTGGAAACCATTCGGGCAGCAACCTTCCGAACGATGGGCACCGCTACATCGACGACGTGAAGATCTACAACGGCTTGCCCGACGGCGGCAGTGGCGGAGGCGGCGAACCCGTCGGCGCCGGCGGAGCCGTTAAAGCACGGAGGGGTAAATGATTAATCGAATTCTCGTTTTACTCCTCGCGTTCCTCGTCTTTCTTCTCCCGCCGCAAGCGTTTGCCGCGGTCTCCGTTGCCGAAGCCGGGACCGAAGTCGCCTCGAGTGTGGACGACACCACGTATGCGATGGGCGCCATTGCTTCGCCGACGGCCGATGCGGTCTATGTCGTGATGGTTCAAGCGGCGCAGACTGTTGCAACGGGCTCGATGTCGGGCGGTGGGCTGACTTGGAACAAGATTACCTCGGTGCCCTGGAACGGTGGGGTAGATACCATCTATGCGTTCTATGCCGTTACCGGCTCCTCCCCGGGTTCAATGACCCCAACCTTTGATTGCACTGGCGACGGCGCAACCGGCGTTGTCATGAGCGCGGTAGCGATTACCGGTGCAAACGTCTCGAATCCCATCCGGCAAACCGGGAGCAATACGGGGACGACGCAAGACCCTGTGATTACGTTCTCGCAGAATTTGCAGACGGCAAACGCCTACCTCTACCACGTGAGCACAACCCGAAATCCGCCGGGCAATTCGCACGGATCGTTTACCGAAATCGCTGACACCGGTCACACGTCTCCCGCTCGCGGAGGCGCCGCCGCTTACAAGGCGACGGGTGAAACCGGCACGACGATTACAGCAACGCTTGCCTCTACCACGTGGGGGATTCTTGGGATCGAGGTCTGCGAGGCCTCGAACTGCGTCGTTACGGGCGGAGTGCTGAACCACAACAATGTGCGCGCTGCCGGGCCGAATTATTCCGGAGGAGTTCAATAGTTATGAAACGCATTTACCTTTACCTTCTAGCCGCGCTGCTCGTTTTCGCCAGTCCCGCGCACGCGGAGCCTTCGGCTGTGAACGGCGCGACGTCGAAATGCTTTCGCGTATTCGTTAACAACTCGTCCGTGACTACTGGTGCAGGCCTCACCGGTCTCGCCTTCAACTCGGGTTCGCTTTCCTGCTACTACAGCGAAGAAGCGCAGAGCGGTGCGACTTCTATAACGCTCGCAACGTCCACGCTTGGGACGTACACCTCCGGTGCGTTCAAGGAGGTCGACGCTACGAACATGCCTGGCTGGTACGAATTCTGCCCACCAAACGCGGCGCTGGATGGTGGCATTGGAACCGCTGTTTCTTTCCAGTGCAAGGGCGCTTCGAACATGGCGCCGATGAACCTGCGTGTTCTGCTCTCCCCGCCGACGGAAGTGTCTTCGATGCAGGCGAACACTGTCACCGCAACCGCAATTGCGTCTGATGCGATTACCGCAGCGAAGATCGCGGCCGATTCTATCGGAGCATCTGAACTTGCGACCGACGCGATTGGCGCTGCTGAGCTTGCAGCCGACGCTATTGGCGCCTCCGAAATCGCAGCCGATGCCATCGCTGCCGCTGAGATCGCGAATGGCGCAATCGACGCGGCGACCTTTGCCACCGGCGCGATTGATGCTGCTGCCATCGCAGCCGATGCAATCGGCGCTTCCGAACTCGCCGCAGACGCTGTTGGCGCAAGCGAACTTGCCGCCGATGCGATCGGCGCGAGTGAGCTTGCCTCGAATGCTATCGGTTCAGCCGAGATTGCGAACGGTGCTTTGACTGCGCCGAAGTTCGGATACGATGGTCAGCTCACGTCAGAGTCGGGCACAACGCTTGGGCTTGCGTCGGGTGCTGTCACGGCTGACGATCAGTTCAACAACGGCGTCGCGCTCGCCGTCTATGATGCTTCGGGCAATCTTCTCGCACGAGCCTGCATCACCGATTCGACAAACTCGGGCGATACCGTTGTTACAGCTCAGGACATCTCAGCGCTTGTTGCCACGGGTGATAACTACCTCTTGTTGAGCGATGCCGCTTGCGGAGGCATCACACTCGGCTCTGGTGCAATCACTGCTTCGACATTTGCTTCCGACGCGATTACCGCATCGGTAATCGCGGCAAACGCGATCGGCGCGAGTGAGCTTGCATCGGATGCGATCACGGCTGCGAAAATTGCCGCCGATGCAATTGGAGCTTCCGAGCTTGCTGCGGACGCGATCGGGGCTTCAGAACTCGCAGCCGACGCTATTGGCGCGGTGGAAATCGCGAATGCTGCGATAGACGCTGCCACTTTTGCGACGGCTGCAATCGACGCTACCGCCATCGCAGCTGACGCTATTGGCGCATCGGAAATAGCGGCAAACGCGATCGGGGATTCGGAGCTTGGCGATACGCTTACCTTTGCCCTGGTCGGAAACATCACTGGAAACCTGTCGGGTTCGGTGGGTTCAGTTACCGGCACGATCGGAGGTCTTACCGCCGCGGCATTGAAAGACTTCTTTGATACCGATTCGACCGATGAGTACGCCGATGCCGTCGCGGGCTCGGTCATTAAGGAGATTGCCGATAACGCTGCCGGAGGGGGAGGCGGGACCGTCAACGCAAACATCGTCGAATGGGACGGTGACGCCGTTGCTGCACCGCACACGCCCGGATACCCGATTTGCACGGTCAAGGACGGAACCGGTACCGGCGAAATCGATACCGACTCCGGACAGGTCACGGCGACGAACGGCGGGGGCGGGGCTTCTTCAACGCGGAAGTGGTGATGTGAAGGCAAAGCAAAAGTCTTTCACGCTGGTGAACGTGACCTGGGGCACTCAGGTCTTGGTATGCGCTGGCGGAGAGTACGCGCAGGCCGAAGCGATGTTCATTCGACGCTGGAAGCCGGTGATTGAGATGGGGCCTTCGCCGAGTCCGACAGCGGTCGGCGTGAATGGTTACTTCATTTACCGCCCGCAGCTCTCGGCCTGCGCTCTCTGGTTCAAGGAAGCGAAGCCGAAGCTCGGTATCGTCGTTCACGAGTCTCTGCACGCAACATTTCACGTCATGCGGGAAAAGGGGCTCAGCTTAACGCCGGAATCAGAGGAGGCGTTTACGTATTTCCACGAATGGTTGGTGCGCGGCATTGCCGCTCGGCTCTGGTGATATTTCTCAGCACGAATACGGGCAGAGACCCAGGCAATCACATCGGCCACCTGGAGGTTACGGCATGTCACGGTTCAAGCGACGGAAGTCCAACGGACAGATGCGGCACCGGCGGAAGCGGAAGCATCACAAGAAGCGGCGGTGACCGTTTAAAGCGAACGGTTAAAGGGGGCAGCGACGGGAAACCCCCGTAACATCCCCATCCGCCATAGCAGAATCAAACCCCCTCAGAGTAGCACGGACGCCGCTCTGAGGGCATGAATCCAAGCGTCAGGATGACTTCACGATAGAAGGGTTAGGCCGCGCCCGGGTCTCGCCTTTCCCTTCTCCAACATCATTACCCGCGCTCGCCGCCTCCACTCTCGCAGCCGCCTCCATCGGCGGGATCCGCGTGTGCTGGTGGCTCTGCGTGAAAAGGTTCTGAACAGCGTGCGCCGCGGCTTCAATTTCGGGGCGGAGCTCCGGTATGGGAAAGTCGCCTTTCTCGGCGGCGATACGAACCCGGGAGAGGTCCGCGAGAGCGCGGCCGGCTATTTCGTTGATGCGTTCGGCGACTCTTCGTTGGTATTCGTTTTGTCCCATAGTCGCCGGTCCGGTCAGGGGCCGAAAACGATAAACCCGATTCCGCAACCTCTGCAAGAAAAAACTTCGTCGATCGGCCTCAGAGGTTCGATTTCTATACTATTTCAGCTTTATAGGGGTCCGAACCGGGGGGTTCCGGGCGGATAAAAATACTTGATGCAGACGACGCATATTCCATGCCAAACTCCCGCTAGAAGCGAGTGCTCAAACCGAGACTCTACACCTCCTAAGGTTACGCGCATCCGTAAGCGCGACGGGGCCCGCGCAATGATGCGCGTTCAACGTAAAGGAGGTGATTCAGATGTTCTCGCGATTTGCTGTTCGCGACCGACCGAAGCCTAGGCGATGGTGGGTCTATCTGTTGATGAAGATCGTCTTCGCACTGATAGACTATTTCATCGACTAAGCTTCGGCTGTGCTACCCGCAAAAAAGTAGTTCGGCTATTTTTCCCCCGAGATTCAGCTCCACACTGAATTCTCGGGGTTTTCTTTTTCGATGCGCCGATCCAGCGAAACGACTTGTTTGTTTTGCCGATGCTAAATCACAACCATTGGTTGTTGCAACAAGTTTTGTTTACCAGATGTTCCTACTGTAGCGGTAATTACCGGGCGATTCCAGCTAGTATCTTTTCTCAACCTTTCTGCGGCCTTGTCTCAGCACTCAAAATTCTTCGTTCCTCAGGCGTAAGCGAGTCAAGAAACCGCTCCTTAGCGAACGCCTCGCGTAACTCTATCTCGCTTTGCGTTACTAGCCGTGCATTCTTATCGCGATTCGCAGCCCACCAATCGCGAACTTCGCTCGTCATCCAACCAACTTCGCGCTCTAGTATTATGCAAGCGTCGCCGAGAAGGCGCTCCAACTTCTCCATGCTTTTTCGCACGCGCTTCGATTCGTCGGTCTCGGTGAGCTTTGTGTGCTTGTCCATTACAGTGTCACGATGAGAGAGGATGCGCGTTCATCTTCTGCCGCAGCGCGGGCCTCCTGCAATTTTTGCTTTGCTAGGAAGTTCTCCAGCTCCATGCCGCAAACGCTGGTGTGAGCGTAAGGCGAAAGCTTCCAGCGCAACGCCATGCTCTCAAGCTCAGCGACGGGAAAAGCAGACGCCTCCTCCGCTTCGAGCTCGCCCAACTTTTCTATGACGAGACGGAGGCAGGAGATACACGCCTTGCGGTACACTGCCTCCCACTTCGACGGTTTCCGCGAAAGCGAGCGATTGCCGTCTTCAATGCCTTCCTCGAGCCACGCCCGAAGTTTATTCAATACGTTCATAGGCCCCAACCTCCGCGCGTTTTCTCGAAATGTTCGTTTGCAATAGCCTTCAAGGATTGAAGTCGGGCAATGATGTCGTCGATGTCACAGATGTGAATCTGATCCGTATCTGCTTGACGATTATCTTCTTCATCCTTTGTGGTCGCCGAAACATTGAAGAACCTGCGCAGCTCAAAGCAGCCATCCCATTTAACGTAGGCGGCATACCACCCCTCAGGATCGCGGAGATTCAGGGTGTATTCGGTTGATTCGCCTTCGATTGCCCAATGTTCCATACGACTCCTTTTGTCGACCCTCCCGAATCACCGCCGCTCGGGAGGAACACGGCTCGTCCCCGGTCTAT
>CAZDWZ010000016.1:0-98306 GCA_964509425.1 uncultured Bdellovibrionales bacterium | reverse complement strand
CGAGATACGTCGCATCCGGGAGCGTGAAGCCAGTGTGGTCGAACGACCAGAGGCCTGCGCCGTCGGCGGTTACCGTGCCGATTGAAGTGCCGTCGAGGAATACCTCAACGAGGCTGTTTGCCTCCGCAGTTCCGTTGAAGAACAGGGTGTTGTCGTTCGTGATGCCGTCTACGAGATTACTATCAGTCGTAATCGAAGTGACCACCGGAGCCGCCGGAGTCGACGAGTCGACTACTACCGTAAACGGTGCACTGAGGAGTGAAGTGTTTCCTGCGGCGTCGGTCGAAGTTGCGGTAACCAAATAGGTCGCATCCGCGAGAGGTGTGCCGGTGTGATCAAACGACCAGAGACCTGCGCCATCGGCGATTACACTGCCGAGCGATGCGCCATCAAGGTAAACTTGAACAACACTGTTTGCTTCGGCGGTGCCGTTGAAGAACAGCGTGTTGTCGCTCGTAATTCCATCAACGAGATTGCTGTCGGTCGTGATTGAGGTGACAATCGGTGCCGCCGGGCTCGCGGTATCAACGACAACCGTAAACGGAGCGCTCGGAACCGAGGTGTTCCCAGCGGAATCCTGTGCAGTGGCGGTGACGAGATAGGTCGCATCCGGGAGAGGGACGGCGGTATAGTCGAACGACCAGAGGCCCGCTCCGTCAGCATTTACGGTGCCGACTGACAAGCCGTCTACGTAAACTTCAACAACGCTATTTGCTTCGGCCGTTCCATTGAAGAACAGCATGTCGTCGTTCGTGATGCCGTCGACGAGATTACTATCGGTCGTGATCGAGGTAACGACCGGAGCCGCCGGGGTTGCGGTGTCAACAACAACCGTAAACGGCGCGCTCGGGACCGAAGTATTTCCAGCGGTATCCTGCGAGGTTGCGGTCACGAGATAGGTTGCATCCGGGAGCGCAAAGCCGGTGTGATCGAAAGACCAAAGGCCGGCGCCGTTGGCAACTACGGTCCCGATGGAAGCGCCGTCGAGGAATACTTGAACGATGCTGTTTGCTTCAGCGGTTCCATTGAAGAACAGGGAGTTATCACTCGTAATGCCGTCTGCTGCATCGCTGTCCGTCGTGATCGACGTGACGACCGGCGCTGCTGGGGTCGCGGTATCAACGACGACGGTAAATGGCGCGCTCGGGACCGAGGTGTTTCCTGCAGAATCCGTTGCCGTTGCAGTCACCAAATAAGTCGCATCCGGGAGCGTGAAGCCGGTATGGTCGAACGACCAGAGACCCGCGCCGTCAGCGCTTACTGTGCCAATTGAGGCGCCATCGAGGAAGACTTCAACAACGCTGTTCGCTTCCGCGGTTCCGTTAAAGAGGAGCGTATTGTCGTTTGTGATACCGTCGACAAGATTGCTGTCGGTAGTAATCGAGGTAACCGCCGGTGCCGCCGGAGTAGCAGTATCAACGACCACCGTAAACGATGCGCTCGGGACCGAGGTGTTTCCTGCTGTATCCGTCGAGGCTGCGGTGACTAAATACGTCGCATCCGCAAGAGGCGTTCCGGTGTGGTCTAACGACCAGAGACCTGCGCCGTCGGCAACCACAGTTCCGAGCGATGCGCCATCCAGATACACTTGAACAACGCTGTTTGCCTCAGCAGTTCCGTTGAAGAACAGCGTGTTGTCGTTCGTGATGCCGTCGACAATGTCGCTGTCGGTG
Organism: uncultured Bdellovibrionales bacterium; assembly: GCA_964509425.1. Classification (GTDB taxonomy): domain Bacteria; phylum Bdellovibrionota_C; class UBA2361; order SZUA-149; family CAZDWZ01; genus CAZDWZ01. The sequence continues at coordinate 96,633 of CAZDWZ010000016.1, read as the reverse complement.
GTGATCGAAGTGACGACCGGAGCTGCCGGAGTTGCCGTATCGACCACAACCGTAAACGGAGCGCTTGGCACCGATGCATTGCCAGCGGTGTCGGTTGCTGTCGCGGTAACCAGGTAGGTGGCATCCGGGAGCGTGAAGCCGGTGTGGTCGAACGACCAGAGGCCAGCGCCGTCTGCAGCAACCGTTCCGATTGATGCGCCGTCGAGGAATACCTGAACGAGGCTATTTGCTTCGGCGGTTCCGTTGAAAAACAGCGTGTTGTCGTTGGTGATGCCGTCTACGAGATTGCTATCGGTCGTAATCGAGGTGACCACCGGTGCCGCTGGGGTCAAGGTATCAACCACAACCGTAAACGGTGCGCTCGGGACCGAGGTGTTTCCAGCGGAATCCGTTGCCGTTGCAGTGACGAGATAGGTCGCATCCGGCAGAGTGAATCCGGTGTGATCGAACGACCAGAGACCTGCTCCGTCTGCTGCAACAGTTCCGATCGAGGCGCCGTCGAGGAAGACCTCAACCAGGCTGTTTGCTTCAGCGGTTCCGTTGAAGAACAGCGTGTTGTCATTGGTGATGCCGTCTACGAGATTGCTGTCGGTCGTAATCGAGGTGACCACCGGTGCCGCTGGGGTCGCGGTATCAACCACAACCGTAAACGGTGCGCTCGGAACAGAGGTATTTCCAGCAGCATCCTGCGCCGTCGCGGTCACGAGATAGGTTGCATCGGCGAGAGGCGTTCCGGTGTGATCGAACGACCAGAGGCCCGCGCCGTCAGCGACGACAGTTCCGATGGAAGCGCCGTCGAGGAATACCTCAACCAGGCTGTTCGCCTCAGCAGTTCCGTTAAAGAACAGCGTGTTGTCGTTGGTGATGCCGTCAACCACATCGCTGTCAGTCGTGATGGACGTGACGACCGGAGCCGCAGGGGTCGCGGTATCAACAACAACCGTAAACGGCGCACTCGGAACCGACGTATTCCCGGCGGAATCGGTTGCTGTCGCGGTGACGAGATAGGTCGCATCCGGGAGAGTAAAGCCAGTGTGGTCGAACGACCAGAGACCGGCCCCGTTTGCGCTTACGGTTCCGAGAGAAGCGCCGTCGAGGAATACTTCGACAACACTGTTCGCTTCCGCGGTTCCGTTAAAGAAGAGGGTATTATCGTTCGTTATGCCATCTACGAGATTACTGTCGGTCGTAATCGACGTGACAACCGGAGCTGCCGGAGGCGCCGTATCAATCACGAGCGCGAACGGAGCGCTTGGCGCCGAAATATTTCCAGCCGAATCCTCTGCGGTAGCGGTGATACTGTAGGTCGCATCCGCAAGCGGTGTAGCAGTATAATCAAACGACCAGAGTCCCGCACCGTCCGCCGTGACCGTTCCGATAGAAGCCCCGTCGAGGAACACTTCCACGAGACTGTTCGCCTCGGCGGTTCCGCTAATTACGAGCGTATCGTCATTCGTGATGCCGTCCGCGATGCCACTATCCAATGAGACCGCGCTCACGACTGGAGCGGCCGGAGTAGAGGTATCAACAATGACAGTAAACGGAGCGCTTGGAACCGAGGTGTTTCCTGCAGTATCGCGAGCCGTAGCGGTGATGCTGTAGGTAGCATCGGCGAGAGGGATTCCGGTGTAATCGAACGACCAGAGACCTGCGCCGTCAGCGGCTACAGTGCCGATAGATGCGCCGTCGAGATAAACTTCAACGAGGCTGTTCGCTTCAGCAGTTCCGTTGAAGAACAGAGTATTGTCGTTCGTGATGCCATCGACGGCGTCGCTATCCGTGGTGATCGACGTGACTACCGGAGCTGCCGGTGCAGCCGTGTCGACGACGACCGTAAATGGTGCACTTGGCATGGAAGTGTTTCCAGCGGTGTCCGTTGCCGTCGCGGTCACGAGATAAGTAGCATCCGGGAGCGGGAAGCCGGTGTGGTCAAACGACCAGAGACCTGCGCCGTTCGCGGCCACCGTGCCGATTGAAGCGCCGTCGACGAAGACTTCAACGAGGCTGTTTGCTTCAGCAGTTCCGTTGAAGAGCAGAGTATTGTCGCTCGTGATGCCGTCTACGAGATTGCTATCGGTCGTAATCGAGGTGACGACCGGTGCTGCCGGAGCTCCGGTATCGACGACAACCGTAAACGGCGCGCTCGGGACTGAAGTGTTTCCTGCGGTGTCGGTCGTGGTTGCGGTGACGAGATACGTCGCATCCGGGAGAGTAAAGCCGGTGTGGTCGAAAGACCAGAGACCTGCGCCGTCGGCGGCCACGGTTCCAATCGAAGCGCCGTCGAGGAATACTTCAACGATACTGTTTGCTTCAGCGGTTCCATTGAAGAGCAGGGTGTTGTCGCTCGTGATACCGTCTACTGCGTCGCTGTCGGTCGTGATCGAGGTGACGACCGGTGCCGCTGGCGTCGCGGTATCAACAACAACCGTAAACGGTGCGCTCAGAATCGAAACGTTCCCAGCGATGTCCTGCGCGGTCGCGGTGACGAGATACGTCGCATCCGCGAGAGGCGTTCCAGTGTGGTCGAACGACCAGAGACCCGCGCCGTCCGCGACTACCGTTCCGAGGGATGCGCCGTCGAGGAAGACTTCAACGAGACTGTTTGCTTCAGCGGTTCCGTTGAAGAACAGCGAATTGTCGTTCGTAATTCCATCGACGAGATTGCTGTCAGTCGTGATTGAAGTTACGACCGGGGCCGCCGGGGTCGCGGTATCAACCACAACCGCAAACGGTGCGCTTGGGGCCGAGGTGTTCCCTGCGGTATCGGTTGCCGTCGCGGTGAAGCTATAGGTGCCATCGGTAAGAGGCGTTCCGGTGTAATCGAAGCTCCACGCTCCAGCGCCGTCGGCAGTTACGGTTCCGATTGAGAGCCCACCGAGGAAGACCTCGACGACGCTATTCGCTTCCGCGGTTCCGTTGATAAACAACGTGTTGTCGTTGGTGATACCGTCTACGAGATTGCTGTCCGTCGTAATCGAAGTTACGACCGGGGCCGCCGGAGTGGAGGTATCAACGATGACGGTAAACGGCGCGCTCGGAGCCGAGGTATTTCCTGCGGCGTCTTGAGCGGTTGCAGTGATGCTGTAGGTCTGATCGGCGAGCGGCGTTCCAGTGTAATCAAACGACCAGAGTCCTGCGCCGTTTGCGGCCACGGTGCCAATTGAAGCGCCATCAAGGAAAACCTCTACAAGGCTGTTTGCCTCGGCGGTTCCGTTGAAAAGGAGCGTATTATCGTTCGTGATGCCGTCGATCGCATCGCTGTCCGTGGTGATGGACGCGACGACCGGCACAGCCGGTGCCGCCGTATCAACCGTGAGCGTAAACGGCGCGCTCGGAGCTGAGGTGTTGCCCGCAGTGTCGGTTGCCGTCGCAGTGATGCTGTAGGTCTGATCTGCGAGCGGTGTTCCAGTGTAATCAAACGACCAGAGTCCGGCGCCGTTTGCAGTGACAGTTCCAATAGAGAGTCCATCGAGGAAAATCTCGACGAGGCTGTTTGATTCAGCAGTTCCGTTTACGAACAACGTATTATCGTTCGTGATTCCGTCAGCGGCTTCGCTGTCGGTGCTGACCGAGGTGACCACCGGTGCGGCCGGAGTGCCCGTGTCGACCACGACAACAAATGGTGCGCTCGGAGCTGAGGTATTGCCTGCGGAGTCTTGAGCGGTTGCCGTGATGCTGTAGGTCTGATCTGCGAGCGGTGTTCCAGTGTAATCAAACGACCAGAGTCCCGCCCCGTTCGTGGTCACGGTTCCGATTGAGAGCCCATCGAGGAAAATTTCTACGAGGCTGTTTGCTTCAGCGGTTCCGTTGAAGAGCAGCGTGTTGTCGTTCGTGATGCCGTCTACGAGATTGCTGTCCGTCGTAATCGAGGTGACGGCTGGAGCTGCAGGAGTCGAAGTGTCAATAACCAACGTAAACGGAGCGCTCGGAGCCGAGATGTTTCCTGCGATGTCGGTGGACGTAGCGGTGAGTGAGTACGTGCCGTCCGTGAGAGGCGTTCCGGTGTAGTCAAACGACCAGAGGCCCGCTCCGTCCGCCGTTACCGTGCCTTGAGAGATGCCGTTGATGAATACTTCAACCAGGCTGTTTGCTTCAGCCGTTCCATTGAAGATAAGCGTGTTGTCATTCGTGATTCCGTCGGCCGCTTCACTGTCCGTCGAGATCGTTGTGAACACTGGTGCCGCCGGAGCGACGGTGTCAACCACGACGGTAAACGGAGCGCTCGGGACGGAGGTATTTCCAGCGGTGTCACGAGCTGTTGCCGTGATGCTGTAAGTTGCATCTGGAAGCGTCGTTCCGGTGTAGTCGAATGACCAGAGCCCGCCGCCGTTCGCCGAGACCGTGCCGATGGAAATTCCATCGCGGAAAACTTCAACGAGGCTGTTTGCTTCGGCGGTTCCGTTCAGGAACAGCGTCGGATCGTTGGTGATCCCGTCAGCGGCAGCACTGTCAACGGTAACGGACGTAACCACCGGAGCAGCCGGAGTAGCGGTGTCGACGACAACTGGAAACGCTGCACTCGGAGCCGAGGCGTTTCCAGCGGTGTCGGTCGCCGTTGCAGTAATGCTGTAGCTTCCGTCTGTGAGAGGAGTGCCTGTGTAATCAAAGCTCCAGACACCGGCTCCATTTGCTGTGACGGTTCCTTGCGAGACGCCGTTTACAAATACCTCGACGATGCTATTGGCTTCTGCCGTGCCGTTGAAGAAAAGAGTGTTGTCGTTAGTGATTCCATCGGCCGCGCCACTGTCGGTTGAGATCGTCGTGATTGCCGGCGCCGCAGGAGCCAAGGTATCGACCACCACCGTAAACGCAGCACTTGGAGCCGAGGTATTGCCGGCAGCATCTCTCGCGGTCGCCGTGATGCTGTATGTGTCGTCGGTAAGCGGTGTGCCGGTATAATCGAAGCTCCAGACGCCGGCGCCATTTGCGGAAGTGGTTCCAACTGAAACACCGTCAACGAAAACCTCAACGATGCTGTTTGCTTCGGCTGTGCCGTTAAACACCAGCGTATCGTCGTTTGTGATTCCGTCATTGTTTAACGAACCGCTGTCGGTTGTGATTGCCGCCACGACGGGAGCATTCGGCGCAGTGGTGTCCACCACAAGCACGAAAGGAGCGCTTGGAGCCGAGGTGTTACCTGCTCCATCGGTGGCCGTTGCAGTCAGTGAGTACGTGTCATCTGAGAGAGGAGTTCCGGTATAGTCGAAGCTCCAAACACCGGCTCCGTTCGCGGAGGTGGTGCCGATGCTGACGCCATCGAGGAACACTTCAACAAGGCTGAGCGCCTCAGCAGTTCCTGAAATCACGAGTGAGCTATCGTTCGTGATTCCGTCATTGTTCAACGTGCCGGTGTCGGTGCTCACCGCGGTGATCGCCGGTGCCGCCGGAGCAGTCGTATCGATAATGATCGCCTTATTCGCGCCGAGCGAAGTTGGGGCACCCGGTGCCGCCAAAGTGAGATTGGCGTTATTCAGCGCCGCATCGCGAATGGTGCCGCCGTTTAAGACCAGTGAACCGGCAACGTAATCGAGGTCTCCGGTGGTATCACCCGCTTGGACTGTGTAAGCAAAAACCAAGGTGTTTGACCCGCTTCCGGATGCATAGTTCACCGTTCGGTCGGTTGTTCCCGTCTCAAGCGTGATTTGCGGAGTTCCGGAAACCGTCACTGTCTCGCTGAAGGTGACGGTGACCAAGATAATGTCGCCAAGATTGTAGCTGCCATCCAGAGTCGTTGAGCTCACGTTCGTAACTGTGGGGATGGTGGTGTCGATCACAATCGCCTTATTCGCGCCAAGTGATCCCGGATCTGCAGGTCCCGCGAGTGTTAGGGTCGCGGCATTGGTTGCGGCATCGGTGATCGTTCCGCCATTGAGTGCCAACGCCGTGGTCGAAATATACGTGAGGTCGCTGGTCGTGTGTCCCGCAGCGACTGTATAGTTAAATGTCAGTGTATTCGTTCCGCTGCCCGAAGTGTAATTCACGACGGCATCGGATGCGCCGGTCTCGAGGGTAATCTGCGGAGTTCCAGTTACCGTGACAACTTCGGAGAACGTAACTGTGATCGGGATCACCTGACCAACGGTATAACTGCCGTCAGTGGTGGTGGACGTAACGTTGGTCACCGTTGGTGCGGTGGTGTCGATGACGATTGCTTTATTTGCGCCGAGCGAACCCGGAGCGGCCGGACCTGCGAGTGTCAACGTTGCAGCGTTCGTTGCGGCATCCACGATGGTTCCACCGTTTAACGCGAGCGCTGTGGTCGAGATATACGTCAGGTCGCTTGTCGTGTGCCCTGCGGCGACCGTGTAGTTGAACGTAAGTGTATTCGTTCCGCTGCCGGAGGTGAAGTTCACAACCGCATCTGATGCGCCCGTCTCAAGCGTAATTTGAGGAGTTCCGGTTACCGTCACAACTTCGGAGAACGTGACGGTGATTGGAATGACTTGTCCGACCGTATAACTTCCGTCAGTCGTGGTCGAGGTAACGTTTGTCACTGTTGGTGCGGTGGTGTCGATCACGATGGCTTTATTTGCACCGAGCGATCCCGGAGCAGCTGGACTCACGAGCGTGAGAGTTGCGGCATTGGTCGCGGCATCAAGAATCGTCCCGCCGTTTAGAGCGAGAGCCGTAGTTGAGATATAGGTCAAGTCGGCGGTCGTATGTCCCGCGGCGACGGTGTAGTTAAATGTGAGGGTGTTCGTCCCGCTGCCGGAAGTGTAGTTCACAACTGCGTCGGAGGTTCCCGTTTCGAGCGTGATCTGCGGCGTGCCGGTGACGGTCACTACTTCAGAGAAGGTGATCATGATCGGAATCACTTGTCCGACCGTGTAACTTCCATCCGTCGTGCTCGACGTTACGTTCGTCACCGTTGGCGCCGTCGTATCGATCACCAGGGCTTTGTTGTTTCCGAGCGATCCAGCAGCACCCGGCGCAGCGAGCGTTAAAGTAGCATTGTTTGTTGCCGCATCGCGTATCGTGCCACCATTTAGCGCGAGAGCGGCTGCTGAGATGTAGTCCAAGTCCGCGGCCGTGTGGCCAGCAGCAACCGTGTAGTTAAAGGTAAGCGTGTTCGTTCCACTTCCCGAAGTGTAGTTTACGACCGCATCGGTCGAACCCGTCTCAAGCGTAATCTGAGGAGTTCCAGTGACTGTAACGACTTCGGAGAACGTGACGGTGATTGGAATAACCTGTCCGACCGTATAGCTTCCGTCCGTCGTGCTTGACGTTACGTTGGTCACCGTGGGCGCCGTCGTATCGATCACGAGGGCCTTGTTATTTCCGAGCGATCCCGCGGCACCCGGAGCAGCGAGCGTCAGAGTCGCGTTGTTCGTCGCTGCATCGCGGATAGTTCCGCCGTTTAGCGCAAGCGCCGCTGCCGAGATGTAATCGAGGTCTGGGGTCGTATGGCCCGCTGCCACCGTGTAGGTAAACGTGAGCGTGTTCGTTCCGGTGCCCGAGCTGTAGTTCACGACCGCATCAGTCGTTCCGGTTTCGAGAGTGAGCTGCGGTGTTCCGGTCACGTTCACCACTTCCGAGAAGGTCACTGTCACCGGAATAACCTGACCAACAGTATACGTGCCGTTCGTGGTGCTTGAAGTGACGTTCGTGACGGTCGGCGCAGTCGTATCGATGACGATTGCTTTGTTGTTCCCAAGCGAACCTGCGGCACCCGGCGCAGCGAGCGTCAGGGTTGCGTTGTTTGTTGCTGCGTCGCGAATGGTTCCGCCGTTTAAGGCAAGCGCCGCCGCCGAGATGTAATCGAGGTCGAGAGTCGTGTGTCCCGCCGCGACGGTGTAGTTAAACGTGAGCGTGTTGGTTCCACTTCCTGAAGTATAGTTCACAACTGCATCGGACGCGCCCGTCTCAAGCGTGATCTGCGGGGTGCCGGTGACCGTGACGTTCTCAGAGAAGGTCACCGTGATCGGAATAACCTGACCCACCGTGTAGGTGCCGTTTGCGGTGCTCGAAGTAACATTTGTTACCGTCGGAGGCGTCGTGTCGATTACGATTGCCTTGTTGTTCCCGAGCGATCCAGAGGCCGCCGGAGCCGGAAGGGTGATCGTCGCATTATTTGTTGCGGCATCCCGGATGGTTCCGCCGTTTAGCGCGAGCGCTGCCGCGGAAATATAGTCGAGATCTCCAGTCGTGTGACCGGCGGCGACGGTATAGTTGAATGTCAGTGTGTTTGTTCCGCTTCCGGAGGTGTAGTTAACAACTGCATCCGACGCCCCGGTTTCGAGAGTAAGCTGCGGAGTGCCGGTGACAATGACGCTCTCAGAGAAGGTGATCGTGATCGGAATGACCTGCCCGACCGTATATGCTCCGTTCGTCGTGCTCGACGTGACGTTGGTCACTGTCGGCGATACCGTATCGATAACGAGTTCGTTCGTCGTTGCATCGTTTCCGACGTTCGCATAGGCGTCGGTCGCTGATACGGAAACGTTATACGTTCCGTTCGCGAGCGCCGGCGCAATGGTGTTGTTTGCGAGTGTCCACGTTCCGTTCGCGTTGTTTGTTGCCGGATACGTGTTGCCGTTCACCGTGACCGAAATCGTTGCGGTCGTATCATCCACCGTCCCGGTCAACGGAGGAGTGGTGTCGTTGGTCGTTAAATTGTCGACCGTAACCACCGGAGGAGTCGCGTCAGTAACGATGACTCCAATCGTGTCGCTATCGGTTTTCGCGCCGCCACCTCCGGTGTTTCCATTGTCGTTGGTCAATATCGTGAGATAGGCCGTGGTCGTCGTATTTGGTGGGAAGGTAAGACTCATTCCCGCGAGCGCGGTGTGGATGTCGGTTTGGGCACCCGAGAAAGTCATCGTCGCATCAGCCGTTCCGTCGCCCGTCGAGAAGGAAAGCCCCGTGGTCCCGGAGAGCGAGATCGTGCCCGCGGTTGCGGTGAGCGTCACCGTCACCGAGCTGCTTCCCGCGTCGAAATCGTCGATGCTGATGAGATTTCCATTTCCGGATGAAAACACCAGCGGCGACGCGTCTGTAGTGGATTGGGTGCTGGGCACATCGTTTATCGGAGTCTGGTTGGTCTCCGAGGCCGCGCTTCCAAGGTCGGTGATTCCGCCTGCTCCGCCGTAGTTGCCGACCAGCGTAGCGGCTGCAGTAGTCTGGTTCAGCGTGTAGATATTGTCGCCTGCGTGAGCGTAGAGGACACCGCTTCTACTAAACGCGGCACCGTTGATCGTAATCGCCGGAGCAATGACGCCGATGAGCGTGGCATTTCGCGTTGCAGTATCGACAGTGTAGAGCGAGTTTCCCGCGACGTACCAAAGCACCCCGTTCTTATCAAACACCATATCACCGCTTCCCGTCGCGAGTGCACTTCCTCCGACGGTAACCGAGCCGCCCGAAATCGGGGCGCCGGCAGTCAAGGGGATCTGATACAAGGTGTTGCTGGCGCTTCCCGTCGCGATCCACAACGTCCCATTCGGATGGAAGCTCATCTTGATGATCGACGCCGCCAGGCCGGTGACATTCCCAAGGTCGGTATTCGTACCGGTGAGCGGGTTAAAGCGCCAGAGATTCGCAGTCGGGCTTCCGATCTCCAGATAGAAAATGTCGCCGCTTACCGGATCTCGAGCACTCGCGTTTGAGTCATCGCTTCCGTTTCCGATGAGGGATCCTGCGCCGGTGGTCTCGCTTATCGCGTAGATGTTATACGGCGACGTCGAGTTGGTGCTGAAGATTTGGTACTGGCTCTTATCGTATCGCCGGGAAAAAACGCCGGTAGTATCCCCAGTTCCTTCACCACTCCAGATAATTGTGAAGTCTCCATTGTTCTGAAGAATCCCCGAAGAAAACTGCTGATTGTTCGAAGTGGTGGCGTTTACTCGAAACTCCGTTTGAACCGCCGTTCCCCCGGAGTCGTACTGCTGCGCATAGATCCCGTTGTTGCTTCCATCTGAGGCGCTATCCGTCCACGTGATGACAAAGTTTCCGCTCGAGTCCACCATCGGTAACGAATAGCGCTGGTTGTTTCCGGTGGTGGTGTTCACCCGGAACTCAGAGCCTTGGGCCGTGCCGGCAGCGTTGTAGCGTTGCGCATGAACCCCGGTAGTATCGCCCGGGCCTTGGCCGCTCCAGGTGGTGATAAAATTACCGGCGGAGTCCACAGCGACGCGGGCGTATTGTTGTGTACCTGCAGTCGTGGTGTTCAGGCGGAATTCCGAGCCTTGAGCGACGCCGGTTCTTGAATACCGTTGTCCAAAGACGCCGGCGGTATCCCCCGTGCCTTGTCCGCTCCAGGTAACGACGAAGTTACCCGAGGGATCGCAGCTGATGTCAGGGTATTGCCTCGTTCCGCCGGTTGTCGTGCTGACCCGGAACTCGCTTCCCTGAGCCACACCGGATGCGTTGTATCGCTGAGCGAAGATACCCGAGGTGTCCCCGGTTCCCTCTCCCCACCAAACGACAACGAAATTTCCTTCTGAGTCCATCGTAACGGAAGGTTCTTGCTGGGCGTTTGTTGTATAGGTGTTGACCCGGAATTCAGTGCCTTGCGCCACTCCCGCAGCGTTATACCGCTGGGCGTAAATACCGGTGGCATCGCCCGTCCCGGCTCCGCTCCAAACGACGACGAACCTTCCGTCGAAAGCCATCGCAACCGCGGGGTGATCTTGAGCGCCGGCAGTTGTCGTGTTGATATGGAGTTGAGTTCCTGCTGCTGTTCCATTTGCGGAAAATCGTTGACCGTAAACTCCGACGTTTAGCAGCCCCTCTGTCGCGCTGTCCGCCCAGACGACAACGTAGTTTCCGTCAAAATCTTGCGCGATGCTTCGTGGTGTCTCGAACGCAGTGCGCTGAGTATTCGTGGTTGTGGTGTTGACTCGAGTCTCGGTTCCCGCAATTGGGGAAGCGCCGCCGAAGCTCTCTGCGGGAAGAAGAAAAGACAGGATTGAGAAAACACAGAAAACCAAACGGCAGAGCGCTCGCCGCGCATTCAGCTGTCTTCTTCTCCTATTCGAAAACATTCTGTGTAATCCCGGAAACCTTCCTTTGCTTGGGTTACGACTAAAGTTAGAGTCAAAACCCCCTAGAATTGCTTCGTAAAATTGTCGTTCGGGCTTTAGTTAAATGACATGGATCAATCGCAGCCGGTTATGTCGAAAAACCTGAATGTTTGCTGATGAAGCAGCCGAAAATATTGAATAAAGGGCGCGATCGGACGCGCAGTCTGGTGAGCAGAAACACTGTGAGAATTCGAAGAGCAGGGATTCAGAAGTCTGATTCCTGCTAATTCGATCGGAAACGTGGAAACGCTTTAGAATGCGAAGGAGGGATTACGCTCGAGTTTGCCGTCCGGAAAATAGTCTTTCCACCGCGAATCGACGAGGCGAGAGACTTCTTCGCTGCAGAAAAGTTCATCGGGATAGCTCGGCTTCATCCTCGCATCGATGACGACTGGACCTTCGACGACCGGATGAAAGCGCTGAACGTTTACCGCACCGGCGTGAATATCGGCGGCCGGTTCGAATCGAGTGAATACCGTCCAGAGGAAACGCGGCTCGCTCTCACATGCGGCGTCGGCGTCATCGACGAGGACGATCAGTGGCCAGTCTCGAAACGTTTCGTCCGTCGTGATCCGGCGAATAATTTCGAGGTCGGTGTTCTTTGCTGCGCACGAAACGACCAGGCAGCCAGCACAGAAAACGCGAATTTTCTGGACTCCCGAGGGGAGCGGCGACTTCCACTCTCTCGGCAGATCTCGTCTCGCGGGTCCGATTCCAGCAAGCACTCCTTTGCTGCCTTCGTTAAGTTTCGGACCAGTGTAATCGAGCGTATCCATCGACAAATTCGAGAAAACATAGAGATCCGTTCGCATGTCGGCGCGTGCCAGAACATGTTCCAAGACTCCTCGGAAATTCTTGAGATCAAGCGGTGTATCAAGGAGCAGTAGAAATTTCGTGAGCGAGAGTTGTCCCTCGCCGAGTATGCGAAACGCGCTCATCATTGCTTCGCGTTTATACCTCTCGTGGACAACCGCCGCAGCGAGCGAATGATAACCGGTTTCTCCGTAGCTCCAGAGGTCGCGAACCGAGGGCATGGCGAGAGGAAAGAGCGGTGAAAGCAGCTCCTGGAGGTAATTTCCTATGAAAAAATCCTCTTGCCGTGGCTTGCCAACGACGGTCGCGGGGTAAATAGCGTCCTTCCGATGAAAGAGCGCTTTGCAGCGAAACACCGGAAAATCGTGAGTCAGAGAATAGTATCCGTAGTGATCTCCAAACGGCCCCTCGGGGCGAACTTCGTTGTGCGGAACCTCTCCACAGAGCACAAACTCTGCGTCCGCCAGTATCGGCAGAGGGCTTTCGGCGGCTTTCGTCATCCTCAATTTTTTCCCGAGAGTGAGCGAAGCGAGCAATATCTCGGGCACATTTTCGGGAAGCGGAGCAATGGCCGAGAGGATGGCGACCGGCGGGCCACCGAGGAAAATATTCGCGGGGAGAGGCTTATTTCTCTCACGCGCGCGAGCCAGATGAAACCCGCCGCCTTTTCCGATCTGCATGTGCATGCCGGTTGTATTCCGGTCGAAACGTTGCAGGCGGTACATCCCCAAATTTGGGACATTCGTGTCCGGATGTTGGGTGTAGACCAAGGGAAGCGTGAAAAAGGGACCGCCGTCCAGCTCCCAAGAAGTGATGACCGGAAGCTCTTCGAGGTTCACGTCAAGCGCCCGATTCTCCAGCACCGGGGCATCAGCGACACGCTTGATTCCCAGTTTGGTAAACTGAAAAAGTGTGTTCCGCTTTCGCCATAACGCGCCCAAACTCGGCGGAAACAGCTCCTCCGGGAGCTTCGCGGCCTCGGAAACAAGATGTTTTGCGCGATCGCCGAATGCGAGGTCGACACGAGCTTTCGTGCCGAACATGTTGGTGAGAACTGGAAACGAGCTTCCTTTTACCCGGCGAAAAAGCAGCGCCGGACCGCCCTGTGCGATGACGCGGCGGTGAATCTCGGCGAGCTCCAGGCGGGGATCAACTTCCGCGGAGATTTCCACGATCTCGCGGCGCTGGCGGAGCTCGGCTATGTACTCCCGGAGGTCGGTGAAAGACATGTTGCGCCTTACTTGGGCTCCGGCATCCGCTTCGCGAGATCATTCACGAACTGCGGATCGAGCTGTTCGCCGCCGAGCTTCTGACTCTGCTTCACGTTTTTCCACGCGAGCGGATAATCCCCCCGGTAGTAGCTCAACATCGCGAGCCGGCTGTAGGTCATTGATTCTTTTGGATCGAGCTTCAGTGACTCGCCGAACTTCGTTTCGGCCGCAGCCCAATAACGGCCGGCTGCTTGCTGTTCTTGCGGCTGTTTCGCGGTCCTCGCTTGATACACTCCCCAGCTCATATACGCGAAGCCGAAATCCGAAAGGAGCCGGCTGTTCGACGGATATTTCTCAACCGCTCGTTCGAACCACTTTATGGATTCCGGGAATTTGGCCTGCTGACCGAGCGCCGCGCCGTAGCCCCACATCAAGCGGTAGGCGTTCGGATTCTTCGCCGACGCTTTGTCGAATAGTCGTAGGGCCTCAACCGGTTGCCAGTTCGCGACCGCCTGCCAACCGCGGTCAATATCGTCAACCGGGGCCGCTGCGGGACCGCTCTTTCCGGCTCGTGAAGTGCCCGAAGCCTGGTGAGCGCCATTTCTCTGCTTTCCTGAACGGGCCTTCAACGCGGCCTTCGTCGAGGTCGGCTTCTTGGTCGTTCCGGCCTCTGCGGATTCCCAGATTCCGGCGAGCAAAGTCGTCGCGAGAAGTGTGAAGGCAAATGTAGTTTTTCGATTCATGTGCGAGTCCTTAAGAAGCGTTTAGGAGTTTTCATCAGCAGGAGGGGGGAACATCTTTGCAAAGAGTTTGTCCTTCCCGAAAAGTGAATCCTCAACGATGATCCACCCGTTTCCCGACCACAACATACTGATCCATATCTCGTCCTTGGAAGACCCGTCCGCCTTCTCGAAATAAATTGTTGCGAAGTTTCCGGAGTTACTGATCTTGGTGAGCTTCAAGCCCAACAGCGGATGGTTTTGATCCGTCGGAGGATATTTTTGGTTGAGCATTTTCAGTTGGCGCGAGAATTCGTCATGCGTGATTCGGCTGCTGCCGCTCCCGAGAAAATCGGACCACGCAATGAACTGCGCAATGACCGGCTCTCGGCCGAGAATCACATTCCCCAAATACTGTTGGCTTACCCGGTAGACCGTTGATTTCGCTTCCGGTGTGAGGTCATTTCCGACAATTGTCGAACAACCGGATACGAAAAGCAGCAGAGAAATTAGAATTCGTTTTATCATTTTTCCTGGCCCGTGCGGGGGGAGGCTCCGCCGGGTTCCTAAACTATGGAGGAAACACATTTGCCGGGGCTACCCTATCCCCTCTCGCGCTCACTCTCAAGCCGCCGAATCCGAGAGAGCGTCTGTTCGATGAGAATTCGGTTCACGGCGAGCAGTTCCCCGATCATACCGAAGAGGAAAAAGAGGGCTGCAATGACGAGGAGTGCGGCACCGACGACCACCGACTGAACATGTCCCGCTGCTTGAGCAGGGACAAAGAGATAGAAATAGAAAAAGCGGCAGAGGAGGAACACCGCGGGGGTGAGAAATAGCGTTGCAGCAAACGAGAACGCCCGAAGCGGCGCGAACACCGTATAAAGCCTGAGCGCATTCAAGCCCGACCGGAAGGCCTTCTCCCAAATATTTCGGATGAGGCGCGACTCTCGAGTCGGGGGATTCGTCTCGATCTTCACCCACACGACCGCGAGGCCCTTGGCATGCGCTTGAATCAGCGTGTCTACCGTGTAGGTATAGTTGGTGAGCACGGGAAGGTGGAGCAGCGCCTCGCGGCTATACGCTCGGAAACCGCTCACGGCGTCCGGACTGTCGAGGCCGGTGAGTGCGGAGACGACTCCGTTTCCAGTCCATTGAAGAAACTGCTTCATCCGCGAGAATTCCGGACTCTGGGAGGGATTGCGATCGCCGATGACGATATCGGCCCTGCCGGCGAGTATCGGGGCGATGAGCTCGGGGATGTTCTTCGAAGGATATTGATTATCACCGTCGGTGTTGACGAGGATATCGGCGCCGGCCTCGAGAGCCGCATTCACGCCGGTTTGAAAGGCGCGGCCCAGCCATCGCCGGTTTGGTCCCGGGATTTGAATAACCCGCGAAGCACCGAGGGCCTTCGCGACTTCGGCCGTGCCGTCGGTCGACGCATCGTCAATGACCTGGACCTCGAGCTTTTCGATCCCGGGAATCGCCGACGGGAGCGACTCGAATACAAGCGGCAATGTGGGCGCTTCGTTGTAACACGGGATCTGAATGACGAGTTTCATGCGGTGTAACCGATCTCACGGAGGATTTTCTTCGCGTATGATTGCCAAGAATACTCCTGCATGCTCTCTCGAACCGATTTTTTTGAAGGCAAGTGCATCGAAAGTTCTCTCATCGATTCAGCGAGACTCTGGGGATCTCCCGGGTCCGCAAATCGGCCATTAATACCAACTTTTACGAATTCCATCACGCCTGGGAATCTGCTCACGATGACCGGAAGCCCGTATTCTAGAGCTGTGACAACACTCGCTGACGGCGTTACCGAAAGAAAGGGAAAGACCGCGACATGCGACTGCATGAGAAGATCGGAGAGTTTTTCGTCCGGCAGATATTCCGCGATAAGCTCAACATCTCTCGAGAGGGCGAGCTCCACAATTTTCTCCCGCAACCGGCCGAGATAACGCTTCGACGCGCCGGGGACGGGAGAGCCGGTAAACGGCTCACCCGCAATGGTGAGTGTTACGTGCGGGAGTTCTTTTTTCAGAAGTGCGAATGCATCAAGGAGCGTTTCCAGCCCTTTATACGGTCTCAGATGCCCAAAGAAAATAAAGCGTGCAGGAGCTTCCGGGTTCTGTCCCAAGCCGGTATCGCCGGGTGCGGGTTCGAGAATCTGCGGCGGGATTTCGAGCGGCGGAAGGAACAGCCGGACGAGGGGTTTCCCTGGAAACATCGCGCGCGCCTGAATTTCCGCGGATTCTGCGTGAACGACGATGCCGGTGCAATCTTTAAGCGCCCATTGAGTAACAGCGATCATTCCGGGCAGCGGTTCGTGCGGAGCGACGTTATGACAAATGACCCAAACCGGGAATTCACGGAGATTAGACAACAGCCGCCGGAATACGGGAGTGTGAATCGGATGAACCCAATTGATGAGAATCGCCGCCGGCGAAAGCTCCGCGATCTCTCGAGCAGCGTTACGCCAAGTTGAGGGGCATAGAAAATCAAGTTGCGATGGATCGCTCGAGATTACCGCTCCTGGAAGCATCCGCGACGAGGTCGGATACATTCGATTCCAGGTCTTGAATTCAACCGCGCAAAACTCGGCGAGCGCTTCGGATAACCGGGTCGCGAAGAGCGCGATTCCCCCTTTGTATCGAGCCGACGAAGGTCCGATGACGACGACTTTCGCATTCACTTCGGGGCCCCCTCTCGCTCCTTGTTTCCTGAC
The DNA here is from genome assembly GCA_964509425.1 of uncultured Bdellovibrionales bacterium. Classification (GTDB taxonomy): domain Bacteria; phylum Bdellovibrionota_C; class UBA2361; order SZUA-149; family CAZDWZ01; genus CAZDWZ01. The sequence goes on along the minus strand of CAZDWZ010000016.1, from coordinate 80,138 downwards.
GAATCTATGCTACACACAACCCATCGTCGGGTTCAAAGATATTATGGAGAGCGCTACTATGAGCAATTCTTGGGACGAAATGCGGAAGGCAAAGGAAGATTCTTACTTCGCGAAAAAGGATCAAGAAGCGTTGGAGCGTCTCGGCAAGATGACGACCTCCGAAAAGCCTCGAATGAGTCCGATCACTGGAGAACCGATGGAGAAATTCACTCTAAACGGCGTGGTAATCGATCGTTGCCCGAAAAGTGGCGGTGTCTGGCTTGATGCCGGTGAGCTCGAGCAGCTTATGCAAATTGCGACCGACCAGCAATCTCCCGACGCCGCTCAAGAAGGATGGCTTCAAGGCTTTTTCCGCGCGCTCGCAACTCCGCAGAAGAAGGGGCTGTAACGTTTCTATGTCGACGAAGCCATCTAAGGAACTTCTCACCTTTCCGAATCCGAATTCTGGACGTGACTATGAGATCAGTTTTCACTGCCCTGAGTTCACGTGCATCTGCCCGATGACCGGCCAACCGGACTTTGCGAGCTTTGAGATCCGATATGTGCCGGATGAACTCTGCGTGGAACTGAAATCCCTGAAGCTCTATCTCTGGTCCTACCGGAATGAGGGCGCGTTTCACGAGGCCGTCACCAACCGAATCTTGGACGATCTCGTCCAAGCCACTTCGCCGAGATATATGTGTGTCACTGGGGATTTCAACATCCGCGGAGGAATTCACACGAAGGTGAAGGCCGAGTTCAAGAAAGAAAAAAAGATTAGATCTGAGAATAGAGAAGTGGGGTAAGCGGAAGTGCCGGATTCCGGCGCTCTATCGAGCGCCGTTTCCAGTGAAGACGACAAACACCGTCCGCACTGCGATCCGGAGATCGAGCAACAGACAACGGCGCTTTACGTAGAGAAGATCGAGCGCGAGCTTTCGCCGGTAGCTTTCGGTGCATCCAGCATATCCGTGCTCAACTTGAGCGAGGCCGGTGATTCCGGCGCGTACTTGGTGACGCTTGTGGAAAGACGGGAGCTCTTGTTCGAGAACTCCGACCATTTCCGGTCGCTCCGGTCTTGGGCCGATGAGGCTCATGTCGCCGCGGAGGACGTTCAACAGTTGCGGAAGCTCGTCCAACCGAGTCTTTCGGAGGAAGTTACCGATTCCCGTGATTCGTGAATCGTTCTTTGATGCCCACACGGCGCCGGTTCCAACTTCGGCGTCTGAACGCATCGTTCTAAATTTCAACATCGTGAAGGTCCGGCCTCCGTCGGTCATCCGAACCTGACGAAAGATTATCGGTCCCGGAGAGGAGAGGCGAACGAGAACTGCGACGATCGCCATCGCCGGCGCGAGGCCGAGCAACATCAGCGACGAGCCGATGACATCGAACACCCGCTTCACATGCGAGTACCCGTCATTTTCAATCGATTCTAGATCGGAGAACGCCACGTTCTCCAAGTCTGCTGTTTCAAGAAGTGAAGAAGAAACAGTCGAATCACTTACTGCACCGATTCTACTGATGAACATCTCGTTTACCACTACGACAAAGACTAAATTACAATCACTTGACTTTCGGCCCTTGAGCCGGTGCGTAATCTACGATTCCACACGAAAAAGGCAAGTTTTGCTGATCGCCCCTACAGCCAACTATCTATTCCTATTCGTATCAGACTGAGTGGCCGCTTCTCGGCGCGTGTAACCTTCCAATTTGCTTACAAAAAGCTCAAGCTATCTTGCATTTGACTTCGGCGGCGGGTGCCGATAAGAACGAATTAGAAAAACCTCTGTCTTTGTAGGTAGTTGAATGTCATCCAACGCCACCGTCAACTCCCGGCTCCGTGTTTTGGTAGCCCGGGCTTTCAGAGCGGAGAAACTTTACGGCGCTTCTGCCCCGAATCGCCCGGATAAGCGCTTGAACTACGCTCAGCTCGCCGAAGCGGCGGGAGAACTGAGATCAAAGGAGTGGCAAAAGGCGTATTATCAGCTTCGGGCCTCACTAAACGATCTTCTTGCACTTGGTTCGCCGCAGGCGACGGTCGACGGCGTGATTGCGCTTCGCCTGGAATTTCTCAAGCGGACCGAAGAAGCCGCGCAGTTCGTCGAACACGCATCGAGCGAGCTTCAAGATGCCGCCGCGAGGCAGGAGTTCTCACACCTCTTCAAGCTGACCCTAGAACTCATTCGGCAAAAAGCAGTCGCGCAATCAAGCCGCGCGGTGTGCGACGAGCTCGGTGCGGTGTTGAAAGCATCCGGCGTCTCGTTCGGAGAGCGAAGAAAGGGAATCGAGCCGTCATGGCTCACCGCTCCGTATCTCTCGGCTGTTGAAGACGGAGAGATGGAAAAGGAATTCCCGGCTTCAAAAAGTTTCTCGGCATCGGTCGGAGATCGCCGTGAAGCTCCGAAAGACGACGAAGCTGCCGCTCACAAACCGGCGAACGTCGTGCCGCTCCGCAGGCATTCTGCTTTCGGAAAAATGAAGCGCTAGCTTCTCACATCTCTGTGCAAGCTCCGTGTCTCTGTGTCTCCGTGTCTCCGTGCCTCTGTGGTTAAACAGGAGGACGAAATGCGATGTCGATACGACCTGGCCCGCGACGCCTCTTGAACCACAGAGGCACTGAGGCACAGAGTATTCACAGAGGCGTGGGGATTGCTTTTTTTATTCCAAGCGGATTTAGTTTCTTGCAGATTAGCTTTGTCTCAGCGCCCGGCGCGCGGAAGGGGTGTATTTCATGAAACTGGATAAACGAACACGAATTAAAGACGTCCTCGCAAACGGAGCACCGGGCACCGAAGTTTCCGTCTCAGGCTGGATTCGCACTCGACGCGATTCGAAAGAATTTTCATTTCTTGAACTAAACGACGGAAGCTGCCTCAGCAACCTTCAAATTGTCGCCGAGCGGGCGCTTCCAGAATACGACTCAACCGTGCTCCAAGCATTCACCGGAGCGGCGATACAGGTTGCCGGAAAACTCGTCGAGTCTCCGGGAAAGGGACAGAGAGTCGAGCTCCGCGCTGCACAAGTTGTTCTGCTCGGCGCCGCGGATCCCGAGAAATATCCGCTCCAGAAAAAGGGACACTCAATGGAGTTTCTCCGGGAGATTGCGCACCTCCGTCCTCGTACCAATACTTTCGGTTGCGTCTTCCGAGTGCGCCACGCGGCAGCGTTTGCGGTTCACAAGTTTTTTAATGAGCGCGGGTTCGTCTATCTTCACACGCCCATCATCACCACTTCCGACTGCGAGGGAGCGGGCCAGATGTTTCAAGTCACGACCCTCGATCTCGCAAAGCTCGAAAAAGGTCAGTCCGGAGTTAACTTCGAAAAAGATTTCTTTGGACGTGCCGCGAGTCTTACCGTCTCCGGGCAGCTTGAAGGCGAGCTCTTCGCGCTGGCACTCAGCGATATCTACACATTCGGCCCGACGTTCCGCGCGGAGAACTCCAATACCACGCGCCATCTCGCCGAGTTCTGGATGATCGAGCCGGAAATGGCCTTTTACGATCTCCGCGGCAACATGAATCTTGCCGAGGATTTTGTCCGCTACGTCCTTCGTTACGTCCTCGATAATTGCGGGGAAGATCTGAAATTTTTCGATGACCGGATCGAGAAAGGAATCATCGCCTCGCTCGAAAAGGTCGCAAACGCAGAATTCAAGAATATGTCGTATACCGATGCGATCTCGGTTCTTGAAAAATCAGGGAAAAAATTCGAGCACGGCGTCTCCTGGGGGATGGACATTCAAACGGAGCACGAACGCTTCCTCTCCGAGGAATACGTCGGAGGACCGGTATTCGTGACCAATTATCCCAAAGAGATTAAGGCGTTTTACATGCGCCTCGATGAGGGAGAAAAAACAGTCTCCGCCATGGACCTCCTCGTTCCACGACTCGGCGAAATCATCGGCGGCTCTCAGAGAGAAGAGCGCCTCGATGTCCTCGAGCGCCGCATCAAGGAGTGCAATCTCCCGATCGACCACTATTGGTGGTACTTAGACACCCGCCGCTTCGGCAGCGCGCCCCACGCGGGTTTCGGACTCGGATTCGAGCGGCTCGTGATGTACCTCACCGGAATGCAGAATATCCGCGATGTGATTCCCTTCCCCAGAACCCCCGGCAGCGCAGAGTTTTAAGAAACCTCTCTGTGTAAACTCCGTCGCTCCGTGCCTCTGTGGTTCAAAAGGAAGACGAATTACCACGTTGCTACGACTTTTGTTTGAACCACAGAGGCACAGCGGCACAGAGGTTGCACAGGGAAGAGGGTGGGGACACTTTGATTTGAACGATCGCGAGGTTACTCGGGTGGCGAATGCTCGGTGTGAGCGGAGCGAAGGAGCCGCGCATCGCAACTCCCTTGCCGTGATTGACACGCTCCGATTATTTCAACTTTTCGAGTACGCATGCTTCGAGCTCTTCTTGTGTGAAGTTTTCGTCCGCCGTTTTGTATTCCTCCAAACAAGTGAATGTCGCCTTCATACGCTTCCATACCTCGGGATTCCGCGAGTCGAGGAGCTGATTCTTGCAATCCATCTGCACGATGTTGGAGCATCCCGGTAGGCTGGCGATTCCGTTCGAGTAACAGCCAAACCAAACGACTGGTGTCTTCGGAAAGCAACGTGCGTATTGCTCAGGTGTGAGCGGAGAATCCCATACGTCGTAACAGTTTTCATCGGTAAGGGAAGGCGTCGAATGAGTGACGATGACTACGACCCCTTCGTTACGTATCTGCTCCATTCGTCTTTCGGTTGGATTATTCACCCGATGGCAAAAGCGCTCGCCGTAGCGCGCTTTACAGTCATTCAGCATGGAAGCGCACGCATTTCTGACCAGGTTGTCGTGGTCATTCTCGCCGTAGATGCAGATCAGATACACGTGCTCGCCATTCACCGAGATTTCTTCCGGCGGAGTGCAGGACGGCGACGGAGAAGCTGTCGGTGTAGATGTCGGCGTCCGCGTTGGCGTCACGGTAGGGGTCTGAGTCGGGGTCGCGGTCGGAGTACGAGTGGGCGTTGCCGTAGGGGTTCTCGTCGGTGTTCCCGTGGGAGTCTGAGTCGGAGTCGCTGTTGGAGTTCGGGTCGGTGTTGCAGTTGGAGTTCGGGTCGGCGTGGCTGTTGGAGTTCGGGTCGGTGTTGCAGTTGGAGTTCGGGTCGGTGTGGCCGTCGGTGTCCGAGTGGGACTCGAAGTAGGTGTTTGTGTCGGTGTCCGAGTGGGTGACGACGTGGGGGTCGAGGTCGGTCTAGGGCTTGCGGTTCCGCTCGGAGAGGCATTCGGAACTGCCGCGATACTCTCCTTTGTCCCGTATAGCGGAACAATCGCCAATATCATGAGGAAGACAATCTTGCAGGCAGGAAGCTTACGAATGCGGTTTGACGTCGTCATCGATCCCCCGATTTTGATTCAACCTAGTTTCGGAACCGGGCGAGGGTATCTTGAGCAAAAATTCCAACAGGGGAGTTGAGAGGGATTATTTGCGACTTTTGCCTACGCCGGATTGCGTGAAGCGCTGATCGTCCAACTCTTAGAGTCGTCGTATGAATCGTGCTTGCTCTTCCTTATCGTATACCTTCCGCCATAACTCAGACGGCGTACCTCCTACGCTGAGGTTTCCGTTCTTACGATTGCGTGAACGATGTTCTGTGACCGAAGTGTCCACGATGTTCTGTCGCGGATCTGTCCACGACGTATTGCGCTATGCAACCACAGAGATACAGCGGCACAGAGGTTGCACGGCGAAGAGGGCGAGTTTGCTTCCTTCTTTTTGATCGATCGATAGGCAGATGTCAGCTGCGCGGCGCATTATTTGGTAATTTTCAAGGAAATTCAGGTGTTTTGCTGAGGTCGGTCTTTTGAGTATTAGCCTCAAATCCCATTTTTCCCGGCATAACTGAGGGAGATGGATACTCTCGCGGGGGTCTTTTGTGACACTTCAATATCATCGATTTCAAACTTCGAAAGCGTGCCTCGTGCTCGCTGCGGTGCTTTTTGGTGCCGGTTCAGCTGAAGCCGTCTGCACGACCTCCAGCTGTTCGATCGGGCCGAGCCCTTCGACGGGCGTCCTCGACGGCAGCTCCTTTAACGTTCCGAACTCGACCACCCCAAACACCGGAACGCCCTCCGGCGCGACTTGCAGCACCTCGAGCTGCAGCGGAGGCGGGAGCGCCGCGGCTGGCGCAGGGCAGAGTACTTCCGGCTCGAGCTGCGGGGCCGGAGGCTCCTGCTCAAGCGCCGGCGGCGGCGGCGGAGGTGGCGGAGGGGGCGGCATGGCCCGGGCCTGGAGCCGCTTTCGCCGGAAGGCCGCTGAAGGCGGTGCCGCACGCGGTGGTGGTGGCGGTGGAGGCGGCGGATCTGGGAGTTGCTCCGGTGGCGGAAGCTGTTCCGGCGGGGGAAATCAAGGCGGCAGTAACGGAGGCTCCTGCACAGGCTCAAGTTGTAGCGGAGGATCTGGCGGCGCAGCCGGCTCTGCGGGGTCCAGCACTCCTGGCACCGGCGGAAATGGTTGGAACTGTTCCAGCGGAACCTGCGCTCTCAGGATAGATTGATAGGCGCATCGCTGCGTCGTTACGACCTGGCTCGCGACTTCTGTTGAACCACAGAGGCACGGAGGCACCGAGCTTACACAGAGGGTGAGGGCGGTTTCGATGCAGTCCGCGCCAGACCGGGGTTCAAGACCATTCGTCCGTTCCCTCTTCTCCGTGCAACCTCAGTGCCCGTGCAACCTCAGTGCCACTGTGTCTCTGTGGTTCAAGAAAAAGAATTGGCGTAGTTCTTCGTCGAAAAAGCCCGTTAGCAAAGGCTCCGGCGGACCAGATTTCCCCGGTAAAATTTGGAATCTCCTAGCTCCCCAAAGCTTCAGCAAACGCCTTAAAAATCATCAGCGCATGCGCCTCGGGCATCATTTCCGGATGCGCCTGCACTCCAAGACAGAAGTAACTGGGATCAATATGCTCGATGAACTCGACGCAGCCGCCCGCACTTTTTCCCGTCACCATGAGTTGAGGTCCCGTGCTCTGAACCGCTTGATGATGCGCGGAGTTCATTCGAACCTTTAACGATCGGCAAATTTCGGAGATCCGGCTTCCCGAGATGAGCTCCACATCGTGATAGAGCCTCGTCCATTCAGCATAGTCCGGGATTCCTTCGCGCTGATGAGTCTCGTCCCGGTACACTTCGGCGAGGTGCTGATGAAGTCTGCCGCCTAAAGCGACCGCGAGCACCTGCGATCCTCGGCAAATCCCCAAGATCGGTTTTCGCTCGCGCACCGCTCGTTCAACCAGTGCGAGCTCGAAACGATCTCTTGCCTCTGGTCCGAGCAGTGTTTTCGGATGTGTCGTCGAGCCGTAGAAGCTCGGATTGAGGTCGGGCCCTCCCAATAGCAGTATCCCGTCTGCTTCCTCGTATACGGTTTCGAACATCGGCCACGGCATGTTCGGTGAGACGAACACCGGCAGCACGTTGTTCTCGAAAAGCCGCGCAGCATACGTACTCCGAACAGAAGCAACTTCGTTTGCTCCGTCATTCTCGAGTGCCAGAGGGACGATGACCCGTTTCATAGAAAAACTCGTTATATTCGTGCCGCTGAGGTATATGAATAATTTGAGACAAACAGTCGAATTCGACACAAATTATCCAGGATGGGTGCTCTCTTTTAGGTGTTTTTGAGATTTTTCTATGAAAGCGCTTTCGACCAATGAGCGGCTGGTTGCTTTTGCGGCCCAGCTTCATGCTCGCGCGTCCGTCGCCGAGCTGAGTAAGAAGACCCGGCTTCGTTCGCACTCAGTCCGGTATGCCCTGCAAGGACTCCTCGAACGGCGGATTTTGAGACCGTACTCTTTCATCGACAGCGAGGCCCTGGGATTCTCGGCATACAACTTCCTCTGCGCACTCTCGTCACACCGATCAGAGGTGCGGGAGCGATTCGAAAGCACCTTGTGTAATCACCTAAACGTTTCCGGGGCCTATCGAATCGGGGGCGATTTTCATTACCGCGTGGTTTTGCTCGCCCGGAGCACGCGCGAACTACTCGATATCATGGACACGATCGTCGGAGACTTTGGGGAGTTCGTCATCGAACGCTCGTTTGTCGTCCGCTGCGGTGCATGGATTTTCTCTCGCCGGTATTTAAATCCTTCCGGGCGGCCGTCCACCCCGCTCTACGTTGGTCCGAGCGAAGTGGCCAAGAAGGTCGACGAGACGGATGTGAAGATTCTTCGTGTAATCGGGGAAGAAGGAGACTGGCAGATTGCCACGCTCGCCAAAAAGCTTCAGTTGCCGCCGTCGACAGTGGAATACCGACTCCGAAGGCTGCAAAAGGACGAAATCGTCAAAGCTTGGGTGTATGCCGTCGACGCAGGGGCTTTCGGTATGCTCGATTACCGGCTCATCGTGACGATGAAATATATCGATGAGAACACGCGTAATGCCTTCTTCTCGTTCTGCTCGAAGCATCCAAACATTTACAGCTTCATGAGATGCATCGGGTCTTGGGATTTTGAGATCGGAATGGAGGTGGAGAACCGACAGCAGGTGGTGGATATCGTTCAGAGTTTACATGAAAGCTTCAGCAGTGCCGTTCGCTCAATCAGAAGCATCCCAATTTTCGACTGCTTGAAGATGTCGATGTTCCCGTACGACAAAAGCTCCCGAACCAACTGAGTGCGGAGTCTCCCCCGAACGCCGCGCCCTCAGCCCGCTCGAGCGGCATCCCGAAGATCCAACAGCCTCTGCAGCGCCCTCGTATTTCGTTCGCCGTTTTCGATCCCTTCGCCATTCCCGCCGTTTGCGAGAACGCTTTCCGTCCATCGATCGAGGAACGCCGCGTACTGATCAAATGGCTGTTCATGAAACTCGACTCGCTTCTCAGCGTTTTGGAGAAGCACCGAGACCTTCTGGCCCGGCTTCACGTGAAAAGCATTCTGAAGATGGAGAAAGCTGGCCTTCTCGCGGCCGCTGTTTTTGTTGGCGCCTCGAACAGTGCAGGAGTTCTTCCGGGGTGAGGTCATACTGCAGGAAACCCTGGCAAACCGGGCCTCCGGGAACTCGAGCTGGTATTTGACGGCGATGTCCACGCCGGTTGTCGGGTCGAATTGAAATTGCCCCGAAGCCGACACTGGTTCAGCTCCGAAAATCAATCGAGAAAAATCCACGCCGTAACAGCCCGCGTCAAAGAGGATTCCGCCGCCTCGCTCCCGCGACAGGCGAAAATTCGAACGGTCAGCGAGCTCGTAATGATACTCGACGTCGATCTCTTGCGGGGGGCCGATCCGCCCTTCCGCGAGGAGTGTTCGCAGCGTCTCGTGCTGCGGATGTCGGCGATAGTAGAATGTCTCTCCAAGCGCGCGGCCGTGCTTCTGCGAGATAGTCGCGAGCCGGGTCGCCTCGTCGGCAGTAAGCGCGATCGGCTTTTCGCAGAGCACATGTTTCCCGAGCGCGAGTGCCATCGACGCAAGCTCGAAGTGGAGAAAATTCTCAGATGCGATGAGGACAGCATTGATCTCCGGATCGGAGAGCAGCCGATCGTAGTCGGTGTGGAATCGAATCCCAGGATATTTTTTTTCGAGGAATTTTGCATTTTCGGTGTGCCTGCTCGCGACGGCAGAAAGTGAGCAGAGTTTCGCACGCGCGAACGACTCCAGCAGAGACTTCGCATGAAAGCCCAAACCGATAAGTCCGAAGCGGAATAATCGATGCATAGATTCTGTCAATGGCCCAATTCGAAAAACTTTTCTCTGCCGTGCGGTCCAATACAATCGTGTCAAGGTTTTTCTTTTTTTTTGACACGCGTCAAATCTCTGAAATCCCCTTTGACAACAGACTCACATTTGCTTCATACCAGCTTTCCTCCGCGCTTGTACCAACAAGCCCTTCGCTGTGAAACAAACCGAAAATTGTGATTCCGGTTTATTTCACCAGAAGGTTCGGAGATGAATATTTTGAGAGCACGAAAGGTCTTTTCAAAAAGTGTGAACGGCGGACTTCTTGAGTCCGCGCAGTCACAGGTTCACTATTTTTGAAAAGATCTTGCAGCTTTCACCGCTTGATTCTCTCTGCCCTGTTGTTTGACAGAGGCAGAAGGGACGGTGGGCAGAGGCAGCAGGTGCAGTTGAGAGGACCCTTCCGGATAGTGTAGGGGCAGTTAGGAGGGCAGGACTTTCATGGGAGTAGTTTCCTTCGTTTCTCTGAAAGGGGGAGTTGGTAAGACATCACTTTCAGTGAATGTTGCCCACGCCTTTGCCAAACGTGGCTGTGAAACTCTCCTCATAGACCTCGATCCCATGGCTCACGCGAGCCGTGTGCTGCGTAAGGCCACTGAAGCTGAATCGCCGCTCTCGTCGCCTCTGGGCCGACTTTTCCTCGGAGCCGAGGAATCTTCCGACGTCGATGGAGAAGATTTCAATAGGCTAATAGAACAAACGATAAATGCGGATATCAGCGTGGTCGAGCCGGTGCGCGATCATCTCGGCCTCATCTCGTCCGGGCCTGAGCTGCGGCATTTTTTCTGGGGCAGAGGAGCGCGTGCTTTCCGTCGGTATTTCTCCCGGCTCCTCGATGAGCTGAGTTGTCACTACGACTATGTCATCATCGACACTCCGCCCGATTACAACGTGTTGACGCGAAATGCGATTGCCGAGGCTGACCTTGCGGTTGTTCCCGTGGATTCGAGCGCGATGAGCATTCACTGTCTCGAAGAAATTCTCGCAGCCGGAGGCCATATTAAAGGTCCGGCTTGGCTAATTCTTCGAACGATGGTGAGCAAGCAGGCTTCGCGCACTCAGCGGCTGACCCAAGAGCGTCTGAAGAAGAATCTCTACGTTAAAGCCGCATCCGAGATGGATGAGAACGACTTCGACGAAGAGATCTCTGAAACCGACCTTTCGAATCCCGAAGAGTTTTTGATGATGGTTGAGCGGCATCAACATCGTGGCGGAGCAGGTGGAACGATCCAGAGTCGCATTGGTGGTGATAATCCAATTTACCTTCTGAACTCGGTGATCTATCGGACCGAGATTCAGAATCGACTTTCATTTCTTGGGAAAACGTCTTTTGATGCGTCGGAAGCCGGACCATTGCGACAGCATTACGCCGAAGCAGCGCGCGAGCTCGAGTACATACTCAGCATGGTCGAAGACGATGAGGAGGAGACCAATCCTGAAGGCTTGTTCGCTCTCGGGCTCACAGCCTAACTCGCCCACTCATCACTCTCACGGGTGAGACCTGCGCGAAATTCCGCATATTGTGTTTTTCGTAGCGAGTGAACGAGCCGGCTCCTCGCAGAGTCGGCTGCGGTTTAGAGCCCTTCCCGCACGACTCGCGGGACGGTGCCCGTGGAGGCAATGCAGCTTACCACCGAGCCCCGGTATGTTCCGTTTAAGAGCAGGGTCTGGCAGAGCTGCTCCTTGATGTAGCGGTTTCTTTCGCAAAGTGTCTTCGGAAGTGATGCATGCTTCCCGACGTCGGCGATGCACTGCTTGACTGGATCATCTCCCGTCTCCGACTCCCGGTCGAATTCGCCGACATTGTTCATCCACATACAATAGGCGGCCAGCCAATTCGCCGGATTCCCGGGAACTTCACATCGTGCATTCTCCATGAGCACCGGTCCGGAGTCGATGCGATCCTCGATTGAAGGTCTCGTCTCAGACATGCAGCCGAGAGGAGTGAGGCAGACGGCCGCCAGCATGCCACCGGCAATTTTGGATCTCTGAGAGAGAATTTTCCGAAAACGAATCATCACCACTCCTTCTTTGCTTCTCCGGATTCGTAATCCGGATTGTACTTCGTGCGCTATTCGCCCGGTTTTCAACGGCCTATTTGCCGGCATCGTGCGTGCTCAATGCCCCGACTTCCCGGGGATGAGGGGGTATGAACAACCGTCTATCATTTGCTGCGACGATCAGCTCCTCATCTTTACCCCAGATATGCTCGACTTCGTTTGTATTAAAAGGCAAGCGACCCTCATCCTGAGGGTTATAGGTCTCGCTCGTTATATAAAAGAGATGAGCAATGTCCGACTGCACGCGACAGCCATGTAAGACTCCTTGCGGAATCCTGACCACGGCAACAAGCGCCGTGGGGTCTTCGTCGCGATCTCCAAGACGGAACTCAATTTTCCGGCCGTATGTGGGGCTTTCCTTCCGGTGATCCACGAGTGCGGTATGGATTACTCCAAGCGGCACATACCACCAGTCTACTTGGCGGTGATGAAAATGCCAGGCCTTAACCGTGTTTCGCCCCATCTTGCTGTGACTCCACTGGGCAAACGCCGGAGCGCTTTTCTCGCCATTGTGGAAAAACGGATCGCTCACTCTCACAAGCTCGCGGAAAAAACCACGATCATCAGGATGGCTTTTCAGTTCCTTGAACTCAACGCCTGGAATTTTATTCGCGTCGAGTTGCGTGTCGGAAAAATTGGTGATCATACGGCTCGCAGATTAACGTTACTACCGAAGGGAGTTTAACGCGGAGCCGGCCACGAACCATCCGATTTGCTCCTCGGTGTACGTGTGCCGCAGCTCGGTCTCAAAGACTCCCCCGTCTTGACGGGTTACCTTCAACCGGAGCGGCTTGCCAGGGGCGAAACTCTTCAATCCGAGGATGCTGATCCGATCTTTCTCCCCGATTTCATTATAATCCGACGGATTCGTAAAGGTCAGCGCCAACATCCCTTGTTTCTTCAGGTTTGTTTCGTGAATTCGCGCGAAGCTCTTCGCGATGACTGCTACGCTTCCAAGAAAGCGGGGCGACATAGCTGCGTGTTCACGGCTCGAACCCTCGCCGTAATTATCGTCGCCGACCGCGATCCAGGGCTGCTTCTTGGCCTTGTACGCTCGTGCGACGTTTGAAAAAGTATCGACCGAGCCGTCAAGAACATTCAGCCCCCGGCCGGTGTCTTTCGAGAACGCATTCGTTGCTCCACTGAACATGTTGTCGCTGATCTTATCGAGGTGACCGCGGTATTTGAGCCATGGACCCGCGGGAGAAATGTGATCGGTGGTGCATTTTCCGAGCGCCTTCACGAGCACCACCACATCGGTGAGGTCCTCGCCGCTCCAACGATCAAACGGCGCGAGGAGTGCGAGACGCTCGCTTCCCGGCTTTACTTGAACCTGAACCGACTCCGGATTTTTCGCAGGCGCGACATATCCTGTTCGCCGATCAACCCAACCCTTTGTCGGCAGCTCCTCCGCAACCGGCGCCTGAAGAACAAATGGCTTTCCGTCGCTCCCCGTGAGTGAGTCTTTCAGCGGGTTAAAGGTGAGCGAGCCGGAGAGTGCGAAGGCCGTTACAATCTCTGGGCTTGCGATGAATGAGTTTGTTTCCGCGTTTCCGTCATTTCGTCTGCGGAAGTTCCGGTTATACGAAGTGATAATCGTGTTCTTCTCGCCGGGTTTAATGTCGCTTCTTTCCCACTGACCGATGCAAGGACCGCAGGCATTTGCGAGAACGGTTCCGCCGACGGCCGTGAGCTTCTCAAGCATCCCATCCCGCTCGATGGTGGCGAAAACGGCCTCTGATCCCGGGGTAATCATCAGCGGAACTTTCGCCTTTACTCCATGGCTCGCCGCTTGCTCAGCGATGTATGCCGCGCGGCCGATGTCCTCATACGATGAGTTCGTGCATGAGCCGATGAGTGCAAAACGGATATCGAGCGGATATCCTTCTTTCTTGGCGTCGTCGGCCAGCTTCGATACCGGTCGTGCCAGATCGGGAGTGTGAGGTCCGACCACGTGCGGCTCGAGCGTGCTGAGATCGATTTCGATGACTTCATCAAAAAACTTCTGAGGCTCTCTTTCGACCTCAGGGTCGGCCTTGAAATAGTCGAGATACTGCTCGCAAAGCTTCGCGAGATCGCCGCGGCCGGTGACTTCAAGATAACGTTTCGAGCGCGCGTCATAAGGAAATACGGATGTGGTTGCCCCAAGCTCGGCACCCATGTTCGTGATGGTGGCTCTTCCCGTGCAACTAATGGAGGAAACTCCCGGACCGAAATATTCGACGATCTTTCCGGTTCCGCCTTCGACGGTGAGAATTCCCGCAACCTTCAGAATGATATCTTTTGCGGAGGTCCATCCGTTTAGCGCTCCGGTGAGCTTCACGCCGACCAATTTCGGGAGAGCAACACCCCAGGGAAGTCCGGTCATGACTTCGGCGGCATCCGCGCCACCGACGCCGATGGCGATCATCCCGAGCCCGCCGGCGTTTGGAGTGTGAGAGTCGGTTCCGATCATCATTCCACCCGGGAAGGCATAATTTTCGAGCACCACCTGATGGATAATGCCGGAGCCGGGCTTCCAGAAATCGATGCCGTATTTGGACGCCGTCGAGGCGAGAAAATTAAAGACTTCTTCGTTTTCGTCGATTGATCGCTTCAAGTCTTCGGCGGCACCGGACTTTGCCCTGATCAGGTGGTCGCAATGGATTGAGGAAGGCACGGCGACTTGCGGGCGGAGAGATGACATGAACTGAAGCATCGCCATTTGGGCGGTCGCGTCCTGCATCGCCACCCGATCCGGTCGAGTCTTGATCTCAATCGTCCCCCTGACCCAGCTCTTGTCGATCGGCGTGCTGGAGTCGAGGTGTGAAAGAACAATCTTCTCTGCAAGAGTCAGAGGTCTTCCGAGAATATCTCTAAGGTTTTTGCAGCGCTCGGGGAGCGAAGCGTAGAGCTGTGTAATTGCTTGAAGACTCATGGTAGTACCTCATCAGAACGAGACCGTGCGGTGTATGACGAAAGCCAGTAGACAACAAGATACATTGTTCAAGCAATCCTCGGCGAGCTCCTCGGGCCGGACTCCGGCTGCTGTTCGCCAGCCGCTTGCGGAGCGGATGCGTCCCAAAAGTCTCGATGAAATCACGGGCCAGGATGAGGCAATCGGTCCCGGCTCCGCCCTCGGAAAAATTCTCAGAAATAAAAATGTTGCGCTCCCGTCGATGATTCTCTGGGGCCCGCCGGGGACCGGGAAAACCACGATCGCAAGGGTGATTTCCGAGGAAAGTGGTCTGCACTTCGTCCATCTGTCCGGCGTTCTCGACGGCGTGAAGGAGCTTCGGGAAGTCGTCGAACAAGCCAAGCAGATAAAAACATCAAGCGGCCAGGGCACGCTCGCGTTGGTGGATGAAATCCATCGTTTTACCAAAGTTCAGCAGGACGCCTTTCTTCCACATGTGGAGTCGGGGTTACTGACAGTAATCGGACAGACCACCGACAACGTGAGCTTTCGAATTCGAAACGCGTTGCTGAGCAGGCTTCGAGTCGTGGTTTTGAAGCCGCTCCAAGAGGAAGCGCTTTCAGGAATCCTCCGGCGCGCGCTCGCTGACAAAGAGCGCGGGTTGGGCGATCAGTCGCTCACGCTTACGGATGAAGCCGAAGCGCTCATCCTCCATCTCTGCGGTGGGGATGCGCGGCGGGCGTTAACCGCGCTCGAATGGGCGGCGGCGGTTGTTACGGCTGATGGAGTTGCCGAAATTGATCGAAGTGTCATCGAGTCTTCCTTCGGGAAACAACCGAGGAATTTCGATCAAGACGGCGATTATCATTACGACTGCATCTCCGCCTTCATCAAATCGATGCGCGGTTCTGATCCGGAAGCGGCGCTCTACTATATGCTGCGAGCGCTCGACGGCGGAGAAGATCCGCTGTTTCTTACCCGCCGCATGATAATTTTTGCGAGCGAAGACGCGAGCTGCGATCCTCGGGCGCTCGAAGTGGCTGTAAACGTGGATCGTGCGATCGAACGCGTCGGTCTTCCTGAGGGCCGCATTCCCATGGCGCAAGCCGCGATTTACCTCTCATGCTGCGCGAAGTCGAACGCGTCCTATCTGGCGCTGAGAAAAATGGAAAAGGTGGTGTCGGACTTCCCGGATTTGGAAATCCCCGCGCGCCTCAGGAATGCGCCGACCGAGCTCATGAAGGAGCTTGGGAACTCACTCGGGTACAAATATCCTCACGATTATCCCGGCGGCTTTGTCCCAGAGCGCTATCTCCCGCCTGAGCTCGAAGGCCTGTTGGTCTACGAGCCGACGGATCGCGGGCTCGATGCGCAGATCCGCGAACGATTGAACTCATACCGAGAGCTCGTTCGCAAACAGAAGTCCTAATTCTTTAATCTCTCTGAAATCTCTATGCCTCCGTGCCTCTGTGGTTAAAACAGGTGTCGCGCACAAGGTCGTAACGACGTCGTGATTCACCACTCTATTGAACCAGAGAGGCACAGGGCCGCAGAGATTGCACAAAGAGGCAGTTAAGCGAATAATTTTCCTCCTCTGCGTCCTCCGCGGTCGCATTTTTTTTGATTGGTTAGTTTTGGAGGCAACCGCAGAGGACGCAAGGGACCCAGAGGAAGAGAATAAGAAGGGAAGAGGGCCTCCCGCTTCTTCGGCGATTCTGCGAAGCATGAGAGTTGTCATGGCAACGATGAGCGTTCCTGAACGAACATGGCGGTTCGTTTGGAGAGCGCTTCATGGAAGGAACATCCTCAATTCAGGAGATTTACACTGATCTGCTCAGCGTCTTACTTCCCGGGCGCGATTCTGTTTTGCAGGTGCTGTTACTCGCCGTCGTCGCCGGCGCCGTTCTGAGCCCGCTTGAGTTTTTCTTCCCCGCCTATCCGCAAAAGATCTTTCGCCGAAAGGGTCTCATCGTCGATCTCTGCTACTGGTTTGTCACGCCGCTCGCGACGAGGATTTTTACCGGAATCATTCTCGGTGTTGCACTCGCTTTGCTCCTCTTCGTCTTTGGATTCGATACGTTGACCACCGCGGAGATGCTCGGAGGATTTGGTCCGCTTTCACGGCAGCCGATGTGGCTTCAATGTATCGAAATTCTCCTCGTAGCCGACTTTATCGACTACTGGACGCACCGGACATTGCATCGCGGACGCTTCTGGAAAATTCATGCGATCCATCATTCTCCGCAGGAAATGAGCTGGCTTTCTTCCTCGCGCGTTCACCCGTTGAACGATTTAATTACGAGGAGCGCTCAGGTCCTCCCAATTGCCGCGTTTGGCTTCTCGGCCGCCGCGATTTTTGCCGTAGTTCCTCTCATCGCATTCTACGTGATGTTCTTGCATTCGAATATTCGTTGGGATTACGGCCCGGCTCTTCGCTGGGTGTTGGTGAGCCCGGCGTATCATCGCTGGCATCACACGTCTGATAAAGAAGGGATCGACAAAAACTTTGCGGGTATTTTTCCGGTTTGGGATCTGCTGTTTGGAACATGCCACTTTCCAAAGCGTCTTCCGAAGAAATACGGACTCCGCGGACAAAAAGTTCCGGAATCATTTCTCCGGCAGATGTCTTTTCCATTTGTTCCATCAAAGCGCCAAGGAAGCACCCAGTCTCCTCCGGTGCATCCAGGCTAAACCTGATTGCTCGCAGTGATGCCGGCGATTTCATTGTCAGGGTGCGAGTTTTCCTAACGGAGAGTATTGCTCGTCTCGGCGAATATCTCGGGGAAGCGCACTTTGATTTCCGAAGCCAGAGTTTTTCCAGCGACCGCATGACCCTCTCCGTTCCAATGTACGTTATCGGAGAGTCTCATCACGCGGCGTTTCTTCTCCTGATCCATTATTGCCGAAGCGATACTGGGGAGGAGAGTAAGTTTCTGTCTATCGGCGATCCGGTGGAACTCCCGGTGATAAGGTGGAATTTCGTCGACGAGAAAAGCGATAATCGGAATCTCTCCGGAGGTTTTTAGTATTTCGCCAAAAATAGTTTCAGTCACGTTTACGGCTTCCTGGAACAGCGGCACGTTTCCTTTTTTGCCGACAATCTCGTTTTCAATGGTCGAGATTCGCTTCTTCTGCGCAAGTCCATGCAGGAAGAGCTCGGACTTTCCAAAAAGATAATGAGCAAGCCGCGAGTTCGTCTCCAAGAAGAGCCGCGTGTCGGGATAGTTACGCGGGAACTTCAAAAGCACCTGTCCGTCTTCGAGATACGGTCGCGGAAGGAGTGCATTTTGTAAATACGAGCGGCGCTCGAGTTCCCATGAGTTATTCAGAAAATCGTTGACACAGAGCTGAAGCACGATGAGCCGGGGTTTAACCTCCGGCAGAAGCCGTCTGAGAATGAGAAGTTCTTGAAGATTCCCATATCCTTGTCCGCCGTAGGCAAAAGGCTCGGCTCCCAGCTCGTTTGCAGCAACCGAAAAGTACGCCGCTTTGGAATCAATTTGCATTGCCTCGGTAAACGAATCTCCGAGGAAGAGAATTCTCGGCTTTGAGGATTTGAGATTTCCGGGAAAATACTTACCGTTCCATCCAATCTCTGAATCTTCGAATTCCGCAGGCGATCGGAAGAAAGGAATTCCTTGACGCATCTGACGAGCACGAAGGGCCGTTTCAAGAACTGCGAAAAAGAAGAAGAGCGGAAGCACCGCTGCGAGAATATTGAAGAGGAACGCTCTGACCAAAACTGGAGCCCCATTAAAAAAAGAACGCCCTGACTGTCTTCCGACAATCAGGGCGTTTCGGGCCAGGAACTCTACTTCGTGATCTTCATGCCCGGCTTGGTGTAGACGAGTTCCATCATTTTGAACTCTTTTCCGGCCGGATCAGTGCTGTACATGGTGTAGGTATACGAACCCTTATCGACTGGAGTCATGGTCGAGCGGATCGCCAGCTCTTTCCCGGTGGCAGGATCCATCATCTTTCCCTTGGTCATGATCATCTTCGTCGCTGGATCGGTCATCCCTTGCTCCGAGTAGACGCCGGTGCTCATGTTGTCGATCCAGGTGGAGACGTACATCTTAGTGGTGTTGTCGAATCCGAGTACGCCTTGTCCTTCGAACATCTCACCCTTCTCTTTGCAGGTGTACTTTTGCTCGAGGTAGCGATTGCCAAGGATCATCTTGCTTACGCTCGTGCCTTTGGAAAGCTTCGGCTCGCTCTCCGGCGTCATCCACATTTTCGCCGTCACCGTCCAAGTGCCAGCGTAGGGCTTAAGTGCGGCCTGCTCCATTCCCGGCATCGACAACTTCTTCATCATCTCCATCATTTCTTCAGGAGATTTTGTTACCGTCTCCGTAGGAGTGGCGGTCTGTGACATTGCGGGGCGCTGTTCCTTCGCTGCATTCGTATCGACGGCGACGGGTGTCGTCGTCTTCGAACAACCGATCCCGAATAACAGGGCGACGATCAACGTTCTTTCTACTCGAAACATAAGCCTCCAAAATTGAATTGCCTGACTCCAGGTCTTTATGACTGGGCGAAACTACTCGACTGGTTGCAAAAGCTCAATAAAACTTCTCCTCCGGCTGAGGATGGCGCGGGTTTACTTGAAGTTCTTTACGATTGAATCTATGTCCTTTCTCACGAAGTTGAGAGTTATCGTAATTTATTCGCGAGTGGAGCAAGAACAAGATGTCGGTCCGAATTATCGGTGGTGGACTCGCGGGAAGCGAAGCAGCGTGGCAGCTCGCGAAGCGTGGAATTAAAGTTGAACTTTTCGAGATGCGGCCGAGCACGACGACGAAGGCTCATAAAACAGGAAAATTAGCTGAGCTTGTTTGTTCGAATTCATTTCGTGGAAGCGATCTGAGTAACGCCGTTGGACTTCTGAAGGAGGAACTTCGGTTGCTCGATTCGCTCATTATGACTGCGGCGGATTACGCTCGAGTCCCGGCAGGCGGAGCGCTTGCGGTCGACCGTGTGATCTTCAGTGAATATATCGACGCCAAACTCCGTGATCATCCGTTTATCACTCTCGTAGAAGGAGAGTTGATGGAGATCCCCGAATGCGATGCGGGGCACCCGCTTATCATCGCCACCGGTCCGCTCACCGGAAAATCTCTGAGCGCCGCGATCGCCACGCTTATCGGATCCGGGCAGCTTTCGTTTTACGACGCCATCAGTCCCATCGTCCTCGGTGATTCACTCAATTTAGACGAGATGTTTAAACAGTCTCGGTATGACAAAGGCGAGGGCGACGATTATCTCAATATTCCTCTGTCGAGGGAGCAATACTCGAAGTTCATCGCAGACGTTGCCGCAGGTGAGAAGTTCGGTGGTCACAACGACGTCGAATCGGAATCACTCGAGGGAATTCGGCCGTTCGAGGGATGCATGCCAATCGAAGACATGATCGAGCGCGGTCCTGAAACACTTCTGTTCGGTCCGATGAAACCGGTGGGGCTCACTGATCCAAAGACGGGGAAGCGTCCGCACGCCGTGATTCAGCTTCGGCAAGACGACAAAGAAGGAAAGCTTTGGAGTATGGTGGGTTTCCAAACGAGGCTTCGGCAAGGAGAGCAAACGAGAATCTTTCGTGAGCTCCCAGGCATGGGGAATGCGGAGTTTGTAAGACTCGGCACGGTGCATCGAAATACCTTCATCAATTCTCCGGAGTGTCTAAACCCGACGCTGCAATTTCGCGGGCGGCCCGGTCTTTTTTTCGCCGGCCAAATCACGGGAGTCGAAGGGTACGTGGAATCCACCGCCGGCGGACTTGTCGCGGGCCTAAATGCGGCGCGTTTATTAAATGGCGAAGACCCGTTGGTGTTCCCTTTAACGACGGCCATCGGGTCTTTGATGTCGTACATCAGCGACCCCGAGCGGAAGCACTTTCAGCCGATGAACGTGAACTACGGTCTCATGCCCGGATATCTTGAGACCCCGAAGGTGAAGGGAGTTTCGAGAAAGGACAAACGCCATGAAGTTGCGCAACAAGCGCTCACGGTGATTCGAGAGTTTTTATGAGCGCCCCTGATCGGAAAGCATTGTTCGTTCTCGGCGCGTTTCCGCCGGAGATCGAACCGCTTCGGTTGAAGTTCTCGAGCACCGCGAATTCGTTCATCCGATTTTGTTCTGTCGGTATCGGCTCCGTGGCGGCCGCTGCCGCGACCGCCGAGATTCTTTCCTCTTCAATCGCTGCCGGAGAAATCCCCTCGGTTCTTTTTATCGGGACCGCCGGGTCCGTCGATGAAGTCCCGCGTTTCACCTTGGTCTCGGCAACTTCCACAATGTTCTCAGACGCCGGCGTGTGTTCGGGGCGAGCCTATCTTCCGGCGGGTGCGATAGAGCCGATTTTGTCCGACGAGCGAAAGGGAAGGAAAATCTTGGAGATGGTAGGCGAGGCGTCCGTTCGCTTCGCGTCGATCTATTCATCCCCTTCGATCACATCCGATGCGACGCTTGCGCGGGAGCTTGCCGATCGTACCCAAGCGCGCTTCGAGAACCTTGAACTGTTCGGAGTCGCATCAGCTGCGGCTCGTTTTGGCGTGCCGTGGAATGCCGTGTGTCCGGTCACAAACATCGTGGGCCCGGACGCGCATGCCGAGTGGAAGAAAAACGCGACCGCCGCGAGCGA
Source organism: uncultured Bdellovibrionales bacterium (assembly GCA_964509425.1). GTDB lineage: Bacteria > Bdellovibrionota_C > UBA2361 > SZUA-149 > CAZDWZ01 > CAZDWZ01. The sequence continues at coordinate 58,860 of CAZDWZ010000016.1, read as the reverse complement.
ATATCTGGCGGAGCATTTCGAGCTTCAAAACTTTTTCGATCTCGAGAGGAATTCCTAACTCTCTCCTCCGTGTACATCTCTGTGCCTCCGTGCCTCTGTAGATCAACAGTCGTCGCTATCCAAGTTGTAACGACGTGGTGACTCGCAATCCTATTTAACCACAGAGGACAGGGGCACAGAGGTTGGACGGAGATAGAAGCTGAAGAGTGGATTTCATCGAAATCTATTGGGCCGAGTCGAACTTTCGGAATCCGCCGGAGACGATTTCTTTCACGATTATCGGGTATCGAAAGTAATGATCGCCGTTCTCCGCAGCGCGGTATTCGAAGGTCAGTCCGCCTTCGTTGCCTTTGGCTTCGGAATACATCTTCATGATCTTCTCTGCATTCGGATGCTCGATGCGGTTAGCAAAAATCTCCGCGGTGATCACCGCCCACGCGTAAGAATTGTAAGCATAGGCAATTTGAGATTCGTTTCCAAATTTTTTCAGGTATTCCGAGGGAAACCAGGCAGGCATGTCGATGTTCGGGTAGAGTGCGCCGACCATTCCGGGGCCAGCGGCAGAAATCTCCGACTTCGATTCGAAGATATCGGTTCCGAAAGTCGGAACGTCAAGGTGGATCGCAGCCAGCTGACGGTATAAGGCTGAGACTTGGCCGGGATACAAATAGACTCCCAAAACCTCGATGTTTGCCTGCCGAAGCCTCGCCGCGTGTATTTTCAGATCTTTCTCACTCGGGTGAACGGTGCTCAAGACCTTTAGAGACTCGCCAGCGCGGAGGCTATCTTGGAAAGCGCTCAAACACGAATTCGTATACGGGTCCTCCACGTTGATGAAGCCGTAACGTTTGTATCCCTTCTCTCGAAGCACCTTGAGTAACGGAGCGACGAGCTCTTTCGGCTCATTGATGTTTCTGATGATGTATTTTTTCTTTAGGGCGGGCGTGACGTCTACCGACATGGCGATCACCGGGAGCCTTGCTCGCTCCGCCAGTGGTGCCGTCGCCACGAGAGGGATTTCACCCCAGCTGTAGATCAAGTCGACGCTCTGCTCATGAAATTTCTCGAAGATGGATATGCTTTCCTTCGCATCGTATTTATTGTCTTCGAAGAGAATGTCGATTCCGGAAAACTGCTTCGCAAATTTAGTTTGAGCGAGTTCGATGCCGTTACGCGCGGCGACTCCATACTCCGTGAGTTCGCCGGTGAGGGGGAGCGCGGCGCCGATGACAAGCTTCCTTGAGTTTGTCGGCTCCTCGGCAAACGCGGGTTCGACGGCTGAAGACAGCAAGGCAAGAAAGAGGTGCAAGGAGATAAGCAGTTTTGACATGACGAAGGCTCTTTCAGAACCGGCGATAAATTACGAAATGATTGTCACCCGGCTCCCAGCCGAGCTTACTTCAATCCGCTTTCGTAGTGCCAGAGAAGCTGTTTCTGCTGCGCTTCCGGACCGTCGAGCTTGGTGTGCTCGATCCAGTAATACATGTCGATGGATTTGATCATGTCGTTCGGGTGAGCGAGGTTCCATCGCTTGGCGAGCGCTATCAAGAAGAACGGGCGCCAGGCTTGGTTGTCGGCTCCGGCAAGGTTCATCATGTATTTTCTCCAGCGTTCGGTCGGATAAATCTCGGAAACCCGCTGGGGTTTTTCGTCGAGAATGGGATCGTCGGGGTTTGCGTTCGGAGTGAGGTTTATCGTTCTGTCAGACACCGTTTTTCCGACGATGACATACCAACCGTCCATCGTGAGCGGGTAGGGAGAGAACATCGACCAATACTGCTCAAGCCCCGGTCCCTGGGCGATATAATTATATTCCTGGGGAAAATACTTCTGCCATTTCGCAAAATTCATTCCTCTGATGTTCCATGCCAAGACGATCAGGAAGGCTGCCAGCACGGTGAGATGCTTCGCCGCGAAAGCTGCGAGTTCCAACTTCGTTCGTTTTCGCTTCGGAGGAGGAATTTCAAGCGGAGGGGTCTTCGTTTGCGGGAGCAGGCGATCCCAAAACTCCGTAGGCAGAAACGGCAACCACGCCGTCATACACACGAACGGAAATGGTCCGAGCTCCATGCTCAGAAAAAGTCCGAAATGGAATCCGACGAAAATGAGTACGGTGAGGAAACGAAAGAAGGGATTGAAAACCGGAATGAAGGCAAGGAACGGGCCGTACATTTCGAGCCGCCACACGGAAAGACTCATGAAGTGCAGAAGCCCGGGGTATTCGAGAAGAAAATACCCGAAAGGTTTCGTGAACTGATCGAGTTTCAGCGCCATCGCCACCGCCGTTCCCTCGGTTCGCCAAGCCGCACCGGACTTCAGCATGGCGGAGAAAACGTAGACCATGACCGTCTGTGAAAGGAGCGCTGCCGATGCGATTGATCGCACCGTGATTTTCCCGTCTGGCTGGTTTCGTGAAGAATCCAAGGACCATCGTGCACCGAGCGGAAGAAAACACCCCCAAATGACGAGAAGGCGGGTGAGATCGTCACCACCCTGAAGCACCTGAAAGTTCCTTCGTTGGAGGCTCAACAAAAACAGCCACGACAATACAGTGGCGGTTCGCGTCCGATATCCGATGAGAAGACAGAAGTGGGCGGCCGCGGCGAGGAGGAAGAGGAAGGCTTGCATCTCCCAGGCTCCGCTCATCATGTGTATTGAAACTGCCGAGCCGAGACCGACTCGAATCGCTTCGAGGCGAGGCAGAACGCCATCATCGGAATAGAAAAATCGGAGATCGCGAGCGCGGTAACCGAGGTCGATCAGCAATACTGATGCCAGCGAGATTCGAAATGCAGCAAGCGATCGGAGGTCAATTGCGAAAAGATTTAGAGGACTTGCAAGGGGAACCATTCGCGAGCCTTTTGTAAGCTCCGAAATTTCCTGGGAGTCCGGCTCTTCTGCACTCATGATCTTGGGCTGCAAATTTCCTTGGTCGATTTTGATAGGACTCTCGCGGTTCGAGGATCGATTCAAACTCTGCCTCGAAGGCACGCAAGGTGACAATCCGCGTTTTCCGACCGAGGGCCCATCGGCAAATTCGGGAAAAACCTGAGATCTGCGACAAACCTTTTACAATTCTTTTGAAAACTTGTTACAAATACATGACAACTTTCCTGAACAATTTCGATAGTTTCTCCTTCGTCGCCGGCTGTTGTTGGGGCCGCAACCGTCAAAACAAAGGGGAAAGTCATGCGTTCGAAGCCGAAGGTCAAAAGAGTCAAGAAGCCCGTTCAAAAGGTCACCGAAGTAAATTTGAAGGAGCTGCAAGATGAACAACTCATCGAACAGTTCACCAAGGGATGCGGAAGAAGCTATGAGGAGCTGATTCGCCGATACGAAACCAAAGTTCACAACCTCGCAATGCGTCTGACCAGAAACTCAGAAGACGCTGAAGAAGTTCTCCAAGATGTTTTCCTTACCGTCTATCGAAAGATTGAAGGGTTCGAAGGAAAAGCAAAGTTCTCTAGCTGGCTCTACCGGATCACGGTAAACGCCGCCTTCATGAAGCTGAGAAAGCGCCGTCAAGATCAAGCGGTCTCGCTCGACGACATGATGCCTCATTATCAGCACAAGATTATTGCCAATCGGAATTCACACAGCGCTCAAGCTGATTCAATGGCAATGAACAATGAAATCCGTGACGCTCTCGAGCAAGCGATCAACAAGCTGCCAGAAGATTACCGCGCTGTGTTCATCCTCCGGGATATCGACGGTTTGTCGAACAAAGCGGTCGGCGACATCCTCGACCTCAGCATTCCAGCTGTAAAATCAAGACTTCATCGCTCCAGACTGATGCTTCGCAAGCGACTTCGCAGGTTCTATGATGATTACACCAGCGAGTCGAAGATCGTCGGACTTGGACCGAACATGAGAAAAGTCGCCTAGTGATTGTTTCTTCACACTGATTCGGTTTTTGACGGTTTTCTAAGTTTTCGAAAGCGAGAGATCCAAAAGGTCTCTCGCTTTTTCTTTTTGAGCGGTTCTCGAAAGGATAGATCCTTCAGAAATACTCTATTCAGTTGCGATTTTCTCCTTTCCCGTCGCCTCTGCAGCGCCCGTCAGTTTTTCGAACTGAAACATATGCTCTTGGTAAGTGGTTTCGGCCTTGGGATCATCGAACGAGATCTCGTCATCTCCGTCTTCTGCCGCTTCAATCTTCCAGTGGCCCCAATGAGAGAGAAGAATGTCGATGACAGATTTTAGTGCCTGAGAGATTTGGAGGTCGCGCTCTGCTGACTCTGTATTCGCTGTAAAACCGCGAAATGCCGGCGCGGCCGCGGCGAGCTCGTCGTCGATAACTTCTTTTGCGACTCCGGCGCTCTCGCAGGACTTTTTAAACCCAGACTCCATCGCCTTTGACCGTTCAATCAGCGATTTCGTAGAACGGGCTATCTCATTAATCTCTTCGGAGTCTTGTTCGAGGAGCTTTTTCGATTTTGAGTAGATTCTCAAGTCGAAAAAGTCATCGGCTTTCAAGCGCTCGCCGTGTTTCGCGTAATTTTCAGTGTCAGCGACGATGGGCGTGATGAAATTTTCAACACAGACAGCGAGCTTTCGTTCCGTATCGGCGCCCTGCAAAGTTTTGCCCTTTAGGCGTTTCCGAAGGCCGTCCACCGCGGCTTTGAAAGTCGGATAATCTTCGGACTTCTGGATAGCAAGGCTCAATGACTGGAGCTCGGCGAGTAAAGTCGAAGATTTTTTGGGAAGCTGAGCGGACGCCGGCACTGGCGAAGCCAGAAGTGGAGCCGAGAGCGCCACAACAAAAACGAGATTGAGGACGGTGTGTTGTTTCATAAAATGGTACCGTTCATTTTCATTTCTCGCGGCACAATGCAATAGTGGTTTGACCGATTAATTGTCGTCTGAGGATACCGCTCTCCTCCGCGAGCGGGCAACATGAAAGACAGTCTGGAGGAGGTCCGCCTTGGCCAATACATCAGCGCGACGCGTCCTCTTTGGATGCGTGCCGCTTGCATTTTTTCTGTTGCTGGCCGCTTGCCGAGCCACGGTTCTGGCCGATCCAAAGGTTGCGGGAGAGATTGTTGCAACCGTCGTGGACGGGGATACCATTCGCATTCGGAGGCCGGGGAGAAGGAGCGAGCTGGTGCGGCTCATTGGGCTTGATGCGCCGGAGAAACGTCTGAACGCGCGGGCTGAAGGGAGTGCACGGCGAAACCATGTTGATATCCGGAAGATTCTGTTTCTCGGTGAGAAGGCATCGAATTATCTTCGAGGTAGATTGCCGAAGGGCTCGGCGATTACGCTCGAATATGATGTCGAGCACCGGGACCGTTATGGAAGGCTCCTCGCCTACGTCTATCTTCCTGATAAAACCTGCCTGAACGAAGAAATTCTTGCGGCCGGATATGCGCACCTTCTCACGGTCCCCCCGAATGTCCGGCATTCGGAAATTTTACGTGCCGCCTATCGCAAGGCTCGCGAGGCCGGTGCGGGGCTGTGGGCGTATCCCGAGTTTGGAGCAACCGGCTTCAGAGACAACCGCCGCAATTCCGCCGAATGATATTCATCCGGTGAGATGCACGAAAGTTACGTCTCGAATGAGACTATCTTGCGGCTTAATTGAGATTGCGTGTTGCGGACGGACACTAGGCCGGTTCGACGCTAAGTCCATGTCTCCATGAGAGCTCTTCCCGGACCAACGCGGCTTTTTTCAAGATCGATGGATAAGAGCAGAGCGTAAGTCCGACTCGCAGATCCTTCGCGGCGGCTTCGGGTTCCCGGTGCGTCGCTAGATAATGCGAGCGTTCGAGGAGGAGAAACGCGAGAATCGGGCGTACCGTGTCGAGGCTTCCGGCGAGAGGCAGGAGCCGGTTAATGGCATGAGAAAGCTCAACGAGCCCATCCTCTGCTTCGCCGGTCCACAAACGAGCGACAGCACATCCTGCCCGTGCGATGAGGCTGGTTCGTTCACCGCAGAGGTGGATCTCTTCAGGCATCTCACTTGCGCGTTTCAAGATGCGCTTAGCGGACCACATATCTTTCCGGGCTTCGAGGAGCATGAAGCCCTCTTCGAGGCAGAGCATCGCCGTCTCACCAGTTTTCGTGGCGGTGGATTTCAACTCTTCTTGCGCGCGGGAAAGTCCATCGTCGGTTTGAAAGCGAAGGAGGCGGCTCTTCAAAACCGAGAGGTTCTCTGGCGACGTTCCTGCAAGCTCGGCAAGCTGGAGTTCGCGCTCCGCGATTCTCGTCATTCCGGCTTCAATCAATATTTCGGCACGGCGAATGTGATAGACATTCGCGGGACAGAAGATTTTTGCGCCTGAAGTGGGCGAAATCGACTCGAGGAGCTGCAAGGCCTCGTCCCAACCACCCGACAGAGCGAGGTGATAGGCGCGCCGGAAGATGAAAACCGGGCGACAGATTATGAATTGATCGACAAAGAGTGCCACCAGGCAGCTTACGAACCAGAGGAAAAGGGGAATCCACCGGTTGGTCTCGTTTATGAGTCCGAAAAGGACAGATAACTCCAAGCACGCTGCGTGAACGAGCACCAGGAAGCTCAGCTCCATCCCGATTCTGAGTCCGGGCCACTCGAAAGCCAGACGGCTCAAGAGTATTGAGAGAGTTTGATTTTCCTGCGGCTTTACCGGTAGCCCGGCGCAACGTATTGGAAATTCTGAAGGATTTAACGATCCCTGATCACTCATGAATACAACTACGGGTTTCACGCCCCACCATCTATCGGATACGGGCTTTCTTATGATATCGGCTGCGGGAATTCGATTCATGAGAATGATAAATGACTAAAATCTCCAATGATTTGGCTTTCCCTCGGCTTTGCGGCCTTTTGGCGGACCGGCCGACCAAGCTGAGTCAGGCCATGCACAACGCTGGGTTCCGTGCCCTGTCGCTCGACTTTCACTATGTCGCGTTTGACACGACGGACACGGCAGGGGGCATCTCGGCCATGCGAGTACTCGGGTTTCGAGGCCTCAGCCTCACTATTCCTCATAAGGAGGCCGCTGTCCCACTCGTCGATCGGTGTTCAGATGAGGCCCGTGCGGCGGGGTCGATAAACACCATCCTGAACGACGGACGAGCTCTCACGGGGTACAACACCGACATCTTCGGAATCACTGAGTCTCTTCGCGAAGCCGGATTTCAAGGAGAGTCGGTATTACTCGCGGGAGCGGGAGGGGCGGCGAGGGCCGGGATTATCGCGCTAAAAAAATACGGCCTAAAGTCACTGACGATCACTAACCGCACGAACAGCAAGGCTGAGCAGCTCGCGGCGGAGTTCGGCATTCAATTTCTGCCATGGGAGCGATTCAACCCCGATTTTCAAACAGACCTCTTCGTAAACGCGACTCCAGCCGGTTCTTCACTCACGAGTGATGCGGTATCGAATGAATTCTCATCACGGTGTCCGATGAAAAAGGGGATGACTGTTTTTGATATGGTAACGAGAAAAACCACACTGATTCGGCAAGCCTCGGCCTCAGGCGCAAACACCATACCTGGAAGCCGAATGTTGCTCTTTCAGGCGCTTGAGCAGTTCCGGCTCTTCACCGGTGAAGATGCTCCGCGCGAAGTCATGGAAGGAGCTCTGCTTCAGGCCTTCGCCGTGTAGAGCCACGCGATTCCGCCAAAGAGCGGGCGTGCCTCCGCCTCGACGAATCCAGATGTGCGCAACAGATCCGCAAAGTCTTTTCCGCAAGGAAAAGACTTTGAGGTGCGGGGAAGATATTCATAAGCTTCGCGGTTTCCCGTTAAAAGTGAGCCTATGAACGGAAGAATATAGCTTGCATAAAACCAGTACACGGCGGCGAAGAGTTTGTTCTCCGGCTGACCAAACTCCAGGATGGCAATTCGTCCTTGCGAGTCGAGAGTGTTTTTCAGGCCTAATAAACATTTCCCCGGATCATCGACATTCCGAATTCCGAACCCGATCGTTGCCGCCTGGATGCTCTTTGGTTTGATACCGAGCTCCATAGCATCACCTTGTATGAAGAGCGGCGCCGAGCTGCCACAGTGCTTCGATTTCTCTCGAGCAAGTTCCAGCATCTGCGCCACAAAATCGATGCCGATTATTTTTGCGGTTCCTTTCATTTGGCGTTCGACTTCGAGCGCAAAATCTCCGGTTCCGGTGCAGAGGTCGAGCACCGTATCTCCTGCCTTCAGGTTGAGGGCGCGAACGGCCTTCCGCCGCCAATACCGGTGAATTCCGAAACTCAGGACATCGTTCGCGAGGTCGTAGCGGTAAGCGATGCTGGCAAACATTTTTCGAACCGCTTCGCTCATAGAAGACTCCTTTTAATTGCCTCTGGAAAACGCTACACCTAAGCGCTGGTGCCGCCGCAGGGTTCGAGGCGGCGTTCGCGGTCAGGATACGAGCCGACCGGACGGTGCCGCGACGGAGCTTCTTCATGCCAAAATCAAAATCGAAAAGAAAGCTGCCGCAGCGGAAGCCGCGACCCTCGAAACAGCGATCCCAATCGAGCGCGGCAGGAGATCCCCAGTTAGCATCGGCGATCGACTCGCCAGGAGGAGTTCCGCCCTCCGGGAAGCCGGTCCGTAAGGAGTCCGAGTTTGCGATTAAAGGAGTGAGCGATCGGGTCGACGGCTTTTTTCAGCTCTCCGCAATTCTTCCTTTCTTTTCAACGGCCTGGATCGAGAACGGTCTCTTGGTGAAGGACTCACTCACATTCACCGTCCTTCTCGGAGCACTGCTCCTCGGTTCGCTCGCAAGATCCGTCAACCTGAGAAAAGATGAGATCCCTTTTCCCGGACAGCTCATCCAGTTCATCGCGATCGGAGCGGGAGTACTGTGTTTTGCGGTCTATTATCTCACAGGGAGCGTCGAAGCGACTCTCTTAACCGCGTCGGCCACGGTGTTGAGAATTCTTGCGTTTCTCCTCGATATTAGAAACGCATTCTCGCTCTGCCTCTACGTCACCACCCTCGTCGTCAGCACGACGTTGCTCGCGCCGCTCGGTGCCTTCCTAGGAGCGGGGATGGTCTATCTTCCGTTCTTTGTCTTCGGAGTGGTCCCTGGTTTTGTGCTCGCCGCGGCCGAAGTACTTCGCTACTCGCCCATTCTGGAAAAAGACGGCTGGACGCGAGCCCAGATGGCGAAGACGCGGGATGGAAAAGAGGTGCAAAGACCGGGAAGCCTGACTCGCCTTCTCGTTCTCCTGCTCATTGCCGGGCCGATTATTCCGGCGTTCCTTGCTTCCTTTGAATATATTCCGATACCGTTCATGATAACGGTTGTTTCGCTCTACGGTGCGCCGGCGGTTGCTGAGGGTTTCCAGAATAAGTCGACGGACGAGAGCGTGCTGTATGGAAACGTGATACGAATTGCGATCACTGCAATAGCCGCCATGTTTCTCGCTGCTCAACTTTAGAAGGGCAGTAGCTGAGAAGCGGTGTGAACGAATTATCCTCTGGCGACACACGGCTTCTCCGCATTTGAAGAGTGCCTTGGCGGGAATTTTGCAGTCAGTAATTTTCCTGGAAACAAAATTTGCAGAGCAGAGAGCTCGGGGAGTGCCCCGAAGCAAATCGAAATGCCGCAGGGAATCCGCAGAGTTTCTAATCCACCCAATCCATTCACGGGGCGAGATCTCGAGTGGTACGAAGATTGGCTTGAGCCGCCGCCAAGCGCAGCCCTTGAGGTCTACGAGGAGCAGGCGAAGAGCATCGTTTCGGAGAATAAGAGTCCCGACATTGGCTTTCGGTATTCGATAAATCCTTACCGGGGTTGTTTCCACGGTTGCTCATACTGTTATGCACGTCCCACTCATCAATATTTAGATTTTGGAGCCGGCTCGGACTTCGAAAAAAAAGTTGTTGTCAAAGTGAATGCGCCGCAGTTGCTTGAGCAGAACTTTCGGAAGAAAAGCTGGAACGGTGAAACGGTGATGTTCTCGGGCGTGACTGACTGTTATCAGCCGCTTGAACTCAATTACGAGCTGACGCGGCGTTGTCTCGAAGTCTGCCTTCGCTATGGGAATCCGGTGAGCATCATCACGAAGGCAGTCCTGATTCAGCGCGATGCGGAGCTCCTTCGAGAGCTGCACGAAAAGGCGGGTGTTAAAGTCTATATCAGTCTTGCGTTCTCTGAGGCCGAAACAGCCCGAAGGTTCGAGCCTCACACTCCTTCGCCTGCAGCTCGATTGCGCACGATGAAGCTCCTTGCGGAGACGGGTATCCCCGTCGGAGTCGCCATCGCTCCGGTTATTCCCGGAGTTTCAGAGGTGGAGGTTCCGGCAGTCGTCGAGGCCGCTGCGAGAAGCGGAGCGACGTCCGCGTTCATGACACTCCTTCGATTGCCGGCTGAGGTGGAGCCAGTGTTTTTGGAACGAGTCCAAGCAAGCTATCCCGAACGCGCGGCTCGTATCATCGGGGCCCTCCGCGAGATGAAAGAAGGAAAGCTCAATCGGTCGGAGTTCGGGGCGCGAATGACAGGCACCGGCGCCAGATGGGAGGCGATCGAATGGTTGTTCAAGTCCACCTGCCAAAAATTCGGAATTCGCTATGCGGATCGAAAGGAAGAGCCGGTGTATTCCGAAGTGAAGTCGAGATCCCCGGAGGCGAAATCGGTTTCTTCGCCATCTAAATCCAAGCGCACACAGCTTAACCTGTTTGACTCGTAAGCTTGCCGCGGGGAGGTCGTCTCAACGAACACCGGGGCCCGTAGAAGCGCCGGTAGTCTCGACGAGAGGGCGGCCAGGCGGGGAGACGCGGAGCTCAACCATGAGATTCGAGCGGGTGCCAAAAGCCGGATTCAACACGGTCGAGAGGTTCTCTAGGAGAATCTCCTATCGGTTTTTGCGAGAATTCTGTGTGAATTCAGTGATTTAGCTCACGTGGAATTTAAATTCACTACAGCAAATCTCGAAAACGGCCGTTACTAGATTTGGAAGCTACGCGTTTGTGAGGTTCGAATGCGCCGTAAGTCCAGAGGCCGGTTTTTCTTAAGTAGTGCGGAAGTTTTTGCCTTCTTTGCACTCTCGCTTTTTGCGTTACTGGGCACATTCGATCTTGCGCGAGGGCTGCATCAATACGTCGTATTGAACAGGGTTGCTGAGGCGGGGGCCTCTTATGCGTCACTGATCCCGGGGCTAGAAAAAGGATCGTTCCTGGCGGATGTCTCGACGAATCCGCAACATCACGCCCAGCTCCAAAGCGAGCTGGTGGATGTGCTTCAGAAACTGGGTTTTGAAATTGACAAGACCACGATCTCGACTGAGAACATGAACAACAACAGCATCCGAATTCAGATCTCAACGGTGTTCACACCGAAGTTCGGACTGTTCAATCCCATCCCAATTTCGGTTTCGTTCTCGGGCCCGTATCGGAAAGGAAGAGGAGTGGAAGTTTAAACTTCCGGCTCTCGCGACACTCTCGAATCTTATTTTTGTTTGTTCTGAGTTCGGATGCTGGTTTGAGTCCGACGCGTCGCGATCCTATTCCTCCTGCACCTGCTCCTCATTCCTGATACTCATCCAACGAAGACGAGGACGAAAGAGGACCAAGATTGAAGATTAGGAGTTAGGTGCAGGTGCGGGAAGAGGAGGAGGATTAGGATTACGAGGAAGACGGCTGAGCTGGTCGTTACGAGCACGAGATGAGTTCGGATGCCAAAATCCTAGTCCTCTCGCACTCGATTTTCAGCTTGTTTGCTTAGTTCGGGACGACGCCTGCTGCCGGCGCTTTTGCGCTCATCGGCAAGCCGTTTACTCCGGCGGCAACGCCGTTTGCGGAGCCTTGATAAAGAGGCGAAGCAGACAGCACCAGCACCGCATTGCAGGCAAGCTCGATGCAGAGCAAGTCTCTTGGACCGAGCTTGATCCGGCGGCGTTCGTCTTCCGAACGTCCAGAGACGATTCGGAGCCAGGTGATTTCCTCTCCGGAGAGAGCACCCTGTGAGCCTTTTGGTTTATCGCGATAAAGCTTTACAAGGATATCGCCTTCGTCTCCGCGAAGGATGACGTTCTCATCGAGAGACTCGACTCCATACAGAAAAGCTCGTGCGGTAGCCCAGAGTCCGCCGACTGCTTCGATCGGCACGAGAACATCGCAGGCCCCCGGAGAGTCTGGAGCGAGCTGACCGTTAACGCTCGGGATGTACCAGAGGCGGAGTCCGTTGGGTTCGGGGATGAGCTGAAGCCGGCCGAATGATTTCGAAATTGAAAAATGCATGCGTTCCATGGCGGTCAAATCCTCACTCCTAAAACCGATTTGTCATTGCAAATAAAGAGCTTAATCATCTCTCTGGCCATTACCAATATACTCCCCATAAACACCGTTGGTCAAAACCTGTTCTTACTGGTTTTGTCCTCCGGGTTTAGGGCCTTGAGGCTGTCTCGGTTGAAACCGGAACTTCTCGCCCCCGCCCTTCGACTGTTCGTCTTGAGGCTGATTTCCTCTGGCAGGGTCACCTTTAGGATGCTCGCCTCGCGAATTCTCTCCTCTCGGGTTCTCGCTATTTGAATTCTTTTGTGAATTCCCGTGCGATTGACCGTTCTTTGAGTCGGAATTCCTGTCTCTATTACCCTGGTGCTGGCCCTGCTGTTGGCCGGAACCCTTCGACTGTTGTCTATTTCTATCGTCGTTTCGCTGCGGCTGCTGTTGGCCTCCGCCTTGATTCCTGCCGTGATTCCCCGGGTTCCTTTGCTGGGGCTGTTTCGGCTCCTGCTGCGCCTTTTGCTCCGGCGCCGGGGCACGATCCTTCGGTGGAAGCGTATGAACGACGCCGCCGTTCGGTCGTCCACCGAGCCGGAGCGGCTGGCGCTCTTGCTGAGCCGGTCTCGCGTTCTGCTGCTGGCCCTCGGCTCCTTCGGCTGATTCGTGCCGCTCAGGAGATGACGGGTTTCCACTTTCCGGCGCCGGTCTTGATGCCCGAGCCGCCTGTGCTCCGGACGGAGCTGACGCTGCCGGTTGAGACGGGGCGGCGTCCGCGTGTTGCCCTGATGCCGAAGACTTGCCGCTGTTATGATCTCTTGGCGCGTAACTATCGCCTGATTTCTCAGGCTCAGGTGACGCGGGAGCTGAAGGCTGTGGGGACCTTTGCGGCTCGGGAGTCGCCCCGAGGAAAGTATTTGCGCGGACCTTTCCGCGGAAGCCTTTCAGAAGATTGAAGCGATAGGGGCTTTCGTCTCCGCCGCCGGTGGAGCTTTCATTCCCGCGATCGGATTCCGAGTGGCCTGCGCTCTCTGCTGAAAGTGCTGCGCTATCGGGTGAGAGCGTCGATTGAAGTTTTTCCATCGAACGTTCGCTTTCGGCGCGTTCGATAGCGAGAATGTGTTCGTCGACCCACTCCGCGAGGCCGACTTCATCGGCTTCGATGGATTCGTAGCGGACGAGGAACTCTCTTCCTTCCCACGTAGACGGAAGGTCAGCTTCAAACCAGATGGCACGGCCTTTTCGTAGCCTTCCGTCCCCCTTGTCGAACCAAGCGAGACCTTTTTCCGCCGACATTTCATGCTTCAGCTCTTCCGGGCTGACAAGCGCCTCTTCATCTTCCGACACTGTTACGGCGTCCCGGAACCCTTCGGCGGCGCGTTTGTTAAATTCAATATGTTTCGTGAGCTCGCGAGAGTTCAATGCCGACGAAATACCAGTCGCGAGACTCTTCTTGGTCGTTGCGACCATTCCGATCCACTCGCTCATGTCCTCCGCGGTTCGGTTGTCCCCGATTCGCATGATGACTTTCAGGTTCACGTTCGCGATAACGCGTTCGTAGAACTGTTCGCTGAGGCCCATCGTTTCGTCCATCAGACCGCCGACGGACTGAGCACCAAAGAGCAGAGCAAAACGGCCTTTTCGTGCAAGTTCGAAGAGGTTCGCCCAGGTCGGCCCGAAAGTCGATGCGCCCTCGTCGATGATGACGAGATGCGGATCTTCCAGCCGGTGAGTCCGGCTCGACGTGATTTCACCGATCGAGACTTCCAAATCTTCCCGGAAAACCTTCACCATTCTCGCTGCGGCCTCGGCTTCTTCGAGTCGAGGGAGCATGTAATAGACCATCTTTCCGCGAAGAATGGCGTCGGTAAGCGAGAGCTCCGCTCTCGGCATGCAGAACATATCGCCCGCCTCCGAGTTTGCAATCGAATGCAATTCCGACGCGATACCCCGGAGGTTATCAGTGAGACGCGCAGCATCGAGGCCGCCCTTCATGGTCCGATAACTGCTCGCGAGGTGTCCGAGCTCGACCATCGCTTGTTTCGCGCCTTGTTCGTGGAGAAGTTCTCTCATCCGAGGATAAGCAACTTGGAAAGCAGAAAGAGCAACCGCGACATCGCGGACGGACCAAGCGAGACCGAGGCTTTCCATCGCCCGGACCACGCGATACACCGCATCCGCGGCGAGTCGATCATAGTGTTTCGTCGTGCTCGCATCTGATGTCGGCGGAAGTCCGCAACGGAGTACCTTCCGCGCTTTAACGTCGGCGCGTTGAGTGGTGAATACGAAATTGTAAGCGCAGACCGGATCAAACGGGTCGACGACCACCAGATCTTCGATTCTCCCGGTAATCAGCGCCATCATGATGATGTCCGCGAGAGTTCCCGGATCGCGCTTCGCGTCTATGAAGGTAAAGCCACTCGCTCGGCCTCGAGCGAGCTGTTGATACATCAGGCCCTCGAGCCAGAGAGTTTTTCCGACACCCGTTTTTGCAAACACGCAGCCGTGAGTGCAGAGCTCGTCGTCCGACACCCAGATCGGTTCTCCGTTATCGAGCTCGAATCCCACCAGATAGCGGTCGATCATCAGCTTCCCGGAAGCCTTGGTATCTTGAATGGCCTGATCAATCGCGGTTCGTCGCGGCGGCATGCCGAGCACCGGTTTTCCACCTCGACGTTCCGACTCTTCCGCTCGCTCGGTCTCTAGCCATTGGTGATAGCTGCGGCTGTATCCCGCGAGGAAAAACATAAACGCCGGCGCCAGTCCGAAGAAAAAGCAGTGGGCGAGAGGGCTGAGATTCGCGGAGAACGGGAGAAACGCCGAGGCAAGGCTCGCGAAAACCATAGCTTTCGCCATCACGACGAGATTGTATCGCCGCTGCTCCAGCTGTTGCGTGAAATTCTCTTTTACGTACTGCCTTGCCATACCTTATCCCGAAGCCACTGCCGGTCCTTTCGGATTGCCCGGTGTTGCTCCCGCTTGAGGTGCCTCGTCGACTCTTCCGGTTCGCGCTTGCCCAAGCTTTTGGAAGTTTCCAGATGCGCGAACAGCCACCGCTTCCAGATATTTTGGACGGTCGACGAATACGTCAACGCAGGATGGATGCGGAGAATCGAAATAATAATTCTGCTCCCACTGCTTTCCGAGAAGCTCGTCGCATCGGCGCTGCCGGAACGGGACCATGGCTTCAAAGGCGAATAGTCGATTCTGCGGATTGACCTCGTCCGGAAATGACACGATGGAATGAATGAGTCCGTCGAAGGGCACAGAGTGATCGCCAACACGTGTCGAGAGCCAGTTGTAGTGCGTGAGCATCTTACGAACGACCGTCCATCTCTTGAGAAGCTCTTGTCTCCCGTTCGTGAAGTACGGGTTCGATTCGCCGCCCCCTTGCTGCGCTTCAAGTGCTTGCCGTTTGAATCCCGGCAATCTCGCCATCACGCTCAAGTTAAATTGAGTGCGCCGGGTGAGCTTGATAAGATCGTTCATTCTCGTGATCCGGGCTTCGTCGATACCCCGAAGAGCGAGGGAGACGAGGTCACTCACCGGCATAAGAATGACGGACTTGTAGACAACGCCTTTCCAGAACGGATACGGAGGGCCCGCCGGTTCTTCCGGTCCGGCTCGCAGTTCTTCCTGTTCCGCCCAGGCGCGCATTTTTTTTGAGTATCCGATACGCCAGTTGATGCCGATCTCTTCGACGTGGGCATCGAGCTCGACCATTTGCGCCGTCTGCTCCCGCTTTGCAGGCTCGGAGTAAAGAATCTCCAGCCAATCACGGAGACCGCGGCTTTCGATTGTCATTCGCTCCGGCAAAAATGCGCGGCCGAAATCTCCGTGCCGACGAGACGAGATGATCGCTTGGCGAATGAACAGCCGTGCTTCGCCTTTGTGCTCCTTATGGAAGCTGACCAGCGATTGGAGGATCGCTCGCGCTTGAAGGTGCGGGTAGTGAGATATCTTGTGGAAGCCTTTGTCTTGGCGGCGGAATACGAGACACTTTCCGGCTTCGGTGGAAAGATATGCCGTGGCGACGATATGCGCCGGGAGCCGTCCGATGGCGACCGCTCGATTCGGTGTCAGCGAGAAAAGCAGCTGCGCGACGAGCGAGGAACTCGGCTTTGCAATTGAACGCAGCATCTCCAGATGTTTTCCGAAGATGAAGTTTAAGTCGTGTGTCGTGATCTTCTTCTCTTCGAGCATTCGGACATAGCGTGCGAGAATGGCGTGCGCTTCCAGCGTCGCCGGGAGCCCGATCAACGCCGACTGCTCAATCGTTCCACCAGCATTGGTTACGAATGGAATAATCGAGGACGCAATCTGTCGCTCGATCGAATCCGTAGGCTCTGCTTCCTGGGTAGACATCTCGGTTTCGACCAAACACGGAAAATCTCGATATTGGAGAATGACGCGTATGAGGTCGATGTTGGTGGCGTTTTTTGCTTGGAAGCTCTGCAGCACAGATGCGAGTTTGTGGCTCGATGCTTCCGCTTCAGGTGCCAGATTTGGACACGCGAGACCTGGTGCGGAGTAATCTATTCCGCTCAAGTTATTGTTCGAGCGAAGCGGACCATATATTCCGGAATAAAAGGGCGTTCTCCCGCGGTCGCAAACACCGAGGAAGTCGTCGGTTTTCTTCGGGCGAAAAGTTTTCTTAAGCGCAGTGCTGCCGATGATGAAGCCGAGAATCCAGAAGGGCCAGAAGGCAAACAGCACGAATCCCGATCGGAGTAACGATCCTGCGAGTCTCCGCTTCAAATTCTCCCGCCAGAAGAGTAGGGACAAAAATGTGGTGCTGTTTAAATCGGACTTCTTGATGTCCAGAATCGAGATGACACCGGTACTCCATCCTGAATACAGGCGGCTCGCGCCGGGTGCGACGGAAAACGGCGACGTCTGAAGCCAGGTCAGTCTCCGTGTATAATCTTGCTGAATGATTTCGCTCCAGCTCGGAGGTTGGCCTTTGGCGTTTGGTTGAACATCGGGGCCGACGATCGTGGAGTAGAGAAAAGTGACGAAGCTCAATCCGAGTACGAAAAGAAAGAAGACGCGTAACAGCCCGAATCGTCCCTCAAGGGACTCATCGGTTTGCTGTCTCAGAGCCGTTAATCGCTTTGAGTAACTGAAACCCACCTGCTTTCCTTCCCGTTAACCTCGCGCAGCAACCCCAACAACCGCAACCTCAACCAACTACAATAGGGACGCCGATTGCTTCTCCTTCAAGGAATTGCCCCTGAAGGATCTGATTGCTGACATAGCACCGTTATGGTCGGAAATATCATAAAGTGAACCCGACTTCAATTTCGCCACTTCGCGACGGTCGCTGCTTCCCGCGCTCGGCGGGCTAAAGCCGAGGAGTCAACTCAAAATTTGAACCGGTTCGCCTACTTCCAGTCATAACAGAGTGGCAGAAGTTAAACACGGAGCCGAGAGAAATGAAGCACTCCTCTCCCTATTCCCGAATAGGGACTAGGGGTCGATTCCTGCGGTGAGCCAGGAGAAAAAAGCTCTCAGTTTCGACGGGTTAGCGCAGCATCCATTTGGGTTAACAACATGAATCAGCAGCAGAAAGTGGTATTCGGCTTGGCGCTTTTACTAGCGGTGCCGGCTGCTTCGGCAGAGAATTATGCTTCGAAAGAGCGTTCAAACGCGGCCATTGGGCACTATGCCCGGGCCCGGGCGATGCTCGTTGAGGCTCTCGCAGAGTTCGAGCAGGGGCGAAAATTTGCCCGTCCGGACATGCTTCTCGACTCCGAAGAGTGGAGACTTTCAATTATTTCCCGGACCGAGGAGCTCAATCGCATCCTCGACCCGCGCCCCCGCGTGAGCAGAGACGGCGTTCGTTTCCAAGCGAACAAGCTTCTCATTCGGCGTGAGCGCGATCGCCTGCCGACGGTTGCGGACGGCGCGCAGTCGAACAGCGTTTTCGGCGAAGAGCAGCGCAAGAAAGAAATGCAAGCAGCACGCGCACGGCTCGATGAGATGCAAGCCGAAGTAGAAGCGCGGGAGCTCGAGGAAGTCGAAGCGGCTGAAGCAGCAAAGGCGGCCGACAAATCAAAAAAATCCGAAGGAAAGCAGAAGCGTAAAGACCCGGCGCTCGACGAAGCGATAAACGCGCTCTCGGCGCAGCCGTCGGCGGAAGGTCTCAAGGCTGAAGCGACGAAATCCGAGACGGCGAAGAAGGTGGAAGCACCAGCACCTGCGGAAGCAGCGAAGGAGCCGGAGTCCGTAGTCGTTGAGGGCGAGGAAGAAGAAGTCGAAACGCGTCCGGGAGCCGCAGAAGAATCTTTGTTCGGTCCTTCAACGGAGAAGGAAGTAGCGAAGAAGCCAGCCGCTGAACCAGCACCGAAGTCGGCGGGTAAGAAAATTTCGCTCGAGCCTTCGAAGCCGGTTCCACTGACCGAGAAGCAAGAGGATCAAGTCTCTCAGGCAATTGACGACGCTATCAAGCAACGAGCGCAGACGATCGAGTCGAATGCGCCGAAGTCGTCGGATCCTGAAGCGGATGAAGCTGAATAAGCGAGAAACAGAGAGTAGACTGGGCGTAAGCGATGCGTTTTGACGACGGAGAAGTTCTTCAGGGGTTGGACGAAAACTGGACCTTCATGGGTGCAAACGCCATGGAGTGGGCCACGGGTCTCGTCGTGTTCCTCCTGATCAGTCTCTTCGCGGATAGTCCGGCAAGAGCGATGCCGTTCATGCTGGCAGGTTGGGTTCTTACAACAACGACGCTTGCGAGCTTGCGGAGAAGTTTTCCGGATCAGGAGCGAGGAGTGCGAAACGCGGTATCAACAGCATGCGGTTTTCCTCCTCCAGGAATTCCGGCTCCATCGATACTCCAGCCGATCTGGAGCGGGAGTCCGACGAAGGGTCTGAAGAACCAGTGCAAGTATAAGAAGTACGGCTTGGATCAAATGTTTCCGAGCTTTGAGCGAGATTTAACCGAAGCCGATCCGACCTAACGCAAGAGCGGGTGACGAGACGGACTGTTCAGTCGAGCGAGTGTCGAGCGAGTCAGGGTTGAACGAAGGGGTTTGGCGAGGAGAGGGAAATGGCAAAAGACGTTCTGAAGGTTAAGAAAGGGGTTCAGCAACTAGAACGAGTCGGCGGCCGTGCAGGCGCTGATACCATCCGCCTTTGGGAAGGCTTCCGCGAACAGGCATTGCTCTGGCGCGCGCTTGCTATCCTTCAGATGCCGTCCACCGCCTTGTCGATCGGCGCCGCGCTGGTCATGTATTTCTACGCTGACACCGTCATCGAAGTACCGGAGCGGCCGCAGCCGGGGTACTATTCGATGAGCCAGCTCCCCGATTCTCAATTCATCGACGCCGCACAGGCTGTCGTAAACCTTATTTCCACCTATCAACCGGCAACGGCGCGGCGGCAGTTTAAGACCGCGCGAAAATATCTCTGGGAGCCGGCGTTGACACAGTTTGAACAAGATATGATGACGGAGGAGCTGAAGGCCATCGAAGAGACCAAGCGCTCGCAGATGTTCTTTCCGAATCCCCGGCTCATCAAGGTCGACCGCTATCCGGATCTCGATCGGGTGATCGTGCGTATTCCGGGCGTGCGACAAAAGCTGATTGGGAACAAACCGCTTCCGGCTGATGAAATCGTTTACTACGTGAAGATGACGACCATCCCGCGGAACGTTCACAACGAATACGGAATCGTGATTGTCGACCTCCGTCTCCGACGGGCAGACGAACGGCAAATCGGCAAAGAAGACGTCGCGGAAGTTCGTGCGGAGCAGAAGGCGGTCCGAAAAGCCATCAAGGAAGGAAAGGAAATTCCGCAGAACGAAGGTGAAGCGGCAGTCGACGGCAGTAAGTAAAGAAAACCGCGACGGGGCTTGGCGTGAAGCCAAGCGACAATGGATGAGAGTTGAAACGAAGCAGTAGTAGCGTTGAGAGTATGGGTGTTCAGATGAACAAGTGGCAGGTTAAACATTGGTTACACGGGCTCGGAGCGGCATTCGTGTGCACGCTGATGATTTCGCCCGCGTGGGCGAGAGAGCTCCGATACACCGGGACGGAGCAGACCATTTACGTAACACCTGGGGAGCCGACCCAAATTGTTTTCCCTTCGAAGATTGAAGGGGGATTCAAGCGGAAGAACTCGTCGCTTGCGCTCGAGCGGAAGGAAAACTTCCTCGTTGTTTTCGCGCAGCCTGAAATTCCGTATGAAGGGGAAGCGCTCCTCGTTCAGTTGGATGATAAGCGCTCGTATGCGCTTCGGATCTCCCCTGCTGATGATGACCATCCTCGTGACGAACAAGCAAAAGTCATCGAGGATCGCGAAGAAGCTCTCGGCGACGATGAAGATTACGCACCGGAGACTCCGTATGAGCAGCCGCGCGGTTTCGCACCGGCAACTGTTGCGAGCGGGCTCATTCGCGAGATGATTCTTGTTGCGGAGTATGGAAAACAGCGCGGTATCTCTGGATATCGCCGCTCGAATCGCTACACGGGTGAAGCCGTTTTGAACGACGGAACCGTCTCGGCGAAGATCGATGAAATCTTCATGGGACCTGACCTCTGGGGATACGTCCTCAACGTGGAAAATCTGATGGACACGAATCACAAGTTGAACCCGGCGACTTTCCGTCTGGACGGCACTCGGGCGGTGGCAGCTCAGCGGTGGGAGCTTGCGCCTCGTCCGGTAACGGCCGAGCAGAAGGTTTCGAATCACCATGCCGCCAAGGTGTACATCGTGACCAAGGCGCAGAAGCGCTAGAGATCGAGGGGGGAGAGAGATGAAAGAGAAACTTCAGGATATAAAGGCCCTTCTCAAGAACGACCGTCGAGTCTGGTTTATCGGCGGCTTCGTTCTGTTCGCGATATTCATTTGGAGTCTGACCAATCAGCCGACGAGACGGCGGCAGATTCCGGATGATAAGCCGAGCCAACAGGGTATGGGCGCATCCGAACAATATTCGGATTTGATTCAGGCATTTAAAAACGACATTGACACCCAAAAGCGCGAATCGGCGACGATGAGCGACATCCTCACTCGAAATACCGTAGAGTTGAAGGAGCACAAAGAGCGGGTGTCGGGAATTTTCGAAACGATTGTTGATAAGTTTGAGAACTTGCAGCGGGAAGTGGACTCGTTGGCCGCAGCGTTGAAGCAGCAAGCTGAAGCGCCTTCGGTCGAGCAAGTCCGCGCGCTCGAAGGACCGGACACGGTTGAAAGTATCGGATTCGATACTCCAAACCCTGCTCCGCTTCCTCCCGAGCCGAAACCGCTTCAAGTTACCGTTATTGCACCGGGAGACTCGGTGGATGTGGAACTCCTGACCGGAGTAAACGCCCCGATCGACGGCACCCCGTATCCAGTTGTGTTCAAGCTCTCTGGACCGATTGCTGGGCCGGATGGTTCGACTCTTGATCTTGGCGAAGCGCGGCTAATCGCTGCGGCTCAGGGATCGGAGGCGGACAGCCGGGCCTTGTTCAGACTCTCGAGTCTTTCGATGAGACATTCATCCGGCCGACGATCCGTTGTGAAGGTGGATGGCTGGGTCATCGGAGAAGATGGAGTTCGCGGAATGACGGGACGGCTTATCGATAAGCTCGGGCGGCTCATTCTTGCGACTGCAGGGGTCAGCTTTGCCGCGGCGCTCGGACAGAGAATCGACGGGAACCGATCCAACAACTTCCGGAACAATAATGGCGGACTGCGGGTTAATCCGAACGACGTAAACCTTGCGGCGGCATCGGCATTGACTGACGCGTCCAACCGGTTGGGGCAGATATTATTGAACCGCTATGAATCTTTGGTGCCTGTAGTCGAGGTGCTCTCAGGTCGGGAAGCGGTGGCGATCTTCTCCCAGTCGGCGGAGATCGGAATCCTCGAAGAGGATCAGGATTTTGGTGACGGCGTCTACGCCGCATCATTTACGGACTAAGAGGTTGATGTATGAAGCGGTGTAATAGACTTTTCAATTTAACTCTCTTCGCAGTGGTCGGGTTGACTACGCAGGGTTGCTACACTTCGGCGAGCAATGTCGCCGATCAGTTAAACCCTTACGCGGATCCAACCGAAGAGCTCGGAAACCGTGACACCAGCGCAATCTCGGGCGGAGGCTCGGGGAAGAAGGCTGTTCAGGCTCGACATGCGCTCGAGGTGATGGGCGCTTACCGGAGGGCTCAAGCTCCTCAGCCGGTCTACCCAGTTGTTCAGCCTGCTGAGGTGCGTCTCATGTGGGTTCCGGATCACCTGAATCGGTTCGGCGATCTCGTGCCTGCTCACTACTATTATCTTCGGGTCTTGAATGACCGTTGGGCCGTGCAAGATGCTTACGACATGGAGCGTCAGCTTGAAGACGGTGGGAAAATCTCCGCAGGAGGTGGCGGCGGAGGAGGTGGCGGACGTTATGGCGAAAGCGAGGCTCCGGCATCGACGGCAACCCCTTGGGTTTACAAGGATGAGAAGAAGTAACCTATGAAGCTAAGACTCGTTCTTGCCGTTTTGCCGGGACTTCTTGCCGCCGGCTGCGCGTCCTCCGGATCGGATGAGGGAGAAAAGCTCGTTCGCGTCGAGTATTACGACGTTGCCTACCGGCAATCTCCCCCTGATCCTGTGTATAGCCGGCTCACTTGGAGCCATCTTCCGCAGCCGATACGCACGAAAACGAGGGATACATCCCCGATTATTCACCCTTCCGTGTCGTTTGAGTTCCCTCGATCGAATTTGCAAGAAGCAGTCGAGGCCGTAGCACAGACTATTGGGTACAACTGGAATTATCCCAAGGGGATAGGCAGCCGACCGATAGCGATTCGCATGGTCGGGACGGTAGAAGAAGTGCTTCGGGAGATCGGTCGGCAGGCTCGCGTGGTTGCAGTACTCGACCATGACAACCGAGTCCTCCGCATACTTGAATCTGCCCCGGCGAGGCCGATTCAGCCGACGCTCCCCGGTGGAGGTTTGCAGTAGCGAGAACGGACATCGCGCCTATGGGTGGGAGTTTCGCTGAACTCCGGTTCCCATGGACTTAGGCAGCTGGCTTGAGACCTGGATATTTTTATCGTTTCAGCCGGTTTGAGGAGAGGAAGGCATGAGCATCAGTCGACTTACTCGACAGCGGTTATATCAAGACGAACAGTTGTTCAACAACTTGCTCCCGTACGTGAAATGGGATCATGAGAACGAAATCTTCCTGCACTCGGACGCTTCGCTTTGGTCCATCTGGGTACTGAAGCCCGTGCTCCTCACATCCATCTCCGATGCCGCAGCATTTCAAACTTGCGCGGGAGTTCAGGAACTCGTCGACTCACTCGACTGCAAGATCTCCGTTCAATTTTCATGGGTAACATCGTTCGACGTGCACGACATTCTCGAGCGTTGCCTCCGCGACTATCCGCTTGACGGCGTTGCGGGCTGGATGTCGCGCCGTTGGGTTCGGATGATCAAGAACGCTTCGAAATCCAACCAATACTCGCGGCGATGCAAGAAGCTTCGGCTAGTCGTCGGTTTCCGATATGATCCCCCGTGGAGGGATAAGAACTTCCTCGACTCGATCAAGGACACCTTCCGGATTCTCTCGGCGGGTGGAAGAGACCCGGCTGAAGATACGGACAGAACCGAAGAATATCGGCGCTTCGTCGGGAAATTCCGCGGAGAAGTCGACGGAAAGATCGCTCGATTCTCAGACATCGGACTCCATCCGGCGAGAATGAACGGGCAGTCGCTCATCGATCTGCTCTACCCAATGCTAAATCGCCGAAGCACCAAGGGCGGAAAGTTCAAGCGCGGACGCTTCAACGCGGTTGCCGTTCCGCAGTATGATCCGGATGATCTGTTGTGCAACCAAATCTCGGATACTCCTGCCTATCACCCCGAAGACGGATTCCTGGTGAAGGACGGAAGAGTTTATCACACCGTCAGTATGGTGAAGCCGCCAAAGCAGTGCTTGCCGCTCATGACCGTGCCGATGCAAAGTTTGCCGATGGAGTCGATCTTTACGGTCACCTATTCCAAGGATCCTCAGGAAGAACAGCTCCGGCGGCTCGATCGTCTCGATAGAACACTCGGACTTCGTGAAACCGGCGCGCTCGGACGAGCGAACCAAAAGGTTCTTCACCAGATCAGTACCATCCGTCAGGCACGTGAGGACCTCTACTCAAACCGAGCGCAGGTCGTGCGCGTGGGCGTTCACCACGTTCAGATTACGAACAACATGGACGAAGCCCGCCGAGCATCAAGCGAAGTACTCGCTATGTTCCCGGCGTTGAACGGAGCGCGCGCAATGGCGCATACGATCAGCGATCTCGGCGTTCTCGTGAATGCGCTTCCTGGCTCGTATGATCCCGCAACCGACGGACCGGGTTGGACGTCGATGTTGATGTCTTCTCGTGCGGTAAGACTGTTCCCGATTTGGGGGAACTGGAGTGGCAGCGAAAGCGCCCTCTTTATTCTGCCGAGCTTGTGGAACCGCGAGCTCGTTCACTTCGACCTCTTCGATTCGAACGTAGCACCGAACGTGATCATGAGCGGAGTTTCGGGAGCAGGAAAGAGCTACCTGCTTTGCTTCCTTCTCATCACCTTGAACCGTGGTCACTACGCCGAAGCACCGGATGGCCGTAGAATCCCGCGTCCTCCGATTACCTTCATCTTTGATAAGGGGATGCCGAACCTTCCATGCGGATTCGAACGGGTGGCGAAACTCTTCGGTGGAAGAATCTATCAAGCAACTCCGTCCCGAGCTCCAGCGATGAACTTTCTCGCGCGCGTCGGGGAAATGGATCCGGACAGAACGAACGAAGATTTTAAGGACCTTTTCGATATCTGCGTGGACATCATCGCGGATATGGCAACTGAGAAGAACCAAACCCTCAGCCGGATTCAGCGAAACGAAATCGTCGAGTCTCTGATGGAAGCGCATTATCGATACCGCCACGGCGATCGTGAGCGCGAATTCCTCGTCCGCGACGTGGTGAAGGTTCTTCGCGAACCACCTCGGCCGAACGAAACGGAAGAACACTTCCACATGCGCCAAGAACTCGCCATCCTGATGCGCGAGTACTACGGAGATGGAACTTACGCGCGGTTCTTCGACCGCGGCGGACGACTTGAGTTGAAAGAACGTTTCATCGTTTTCGATTTGAAGGGCCTCAGTCGAAACCCCGATCTCCAACGCGTATTCCTCAAGGTCGCGATGATTTGGGCGGACGAAGTCATGAATACTCCGCACGAGCTTGATACGAGAAAGCTCTTGGTGTTCGACGAAGCGCACGATCTAGTCGGAAAGACAGCGTCCGGAGTTGTCGAAGCGGCATTTCGTCTCTATCGGAAAAGAAAGGGGATCGTTATCGCGGCATCGCAGTCTGGAGAAGACTTCTATGCTGGGGAAGGGGGACAAGCGATCGTTCAGAACAGCTCGCACAAGATCTTCCTACGTCAGGATCCTTCGAAGTTCCACATTACCGCAAGCGCATTTAACTTGAACCCGCAGCAGGCGGATACGATTATGCGGCTTCACACCATCAAGGGTGTTGAATCGCAGTTCTTCCTCCTGTCTGACATCGGAGAGGCGGCGCTTGTTCTTCCGGCGGAGCCGTCATTCTACTGGGTCTCGA
Source organism: uncultured Bdellovibrionales bacterium (assembly GCA_964509425.1). Lineage (GTDB taxonomy): Bacteria > Bdellovibrionota_C > UBA2361 > SZUA-149 > CAZDWZ01 > CAZDWZ01. The sequence continues at coordinate 33,130 of CAZDWZ010000016.1, read as the reverse complement.
CGAACAACGGGGATGACAACCAGCTCTTCGCGGCGCTTCTTGAAGAAGCGGACGGAGATTTCGTTGAAGCACTGAAGCGTGCCTGTGAGCTTGCGCCGCATGGAGCGAAAGAGCTGATGCAGCGGAGACGGCGCTTTGAAGAGTATCAAATGGAGCTTGCTAAGCGCGGAGGGGGTATTCGTCCACCGCAAGCGGCACAACAGCAAACGGCGAACCAAGGCGCGGCATAAAGGCTGCTCCGGGAAGCGATTGCTGAAGCAAAGAGGCGTGAGCATGAATAAAAATTCTGTTTTGAAAATTTTGGCGGTGATCTCCCTGAGCGGATTCCTCTCGGCTTGTTCATCAAAAACCCCGGTCGCGACGCGCGGAGAAATTTCTACCGTTGTTGTTCGCCAGCCCATCAACGAACTTGAGCGTGAGCCGGTTCCCGGTACGGTTGATGATGTCTGGGTCGAGCCGATGTACGACGTGACGGCTATTCCGGCGCAGCTCAGTCCGGATGGAAACACCTTTCGTCCGGCCCACAACATGATTGTTGAAATCCGTCCGGGCAGATTCCAGAAAGTTCAGTATCCGGATGAATACGATCCGAACTTCAAAAGTCAGAATCAATCAGGAGCCGTGATTGAAGCTCCTCCGGCCGGGCAGAGGTAGAGTTGGTTATGAAGCACGTTTGCTCCCGCGCAGTTTTGTTGGGCTCTGTTTTTCTCGCCGCTGGTTCACTTACCGGCTGTTTCCGCGGCAAGGGTGTTGTCGAGCCCGCAACCCGTTATGTTGCAGTGGAACGCGCCGCGCGAATTCCGGCTGGCGTCGTCCGGTATTGCTGGGAAGAGCCGATTGTAGATTTTGAGCCGAACGGACCTGGACTCGATGTCGAGGGCCGTTGGTATCATCCATCCTATTTGGCGGTCCGCGAGGTTCGTCAGGGCCGTTGGCGTCCATGCCGACCGGTGCCGAGTGAGGTGGATGGGGAGACGAGAAATGAGCGTTAAGAAGACAGTAAATTTTTTAATCCTCAGGCCGGTTTTCAACCAAAAGAACTTCACCTCGATCGGCTTCGTCGCGCTCGCCTTCGGATTGTACTCACTCGCCGGAGGTGGAGTTCCGACAACTCCGCCAAGTCTAAAGTCTGGCGAAACATTCGGCGAGATCGATGACGGGACCAAGCGAACTCTCGCCGATATTGGCGTTGGTGCGGGTGCTGCCGATGCCTCGCTCACAGAGCCCGTCGACAGCAGAGTCGACCGAGTGCAAGCGGAATCCATAATTGGAATAAAACCCTCTGAGGACGCCTCGCAACGAGAGCGGCAGATCAATCGGCGAGGTCGGTTGTTTGATCCGGATACGGACGATAGCGGAGAGGGACGTGAGCGTCTGGATAAAGATGGCCTCGTCAAGGGAGTAGATACGCGAAGTCACCGTGACGAGTGGATCATGCTGCGAAGCGAGAAGCGGAAACAGGATACCCTCGCGGCGATTGAGGATCGGCTCGATGTGAGGCGATCCCGAAAGAAACAGCCACCGGTGTCCACCGGAGATCCCCAATAATTTCGGCCATTCTGTTTGTTTTCGTTGGGTTCGGGGCTTTACCGGATTCGGGGAAAACGGTTGTAGGATGTGTCCAGGCGACAGTATACTAGAGGAGAGAGGAGCGGCGTAAGTCAAAATTCTCATTCCATAGTAACCGAGCGCTTCGTTCAGAGTTCGCCCGTAGATTTCGCCCGTAGAGTTTATCTGTGCCGAACTCGATTTTTATGCAGAGTTGCATTGGCGAAGCACGAGTGATTGGCACGAAGTGATCATTGGGCACCCGATCGAGTAGGTTCTTTGCGTTTTATGAAATTCCGAAATTCAGTTTCATCATCAGTACTTGCCGGCCGCAGTGCCAAAGATCGCTCTTCCCGTGCGGATGCGCTGCATGATCGCCTTCTTGTCGGCCGAGTCTTGTTTGTCGGTGCAGCGTTATTCATGGGCCTTGCTCCTTCAGTGGTCCCAGGAGTTTTGCCACCGCCGGCGTTTGCTGCTGACGAAGAGCCGGCGCAAGCCGAGAAAACTCTCGCTGAGCGGCTCTCAAAGGAAGAGCGCCGTCTCCTCGGCGGGGACAAGCAAGCACCTCAGAAAACCCTCGCCGGACTCACGACCCAAGTCGAGGTTCTTCAGATGCAGCAGGATAAGCTGGTTGAAGAGCTTCTCCGATACCGTCGGATGGCAAAAGAGGCGCAGACTGCAGAGCTGAACGTCCCAGCATTTGGGGAGGATGATGGAGACCGGCGGTTGACTCGCAGAGAAAAGGAGTTGAAAGCCGAGCTTGAAACGGAACGAATTAGCCGCGGGAAGATCGAAAAAGAACTCGGCGATCTTCAAGCGAGGCTGGAGCGGCTCCGTGAGAATCAAACGAATGTGCCTCAGCTAGAAGAAGAGCTGAAGAGGGAGCGTCAGCGGACAATAAAACTCGAAGAAGAATTGTCCGAGCTGCAAGCTCGTCACGAACGCGCGCGGGAGAATATCACTCGGGCGACGGGAATCGAGGAGCAAATCGCGGAGAAGGAGGGTGAAATCCAGACTCTCCAGGAGCAGCTCGCAAAAACGAAGCGGGAAGTTTCAAGCCTCGAAGCAAAGCTTCAAGATCAAGGTCAGCTCGTTGCTGGCATTCCAGGCTTGCGGCGTCAACTTCAAGAAGCGAAGAATCAGCTTCTAATGAAAGAGACCGAAATGCAGATGCTGCAGAAATCGGGCTCGACGAAATCGGTTGCGTCCGCCGAGCCAAAGCCGGTGGCAGAGTCGGCCGTGAAGCAGAAAATGCTCGATCAAGTCATGGAGCGTTCCGGCCGCATCGCTGGTGAAGAAACGGTCAGGGGGAAAAGCCGTGAAAGCGATGTGCTCATCGTCGAGGTGCGGGCACCCAAGGCCAATCTTCGAAGCGGTCCGGGAAACGAGCACGCGCCGATCATGCAGCTTCAGCGCGGAGCGCGCCTCACCGTTGAGCAGCGTGAGGGCGACTGGTATCGGGTTATTGCTCCAACCGGAGCGAGAGCGTATGTTACGGCCGATGTCGTGATTCCAATTCGCCCGGAGGGCGGCGCGAAAGGATCTGCTCTTGGAGCGAACACGGGGGCGGGTGTTTCGCGGCGTCCGGCGAAGCAGGTGGCGAGAGCCATCGCGGATGACTCGTTCGAGCCCTTTGGCGATGTCAAGAAGGAAGAACCAGCTCGACCGAAGGATGATATAGATCGTGCGTTTCAACGAGCGCAGCAAGGCGTGCAGGATGCAGCAGAAAAAGGTCCGGAGCGCGAATAACTTCGAACCTTTGCGCAGCTGTTTCATTTCTCTTTTCGTTATTCTCTTCTTAACCCAGATTTCGCCGCTCACTTGCCGCGCGGCACTTGCACAAACTTCCTCCGATCCTATCGTATTTCCGATTTTGACACCGCGCGTCTCGAGTGCCTTCGGCATGAGAGTTCATCCGATCCGCAAATTCAGCGCGAAACATCAGGGTGTAGACTTGGCAGTTCCCGAGAACAGTCATGTCCGTGCGATCATGGGCGGCCGAGTCGTATTTGCCGATCGCTACGCAGGATTCGGAAAGCTCGTGACCATCGATCACGGAAAAAACAGGATTTCTTTGTACGGCCACCTGAGCGAAATTCTCGTGAATGTCGGCGAGACAATTACCGCCGGAGCGTTGCTTGGACGAGTCGGCAGCACAGGTACCGCCACCGGCCCTCATCTTCATTTTGAATGGAAGGTGAATGGGAAAGCTCTCGATCCATTAAAAATCTTTCCCTCGCTTGCCGCGACGGCGGAGGGCTAAGTTGAAAACATTCGCGATTCTCTCACTTTGCATTTGTTTTGCGGCGATGCTCGTCCATCCGATAGGCGATCCCGATCTGGGATGGCATATCGCGGCGGGCAGGTGGACGCTCCACCATGGTCAAGTGCCTACGGTCGATGTCTGGAATACGTTCTCGTCAGGAAAGCCTTGGGTTGCCTATTCTTGGAGCAACGAGCTGATGTTTGCCGGTGTGGAACAACATTTCGGTTGGCCCGGGCTGTTCGTCCTGAGTTTCGGATTTGCGCTCTTCATCAGCTTTTCATTTTATTATGTCTTTGCCGGCCTGTCGGGAAGCTCCGCATTCGGAGCTCTCGTTTCGGCGCTCGCTCTCGCCTGCTGTCAGGATCACTTTGATCTCCGGCCGCAGAGTCTCACCTGGGCCTATTTTGCTCTCGCTATTTATTGCGGATATCAGGTTCGCACTGGTCATCGCCGGAAGCCGTTCCTGTTTTTTGCGATCGTTTGCTGCCTCTGGGCAAACACGCAAATCACGACGATTTTCGGAATCGTTGCGGCGGCGGTTTGGGCATCAACGGCGAGCTCCCGAAAACGCGTCTTACCATTCGCTGCGATCGGGCTCTTAGGATCGCTTCTCACTCCGTATTTGGGAGTTGAATGGCTGGTGACTCTGAAGAAGGCCGATCACCCGTTTCTCTATTCAATCATCAGCGAATTTCAACCGGCGAGCATTTGGCATCCCTCGGCGGCCGTGGTGCTCCTTTCCCTCGTGGTGCTTTCCACGCTTTACGCTGAGCTGAATCAACCCCGCTATCTTCCGCTATTCATGTTTTCAGCGTTATTTGTGATTGCCGGATTCGCCGTCCAAAAGTTCGTTCCGTACGCGGCGGTTGCCGTTTGCGCCACGCTCTGTGTTCTGTACCGTGAGCAGAGCTCGACCTTCATCAATGCCAAGGGTCTTTCGCACGCGGTGTATCGGACACACCGGGCGGCCGACACTTTTCTCAGCCGGGGAGGGCTGATCATATCGCTCGTGGCGCTCTCGCTCGCGGGACTTCAGCTTTTTAAGTCCGGACGGAATCCGATCGATCGCAGCTCTCTCCCTGTCGCTGCGGTAAACTTCATCCGGCAGAACAGACTTCCCGCTCCGCTGTTGAACGACTTCGGAGATGGCGGCTATGTCATGTACCGTTTCTTGAAGCCCGACGGGACACCGGAGCAAACGGTTCCAATTGACGGACGAACGAACGTAAACGATCCCAAGGTAATGGCGCAGTACGTAAATGCCGTGTTTGGTAATTCGCAATGGTTCCAATATTTCGAGACGGTGAAGCCCAATACCGTTCTTTGGAGGAACCGATATGCGCTCCCGGCAATTCTCACGGCGACGGGCGAATGGTGCCGTAAATATTCGGATTCTACGGATGCCGCTCCGATGAAGGGCTGGAGCGTTTTTCTCCGGCGTGGATCCCATGAGCTTTGCGAGTCGCGAGCTGAGGTGAAAAGGTAGCCTGTATTTCTCACCTTCTATCGTCGCGAGGGGAGTGGGGTCTCAAAAAAATCCATACAGATCGGTCATATCGCTCATCGCAGCAGATGAATTACGAGAAATGCAGGCTAAGCACTCGAGCTTCCGGTGATTTTTTGCTCGGGTCTGCTTCGCGAAGCTTCCCTCTGGTGGGATCTGGGCAGCGGGAACAGGATATGGGAAGAGATTGGAGATAGACCGGGAGGGGTAATATGGACTCCACAAGCTTTCAATCGCCTACTGAACGTTTTTCAAATAGAGCCGATGTCTACTCGGCATATCGTCCCACGTATCCGGCAGACATCTTGGAGATCATTTCCGAGAACTGTCAACTCGATGCTCGAAGCATCGTGGCCGACATCGGTTCGGGAACAGGTATCTTCACGTCATTGCTATTAGAAACCGGCTGCACCGTGTTTGCGGTTGAGCCGAACAAGGATATGCGAACGACGGCGGAATCGAAGCTTGGCACAAATCCGAGATTCCAAAGCGTTCGTGGGACCGCGGAGGACACCGGTCTCGAAGACGGCCTCGTGCAACTTATCACCGTGGCGCAAGCATTCCATTGGTTCCAACCGGAAGATACCAAGACGGAATTCCGTCGAATTCTCTCTCCGGGCGGATACGTTTGTTTGATTTGGAATCAACGAGACTCGAGCACAAAGTTTGGAACTGCCTACGAAACATTCCTGCGAGAGAACATTCCAGCCTATGTCTCCTCTCACCCGGTAAACATCAATGAGGCGGTGATTCGGGAATTTTTCAAGGAGAACGGTTTCAAAACTTTCAGGTTGGAGAATCAGCAATCTTTTGATCGCGACGGTCTCTTCGGACGCTTCTCTTCGTCCTCGTACTCCCCGTCGCCAAAAGATGAGTCGTATACAAAAACCCGGCACGCGTTGGAGAAAGTCTTCGATAAACACGCGGTCAAGGGCAAGGTGTCGTTCGATTACGATACGCAGCTTTTTCTCGGCACGATTAAGTGACTCTCGAAGATTCCGGCTGCTCCCGGTGGCCGGCGGATCTGGCGCTCGTGCTTCTCCCAGGTTTAGATGGCACTGGTCTTTTGTTCGAGCCATTCCTGAGTGAGTTTCCAAATCCGGATTGTGTGAAGGTTGTCCGATATCCGGGAGAAGCTTGTGTCGATTTGCCTGAGATGTGCGAACTCGTTCGCGAGCAGCTTCCGTCTTCTGGGCGATTTGTCCTCCTTGCAGAATCCTTTTCCGGGCCAATCGCTGCTCGCCTGCTCAAGCATCCCGGTGTCGCCGCGGCAGTTTTTTGCGCATCATTTCTCTCGCCGCCGCGCCCCTTCCTGCTTCGTTTTCTATCAATCCTTCCGCTTTCGATACTCTTCAGTTGTCCGAAGCCGGATTGGGCAATCGAGTTTGCGTGTCTCGGGAAGAATTGCCCAAAAATGCTTCTCGAAAGCGTTCATCGAGCCTTGAAGCAAGTTGATACTCGCGTCCTGGCGCAACGCTTCCGAATCTTAGCGAATCTTGAGCCTATTTCCCTCCCGGCGGAATTAAGAATTCCAATCGGTTATCTGAGAGGGACTGAAGATCGGCTTGTCCCTCCATCGTGCGAAAGGGCCTTCGGTCCGAATGCCCTCCTGATACCTATAAATGGACCGCACTTCCTGCTACAACGCTCGGCGAGTCGAGCCGTGGATGAAGTCTGTCGGTTCGCGCGGGAGAATATTCGGGCCGACGCATGACCAGCACGTATTCGATACACGCGGCTATTTGCGCGAAATTTTACGAATTGACGCTGGACCCCGAATCCGTCGGGCGGTTTATACAGTTGCATTCCAGAATAGAAGCGCACGAACGAGTGTTGTTCGTGGGAGGCATGTTCCGGCTCGCGCAATTTCTAGTCGACTCCGGGTATTCACTGACTGTTGTTGATTACAGCGATGAGATGGTCGATGTCGGGCGTGTTCTGCTTCCCAACACGAGAGTCGAAACGGCAGATCTCCGTGCCTTACCGTATCAAAATGAGTTTGATCTCATCCTCGTTGTCGGGAGGGTATTCACCCACATGATCACTGACGAAGATCTCCGCTCAGCACTTGATTCCTGTCGGGGAGCATTGCGGCCCGGAGGAAGAATATTTTTCGATAACTACGAGGATACGAAGATTCAGCAAACGAGCTACTTCAACGGCCGCGTGAATGCAGCAGCGGGTGAGACGAAAATTATCCGCGATTCGTGCACCACGCTTGTCTCTCGTTTGCCTTTCGTTGTGCGGTGGGCTGCCGAATATTCCGGAGAGTTCGCCGGGCGACCGTTTGAATTTAAAGACTCGATGGAGCACCGCGCTTGGTCCCGGACGGAGATCTCGCGATTTCTCACCAAAGCTTCTCTGGAAGTTTTGGAACAAGGTGACAACTTCGATGAAACGAGTTTCTTCACGTTGGCCCGAGCGGCATAATTTTTTATGGTGGAGCTCGAAACTTCACGATTGCTGCTGCGGGCCGTTCATATCCGGGACGCTGGTGCTTTCGACGAGGTGTTCGGCGATCTCGAAGTCATGCGCTTTAGCTCAGGAACGAAAACGAAAGCTGAGGTTCGAGAATGGATTCAGCGGTGTTTGACTCATTACTATCCGGAGTGGGGCCATGGTCCGCTCTCGGTCGTCGAGAAGACGAGCGGTGAGGTGATCGGCTATTGTGGGTTATTCTATTTTCCAAATATCGACGGACGACCTGAAATAGAAGTGGGTTACCGGCTTCGAACGGCTTTCTGGGGAAAGGGGTTTGCAACTGAAGCGGCTTTGAGAGTTCAAGACTACGCGTTTTCCGAGCTTGGTAAAAAGCGCTTGATTGCGATGGTGGATCCCGGAAATCTAGCCTCAATAGGTGTCGCACTCAAACTCGGTATGGAATATGAGAAGGATGTAATGCTGGATGGGTTCACTCATCCTGATCGGCTCTACGCGAGAGAGTTTACGGAAATATAAGTACGAGGAAAGGAAATGCGATCCGGAAAGTGCGGTATCCTCAGTTTAGCTGTTTTCTTCTTCGGCATAGGTGTCGCAAACGCTGAAGATGCCACTCCGCCAGTATGCACTCAGGAAAAAATCTGTAACGCTCATTCACGCCTGATGACGCATATCTTAACTCCGATTCCGGAAGCAGAGGTTAAAGAGTCCATACAAACGCTTGCGGCATGTGCAGAGAAGAATCACCCCTTTGCCCAGTTCGCGATGGGCTATTCCTACGAGGCGGGGAACGGTGTTCCGAAAGACACGAAACAAGCGCTCGAACTTTACCTGAAAGCGGCGTCGGCTGGTTCGATGGGAGCGATCATGCTTCTCCCGGATTATTACAACGGCGCGATGGGAGCCGGTTTGAAATTGGATAAGGCAGAGTGTTACGCGTGGGCCGCAGTCGGTCGTAAGCTGAGCGAGAAAGTCGCTGCACTCGCCAGGCGCGATGCCTTCTGCAAAGGAAGTCCAGAGGAGAGAGCGGAAGGAGATAAGCGCGCGGCCGAGAAGCTTGCACAGATCGCCGCACCGCGGGCAGCCGATCTCGTAATCGCCTGCAAATAACCTTGCGAATCGCGAGAGACGAACCAGAGGCAAATGAGTTTCCACGAACGATTGAGAAAACGCGATCTGCTTCTAGGAACCTTGTTGGGGCTGGGATCGCCTGAAGCGGCCGAAATCCTGTCTCGCTCCGGCTTCGACTGGTTTTTCATCGACTTGGAGCACTCTGCGATGGGTCCGACCGAAGGGCAGCGATTGCTTCAGGCGATTGGTGACAGAGCTGCCGCGCTCGTCCGGGTTGAATCCCGAAGCGAGCTTGGGATTCGAAAAGCGTTGGACATGGGAGCTGCCGGGATCATCGTTCCCCAAGTGAATTCCCGAGAAGATGCGGAGGCGGCCGTAAGCCTCGCTCACTATCCGCCTCTTGGAACGCGAAGCGTTGGGTTGGGACGAGCCTGCAATTTTGGGACCAATTTTTCTGATTACATGAAATCGGCTGCCGAGACTTCGCTCGTCGTTCTCCAAATCGAACACATTAAAGGAGTTGAGGCTATCGAGGAGATTGCCGCGGTGAAGGGTGTCGATGCGCTTTTTGTCGGACCGTATGATCTTAGCGGCAGTGTGGGGCAACCGGGCGCCGTCGAAGCGCCGCAGGTATTGCAAGCTATCGAGAGAGTTCGCAATGTTGCGGCCTCGAAGAATATTCCGCTCGGAATTTTCTGCGCGTCTGCTGCCTCAGCCTCTCGATTCATCGCGGAGGGATTTTCGCTTATTACCGTCGCGACGGAAGGAATGCTGCTCGCACGAGGTGCCGCTGCAGAGCTCAACGTACTCCGAGGGTAGAGTCCGCTCAGCAGCGCTCGTGTTACCTTACTTCTTCGGCGACTCCTTTTTCAGGAGCGAATAGAGATCGCTTCCGGTCGTAAGAATAAGCGTGGAATCTTTCCCGATAATCGTGCGGTAGGTCTCCATGCTTTTCAGGAAGTGATAGAAGCTGGCCGCTTGCGGGTTTTGAGTATATGCGCGCGCATAGACTTCACTCGCCTTTGCGTCGGCCTCACCGCGGATTTGCTGCACTTTACGATACGCTTCGGAACGAATCTCGTTCAGGTCGCGTTCTCTCCGGCCTTCAATCTTCGCTGCTTCCCCTTCCCCTTCGGATCGAAAGCGCTGGGCTATCTGCAGCCGCTCGCTGATCATTCGTTCGTAGATTCTATCAAGCACGTCGGGATTGTAGTTGATGCGCTTGAGCTGAACATCGAGGAGCTCAATACCGAATTCCTTTAATTTTGCGGCAGCGGCTTCCTTGATGCTGAGTTCAATGCTCTGCCGGCCGACGGAAATCGGCGGCAGAGTACCCAGGCTTCCCACGACTCCATCCCCGCCTATGAGGGATTCATCGGTCGCGGGCTTTCGCTCCTTGTCCGAGCGAACGATCTCGATGAGCTCATGCCGTGCAATTGCATTTCTGATTTCGCTTCCGATAATATCTTCAATGCGCGACTGTGCGCTTCTTTCATCTCGAATGCGCAGGAAGTAGGGGAGGGGGTCATCAATGCGCCATCGCGCGAACGCATCTACGTAGATGTAGGTCTTATCCTTCGTCGGAATTCCGACAGACGCTCCGTCCCATTCCAGGAACCGGCGATCCAAGCGATTCACGGTTTGGATAAAGGGAATTTTGAAATGGAGGCCCGGTGCCTTGACTGGCGCTCCTTGAGGTTTTCCCCACTGCGTAATGATCACTTGCTCGGTCTCGTTGACGGTATAAAACGCCCCGGTTACCGAAAGGAACAGCATGAGCGCGACGAGAAACCCGAATAATCTAAAGATTGCTTTCATTCGCGTGCCTCGATGACCTTGGTTGTAAACGGTGAGAGAGGCATCCACTGCTGCAGCGCCTCGTCGACGATGATCTTTTGGCCGGCCTGAGGGATTATGTCAGCCATGGTCTCAAGGTAGATTCGTGTTTGCGTGATTTCTGGAGCTTTCGTGTACTGCTCGAGCATGGAGTTGAAGGAGGCGACATCCCCTTCCGCTTCGTTGATTCGCTTGAACCGGTAACCCTCGGCAGATTGAATTGACGAATCGGCTTCTCCCTTCGCTCTGGGAACCGCCTTATTGTATTCCCCGTTTGCGACGTTAATCGCGTTTTCCCGATCTTGCTTTGCCTTGTTGACTTCGTTGAAGGAGCCTTGAACCGCCTCGGGCGGATTCACATTTTTCAGTTGGACCTGATCAACCATGATTCCAAGCTCGTACATTTTTACCATCGCCTGAAGCCGTTGGAGCGCGGCACTTTCAACTTCCTGCCGGCCGACGGTGATTACTTCGTCAACGGTACGATCTCCCACCACTTCACGCATCGCGGCCTCAGAGATATCGCGGAGAGTTGCGCCGGGATCTCGGACGTCGAAGAGATACTGTTTCGGATCCTGAATACGATATTGTACGACCCACTCGACAAGCGCAGCGTTGAGATCCCCGGTCACCATCGATTTTTCGGTCTCGGGATCTTCGCCGACTTGATCGGGATTTGAATAATCTCCAGACGAGTAACCGAATTCCATCTTGAGCTGCCGGCGAGTGGGCAGGATTTCAACATGATCGATTCCAAGCGGCCACTTGAAATGGAGGCCCGGATCGACGGTTCCTAGGTAACGGCCGAACCTAAGCAGGACACCCTCGGACTCCGCGGGAATCGTGTAATACGAGGTCCAGCCGAGGAGCAGGATGAACAAAATGCCCACGGGGCCGAGAAGTGCCGCGAAAGACGGGAGACTCGGGGTAAAGCCGCTTTTTCCACCAATCCGCCTGATATTGTCCATATGCGGGAGACCTCCGAAGTTTTGCAGATCCTCGATAGCACGAATTGAGCATTCGCATCTCGAAATTTGCGATCGCCTTGCGGTATCGAACTCCGGTCTATGGGCTCAGGATTCGTCGCCACTATTCGGTGGTCATCGAAATCCAACCGCAGAGGACGCTGAGGACGCAGAGTGGAGATGATTTGGCTGATTAGCTTCTTTCTCTGTGCAACCGCTGTGCCCCTGTGGTTCAAGAGAGATAAGAAAGGATCAACCACAGAGGCACAGGGGTAAGGAGTATCCACAGAGGGGGAAAGCGCAGTTATTGCGGCTTCGGCTTGAGGATCTCCGGGTCGGAGGTGGTGTGCGCAGCTCCATCGAGCTGCCACGATCGTATACTTTCGACCGGGGAAACCAGCATGATCACGGCAAGAGTAAGATTGTCACGGATCCAGACCAGCATGAGGAGCTCGATCATCACGAACGCGGCCACTGAGAGGAAAGGCCGGTAGGCGTAACGAAACACCACACCGAGGCCGCAGCTGATGATATCGCCGATCGAATTTCCGAAAGAATCGCCGATGTAACCTTGAGAGGCCGTGGCATTTCGATATCGCTCGATCACCATCTGGGAATTTTCAAGCAGCTCCCATCCTCCTTCAACGATGAGAGACGCGAGAAGAATGGTTCCGAACCGAGTCGCCCCAAAAAAGCGAATGAAGATACTCGCGAAGATCAGACCATGGAGGAAATGCGCGAAGCTGTACGGATCAAAGAGATGCTGAGAATTATGTGAGCCCCATACATCGAGAGAGATGGGAAAAAGGGAACCACACTTGCACCATTTATGATGCTGCTCGGTGAAGAGGTAAACGAGCTCCGCAAGGAACGCTGCTGAGAGGAAGAATATTTTCACGCTTTCTCGAGTCATGCTTTTTGAAGTTTTTACTGCAGAATCTCGCCTTTGACACGGACTTTCACTGGGGCGGATGGCGACCGTCGCTAACTGCTCGGCCGCGTAGGTCTCCTGATCCTCCTCCTAATCCTTCTCCTCCTCTTCCTCCTGCACCTGCACCGAGTCCTAATCCTAGTCCAAGAGTTACCAGAGATGCTTTACGTTTTCGTTGTTGGGAGGAGGGAGAAGAAGAGGAGAAGGTGCAGGTGCAGGAGGAAGAAAAGGAGCAGGATTAGGAATAGGATCGGTTCTTGGGTTGCGGATAGGTAGTATCAGTCGCTGTACAGGCTATGTTATGCCGATCCCGTAACGGGAGACATTCACCCATGCCCAAAGAAAAAGTCGGCAAATTCTTAGTAGTATTTTATTCGATCTGGGCCACCGCGAATGCGCTTCTTATTTACGCGATTGAATCGTGCAGGCTTCCCGCGAGTTACCTTGACTATGTTTCGTATTTCACTCCGTTCATCCTCGGACTTGTGGCTTTAGCTTTGCTGGCGAAATGGAAAGTTGATCGCGCCTTCATTCTGATTTGTGGGCTGGTCTGGATGTTCGCGGGGACGTTCGCTGCGCTTTACACCATGATGCAAGATAAAGGCGTTTGCTTGGCGGTGAGTTCGCTTTCAAGTTAATGAGCGCTGACTCTGGCCCCTGCCAGAGATTCGCGATCGGAGGTTCGGTGCTTCTCGAACATTGGCAACCTGTCACCTATGACATGGGTCTCATCAATACACCGATCGAACAAGCGGTTGCCGAGCTAACGGCCTGGCATGCTTCGATTGGAACTACTTACCTGCGGAAGAGCATTGCTTCGAGCTTGGCCGATGCGTTCGAAGCGCTTCCCCCACTTTCGCAGGCGAAAAGTCGAAGGCTGTTTATTACGACAACGGCCGGCTGGACCGCGTGTTTTCAGAGTGGAATTCAAGGATCCGATCCTACTCCGGCAATGTCGACTTTGGCGGAACGTCTCGGGGTGCTCGCGATGCGTGTCTGCGCAACTCCTCAATCCGCCAAGTGGCCAGCCACCATTTGGGAAGTCTTCGCCCCAACACAGCTCGGTGGAACCGCTCCCCTTGGGCATCTCCGCACAATCAGTGCTTCCAACGACGGAGGTAGTTGGGTCTTTAGCGAGACCGGAGCACGCTTCCCGTTTGAAAAACCGGAATTCTACGATTTGCCGATCAAACGCGACCGCTTTCCCCGCACCCTGCTCGAAGAATATCTTCAACACTTTGACCTTGCGCCGTTCTCTGACGACTTCTACCAGGTTTCGTCTGAGCGTCCGGCAGTAGTCCTTGACTGTTGTCGGAAGTGGGCGAGTCCTCCGCCCGAATTTACGTTGGAAGAAGTCGTAGCGGGCTTACCGTGGCAGCGGAAGTAAGACTCGGGTATATTTTTTGGGAGAAAGATGGTGAGGGATAAACGTTATGCGCCTAAAAACATATGTCGGAATTAAACGAGCTTTCGGTCTCTTTGGTACCGGGTTCATCATGAGTAAGAGCACAGAAATTACCGAATAATCCGCGATCGATCACAATTGTCTCTCGAAGGAAATCGGGAGGAGATACAGAGAGCGGGTTTGGGGAAGGTATTCGACGATGAGGGGGAGTTTAGTATGGCTCTCACTGAGTTTCTAAAGGACGGAGAACAATGACGGGTACCCAATGATCGACCACTGCGCACTCGGCCATCGGTCCCACTAACGTTATGTGGCAGAGAATAATCATCCCTCTTTTCGTGCTAGTGGCTAACTCAGCATTTGCCAGTTGTCCTGGAATGGCCGGAGACGCGCTCGCGCGATGTGAGTGCATGGAATCAGGCGCGATCTATCCTCGTCCAGAAGATCTGAAATGCAGTGAGAACTCGGATTGCATTACGATCGAGGGAAGCTGTGGCGGATGGATCGCTATAAATCGCATCAAGGCGGAGGATTTCAGAGCGCGTAACGCAGAGATGCTGCGAAAAGGAAGCTCTCTGCAAAAAAGTAAGCGCTTCGAAGCTATATGCGGTGAACGGCGTTGGTGCGAACCAAACTGGGGAGACTACGGCGCCCCCCGTTGATGCCACTAACAAGCCTCCGAACGAAGATTCGCGCCCCGCGTTCAGTAATTACGGGTTCAGGGCTACCAGGAGGCGCGAACTCGATAGAGAAACGTTACCCCTGAAAAGACTGTCGGTGCATCAATGAGCGGACTGCGAAATGTTCTGGTGAAAGCCGATGGAGAAGTTGGCGATGAGAACGGGCCTTGGGTCCATACTCCTCTGCCTTCCTTGTGGTTGCATTCGAGTATTTAGTAGTTCAAGGCTGCACGTTCCCGGTTTTCCGTGATATGCTCGAGAAAGAAACACCGCGGGGTGCCGACGGCGGAGCTGCGGCACACGCAGACGTTACCTCGGTAGATGATGCGTCACAAAAGGTTAATCACCTCGGTTTCTTTAGTGGTCATTTCGGCGGTCGTGAGTATCACGTTTCGTCGACAGATTCTTGGCTCAATGCACACCGGAGCGTCGGGCGCATTAGCGATCCTTCTTGGTCCGGGACTAATACTGGTTGGCACAGAAAACCCTCCCCATGGCCCCATGCAAGGTGCCTTGCCATTTCTCATTTGTAGTTCTCTATTCTGCGCCCTTCGCGTGGGAAGTAAGATCGCTGGCGGCTCGCAAAGGTGGGTGGCAGCTGGTTTGGAGGTTAGTGCGTGGACATGGTGGTTCTTCTGGGCCGTTGCGATTTGGGGTCTCCCAGTGTGAACAGGCGGCAGGGTAACAAATCGATGGAAATGATTGCCTTCCGCTTGCGCTCCAGGCAACACTTCATCGAAACGTCATGTAGGAGGAAAATGTCAGGGAGTACATTTCATATACTTGCTTTACTTAGCGTTGCAGTTTGCCTCTCGAATGCTCGTGCCGATGCTGCTTCAGAAGGCGGCCACTGTTTCGGGGTCATTGACTCGCGAACAACGATTGCATTGCTCACCCAGAGATGTGGCGAGCCTGCAAGAGAGGTAGGTTCCGGCCTCTATATACCGGTATGGGATCTTTCCGATGGTTCTAGTCTGAGCGTGAGCGCTACGAGTTCTCAAGCGCCAATTTTCAGCGCAAGGCGATCGAAGACTAATGGCGCCGTCGAAGTAATCTATGACCGCGGAAAAACGGGAATACGAAATAAAAATGATGAGGACGTGAAAGAGCCGACCGTTCCGGCCGGATTATCAGTCCCATAAACATTCTCCCTTGCAAAAAATTCGCGATCGGAGGTTCGGTGCTTCTCGAACATTGGCAACCTGTCACCTATGACATGGGTCTCATCAATACACCGATCGAACAAGCGGTATGGGTTGTTGATGAGTTGTTATACAGACTATGTTCTACCTTAAGCGAATCGGTGTTCTCGGATGACTCCTCAGATGACATCCCTAATTTATGTTGGACTGTTCTTGTTGGGAATTTTGCTCCTCTTTCCGTTGCTAGCTCTCGGAAAGCGCCTTGCGGAAAAGAGGCTAAGGCGTTGGGCGACAGAAATGGGAGCTGAGCTGATAAAGTGGAGAGGGGTGCCGTGCTGGGAGAGATCGGTGACGGACAATCAGGATGTCTATCGCGTCATGTTGCGATTCGACTCTGGCGAAATCAAAACTGGAATCGTTGTGTTTGGAAGTCGGTGGCATCCCTTTGTTTCGTCGAAATACGAAATTGACTGGGATCGCGAGGCAAGTCCGTGGTGAATAATGGTAGAACAATTGCGTGGACTTCACTCGCTGATCGCGCGAAAGTCACGCAAACGTGAGAATACTTCAAGGTCCTCTATGAAACTTGATGAAGAACAATTGTCAGATCTCATCCCTCTTAGATCTGAAAAAGTTACCATTCCGAGTCCATGCTTCGAAACTCTCGAAAAGGATCGTTTAGTGCCTCGAGCACTGTTGGACCTCCTCGCAACTTACGATTTTGAACAAGCACTTTTTGATCCGGGCTTCTGTATCACGAGCCCCGATCAACTTCGCTATATCGACACCTTCGGCTTCGACTGCCTCGCCGAGAATCTTCTCCCGATCGGGACAAACGATTGTGGTGATCTCATCGTGATCGATGTGGCGTCTGGCGGTGTCGGATTTCTCTCACACGAGAAGTTGAAGCCAGGCACATCTGTCCGAGGGATATTTGTGGAAGTAGCAGAGTCCATTGGCACATTTTGCGAACGAGCTTTAGCAGACGAGAATTTCCCCAAGGACTATTGGGATGCTATCGAGCAACAGAATGGAAAATAATCGACCGATTTATTTTTTAGTGCCGGTATAACAATTAGCTGCAGCGGAGGTACGGCTTCGTCGGCCGCGCCTACGCTTTTACGGTAACTTTAACGACGGGTTCATCCTGAGTGGTTCGCTCGAGCTGAACCCGGTAACGATGGGAAACGTAATTCTCAAAAGGTGATCTCGATGTCTCGCTGGTTCAGATCGATCCTTGTGCCATTTCTCCTCGGAGCTGCGATGCTTCCTGCTTGCACAATGAATCAAGTGTCGACGAAAGAGCTTGTGGATCAGCTGGATGTTTCGGATGAAAATGTTCGCGTGGAGGCGGTTTGGCTGCTTGCGTCTCGCGGACCGGATGCAATTGATCCGCTTCTCACAGCCCTAAATGATCACAATCCTCATGTTCGAGGAGCTGCTGCTCTCAACTTGGGTCTGCTCGGCGATAGATCAGCCATTCCCGAACTTCGCAGACATCTTTCCGATCCAGAGGAGATAGTGCGTTCGTCTGTGCACGATGCGCTTCAGTTATTGGAACGAGATAAAGAGATTAGGTGAACTAAGCCCCTGAGCATGCGGCTAACAAACATGGAGAGGGAAGCGTCAATCGCCGCGCGGTCGTCACTCGGTCACATAGACCTTACACTTTGTTGCGCTCAAGATGAGCCCGGGACCAACGGCAAACGACTATGACCTGTTCAGTCGCGGAGGAATTACGCCTCAGCGACCCAGGAGAATCATCAGCGCGCCTATGAATATTATCGCACCGGAGAGAAATCTCCGGGAGAATCCTTTCTCCCCGTAGAGGAATCGCCCGCCGATCACGGAGAAAAGTGTTGAAAGCTTTTGCAGTCCGGCCACGTAAGCCACTTCAAGAAACTGCAACGCGAGCAGCTTCGAAGTCATCGCGAGAACCTCGAAAAATCCACGGCGGTAGAGGAGACCCGAGTTCGCGGCTATTGCCGACCGGCGAGCTTTCAGCCGAAGAGAAAATGGAGCGAGGAAGAGCCCGGAGAGAAAGGTCATGGTGAACGCGGACCACACGGCACTTCCCTCTTTGACTGCTAACCGATCGAAAATGGAGTTTATCGAAAAACAAACAGTGGAGAGGAGGGAGAGAGTAATCGCTTTATTTCGCATACTCCGCTCAAGACTTCCGAGCGGTCTCTCAGTCGCGATGAGAAGAGTCCCCGCGACGATGACCAGGATTCCCACGGCCGCCACAACGGTCGGGCGTTCGTTCAAAAAAACGACGGAGAAGAACGTAATCACCAATGGCTGCAGTGAAAACACGATGCTGACGAGCGAGATGTCGCCGTAGCGGTATGACGACATCTTCAACCACTCGGCCCCCGTATCCGAGATGCTTCGTAGAACCACGTAGAAGAGAAATGTCGAAGAGAGCGCAAAATCTTCGTAGCCGAGGAGCCACAAGACGAAGAGCAGAACGATGTAGTACGGCGTTGCAAAGAGGAACGACGTAAATGCGGACGTCACTCCGTCGAGCTGAGCCGCCAGCTTTTTGCTGACGAGATCTTTCATCGAGGCGGTAGTGGCGCAGAAAAGCGAAAGAAGGATTCCGGGGTTTACCATTCCGCTCTAGAGAAAATGCATTTCGAGATTACAGTGCTCTGGCGCCATAAAAACAAAAATTCCAGTCATCTTGAGGACGAGACCTAAACGGTCCGAGCACTAGAACAATTTTCCGCCATTTGGAACCGGGTGATCCGGCCGGATGAGCACGACGTTGCCCTTGCTGTCGGGGAAGCCTGTCACGAGTACTTCCGAGAGAAACGGCCCGATCTGCTTTTTGGGGAAGTTACAGACTGCGACGATCTGTCGGCCGATCAGTTCTTCTTTCGTGTAGAGCGTCGTCACCTGTGCACTCGATCGTTTCGTTCCAAGATCGCCGAGGTCGAGTGTGAGCTTGTAAGCTGGCTTTCTCGCCTCAGGAAAATCCTCTACGGCGACGATAGTGCCGACACGAAGCTCAACTTTTTCGAAATCTTGCCAGGTTATTTGTTCCATAAAGTCATGGCGGGTCTATTTTTTTATAAAGATGATTCCGGACTGCTCGAGTCCGGTAAATGTATCCATAAAGCTCTGAAACAGCGCCTCCTCGGATTCTCCGTCAACGTTTTCGAGAGCCGCTTCGACAAGGTCACTCATTGGCAATTCAGATGAGCCTTTGGCCGAGTCAAAAAAGTTCATAACGCTTGGCGAAATCTCAACCCAGCGCACGAAATGCGCCCGGTTTCTGCCGCCCGCAACGTACATCTTTCGGCGTGCGGTTGGCTTTGAAGGCGGAACACCGTCTGATGAAGTGAAGGCCGTCCGGAAACCGAGCACGTCGAATTCGCAAGTAAACCAACGAGCGTTTCGAGGAATGAGAAGCGTAAGCTCGAGAAGTGTTCCGACATTGAGCGCGGCAATCTCGTCGCGGTCGAAAACCGGAATGCCGAGGTCGATGGGATTCAAACCGCGGGAAATTTGAAGATCAAAACACTCCATGAGCGCGAGATCGCGAGCTTCGGGCGCTGATTTTGCGTAGATATTCTCCCCCGCCGGTAACGTCGGGCTCCCGAGGAAAGCGACGAACGACTCGGCGAGTGCAAGAGTTGTGTTTCCGTGCCATGGCCGAAACTTGTGCAGCTCTTGGACCATGCGAAATCCGTCAAAATCCTCTCGAAGCCGATCTTTTAGAAGCGCGAAAACGAAAGGAAAATGCATCTCAAGTGTGCCGCGCTCCCCCGAGTAAATAGTGTTGGTGTAAACGCGAAGTTTCTCCGGTGCGAGGACCGCGAGATCTTCGAGTTCGCTTTCGCTGAGCGGGGAGAACTTCTCGCGGTAGAGTTCGCGGCGTGCCTGAATGTCGGACGGAATCTCCCATCCATCGAGGATGAGAATTCGCATCGCGGAGAGTACCGTTGAAAGAGCCATACTGCTTGATTTCCCGGATTGCTGTTCTGCCCGATTAATATTCGATGGAATTTTGCTTCATGCCATTTGCCCTCATTGTCGGCAAACGGGCTAGCCTGCGTTTGCGAGGCGCTTCTGATCTCCGCTCCAAGTCGATGCCTCCCCGCATACCTTTTCCATCAGGGCCGTAGCCATTTCCGCCTCTTGCAGGAGTCGCGCAACGCTCGGTAGCTGTGCATCCCACTCGACGAGCGCTGAGGTCGGACCTGTAAGAGCGAGAATTGCTTCAAACAGTTTCCAGACCTCAGCAGGAACTGGGGCGTCGTGGCTATCGATAAGCGTATCGCCTTCCTCTTCCCATCCCGCGAGATGCATCTGCCCGATTCGGTCTACCGGCAAAGATTTTACGAACTCCATCGCGTCGTATCCGTGAAATCGGGAATTCAGGAAAGCGTTCGTGACATCGAGCAGAAGCCCGCAACCGGATCCGTGAAGGATGGTGTTGATAAAATCACTCTCGGTCATCTCCCGGCCGGAGAGCGTCAGATATCGAGTCACGTTCTCCAATAAGAATGGCCGCCCGAGAACGTCTTGCACGATCTTTACTCGCTCGATGACGTTGTGCGCGGATTCCATGGTGAACGGAATCGGAATGAGATCATTCAGATTCGTGTGATCGACCATCGTGAAACACAGGTGGTCAGATGTCCAAGGAGCTTCGATTTCGTCGAGAAACACTCTGAGTCTCTTGAGATAATCGAGATCAAGAGGATCGGTCGAACCGATGGAGAGGCAGACACCGTGAGGAATGATGCGATAGTGCTTCCGAATCTCTTGGAAGCTCTCGCGGATGTAGCCGCCGAACCCCATGAAGTTCTCGCTGATGATCTCAAACCATCGGCAGTCTGGCCGGCTGGTAAGAATCTCTTCAAAATGTTCGCTTCGAAGTCCGGCTCCGCCGCCGAGAGGGGTGAGTGAGTAATTCTTCATTCGACTGCCTCAGTGCATTTTTCACTTCTGTTCGCCGCGCTCGCGCATTCTGGGTGCGTCCAATACGCCGTGGCGTGTTGTTTCCGCTTGGGCGGCCAAGGTTCCTTGAATTGCTGAGCATACACTGGCAGTTAACTCATGGAAAGTGTAGGTAGTGCGGTGCGTGAAGGAGGCCTTGCATGTGCCGGCCTCCAGCAAACCGTCCGTTTTCCTCGGGCGGGAACACAGCCCAGTCAGGGGAGAGGATCGGGAATTCGGAGTTATGATTTTTATGGGTGAAACCCCCGCAGAAATTCTAGCGAGATACGCCAGTTTCTATGAAACGCTCTCTCCCGAGTCTCTTCATCACCTCGGTGATTTTGTGACCGAAGACGTGCAGTTCATCGATCCTTTTCATGAGACATTCGGCTCCGATCGCCTTCGGGAAATTTTCGAGAAGATGTTCAAGGATCTCGAGAACCCTCGCTTTTTCATAACTTCGATCGCCGTGGACGGGAATGTAGGATTTCTCAGGTGGGAGTTTCTTTGCCGGCATCCGCTCAAAAAGAATGTCCCCGAATTTAAGATCGTCGGAGTAAGTGAAGTACACCTCAACGACGACGGCAAGGTGACTGCACATCTCGATCATTGGGACGCTGCAACGTATGTCTATGGCGAGATACCGGTGCTTGGAAGTTTTTTTCGTTGGCTGAAGAGGAGATTCACATGATGACTTCAAAAGAAATCGGCGGAGTCCTCGCTCAGGTTGCAAGTCTTCTCGAACTGAATGGAGAGAACGCATTTAAGGTGCGCGCGTATGAGTCGGCTTCGCGGCTTCTTCTCTCACGGGATAGTTCCGGAGAGGAGCTGCTTCAAGAGTTGGAGACATCAAAGCTCCCGGGGATTGGCGCTGGTATGAAAGGGGCAATCCAGGAAATCATTCAGACCGGCGAATATGGGCTGCTCACCGAACTCCAGCAGTCCTTTCCTGAGGGCCTTCAGGAATTGATGAACCTTTCCGGACTGGGGCCGAAGAAGCTGAAGCTCGTCGTGGACCAACTCGAAATCAAGTCGCTAGAAACCTTCATCGAAGCCTGCGAGCAGGATCGGCTCCTCGAGGTAAAAGGCTTCAGCGAGAAATCTCAAGCGAAGTTGCTTGCCGGTGCAATCGCGTTACAGGGACAGCGTGGAAAAATGCTTCTCTCCGACGCTTGGACGGCAGCCGGCACCGCGACGGAGAAGCTGCTCCGGCTTGGGGCGAAGCGGGCCGAGGTCGCGGGTGAGGTGAAACGATACCTTCCAGTCTCGAGCTCCGTTGTTATCTGCGTCGAAGCTGACCCGGCTTTGCATGGCGAATTGGCAAAGTCGGCAAAGAAGATTTCTCCCTCAATCGAACTTCTGTTCTCACCAGAGCGGGAGTTTGATTTTTATTCGTGGTACAACACTGGTTCCTCGAAGCACATTGAGGAGCTTGCAGCGTACGCGAAGGCGAGTGGGTTTCATCTTTCAGAAGGCGGACTCTCTAAGGACTCAAAGACGGTTGAGGTTAACTCGGAAAATGCGCTCTATGCGGCACTGAATCTCCCCTTCATCCCCCCGGAGCTGAGAGAAGGTACTGGCGAGGTCGAGGCGGCGCGTGTTCTTCGAGCTTCGGGCAAACAAGAGTTTGATCTTGTCGAGGAGGCGGATCTCAAAGGCATAATACACGTTCATTCGACCTATTCAGACGGGAAAAACTCGCTCCGCGAACTTGTCGAAGAAGCAATCCGAAGAGGATACAGCTACTTGGGATTGACCGATCACTCGCAGAGTGCGGCTTATGCACGAGGATTGAAAGTCGCGGCAATAAGAAAACAAAGAGCGGAGGTGATATCGCTCCGCGCTGAGTTTGCGCCATTCGTCATTTTCCATGGAATCGAATCCGATATCCTCGCTGACGGCTCGCTAGATTATCCGGACGACGTCCTCGACGAGTTCGATTTTATCGTCGCGTCAGTACACTCGCGATTTTCGATGGACGAGGCTGCGATGACTGAGCGGATTATTCGTGCAGTTCAGAACCCATACACAACGATTCTCGGACATTCGTCGGGCCGCAAATTATTGCAACGAGACGGGTATGGCTTGGATACCGAAGCCGTGCTCGACGCGGCGGCCGAAACTGGAACGGCGGTCGAAATCAATTCGAATCCGAAGCGGCTCGATCTGGATTGGAGCTACCTTCCGGCGGCTCGGGAACGCGGGATCCTCACGCCAATTTCACCAGACGCGCATTCATTGCCTGAGTTCGGCGATGTTCGCTGGGGCGTGCATATGGCGAAGAAGGGAGGGCTGGAGCCGAAGAGCATCCTGAACTGCATGGATGCCGATGCGTTCTCGGCTTTTTGCGGCGAGTTGAAGTCGAGCAAGTTGAAGGTTTCCGGCCGCGAACAACAGAAGCCGAAGTCCAAGCGATGAAAAAAGTTAAGGCCGACGCAAAGCAGATATACTCGGTGCTGAAGGGAATGTACCCTGATGCGCACTGCGAGCTGAATTTTAAAAACCCTTTGGAGCTGCTCGTGGCTACGGTGCTTTCGGCCCAATGTACCGATGTGAGAGTGAACATGGTCACGAAAGAGCTTTTTCGTGAGTTCAAGAAACCCGAAGATTATGTGCGGCGGCCGCAGTCGGAGCTCGAGGAATTTATTCGTTCAACAGGCTTCTTTCGGAACAAAGCCAAGAATATCCGTGATGCGATGTTAGCAATCATCGATCGTCACGGCGGGAAGGTTCCGAAAAGTATGGAGGAGCTGGTAGCGCTTCCGGGGGTGGGAAGAAAGACCGCAAACGTGATCCTCGGAAACGCATTCTCCATGCCCGGCCTGCCGGTCGACACACACGTCATCCGCGTGAGTAATCGGCTCGGGCTGACCAAGCATGCGGATCCCGTGAAGATCGAAAGTGATCTCACCGCTCAGCTTCCGCCCGAGGATTGGTGCCAGTTCAGTCATACGGTCATTTTTCATGGACGCCGAACCTGCAAAGCGAGGAACCCGGTGTGCGGCAAATGCGAGGTGGCTGAGTTCTGCCGGTATGAAGAAAAGACTTTGCTCTGAGATTACCAATGGAAGAATTATCGAAAGTCCATCACATTGCGATCACAGTAGCTGATCTAAAAAGGTCGGTGAAATGGTACATGACCAGCTTCAGCTGTCGTCCGATTTTTGAATCGCCGCAAGAGGTGGTGCTCGCGTTCGCGAATATTCATCTTTCGCTCGTGCTTCCAAGCCACGAACAGCCGCATGTTGCGTTCGAGCGAGCGGACGCCAGCACCCTCGGCGAGCTTCGCGAGCGGAAAAATGGGGTTCTTTCGACTTTTCTTTCGGACCCGACCGGGAACATGGTTGAGATCATCGGTCCGCCTCCCAAGCCGGTTGTCGCCGAATGAATGGGGAATTGCGGTTGACGGTCGGCGACGCGTGTAGAAACACCGCGAGAACTTGAATCTCTCTCATTGATTGAAAATTGTAACGAAAAGGCAAATGAGCGCTGCGGTTCATTCGAGCGCAAACGTTGATTAAAGATCCTGAAGACGTTGGCCTTTCGCATAACGCATTCATGAAAACTTTCTTGACTGCCCTCGGCATTTTATTTGGCGCCAACATTCTCTTCTCCGCCCCTGCTTTTGCTACGGACGCTGAAGAAAACCCGGTAGCCGACGTCGATCGCGCCTATGCCGATAAAGATTTTAAGGTGCGTTTTGAGGGAACGATTCGGGTCATGGGTCAAGGGGGTGATGCTGAGCGCCGCGCTGGCTTGGAAAAGATTCTCTCGCTCCTCACGAAAACGCTACGTGACGAACAAAGCGGAGTTGTGCCTTTTACAGCGACTCCGTTCTGGGGAGGCGGCAGCGAGAACCGGGCGCGATCTCTCCGGCATTCGGTGTATGGAAAGATTCGCTACGCGCGGTTTGCCCCTGATATGCTCGAACCGCTATCTGCCTGGATTTTGGACAACGATGCGAACGAAAGAAGTGTCGAAAGCGTCCTCGCAATGATTTCTCAGGCCACCGATGCTTCAGCACAACCGTACTTCCAGATGCTTATCAAGAAGGGGACTCGCTTTCCGGCTCTTCTCCGCAAAACATTGAGTACCATCGAAGACCTTCGTCTGGAAGCGCTCCTCCCGGTATTGGAACCACTGCTCAATGATCCTCGGCAGAGCGTCCGTGAGCACGCAAGAAGCGTCGCTGAGAAGCTCGGCCGCACGGAAATTCCGACGTTCCACCCGGAGAGTGCCTTTCCCACGGAGCTCATCGAGCTTCTCGAGAATTATCCACATATGCTTTTTGCGGAGGTTCCTCGAGATGCAAAGTTCGCCAGATTGGAACACGATTTACAGATTAGGCCTCACGGTCCGGTGCTTTCGGCCGAGGGTTGGATGGTCGAGAGTGGCGGCCGGTACGGAAAGTTTCTCGATGTTTTCGGCGAAGTTCATGAGTTTTCAGGAGAAAGAGATAGAGTCACCCCGATTTCGCTGAAGCAGAAATTGAAAGAACTTGTCGAAGTGCGCAAGGTCGATCCCCGTTTAGATGCGAGAAGGGATTTGGGGAGCCGATTGGAGGCGCGACAAAACCGCGCTGAAAAATTCTCACGATGGGGTACGCTTTCCGCGCAGTTCGAACATCCGCACTTTAGCGTTCCAGAAATGAGTGTGGCCGCCCGTCTGTATGCGGAGGGCGATAAACTCGGGGCGTCGGAAATTCTCTTTCCGGCTCTCGATGGATTCAAAGATTCTCGGGAGCTAAAGCAAATCGTTCAAAGTGGGCTGGGAAACCTCTACCACATCGAGATGGTCGAGAGTTTCCAAAGGCGGGATTATCTCACCGCCCTCGAGCTCGCGAAACATCTGTCGGAGCCGCCCTTCGATGGATACCGCTATCAAGGACGGGCTAAGGAGCTGGCAGCTCAGCTGGAACGGCGGGGAGACGATTTTCGCGATTTCTCGCTTCCTGAGCCCGCTGACTGGGAGACGAAAAAAAAGTCGCTGAGCGTGGCAGAGCAGGTGCAGTTCCTCGCCCCGCGGCTTCGATTGCTAAACTGTTATCAAATGGGTCAACCGGGTGCCCTCCGATTCGAAGATCCTCAAAGTGGGTCACCCCGCCCTCCGTGGAGAGCGGGCGAACCGGTCATTAATCCCTTCAACGAGTTGGGCGTCTTGCTTGATAATCCGGAGAATATCTTCCTTCTCGCCGATTGGCTCGATGACAAAAATTATCTCCCTTCCGTTGGATACGGGCGAAGCTTTCACCCTTCGCGTCAACTGCCGCAGGTGCGCGAAATCGTGGCGACGTTGATCAATCAGAAAGCGCGAGGATTGATTATTGATTTGGGCCGCTACGCCGATGCGTCTGAAGCGGAACGAGGAGAGATGCGAAACGCGATCGCTGCTTGGAGCGCTGCGCACCGGGGCGTTCCTGTCTCGGACCTCTTGCTCCAAGGATTATACAAAACTCAGGAGCGAAATCACTTTCGGCAAAATTTCTCGGAGCTCGCGGCAAAAAAGGACCCGCGATTGATCGAGGTCGCAATCAAACGGTATCGCGACTTCGATATTCATCTGCAGGATGTCATCGGAGCTCTGGTGTACCAGATGAATGTTCCGGAGGGCTCGGCGCTTGCCCGCGAATGGCTTGGAAGTACAATCACTCCGCCCCCGCCGGGACCATCCGACTCTTCGAATCGTGAAGAAAGAAACCGGCTCGAAAAGGAGAAGGAAGAGGCGATTGTCGCTCGGTGGCGGCATTATTGGGGGTCGATTATTTTGACCCGTAACCCGGCGGATCGGGACGAAGGATTTCGCCGGCTCGATTCGCTGCTCAAGGATGATCGCGAAGCCCTTCCTCATGGGCTCGTCCAGTCGAGCTCTGGAATCGTGGACGATTTCCTTTCTCTCGACACGCAGACGGCGGAATCGACTGCCTGCCGCTTCGGATCGAAGACATTCGGTTCCGTATATCCCACCCACCCCGCCGAGACCTTGAGGAAGCTGTTTAACCACTCTTGTCCGGAAGTGCTTGACTATTTCGTCTCGACGCTCGCCGAGGACTCGACCTCATCGGGTGGAATGAGATTCGTCGAGCGGAAAGGAAAGCTCGTCGGAATACCGTTCGGACGAGCCGACTCGCTCGTCGAGGATCTTCTTGAAGTCGAGACGGACCGGAAGACCGAATTAAGCCGTTTTCACCGGCCCGAGTGGGCGCCGAAACGATTTCGGTATTCGATATTTCTGGAGCCGAAGGCAAGACGCCGCAAATTCGCGGAGCTCAGCGAGTGGCTGAAGGTGACCTTTGGAAAAATTGAAAGAGGTGAGCTGCCGCCGCTCCCCACAAAAACGGGCCGGACCTGAAATCTCGATGGAGGTTCTCCTACTTGCTGTTAATCCGTGTGATCCGCGGACCGTTAGCATCGTCGTCATCATCTTCGGAATTTTGAAGCCCGAGAGAACTACTGGTCCGGCTCCGAATTAGTGATCGCAGTAAGCGAATCAGCATCAGCGCGCACGCGATTAACGAAAGCAACATGAGGATGTCGAAGATCCGAGTCTGCTCTGTAGACACCGCTTGATGGCTCCCGCCATACTCCATGGAGACCAAAACTGCCGTAAGCGCTGCGGCGATGATACCGTGCCGAACCGAGAGATTCCGCCGTCGGGAAATTACCGAGAATCTTCGCTTTAACGCGTGTGGAGCGGAATGGATTTCCACTCGATGGGGATGAACGGAATTCTGCCGGATCCCTCTTTTCGAATGCCTCAGCTTCTTTTCAGCGTCGGTTCCCATGACAAGTAATGCGCCTTAGCAAGACCTGCGGAAAACCGTACTGCTGAATAGACGGGAGGTGATCGGACTCGCGTTCTTTGAGTTCCGTTTCGGAATTATTCAAACAACGAAGCTCACGTCCGTCTATGTTTCAGGCTACGCAACCAACAACACTTAATCAACTGTAGCGGAGTCTTTTGGCGTATGTCTTCGTTGAAAAAGCGGCTGCGGTGCTCATTAGCGGGTAGCAAACTCCGCTCCTCGCCGCTTTTTCGCCTCGACCTCCGCCAAAATACTCCACTACAAAAATTAAGTACTGCGAGTATTTTTTATGAAGAGAAGAGGGGGAGGACTGCTCAGCGCAGGTCGTCGGCGGAATCCATCAGGCGTGCGCGCGATCGATAGTCGTTGTTTTTTTCTAATGTGGTTTTGGTCCACGCGATAATTTCGTCGATCGAATTGTATGCGGCTTCGCTGATTCCGGCGACCGCGCCGGCGGCGTCGTAGCTCGGCACAGGGACATCTTTCACGAAACGATTGTGCCCCAAGATATTTCCGGTTCTGGATTCGAGGATGTCTACCTCGAGCTCGAAATGCACGCTCCCCGGCGAGCTTCCCGATGCATGGTACGCGTCGACGAGCTCGGTGAGAATTTCAATGTCTCCGCGCGCTGCCGAAGTGCTCTTCGCGACTGATCGGAAAAGGCGAGAAGCTCGCAGTGACTGAGTGAGAAGTGCCGAGAACCTGCTCGGGAGAGGCTCTGTCCAGGCCGCAAATTGATAGTATCCTCTCGTTTGTGGCGTCTCTCCGAAGACAATCTTTCGGCCGCTCAGAAACGCAGATGAACGAGTTTCCTGGATGATCACGTCCATCGCAAACTGTTCCGCCGAGGGAACGGGCTTCGCCGGCTTCTCGACAATCGTGTAGTACGTCTGCTCAGTTGCCGAAAAATCTAGGCCGAATGAACACGAGGTCAATGTAAAAAGCAGAACGCCGGCAAGAAAAAGTCTCATGCGATTATTTGCCATTTCGTACCCTCTCTCCAGGACCGAGCGCCCGTTCGTTTGGACCGGCGAGGATTCGTGCCGGCTGTTCATAGCTCTCCAGGGTGGACGATGCCGCGCTGGTTGCCACTTGGACGCTCTGAGAAATCGTTCGCAGCTCTCCCGCCACGACGTCGGCGCTTCTTACAATGCTTTGCACGAGTTCGTTCGATTTGCCGTTCAACTGCTGGATCACGCCTTTTAATTCTTGAAGTCCCTGAGTCAGCTCGCTGCTCAATCCATCGAGCCGCTCGGTGCCCTTGGCGGTGAAGTTGCGGATTGAATCGCTAGTCTTTTCGATCTTCTCGGACATCGTGCTCACTTTCGTAATGAGCTGCTCGATATCGGTGCTGCTCGCCGCGAGTGAGTCACTGATTTTCTCGACGTTTTTGATAATCTTGCTCGTCGACTGCAGGTTTTCTTCAGAGAACAGCAGGCGGACTCTCTGAGTGATCTCTCCAATATGATTCACGACCTCCGGGAGGGAATCGGCAACTTGCTCGAGCTCGGTTTTTCCTTCGGGTATCACCGGATAAGTTTGGCCTGGGAGGACCGCCACGAGCCGCCCCGCGTTTTGAGTGCCCTTTCGCAAATCAATCGAAGCAAATCCCGTGAGCAAATTTCGATTGAGTTGAGCTTCGGTGTCCGTTTTCACCGGCGTGCCGCCCTGCACGGCGATTCGTACTAAGACATTCTCAACATTCTCTTTCGAGATGCTCAGTCCCATGACACTGCCGACTTTGATTCCGCGCATGGTGACGTCGCTATTCATTTGCAGGCCGTAAAGAGTGTGCTCCCGGAAGTAGATATCGTAGTACTCTGCGTTCCGGTACGAACGGGCTTCTGATAACCAGAGGACGGCAACCACCGTAAACGCGACCAAGGCGATCACGACACTTCCAACAAACAAATATTTCGCCTGAGATTCCATTAGGCTGCCGAAGTTTCCATTAGGCCGACCGAGATTCCATTATCTAGCTGCGGTTGCATGAGGGCTAAAAATTACTTACCGGGTCGAGAAATACGACCGAATCCACGGATGATCCATCTCTTTTATCTCAGCAACAGGTCCTTGGGAAAGAACTACTCCATTTTCCAGCACCACGAGGTCGTCGACGATCGACAGCACAGTGTCGAGGTCGTGAGTTACGAGCAGCACCGTAAGACCCAGCGCATCGCAAAGAGTTCTAATCAACCGGTCAAACGCCCGGGCATTAATCGGGTCGAGACCCGAGGTCGGCTCATCGAGGAACAGCACCTCGGGTTCGAGGGCGAGAGCTCGAGCAAGCCCGACTCGTTTTTTCATTCCCCCGGACAGCTCGCTCGGCATCTTGCGTTCAGTGTCGTAATCCAGACCGACCAAACGGAGGCGGAGGGTGATGAGGTCCGAAATAATCGATTCGGGGATCTTCGACTGCTCGCGCATCGGTACGGCAACGTTCTCCGCGACTGAGAGAGCCGAGAAGAGCGCGCTATTCTGAAACAAAACTCCAAACCGCGAACGGAGCTTCGAGAGCCGCTCTTCAGATGCCTCCCAAACATCGACACCCAGCAATCTCACACTTCCTGAAGTAGGCTTCAGCAGGCCCACTATTTCTTTCAGCACCGTTGACTTGCCCGAGCCGCTGCCACCGATAAGTCCGATTATAGTCCCGGTACGGCCGGTGAATGTAAGACCTCTGTGAACCTCGTGGTTGCCGAACCGAGTGACGATCGAATCGACTTCGATTGCGGCGGAGTTTGAAGCGGTCATATTTTGAGCTCCGAGAACAGCACGGCGAATCCGGCGTTCAAAAGAATTACCGCGACAATACTTCTCACTACGGTTGCCGTCGTTCCGAGGCCAAGGCTCCGTGCGTTATCTTCAACCGACAAGCCCATCTGGCACCCGATAATGCCGATGAACATCGCAAAAACGGGAGCCTTTAGGAGTCCAACGAAAAACGATTTCACCGTGAGGACATTTTGCAGCCGGTTAAGGAACGTGATTCCAGTAATGTCCAACTTGAGATCGGCGATGACCATGGAACCCAGAATGCCCACAATGTCGCCGACGAAAACGAGAAGCGGCAAGGCGATCATGAGCGCGAGGACCCGAGGCAGCACGAGCACCCTGATCGGCGAGAGACCGAGAACCGAAAGCGCGTCCACTTCTTCATTGATTTTCATGGCACCGAGCTGCGCGGTGAAGGCGGAACCGGAGCGTCCCGCGAGAATAATGGCGGCAAGGATCGGGGAGAGTTCCCGGCACATGGCAATGCAGCAACCGTCGACGATGAATATATTCGCACCGTATTTTTGGATCTGAATGCCGAAGAGATAGGCGATGACGATCCCGATGAGGAACGTGACGAGCGCGACGATTGGGATGGCGTTCAGACACACCATTTCCAGCTGAACGAAGAGCTCTCTCACCCGTAATCTGGAGGGATTCGCCAGCGTTCTCCCGAACTCAAGGAGGGTGGCCCCGAAGAAAACCACCATCTCCTTCAAGAATGACCCGATATCGAGGGCGGACTTTCCAACCCCGGCAATGAGGCCTAAGTGGGGGGATCGGGAGTCTTTTTTACCTCCATCCGAGGTAATTGCCTTCAAAACCAGCTCAATCAGGCGCTCATGTTCGGGTCTTAGCCCGCTCCAATGCACCTTCGAATGAAACTCTTCGGGAAATTCCCACAATAACCAAGAAAGGAGGGAATGCGCGGCGGCAGTATCTATTGCCTGCAGCTGGCTTCCATCCACCACACAGGAAGTCCCGGCAGGGATCTGGCCCTTTTGGTTCAGCGGATTTTGCTTCAATTCCTCTTTTATTGCGGGGAGGTCTCCGAGGCGCCACTCACCCTTGAGGCGAATCCAGAGCTTTTTGGACTGTGGCTGAAATTCTGACTCGTGCCAGCGGGTCATGACAGTGCTATCAAAAGAGGGGCTTTCGAAAGAGGTGTTATGAAAGGTTCAACGTTTTTCACAATTGCTCTACTCGTCGTTTCGATAATTTTCTATCGCTCGCAGCCCTTACTTTCAATGGTCTGCTTCTTGATATTCCTCGGCGTGTGCTTCGGATCCGGCAAGCTCGGCTAATCCATATCACTATTGATTCGGGAAACGAAACCTCCGAGTGGAGGGAGCGGGGCGGCGGAAAATCAGAGCGGTGAGCGAAGCGAGGTGCTCCGCTCACCCATTATATATGATGAACACGGCAGGTCTCCGTGTCACTCGTGCGGATTCGCGACTTCAAGCTGATTCTTAACATTCGGTATCCCGGCGACGTCGACTGCTGTCCGGACGATTGCGACTTTTTCATGTTCGGAAGAAACAGGACCTCTCAGAGTAACTTTGCCGCCTTCGACGACAATTTTAATGTTGTGGGCATTTGTCGAAAGCGATTTGTCCCGCGTGATCCGATGCCGGATCTCAGCAGCGGTGTTTATATCGCTCTGTGAATTGCTCTGGTCGTCTGCTGTCTTCATCTCGTCGAGTCGGTCTCGTTCATTCCGACCGGTGTTATCGGCCTCGTAGGAATTCTGAAGACGCTGCCGCGCGTCGCCCGGAGGTTTTTCTCCTCCTCGCTCGTCGTCTGCGAGCGCAGTCCCCGATATTCCAAAAAGAAAGCATGCGAAGAATATTAATTTTTTCTGTTCCATGAGTTTCCTTCTCTCAGCGCTGGATTATTGCCGCGCTCAAATATTTGCTCGGCGCTTCATTTCCACAGGCTCCGAAGCCGCTTCCGTTTTCGACGCGATATTTGTCGCACCGCACTGTTCGAGAATTTCCTTGGCTTTCGATGCCCAGGTCGAATCGTCAGCATGAACGGACAAGAGGATCCCGCCGCTTTTCAATTGACCTTCGTACCGCGACGCTTCGTACTCCGGGATTCCAAGTCCGACGAGCGCGCCGGTTAACGTTCCCATCGCACCTCCGACACCGGCACCTGCCAACATCGCCATGATCGGTCCCGCGGCGATGAACGGCCCAACACCCGGGATTGCAATCGCGCCCATTCCAGCGAGCCATCCGAGTGCCCCTCCAAGAATCGCTCCTGCTCCAGCGCCGGCCGCTGCGCCTTCAGGCGCTTTTGTCGCATTCTCGACGGCGAACTCTTTCGTTGCGGACTCCGGCGAAGACCACAAAAGCGAGATGTCCTCGTTCCTGTACCCGTCGTTTTTCAGCATCTCAATTGCGGCTTCGACTGACGCTCGGTTCGGAAAAATTCCGTAAACCGATGTATTTCCTCTTTGCATAATTCGCTCCTCAGGAGGTCAAAGTTTTACTTGTTCCAAAAGTGCCAAAATTCTCCGGATGCTCCCATGACTGCACTCAGGTTACGGGCTGAATGGAGCGATTCGCGGGCTCTGTTGCGTCGAGGACGTTTTGATTTTTCGGGCTCCAGCGAGCGGAGGCGGAATCAGCAGCGGTGATCTCAGCCCCGAGGAGAACTGCAGCTGAGCTGTAGTAGACCCAAACGAGCCAGATGATGAGAGATCCCGCCGCCCCGTATGCGGACCCGATAGAAGTTTGCCCAAGATACAATCCGATGGCACTTTTTCCGAGGATGAACAGCAATGCGGTGAGAATTCCTCCGCGAATCGTGTC
>CAZDWZ010000015.1:56553-105995 GCA_964509425.1 uncultured Bdellovibrionales bacterium | reverse complement strand
GAAGGCAGCTGCTTTCTTTTTAACACGGAGGTCTGGAGTTCTGGGGGTCTAGAGGAATTTATGAAATGGCTTCTAGTCCCAAGAACTCCAGAACTCCAGAACTCCAGAACTCTAGAACTCCGTGTTTTAACGAAGGCAGCTGCTTTCTTTTTAACACGGAGGTCTCGAGTTCTGGGGGTCTAGAGGAATTTATGAAATGGCTTCTAGATAATACTGGCTCGGCTGCGCCGAGCGTGCTGCAATTAGTTCGCGGTATTAACCGCGAACTAATCGGCGGCAGCACTAGTAGGACCCGATAATTTCCATTACCTTCGGATCGTCCAAGATATGCGAGATGCAATTGGCCATGGCGAGTCCGAGTGAGTCCTTCACGTCGATGCGGTTTACGACGGGAAACTGACTCGAGCGGCTCCCCTCATAGGTGCCTGAGTAGATTCGCTTGCCGGTTGGATCGAACAGCTCAATAGCGAGAACGGCTTTACTTTCGATCGCCGTGTTCGTTTGAACCTTCACCTTCGATTTCCATTCGCGAATTTCCGCCTTGAGTCCTACCGGCGCGGTATCGAGTACGGTGATGCCGTGCTCCTTGAACGCGTCACGAAGCGCGGCCTCGACGGTTTCGGTTACCGGCCCCGCTGGTTGAGTGTATTCCGGCTTTATCTCCGAAGACGGAGCCGGCCGACGGTCTTCGAGACCCTGCATCGCGATGAAGCTGCCCAATCGAGCGCGCGTCTCGGTTTTGATTTCTCCGAGCGGAACCTCCGGAGTCTCGATCGTCGCACCGAGATGGGGCGCGCAGGCCGAGAACGTGAGGCTGCAAAAAATCAGCAAGGCTGAAAGCGACTTTGAATATTTCATAAGAAGGTTTTTCCCCGAAAAAGACTGAAATGTCAGGACTGATAAGCTGTTTTTCCTGTAGGAGAGGCGTTATAGCATTTCCTCTGGAACTCGAAAAATTGGGTAATGGGCCTTTTAACGGAACTTGTTCGTTGAAAGCGCGGCCGAAAGTCTAAATCTGAGGGGGTCATACCGTTCCCTGTCGTTCTTTTGGGCCGTGCTTTTTTCTTAACCTCCGTCAAATTCCTACTACTCATGTTTTACACACCTCGGCAGTATTTACCCTGGAAGGGCTCGTAATGTTTGATCCGAAGTCGATATCAACCTTCCGCTTCACGGGAAGCTCTTTTGACCCCGCCTCCGGAAGGTTGTCCCTCGGCTACGCGCTGGATGATCGCTATGCGTTTACGGAGCGCTACACCTTCCCTGGGGTCTCGCGAAGTCTTTCCCCTGCCGAAACTTCAGTTCTCGAGCGACTTGTCCGGCTCCTGCACCTCGCAGCCGGGGTCAGCTATTTCAAGACCTCCGTTCCGCCGAATATCGAGATAGAGGGGCCGGGCCTTTCGCCGGGAACAGCAGGATTCTTCAATAAGCTGTATGTGAACGGACTCGGAGAATTTGCCTTTAAAAATTCTCTCTTCCTTCGAGGCCGCGTTAACTTTCCCGTTGATCTTCGCTCCGCGGATTCAGAACCCGTAGAACTCGAGAAGAAGACGAATGGCTTTCTTATCCCGCTGGGCGGGGGCAAAGATTCCCTGGTTACATTTGAGATCGTGAAGCGTCTCGGTAGGCCGCTCGCGACATATATTCTCGGCGATTTTCCGGCGATCCGGGAAGTGGCGAGTTCCCTCCACGTTCCTTGTTTCGTAGCCGGACGCACAATCGATCCGTTGCTCCTAAGGCTGAATCAAGAGGGGGCGTATAATGGCCACGTTCCTATCTCCTCCATCTTCTCACTGAGTGCGCTCATCGTAGGAGTGTTGCACGGCTTCCCGACTGTTCTCGCCTCTCAAGAGCGTTCCGCGAATTCGGGAAACATCCTCCACGATGGCATGGAGGTGAATCATCAATACAGCAAGAGTCTGGAGTTCGAGCGCGATTTTAGTGAGCTGTTGCAAGGGGAAGTTTCGCCGGGAGTGCGACACTTCTCGCTCCTTCGTTCCTTTTCCGAGGTTCATATCGCCAAGCTATTTGCTCGTTTTCCGGCCTACCACCAGATTTTCACGAGCTGCAACGCGAGCTTTCGCTTGTCGTCCGAGAGAAAGAAAATTTGGTGCGGCAAGTGTCCAAAATGTCGCTTCGTCTTTCTGATCCTCGCGCCTTTTCTCCCGAAGGATCGCGTATTGCAAATTTTCGGAAAAAATTTGCTCGCTGACACAGAACAGCTCGTGGGATATCTTGACTTGCTGGGACTTGGTGAGATGAAGCCTTTTGAATGCGTCGGGGAGTTCGACGAGGCACGCTGGAGTCTTGCGGCTCTCGCGGGGTCCGATGATTGGAAGAACGAGATCGTAGTGAAAGCGCTTCTCAACCGAATACCCGATGTTTGGGATACGTCTCTTCTTACCAACGAGATTTTTTCCCTCTCGCCGGAACACTGTTTGCCGGCGGAGCTCGAACGGGCAGTCCATGAATTTGCAAGAGCTTAACGGAAAGCGGGTTGTTCTCTGGGGACTCGGGCGGGAGGGATGGTCGTTCCTAAACGCGGTTCATCGCCGAGGAGTTCGTCCGCAATTAAACATCCTTTCTGATTCAGAGATTTCCGCGGCCGAGAGAGAGAGGATTGTCAGCTTCTCAAACACAAGTGGCATTCCAATCCCGATCTTCTCCGGTGCCGACTCGGCAGCTGCCTTCGAGAGCGCCGAGATTCTCGTGAAGTCCCCGGGGGTGAGCCTCTACAGGCCAGAAGTGGTTCACGCGAAGGCTCGTGGTGTTCTCGTAACATCGACTACCTCGCTGTGGGCCGCCGAACGGCAGGGCGGACGGGTGATCGCCGTCTCGGGAACGAAAGGCAAAAGCACCACGAGCTTGCTCATCGCCAAACTTCTCGAAGCGGCCGGGAAAACGGTTTGTCTCGGTGGAAATATCGGCACACCACTGCTCGATCTTCTCGACCGACCAGGAGGCGTGGACTCTGTCCCTGAGTTTTGGGTAGTCGAGCTTTCTAGTTATCAGATCGCCGACGCCGAGCTTTCTCCCGACATCGGCGTGTTGCTGAATCTCTATCCGGAACACGTCGACTGGCACGGCACGGTGGAGCGATACTACGAAGATAAACTTCGGCTCATCAGCCTCCTCGGGGAGAATTCCGTTCTTGTCCGAAACGGCGGGAATCCGCGTCTTGAAGCCGCACCGCGGTTTGCGGGGGAGGAGGTGAGGTTTAACACTGAGAACGGCTTCCGAGTGCAAGAAGGCTTTTTCTGGGAAGGGAGCACGCGGTTGTTCTCGATCGCAAACGTAAAATTGTACGGCGCCCATAATCTCCTCAACATCTGCGCCGCGATGGCTGTTTATCGTCTGTGCGGACTCGACCCCCGGACCGCCCAATCGACGGTTGAAAACTTCAGCGGATTGCCTCATCGCCTGACGTTTGTGGCTGAAAAAAATTCAGTTCTCTACATCGACGACAGTATCTCTACCGTCCCTCAATCTGCGATTGCCGCTTTTCGAGCGTTCCCCGAGCGGTGGATCACCGCCATCCTCGGCGGCTTCGAACGAGCGCAGGATTGGGATGAATTGGCAGACGGGATTTGCGATAACGGAGTCCGCTTCGTGATTACGCTCCCAGATTGCGGACCGAAAATTGCAAACGCCCTTCGCCGACGTCTTTCGAGCGGCGACGTTTCCATTCCCATCATCGAGGCGGAAAATCTCCGCGAAGCCGTGAGGTTTGCCGCGAAAGAGACCCCGGGAGGAGGAGTCGTTCTTCTCTCCCCAGCCGCTCCGAGCTATGGACATTTTCTGAACTTTGAAGAACGAGGTGATCGATTTCAAGCGTTTGTGAACCAATTAATTGATTGAGGGTGCATGAGAGTTTCCATTTTCGCTGTTTTACTTTTCCTCCCGCTGTTCGTTATTGGGCAATATTCTCCCGCGGAAGCGGACGAAAATGCCGAACTCCGTAAGTTGGTGGAGACGCTTACCGAACGAGTCGAGAAGCTCGAAAAGGGATTTGCCGGCCTCGATAAGCGAATGGATGATCGAGATGCGGAGACCTCTGCCCGCAAAACCAATAGGAATGAGCATTTTGATCGTTTGGAGGGCAAGCTCCGGGCGGAGAGGGGAAGTCCAGCGAACCCGGAGAAGGACAAATGCACCTCGGCTGAAGAGGCCTCGAATCCGCCCGAGCAGCGAATATCGACGACCATCTCGGCTGCTGATGCCGAGGCGGCACGAGCAGATTTTAAGTTAATCCCCTCTCAAGCGAGGGCGGTTCCGTATTTCAGAAATGGGGTGACGATCGGGTCAAGGTTCTTCGCAATCCGGAAGGGAGGCATTTTCGATCGAATGGGCTTGGTGAATGGAGATATTGTTCTCTTGCTGAACGGAAAGCCAAATTGCGATGCCACAGCCGTCTTCGGTCAGGCGACTTCGTTCAACATCGGAAAAGATGGGGAGATGGTTCTCCTTCTCGAGCGATCACACCGCATCATCGAACTCAAGGTCAAGATCGTAAACGGGAAGTGACTCAAAGCGCTCGAACGCGGTCCGAACGGGGGTCTGCTGTCGAAACCCCCGAACAAACCTATGCGTCTGTTCCGCCTCCCCTGGGTTCGAGCTTCTGGTTCCGCTCGTGGAGTATGAACACGAGTCCATAGTGT
The DNA here is from genome assembly GCA_964509425.1 of uncultured Bdellovibrionales bacterium. GTDB lineage: Bacteria > Bdellovibrionota_C > UBA2361 > SZUA-149 > CAZDWZ01 > CAZDWZ01. Next base: position 101,337 of record CAZDWZ010000015.1, on the reverse strand, counting down.
CAGCAGATCCGTGCATTCGGGGCGAGGTTTATCCGCAGGTGGAAGCGAAGAATTGCAAATCAAAAAAATTTACTTGTAGAGAGAGCGCGAACGAATTCCTTCGCGCGAGTGGCGGAGTGGAAAAACGCTCCTTTCACGACTTCTGGCGTTCACGCAGGCGCGTGACGAATTGAACCGGAATTTCTGGTGAATTGTCAGACTCTCGCGATTCTTCGCGGAGCTGGAGCAGGCGCTGGGTCCGAATGATAGGAGGCAAAAAGTGCCGGGAGGAATCGCTTCACGACTTCGAAAATTTCGGTGTGAACGGTCTGTATGTCTCGGTTCCCGTTCACGATATTAAATCCAAACTCCTCCGTCATCGCGTGAAACTGCTGCCAAAGGCGGTTTTGGTAGTAGATGAAACACTCGTGCATGTCGCCGGATCGCTGAATGTCCATTCCCGATTCCCAATAGTTTAGGCAACCGCTCTTCAACAATGTGCGCTGCGCGAGGATCTTCGGACTTACTCGAAGATAGAACGTCAGGTCGGGACGGAGAGCAAAGCTGAAGACGGAACGGATCCACTCAGGATCGGCGCCTCGAATCATGTCTCTCGCCATCAGCGTGTAAATGTAACGATCCGCAACAACGACGAACCCAGATCGAAGCGCCGGCATAATCACCCGCTCAAGCTGATCCGCGAAATCGGTCGCGTAAAAGAGACCGAGAGTTCGGGGGCAAATGACGTTGCTTTTCATGGCGCGAGTGAGTTCTTCCCCGACGAGACGTGAGCGTTTTAGTCCAAACTCGGTGGTCGGATATCCGAGGCGTTCAATGGCATTCCTGAGAAGGCCAACCTGAGTCGAGCGGCCGGCACCGTCGCCGCCCTCGACCACGAGGAGTGCGCCACGCAGTTGCGAAATGTCGAGATTCGGTATCTCTGTTCCGTAGCTGTGCCGCTTTTCCATACGCTCTCCGCTCCCCTGCGGTTTTCTGAAATTCCACGTTCCGATCTTCGACCCCTGCAACGCGATCGACCCCTCTGTGGCACTATCCTCCTGCTTGTCGATGTTTCGACGGAAGGCGGTAGTGATTGAGATCAATGCTCTCGCGAATGAGTGTTCTCACGCGCTGTTGCTGTTCTTCGGGCGGATCGGTCGCATTGATGACGATGAAGTTGTAACGAGACATCGCGCGTTGATATTCTTCGTAGACCATTTTCTGAAACAGGCAGAAGCTCTCTTCAATGTCGTCCGAGAGATTGAGGTCCATTCCGGCCTCGTGAAACTTCAGTTGTGGCCGGCCGGTGAGGATTCGATCGAGCGCGATGTCGAGCGGTGCATCGAAGAATAGCGTGATGTCGGGGTGGCGTGCGAAACCGTAGAGTTTTTCTACCCAGTTCGGGTCGCACCCTCGAACGACGTCCCGCACGAATGCGGTGTAGACATACCGATCGGCCAACACGATATACCCGGCTCGAAGGAGCGGAAGAATCTGTCGCTCATAGCGATCGGCGAAGTCCGTGGAATGGATAAGTGAAAACGTCGTGGGTGTCAGGGATTGTTCTGCCTTACCGCGTCGAGTGGCGCGTTTCACGATTGATGAAGAGTTCCATTCGGTGAAGAACACCCTGAGGTTCTCGAGCTCCATCCACCGCCGGAGCAGCGAAATTTGGGTAGATTTCCCCGAGCCGTCGAGACCTTCGACCGCAATCAACCTTCCGGGAATGGAATCGTTCGCTTGTCTCGGTGTCATAAGAGTGCCGCCCCTTCGACGCTGAGCTCTGTTTGAAATACGTCTTCGAACATATCTGCTTTTTTCTTCGCGGCCCACGACTCCAGGAGCATGTCACCCTGCCCGCGAATCTTGAGTAACGTCTCGAAGTCGGAAACCGTGACCGAGATTTCCTGAACACAAGATTGGTGCTGACGGTCGAGGGCATCAGCGACGCGGAGGATCGCTGAGAGCTTTCTCACCGGTTCGCGGTCTTGAAAATCGAGCGCCGAAAACGATGGATGCTGCGGCTTCGGCGGACTTTTTCGGTGATAGCGCGCGATGCTCGCCACGAGTTGTTGCTCACGCGGGAGAAGCCCGACGAACGGTGCGTTCGTGAGAAGATAATAGGTGTGCTTATGGTGCCCGTTGTAGCTGATGAACTGTCCGATGTCGTGGAGAAGCGCTGCTAATTCAAGATAGAGTGAGAAGCTCGAATCTAGTTTGTGCAGCGACTGCGTTTGATGAAAGAGCTCCTTTGCCAGCCAGGCAACGGTGCGTCCGTGCGGTTCGTCGAAGTTGTATCGTCGTCCGACTTCGAGCCCATAGTCGAACAGCGCCTGCCGCCGCGCATCGCTCGGGGGAGCCGTTTCGCGCAGGAGCTCAAGCAGTAGCCCGTCTTTCAATCCCACCGATGGAATTTGCAGCTCGTCGATTTCTGCTTCGAGTAAGAGTTGATGGATGACCGCCGTTGCGGGAAAAATAACATCCGCGCGATCTGGCCTTAAGCCAAGTTTTTCGACGCGCTCCTGCACATTGAGAGATTGCAGCCGTTCGAGCACTTCACCGATTTCGACGGTGGTAATCTTATCAGTCTGCTCCGCTCCACAGATAATTTTCCGAAGCTGTCCAAGCGCTTCGATATTTCCCCCGGTACCGAAGCAGCGTCGCACATCGCGATGAGAGTGCTCCCGGGAAAATTGTTGTCTGATGCCTCGGGCGTATTCACGGACGAGCCGGTTAAAGTGTTTTGCGCTCAGATTCCGAGACTCGAAGAGCTGCAACATCCGAACAGCCCCCATCGGCGCACTTTCCGACCACAACATCTCCCGATTCTCGACATACGAGAACTCGATGCTTCCGCCGCCGATATCCACTAAGATGGCAGGATCAGATCCGAGATTGCTCCGCTCGCAGACTGCGAGGAATACGAGACGCGCTTCCTCTTCCGCGGGAATCGGTTCGATAACGAGACCGGTCGCCTTCTTGATTCGTTTGATGATCTGTTTTTGATTCTTCGCTTCCCTGAGTGCACTCGTACCGACACAGCGCACGCTTTCGATCTTGTGCGTGTTGATCTGGTCGAGGAATTTTCCAAGGGCCCGCTCAAGAGCCGTGGCCGTGTCTTCGGAAATATCCCCGTGTGAGAACACGTCGCGGCCGAGCCTTACGGGCTCTCTCCACGAATCGATGACTTCAATGGTACGTTCGTGAGTGCGGGTGCCTATGGCGAGGCGAACTCCGTTTGAACCGATGTCGATTGCTGCGGCGGTGGTCACAGCTTCCTGATGTTTTTTTACGTTACTCGAACCCTGTTTCAAGGGCTTAAGAATAGGATGCCAGGGGCGGAGTGGGGATGCGAGAGGACGGGGATTTTTGAGAGTGGGGTTGTTGTTGGTGGTTGTTGCGGGAGTGGGGCGGTTATTGGGGGGGCTGGTGATATGGCCGGGGTCCGGCTTCGCTCCTTTGGAGCTACGCCGCGACGGCCTTCGCTCGCGATATGACCGGCTTGCCGGGGCGAAGCTCGCTACCGCGAGCGAAGACCGGAGAGGGGGGGATTCGAACCCCCGGTACGGCTTTTGGCCGTACGACGGTTTAGCAAACCGCTGCCTTCAGCCTCTCGGCCACCTCTCCCGCCTTCGCTCGAGCTTCCGCGGGGTCTAAGCCCGGAAGGGAGCAAACGGGGGAAACGAAAACTGAGACTGACTCATTAATTCCCGATGTTCTTAACTGAACTTCGGAGGTTAGAGGAAATACGATCGACTCCTGCAAGAAGCAAGGGCTGCCTTTCCCAGGGACTAGTGCACTGTTCCGCAAATAAACTATCAAGATTGAATTTCACACAGTATCTACTGGTGAACAGAGCACTAGGAGTTACTTGCTCGGCTCCGCCTCACGTGCCACCCTAAATAAACTGCTTTGGCAGTTTATTTAGGGAACACGGCACCAGGGGCGCTTAGACGCGAATCCCGCTGTCGTTTTTTCTGTGAAGAATACCGGTCAATTACTTGAAGGAATGCGGATTAAACGCTATGGTCCCCGGCTCCTTTGCACCCGTAGCTCAGTTGGATAGAGCATTTGGCTACGAACCAAAAGGTCGGGCGTTCGAATCGCTCCGGGTGCATTTCCACTTTTCTTAGCTGTTCGCGGCTTTCTCCTACCGTAATTCCTGGGTTGGCAATTCCTGGGTTGGCGAGTCTGGTGCTGCGGCACCTTTGGCTGGCGAGCTTTGCTCGGGCGGACTTTTTTTCTTCGAACTCGTCGGGCTCGGTCTCCTTTCAGCCGATTTTCCACCCTCGGCCATTTCTTTGAGATCCTCTCGAACGGCTTTCTCCAGTTTATCCATTTCCGCGAGGAGTATGGGCACCGTGCTCGGTCGCGCGAGACGGAAGTAGTTTGGCTTTACCGATTGAATCGCCGGTGTCGAGTTCGAGTATCGAACCGACTTGCTGTACTGGTAAAGACCCGAAATTCCGCAGACCACGGCAGCGATTGCGACCGCGTAGATTGTCCGCGCGAAATTTGAAAGTGTCGTTGAGAGCCGCAGATGGCGGCCGATGAGAATCGACAGCAACGTCGCGACGAACCACCACTGCATCCAAAACGCGGCTTTTGGCCATGCCGTTGCGAACCGGAAGTAGTCGACGAAATTAAACGCAAATACTGAGAACAAAAACGCTCCCAACGTGAGTGACAGGTGGGAGGAAAGCCGGAACCGATGGATCATCATTCTTCCGAAGAACGACCAGCTTCCGCCCCAGATCACGCAGGCGATGACGAGCGTCGTGAGGGACATGACCAGAGCCGACGTATAGTGATTCTCGTCGGGGTTATACGCGAGAAGCGTGTTCTCCATCATTGAAGCGCCGAAACAAGCGATGAAGAGCGCAATTACCGACCCCCAATGACTGTCTTTCCGCCGACGAGAGAGACGCTTGGCGGCTGGCACTTCGAAGGGAATCGGGGCGATTCGAATGAATGTTTCTCCTGCCTTGAATTTGCATCCTGCGCCGATCGGTAATTCATTTATCTTCGTGCGCCGCTTTCCTTCCGTGATCCCGTTCACCGCTGAAAGATTTTTAACGATGAGCTCGCCGTCCTCGTTTCGCAGGATTTCGAAGTGCGCCTCGCAGACGTGCTCGTCCTCCAAGTGGAGATCATTGGAGGCCCCGCGCCCCACGCGAACTGGAAACTCTCGAAGCCGATGCCGAGAAATCACCCTCCCGTCCTCGCCGAGGACATCAAGAATCAATTGTGATTCCACCGAATGCCCTCAATAAATTTCGCCGCAAGATTTTTTGCATTCTCGATGTTGATCCCTCTTGCGAAGAAGTGGATCAATACGGCTTCTGAATTGCTGTCGACCGATGTCGCAATGAACGCAAAATCATGAAGCGACGGCAGTTTTTTATAGGCGCGCAGACATGTTTGCGCGAGAAGCGTCGATCCGTTTGTCGTGATGAAGTTCTGGTCGCAGCGATAGGGGGTCAAGTCTTCTTTGTCCCCGCCGCCGGCGCTTCGCCAGTAGTATCCCTTCAGTTGCTGCTCGATGAGAGAAGTAAATTGGAATGCATTGAGCTCCGTCGTTCGATACGCCGTATAGAACAAGTGTGTGCAGCCGACTTCGAGATTGTTTTTCAGGTAGATGTGATCTTGTGGATCGCAACGATGTGTTACCGCGCTGAATTTATCCTCGTCTCGCGCGTGCGCTTTACTCCAGCATCGAGTTCCGGGAGAGAGTGAGCTCGGCACGGAGTAGCCCCCGAGATCCACCTGCTTGAAGGGGGCGGCGAGGATCTTTGCATACTGCTCATCTTGCTCGCGGAGGAGCTGACTCTCGGCCTGACGAATGATCGACTCCTCTGCCTTTCCCGAATAACTGTCGACCAGCGCTTTTACGAAGCGTGCGGGTACGAGAAAGCTCACCTGCTCACCGAGTCCGGAGACGTTGACGCCCACTACTTCGCCGGATGCGTTCACCGTCGGGCCGCCGCTCATGCCGGGGTTGATGGAAGCGGTGACGTGAAACTTTTCGTTTACGACGTCCTGCACCGGGCCGTTGTAAAGTCCCTCGACGATGGTGAGTTCGAGGTCGTGCGGTGTGCCCATGGAAAAGATCGGAGACCCTTGCGCGAAGACACCTTCGACCGTTTTCAGGTGGAGGGAAGAGCCTTCTTCGATTTTTAGAAGCGCGAGATCGTGGATCACATCGACCGAGAGGAGTTCTGCGGCGACTTCTTTTTCACCCGGGAGTCGGACGACCGCCCGATATTGCGCAGGGCGAAATACGACTTCGGAGATCACGTGAAAGTTCGTCACGATGAGTCCGTCCGCCGAGGCGTAGAAGCCTGAACCAAGCCCGGCTTTTACGCCGGAGAGTTTCTCTAGAACTTTTACTTGTATCACCGCTGGAGAAAACTTCTCGAAAACAGTTCTTGCCGTTGGTGAAAGCTCAACCGGAGCTGATGGCGCTGAGGGCTGCCCCCCGCTTTCGTCGTCAGCGAGCGTTATCTCCGCGACCGAGACGACCATGAGGAAAAGCACGAATAATTTTTTGACAGCCTGTCTCTTCACGGCGGGATGCGTTTTTTTGATTCTGGATTCGCTCTGGGAATTCGATGACCGCAATCCGGCGAAGGATTTTCGATAATTGCGAAGCGCGCTCAGTAAGCCCTTGGAAGCTCTTTGATGGGGGATTCGACCTTAAACAGGAGGCGGAAGCCGTATACTCGTTCTCTGGAATCGAGTAGTAAAACTCGACCGAAGAGGGGGATTATGGATAAGACCCAGGCCGAAACCTGGATGAGGGAAGCGATTCAAGAAGCACGACGCGGGGAACTGCTCGGCGAAGTGCCGGTTGGCGCCGTGCTCGTTCAAAACGGCGTGATTCTCGCACGTGCTCATAATCTCGTAGAAACCAATCATGATGCGACGGCTCACGCCGAGCTTCTCGTCATTCGGGAGGCTGCGAAGAAGCTCTCGTCTTGGCGGCTTTCGGAATGCTCGCTGATTGTGACTCTTGAGCCCTGCCCGATGTGCATGGGGGCTATTGTGTTGTCGCGGATCCCTCGAGTGTATTTTGGTGCCTGGGATCCGCGGATGGGGGCTGCGGGTTCGCGATTTGATCTCTCGAACTATCCCGAATTTCCTCACGCCGTGGAAATGTTTCCAGAAGTTCTGAAGGACGAGTGTGAATCCGTGCTCAAAGTTTTCTTCGAGAGCCGCCGGAATTTAGCTGAAAAATAAGAGGCGAGGCAAGCTTCGCAAGGACAGAGGCTGAGTGTGAACGCTCTCTTGTCATCGAGTAGGGGTGGGCTCCCTACATCGATCACATTCCTTGCCCTCTCAAGAATCCGACTTCAACTTTGGGCTCAATTCTGCAGTTCGTCATCACCCGCGAGGATCGGGACACCCGTCGGGCCGGCGATGATGCGGCATGGCGTCAACTGGATCGTGGCGCTGCGTGGCAGAGCGCGCAGTTCCGAGTCGAGGGGTGGCACCATGGCATGTGAGACGGCGGAGCCGGAAAACTCGACGAGGACGAACACCACCGTCGAGAAACCGACATAGAGTCCGGCGCACGTCCACGTGTGCGCGTCGTAGACGGCTTGCGGGTTCGAGGCGACGTACAACGCACCGCACACGAGCGACAACATCGCCCAAACTAACAACAACTGACTTCGACTCATCATGGCAAAACTCCTTCACATTAGGCCTCGACACTCGATCCCACACCTGTTTCAAAGAGGTGCGATTTCCGGATTCGACGGAGGCTGTGTGAATGGAATCTCTCCACTCAAACAGCCTCCACCGCCGTTAGGACACGAGATCACGAGGTGAAAAAGTCACCTCCAAAAAAACCGAACACTCAGCCTTCTGTCACGGCAGCGAACTCCCGCGACAGAGGCAGAACTGGATGAAAATTTGGTTTAGGAGCAAAGAGCCATCGAGGAAAATTAAAGTATGGTTTTAGTGTTAGAATGTCAATGCGGCGAAATACGGAATGAGCGTCTTGAAAACCAGTCCCCCAAACGGTAGATGAGACGACTCTCGATTGACCTTTGCCTCCTGCGAACCCTTCGGTCGCACCCGATCTCCCCAAGAACTGGGCGAGCGTGCCGAAGCTAGAAATGGCTGTATTTCCAGTGATTTCTAGCGAAGTAGGGAGAGGTGTCCGAGCGGTTGAAGGTGCTTGACTCGAAATCAAGTGTGCCCCTAAAGGGTACCGGGGGTTCGAATCCCCCCCTCTCCGAATTAATTCATGTAGTTAGCAGTTGTTTGAAAGAGGCGGTTTATCCGCCTCTTTCTGTTTCTGGGACACTCCTGGGACATCTGTGGACAACAAAACGACCCGGCCCGGAGACTTTTTAGGCCGCTCCGTGTCTCCCCCCAATTCCGAACATCTTCGCGAGGATGCAAATTCTACCCTTTCTAAATGGAGTGCTTTCGCCTCAGAGTGGGCGGTTTGGCCCACGCTTCCCCCGCTGCTATCAGCGGAAATCAGGAGCAATTGTCCCGCAGTTGTCCCAAAGTCTCACGGGACACTCTTTTTATAGAGCCGGGATAGGTAGTTAGCTTAATAGCACACATGATTGTTGGTCATCTGTTGCCAATTGCTGTGCTTCGCGGTACGCTCCTCTCGTGAATCGCGGGAGGTGCTATGGCCACATTCGAGCGGCGAAAGACTCAGACCGGCAGGGAGACTATCCGGGTGAAGATCCGGTGCCGGGGTCTTCGACGGCCGCTCAGCGAGACGTTCCCCAACATGACCCTCGCGAAAAAATGGGCCACTCAGACTGAGGCCGAGATCCGGGCCGGGCGATTTCTGAAGACGATTGAAGCTAGACGCCACACGGTCGGTGAGGCGATTGATCGCTACATCCGGGATGTCCTCCCTCACAAATCCAAAGCGATGCAGACGCAAGCCCGCCAGCTCGAAGAGTGGCGGAAGGAGATCGGGCATCTCACCTTGGATCAGGTCTCGCCTCAAATCATCGCGGAGTGCCGGGACAAGTTCCGCCTAGCGCTCACGCAATCAAAGGCACCTCGAAAGCCTTCGACGGTAAACCGCTTTCTCTCTGCCTTCTCTCATCTTCTCAATATTGCGGTCCTCGAATGGGAATGGATGGAAGATTCGCCGATGCGGAAGGTGAAGAAGCTGAAGGAACCGCGCGGGCGGGTTCGATCGCTTACGGACGCGGAACGGGAAAGGCTCCTTGCCGTCTGCGACGAAAGCGAATGCCGCGTTTTGGGGCTCATCGTTCGTATCGGCCTAAGCACGGGAATGCGACGGAGCGAGATCACTTCTCTTCGATGGCCGGATATCGACTTGAAAGACGGAAAGACGATCATCCACCACACAAAGAACGGCGAGCGGCGGGGGACCTACATCACCGGCCGGACGCTTGAGCTTCTCAGGGCGCATTCGAAGGTGAAGCATCTTCAATCGGATTTCGTTTTTCCTTCACCGCTAGATTCTTCGAAGCCGCTGAATTTTCAAACGGCGTGGCGTCGGGCGCTAGAGCGTTCAGAAATCCAAGATCTACGCTTCCACGACTTGCGGCATGAGTTTGCGACGCGGATCGCGGAAGAGGGGGCGTCACTTGCCCAGCTTAGTGAGGCGTTGGGCCATAAAACGCTCAGCATGGTGAAGAGATATTCGCACCTCACCGAGTCCAGCATCGTTGATGTGGTAACGCAGATGAACCGGAGAATCTTCGGGTAGCTTATGAGTAAGCGGGATGCGACCGAAAGTTTCAAGAAGGGATTAGACATTGATCTGAGTAACTCCCTTTTTGCTCGGCGATTGAATGGGGAAGGAATACCGTTTCCTGGCTCGCCAATCGAAGCGGCGTGTTTCCTGGTTGGATTACCGCCTCTCGAATATCTTTATAACTGCCGCTGGCCTCGTTCGGAGAATCTGCCGACGAGTGTGGATCTTTCTTTGCTTCAAGAATTCTTGAAGCGGAGAGGCCATGATATTTTCACTGCGATCAGTTTCGACTTGGTAAGTGGAAAGCTTGAAAGCCTCCTTTTTCAAGACCTACTTATCTGGGCTAAGCGGCAGAAAGCGTTAAAGGGCAGCTTTTCTAAGCACGCCATATTTCAGGCGCAACGATTCCTGGAAACGGCTGTGCCGGAATCGATCCATTTACAACAGTCCATGCGAGACCTTTGGGACATCCACACTGGAAAGAAGGGAAGAGAATCGGTGCGAGATGCCTTATTCTTCCAGAAGGCAGCGCTTGATTATTTTCGAGATCACCCCGGGCACCGAATGTCTGATTTTATTAAATCGAAACGATTTCCTAAGCGGTTAACCACCATGAATGCCAAAGGGGACAGAGTTCCCACTTACGACCTTCGGACGCTGAAGCGTTGGGTCAAGAACGTAGAATACAATCGCAAATCCGGGGCCCCCAGAAAGAATATGTCGCGATAGAAAAAGACATGTTTTTTGCTCTGCGTCCAATTTTAAAGCCAGCCGTTCGACACCATCATTGACGAAGAATCGCAATTTCGCGCTTCGTTATTGCTTGTGAAATAAATGAACGAACAAACGACCGAACCGGCGTTGGCCATCTCTCCAAGGCTGACAGTTAAATCATTCTGCGCAAAGCACGACTGGCCGGAAGGGGGGTTACGACACCTGATCTTTCATAAACCCGATGGCTTTGAACGCTGTATTCGCCGGGTCGGACGAAAAATTCTCATCGTTGAAGAGGAATTCTTTCAATGGATCGAAAGGATTAATCGCCCGGTGGGCGCGAGGAGTCGCAAATGAGAACCGAGGGAAGAACAGCTATCGAAACCATGCGGCCCGCGTTTCGAGACAAACCGCCTGTTGTAAAGTGGGCGATCTATTTCATCGCGGGCTTTCGAGTTCGTAAGATTCCGATCGACAGCGATATTTTCGAGCGAAACCAGGGATTGATCCAGTTGAAGCAATGGCTGGTGAATGAAATGCATATGGATGCTTACGATCTGCTCCTAGTCCGGCGCGCAGTCGGTAGACGGTTCGGGGGTGCGGATGCTTGATGATACGGCAACAACTGGTTTTGAAGATGGGATAGCGCATTACGAAGCGCAGGCTAATTATGCGCCTTCGAGCGTGCTCACGTTGGATCAGTTCTTACGATATGAAGCTCCACCTAGGACCACACTTCTCTCTCCTTGGCTCAAGAAGGGCTCCCTGAACATGATCTACGCGCCAACGGGCATTGGAAAGACGTGGTTTGCGATTCAGCTTGCATACTCGCTCGCATCGGGAAGTTTGGCCTTTGGACGCTGGCAGTGCGACCAGCCGAAAAAGGTTCTCTATATTGACGGGGAGATGGCGGTGCAGGATTTCCGTGAACGCCTGGCACTGATTATCGGACGAAGTCAAGCAGACATCCCGGCAGAGAGAATGGCGAACCTAAGCATTCTTTCCGCCGAAGTTCATGAGCGTCGAACGGGTCACGGGTTGCCGGACCTTTCGCAAAGGGGGGGACAAGTTTGGTACGAGCAACAAATCTTCCCAGCAGATGTGGTTTTCATCGATAATCTAGGGTGCCTATGGCATGGCGGAGATGAGAATAAGGCAGTTGATTGGGACGAAACGCTCACCTGGCTGCGTTCGCTTCGGGCGCGCGGAGCAACGATCGTGTTAATCCACCATGCCGGAAAGACAGGGGTCCGAAAAGATCAGGCCGGAGAGGTGGTCGTCCAGTATCGGGGATCGTCAAGGCTAGCAGAACCGATGGATGTCGTGCTCGCTCTCTTTCGGCCGCAAGATTATCTAATGGCAGAGGGCGCAAGCTTTGAAGTTCACTTTTCGAAGGCGCGAAGCGTCTACGGCGAGGATGTACAACCGTTTCTTGTATGCCTTAACGTGTCTGGCGCTGATGGTTCCGCGTGGAGCGTTGAATGCATCCAGCCCGCTCAAGATACGCTTACGACGATGCTCAGGGCAGGCAAAAGTGTAGCTGACGTTATCAATGCCACGGGAAAATCTAGAGCAACGGTCTATCGCGGACGGAGGCGCCTTGGAACTGAAAGAACTTTCAGCGAAGCAACTGGTGAAGGTCCTCAATCTTTGGAGTGAGGGGAGCTGTCTCACAGTCTCATCGCCTAGGAGAGTGAGACATGAGACTCGGCCCGAGTGCGGGATGCACTCCGCGCCAAAGTCCAAAGGAATAGGTGTCTGGAAGACCAAATTTTGTCTGCACGACCGCCCATTTCTGCATTGACCTTCAAAGACTCAAGTTTAAGAGTCTTGGCTGTTGCACTAGCGATATACGATTTTAGATGATGAGCCATTTGAGCGCTTCGCAAAGTACAACTCTAGGCAGCATGCTTACGCTCAATTCGGAAGCTGTATCCGAGGGCATCCATTGCTCGATAGACGAGCGGAAACCCTGGATTCCCTTCCCGCGAGAAAGCTCTATACGCCGATTCGCGATTGATCTTGATTGTGTCGGCAAGACAGCTCATGCCGCCGTTCGCCCGAACTACGGCTTGGACTCCCGCAAGAAATGCTTCAGGACCTTCTTCAATACACGCTTCAAGGAAGGAGATGACGAACTCTGGATCACGCAGATCTTCACCCAAAGAGGTTTCGAAGTCTTTTAAGTAAGCCATCTTTTGCTCCCGTGTTCTTTGTTAGTTCCAAAGCTAGCGATTCTGCCAGCAAGATGTCCGCTGATTGGTTTTTTTTGTTTCCGCCCGCCAAGAGCACAACTAATTCTTCGTCCAAGTCCATCCAGTAGATTCGTGAGCCGTCATCCTGCTTGGCTTCCTTTACTCCGAACCTGAGATTCCTGGAGTTTCCCGGATTGCCGGAAGCAAGCCTCATAATTCGCGCTGCAACTCTTGAGCGCAGACTCTTGTCCAGAGCGCTATACCAATCGATAAATGGGCAACCACCTTTGTCGGTGACTGCAACCTTTACTGCTCTAGTTATTGCTCCCATTAAAGGGTGTGTAGCTTATAAGCTACATCGACTCAATGTCTATGACGCTCAAGAGGTTATTTCGATTCAGGAACTACACCAATTGTGTCGTTGACTAAATTTAGTGTCGTAACTAAATTTAGCTCCAGCTCTTTGAGGAACTTGATATGGCCCTAGAACGCTTCCAAAATCCATTTCGTCCGGGTGCCGGTCACTCGCCACCGTATCTTGCTGGTCGCTCGACCGAGACAGAAGTTTTCAAACAACTCCTGGGCCAGGAGATCATACTGCAAAATTTGGTGTTAACGGGATTAAGAGGAGTTGGGAAGACGGTCCTTCTAGATACATTCAAACCGCTAGCACTCTCCGAGGGATGGCTTTGGGTGGGAACTGACCTGTCCGAGACCTCCAGCATTAATGAAGAGAACATGGTCGTGCGATTGCTTACGGATCTATCCGTAGTGAGTAGCGGGATTAAGCTGTCCGAACGGAAAATTCGTGGAGTAGGATTCTCCGCCGACGCAAAGACGGTTCAAGTGAATTTGCAATATGCGACATTGCTTCAGATTTATCAGGCCACGCCGGGGCTTCCTGCTGATAAACTAAAGCGTGTCTTAGAAGTCACGTGGGAGTGCATGAAAGGGGGACCTGAGCGCGGAATTGTTTTTGCATACGACGAAGCTCAAAACCTCTCCGACCATGCTGCTGATCGGCAGTATCCGACATCAATGTTACTAGACGTTTTTCAGTCACTGCAAAAAAAGGGGATTCCTTTTATGTTAGTGCTGGTCGGCCTCCCCACCTTATTCCCTCAATTGGTCGAAGCCCGAACATTTGCAGAGCGAATGTTTCGAGTAGTGTTTTTGGATCGCCTCTCGTCCCTACACAGCCGTCAGGCCATTGAAGTGCCAATTCAGGCAGCTAATTGCCCCGTGAGGTTTACGGAGCCAGGAGTGAATCAAATTGTGGAGTTTTCCGGTGGGTATCCGTATTTCATCCAATTTATCTGTCGGGAAGCTTACGACGCGTTTCTGCAAGGCCAGAACTCGGTGCCTCTCGACTCGATCGCAAAAAAATTAGACTCTGATTTTTTTGCAGGCCGTTGGGCCAGGGCGACTGATCGTCAGCGAGAATTATTGACTTCGGCGGCCCTATTAGAGAATTCGGATAGTGAGTTTTCGGTGCAAGAAATTGTGGAGAAATCGAAAGAAGTTCTCGACAATCCGTTTACCGCGAGTAACGTCAATCAAATGCTAGTCGCCCTCACTAAAGCCGGTCTGACCTATAAGAATAGACACGGGAAATATTCGTTTGCCGTCCCGCTGCTGGATCGTTTCATCCTTCGTCAGTCCGGCCGCGAAACAGAGCCTATCATTTAACTGCGAGCGAAATGTACGTTGCTGGGCCGTTACGTCCCCACAATACTGCCCCCGGACTCATTGATCGCCTCGAATGCCGACAATGATTGCCGCAGAGAAAGCGCTCGTAAATCATCTACTCGACGGTTGTGGATGATGATGGTGGGAAGCGTGAAACTGGAAATCAACGTCCCAGCTTTTCCAACACTGTAAGTGTCGTTCATGTGCGAAATAATTATTCGCATGAGCGCATCGTTATCGACTTGCTTTAACCAGATTAACTGTTGAGCCATCCACTGCAGCACGTTATCACCGAATTGAATGGTTTCCTCCAAGGTGGGCAGATATCCTTTATGGATGACCTTGTTACGAAAGCTTGAGTAAGCTGTTAAATCGAAGTTGAGAGCGGCGCGCGCCTTCAATAAGCGCGCTGAAATTAAGGCTCCCAATTGTCTCTCTGACTGATTCTGAATTTGCTTCCAAGTCTCCTCGACTTCGTCTTTTGGGATTTCTGCGGATTCGCACACAACCCGAAAAAAGAACTCCAAAAATCGTTCAAACGACGCGGTATAACTTGAAACGGCCTCACGATAGTATCCGTCTGCTAGGGCGAGCGTTCCCGATTCGAAGAGGAGCTCAAATTTTTGATTCTGTAAGCAAACAGCTGTCCGATGACCGGACGAACATTCGATTTCGTATAAACTATGATCCTGCAAAGGAACGGAAACACAAAAGCTCTTTTGAGGCGGATGTTGCTCCGAGCACCTTCGACAAGGAATCAATAGTCTCATCGTCTAGAACTCTGCTACGTCTGATAGGACAGTTGAACTTGGTTTACTTTGTTTGGGGCAGGGCAGCACAATCTGAAGATCTTACCACAATCTCCCCTATAGTACTCCCATCACTGCGCCTATAGCGATAGGCGATGTCGACTGAGTGCCTCAGAAACTCGTCGTGCATTGAGGGGTTGGCGCAGACGGAACTTCGGATAGTTTTCCCCATCGCGGCATCCAATTGTGCTTCCGTCAACCGATCTGCGCTTTGAGGCAGTAGCGTGTAGTTGTAGGTTAAGCGCTTACCCGGACCAGCGACCGTCGTGTCGAGACGCGTGGAAGCGTCGACCGCCATTGGTAGGGTTCGATTTGATTCGTTCGCAGCACGAATTAGCATTTCTTCGACTGACGGGGGCTCGCTAAGCCGTGCGCGCCCTTCGGCGAACCTACTCCTTTTGTTTGTGGAGTAGAACGCGAAAGATGTAACGAGGATCGAAATTGCTACAACCGATACTGGGAAAACAACGAGGTACTTTTTAGGCGTCGAAACGACGTTCAGATCGGTTGACGTGGATTTCACCCGTTTTTCGAATCCACTCTTCGCAATAAATATCGGAAGAAACCAGCCGAGTAAGAAGGTCGGAAAGACCATCCATAACACTTGCGGTCCGTCCAAAGTCCTTTGCCTGAGGATTTGCGTGATGAGACCATCACCATATGGTTTGTCGAGAGTTCCGTTTCCGCTGAATAAGAATCCGGCAATACCTTGGACAAGAACTGCGAGCGCACAACAAAGCCAATACTTCGTTCCTTGTCGATTAATTAGTCCCGCAAGGCAAAGTATAAAGATAAATATTCCCATGCTCGTCATCCTTTGCTGTAAATCATGTCAGACGACCGCCTCAGTTTGGAGTGAAACGTGAAAGCTCCCAAAACCGATCTTTGTCGTTCCATTGGGTGATCCACGTTCCAAACGTTCGTATCGGCTTTCCGCCGTCCTCGCGCGGGCGGTCCAGCAGATCTACGCGAACTCCGTTTTGAGGCACCGTTTCGAAACCTATACGGCTAGCCAATTGGTGGTGCGAAATTGGAAGATGAAAGGCGGTAAACCCTGGGGGAAGCTTCGCCGCGAGGTTAGGAGAAAGCATCTCGCGCGAATCCTCTGACGGGAACTTTCTGAGCCGTGAATAGAATTCTGAAACCGATGTCCATCGAGCATCGGGATTTGGTTTGGTGATGCGCTCCTCCAAGCGAAGCTCACCATCGTCGATTACGAAGGAGCGCGTGGTGATGGCGCTGGGACAGCAGTTAGGCTCCCAATCGTGTGTCGGGAAAACCAAATCTTTAAAGCCGATCTCACTAAAATCGGGGGCGATTCCCTCCACCACCCCGATCAGCACGGGGTTCTTTGGCCCTGTCTCAAATACCAACGTGCCGCCAAGGCCTGAGCTGCCTTCACCGCCGAGATGGACAACGCTGTAATTTCGGCCCTTAATTTGCAAATCCCTGATCAGGGCAGGTTCAGCTGCTGGAATTATGGAAAATAGGCCGCTGCCACAACCAAAGTTTGTGACCATCGGATTCGAATCGCAGTCTACGCTAAAATAAAGATGACTTTCGTGAAAGCCATGGTCGCATGACAGCTTCGGGTGCTTCAAGAGAATCGTAAGCCACTTGGTTGCGAGAGGCGAGAGGCCTAAGTTTGCAGGCTTAACATCAATGCAACTCCGTTCGATAACTGGACTCTTTGGCTTCGCAGTCAACTTCGTTAGGACGGCGGAATGATAGGCCAAAGCGGCGTCCACCTCATCGCGCGGTAACCGTCGCTGCGACGTTTCCACGGGAGTGGGAGTCGCCTCCAACCTAGGAGCGGCCGTTCTTACATGTGGCTCAGGTTTGTGAAGTGCAAAGACAGTGGCCAAGCAGAGGGTCATTACTCCCGAGAGTATTCCCCAGCTCTGAAGCCAAGTCTTGCCGGATTCATCGCTATGATGCGGGGATCCGGAATGATCGGGTTTTTCTGAATGGGGCGGACGCCGGTCCTGGTTTTTGTGCGCACTTTCACTGGTGCTACCGGGATTCTCGCTTCTGAAAGTGCTGTCATCTCTTGTATCTTGGCCCGACGAGAAGGACGACGCCTGTTGCCGTCGGAACGGCTGCGTTGTGCTCAATGTTTGCAAGAAATCGAGAGCGGCATTTAGCTGTTTAGATTTCGCTTCAGCGCGCCCCTTCAATTTAGCATTGTGGAGATGCCTGTCGGGGTGCCAAACCTGGATTAGTTCGCGATGGGCCCTGCGTGCGTCGTCCAAGGTAGCACCATCGGGCAGTTCCAACATGTCCAATGCGGCGTGGATTTGGCTGAAAGAGTTTAATCCGGCTGGCACTAGGCTCGTGCCTCGTGTGCGCAGAGCCGACCGAACTGCGATCCCAAATGGAAGTCAATTTCGGACATCGCGATCTTACGAGGGAATCGAAAGGCCCGAGAATCGATTTGTGTAGAACCGTTGGAGATTTCTTGGCTCTGTAGATGAAAATTCATGGGACACTCCTGGGGAATCTGGATAAGCTATTCGTTTCCGCGTTTGCTCACTGAGAGTAATCGGGAACGGGGAACACGCGACAATCAAAATTGCCCTTGATGCTTGCGCTGTACGCGCTGCCAAAGGAGGAACTGCCTTTGAATCGGCGCCACGTTCCTTCGTCAAGGCTGCAATAATGGTAGTTTGTGCCTTTCAAATTAATGATTAGGTACTGCTTCGACTTGTCGTACCATGCACCTTCAATCCAGGAGCTTTTCGAAGTATCCAGATATTCAAAATACGGCTTGTCAACATCCACGAATGTGGCTCGGTACTTGATGTGAAGAATTTGCTCGGCCTGAGAAAACGGCGTGAAGAAGAGGGCAATGATGAAAACGATTATGCTCGCTAGTTTCAACGCTATTGTTACAAAATTTCGTGAGGTCATGATTGTTCCGTCCATGGGACTCTCCTGGGACACCTGGCCGCAAATCTCAGCGACTATCCGCCACAAACCGCAACCAATCAATCCGGCTAATTAGTTGAAAGTATTGCGGTAGTTTGCGATACGTTATCGCCCTGATTTGCTTAGCGAAATCTCGAAATCAAATGTGCCCTAAAGGGTACCGGGGGCTCGAATCCCCCTCCCCCCCTCTCCGATTTTCGCTCGCGGTAGCGAACTTGGCCTCGGCGAGCCAGTTTTATCGCGAGCGAAGACCGCCGCGGCGTGGCCCCGAAGGGCGAAGCCGGGCCCGGTAGTGCGACGAATGGGAGCCCCATTTAACTTCCACTTGCCCAACACGCCACCCGACCACAAATCAAATCCTGCCCTTTATCCTCGCCTCGACCCACTGGCCCTGAAGCTGCGAGGACTCCCACGACTTCGGCTCAGTTATTCACCTAACAAAACCGCAACACGCTTCAGATCGCTGCAACGAAGTTTTGGAAAGCTTCTCTCGCCACATCACGGAAAAATTTCTTGCTGTAGACGATGACGAGCGCACCACACTCTGCTTGCGACAACGCTGTGCTGAGTGCAGATGACAGAAATGATTTTGTATTCTTCCACAATCGTTCGGGAATTCTCTCCAAGGCGCTCAAGTACCTTCATCTCTCATGGTAGAAATTCTCAAGTAAGTTGATTCGCCAACTGGCGAACATTAATTTTTCCTAACAGACCGCTAGCGGCCGTTTACTCTACGTGAGGATTGTGCGAACAGAAATTTCCCCGCCGCTCTTTGCCCGTTTCCCATTTAGGTAAGAGAAATTTCGTATCGCTCTTTTTTCCCTTTCTCGAAAAACGGTGAGAAGAGCGCGCCAAAGGTCAGACCGTTCAGGTTTTGTCCGGTGCGCATTCTCTGTTCCTGTTCCAGATGTTCTCAGTGGAGTCTGAGCCTTGCAGATTCGCAAATCGGTCGCGCTCCCGCGACCCAAATCCCTGTCCGTCGGTGAGAACCGACCCTACGCCGTCCTCCGAGTGGACGACATCGACGTCGACCTCTCGCTC
The DNA here is from genome assembly GCA_964509425.1 of uncultured Bdellovibrionales bacterium. Classification (GTDB taxonomy): domain Bacteria; phylum Bdellovibrionota_C; class UBA2361; order SZUA-149; family CAZDWZ01; genus CAZDWZ01. Next base: position 82,276 of record CAZDWZ010000015.1, on the reverse strand, counting down.
CTGGGGCACCTCGAGCCGCTCCTCGCTTTCTGGCCGGAGATGCCACGCGATGAGCACACCGCAAGCCGCGCGGCGGATGGACTGCGGTGCTCGCGAAGCCGCACGTTCAGCCGGGTCGAATTGGATCCGAAGTCCGACGGGATCAGCAAGCTGGCGGATGCGGAGTTCCGGCAAGGGGAGAACAACGTGTACGCGGCGAACGTGAAGCGCCGGTTCGCGCCGGTCCCCCCGGCGATGCTCGAGAACCCGCTCCTCCTCGCGATGATCCGCTTCACCTGGCAGCAGTTCCAGGTGGCGGAGCCATGGAGCGGCTTGCCGTGGGAAGTCGGCATCCACGCGATCCGCACGCACGGCGTCGTGACCGAGCCGACTCACATCACGCCGGAAGGTCCCCACAGCGACGGTTTCGCGTTCGTCGCGATGTGGCACATGCTCCAGTCGGGACTCTCCGCTGATTCGGCCGTCACCCAGATGTTCCTCGGCGAAGATACCGAGTGTTGCGAGTTGGTTCGTCTCACGCAGTCGCTCGACGTCATCTTCGCGGATGACAAATTGACCCGGCACTTCGTCACCGCGCTCCGCGGTGTCACCGACGGCGCGAGCCGCGACGTGCTGGTGCTCACGTGGCACCAGAACATCGCCGGCTCCCCGTATCGGAATCGAAACTAGCGTAAGCCTTTCACCCACTTCCAACCGATCCGCGTCGCCATCGAGACCTCCGTCTCCTTTTCCTCCGCGGACTAAACCCGAAAGAACGAGAAGGTTGTTGGCGCACCTTCTCGAGTCTCCGTTTGGCAGCCAGTATTTCGATTTTTGTTTGGGTCTGGTGAAGAATTAAGTTTTAAGTGAACCGCCAACCGCCAATCGCCTCCGACACCGGCTGGTCTCGTAAAGCTTGGTTGTGGGGGCTCTTCGTTGCTTTTGTTGCAGAAGCTTCAGCCGGGCGGGCTATCCACGATCCGCACTGCGACTTTCCCCTTCTTCCCCGCAGCTTCGACCGTGAGCATTGTTTCGCCTGGTCTCTCCGCTACGAACTCTGCTTCGTCGCGTACATGTTGCTGAGAGTACATATCAAACAGCGGCTTCGAATTCGGATTTCCGTGTGCATAGAACTCTGGCGTGAAAACCGAGAAGGGGATTTCCGGAATGATTTTTCCTTGTTCGTCGAGAACTGCGACCTTCACGCGAAGGACGTCGGCTACACGAAGCTCGGCTTTCTCCGGCTCGATGCGGAGGTTGAAATTTCGCGGGAGCGCATACCCACCGGTTGTTTTTACCTGCTGGCCCCGTGTCGCCAGTAATCTGAAATTCCCCACGCCGATTGCTGTGATGCGTCCGGCCGGAGTCACCGTGACGATGCCTGTGTCCGGTGAGGACCACGTCCAATGTCCGTCTTCAAGACTCGTTACTAGACAATCGGAGTCCTGAATCCTCCCCATGTGTATGCTCGAAGTTTCTCCCGTAAAGAGCGGCGTCGGAAGTGAATGGTCGATGCAGGGCGGTCCATCCGGAGGCCAAATTGCTGCGGGTCGGAATCGCGGTATGAAAAACATAATGGCCCAAGCAAAAGTTGCGGCATAGAGGACCGCGATGACGCAGTTCATCACAATAGTGTTCTTGCTTGTGGCATTTCCGTTTCGAGCGGTGCTTTTGTGATTGTTCAATGGCGTCTGTTCACTCATTAGCTGTCTTAAGGTTCAAGAGCTTTCACTTTGGTTAATTCGAATGCGAGCCAGCGTTCCGGTGATTTCCGCCCGGTCTGGCGCGCCCAAGGCAAATTCCATTTCACCAACGGTATCGGCTTTCGGAAGGTATTGGAAAAGCGGCTTTCCTTCTTTCCTGAGCCCATCTGCCTCGGAGCTGCGAAGAGTGCTGCGACGTTGATCCGAAACGAGTCTCATTTTGCCGACAAGTCGGTTGAGAGAGCTGCGCAACTATTCTCTTCATTCATAAAATTACGACATCGATCTTTTACTTCTCCCATATGGGTGTGTCTGCTGTAACTGCATGGAGACGTCAAACTCCGGTGGCCTGTCCATGCAGTGCGGTGAAGAGAAAAGGGAAGGAGAGGGTTTTTCTGAGTTACGGCTTAGATTTGAGTCCATGACCGTTTTATTATTCAACGGCGTTTGCAGATGACGTTTTTGAATTGTCGCTGCGGACCGCAATCTTGGACCACGGCCCATGTGTCCGGCAACTGGAGAGCTCGAAAAGCTCTGCATTTGCCGGACACCGATACTGATGCGCCGTAGGCATCCGGGCTCCGGCATTTTGACAGCCGCTTTCATGTGCGGCGTAACTCCCGAAAGGAGAAAACATGAACGTCCTCGAGATCCCCCGGAACGTGTTCCACGCCGAGGCGGTCCTCCTCGCGCACTTGGCGGGGAGGCTGCTTCGCCTCGGGAACTCGGGGGACCCGTGGCTCGACGAGGCGGGGGGGTGGGCCCCCGTGGCGTATGACCTCGCGGGCTGGGAGTGGATGGGGGGAACGCTCTACCTGCGGGTGACGGCCAAGGCCGGCGAGACCTGGGCGTCGGTGACCTCGGGGTGCGGCGCGGACGCGCCTCGCCTCGCCACGCTGACCTCCAAGTGGTTCCACTGGGGGCCCCGCGACCGGCGGACGCCGAGCGAAGTGCTGGCGGTCGCGAACGCCCAGCTCCCGCGGCAGTTGAGGTGGATTCGGAGGTGGCTCGTCGGGCCGCCGAGGGACTGCCGCTACGAGATGCCGCTCCGCTCCGCCGAGGTCTCGGCGGAGCGCATCATCCGGATCGGGGAGATGCGCGCCGTCAGGGACCCCATGGTGGAGTACTTGAACCCGCTCGGCCTGGGGAAGCGGTTCTCGGCGTGGGCCGAGCGCGCGGCGACCCGGGTAAGCTGGGGGGGTGCGGCGGGTCTGCGCATCGAGCGGGAGGAGAGCGGGAGCGACAGGTGGTCGTTGGTCGTCCCGGAGGGCGTCGGCAACTGGAGCAGCGAGAAGACGCTCCAGTCCTAGCCTGCTGAAGCCAGCCGTAGCGCACGTGAGGAGAGAGAAAGGAGGAATATACTCTTCACTCGCGCTGCGGTTTGGGAACAGGTTGAGGCGCTTGATCAGCGGAAGCTGCTCATCCGGTTTCCGCTGAATAATTCAACTCAAGCCATTCCGTCCTTATTCCTTGTCTTTGAAGGTACCGATGACCGTGACGCTCGTGTCGGATGTTTTGCTGATCACTCTGACATCAAAGAGCTGGAGACCTGGGAAAAATCCGCCACGCTCCACGCCGAGGATTACTTCGCGACCATCCTTGAGAGTAAGCTTTGTGGTGTCGGTACGCGAACCTTCAACGAATTCGTTTTGAGCCTTCGTTCCCGGTGCGGCCAATTTTATCGAATCGGCAATTACGTCTCGAAAACTCTCGACCTGTCCGACGTTGGTTTTCTCTGAGTCGGCGAAGAGTTGATTCCGAGATTTCTGTGGCTCCGTGGAAATTCCAAAGCCTCCCTCGGCGATGACGCCGAGGAGACGAATATCCTCTTTCTTGAATTTGCCATCCTGGAGATTGAGGATCATTTCACCGATTTCGGCGTGAGGTCTCCTCAGGCTTTTGGTCAGAGCATTTACAGCATCATCCGAGCTTGGCTTCCCAACGAGCTTTTTGTCGCGAAAATGCTCGAACAGTCGAACAGTGCTCTCCAACGGCAATTTCTCAACCTCTTGAATTGCTTTCTTTCGTTCTTCGACGTTTTCTGAGGTGCTGCGAGCGGCAAGATCTTCAATCTCTTTCGGCGAGAGAGGCTTGGCCCCTTCCATTTCGTGAAGGTGGCTAGAAGCCAACGACACTGGAGCGGGAAGTTGTATTTCTAATTGAAAATTTTTGGGGCTTAATCCCGGTGCAAGCATTTCTACTTCTCCTTTGGCGAAGTTGCTGAGGTTTGAGAAGTTATGCTTTACGACCATGCTCTCCCTTCGTTGAGAATTGAACTGTAACTGATTCCGGATTTCGTGAGGAGCACTGCCTCACTATCGTCCCGGCTGCGGCATCCTTGCCATGTTTGCAACCGGGGTGAACCTTTCACAGCATCGAGATCCGCGGGCCGATCGTGTGCCGGGGCAGGGTCAAGCGGCCGTGCTTGAACAGCTCCCCGTGTTCGCTCAGGATCACCTCGAGGGACCAGCACTCGACCATGTGCTGGACGATCGTCTCGAACAGGTGACGAACCGTGTTGCCGTCCGGCGTCTCCGACTCGAGCTGCGTCACGAGCACGCTGTACTCTTCGGCGAGGAAGCGGATGCCGGCCGGGTTGAATGCGTCGGGATCGAGAAGATGCAACCGGCGAAGCATCTCCCCGACGTACGCCGGCGTCCCGAAGTGCTTCACCGACTCGAACAGCCGGCCGATCGCGGTCGCGAACGCGAGCATGAACTTCAGCGTGCTGTCGTGGTCGGGTTTGTCGGGGGTCGCCTCGCGGAGTGCCGCGCGCGCCTGTTCGAGCAGGGTGCGGTTGATGTGTTCCGGCTTGACGTAGCGGAGCGCGGTGCGGCCGAGCGACCAGACGAACAGGAAGACTTCGGTCGCACCGGCGTAGTTCATCGAAGCGACGTGCGGGTTCTCGCCGACGAGCTTCACCAGCCCTTCGCGCTGCAGGTCGCGGACGACGTCGGCAATCTCGCCGGGCTTCAGCGAGTACGTGTCGAACTTCACCTGATCGCCGGGTCGAAGCTGTCCGGTGAGGATGCGCTCTCGCGTCCCCGCCAGCGCTTCCGAGCGGCGGTCGTTTCGTTTCGGGGTCATCAGTTCTCCAGGGATCGGGATGTTTGGGGTCCGGGTTTCTGGCGCCGGGGAACCTCCATGGGATAGCAAGGCGCCACTGCCTGGAGCAGCAAAGGCTCCGGGCGGCGGCGGAAAACTCAGGAATTTCTTTGAAGCGGAGAGAGCATGGGATCGAAGGGCGTCGAATTTACACATATTTTGAGTGCTGGTAAAGGATCGGGCGATGGCCGGATACGAGGCGGCGATTTTTGCGGGCGTTTTAGACCTCTAGACACAGCGACCCACGATTGGCTAAGTGGATGAACGCGCTCGTTTTCTTAAACAATTCCGAGCGTGAAAAATTTCGGCAAGGGACGCGCAATCCGCTCCGTTTTACTGCTTCAGAACCTTCGCTGTTCTCACCCGAGACCGGCCAGGGACTCGTTCGCCCGACGCCCTGCTTCGGGAAGCTTTTCTGCCGGATGGGCGCCAATCGCCTTCACGAGCGCCTCGAAACCACCTGCTTCCGAGATGACATTCGCGAGGGCGAGCGACATCATCGATCGAGCGGAGTGGACGATGAGAATCTGTCCGGCCACGTCAGCACAGGATTGTTGGAGTGTGTTGTGAGTAGAGAGAATCTCGTGCGCGGGGTAGTCGCGATCTGCGTTACGGCGAAGACCGCGGCGTCAAAATTTTCAATTCAAAAGCTGAAGAGGTCGGACTCAGATCTCCCCACCGTCCGATTCAAATGCGTTCGAAGAACGGCGCATACGACGAAAGAGAATCCGCCAGACATTCGATTATTTTCGACGACGACGTTTTTGTCAGGAGTTGCAGAGGGTTGAACCGCCGGATTTTGAGGAATTTTGCGTACCCCGGTGAGGCGGTCGAGTTCTTCATCGGCGGCCAAAAATGAACGGATCATGTTCCGCAGCCGGAGACGGAATTTCATATGACTGTCCTCATACGGGGGCAGGTGAAAGGGACCCGATCATAGAGTTATCCCGCCTGTGTCATGGACAGAAAGACGGTTTTGAACGAACCTGTCTAAACGTTTCTGGGTTTAGTAAGAGGTGCTGTTTGGGAAAGTCGTCGACCGCAAAATCAAGATTCTGGGCTGCCGTTTCGCACGACGTCCGGACGCCCGCAAATTCAATCTGCTTAATTTCGGAAGTCCTCGGACGCTTTTCATCCGATCCCGGTTTTTCCAATCGTATCCCGGGACTCGCAGGCGATCTGCAGAATAATGCGAAAGCACTGGTCGAGCTTGTCAGCGATGTCCTGGAAATGGTCCGGATAGAGTCCGGCGATTTCGAAGCGAATGAGAAAGATACCGCGCTCGACAGTTTTTTGTCCGAAGAGGTTGAATCGCTCCGCGCTGTTGTCGAAGCGAAAGGACGCTCGCTTGAATACATCGCTCCGGAAACGGACGTCGTCGTTCAGTGTGACAAGCTTCGATTCGGAAGAGTGCTCTCAAATGTTTTGGGTAATTCGCTCCGCTATACCGGGGAAGGAAAAATTACGGTGTCCGTAAAACCAGCGAAGGACGGAAGCGTTACGGTGCAAGTTGTTGATAGCGGATGCCGACTCACGGAAGAGCAGCTCTCCAGCCTCCTCGATGAATTCCTGTCACCGGGAGTGACGAACGGCGGACAAAATGGGGGAGCCGGCCTAAAGTTGTTCATCGCGAAACAAATGGCCGAAGGTCTTGGATGTCGGCTTCAGGTCGGCTGTGGTTCGGAGGAAGGCGTAACCTCGGTCATCGTAGTCCCACCCGAAAAAGTTCGCCTTTTGCCTCTCGTAGAAACCGCAAGAGTCGGTGGGATGAGAAGTGGTGAATTGCTCTCCGAAAATTCCAGAAGTCAGTATAAGATGGCCGAGTCAAAGAAACTCTAGCGGCTCGACTGGCTTGCAAAACGAAGAATATCAAAAAATTTCCACTTTTCTTGCGGAGTGTTCGCGGACTGAATTTCTCGCCGCATTATCCGAGCCTTGGTTGAACTCCATCTGCCCAGGTATTTCTTCTCTCGTCGGGTGCGATCAAGGAAGAAAAAATCATATGGAAGGTGACGTGGCGATTCACACGTCTTTGGTATTCGAGCACATGAATGAGTGTGCAAAAACGCGCCTCGGACGAGATCCTGACTTTGTCGAACGATTGAGTGTTCTCCTTCATGATCTGAAGAAGCCGGAAAGCCGAGTGGATGACGGAGATGGCGGCGTGACGTTTCCGGGTCATGAAAAATTGGCGGCCTTGGAAGTGCCGACGATTGCCGGGAGACTTGGCCTTACGGAGGAAGAGGAAGCGAAACTCTACTTCCTCGTTGCTGAGCATGGCGAGGCAAGCCGCTTTTTAGCTTTGCCGGAGGATACTCAAGGCCGACTTTGGGACTCGCCTTTTTTGGAGAGTCTCGCCCTTTTACAGGAGGCGGACGCGCTGAGTTGTATTAAGCCCGATGGCACACCTAAATCGGTGTATTGGGATCTCATGATGAGCCGCGGGAAACGATAATCCGGAGGAAACGATGATTGGCAGCTATATCCAACCGTATTTGTTTTTTGGCGGAAGATGCGAGGAGGCACTTGAATTTTATCGCTCCGCGGTCGGTGCGGAAGTCGACATGTTGCTTCGTTTCAACGAAAACCCTGAGCCGCCTTCGCCTGGACAAGTTCCACCGGGATTTGAGGAGAAGGTCATGCACGCGAGCTTTCGAATAGGCAGCACCACGCTCATGGCTTCCGATGGGTGTGATGAGTCCACAAAATTTTCTGGCTTTTCCCTGTCAATCTCGGTCATTTCCGCTTCAGAAGCCGATCGTGCGTTTGCCGCACTCGCAGAAGGTGGGACTGTTCAGATGCCGCTTGCAAAAACTTTCTGGTCGCCGCGTTTCGGTATGCTCACAGATAAGTTCGGTATGCAGTGGATGGTGGGTGTTGTCGATGCGAATCAAAAATAGGCGACATGAAGCGATTACTATCCTTGTTCCTTTTTGTGTTTGCACTTGCCGACTCCGCATTGGGAACGGTGTGCGAGGAGTTGAGCCCGCTCGTTTGTCTCTCGTCGGTGAAATGTACGCTCGATTGTGAACGCGATCCCAAGAGCATGAAAAAATGCCTGAAGCACGGCGAATACTTTTGCCGGCGCGAGAAAGGAAATTGCGAAATGGCGACGAGTCAAAAAGAACTCACCCGGGAAAGCTGTGAAGGGGACTCTCGCTGCCGATACGAGCCCGCAAACTGCTTCTGCGCGTGTTCCTTCACGAAAGACTGCGACTGTGCGTGCGGCGGAGGTCCTCCGGCGAATTGCGTCGAACGCTGATTCTCCGTCTCTTCATATCTCCGGCGTGTCGATCACAAGATTTCATGAATCGAACGGATTCCTCATCTCAGCGCACCAGCAAAGGGATTCGAGGTTTTGTTATAAGTCTAACAAAACGCTATTTTTTCTGACAGGACTTTCAAAAATTTCGACACGTTAGCTGAATTCCTTCATCTCTGAGCGATGATTGGCGGGGCCCCTCCGCCGGCCCGCTCTTTAAGTTCTCACCCTGAGTAAACAATGCCCAAAACCGTGATGAGGATGCGCTCGTCATCACGGGATTGGTGCGTGCAACATGGTTTTTTACGGAAATAGTTCCGGAAGCAGTTTGGATCCAGAGAGCTTGGAAGTTCTCCGGATTCAAACACCTGCCCGGAAATCCCACCTTCATCCACCTCTAGCGAGGAAAGGGTCAACTCACGTGCCGCAGATAATTCCACTACGTGCTACTCGCGTAGGAAGTCGCGCGGTCATCGGACTGCTGCGAACCGTACCGAAACTGTCATTCGACGATGCTTGGGAAACCCCCGACCTCGTCACGAAAAACTCGGAAGCTTCGCCGAACTGGGTGCTGGTCGCCGTCCGCCACGAGATGGTCGTGGCCGCGTCGATCGGCGGCGAGACCATCGGCGTCGGCTGCGTCTGTCACATCGGCGTGCATGCGGACTGGCGTCGCCAAGGAATCGGCGAGCGAATGGTCCGGCACACGCTGGACACGCATCCCGCGGCGGACATGACGTACGCCATCACGGAAGCAAACAACCCGCGGGCCGATGATTTCTGGCTCGCGCTGAACTTCCAGCTACGGCCCCAGCCGCACTTCGAGCGAGACATCCTTCCGGACTCGAAGCCCCGGAATCGGAGTGCGGATGCCTCGTCGTGTAGCCAAGTTCATCGCTTCCTCGAGGCGCGCTGCCCGGAGCCGAAGTATCGAGCGATCGTCGCCAGCCTCGAGGCCAAGCGTGCCGTGGCGTTCGCGGACTGCTCGGGCTCGAGAGGCCCGTCGAACGTGGTGCTTGCGGGCAGCTTCGGCGTGCGCGGCACGATCGAACTGTACTCCGCAGGAGACGAACCGTCCGAATGCGCTTCGATGCTCTTGCGCGATGGCGTCGAATGGATCGGGGAGGAAGGGGTGCGTCGTGTTCATGCCTTCCCCGGGATGCATCAGGTTCGCGCGTTCGAGGCGGCTGGCTTCAAGGCAATGGTCGACGAAAAGACCTTTGTCAGGCAGGGCAGTCCCTAGAACAAACAAGAAAGGAGGAATCCGGGCAAAATTGTTGACGGGTTCGGAGCGCGCACGCACCGATCTCGTCAACACATTCCCCCTCTCATAACCAGAAATACCGGTCCTTTACTCTCGTTAGGCTTCGGCCTATCCATAGCCCATGAAACAAGAACTCCTGACACTTATTCGAGAGCTCGTTGCCATCGATTCCGTAAATCCGTTCGTCACCACTTCTCATGGGGGGCGAGAGATTGGTCTCGGAAACGAAACGCCGATTAATTTGTATTTGGAGGAAAAGCTCGTCACGCGGGGGTTTTCGGTCTCCCGGCAAATGGTCGAACAAAAACAGCGTGCCGGCTCGGTTGATATTCCGGAGCGGTATAACGTCGTTGCGGAAAAGGGCACGGGGACGAAGTCGATTCTCTTTTTTGCGCACGTCGACACCGTTGATGTGAAGGCGGGATGGAAGCAGGATCCATTCGTCGTTCAAGGAAAAACGGTCGAAGGGCGGCTTTGCCTCACCGGACTCGGCACGAACGATATGAAGTCGGGAATTGCCGCGATTCTCGAAGCTGCGAAAAATGATCCGCCCGCAGGTTGGAAAGTAAAAATTGCCTTTCTTGCCGATGAAGAGTTTTGGTCCTTCGGCGCCGTAAAGTTGCTGGAAAGCGAATTTCTCAATGATGTGAAATTGGCCCTCGTTCCCGAAATCTCGGAAGCGGGAAGCTCGCCGTTCATTCAATGGCTTGGACTTGGGCGGCTCGGGAGAACGGAGTTTATTTTCGACGTGGAAGGGCACGCCTGTCACGGGGCCGACGCCTTTGTTCATCCCGATGCGGTAAATGCGGCGCATGAGGTCATTCACCTCGGTGAAGAGATTACGAAATACTGTGAGCGTGCACGAAGGACTTTTCAAGCCGAGGGAATCTCGGTGGTGAATTCCGCGTATGTGAATTTTATCCAGGGCGGAAAAGGCATTCTCAGCGTTCCGGATCGTGCGAGCTGCGTCCTTGACCGGGCACTCGTCCCCGGCGAGACCGCCGAGGACGAACTTCAACGTGTCCTCGCATTTGTCGAAGACGTTCGCGCGCGAAATGTTCTCGACCAAAGAACGAAATTAAAAGTTTCGACGAGAAGCCGTCCAACACCTCCCTGCAAACCCTACTTCTTCCCCCCATCAAACGCTGTCGTTCGTTACGTTTCCAAGATCTCTGAAGCGGTTGCGGGCGAGATTGAATACGGAATCGGCAGAAGCGTCGCCGATGAAAATCGGCTCGCCGAACGGGGAATCCCCGTGGTCATCGTCGCCCCGCACGGCGGTGGAAGCCACACCTCGCAGGAATGGGTGGATGCGGAGAGTGTTCAACGCCTCGCTGATATCTTCGAGAAAGCAATCTCTGATTTGAATTCTTTGGCTATGTAGTGCTCCGGCGTCAGGAAGGGAAAACTGCTTCCGTCCTTTCTCGCGAGAACTAAACTGTGACAGGGATATCTCCAGGGAGATGTGGTGTTGTTTGGAGGCGGCGAGCTTCATGCATGCCGCCTCGATAAAACACTTCTTCTCCTGCGCGAAAATTACCGTTCGCCGCGCAGCGTTTTCCGGATGATCTGCATGTCGCTCGGCATGCTGATTCGCAGGCTTTGCGCGGACCTGTAGCAGTCGTCTACAATCACTCCCGTCCGCCCGGCGTTAAACAGATCGAACGAGAAGTCCGGGTAGAGACCCGGAAAATCCCCGTTGAACCAGTCGAGGCACAGGGCGATGTTCCGCGCGTGCAAGCGGAAATCGATCGCCTTCGGATCCTTGCTTGCGCCACCGGCCCCGGGAGAGCTGATCGTGATCTGTTCATCCTCCTCTGCCGGAACGGTGAAATCCCACCGCGTGATCGCTTCGTTCGCGATCCGAACGGTGCCCGTGGTTCCGGAGATGAAAATCTCGGCCTCGCCGGGCTTCAGCCCGCCGCAGGCCGTCGATGCGACGTAGGACCCTACGGCCCCGTTCCGGAACTGAAACGTCGCGGCACCGATGTCTTCGACACGAATGTCGCCCTTGTGCGCGACGTTGTTTACGATGGCCGTGAGCGCGGTAACCGGCTCCTTCTCGAGTCCGAGGTTCTGCGCCGGCTGCATCAGCCAGAGCAACAGATCGAGATAGTGAATTCCCTGGTTCATCATCGCGCCCCCGTCTTCCTCCGGGGTCCCGCGCCAGGGCGCGAGATCGTAATAGCCCTTGGTCTTGCGAGACCAGGGAACGAGCGCCTGTGCGAACGCGATCTGGCCGAAGCGGCCGGCTTCGACCGCGCGGCGGAGCTTCGAATACACGTCGTTCAGGCGATACTGGAAGATGCACCCGACGGGCATGCGATTCAGGGCCGACGCCTGCGCGATTCTCAAGAGCTGTGGCAGGTTCATCGCCGGGGGCTTCTCGAGGATGACCCGCTTCTTGTTGTTGAGACACTCGACCGCATGCTGCGAGTGCTTGCCGCTCGAGGTCGCGATGAAGACGGCGTCGAGCTTCCGGCGCTTCTGCAGCATCTGAGTGAGGCCGGTGAACTTCTCCGGGAGATACCCTGCAGTCCGTTCGACCTGCTCGGCCGCTTTCGTGGCCCGCGCTTCGTCGCCGCTCGCGGAGCAGACCGCTGAGATCCGCACGTTCTCCAGTGCCGAGAGCGCGGGGATGATCGAGGCCTCGACCACCAAACCCGTGCCGAGCACGCCGACGTTCCACTGTTCGATCATGAACCGAACCTTTCTGTAAGCGAGAAACCTTGGGTGTGAACACCACACCGCCCTATTGCAGAAAGAGTTTGCTCTCTGTGCAATATCGCGGAATCCACTCTTCACGGATGACGAAGGAAAAGATCCGCAGCGTTTCTAACGCGCTCGTTTTTTCACTCAAGTGATTTTGGACCGAGATTGGCGAAGTCTATCCGGTGAAGAGCAAATCTTCGTTTCATCGTAACGTTTGAAGGTGCCGAGCGAGTGGTCCGGAAGAGTGGACCCAAAAAAAGTCAGGGTGAAGATCGAAATCTCTCCTGATTACCGCCTGCTTGATAGCTGTGAACGAGGCAGATTGAACTATTTGCAAAATTTGAAAAATTGATGTTTTCTTAATCCAAACTGCACCACATTTGCCTCTGACGTTTAAGCAAAAGGGCCCGCGAAAATGCGGAGAGAACGGGCTAGCCCACCGAAGCATTAGCGTAGGCCCGAAACTTTAGCGTAGGGGGGAGAGGTGGCCGAGCGGTTTAAGGCACCGGTCTTGAAAACCGGCGAGCCCGGAAGGGTTCCGTGAGTTCGAATCTCACCTTCTCCGATTTTCGATTTTCGCTCGCTGGTGCGAGCGAAAATCGCCGCGTCGAAGTTCCGCAGGAACGAAGACGGGCCCGGTAGCACGGAAGAGTGGCCCGTAACTCCGTCTTTCTCGTCTCCTTTCTCTTCGCTGCCTTTGCTGCAATCTCATCACAGCATTCCCATCACTGCCGCCGCCTCATCGACCGGCAACTTACACGTCCCCATCTCGCAAACATAAAACCTCACGCCCTTCTCATTGTCTGCGATCTTTCCTCGTGCAAGCGGCGGGACATTTTCTCCGTCTTTTCCCGACCATGCGACCAAGACGTTCGGCAAAAATCTCTCTGCTAAAAGCTGCGCGAGCTTACGTGCCTCAGGATGATCACGCTCTCCGGCGATGACCACTTCTTTCACCGGCCCAAGTGAAAGGTCAAAAGCGATGAGACTCGAAGAAAAAGCCGTCGGATATCTTTCCCAGGCTCCGGCAAGGGAGGAGAGCATGGACTTCAACGTTTTCTCGCGCGCACTCTCAAACGAGTAATGCAGCAGGCGAATCAAGTTTCCTGCCATAACGCCGTTTCCCGAAGGCTCAGCTCCATCCGGCAGTTCAAACTTCCGGACAATCAAAGACGAATCAGCAGTTGAGGTTGTGTAAAAGAGGTTTGCTTCCTCGTCCCAAAATAGCTCGCGAGCTTTCTTCTCCAGTTCGACCGCCCAAATGTACCACTCCGAATGTCCGCGCGCCTCATAGAGATCGAGGAGACCCTGTATCAGAAACGCATAGTCATCGAGCATTCCAGGAACTCCACTTTCTCCCTCGAAGTAACGGTGCAGCAGTTCGCCGTTTATGAACATCTTACTCCGCAAAAAGCGCGCGGCATTTTCTGCCGAATGCGCGTAAGCGATGTCTCCCGTGACTTGATATCCCTTCGACATCGCCGAGATGGCAAGGCCGTTCCACGAGGCAAGCGTTTTTTCATCACGGTGAGGCGCTTCTCGCTTACTTCGCTCATTTCGAAGTTTTTCAAGCGCTGTTCGCGTGAACCCTTGTGATTTTTCGGTCCAAGAGATTTTGTCTTGGAGATTGAGAATATTGAGTCCGTCTTCGAAATTTCCGAGCGAGGTGACTCCGTAGATTCGTTTTAGTTCTTGAAGCTCCTTTTCATCCAAGTGCTCTCGAAGCTCCGTTTCACTCCAGACATAGAACTCTCCCTCCTTGCCAACTTCTCCTGCATCTTCTGCTGAGAAATATCCGCCGTGGTCGGCCGTCATTCCGGTCTGCAGATAATCGAGCGTCTCGCGCGCAACGCAGAGATAGAGATCGTTTTTCGTGAGTTGATACGCTTCGAAATACGTCATCGCTAGTTGCGCGTTGTCATACAGCATTTTCTCGAAGTGTGGGACGAGCCAACGTCTGTCGGTTGAATACCGGTGAAATCCTCCGCCGAGGTGATCAAAAAGTCCGCCGCGCGCCATCCGGTCTAACGTCACCTCGGCCAGTTTCAGCGCACCGTCATCGTTGTTCCGCTTCGAGATGCGAAGCAGCGCCCGGAGGCTTTGGCTCGGTGGAAATTTCGGCGCCGGGGAAAATCCGCCGTAAATATCATCGAACGAACTCTGAAGGCGTTTCACGAACGCAGGGAAAATCGTCGGAGATGGTTCCGAGCCGGCTTCACTTTTCGATTCTGCCGCGATGAGTCTTCCAATCTCAGCCGCCGACTGCTGAAGGGCCTCGGGTTGCTCCCGCCATGCTCGTTCGAGTTGAGTGAGAAGCGGAATGAATCTGTCTTTCGGGAAAAAAGTGCCGCCGTAGAATGGCTTCCGATCCGGCGTGAGAAACACGCTCATCGGCCACCCACCCTGACCGGTCACCTGGATGACCGCGCTCATGTAGATGCTGTCGACGTCAGGGCGTTCCTCGCGGTCGACCTTTATTGAAACAAAAAAACGGTTCAGCACCTCCGCGACGTCGTTCTGCTCGAACGAATCCTTCTCCATTACGTGGCACCAATAACAAGTCGAATAGCCGATTGAGAGAAAGATCGGTTTATTCTCCGCTTTAGCCTTTTGGAAAGCCTCTTCGCCCCAAGGATACCAATCAACCGGGTTGTTCTGATGCTGTCGGAGATAGGGGCTGTGTTCGTTCTGAAGGCGGTTCATGAAAATCTCCGTGAATTGATACTCGACTCATCGCACCGGTCGCACCGGTCGCACCGGTCGCACCGGTCGCACCGGTCGCGCCGGTCGCGCCGGACACGTGATGCGGTATCCGCATTTACCATGGCATGCGAGAGAATGCCGCATTTCTGTGTGCAGGATTATTCGGCGTGGAACAGCTCTTCCTTGGGCCAGTTAAGCAGAATCGAAAGGATGGCGAAGCCGCCGAGGATGAGGCACGGCATGAGCGATCCTGAAATGAATGAGGCGACGAAGCCGACTAACGCGCCGGCCTCAGTGATCGCGAGATAGACCAGAGTCGAAGAAAAGATTGCGCTTGATTTAGGCTTCGGAGGAGTGCTTCCGTCGGGCTGAGGGCTCAAGCCTTTTTTCATGGATTGGCGCATGAATTTTGCAAGCGGCTTTGCGATGATGATCTCCGCCATTCCTACGGCGAGCAGGATTGACACCAGGGTGTTGTCAACTGTCGTTCCTGCCGGCCGCGCGAACTGGCCGCTGTACACGAGTCCCATGTAAATGAGTATGCTTACCACAAATACCACGCTCAGCAGTCGGAGTGAAAAGAGGTGACCTGCGATGTCGTTTTTTGAGTTCGGATTCTGAAGTTCCATCCGGTCCTTGCGTTGAGCGGCTTCGCCTTAGTCTTGGCAGCATCATCGAGATTGGGATGATTGGCGAGGGAAATCTTGTCAAACCTTTTTCTCCGTTTCTACTCAAGCATGTGCTGATCGACCGTCCGCCGAAAAAAAGGAGATGTGCCGCATGCAGCTTCTACTCATCTTTTTTTTTGAGCTTGGCCGGCGGGAACCGAAGGAAAATTATATCGGTAATTTATGCGCTATTGCTCAGTGTTTCCGGTGGGCGGTTATTGGGGGGAGAGTTTGGGGTCGGGGAGAGTTTGGGGTCTCTGCGATCCTCTTGTTGCGGAGGTTGGGGGGCTGGGCTTTGGTGGTGCGGCCGGGGTCCGGCTTCGCTCCTTTGGAGCTACGCCGCGACGGTCTTCGCTCGCGATACGACCGGCTCGCCGGGGCGAAGCTCGCTACCGCGAGCGAAGACCGGAGAGGGGGGGATTCGAACCCCCGGTGCCGGATTAGGGCACACACGCTTTCCAAGCGTGCACCTTAAACCACTCGGACACCTCTCCCGCCTTCGCTGCAGCGGGGCTAGCCCGCCTTTCCCCAAAGGACGGGGGAGGTCGGGTGGCCGCCGGATGGCGCAGCGCAGGCGGAAAAATTGTGGAGTGACCCTCCGCGAAGGGCCTTCCTCTTTAGCCTAAGCCCTTCAAGCCGTAAACTGTCTTTTCCTGCGAACTTGCCCGGTATTTAAATTCGCGTTACGAGAGACGGGCCGGGGTTCGTGCAAGGGGTCCGCGTGAACCCCGCCAGATCCGAAAGGAAGCAACGGTAGCGCACAACTTCTGTGTCGCGCTCCCCGGCGTTTCGAGAGGCGGATTTTCGCCTGATACTTCGTTGCGGGTTTAAAAAAATGCTCGACGGCCTACAGGCCGACTCCGCTTTTTTTCTAAACCCGCGCCTCGTCTCAGACGAAACTCCGCCTCTCGAAAGTACTTTTCTTGTGGCGGCGGAGTTTGGTGTCGAAACTCGTTTTGCAGAGTTCCTTTGCTGCTCGTGTGCAGTCGCACACATCGCTGGTCTGAATGTTTCGACTCCCTCAGACGCAAATGCCTTCGGAAAAGTACATCTGAGGTGGGTGTACATCATCTGTTGGTATCTATGTCCTATCAAGTCCTCGCCCGCCGTTTTCGTCCTCAAACTTTCTCTTCAATCGTCGGCCAAGAACAGGTAACGAAAGCCTTGGCCAATGCGATCCTGCTCGACCGAGTGCCGCACGCGGTGGTGCTCACTGGACCGCGAGGAACCGGAAAGACGACATCAGCGCGTGTTTTCGCCCGGGCGCTGAACTGTGCCGGTCGGGAGATTCCGAAGTACGCCGACATTCCATCCGGTGCCGATCCCGTGTTGCTCGTTGAGCCGTGTGGAGAATGCGCGAACTGTAAGGAGATTGCGCGCTCGGCGAATCTGGCTGTTTGGGAGGTCGATGGAGCGTCGAACAACAGCGTCGATAATGTTCGCGACCTCATTGATTCGCTTCGCTCCGTTCCGCCTCCGGGCTCCCGCTATAAAATCTACATCATTGACGAAGTTCACATGCTCTCCATCGCTGCGTTTAATGCGCTTTTGAAGAGCCTGGAGGAGCCGCCGCCAAATACCGTTTTCATTTTCGCCACGACCGAGCCGCACAAAATTCCAGACACGGTACTCTCGCGTTGTCAGCGTCATGATTTCCGCAGACTCCCTATTCCCGTTATGGTCGAAAGTCTTCGGCAAATTTCGGCAGCGGAGAATGCCGAAGTTGACGATGAGGTGCTCGAGTTCATTGCGTCGAAAGCTCGCGGCGGAATGCGCGACGCACAATCCATGCTCGATCGTCTGGTCGCTTTTTCCTCGGGGAAAATTACTCCTGAGACCGCTTCGCAACTTTTGGGAGTTGTCGATTCTGGATTTTATCTTCGCCTCAGTGAGGCAGTGTTTGCTGCTCGCTTAGACGAGACGTTTTCGTTGCTCGATGAAGCATTTACGCAAAGCATCGATGTGCGGACTTTCGTTGCTGATTTTCTGCGGCATTGGCGAAACCTTCTCATGGTGAAGCTTTTGTCCTCGACGCAGAACGGAGCTTCCGTTCTGCGCCGGGTGCTCGAGCTCTCTCAGGCCGAACTAAAAAAGTTATCAGAGCAGGTTCAAGAGAAGGAGGCCTTCGACATACAACGCCTTTTCGATATCGCAGAGCAAACCGCGAGAAACGCGGTTACGAGCGCCTTTCCGCGATACGTCTTGGAGGCGGGCGTGGCAAAAATGGCGACGCTTTCGTCTCTGTTACCTCTTGGTGAATTGCTGGCGAGACTTCCCGAGGGTTCGGGCACCGGTGTGCCCTCATCGATGCGTTCGTCTTCCCCGGGAAAGCGCGCCGAGTCTGCGGCTCGTCCTGAGCTCGCGGTTTCTCCAGAAGCTTCGCGCCCGGCGACGGCCCCCGTTCGTGTCGTCTCCGAGCCTGCTCCGACTCAGCAGTCTGCTGCTCGGGCTCCTTCCGGTCCGGCTCCTCTGCCTCATCAGCCGGAAGAGCGGCTTGCTGAGGCGATTTCTTGGGAAGGGTTTCTCGGCTTTCTGAAGGATGCCCGCTCGGAGCTGGTTCTCGCAGCGTATCTCCGGCGGGTGTCGCCAAAGCTCTTCGTTCGAGGACGGCTCGTCATCGAAGCGGGACCATTTGATTTCGGTTCTCTTTCCGAGCCCGCGTCGATCAACTCGCTAAAAGACAACCTTGCGGCTTTCTCTTCGCAGCCGAACTGGGATGTTCGCGTCCTCCCGCTTTCGGAAGTTCCCACCGCTTCGGTTGCTGTGAAAGAAAAAGAGCAAGAACAAAACCGGAAAATGCGTCTTGAAGCCGAAGCCCGGAGAGATCCGTTGGTGCAGGCTGCACTCTCGGTCTTTGAAGGAAGCGCCATTGAGCGTATAATTCCCGGGATGGCTGAGCCTGACGAAAAGTAACCGGAAGTATGTATAGAGCCTCCCCGAAGAAAGGTTTCCCCCCGGCACTCCAACGACTCATTCATGAGCTGACTAAGCTTCCATCAGTCGGTGAGAAAAGCGCCATCCGCCTCGCGAACCATCTCATCGGCAAGCCACCCGCAGTCTCCATCTCACTCGCTGAAGCGATCTTGGAAGCAAGAGAACGGACTCTGCTTTGCCGAGAATGTTTTGCTCTGTCAGAAGGCGATTGTTGTCCAATTTGCGAAGAGCCAGGACGTGATGCGACGACGATTTGTGTCGTGGAAAAACCCTCGGATGTCCTCTCCATCGAGCGAAGTGGAGGATATCGGGGACGATATCATGTGTTGCATGGACTTTGGTCGCCGATGAGGGGAGTTCAGCCCGAGCAAACAAAACTTCCGCAGCTTCTCGCGCGGCTGGGCCTGAACGGAAAGCACGAAGCCTCGCCTGAAGCTCAAATTTTGGAAGTGATTCTCGCGACGGGGACGACGGTTGAAGGCGATGCAACAGCACTCTACATTGCCCAGGCGCTCGAGCATACGACCGTTCGTGTGAGCCGGATAGCGCAAGGTATTCCGAAAGGCGGTGATCTGGAATACGCGGACGAGCTGACTCTTACTCACGCAATTCAAGGGCGGCGGCAGTTGTAAGCACTGCAGCGCTGCCGAAATCTCGACAGCGCGCAATCTTGCGAAGAATAAAACAATCGAAAAAGCCGAAGATCTCTGTAAGCAGGATTCTGTACGCCTGAAGAGATTCCGAAGAACCTATTCAAGCGCGATGAACATTCATCTAAGCGACACACCCGGGCACTCTCGGAACGAGTAGTTCCGGGACGCACTTCTTTCGAAGAGTTCACGGTGCCCTTATTTGGTCTTGCACCTGCCGAGGTTTACCGAGCCGCCGAAGTCTCCTCCGGCGCTGGTGGGCTCTTACTCCACCGTTTCACCTTTGCTCTTCCTCTCGCTTTCACGAGCGAAGGGCCGTTTGCTTTCTGTTGCACTTTCTCTGGGTCGCCCCAGGCTGTGGTTAACAGCCGGCATACTCTGTGGTGTCCCGACTTTCCTCTATTTTCACCCCGGCGAAAGCTTGCGCTCCCACCGAGGCAGAACAGCGTTCATCCGAAGATCTTCGGCGCCGAGTACGTGCGCCGGAAGAGGAGAAAAGTCAAGAAGTACAAGAGTGTTATAGGCGTGATGAAAAAATTTTCAGAGAGAGTTGCGAGGCAGAAACACCGTGCTTATCTGTTTTTCAGTGAGAGAGAAACATTCGGGGTGCTCCTGAGTTTTATTCCCGACTGGATTCTTTCCGCATGTGTTTTTATTGAGATGAGGAGGATTTATGAATAACGGACTTGCAACATCACGATCTTTTCCATCGCGCTCATTTTCAAGAGGTTTCGTGCCTTTTGAGCGCTTGTATGGAGATTTTTCTCAGCTTTGCGACGCCCTTCTTGGCGGTTCGCTCGCTCCGGCGGAGTCGACGGCAACTCAGAATGGCCAGGGTTTCATGCCGGTTATGAACATCTGGGAAGAGGATGATCACTATGTTGTTGAGGCTGAGCTTCCGGGAGTTTCACCTGAAGCCGTTGAAGTGACTCTTGAAGGACGAGAGCTTCGAATTCGCGGCGAGAAAAAATGGGAAGAAACGGAGCAGAAAAAGCAGCTCCACCGGAAGGAAACTTTCCACGGCAAATTCGAACGAGCTCTGCGATTTCCTGCGGATGTCAATCCCGAGGGAGTAGAGGCCAAGGCTCAAGACGGAGTTTTGAGAATCAAGGTTAAGAAATCGGAAGCGGCAAAGCTGAAAAAAATTCAGATTAGCTAAGCTTTCGGAGATACGTTCTCTGCGTTATCGAGTCTTGTCTCTCTCGATAGCGGCGGGGCGGGTGATTTCCATCCGCCCCGTTTTTATTTGGGTCGCGAGAATCCACCTCCCGCCAGGTGACAACGAGCCAATTGTCTAATTCTCGCAGCTTCACTGCTTTTGCAGGTCTGACGCGCGTGTGTCGTCGGTGGCGCGGTCAAATTGCCTTGAAGTGAAAGACCGCATTCAGCTACAGTTGGATGCGTGTTGAGAAAATTCCTCAAATGTATAGGCGTTATCCTGCTCATCGCACTCCTGATCGCCGGGAGTTTTGCCGGTTGGTGGCGATATCAGCGGATTAAGTATTCCAATACCGCCGTCCCTTACGTAATGCGAACGCTTCCGGAGATGGTCCTGTGGGATCCCGAGGTGGCGAAGAAATTCATGGCGCCTGCTGCATTCAAAGGTACTTCGGAAGCGGAGTTTACGAAGATGTTCGGTTGGTTCAAAAAACTCGGCGGCCTCAAGAAGCTGGGAGAACCGGAACTTGTTAATATTTTTGCTGGAGTTACTCCGAGCGTCGGCTTCAGCAAAGTTTTGACCTACAGGATCCGTGGCGAGTTTGAATCGGGTGACGCGTTAATAACGCTCCGATTGCTCGAAGTGGGTGAGGACTTTCAAGTTCTCTATTTCCACGTGAACTCGAAAGCGCTGATCGGGTGAGGTTCGCTTGTTTCGCGAAGACTCCCTTGCCCGATCCGGTTACTTCTTCGGGAGAAAGCTCGGTCCGACACGGCAGGGGATGACCTGAATTTTCTCCCAGACGTTTCCCGTGACATAGGGTTCCACCTTCAGCCAAGCATCCAGCTCGTCGCGTGAAGGAAAATCGACGATCATCACCGAGCCCATCATTTGCTCGTTGTCGTTTAACAATGCCGCAGCCATGAGGAACTGATCCTTTGCCTTATAAACGTCGCCCATCTCGAGGTGCGCGGTTCTCACAGCGAGCCGGCGATTCAGGGCCTCTGCGTCCGAGGCGTCATACGCGATAATTGCAAATTGCATGAGTGTCTCCTGGAAAATTCAGAATCAGGCTAACTACTGTTTTCTCTGTGTCTCTGTGGTTCAACAGGTATCGCGAACAAGGTCGTAACGACGCGCTGATCCGCCTTCCTGTTGAACCACAGAGGCAAAGAGTGGTTTTTACAGCGAAATATCTCCGAGTGTCACGGACTCTCGAGCGCCCGTCACCTGCTTCACGTTCCCAGGCCTTCCGCTCAAAGTTTCGTTTGCCAGCACCGCGAAAGCGAGCGCCTCCTTGGCATCGGAGAATCGTCGGTCGCTCGTATCCAGCGATTCGATCGAGATATTTGGAAGTAATTCTCGCACGCGATTCAACAGCGTAGGGTTTTTCGCTCCGCCGCCCGTGAATACTATCGAATGCAACTTCGGAAACTTTGGAAGCACGAAGTTTTTGTAGGCATCGCTGATGGTGACTGCCGAGAACTCGACTCCGGTTCGGAGCAGGTCTTTTGGATCATGACCGCTGAACCGGCTTCTTACCGCTTCAAGAACCGGCGGACCAAATTCTTCAAAACCCGCAGCTTTTGGCGGAGTCTTTGCGAAGAAAGGGTTCTTCAGAAAGTCCTGCAGCATCGCATCAATTACTTTTCCCTGCGCGGATAGTTTTCCATCCATATCTATGCCGTCGGCGTTTCCGGGAAGAAGCGCAGCGAAGAAATCGATCGGCATATTTGCGGGCCCCGTGTCGAAGGCGAGGACATCGTCGAGGTTCGGAGTTACGACCGTGACATTCGAGATACTTCCCAAGTTATTGAGTGCCACCGGCTCGTCATCGCGCCGGAAGAGGAGGAAATCAAACAGAGGCACGAGCGGTGCTCCGACACCTCCGGCGGCCAGATCTCGTTCGCGAAAATTAGAAACGGTAAGAATATTCGTGAGCTGAGCAATGACGCTTCCGGAGCCAATCTGCAGCGTGGACGGGAACTCAGATGAGGCTCCGGTCCGGTGGAACACCGTTTGCCCGTGCGAGCCTATGGCATCAATCGAATCGGGCGGCATCTTTCTTTCTTCGAGGAAGAGGTTCACGCAGCGGGCGAATTCAGCCGCTACCCGGAAATTCAGCTCTGAAGTTTCTCCTGTCGTGCCTCCGTTCCGAAGTTTTTTGAGCGCCTCTTTCAGTTGAAGCGGATAGGGAAGGAAATAGCTATCCTCCAATCTCACTTCGAGGCGGGGATAGGTCCCCGAGATATGGGCGAGTGCCAGATCGACTCCGTCCATGCTCATCCCGGACATGAGTCCAATCACACGGCGGGAGTTTTTTGTGAGCACTTTCTCGAGTCGTTGAATTTTATTCATCGGACACCTTTTTGATTAAGGCAGTTTCAAAAGATCAAGCGGCTTCTCGATGACGTAATCCGGGTGCAATTCGAGGAGGGCATCTTTTTTCCCGTAGCCGAAGAGCGCGGCGCAAGTTTTTGCCCCTGCATTTTTTCCGGATTGAAGATCGGCCGGCATGTCTCCGACCATCAGGGTTCGCTCTGGAGGCGTCTCCTCTTGCTTCATGATGCTTATCACGGGCAGCGGGCTTGGCTTTCGCTCCGCAAACGCCTCTCGGCCATATGCCGTGACAAAATGCCTCTTCATATCGAGAGCATCAATGAGTGCATCGGTGAAAATCTGGATCTTGTTCGTAAGAATATACAAGCGCTTTGATGAGCATGCCGCGAACACCTCGTCCCATCCGGGAAATAGACGCGTGGAGTCGGCGATATGTTCGAGATAGGTCTGTTCGAAGGTCTCCATGACGGTGGCAAAAAGGTGAGCCGGCGTCCTCTCCTTGAGGATGGGGGTGATGCCGGTGCCCACGTGAGCCGCAACTACCTCAGCCTTCACCGGTTCCAGTGAATAATGCCGCAAGGTTTTGTTGAGTGAAAAGGTAATGTCGTCCTTGGTGTCGACGAGTGTGCCGTCCAAGTCCAAAATCAAGAGTTCTATTTGCTCCAGCATGTTCCGCTGTCCTGTGTTGTTATCCGATGAGATTCTCATGAGGGAAGAATTACCGCCCTTTTAGCTGAAATAGCTACACATTTTCAAGATTTTAGCATAACAGGAAAGGCTGGATTGGCGCTTCGAGGTCAATATTTTTAGGTATTGATCCGACAAAATAGTCAGGCCCTGGTATCGTATTGGAAACACAAGGAAGCCATGCCCACGCTTAAGGAAATGCTCGATCAATTTATTGAGGACGGGGTGTTGACCCGGGAGGAACACGATTTGTTCATCGATGCGATTTCCGCGGATGGGAGGATTGATCAAGAAGAGCGAGCTCAGATTACCCGAATGTTTCAGCTTATTCGAGACGGAAAGTTGAAGGTCGTAGATGAGGAGCGTGAAGCTTCAGAAATTAGAAAGAAACGTGAAGCAACGAAAGCGCTTCAAGAAAAACTCAAATCCGCGTAGTTCTCGCCTCAGCCCTCGTGACCCAAACAGCTTCAGTAGAAAAGCGCTTCACCAAATCAGCGGACAACTATGATCAGGCGGCAAGAGTGCAGAAGCTCTTCGCTTCACAGTTGCTGTCGCTCTTTACGCGTTCCGACGCGATAAAAAAAATCTACGAACTCGGCTGCGGTAGTGGTTTCCTCACGGAAGGACTCCTCGAGCAGTTTCCTTCAGCCTCTATCTCGGCGATTGATTTTTCTGAAGGAATGCTCTCAAGAGCTGAAAGGCGCTGCCCCACCGGACGGGTTAGCTGGGATTTGAGCGACGTGCACGACTATGAGTTCGTGGAACCTGCGGACCTCATCGTAAGCAGCTCCGCTTTGCAATGGATGGAGCCTCTCGAGCCGCTGCTCGGACGCCTCCGACATGTATTGAAACCAGGTGGCCGCTTCTGCTTTCTTCTGCCACTCGAAAAAACCTTCATTGAATTACGAGAATTAAAAGCAGAGCTTTTTCCGGATAAGGTAAGCAAGGTTGCCTTCAGAAGCTTTCGTTCCATTTGCGAAGCGCTTGAGGGCAGCGGATTTTCAATCGGTTGGGCAGGAGAGCAGCAGTTTCAGGAGCGATACGCCTCCGGCAAGGATTTCCTGAAGAGCATTCATTGTCTCGGGTTTACGGGCGGTGCTGTCTCCCGAGGAAAAACTCCACTTCAGCGTGGAGAGCTGTTGAAGCTCTCGGAAATTTATCAAGCCCGCTATTCTCTTCCCGACGGTGGATGTTCTTCCTCCTACCAGATCGGCATCTTCGATACTCATTAAGTGCTGGTGTATTCCGGCGCGAATGCTTTTTGTTTGAAATACGGGGATGGGTCGGTTAAGGATAAGACCGCTACTTTGATCCAGGAATTCGTGTCATGCGCTCTTTTTTCTCCGTCGCTCTTCTTTCCGGTGTTTCTCTCATCTGCCTCGCCATGGTGCCGATTGCTGGTGCGGAAAACACTTCGATGCGTCTGGGAGCAATTCTTCCGATGTCCGGAAACTCTGCGTTTATTGGAGCCAGTGCTCGCATCGGAATCCGCGCCGCGCTGCAAAAGATAAACGGTGAGGAAGGTGGTGTTCTCGGCAATAAACTGGAAGTTGTGTTTGAGGATAGCCGGAGCGATCCGGAGGTTGCGATCACCGAATATCGCCGGTTGATGGAGAAGTATAATCCACCCGCGGTGATTTCGGCGCTGACGAATGTCGCCACCGCGCTTCGCCCGGTTGTGACGAAGGAGCGGAGATTGCTGTTTGCGCAATCGAGCAATCCGGAGCTCACTGAGCAGGGCGGATATGTTTTCCGCACATTTTACACGAGCGATCAACCGAACACCGCGCTCCTTCGGGTCTTGAAAGGAAAGTTTCTGAACGTCGCGGAGATGGAAGGCAAAATTCTTCGTGTGGCGGTCATCCGTACCGACGAGGATTGGACTCAGCTCGGTTATAACAATTTGATCGAACAGCTTCGGAGTTCCTCGAGTATTAAAATTGGTGCTCAAGAAGTCGTCGCAAAAAACACAGATAACTTCCGTCCGCAGCTCACGAAGCTGAAGAAGCTGAAGATGGATGCGCTCTACGTTCTCGCGTCGGGCAGTACGGCCGCCAAGATATTCGCGCAAATCAAAGAGCTCGCTGTCCCCGGCGAAATGTATGGCTTAGGCCTCTGCAACTCCGGTTCGGTGTCGTCTTCGGCGAAAGAGTCGCTTGAAGGAGTTTTCAGCGTCGACCCTCAACTCGGTTTAAATAAAGACCTCTTCCGGCGTCTCGAGAAAATTTACAATGAAGAACGGCCTGGAATGCCGATCGACATGAATAGCATCTCGACCTTTGACACGATTCTCATTCTTGCCGAAGCGCTTCGCTCGGGAGCGTCAACATCGGAAGATATCAAGAAGTTCATCCTGAAGAAGAAAGATTTCCAGGGGATTGCAGGAACTCTCTCCTTTGACGCAAACGGCGATGCGAAATGGAAATCGATCGTTCAGCTCATCTCGGGCGGGAAATGCGTCGTCCTTCCGGACTAGCGCTTCGATCAGTCAAACTCGTTTCACATCACACTTCTACTCACTGATGATGTAGGTTGGTCGGCTATTCGCCGCCACGAT
>CAZDWZ010000015.1:0-56453 GCA_964509425.1 uncultured Bdellovibrionales bacterium | reverse complement strand
GTCATCCAGCTGCCGGTCAAGCGCCGCGAGCACATCGTTCGGCGGCGGGTTCATGGGTGCCGCTCCCGCAAAATAAACGAGCATTGCTCGTTTATTTTGTGCGGCACGCGAGGCGGAGCCGAGCCAGCAAAGCTCCGTTATATTGAAAACACATTACCAGCTGTTTCGTCTTGCATCACACTTCTACTCACTGATGATGTAGGTTGGTCGGCTATTCGCCGCCACGATTCTAAATCTCCCTTGAGAGAGATTTCCGTCATCCAGCTGCCGGTCAAGCGCCGCGAGCACATCGTTCGGCGGCGGGTTCATGATCGATATCCCTGCATACGGATAAAAATCCGGCCCTTCCCAGTTGTATTGCCCGCCGATCGCGGGTCCTCGATTCCAGACGCTTTGCGCAATGAACGATCCCATGCCTGTTGGGAGAACGAGGTTTGTGTCATTCGGAAAGTTTTCATTGGCGGTAGAATACGCCCAGAAACCGGAAGCGAAATTTCGCAAATCAGATGCCGTCGCCGCGACTCGCGCTCGTTCCTTATACTCCTGATAGACCGAGGTCGAGATGGCGGCGAGAATGCCGATGATGGTGACCGTAACCAGCAGCTCGAGGATCGTGAATCCTTCCTGTTGTTTCTCCCACGCACAATCAGACATGCGCATACTCCTCGGAAGATGGTTCCTTGTTCCTCCATAGTGTCGTCCGATGTGGGAAACTTCTTTTTAGAGCTTCTCGAAAAAAAGATGAAAGAATCCGGGGTTGTGCCTTAAATCACTGCTGAGCTTTAGCCGGCGAGCGGCAGGGTGACGACTATCGTCGTTCCCTTTCCTTCAGTCGATTCCACTCGGATTTTTCCTTTATGGCGTTCCACGAAATCTTTGCAGAGCGGGAGGCCCAATCCGGTTCCCTTTTCCTTGGCGGTTCCTTCGGTGGAGAAATGAGAATCGACGTTAAAAAGCTGTTCTTGGCGCTCTTTCGGGATTCCCACTCCTGAATCACTCACTCGAATTTCGAGAGTCGAGAGCTTTTTCTCGGATGTAACCGTTACGCGGCCTCCTACCGGTGTGAACTTCAATGCATTCGAAATGAGATTTCTCAGCACTGTATTTATCATCTCCTTGTCTCCTTGGAAGACCGCGGCCTTGTTTGGAGTAAAGGAAAGATCAATGGACTTTTGCTTTGCAACTCCGTTGAACAGATCCATCAGTTCTTCCATCACCACATCGAGCTCGAGTCGCGTAGGATGAAATTTTATCGCTCCCAGCTCGTGCCTCGACCAGGTCAGGAGATCCTGTACGAGCAAAAAGACATGTTCGGAGTTTCGATGAATGATCTCCGCATATTCGGCAATTTCATCTTTTTCGAGGTGCTGGATTTCATCGTGCAGCATCTTGGCAAAGCCGAGAATCGGCGTGAATGGGGCTTTTAAGTCATGGGCAAGGATGGAAAAGAGCCGATTTTTTGTTTCGTTCTCGGCGAGGAGCTTGTCGTTTAACAGCCGCAGCTCAAAGTTCGCCGATACCTGCCGCGCGAGTGATTCGAGAGCGTCAATTTGAATTTTGCTGAGCTCTCGCGCTTCGTGATCGGCAACGCAGAGTGTTCCAAGAGAATATCCTTCCGGGGTCATGAGAGGTGCACCGGCATAAAACCGGATATGCGCCTCACCGGTTACGACCGGGTTGTCACGGGTTCTCTCATCTTGCGTCGCATCGTTGACGATCATGATTTTCGTCTCATGGATCGCATGTGCACAGATTGAGATATCACGGGAGGTTTCGGAGGCTTCCATTCCTATTTTAGATTTGAACCACTGACGCGAGGTATCGACGAGACTGATCATCGACATCGGTGTCCGGCAAATGAGCGCGCTGAGTTTCGTGATGTCGTCGTAGAGCGTTTCGGCTTCAGTATCCAGCAATTTATACCGGTGAAGTGCCGCCAGACGTTGGGTCTCGTTGCTCGGAGTTTTTGGAATAGCCATTGTATTTATTGTATTTACACACCTCCATTTTACCCTGGAGGAGAGAATCGGTCTTTAGAGAAAATAGTTTTGAAAAACCGGAAGAGTAACGCTCCCGGTGAGGGTTTATGAGGGTATGCACGGCTGCGTGTAAAGCTCTTGCGTTCCGGGATTGAAACAAGCATCTTTTTGTTCCCTGAAGTTTCAAAAGCGGTTTCGTTTCTAACCGCTCCGTTTGGAGGATCCATGAGAAATTTGTTCCCGTTCTCTCTGTCCCCGATTTTCACTTGCCCGGCTTTTATTCTCACTCTGAGCCTTCTTTCGGGCGTTCTTCTCTCCGGGTGCAGCAAGAGTGATGAAAGTAAGATCGCCCGTGCGCACAGCCGCTGTCTGGAGAGATTTAAAAGTGAGGTCTCAAAAGTCGCGCAGTCGATTCCTACAGCGAAACAAGGCGATCCTGCGGGAGCCCTGGCTCAGGGGATGGGACAGGCGATGACCGGCATGGTCGGCGGTGTCGGAGTGACCATGTGTGATTCGATGAGGGATCAGTGTAAGCAGGATTTTGGAGGCGAGGTTTGCAAGAGTTTTATTAATTCATTTCAGTAAATTCAGGGAGTTAGAGGGCGGACTTCCCAAAGAGTTTCTAGTTTTGCTAGTATATAGAAAAAAACTAGAAATTAGAGTGCTGGAGTGTCCCTCGTCAAGAAACAAGTTTTTTCCTCTTTCGAGCATCTTCTTGCCGAGGGAAGGGTGTGGGTCGCTGATGGCGGCGCAGCTCGTCCGTCGGAAGGAGCTCCAGCACGAGAGAAATCTTCAGTCTCAATTTTTTCCGTCCCCGCGATCGATTCTCTTTTTCCGAAAGGAGGACTTTCATGCGGAGATATTCATGAGTTTCTGAGCGAAGATGTTTTTTCAGAGAAAGCAAAACGGCGTTGGCACCCTTCGCTGATTTTTGCGAGCATTCTTCTTCGCTCTTTTCTGCTCGAGCAGAACGATCTCTCCCTTGTCTGGGTGGGACGAAGATGTTTTCCCACCCCCCATCTCTTGAAGCTTCTTTTTGCCGATGCCCCCGATTGGAAAAAGCGTTCGTTTTTTCTTCATACCAAGGAAAAAGAAAAACGCCTCTGGACCCTCACTCAGCTTCTTCAAGCCTCGGCTCCGTTGGGGATTGTAGCCGACGGATCCGGGCTTTCTCTTCTTCAAATGCGCTGCCTGCAGCATGCATTGGAAAAAAATAAAAACAGAGGCGGTATTTTTTTTCTTCTTCTTCGTCCGGCGTGGGAGCAGGAAGTTGCCTCCACGGCTCAAACACGCTGGTTAATCTCTCCCCAAATTTCCGTGAACCAAGAGCTTCGTTACTCGTTGGAATTACTTCGCGCCAAAGGACGGCACCTCCCCCTGAAATGGCCGGCGGATCCGGTTTGGACCTTGGAGGTCAACTATGAAAAGAATAATTTCGGTTTTCGTGAAATCTCCCGAGATGAAGTCTCACGAGTGGAGCCTTACTCAGCAGGAGAGGGTTCAGCTTCTTCTCCCTCTTGCCAAGGCACTGTACCGCTTCTCTCCCGTGTTGGCGTTTGATGATTTTTCCCGCGAAGAAAAATGCGGAGAAAGAGTAAGAGGAATCTCGAAACGCCTCCACGAGATAAGCGATCCCTGGTCGCTCGGATTAAATTTTGATGCCACCGGTACAGAGAGACTATTCGGCAGCCACCGAGAGCTCGTCCGTCGAGTCAGCGAGATAGTTTCTTTTCACGGCCTCCTCTCGCGAATCGCAATTGCTCCGACCCTCGGACTGAGCTGGGGGCTTTCGCGCTTCGGTAAAGAACGAGTGTCGATTATCGAAGATGCTACTCGCGAAACACTCAAAGCCATTGCCGAAGATCTTCCCGTCCAAGCATACCGGCTTTCAAAAGTTGAGCTTGCCGAGCTCCGCGAGCTGGAAATTCATACCGGCCGCGATCTGCTCCGCCTTCCTCGCTCGACCTTACTCGATCGTTTTCACGGAGGGATACTTAAACGTCTGGATCAAATGCTCGGTTCCATGGAGGAAGTCCTTCCGCGCTGCCGGATCTTTTTCCCCGTTTTTTGCGCGAGGACTCTCGACGTTCCCATAGAAGATGCCGCCGTAATCGCTTTTCATGCACGGCAGCTTCTCGATCAGTTCGTGAAAGAAGTCGCGGCAGCTCATCAACGTATAGCTTCTTTTCGTATCGAGATTACTCCCATGAAGGGTTCTCCATTGCTCCGCACCTTTCGCCTCAGCGCTCCAAGCCTCGAACCCACATATCTTTGGCGGCTTCTTGAGCCGATGTTCGAACGGCTTTCGCTCGGTTCCGCAGTAAAAGAAATTCAACTTCGATCCGTTTCAACAGAAGAACGGCAAATGTCCCAGCTTCCCGAAGAAAACGAACGAAGAAAATCCTTCGGCCAGCTTCTCGATGTAATCGGCGAGCACTTAGGCCCGGAAGAAGTCCAAGAAATGGTTTGTCATGCGAGCCACATTCCTGAGCGCTCGTTCTCATACGCCCCAAGGAATTCTGCGGAAACTGAAAACAATACCGTCCAACCACTCCACGAAGAAGAACGGCCCTCGTTACTTTTTTACAAACCTTCCCCAATTAAAGTCATCGCCCCTCTCCCCGACGGACCTCCCGCCTGGCTTGAATGGCGAGAAAAGCGCTACCGCATCTCCTGCGCCATCGGGCCGGAACGAATCGCACCCGTCTGGTGGGGGGAAGACACGGAAAGATTTCAAACGAAGGATTATTTCCGCGTGCAAGTTCCTACCGGAAGCTGGCTTTGGATATATCGGCAGTCCACCACCTGGTTCATCCACGGCATCTGGACATGAGGTTCGATCTTGGCCTGATCCGTCGTCCCGGAAAATTGCTGCGCTGCTCATTTGCAGTAGCAAACTCCGCTTCTCGCAATTTCCGGTCCTCGGTTCAGACCAACCTCGAACCTCATGGGAAGGCCGAGGCTGGGGTGAACCTTCGGCCCGGAAGATTGCTTTGCAATTTCCGGGCCTCGCTTCACGCCAGCCTCGGCGTTCCTCTCTGCTTAAATTGTTCGTCTCGATTTGAGGGGTGAGGGTGTACGTCGAGCTTCAGAGTCTTAGTAATTTTTCGTTTTTGCGTGGTGCTAGTCATCCTGAGGAGCTCTGCCGCCGTGCTGCTCGCCTTGGATATCCGATGCTGGGTCTTACCGATATTCATTCGCTTTCCGGAGTGGTGAGAGCTCATGTCGCGGCTAAAGAACATGGTATCCGCCTTCTTACCGGCGTCACTGTTCCCCTCCGCGCTCCTTCTGATGAGCCCATTTCCGAAGAGCTGCCCGTCTCCCTTATTTTGTATCCACACAACCGCGCAGCTTACGGCCGGATGTCTACGCTCCTCACTCGCGGAAAACTGAGAGCGCCTAAGGCGGAATGTTTTCTTTTCCTCGAAGATGTTCTTGAATTCTCCGAAGAACTGGATTGTCTTGTTGTTCTCTCCGACTTGAAATGGCCTGGAATCCCCGGAATGCTCGCTCGCCTCACAGAAGCTTTTTCTGGGGCTTTTTCTGGGGCTTTCTCAGGAAGAACGTCCCGCCTTTCGCTGGTATTTCACCGGCTGTTTCTCCCCGGCGAATCGAAGATTCACAAACGTCTCTTCGAACTCTCCAAGGAATTTTCAATTCCGCTTGTTGCTACGAATGCAGTCCTCTATCACAGCCCGAAACGCCGACTTCTGCAGGATGTCGTCACCTGCATCCGCCTCGGCTGCCGTATCGATGAAGCTGGTTTTCATCTTCAATCAAACGCCGAGCGATATTTAAAATCTCCACGAGAGATGAAGCGCCTTTTTCGAAAATGGCCGTCTCTCCTTCGCCGAAGCGAAGAAATTGCCGAACGAGCCTCTGGATTCTCACTAGACGAGCTCCGGTATGAATACCCGAACGAAATTTGCCCGGAAGGAAAATCACCGGAAGACTACCTTCGCGAGGAGACATTCCTGCGAGCGGAAGAGCGATACCCCGAAGGAGTTCCCCTTCCCGTGAGAAAGCAGCTTGACCAAGAGCTCAAACTCATCGCCGAGCTTCGTTACGAGAAATATTTTCTCACTGTCTACGACATTGTGAAATTCGCTCGAGGACGAGAAATTCTCTGCCAAGGACGAGGAGCCGCAGCAAACTCCGCCGTCTGTTACGTTCTTGGAATTACCGCCGTGGATCCGACTCAAGTCCGATTACTGATGGGGCGTTTCATCAGCAAAGAACGAAATGAACCGCCCGATATCGACATCGATTTCGAACATGAGCGGCGGGAAGAAGTTATCCAATACCTTTATGAGAAGTATGGGAGACTTCGGGCGGCTCTCGTCGCCGAAGTGATTTGCTACCGGACGCGGAGCGCGTTCCGGGATGTGGGAAAGGTGTTCGGACTCTCCACCGAACAGATCGACAACATCATCATCGCGTATAAACGGTTTCGTGACCGAGATGTCACGCCGGAACACCTTCGAGAACTGAATGTTTCTCTGGAAGAAAAAACGGTTCGCTACACGATCTCCGCCGTAAAAGTTCTTAAAGGTTTTCCCCGTCATCTCTCACAGCACGTTGGAGGGTTCGTTCTCAGTGATATCCCGCTCTGCGAGATCGTTCCGATTGAAAACGCCGCGATGAAAGACAGGACGGTTCTCGAATGGGACAAAGACGACGTTGACGCCATGGGGATGCTGAAGATCGACATCCTCGCATTGGGGATGCTGACGGCAATCCGAAAAGGAATAGACTTTATAAATCAGATCTCTGTGCCTTTGTGCCTCTGTGGTTCGATTTCTACAATTGGTGAACCACAGAGGCACAGAGACACAGAGTGTCTTCAGCTGCACACTATCCCTAAAGAAGACCCTGCCGTTTACGACATGATGTGCCGTGCTGAAACGATGGGGGTATTCCAAATCGAATCACGGGCGCAGATGAGCATGCTCCCCCGGCTTCGTCCCCGTTGTTACTATGACCTTGTGATCGAGGTCGCTATCGTGCGGCCGGGCCCGATTCAAGGTGGGATGGTGCACCCATTTCTTCGAAGGCGAATGGGACTCGAGCCGGTGACCTTTCCGAACGAAGCTGTGCGTACTGTCTTAAAGGACACGATGGGGGTTCCCATTTTCCAAGAGCAGGTGATGGAGCTTTCTATCGTGGCTGCCGGCTTCACTCCCGGGGAAGCGGATTCACTCCGGCGAGCAATGGCGAGCTGGAAGAGAAATAAAAACGTCATGGAAAAATTCCGGGATCGAATTCAAGCAGGAATGCTGGAGCGAGGATATGCAGAAGAATTTGCTGAACAACTGTTTGAGCAGATTCGTGGTTTCGGCGAATACGGCTTTCCTCAATCACATTCGGCTTCCTTTGCACTTCTCGTGTATGCGTCATCGTGGATGAAACATCATTATCCGGATTGTTTTGCCGCCGCTCTCGTCAACAGCCAGCCGATGGGCTTTTATCAACCGGCCCAGCTCATTCAAGACGCGAAAAATAACGGGGTTTCGATTCTCCCGATTGACGTCAATAAAAGTGAATGGGATTGCTCGCTCGAACCTCCTGCTCAAAACAACGCCGCTTCTTCCGGAAAAAGAGCACGATGGAGTCTTCGTCTCGGAATGCGGCTCGTGCGAGGTCTGTCCGAAGAGCAGGTAAAGATGCTCGTCGAATCGAGAACACGAAGCGGTCCGTTTACGACCATCACGCAGCTCTGGCGAAGAAGCGGCTTAAAAGTTTCTCAGATTCGAGCCCTGGCGCGAGCCGATGCATTCGGGTCATTGCACTACAGCCGTCAGCAGGCGCTTTGGGAGACCGGAAAACTTCGAGATGAGCGGCTTCCGCTCTTCGAAGCTCTCGAAAACAAATCAGAAGAGAGCTTACAATTCCTTCCGGAATTGGGCGAACGGCTGAAAGTCTGGAAAGACTACCGCGCGATGGGCCTCACTCTTCGTGCGCATCCGGTGTCATTTTACCGAAAATCCCTTCGAAGCAAACAAATCCAAACTATCGCGGAGTTCAAGGAGCAAGCTCAGCAGAGATCCGGTTCATGGATCACTGTTGCCGGATTAGTGCTCATGCGGCAGCGGCCGGCAACTGCGAATGGAACCATTTTTATGACCCTTGAGGATGAAACCGGAATGGGAAACCTGATCATCCGGCGAAATGTGCAGGAGCGATATGCCGCCGCGATTTTTGACGGGATGTTCGTTATCGCACGCGGCCGGACGCAGCACGGAGATTCCGTGATTCACCTTCTTTTGGAAGAGATGTATGAGTTTGGCGAAAAAGGCGCCGAGATATCAGCGGAGTCTCGGGACTTTCGTTAGAGAATCTCTGTGCCTCTGTGCCTCTGTGCCTCTGTGTCTCTGTGCCTCTGTGGTTAAATTTATTGTTTGAACCATAGAGACACAGAGGCACAGAGTTTACACGGAGGAAAGAATCATATCTGCGTCAGGATCTGTTCGAGCTGCGCGAGCTCGATCGGTTTTGTCATGTGATGGTCGAAGCCCGCGTTCCGAGAGCGCTCCCGGTCATCATGCGATCCCCAACCGGTGAGCGCGATGAGCATTGGCCGCTCCACTTGACTCTCTGCCCGGATCCGCTGAGCCACTTCATACCCATCCATACCGGGAAGCCCAATGTCGAGAAACACGACCTCCGGCCGGAAATCGCGAACGGCTTCAAGCGCGTCCGGACCGCTGTGTGCGGTCCGGGTAGTGTGTCCCGAAAGCTCGAGAAGCGTGGCCATACTTTCTGCTCCATCTATGTTGTCGTCGACAATGAGCACGCGGCGGCTGTCGAGTGTGGCTGGAGTTGTCACTTTTGAATGCGAGGCGAGCGATTCAACCACTCCCGCCTTTCGCGAATCATGCGGCAGACGGATCGTAAACGTACTTCCGCGCCCGACGCCTTCGCTTTCCGCCGAGATTGAGCCGCTGTGCATATCAACGAGCTGTTTCACAAGCGCGAGACCAATCCCAAGTCCGCCTTGAGCGCGGTCTAACGTTCGCCCGACCTGGGTGAAAATCTCGAAGACTCGAGGCAACATTTCAGATGGAATTCCAACTCCGGTGTCTTTGACGCGGAAAAAAACGTCGGTGTCGTCCGCGAATACAGACAGCTCAATTCTTCCGCCATCAGGTGTGTATTTCCCGGCGTTGGTAAGGAGGTTGCTGACCATTTGCGCGACGCGAGTCGGATCGGCGTTGAGAAGGAGCGGCTGGTTCGGCAACGAAAGAGTGAACGAATGCCCGCCTGCCTCGAGTGTCGGCCGGCTCGCTTCGATTGCCGCTTCAACCACGGATGATACGGAAACTCGATCTCGCTTGAGCTCAAACTTTCCCTGGCTGATGCGCGAGATGTCGAGGAGATCGTCTACGAGCCGCACCATGTGCGATAGCTGGCGCTCCATCAGCTCTCTTGCCGCAGTGGTCCTTTCCACATCGCCCTCGGCAAGCTTCAACACTTGCAAGCCGTTCCGGAGAGGTGCGAGCGGATTTCGCAACTCGTGTGCAAGCGTTGCGAGGAACTCGTCTTTTCGCCGGTCTGCTTCCTGAAGCGCTGCGGCCTGTCCGCGGCTTTCTTCGAGCAAGCGGGCGATTTCCTGGCGCTGGTGGAACAATTCGATAAAAACTTCAGCCTTGCTTTTCAATACGTCCGGCTCGATCGGCTTTTGGATGAAGTCGACTGCTCCTGCTTCGTATCCGCGAAACTGGCGCTGCTGA
The DNA here is from genome assembly GCA_964509425.1 of uncultured Bdellovibrionales bacterium. Taxonomy (GTDB): domain Bacteria; phylum Bdellovibrionota_C; class UBA2361; order SZUA-149; family CAZDWZ01; genus CAZDWZ01. Next base: position 46,744 of record CAZDWZ010000015.1, on the reverse strand, counting down.
TCCGCGGTTCCTGCGGTGAGAAAAATAATCGGCACTCGCCGGGTCCGCTCCGTGCCGCGCATGAGCTCGGCCAACTCGAATCCGGTCATGTCCGGCATCTGAACATCGACGAGAGCGAGCGCGATCTCATACTTCAAAAGAAGCTCGAGTGCCTCCGGTCCCGACCTTGCTTTGAGAAGCTCGAGACCTTCGCGGCGAAATAGCGCCTCGAGGGCGAGGAGATTCTCCTCGAGATCGTCGACGACCAAAATATATACGGACTCTGTTCGACTTGTTGTCATAGCTCGTTACCAGCCTCGAACAAATAAGCGGCGATTTCTTCTAAGCTCATGGCGGACGCCTCAGGACAGAGCCGAAGAGCTGCCTCTGGCATGGTTGACGAGTAAGCGAGATCAGGTCGTTCAACGAGACCGCTACCTCCAGCGTCGATAACGGCGCGAAGACCATCCGCCCCATCGACGCTCGCTCCCGTGAGGATCACGCCGAGAAGCTCAGGCCCGAATACATCGGCAGCACTTTCGAAGAGAACATCAATTGCGGGACGTGAATAGAGCACGGGCTCTTCGCTTGACAACGCCAGTCGTCCATCCGACTCGACGAGCAGGTGGTAGTCGGGCGGAGCCAGGTACGCCGTTCCCGCTTTCAAAACATCTTTCTCTTCAGCCTCGCGAACTTCGATCTCGCATTTTGCCGACAGCAGTCCGGCCATAATACTCTTTCGGTCTGCCGGCAGGTGAACGACTACGATCATCGGCAGAGGGAACGAGCGTGGAAGTCGAGAGAAGACCTTTGTAAGCGCGTCGAAAGCCCCCGCAGATGCACCGATCGCGATCGCTTTGAATCGGGGTTTGGTCATAAATCGCCTCGCCGCTGATAGATGCGCTCCTCTTTTGAGAATTCGGTGAAAGCTTCCGCGTGTCGGTTAAACCGAAGACTTTCTTTTGCCCCGAGGCCGAGAAAACCCTTTCGCGCGAGCGAATCTCTAAAGAGGCCGATGGTGCGATCCTGCAGATCTCTTTCAAAGTAAATGAGCACGTTCCTGCAAGAAACGAGCTGCACCTCGGCGAACACTTGATCGGTCACCAAGCTGTGATCCGAAAACACCATCCTGGTCCGGAGGCTTTTGTCGAACACGGCGGCTCCGTAAGCCGCCATATAGTAGTCGGAGAGCGATGACTTTCCTCCAGATTTTCGGTGATTCTCAGTGAAAAGCGGAATGCGGTCGAGCTCATACACGCCGGCCTCCGCTCGCCGGAGTGCTTCAGAGCTGATGTCGGTGCCGTAAAAGAGCGTCCGATCGAAAAGTCCCTCTTCGCGAAAGAGAATCGCAAATGAATAGACCTCCTCGCCACCGGAACATCCGGCCACCCAAACCTTGAGAGAGGGGTAAGTCCGTAAGTGAGGAATGACCTTTTCGCGAATTGCCCGGAAATACGCCGGATCGCGGAAGAGCTCGCTGACCTGCACCGTCAAAGCAGAGAGAAGATTCGAGAGAAAATCCGGTTCGTGCATCACTCGATCCTGAAGCTGCGAGATTGTCTCGCAGTTGAATCGAGTCTTGGCTTGATTGAGTCTGCGTTTTACCGAGGCCATCGAATAGCCTCGAAAGTCATAATGATATTTTTGATAGATCGCCTCGAGGAGCAATCGGATCTCAATGTCGTTTTGTCTCTCCGTCACGATGATATCCTTACCGAGGCATCCAGACCCGGACGAGAGACAGTAGTTTCTCCACGTCCAAAGGCTTTGCCATGTAGTCATTTGCCCCGGCAGCAATGCAATGTTCCTGATCATTCTTCATTGCTTTCGCGGTGAGCATGATCACCGGCAACTTCTTCCACTCTGGGTGACGCCGGATCTCTCGAGTCGCCGCGATGCCGTCCATGGTGGGCATGACCACGTCCATCAACACGAGATCGATAGTGTTTGCCGGATCGGATTTCGAATTCTCCAGCGCCGCCAGCGCTTCGCGGCCGTTTCGAGCGATTTGCACGACCGCACCGCGCGGCTCGAAGATGCTCGTGAGTGCGAATACGTTCCGGACGTCGTCTTCAACGATGAGGATACGTCGCCCCTCGATTGCCGCGTCTCGGCTACGAGCCTTGGCCAGCATTCGTTGCTGTTCAGGCGGGAGGTCCGACACAACTTGGTGAAGGAAGAGTGTTACTTCGTCGAGCAAACGCTCCGGCGATTTTACACCTTTGATGATGATTGACTTTGAGTATCGACGGAGCTTTTGCTCATCCTCACCGGAGATATCTCGACCCGTGTAGACGATGACTGGTGGAAAGGAATACGCATCCTCCCGGCTCAGAGTCTCGAGCAGTGAGTAGCCGGAGGCATCCGGAAGAGAGAGATCGAGCACCATGCAATCGAACGTTGCTTCTTTCAGTAGTTGGAGGCATTCCGCCGCGGTCGCCGCACCGACAGTCTCGACATCGTGGGAACGGAGAAGGCGTTGGACGCTATCCCGCTGGATCTGATCGTCCTCCACGACGAGCACTCTTCGAACTCGTTTCGCGAGCCGCATTTCAAGCCCTTTGAGCGTCTCAGACAGGTCTTCGCGTTTTACGGGTTTCAACATGTAACCGACGGCGCCGAGCGCAAGAGCCGTCTCGGCGTAGTCCATCGCGGAGACCACGTGAACCGGAATGTGTCTCGTGCGGGCATCGTGTTTTAGCCGATCTAATACTGATAGCCCTGAGTGATCCGGTAATCCGACGTCGAGAATAACGGCCCCAGGCAGATATTGCAATGCAACCGCAAGCGCTTCCTCTGCGCCTGTGGCCAAGAGGCAATTGAAGTCGAGCTCGTGGGCCAGATCGAACAGGATGTGGGCGAACTTTTCGTCGTCCTCAACGACGAGGATCGTGCGCTTATCGCTTTTTAAGCGATCACGATCGTCGGGGATTCGTGGCGGCGGGAGCGGGCTTGCGAGTGTCTGCGTTGAAGATGCCGAGGACGAAATAAATTTGGCCGAAGATTCAGTAGGCGAATGCGTTATCGCGCCGCGGCGTTGATGCTCTGCTGGTGACGGACGTGGTTGAACATGCGCTGGGTTATACTGTTCCGGAACCGTCACCGTGAACGTGCTTCCTCGCCCCGCCTCGCTCTTAAGTTGCAATTCACCTCCGAGGAGTCGAGTCAGTTCGCGTGAGATGGAGAGCCCGAGACCCGTCCCGCCGTATTTCCGGCTTGTGGAGCCTTCTGCCTGCCGAAATGCTTCGAAGATCAATTCTTGTTGCTGAGGTGGAATGCCGATGCCGGTGTCGACCACCGCAAAAGCAACGAAGCCACCCGCCCCCCGGCGAATTGATAATTCAACCGCACCGGACTCGGTGAACTTCACCGCATTCGAGAGCAGATTTTTCAGAACCTGTTCGAGCCGCTGCCGGTCCGTGTCGATGGTATCAGGACAACCGGATACGACCTCGATTTGAAAGCTCAGCCTCTTCTCCTTGGCCAGCGGCTCGAAGGTGCGACGAATCGATTCTGCGAGTTCTAAGATGGAGACCATCTCCGGATGAATCTCCATGTGCCCTGCTTCAATCTTCGACAAATCGAGGATATCGTTGATCAGGGCGAGCAGATCATTACCCGCGGCGCGGATGGTGTCGGCGTACTGCACCTGTTCGTCCGTCAGATTTCCCGCCGTGTTGTCCGCGAGGAGCTTCGCGAGGATCAGCGAGGAATTTAGCGGCGTGCGCAGCTCGTGAGACATGTTCGCGAGGAAGTCGGATTTATATCTGCTCGCTTGTTCAAGTTCGCGGGCTTTCAGCTCGAGCGCACGTTGCGCGGCAACGACGTCGTCGCGTTGGGCTTCAAGAAGCTGTGTCTGTTCCTCGAGCTGGCTGTTCGTTTGCTCGAGCTCGGACTGCTGTTGCTCAAGCCGGCTCTGAGATTCCCGGAGCGCCCGTCCTTGCTCCTCGAGCTCTTCGTTCGAGACCCGCAACTCTTCGCCTTGAGCCTGCAACTCCTCACTCTGTCTCTGTGTTTCCTCCAGGAAATCTTGCAAGCGCGTTCGGTCTTCCGCGGCTCGGACGGCAACACCAACCGGTTCGCGCACACGGTCGAGGAGTTCAAGCACCCGCGCTTCGAATGGATGAAGGAATCCGAGCTCGAGCACTGCATTCACTGATCGGTCTGCGGTCGCCGGGAGAATGGCGAGCTGTCGCGGTGTGGTCTGCCCGAGCGCAGAACCGACGGTCAGATACCCCTCAGGCACATCTTCCACGAGGAGCACTGTTCTGTCCTTTACCGCTTGTCCGAGGAGTCCGTCTCCCCGCGTGAAACGTTCTGGAATCGTGTTTGCCGCGGGCACTCCATAGGTTGCAACGCGACGGAAGTCTCTCCCGTCTCGGACGAACATTGCTCCAGCCTGAGCCTCGAGATACCTGGCAAGAAAGGTAAGGGCGCTGTCTCCGAGATCGTTGAGGGTCTTATCGCCGAGCATAGCCGAGGCGAGACCGTTCTCTCCGGCGAGCAACCACTCCTGCCGTTTACGGATCTGTATAAGACGCTGGACGAGATAACCGACCGCACCCGAGAGTATTGCGCCGAGCAATCCGCTCAAAAGCCCGCCGAGGATTGCCACGCGGTAGCTCTTGTCCATCGCCGAGATTCTTTCGATGCGAAGTGCTCGCTCGGCGTCTTCCATCTCGTCGACCTGGTTTCGAATGGCCACCATCGCGTTCTGCCCGCGGTCGGTGGAGACTATTGCCCTGGTCGCGTCGAACCCTTGACTCCGGCGAACGGCGATCGTTTCTTGGAGCTCGCGCTTTTTAATTTTTAAGTGATCTTTGAGCTTGGGGATTCGGCCCTGCTGCACCGGGTTATCTGCGGTCAATCGCTCGACTTCTGCAACACGTGAATCGATGCGGGCGAGCGCCGAAGTATAGGGATCCAGGTATTTCTCGTCCCCCGTAATCACGAATCCGCGTTGGCCCGTCTCCGCATCGCTTATCAACGAGAGAATATCGTGGAGTGCGGTGAGGACTTCGTGGGTATGGGTAACTTGCCCGACTCCGCGGCTCAGCGTGCGGATGTTCATATAGGTGAAAACACCGGAAACAACGAAAAACACTACAACCGCAGCGAGCCCCAGCCAAAGTAAAAGCTCGTTGCCGACCTGCGTCGTCGGCGTTGTGTCCATAGATTGCGTTGACATAATCAGTGTCGGAGGTCGACGATTACCCTGGAGGCGGCGACGGTTTCTCGAGTGCGGGCCTTTCGGCGAAAGGAGCATGGACGATATTTTTCTACAAGGGCTTCGGCCACTCCTAGTTTCCGTAACCTGATCTGGCTCACATCGGCTGCAACGCTTTAACGAGATTCGGCAGAGAACCTCCCGTGTCCCATGTCCTGTGACTACGGGCTTGTTCGCAGTCCTTTTGCCGGTTTGCCTCAGACCCCGCCCGCAAAGCCGCTCGAGTCTACAATGTCTTTCCGCTTAAGAGCTCGGAAGGACGCCTGAACTCGCGGAAACGAAAGGCCGATCATGGAGCCTTTTTCCCGGATGGCGTAGATTCATTGTCGTGTGAGCCGCCAGTCCCCGGGTTTCCGGGACCAAAAAACGAGGCCGTCATGAAAACCTCCCAATTCTTTAGAGAACTTCGTTTTGCGACGCTGATGTATCTCGGGCTTGCTGCGCTTTTTCTTACGGTCGATCCGACGTTCGGACAGTCCTCGTTCTCTCGCCCGAAGCCGCCGCCTGATGACGCAGCAGATGAATTGGAAGCCGCTGACGGCGGAACCTGGGATAACGGCAACGAGGCGGATGCTGAATTGAACTCTCGACTCGTTCGGCCGCGAGTTGATGTGGTCTCTCCACCGTCCGAAGCTGTTCGCCCGCCGGTTGGTTCGATTCGTCCTCCAGGTCCCGTAGTCCCTGAGATTAATACGGTGCGTCCGCCTGTCCAGCCGCCGTCTCCCCCGGTGATGCCAAACGTTAAACGGTGAGCAATCAACGGTCGAGGCGCTCAATCACTTTGCCTGGTGCCAAAGCACTTCGAAAATTTGGCGTTGCATCTCGATGACCGGAGTTCCCGTAAAGATGAGTAAATGCTCCGGGGCCGACGTTTGATGCAGGAGCACTCGCTGAGGCGTAATCACAAGGTTGATTTGGAGTTTCATTGAGGCTGGAAGCAGCCTCAGATTGTCTCCTTCGCGTCGCCGAAGTTCAGCGTGTGGACTCGGTACGGCCAAGAGTCTCGTTCCTTTAATCCTCCGGCTTCGCTTCCGGGCGAATTCACGAAAGAAGTCTGGGTCGCGTGACAGCCACTTCTCCAGATCGCTCATCACGAGATAAAAATCATCTAGACGTGTTTCACCCAGCGTCGTCATGTAGGCGCTTCGAATGCCGTCCGTGCCGTCGACCCGGCTCACTTCTCCCTGTAATGGTCCTGCGGAGTACAATGCGTTTAGTTCGGGTAAGGCGTTCTCCAACGCCAGATTTTTTGCTTCCAGAAGCCTTCGAAGCGACTCCGGCGGAGCGGCGATAAAGGTGATGCCCCATCCCTTGCCTTCCTTCGCGAGCAACCCGAGTGAACACAGCTGATCGACAATGTCGTAGAGCGTCGTTCGATTAAGGCCGGAGCGTGAAGCCAGTTCTCGGATCGAAGCCCTTCCGAGTTGCAGAGCCGCGAAGTAGGCCACGGATTGTTTTTCCGTCAGGCCGGAGTCCCGAAGAAGTTTGTGAATTCGCTGACGATTCATTGTCGAAAAAAGCCACAAATAAAAATTCAATAATCTCTCAATATTATCACAGTTTTGGGGAAAAGAATCGAAAGTTTCCACGCGTGATCCCGGGACAACTATAAACTCCTCGTCTGCCCATGACGCGGCATACGCCTGCGCGCGCAAAAATTTTCTCTCGAAGGACTCTGTTCATGAATCCACCCACCACGCACGACCCGACTCTTCATGTGAAGCGACTCACCCCGAGGAATAAATTTTTTCGTCATCACGTTCATCTCGACACTCGAAGCGCGGTGGGGCCCGAGGGCTCCGAGGTCCTGCTCAAAGCCGGATTCTCCCGTTCTCATATCTCGGTCAATTGCTTCAGCTACGCACAAGGCTCGACTCCAAACGCAGTCTTCGCCGAAAAAATGTTTGACGAGTCCGAGCCGGAGACTTGGACCGTGAAAACGGACAACGCTTTGGAAGTGCGAGAATCATTTCGTCGTGCACGGCAGGTGATGAAGCGCTTCAAGCTTGAAGGGTATCTGGAGTCGGAGACTGTTCACAGCGATCGGCCAATTCTCTCTGCTTCAAAGCCGTTCAATCGTAAGCTCTTTGAGAAATTATGTCCGCTCGCCGCTTCCAGCGGACCACTCGAAACAACGTTTCGCGATGCAGAGGGAAAACATCGGCATCTCCCCTTCAGCGTGAATCTCAAAAATCTTGATGCACGGCGGGGAGAAAGAGCACCCGTGTTGGAGTTCCACCTTTCACTGAACTACGACATGCTCGAGGACTTGAATCTCGCATGTTTGTTGAACGGAATGGGTCTCGTCAGTTATGAAATTCCGAAAATTTGTGCGGACGCGGACGGACGAACCATACTTCGTCCCGATGGCTCTCCCCTGATTATTCGGGAGCGTCCGTTGACTCTCCGGCTCGCCAATCCCGGAGCTTCGAGTCTCGAGAAAGCGGATTGGAAACGCTCGTGCCGGGAGTTTCTTCGAGCGGCCCGGTATTTCCGAGAATTGGTATGCGACCTCGGCGGGTTCGCTGCTCCATATTCATTTTCGGGAGGCGAGCTTCTGTATCCCGTGACGTTCAAACTGGAATCACTCTCAGGCTTTTATTCTCAAGTCGCAGACTGCTCGAAACTGCCTCCGGTGTTCGACGGAATAGTGCCCGGGAGAACCTTTTCGGCGGTGGAATCCGAAGCGTCATTACTGGCATTGAGAGACCGTCTCGAGCGCGAGTGGGCAGCTCCTTTCCCTGAAACGTAGCATTCAACGTGTTTTCATACGCTCAAAGTATGTTACGTTCTTGCCCGATTGAATGATCAAAATTTTCTAAAGCTCTGGATCGGGCAAACCATCTCGCAATTTGGTTCGCAGATTACCATGCTCGCACTCGCCTTAACCGCCGAGTCGTTGCTTCGCGCCGATGCCTATCAAATGGGCATACTCGGTGCGCTCCATACCGCTTCGTTTCTGCTCCTCGGGCTCGGCGTGGGTGTCGCCGTCGATCGGATTCCGCGGCGACGGATGTTAATCGTTACCGATCTCGGCCGTGGACTGCTTCTCGCGACGATTCCCCTCGCCGTATTCTATTCCACTCTCACGCTGACGCACCTGTATGTGGTTGCCTTCTTGGCTGGGGTTTTGACGGCGTTTTTTGACGTCGCCTACCAGGCGTATCTCCCGAGCCTGGTTTCGAAGGAGCAGCTTACATCGGCAAATAGCAAGCTCGAAGTGAGTCGGAATATCGCACAACTCACCGGCCCCGCTATCGCCGGAGCCTTGATACGCCTGCTCTCCGCACCGGTGACAATCATCATCGACTGTCTCTCCTATTTGCTTTCGGCACTCTTTCTTCTGGGCATCAAAGAGACGGAAGAGGAGAAGCTTCCACCCCCTGGGCGAAGCGTCGTCTCGGATATTCGAGAGGGCCTCGGAGTTGTTCTCGGGAATCCGATCCTTCGGGCGATCGCGCTCACGACATCTTCGCTCAACTTTTTCTGGATGATTCAGAATTCGATTTTCATTCTCATCCTTCGCCGAAACCTGGGGTATGATGAGCTCGCGATTGGCGTACTGTTTGGCCTCGGCGGCGCCGGCGGTTTACTCGGGGCGCTTGCGTGTGCTCGCGTGACAAAGTTTTTTGGAATAGGGCCCACGATCATCCTCGGAGCCTTCGTATTCGGGCTTGCCTCATTCGCCCTCCCATTGGCATCAATTTTTCCGGCATCAGCGTATCCGGTGTTGATTTTTGGACAGATGCTGCAGGCGTTTTCGATTGTCATCTATGACATCAACCAAGTGAGCCTCCGGCAAAGTATCACTCCGAACCACCTGCAGGGACGAATGAATGCCACGATGAAGTTTTTCATCATGGGCAGCCTCCCCATCGGAGGATTCATCGGTGGTTACTGGGGGAGCCGGTTCGGGCTAGAGGTTACTCTTCTCGCCGGCGCGATCGGTTCGGTGACGTCTTTTCTGTGGGTCGCCATCTCTCCACTCGTGACGCCTGAGCGAGGACCAGAAAGTGGCCCGGGAGAGTGCTAGGGGGTCTCTCCCGGGCCCGTGAACAAATACAACGTACGAGAGAACTAGTGCTGCCGCCGATTAGTCCGCGGTATCATCCCCGAACTAATTTAGGTCAGGTCGCCACAAGTCGCGAGCGACGAGGCAGGATACGAGGATATCGTGCCGACCGGAAAATTTGGCGTAAATGAGCCGGAGTCGAAGGTGAAGAGCGCGTCACCTGTCTGATGGCAGCTTGCCGCCACATACGCGTTATTGATGCCGCCGGCTTTGCTTGGCACCGCCGCGATTTGGAGTCGAACTCCATCGTTTAGGGCAAAGAAGCCGGGGAGCGAGCCGGCGCATGGGAAGCTCTCAGTATCACAAGCGAGATATTCATCGTGATTTACGAAATAGGTCTCTTCAGCGACGAGTGCGCTCCGAAGGTCGTTCTGCGCCTTGGTATTAAATGAGCGGGTCTTATAGGCATCAAACCGAGGCAGCGCGATGGCGGCCATTATCCCGGAAGCGGCGATCATCACCAGCAGCTCTATGAGAGTGAAGCCTGCTTGCCGTTTGTTTTCTGCTTGCTGATTCATAGGTCACCGTTTTTTCGTTTCGACTTTTGAAATTTGAGAATTCTGTGAGATTCCGAAAGTTTGCCTTCGCCAATCTCATTGTCTTATAGATGAGTTAAGCAAGTGCCGTGCCAAGGTCTGTTCGTTGAGTTTTTTGTTGAAACGGGGTCGATTTGATTTTGCTCAATTCGAAAACACTGAAGAAAATTTCACGAACAAATACGGGGATCTCACAGGTGACAAAAAAGATTTGTCACCACGACAAAAATTGTCACCCGGTTTGAAAGGTTCTCCTAAGAGTACTTCTGAGCACCGGATCGATCTCGTTTCAACTGAATCGCGGTGCGAGGATTTTTTTCAGCGAGAGTGACGCGTCTGTCTCAACCGATCGGCCCCTCCGGAGGGCTGAAGTGGTTGAGACAGACCGCCGCCGGGAGGGGAATTCATTGAACCTCCTCTTCCCCTTTGAGAAAGATTCGCTTGCGACACGTTCCGAGGAGCCACCCCATCAACACTCCGCCGGTGACCTCCGGGCTAAAAGGGATGGCCATGACGAAAATGAAGAACCACAGGATCGACGCCTCCCACCTCGCTTCCGAAAAGAGGAACGAGATGGCGAGCACGACGACGGTCGTCACGAGCAGCGTGTCGAAGTGGTCGACGAACACGCTTCTGGGGAACAGTTGGGGCACGAGGAACGAGTTCGCGAACAGCCAAACGACGACGAAGAGAAGCATTAACCCGCGCATAGAACCTCCGGGATCTCGGTTTGAGACAGACGCAAATAGCTTGGACCCGAAGTAAGAAATGAAAGAACGAGAAGTCGGAGGAGGGGGATTACACCAGGACCTTGAGTGAAACAAACTCATGTCCGTCGTTTGCTCATTTAACCCTCTGATTTGCTTGAGAGAAAGCCAGTCGTCGCCGATAGGTGCAAAATGCCGAAACAGTTCTTTGAACGATTAAACCAAGGACATCAAGCCATTGCGGCCGGAACCGCCTTCCTTGTCTCCGCGTATGGGGCGTATGCGTATTGGGGGTTGTTCCGATGGCTCGCCGAGCTTCAAATAAAGCTATTCGGTCTCTACGAGGTGTTCTGGTCGTTCTTCTTCGCCTTTCTTATTTTGTATCTCGTGTTTGCGGTACTGCTGGCGATGGCGCTCGGCCCGAAGTCGGAATCGGGCCTTCCGCCTCGGCCGGACGAACGGCCCGCTTCGAAGCTTGACCTGAAAGAGCTTGCAAACCTTCTCCACACCCATCGCGGACAGGCTGCTTTGCTGAGCGTTGGGTTCATCTTCGTCGCAGCGTATCAGTATTATGTGGCCACGAGCGTCGGACCTCGCGAAACCGTGCGGCTCGGTGCGATAGAGTCCGGAACGGAAAGCTTTCCCGCCGGACGATGGTGGGCGATTCAAGGAAAGCTGCTCTTCAAAGAGCAACGTGTCTGGACGAGGAAGGGAACGGAGCATTTCTATGTTCCTCTCGTTTCCGACTCGTGGCAGCCGGGTCAGGCGGTAAAAATCGTCGTCGAACTTGGGAAGAGCGATTTAAAACTCCTGGCGAATGCAAAGACGCCGAAGAGCGGTCTCAGCGACCCATCCGGAATTCCAGGCGACGTCGTCGCGCACTGGCAGAATGCGTCGGCGCCAATCTCCGCTGAAACCGCTCTTTTGGTTTACGGAGACAGTCCCGACAAACGATATCGCAATGCGCAATTATCTCTTGTCATCAGCTTGGTAACGGGTTTTATCTCAGCGGCAATGTTCTGGTTTCAACGCAGCGAAAGCTGAGAGTTCAAGGAGAAGCGGGTGCAAGGAGCGATTCGACCGGGAACGGTTCTGAATAACCGGTATGAGGTGCAATCGCTGCTCGGCTCGGGCTCGATGGGCATTGTCGTCAAGGTGATTGACCGGGCGCTCGACAACGAGATTTGCGTCATTAAAGTGCTTCACTCCCACCAGGCAATGGATGAAATCACCGTCGCCCGGTTTCGGAACGAAGTCATTCTTGCTCGTCGGCTCAGCCATCCCTCGATTGTGCGTATTCACGACTTAGGCACAACGGCACAAGGGCAATCCTTTATCTCGATGGAATATGTTGCAGGCTCGGACCTGCGTTCGCATATTATTCCTCGCGAGAAATCAGCGCTCACCGATGAGTGGCGAATCAAAGTGTTGCATCAGACTGCGCTCGGCCTCGCGCATGCACATGAGATGGACGTCATTCATCGTGACCTAAAACCGGAGAACATTCTTCTCGATTACAACGGTCGAGTGAAGATCGCCGATTTCGGTCTCGCGAGATCGCTACTCGGAGAGAAGGGATTCACCGCGACCGGCGAGACGGTCGGAACTCCCTGCTATATGGCGCCCGAGCAGCTTCGCGGCGAAAAACTTGATGGGCGTTGCGATGTCTATGCCCTGGGTATCATTGCGTTCGAGCTATTCTCCGGTGACAAGCCTTTTTACCACGAGAACTACCTCACGCTTGCGGACATGCACATTCAGTCCCCGGTTCCGAAGCTGAGAGCCAAGCACACCAGCGTTCCAAAATGGGTTGATGTATTTATCGAAAAATGTGCGGCGAAGAAAGTTCGTGATCGCTACGCTGGGGCGGCACAGGCGGCACAGTTTCTCGCAGGCAAAATGTAGCGTGTTCTTGACGTTCTGAAGATCGCTGCTAAAAATCGCCGCCAGCTCGAGCTGCTGATTTCACCTCGAACACCTTTCGGGCAAGAAGCTTCCGCTCTTCGGGAAGCTCTTCCCTTTCGAGGACATCTTTTGCGATCTTGAGGTCCCCGACGTGAAAGATGACCTGTAAAATATGATCGTTTTCTTGCACCGCGGCGTAATAGAGTGCCGAGTGCCCTTCATCGTCTTTTGCGCCTAAGTCTGCACCTCGTTGAAGCAGCCGGACGATGAACTCGGGGTCGGCGCGCATCACCGCGAGGATGAGCGGAGTACGGCCTCCTGAGTTCGGCGTATTCGGGTCTGATCTCGGAATAAGCTGACCGGCAAAATCCCGGGGGCAATCCCGATTGGAAAGCGCCATCCCGAGAGCGGTGTCGCCGTTTTTATTCCGAATATTGAAATCTATTTCCGATTCACCTTCACGATCGACAAGCGGAGTAAAGAGAACGGGGTGCCTTGATATCACAGCTTGGTGAAGGGCCGTGTTCCCTTGGTTATCGACTTGGTTCAGAAGAAAACGTGGATGTGTGGTCAAGTGCGACGCGATGTGCGTGAGATGCTGCTTGATTGCAAGATGAATCAGCGGAGTGCCGTCAGCGTTTTTCGAGTTCGGATCAATCCCGGGTTGTTGAATGAAAGACCAGGTGATCCCGCTCAAGCCCCGGTCGAGGGTGAGGGCGACGAGCGGAGTTCCGTGCTCGCTTTTTGTGTTCGGATCAATTCCGGATTCGAGAATCATTCGTATCAGATTTTCAACGTCGACCAAGTGGAATCGATCCGACGCCGATTGTTCGTCGAGCGCGGCCCAGACGAGATCTCTCAATGTTTTTTCGTTCGCGTGTATCTCCACTCCGAACAGCCTCTTCAAAGGCCATGCCGCGCCGCTCCCGAGCGTCCGTTCGACTCGTAACGCCCAGCTTCCGAGTAATTGCTGCTGACGGCGGTTGGACCGGGCGATCGCCGTGAGCACGAGCACCACGATAACAACAAAGAGGAGCAAGAATGTTCGAAGCCTCCTCAAACGCTTTTTTGATTCGACCCGAAGGCGCTCCGCCTCAGCCTTGCTCCATCGTTCAAACAACTGATCCCGTTGCTCCCGCCAATTTTTATCGAGCTGCGGCTCGAGTGTGGTGCGGAGATAGTGTGCAGATGGATAGCGCGTCGCCGGATCTTTCGCGGTTGCGGAAATAAGCGTTTGCTCGAACAACTCTGGAATATGAAGATCGCGCGAGAAAGCCGGAAGCGGATCCTCGATATGTTTTCGAGCGAGCGCGTAAAAGGTTTCCGCGGAAAAAGGTCTCCCTCCCGAGACAAGCTCGTAGGCGAGGATTCCGATTGAATAGACGTCTGAGCGTTCGTCCGCTTCCTTTCCTTGAAATAGTTCGGGAGCCATGTAGTAGGGAGTTCCGACCGCTTCGCCCGTGCGAGTGAGGCCGCCGTCGGAGTCCAGATGGCGCGCAACGCCGAAGTCGCAAATTTTGACCGACCCGTCCGCGCTGATGAGAATGTTTTGCGGCTTCAAATCTCGATGAATAACCGAATGCTCGTGGGCGTGCTCGATCGCCGAAGTGAGGTCGTAGATTATTCCGATTGCCTGAGGAAGAGGTATGCGCTTCTCGGGGAACGACTCGATGATCTCGATAAGTGAGGTTCCCGAAACGTATTCCATGACGATGAAATATTGGTTCTCTTCTGTTTTTCCGAAATCATGAATTTTTACGATGTTTGGGTGATTGAGGCGCCTCGCGATGAGAACTTCGGCGCGGAACCTTTCTACACTTTTCTCGTTTGCGAGGTGATGGGCATACAACAACTTCAACGCGACTTCGAAACCACCGAGGTCGTGATCTTTTGCCAGATACACGGACCCCGATGCCCCAAGCCCCAAAAATCTCGTGAGCTCGAATCGTTTGTTCAGTAATCGCCCGACTTGGGCGCGAAAGCCGTCGACCGTTGCCATCCAACCAATGCTGATACTTTGTGTTGCGGTCGAATATAGATGAAATTCTCGAGTCCGTCGTTTCTTTTATGAGTTGCGGAGAAGTGAGCTACTCCCGAGATTTGGACGTGGAATCGGCACCGTCGGGTATATCACGCGTGTCGCACCGAACGTGGTCAACAGCACCATATCGTCGATTCAACTTTTGAAATGAACCACAGAGCACCAGAGAATAGATTACAGACGAACGGGCCAGTGATCTGATTGAGTTCCATTCCCCTCTGGTGCTCTGGTTCTCTGTGGTTCACTTTTCTTTGTTGAAATGAACCACAGAGCGCCGGAGCACCAGAGAAAATTCGACTCTTAGTGCGATGTTAAGCGCCTGGAATATTAAGTCGGTATCGATTCGGGCTGAGGAGTGTCAGCTCGATCTCTCCAGAAGAGCGCTGTAGGCGATCGAGAGGCTCTTGGTTCCGGCGAAATGAATCGCCCAAGTGCGCCATGTCTCGCGGAGAGCAGGCCGCTCTCCTTGCCAGCTCAGCACGTGGAGCCCTTGCCGACCGGCGGCTTTCTGAAGCTCCGCGGGGCGAATGAAAAGTTTTGGATCGTGCGTGCCCTTTGGAACAAGCCCGATATTCTCCGCGACGTGAACAGCGAGGAGGCGACAGAGAATCGTCCGGTTCAAAGTGTTTACGAAGACCTTTCCGCCGGGGCGGACGATACGGAATGCTTCGGCAAGAGTTTTCTCGTAGTCGGGAAGATGGTCGAGGACGTCCGCGAGGAGAACCACGTCAGCGCTTGCTGATGGGAAATCGACCGACCGAATATCGCCCCAGGCGTAGACCGCGGATTCCGCGGAGTGTTTTCGGGCCTGTGCGAGGCTCTTTAAGCTGATGTCGAATCCGTAAACTTTGCTTCCTGATTTGCTCAAAGGAGAGGACAATAGACCGCCACCGCACCCCAGATCCACGACGGTTTGCGAATGGAGATCGGGAATCCATTTGCGCAACAGTTGAAGCCGGTAGATTGTGATCTTCTGAAGCGAGCGAAAAACCGGACTGGCCGCCTCCCACCACTCTTCTGAAAAGTCCTCGTAAATATCGAGGTTGTTCCTCCGGGCCGTATATTTCCGTGCCATACGCGGTCTCCTTTCTACTGAACTCGAAAGAGGATGAGCTCTACGGTTAGTCCCGGGCCGACTCCGAGCATGAGGACGAGCTCGCGGGAGGCGGCGACGCCTGACTTCAAAAACTCGGAGGTCACGAAGAGAAACACGTCATGTGATTCTCATTAAAGTTTCGTGTTTGAAACTATGGCACGAATCAAGGCCGGAGAACACCTCGACTCGTACTCGAACACACTAGAGTCCGGCGAGGTGAAGTAGACCGGAGGACCACGTCGGTCTCGCGTTATGAGCAGCGTTTGCCATCGAGTTCCCGAACTGCGAGCTCAAGAGGAATTCTCTTCCGCGGACACCTTTTAGCGTTATCAGCGAAAGGTAGGTGAGACGAGTGAAACCGCGCAGCGGCCTCGCGGCGGCGTTTCGCTGCCGCTCATACTCTTGAGCTGTGGTTCCAAAATCTTGTTGCAACGCAAAAATGCGGAACAGAGCTTCGCCAGCAAGCACACCAGAGAGGAGGGCATGTGTCATTCCCATTCCGCCGATCGGATCGAACTGTTCGCATGAATCTCCGCAGAAGATCGTGGCGTCCGAAAATCCCTTTCTCCGACGATTGCCAAGCGGTCCGGTAAAGAGTGGCGGCTCAAGCGGAGAGAGGTCGCGGAAAAGTCGCTCCTCTGCTTTATGTTTAATCTTTGTTTGAACTTCGGCGCTTCGAAATTGCGAGAAGCTTTTCTTCGCGCTGAGAATCGCCACGTTCACTTCCTTAGCGCCGGTGGGGGTGATGTATATCTCGTATCCGTCTTCGACGACGATTTTGACTTCACGCGCGGTGTCCGCAAGCTCGGAACATTGGAAATGCTGACTCCAGGCATAGCGGTTTGCCATGGAATTCGCGCTGTTAAATCCTGTACTCGCACGAAAATTCGCGCCCGCAGAGATGACGAGAAAGCGGCAGGTGATCGATTTACTTCCCGAAAATGACACTCGCCATCCCCCGGAGTCCGCGGAGTAGGCGTCGACCCTCGTCGACTCCATAATTTCTACTCCTTGGATATTTCGGGAAACTTCGAGAAGCGTTCGATCGAGCAGTTTGCGATTTATTCCAAACACGCTGCATTGAGCTTTGTCCCCGGTGTGTCCTGGAGCGATGAAGAAATCATCGCTCCCAGAGAGAATGCGAAAGCCGCTTAACGCCCTATGGTCGAACGCGTCGAGCGTTACCCCGCATCGCTCGAGGATTTCGAGCCCGCGGATCGAGAGCCCTTCTCCGCATGGTTTTCTTCGAGGGAACGAATCTTTATCGACCAAGGCGACTCTCGCGCCCGAGTCCTTGAGTTGGATTGCGCATGCCGTTCCGGCGAGCGACGCGCCGATGATCCCGACGTCAAAATCGAAACGGTCTTTCATCGGGAGCAAGGAATATATTGTGTCTTAGCGCACATCAATCTTATTTTGCGGCGTAAGCTCAACTTGAAAACGATTCTCCCCCGTCAAAGGAGAGAAATCGCTCAAGCGAATCAAATTTATAGGAGTCTCATGATCCGCAGAATCGACTCGGTCCTGAAATCAGCTCTCTGTCTTCTCCTGTTGTCTGCTTCCGCCTGCCATCACGCGGGTGCCGCAGGAGGTGCTCCATTGGAGGAGGCTTCCTATAGACGAGCACAGTCTAAAACATCAGCACCTCGGGCGATGGCATACTCCGCGTCTCTCTCAATTGAAGTCGATTCATTCGAAGGATTAGACGACCGAGTAAAACCCCTGGTCGAAGAGAAAAAGGGATTTCTCGCGACGAGCTCGACTTCGGAGACCGGATACAGTGCCGAGCTTAAAGTTCCGTCGGAGCATCTTCAATCGGTTATTGATGCCCTCTCGGCGTTAGGGGAAGTCAAATCGAAATCGATTCGAGCGGAGGATGTCACCGATCGGATTTCTGATCTCGACGGAAAGCTGAAGAACTTGACCGCGCTTCGTGATCGTTACCGCCTTGTGCTCGAGAAGGCGAAAGAGATGAAAGACGTGCTTGCCGTCGAGCAAGAGCTAAACCGAATTCAAGGTGAGATTGAGCAGATTGAATCGCAGCTCAATGGAGTTCAGAAACGAGTGGCCTATTCGACGCTGAGCTTCAGCGCCCAGCAGTCGACCATCTACGGTCCGCTCGGCTATCTTCTTCAGGGAACGATTTGGGTCGTCGAAAAGCTCTTTGTAATCCGGTAGTTCCGTCTTTGCAGGGCTCCCGATC
Source organism: uncultured Bdellovibrionales bacterium (assembly GCA_964509425.1). Taxonomy (GTDB): domain Bacteria; phylum Bdellovibrionota_C; class UBA2361; order SZUA-149; family CAZDWZ01; genus CAZDWZ01. The sequence continues at coordinate 28,978 of CAZDWZ010000015.1, read as the reverse complement.
TCGCGGGAGCCCTCTGTATTTGCTCCGTCTCTCCTCTCACTTCCTTCTCCGCCCGAATTCCCCCCCTCCGGCGATGCCCTCGGCTTGACTTTTCCTAGTAAATACGTGATTAACAACGCCGCTTCCGCGAGGTAGCCGTGGCTTAGTTGTATCGGACACGGAGTTTATGCGAGCTGTTAATCCCCTTCTTTTCGTCCTCACCCTTATTATCTTTATCGCCGGCCGCCCTGAGTGTGCTCAGAGCCAGGAGCCTTTCTACCGGGAGACTTTCGGTTTTACTGCCGGAACGAACACCAGCGAGGCGGCGCAGCTTGCTGGATGGAAGGCAATTCGAACTGAGCGGGCAATCGGAAAAACGAGTGTGTGGAAGATCAACTCGCCCGGAGCGCCGACCAATCCGGCGCCGGTCAACAGTTACCCGCAGGGGAACGAGCCAGGGCATGGAACTTGGGCGGTCGCTATCCCGAACGGACTTATTGTCTACACCGACGAAATTCGCTTCGACGTTTCAAAACTCTCCACCGTCAGATTCGATCAACGCCTGAGCGGCCTCGACAGCGTCGGGAACTTCGATAAGAGTCGCCTGGCGCTTTTGATTGGGTCGACGTGGTATATCTCCGACCAGGTTCAGGTGCCGCCGAATTACAGCGTCTGGGCACCGGCGGCTTTCCAATTATCGCAGCTCACTTTCGGAACTTCACCGCATGTTCCCTGTGCAGGTCCTGCGGTTCCGAAGAACTCCGGCCTCAGTCTTCCGCCATCCGGAACGGTGCTCGCCTTTGGCGCCTTTTTTACGAAGGTGCATGGGCGAGTGCGGATCGATAACTACCAGCTCGAGGGATCGCTCACACCTCAATCGACCTTCAGCGCGGGAGATGATTCATGTCCCGACGGGATCGGCGGACCGAAATATCCAATCGATGAGGATCCGCCTCCGAGTGGAAACTGTCCGCTCGGGACCCAAGAGGCATGCGAGCTCGACAGCGATGAGGATTCCCTGAAGGATTGGGAAGAGACGATTATCGGAACCGATCCGGCAAACCCTGATACGGACGGTGACGGCGAATCGGACGGAGATGAATATTTTGACGGCTCGAATCCGCTCGATCGCGGAAGCATGTTCGGAGCTGATGGCGTCGATGCGTGTCTCCCATGGAATACGCACCTCGGAATGTGGAACGTGGCGGAGCATTCCGCGGCACGAGGATTTCCAATGGAGCTGAACACCTCCGTCCTCGATCTCTTCGGTCAAGCGCTTGGTTCGGTTGGATTCTCGTTGGAGGGATTCGAGCAGCGGGACCTTCTCATTCACGAGTTTCCACAGCAGTTCGGATTGCCTGAAACCTACGGGACATCTTGTTCGACGTTCGTCGGTCCTCCGGGATCGCTTCGCGCAGGAATGCTCCAGTACCGGCCGAGCTCAATTCAAGGAAGAGATTTTCAATTTGCGTTGGCGTTCGAAGCGAGTCCCGGATATTTCGGCCCGCAGGTTCTGCCGTTTAATACGTTTTCCCCAAGTCTCGGGGCGGCGGCAAATCGGCAGCTTGTCGTAAATTGGGTCACGATCATCAATCGCGAACAGGACCGAACCTCTGTCGGCTCCGGCACCCTCCGCTTCTACGACTATTTCGGACAGTTCGTTGCTGAGTTCCGTGTCACGTTAAACGGCGGCGCTCGAAGAGATTTTCCCGGAGGACATCAGTTCGGACCGAACCGAATCGGGATGGCGGAATTCATCCCCGATAATCCGCGTCAACGTTTCCAATTGAGCATCGCGCGCTATGTCTTTCGCGACATCTATTATGCGGCAACGGACGTCATCGCCGCGGTGCAAGTTCCTGGAATCATCGGGACCGGCGAAACCATCCTTCTTCCGCTTGATACCGAAGCGAAAACTGCGGTGGTCGAAATTCTGAACACGTCGTCTTCGGCGGTGACGCTGCTTCTTAAAATTGTCGATAGCGGCGGGATCACGCGTTTGAATGAGCAATACCTCATTCCGCCAAAATCGACTCGGCACGTCATCGCGGATCAAATTCTTGGCGGTGGGAGAGGGTTTGCGATTTTGAAGAGCGACCAGAAAGAGAGCGTGGCGGCAATTGCTATGCACTATAACCGCGATCCGGATCTGAGCATCCGCAAGATGTGGGGTGTGGTCGCGAAACAAGCACTCGGCAGTTTCCATGTCATGTCGTTCAATAGTTTTCTGGGACAGAAGAATATCCTTTGGGGAATTAACCCGGGCTCCAGCGACGAAAACGTCACGGTCGAATTCAGAAAGTTGGACGGAGAGACCGAATCTCAGAGCGCGGTAGTCGGTGCGAACAAGCTCAGCATCACGGAGCTTCTGCCGCCGAAAGACCAATACGGCCCGGTCATCGTAGCGGCGAGGCGTGGAAAAACAATTTGGTGGCTTTTCCGCGAGCACAACGATTTTGTTATTCCGGTGACGGCGTCCCATTAGCAAGATTGGGATAGGGACAGAGAGCCGTCCGGGTCACTCCTTGCAGGACGACAGCGGATCGAAGATGTTTCCTTGCTTCCTGCAATCTGGAAACATTTTGACCGGTGTTCCTTTCGGAGGATCTCCCGCCGCACCGGAATATTGAATCTCGGCGAAGCTCATGTTGGGGCACCGCTCCCCGATTCCCGTGAGCGCCGCTCCGACTGTTTTCCCGAGACAACCATCGTGCGCCCAAGTGTTGAACGTTACGCGGCCGAAACCCGCCCGAAGCGCAAGCGGAATCTCCGACTTTTCAAGACCCGGACCATCGTAGAGATATCGCCGGAATCCCCAATACTGCCCCTTCTCTGCCACGCCCAGTTGATAGCGTGAGGAGTTTACCTTTCGGCAACTGAGTTTTGCCGAACATTCCGAGCAGTTGGGATCCCAGATTTTTCCGATCGCAAGAAACCCGCTTGGGCATTGCGAATCGGTTTCCGTCTCTTCATCGGTGAGGATGTCCGAGCTCGGGAGCGGACAGCAGGTCGAGGGAAGCGAGACGGCATCAATTGTTTTCCCGCGGGTGCGCATGATGCCGGTTTCCAGCACGGCATAACCTTTCGGACATCGGTCTCGGGTACGGCCCCACCTCCCGTATTTATTGCCGGGAAGAAACCCGACGCACATCTTCGGTCCAGGCGACGAGAGAGGCACCTCGAATCGATCCGGTGTAACGAGGGTATATGATCCCGTTCCCGGATTCGCCGCGATGATTTCATCGAGAGAATCTCCGTTGAAATCGCCGATCAGAATTTGAGGAGCATTCGACACCTGCGCGGGGACGCCGGGTACGGGACGCTCAAGAGGGTATTCCGGCCCGGAGTAGGAGATCCACCAACGGTAGTAGTCCGGGTGGTTCCCGAGGATGTCGAGTTTTTTATCGCCGTTAAAATCACCGAATCCTTCGACCCGCCAGAGTCCGGATGCCGCAGGCGGGAAAGACGCCGCCGAACTATCCGCATAGCCAACCACTGCCTCAACATTCGGTTTTTGCCAATTCTGCCGGAGAGCGACGAGCTCCTCACACGCACCAGTTTCCGGCTTTTGGACACAGCCAAATGGAATGAGTCTTGAAGAATAGAAATGCGGATTGTCGCCCGGATCGACCTGCACGATCCGGCTTCCGGTGAAGAGGAATTGGAACACTCTCGCGTTCTCTCTTTTCGACTGTTCCCAGACGTTGATCAGGGGCTGCCAATGGGGAAGCGGCCGAAGATTCGTACCGACAAAACCTCCCGCGAAATCTTTCGGAAAATCAACTTCGGAGATGGACACCGAGAACCGGCCATTCTCTTGAGGAGAGATTACGACCCATCGATTCCAATTTTCCTCCGGGCCGACAATATCCGAGATACCATCGCCGTTCACGTCTAATACGACAACGCGATCCCATTGCAGGGAAAATGGAGGCACTTTCCAAGATTGAACTTCGAATGAGAAATTGTCTCCGCCGAGGGCGAGAGTGAGAAAAAGCTCTTTGTCTTTTTGCGCGACGAGATCCGCTTTTCCGTCGCCGTTAAAATCCCCCCTGAGGAGTCTGCTGAGCCGCGGTTCGGGACCGAAAATGGCGATCGGCTTCACCGTCGCCAGCGGAATAGCCGGCGGAAGGGAGCTGGGACGAGGGGTCAGGTCTTCTGCAGTGCTATCCCCGGTAAGATAGAGCCAGTGGAGGCTGAAAATCGATAAGAGAATCACCAACCTAACGGTGGGCCTCAGCCGGCGACCTGAAGCTAGCAGAACGTAATATGGCGTTACCCGTGCGTGATTCATCTTCGCGCCATGCAATACACAATATAAAGAGGTCTTGTCGCTGGTTGGATATTTCCTACTTGGTGACCTGTGAAAATCCCGGTATCGTTATAGGTGGTTATGAACTTCGGTTTAGAAATGAAGATTCTCCTCATTGAAGACGATCAGGCAATAGCGAAAGTTCTGGAAGAGACCGGCCGTTCGATCGGAGCAAGCGTCGAAACGTGTCCGGACGGAGAATCGGGACTGGTGCGAGCCGAGGGCGGTGAGTTTGCACTTGCTGTCGTTGATGTCTCTCTCCCCGGAATCGACGGTTTCCAAGTGTGCCGCAAGATTCGCGAATCCAACAAAATTCTCCCCATCCTGATGGTGACCTCGCGAGCAGAGGAGATCGATAAGGTTCTTGGTCTCGAGCTCGGTGCGGATGATTACGTCACGAAACCGTTTAGTGTTCGGGAGCTTGCCGCTCGAATGAAAGTGCTCGTGCGAAGATTCGAGCAGATTCAAGAAGCCAAGAAAAATGCGCCCCAACCCGGACCGGCGGTGTTGAGCTTCGGCCCACTCGAGATCCGGCTGAAAAGGCGCGAGGCCTATTTCGACAACAAACGCCTGGAACTGACTGCACTCGAATTTGAGATTCTTGCGTTTCTTGCGATGCGGGCCGGGGAAGCGACGAGTCGCGATGAACTCATGCGCGGTGTGTGGGGATATGAATGCTCCCAGTTCGACTCCACCGTCACGACGCATCTGAGCCGGCTTCGTCATAAGCTTGAACCCCGCCCCGAGCTGCCGCGTTTTATCATCACGGTGAAGGGAGTGGGATACCGCTTCACGACTCCCGACGAACTATCGGACTGATGAAGCTCTTTCGCCCTTCGATCCTTCGCCAAACGCTCACGCTCTTCCTGCTTCTCATGGTCGTTTTGGGTCCGGTCGGCTTTCTGCTCTTCAGGCGGAACTGGGTAAAGTCCGAGAATCGAACAGAACAGCGGCTGTTTTGGGGTGTCGCGAGCGACCTCTCGAAACAGCTCGTTCCGTTGTTGAACCCGACGGTCGATGTCGTCGGTCTTCAGCAGCAGGTCTATGAATTTACGAAATTCAATCCGCGATTTGATGTCTATCTGCTCTCAGGAACCGGCAGAATCATCCAAGATTTCTCGGCCTGGGAAGGTGGTGTTAACCGGCAGGAGATCGAGCTCGGGGCGATCAAACAGTTTCTTTCGCCGAATGCGAAAGATTTACTTCCCCTTTTCGGAGATGATCCAAGAAGGCGCCCCGACGAAACTTCAATTTTTTCCGCTGCTCCAATCTCCATCGAAGGAAAGCAGGGATATCTCTACATCATCTTGTCCAACTTTTATGATTCCCGAATTCGTCAGACATCCGAGCTCGTCACGGCCTCCTCGGCAGGAGTGTATTCTCTCGGGCTCCTTTTCGCGTCGTGCGTAGTCGTCGGAGTGGTGTGTCTCTACAACCTGATCCGTCCTCTTCGCCAGATCGCGTCCGTGATCGCAGAATACGATCGTGGAGATTTTTCCCAGCGGCTCGAGCTCTCATCGAGAAACGAGCTTGGAGAGATCGCCCGCGCCTTCAACAAGATGGCCGACAGCATCGCTCGGCAGATCGAAGACATGAAACACAAAGATCTCCTGCGACGAGAGCTCATCGCTGATGTCTCGCACGATCTCCGTGGTCCAGTCGCCGGAGTCAGCGGGCTCATCGAGCTTCTCGTGCAAGACGCAAAATCCATGGATACTGCGGCGCGCGAAGATTTCTACCGAAATATACGAGACCGTGTCGATGCGTTGTCGTTGTTGTTGTCTGAGCTGTTTGAGCTTTCAAAACTGGAAGCACAGGAAGCGAAAGTCACGTTCGGACGAGTCTCGTTACCGCAGATGTTCGAAGACATCGTCATCACGTTTCAATCTCGATGCCGGGAAAAGCAGGTTGCGATTCGGGCGGAATACGACGACTGTCCGCTTATCTGGGTCGATGCGCTGATGATCTCAAGAGTTCTTACGAATCTCGTCGACAACGCTCTTCGTTATACACCGCCGGGAGGCGAGATCGTTCTCCATTGCGAACCGCGCGGCGGACGCCTCCACGTCTCTGTATCGGATACGGGGACCGGCATCGCCGCCGGCGACATGCCGAGAATTTTTGAGAGGACGTATCAATCGCCGGTCCAGAGCGCCTCCTCCAAGGGCTTGAGCGGACTTGGTCTTAGCATCGTCCGAAAAATCATTGAGACTCACGGAGGTGAAATTTCCGTCCAGAGTACCCCCGGGCAGGGGACGGTATTTTCCTTCGACTTGCCGCTTGCCTGACACGCCAATCCCGCCAACGTTTCTCCTCGATCGCCGCCAATTACTCCAACCATGGATACTCGAATACCTTTGAAAAATAGAGTAGGTAGAGAGCGCCTCGAAACTTTATACCGTGGAGGTCTCTATGCGCAGTTCAAGATTGACGATTCTTGCGGCTCTGCTGTTCGTTCCGGCTTTGCTTCTTCCGGCGGCTGCATTTGCCGAAGCCGGCAGGGTGATAAAGATAGGAGTGCTCACCGATCTCTCGGGGAAGGCGGCCTACGCCGGTCAGCAGACGCGAGTCGCCATGGAGTTGCTGAAGAAAGATCTCACGAGAGGCGGTAAACAAGTTGAATTCGTGCTCGCCGACCACGGACTGGATACCGCAAAGGCGGTGACCGAAACGCAAAAGCTTCTCGCTATCGACAAGGTTGATGCAGTCTTCTCGAACTTTTCCGGAACTTCTCGCGCCGCGAGCCCGGTGGTGAAGAATGCCAAGAAGCTCTTTGTGTATACCGCTGCCGCAGTCGAGCCGGTGACGACGAATCCGCAAGCCTTCAAGTCATATCTCGATTACGTCGTGGGGTGTCAGAAGATTGCAAATTATTGGAAGAGCCAAGGCGTGAAAGTGCTTGGACTCCTCAAGGCCGAAGCGGAGTTCGGTGAGCTGTGCCTCGAAGGCGCGAAGAGAGAGTATCCCGATCCGGTGGTCATAACCTACAAGCCCGGTGAAGACGTCGCTTCACAGGTACTCAGTTTGAAATCTAAGAAAGTCGAAGGGATTCTGAACGCTGGTTACGAAGGCGATATGGGAAACATGCTGAAGTCGATGCGACAGCTGAATTTCACGTCGAGAGTCGGTGCGAACGAGGATATTTTCACTCCGAAGGTTATTGCCGATTACAAAGACCTCTTGGCCACGGCGACTTCTTTCGGGATGCCGAAGCTTGATCCTCAGTTCCTGGCACGTGTGAAAGAAATGGATACGAAAAATTTGACCGGCTCCCTTGACCTTGCGGGGATGGCCTATCTCCATCTCAAGCAGACCTACGAGGCCGTCGCAAGCTGCCCCGCAGACGACGTGCCGTGTGAGATGGACAAACTGCAAAAGTCTCCGAAAGACGCATCGTTCGGATTCCTTCGATGGAGAGAAGATCGTCAGGCGGATTACGCTTGGACACTGAGTCAGTTCAAGGGTGAACAGTTTATCGCAATGCCGTAATTGCAAAAGGGCAGAATAAAATGAGCGCAAGTAACAAATCCGGGAGCACTTCTTCAACTTTCGTCATTCGTCAGGCCGAGGAGAGGGATGTACCTCTCCTTCTCAGCTTCATCCGTGAGCTTGCTGAATACGAGAAACTCCCCAATGAAGTGGTGGCGACCGAGTCGACTTTGAAAGAGACCTTGTTTGGGAAGCGCCCCTACGCCGAGGCACTCCTCGGCGAGTGCGAGTCGGGTCCGGCAGCGTTTGCGATTTTTTTCCACAACTACTCCACCTTTCTCGGCCGCCCCGGTTTGTATCTCGAAGACGTCTTCGTGAAGCCGGAGTTTCGCGGAAAAGGTTTCGGGAAGAAGATGCTTGCCTATCTCGCGAAGCTCGCCGTCGATCGCGGTTGCGGGCGGTTCGAATGGTCGGTGCTCGACTGGAATACTCCCGCAATAGATTTCTATCGATCACTCGGCGCAAAGCCGATGGACGAATGGACTGTTCAGCGATTGACAGGCGACGCGCTCCGAAAGCTTGCCGGAGAAGTCTGACCGAAAAGACTCGGCCCCTGATGACGGGATCATGAACCGAGGAGAATTCAAACTCGAAGCGTCGCCGCTCGTTTGGTTCTCAAGTTTTACCTTTGCTTTTGCCCGTCTCCTTGCGGCCGTCGTGTACTACGCCCGGGCGCGCGCCGCGACGGCCAGCCAGTCCGCTTCCGTGCCGTTGACCGTGATCAGCGGCGGCAGGGGGAAGTCGGTGCGGGTCGAGTCCGTCGTGGCGGTGTACCGGGCCAGCATCTCGGCGAGGAGGTAGCTGTACGGCTTCGGGACGATCGCGTGGATCAGCTTGTGGTCCAAGCGGAGGCCGCCCGACTGCACCCGGAACAAGATGTTCGGGAGGGTGCCCGGCTCGATGACCAGCGGGTAGCGGGAGGCGAGGCCGGCCAGCAGCCCGGTGGCGTTCGGCCACATGGCGGCCGTCACGATGTTGCCGTGGACGAAGGCCAGCGCCTGCGCCAAGGTCGGGAGGACGGCCATCCCGAATTGGACTTCTTCGGGGTCGGCGGTGAGATCGAACGTTCCCTGCGGAGTGTAGAGAATCACGACGGTTCCTCGGAGGACAGTGTGGGACGGGGAATACAACCGATGCGTCATCAGTGGGCGAGTGATCGAGAGCAGACTCTCAGACGTCTCGCACGCTGAAGGGGAAATGCCTGATACGTAAGGGAGAGAGCCGAAGGGAAGGCTCTGAAAATACCAGAAATCAGTCCAAAAATCGATTCCGCCTGAGATCGGAATCGCGACAAATTCAGAGAATTCACTGTTCAATGCGGAAGCCGCAAGAAAAAGTCAGCGAACTGTGAAAAAGCGAGAGGTTAGGGGTGCTTCACGGGGGTTTCCGGCTCTAGCTTCGCGAGCGCATCTTCGACGAAGCCGAATCCCGCATCCGGAATCCGTGCCTGATTAAACTCGAGAACGACGACGTCTCGCGAAAGCATCTTTTGCCAGTCGAGAGTGGCGGGATCGAGACGCACTTTCTTCGGCTTTCTTCCAACGCGGAAGAGGTCGTGGGTTTTGTAATAATAAAAGAAATCTCGTGCTTCGTAGACGCGCTGCTTATCGAGATAGTGAAACAGGGGCCACATGAAGCTGTCCCCGACGAAAAGAACTTTCGGGCGATAGAAGCCCTCCGGAAACACTGAAGTCGTCTTTGGATATGGGAGCGGGGCGTCGATTGATTTTGTCGTCCAGAGGTTCGCAAGTAGCGACAGATCCTGATCGAGCCCTTGCGGCTTGTTCCGGATATACGTGTCGTTACACCGGAGGAGCGGAGTCTTCTTCCCAAGCAGATCGGAGAACTTCTCCGTCAGCTTCTCGCCAACGCGGCATGCGGCGTCAGAAGTCCAATGCGCTCCCCCGGGTGCGAAGACGGGATACTCCGAATCTTCCTTCATCGTCTGCAAGAGGGCGACTCCGTCGACAAACGGGATATGTTTTGCTTCGAGTAGTTTTTTGAAGTTTTGGTAGTTGTCGCTCGCCTGCCGGGGAAGCAGCAGACGATCGGGAATCTTCTCCGGATAGAGATAGGCTTTGCTCGGGGCGATGAGAACGAGAAACTGAGAACCTCGCTTGTTCAATCCATTCTGGAGGCGCGCGAGTTTGTCCGCGAACTCTTGAAGCTTCTCTTCGGGAAACGGCCGAACGTTATTCAAATCCTCAATGTAGTATCGTTCAAAGAGATAGTTATCGTCTCCGACGATGACTCGGCCGCCGGAATGCTTGAACAGTGAAAAGTTAAATTGGTTATCCGTTCGGACGAGGGCACTCCGCACTTGGAGATTCCCGGAGAACCAGTCTTCGAATTTTTCCTGATAACTTCCGTTCAGCAAATTCTCGAGCGAGAGTGGGACATTTTCCACCTTGTTCTCAACGCCGCCCAGCTTTCTTGGGAACAGACCGCCGATTGCCGGATGGGTGTTCGCGGCGAGAGGGAGCCACAGGAGGCCGAAGAAAACGACGAGAAGAAAAAAGGCAGCGAATCGCATGAGACTTCCAGATGGCGATCATCTTCAGATGACGGAATTAAGACGGAAAGACGGGGCTTTGTCAAAAATTTGCCCCCGCGCACCGCACCAGAGAGGAACCGGGCAAAACCTCTCTGGTGCGATGCGCGGGGGCGGCGAGTTTCGAGTCTCCGATCACTTCTTCGGGAGCGGCCACTCGCTGTCGAAGTGGGCCGCGACCGACTTCTTGATGGAGTTGTGCTGCTTCTTGTAAGCGTCGGAGCCGATCGTCTTGTACTTCGTCTTGAACTGCTCTTGGTCGAGCTTGTCGTCCAGCCCGTCCATCGGGATCAGGACCTTCGCGACGGTGAAGTTCTCCTCCACTTGCTTGAGGGTGATCTTCCCGAGCCGCAGGCGCTCGGCCAGTTCGATGCCGCCGGCGTCCGCGGCGACGTCGGTCCACGACCAGCCCGAGTCACCGAGCAGGTCCTTCGCCTCCTTGGCGAGGCCGAGGGACTCCGAGGTGGCGGCCCCGAGCCGGCCCGCCATGCCGAGCGAGCACGCCCAGTGCTGCGCCCAATCGGTGCGGTCGCCGATCGAGACCTTCTTTTTCCGGATGTTCTCCTGCCGGATCTTGGCGGCGGCCGGGTCCTCGATCCCCCCGAAGCTGCCGCGGGTCACGATGTTCTGGGCGAGGAAGTTGGCCCGATCCAGGCCAATCCCCACCCCCGTCAGGAACGCGTCCAGTTGGACTTCCTTCGGCTGCTTCAGGGCCTCGGCGGCGGCCACGCGGATCAACTTCTCGGTCAGGGCGTCCCCCTTGAGGGCGTCCTTCAGCGACGCGTTCGCGACGCACTCGGCGTCGATCGCTTGGACGACTTTGAGGACCGCCTTCGGGTCCTGCTTCTGCTTGGGCTTCTGCTGCTGCGCGTCGCAGCTCTTGTCCCCACCCCCGGCGAGCATCGCCAGGGAGAGGAACAGCGCGGGGAATCGGACCATCGAGGGTCCTCCGTGTGGAAGGGGTCAGGTGTGCTACCGCGGGTCTTTCGGTGGCGAGTCAACCTACGTTGATGCGGTTGCGGTAGCCGTCAATGGTTGAAGGCTGCCGCATAAGAGCGTGAAGTCCGGTTTGCCGGACACTGCTGAATCAGAAGGTTAGAAAAATCTATACGCCCCGTCGGGAGAGACTGCGACGGGGTTCATTCACGCGGGAATCCTGCGGATTGTATACCTCCAGTGCCCGAAAGCAAGCCCGATAACGTAAGGTCTCGTGATTGTAGTCGTTTTGTTACGCACACGTGAGGACTCAGGTCTTCCGGGAAAAGCGCTTCGACTCCGATGGGTTAAGTTATCAACTTCAATTGCCATCGCCATGCGTTCGCGAAGCAGGTCCCTGTCTGTTTTCAGAACCGGAAGTATATGAACGGATGGAAAGTGGAGTTCGTGAGCGAGGCGGCTGAGAGAATCAGCAGACAAATAGCCGCGGCCCCACAACAGGCAAGCTGCAGGCGTCCTGCCGATGGGGAAAACTTCGCCGCGACGATCTGCCTCCGCCCGTTTAACAGCGGGTAGAAGCTCAGCATCGTGGCGACGCCGAAGAAGAAAATGGTCTTTGCGTGCAGCGAGTAGACAAGAGGCATATGCGGGTCAGAATTCCCCGGAGCGAGCAGGAACATGTGCGAGAGATACACGCCTGCTTGTCCGATGGTGTTTGAGCGAAAGAGAACCCATCCGGAAAGCACGATGACAAACGTGACAAAAACTCGGAAGAGCTTCGGGAGGCGCTCCATCAACCGAATCAAAAAGAGCTTATCGAGCATGAGGAAAAATCCGTGAAAGGCTCCCCAGGCCACAAACGTCCAGTTTGCTCCATGCCAAAGTCCTGAGATCAAAAATACGATCCAGAGGTTCAGGTAGGTCCGCGCCGTTGAAATCCTATTCCCCCCGAGTGGAAAATACAGGTACTCGCGGAGCCAGCTCGAGAGAGAAATGTGCCATCTCCGCCAGAACTCAGTGATGTTCTGAGCGATGTAGGGATTGTCGAAGTTCTCGAGAAAGCGGAAGCCCATCATCCGGCCGAGGCCGATCGCCATGTCGGAGTAACCGGAGAAATCAAAGTATATCTGATAGGCGTAAGCGATAATCCCAATCCACGCGCGAGTAAAATTGAGATTGGCCGGGTCCATGGTGAAAGTCTGATCCGCGATGACGGCCAGCGTGTCGGCGACGAGCACCTTTTTCGCGAGGCCGGTGATGAAGCGGAGCACTCCGGACGTTGCGAGGTCGAGACTATGTTTTCGGTGAACGAGCTGTTCGGCGAGATCGTGGTAGCGAAAGATTGGACCCGCAATCAAATGTGGAAAGAGGGCAATGAACAAGAGGAACGTCGTGAAGTCTGGAGCAGGCGCCGTCGTCCTGCGGAAGACGTCGATGATGTAGCTAAGCTTTTCGAAAGTGATGAACGAAATTCCAATCGGAAGGAGCACGGGAGTCCACGCGAAAGCAGAGCCTCCGGCACTCGTGAGGAGGAGATTCGTCTGTTCAACGAAAAAGTTCGCATATTTGAAATACCCGAGCATGCCGACATTCAGGACGATCGACGCGGTAAGCAGGCTCCGGCGAGTTCTCTCGGCGGTGCCTTCGGCGGCAATCTTTTTACTCATCAGATAATCGATGAGACAGGAGAGCGCGAGGATCGGCACGAAACGCGGAGCGCCCCAGGCAAAAAAGAGGATGCTGCTCGAGAGGGCTATCCAATTTAAAACTCGAACACTTGCCCGCATCCCGAGCGCGCCGTAATAGACCGAAAAAAATACCGGCAAAAACAAAAACAGGAATGTGAGGGACGCAAAACTCATATTTTGATATTAGGTGCTGTGGGAAAAGCACTTATCGTATTATGATTTCCGGAGCAATCCGCAGCGTAATATGACAGAACAAACAAAATTCACTCCTGAAGAACAAAAGGTCGTTCGCGAGTATCTCGACACGGAGCGAGTGCGCAGTTTCGCGCAGAATACTTGGCCGCTGATCTTTTTTATTATTCCGTCCTTTTTCTTGTTCTGCGTTTTTCTCTCCGACGGCTTTCGAGCGTCGGGAGTGATTGCCTACATCGGACTCCTCATTCCGTACGCGCTACTGGCTTCGGTGATGCGGTCGAGGACGGTGGTCCTCAATCGCATCATCTGTAAATACGAAGCTAGGCTCGCGCAGCGAGGAGCGGGAGAGTCAGAGTAACCAAGGCTCCTCCGTCGGAATGATTTTCGAGCAGTGCGCTTCCCCCGTGCAGCTCTGCAACTTCCCGAACAATGGTCAGGCCGAGCCCAGAACTTCGCTTTCCTGAATCCGGGCGGGGCAGGGAGTAAAACTGATCAAAAATCTTGCCGAGAGCCCATTCGGGGACACCCGGGCCGCGGTCTCGGACGAAAACTTTCGCGACTCCGCCTTCGATTCGGAGCTCAATCTCGATCACACTTTTCTCAGGAGCAAAATCAATCGCGTTCTGCACCACATTGCCGAGTGCCTCTTCGAGCCAGAAAACGTCTCCCTGAACTGAAACGTCTCCGGTGCTGTCGAGTTTAAATTGCAGACCTTTGACTTCTGCGTTCGCTTGTTCTGCGGCGAGCACCCTTCCTGTCATCTCGGTGAGACTCACGGTTTCCGCGCGGTCCAGAGAATTTTTCCGTTGAAGCGCAGACAGCGAAAGAAGTTTGTTTACGAGATCCTGGGCACGCTCCGTCTCACGCTCAATATTCTTCATGAACTGCTGGCGAATCTCGGCTGGCGGGTCCTCGCGTAGAATTTCGACTGCACCGCGAATGGCGGTGAGCGGGCTTTTGATCTCGTGGGTTAAAGTCTGAACATACTGTTCGACGTATTTCCGGCCTTCGAGAGCTTCTCGCATCTCCTCGAAAGCTCCGGCCAGGATTCTGAGCTCACCGCTCGGAAGAGACGGGAGCGCCACCCGTTTGCCGTCGCGGACGGCGCGCGCGTAATCGGTAAGCGCTTTGATAGGCCGAGAGACGATGAGCAAGAGAATCACCGCAAGACCGGCGACCGTAAAGAAGCTCACGAACCCGAGAACGAGCGTGCTCCGCTTTGCGACATCAATAAAACGGTTGGCGTTCTCGTTCGGCTTGGCAACTGTGAGAGACCCGATGATCCGGCCGTTTAGCTTCACCGGCGCCGCCACATACAAGACGCTTCCTTCAGCTCCCGGATGATCGCGAGAAGTACGGGCTCCGTAGTCTCCCCTCAAAGTCTGTCGAACGTCGTTCCAGCGAGAATAGTCCTTCCCTTCGTCTCTTCCGGAATCGGAGTCATAAACGACAACTCCACGGTCATCTGTGACGTAGATTCTCGTGTCTACGTTTGTTTTTAGAAGATTGTATATCTGTGCGGACAGCACCTGTGCGGAGGAGTATTTCAGCGCCAGGCGAAGCGAGTCAACGTTCGGGAGGAGCCGTGGGCAGTCCGCTCCGAGGCACGAATTCCATGGAGACGAGGGGGTAATCTGCGGCGTTTCGCTTTCTGCAGCGACCATATTTGCCAAAACCACCGCAAAATCCACGAGAGGTTCCTCGGTGGCCTCGCGATATCGCTTTGTGGTGTCGCCGATTTCCTGACGGGCAAAAAAGTAAAAGCCGAGGGCACTGACGATAAGAAAGATAAGGCAAATGCGGAGAGTGATGCTCACAGATCTTCTTTGAGCGAATATCCGAGCCCGCGATGGGTCACGATTGAATCATCTTCTGAGTCGAGGAGCCTCAGCTTCGCGCGAATCATTTTGATGTGGCTGTCTACCGTGCGCTCCAGACTCATTTCCGGTTCTTCCCAAGCGCGATTCATGAGCTCTTCACGCGAATACACTCTACCCGGACGTTTAATGAGAACGCAAAAGAGACGAAACTCATACCGGGAAAGATCAAGGGGTGCGTCCTTGAAAAAAATCTTCAAGCGCTCTTCGTCGATGCGAAAACGTTTTGACGGTTTGTGAGATTCGGGCGCGGGTTTTTCCTTCGTGCGACGGAGTATGGAGCGAATTCTCGCGACCAGCTCTCGCGGACTAAACGGCTTTGCAACATAGTCGTCTCCGCCGATTTCAAAACCGAGCACGCGGTCCACTTCTTCGGCGCGAGCCGTGAGGAACAGAACGGGAAGGGTTGAACTCTGGCGAATGCGCCGGCAAACTTCGAATCCGGAAAGATCAGGAAGCCCGACATCGAGAACCACGAGCTCGGGGGTGTTCGACTCAAGGTAAGAAAGAGCATCCGCCGCATTTCCGCAGTGCACGGCCGAGAACCCCTCAGTGCTCAAAGCATAGACAATGGTGTCGGCGATTGAGCTCTCGTCTTCAACAATAAGAATTACCGGTTTGTCATTCATAGAAGTTTGTCAAAAACACCCTCGTTCTGCGATCGTTAAATCTTGCAACAAAATCGAGTCTTCAGCACGTTTCTTTCTGTGTCGGGGAATGCTCAGCGGAGCCGAGCGAATATTATCTGGAGCTTGCCGCGAGCCGGTAATAGCCGGCCCCCGCACCTCAATGCCCGAGAGCAGCGAGACCCCTGCGGGAGCCGGTTTTGGACGTTAAGCAATCGCCTCGCGCTCCTTTCCAATCGCGTACCAGTCGATGTTTCGAGTCAGATACATCACCACTCCAAGGATCGCCGTCAGACCCAAAGATCCGATAACGAGAGAATAATCTTGCTCCTGGAGCAGGGTAAAGAAGAATCCGTAGAGTAAACTGAGCGAGAACCCTACCACGGTAGCGCCGGACTTTTGCTTTAAGACACTCCGACTGTATCCCGCTACGAGTATCAGGACGAAAAGGCTCGCGAAACCGTACGCCGCTGCAAACCCGATGTGCTCGGAAAGCGAGAGCAGGAGGAGATAAAAAAGCGTCAACGCCGCCCCAACGAGCAGGTATTGAATGCTATGGATCTTAATGCCGCTAAAAATCTCAAACATGGCAAACGTCAAAAACGTCAGAGCAATCACAAAGAGCTCGTATTTGAGAGCTCTTTCGCTCATCCGATGGGCGTCGACAGGGGAATAAAAACCGACACCGAACGCTGATCCGTTTACGCCGGAGATCTTTGAGGTTACATCTTCGCTGCCATAGATGACCCGAGGAAAGCTCCGTCCAAGATCTAAAATTTTCCAAGAGACCTCAAAGCCGCCGCTTTCAATTCTTCGAGTTTCCGGCAAATAGCTCCCGATAAAACTTGGATGAGGCCAGTCAGAAGTCATCGAGATCTCAGTCGTTCTTCCTACTGGAATAAACTGCAGATTTTCGGTGCCGGTGAAGCTGACCTTCAAATTGAGGTTTTCAGGTTTTCCTGCTTCAAGAGGGCCGGTCAAACCCGCGGGAAAATGAATGCCATTTTCGCCGAACACGCCCCCTTTCGTTCCCGGCTCCGGTTCCGTCTTGATGCCTTTCCACTCCAGAGGCTCCGCGACGCGAATGGTCTTGGGGTCGCTGATTCCAACGTTGAATACCGCCTCGCTCCAGTGAATATCTTGCTCTGCGACATTTGGCGGAACAACAGCGATGCCGCCAAAGGTGCCTTTGATTTCGAGGGTCGAGATATACACAGGGACTTCGAATATTCCTCGGTGTCTCGTCTCGGTCGTGACCTTCGAGGAAACTTTGAGCGAATCGGGCAGCAGCTGCGCATATGCTCGATAGGATTTTTGCCGCTGCTTATCGTCGGTGTAGCGATATGTGTAAGGAATGCTGAGGGTCGGAGCGACGACAATCTGTTGTCCGCCTGAATTCCGGCTGATGAAGGACTCCGCTTCCTGCTTGGTGTTGATTCGCTCGTAGATGAGTCCTTCGATGAGTGAGATTGGAATTTGGAGGACGAGGATGAGCACGCCTATCACGCAGAGCTTGGCGTAGATGGACCCTTGAATCATGGACCGGAAAGGGGTTGGGGTAGTGTTGGACATAAATTCTCCATTCGATTTATCTCGTTCCAGCGGCATTAGTATCGACTAACAACAAGGAGGGCCGAGGGACCGGCGATGAAATTTCGGTGAAGAGTTCAGGAGAGGTGGTCTATCGAACTGGTTCGGCGCGTGTGATCGCCGTCCACGGAGCGGAGCCAGGGTAGAAAGCCGCGGACCAGAACCATGTTGGGACATCCGGCCAATGGCCGGAGTTCGCCCCGGAGATATGCTCGCAAACACGGAGTGTCACGGTGAGCCTTTCCGCCTTGAAACAGCTCCAAAGAAAGTTCTGTTCGTCGGTCTCCGCCGGAAGCGGAGTTACCGCGTACCCCAATCCGCGAAAACAATCAGTCGAGGGATGAAGAAGACGAGTTGCCGTGGAGACGGTGCGAAAAATGTATTCGCTCTCCGCTCCGGTGAAGCGCCGGATGACGCCTGGGAAAGACGAACCGAACGATCCTTCTTTTTCTGTGAGTGAAACTTCTCTAAGGTTTTTTGTCTTCACCAGCGATTGAGCGAAGCCTGAAAGTGGAATGACGGAAATCGGAATGCGAGTTGATTTCGCACTTATGAACGGGACGCCGATCGCGGCAAGGACGAGCATTCGGAGAAGGAGCTTGCTTAGGAGCATGTGGCCTCCTGACGAGAAAAGTATTTGGCCGCCGCCGTCACGATGCCCATCGAAAGCACGAACAAAACAAGACCTGCACCTTGGTGAAGCAGTGGTTCAAACCTTTCGAAGAGCGCGGGTTGAAACGGTTTTGCCTCGACAAAAAAAAGCGCCGATGATCGAAAGATGTTTCCGGCAATCACCGAGACAAAGCCGAGAGTCAGAAGTTTCGCGGTATTTTTTAATCGCAGGCGGAGAAAAGTAGCGAGAATCGCAGTCACGATCATCATCGTGTACAGCATGCGCACTCCACTGCACGGACCGTCGATGGTCACAAGGCGGTCGTTCCACGTAAACGAGTTGCCGACGACGCCCACGTTGAAACCAGCGCAGTCCAAGAGCGGCACGGCAAGCAAAGCCGTCACGCGGCGAAGCGGATAGTTCAATAAAAAATCAAGCGACGGGAGGATGGGCAGGCAAAGCAGGAGAAGGATAACCCCTCCCGGAGGAATGCGACGAACTGGCACCGTCGAAAAAAATAATGTGAACACTGCAATCGCCGCACGAACGATCGCCGGGAGAGAATGATATCCGGCGACGTAGAGTGTGAGACCGAGAAGTGCGGGAGTGCGTGAAACAGGCAGGTTCTCGGTCGCGCGGAATCGAAGCAAATAGACGAAAAGCCCGAAGACGGCGAGAATTTGCCAGGGTTCATCGGACGCATCAAACGTTCTTGCGAGATACCATGACCAGACCGGCCAGAAGGCAATCGCAAGCAGAACCCGTTCCACTCCTGTTATCGATGTCCGTGGCATACTCCCTCCTTCTGTTTTTTGAAGGCGAAGAGCAGGAATGATCCGCCGACAATCATCAGCAGATAGGTCTCGGGCTCAGGGATGGTCGGCACCGTGTTCGGTTCCATCGGATTTGCCGGATTGAGTCCCGCGGCATCGTACTGCGCCTGCGTTTCAAGCACGACGGCGCCAGTGACTGGTGTGACAATATTATAGGCCGCAGCGAGGAGTGTCGCTGCCTTCAGATCGCCGACCTTGAATCGGATGAGGCGCTTTACTTCGTCGGCTGCCCAGAGCTTCGCGAGGTGAGCGGATGTTTTGTGCGAGTCCGAGGTTGTGGGTGTCTCGCCTACCGGTACTTTCTGGCGCACCAAAGCATTCCGACTCTCCGACGAGAGAAGATTGGCGACAAACTTCGTCAGTGCTGCAGACTCAGTCGGGACTCTCTCGAGAATTTGCTGACGTTCCAATGATTGGGTGATCGCATTTTTCCCGCGCTCGAGCTCCACGTCAAAGATTGTTGGAAGTGTATTTGCGCGAAGCAAGCGCTGATTGAAATTCTCTTGCTCGGGTGATTGGAGATACTGGGCTCCGTGAAACCACATGATGACGCTTCCGGACTTGTCCTGGGCGTCGTCAATGGCCCGAATGAGTGCCGGGGTATCGTCTTGGCCACCGGTGTACGGGGCAGCTTCAAGGGCATTCGTCAATTCTTCGTGGAAGTCCTTTGAGCTTGCCGGAATAACTTTCGGACCGATGAGCTTATTGCCGGCCGAATCGGTTGCGAGATAGATCGAGAGGTTTGCCACTCCCTTCGCTTGGCGAAGTGCACCTTCGATGGACTCGCGATGAGCCGCAACCGGAGCCGATGCGTCAATTACTGCCAAAAGCGCCGTCGGTTTGGCCGCTGGAACCCGTTCGAATCGCTGAACGATCTGTTCAAGGGCAGCGCTCCGATAGTCTGCTGTGTAGCTCGTTTTTGAACCCGGCTGCGTATCGTAAACGATGCTGCCCTTTCCGAGGTCGGCCGTTGTGAGGCCTCCTTTCACGGAAAATTTTCCTTCTTTTGATTTGTTCGCCACGAGCTGCCAACCCACCGCGGTCGAAGAGGCCTCGGCATCTACCCAGAGGTCGTGACGGAGAGAGTCGTTTATCGCGAAATTTCGCTCGATAAAATTCGGCAGAAAGTACATCGGCTTCCCATTTACATCGAGCTCAAGAGGAGCGGTGAATCCAACTCGCACTTTCATGTTCCCGCCGTTTGGGGGAATGGGAAACAATTGCAGGAGGATGCGGTCGGGACCATCGGTGGTGACGAGTACCGGATCTCGCCTCTGGCTCACCACCTGCTGGTATGCCCGCTCCACGGTTCCACGACCGGCAAACGCGGCCTCTCGCTCTTCACCGTTTATCCAGAGCGTAAGCCGTGAGACGACCGCTCCAGGCGGGAGGGCAATTTGAGTCCGCGCTTCCTGTTGTACGAAGGATGAATTCCGAAAATTCAGGGTCCATTCGGTGTAGCCGACAGCGGCGACAGCATCGACTGAACCGGCGAAGTTCGAAGTTGTGAGCTGAATCTCGTCGTTGATGTTTCCGACGTTTCGCGTTCCTTGATCGAAGTCGAAAGACCAACGTGCAAAATTGGTCTGGCGAACGGACGGGGGAAGCGGCAAGGAACTGTAAGTCCGTCCAGTCACTCGAAAGAAAATATTTCTAGCATCGTCGTTGCTGAGTGGGGTCGTTGCCGTCCAGCCGAACATCATTGAAAGCGGATCCATCGCTCTTCCGCGCCTGCCGTAACATGCGCCGAGCATCGTCTCTTCGCTTCCCACGGATCGGAGAATGTCTATCCCTCTTTGGGAGGTTGTCGGGTTGGAGGAATTCGCGAGCTTTAGACCTGCGGTCGTGAGAAGCGGTTGGAACTCCAGGACGAGAAAAATCGCGGTCACCGTTGCCGCGGCAGGGAGCAGGCCGGGCACACGCTGCTTGGCATTTATTACATTTCGCTTCTTCAACGCGCGTCGCAGCATCACGGCAGAAAGGAGTGCGAGGGAGGGGGAGAGCGGGAGAAAACCAATCCCGTAGAGAAGCACCGCCGGAAAAGCGATGGGCATCAGCGGCAGATAAGGAATTGTGTACAGCAGCGAGATGAAGAGGGCGCACGCCGAGAGATATCCGGAAATGTAAGGCGGAATCTTCGCAGAGCGGAGCGCGAAGTAGAAAACGAGGCCGTTTGCTACGGGGACGAATGCGACCGCCAAGAGGTGCCAGATGGTTGGGATGGGGTCGAAATACTCTGACCCCGACATTCCGGTACTCATCTCCACTGCGAGAGTCGCCGCCGGGAGCAGGATTCCGAAAAGGACGATAAAAATCTTCGCGATATTGTTCATGGCGGCGGTCCTCCAGAAAGACGTTGACTGAGGGAGTATCGCCTATCAGAGTGGACGCAGGTTGAGCGCCGCGTGAAACGTTTGTGAAAAAGCGGTGAAAGAAGCGCCGACAGAGACAGAGACAAAGAGACAGGGACAAGGACTCTGTGCGGAATGCTTATTCTGTGAATAATGGCAAATGGTTGAGAGCGATCGCGTGTTTCCACTTCTCTCGATCTCCCTCGGTGCAGATCGCCATGATGCCGGTGACTTCGGCGCCGACGAGCTTCAAGATTTCTTCAATACCGAGCAGGGTGCTCCCAGTGCTCACCACGTCGTCGACAATCAGCGCCCTGCTTTTCGTGAGCAGATTTTTGTCCTTCTCATCGAGGTATAAAGTCTGTGGGGCGTTGGTGGTGATGGAGAACGTTTTGGAGGAGACAGCGTGCCCCATATACGGTTTGTAAGATTTTCGTAGAACGACGTAAGGAAGGGACGTCTCTGTCGAAAGCGCATAAACCAGTGGGATACTCTTGGCTTCGGCGGTAACCAGGCACTTGGTTCCTCCGGGGACCTTCGGAGCGAGAGCTTTCGCGGCGGCAGCAACGAGCTCAGTATCGCCGAGGGTATTTAGAATGGCGATTCGCAGCCCGGGGGAAACTTCCATCAGCGGAAGATCTCTCGTCTTCCCGGCGATCTCGACCCGGTGAAAAGTCTTTTGTTCCATTGCTTGAGTCATCCCGCTGGTTTAACTGTCTAAAGTAATTCTTGTAGTGCTTCGACAGTTTAATCTTCAGTATAAATCGAATCTTCGGCGCAGTTCATCTGTCCGTGGAGCACTAGCTGAGTTGTGAAATAGGCGAGTCGTGCCGCGTCTGCAATATAAACTGATTACCAAAGGTAGTTCATATTGTGCGGCAAAGCCGAGGCAGGGACTGAGATATGGGCGCTGAGGCAGAGACACTGCGAAAGAGATGCTGAGATTCGTGCGAAAGATCCTGGAGCTGATACTGATCACCGCAGTCGTCATTGTTCTCCTTCAAAATTTATTCATCTTTCCTGAGGCCGCCTATCGGTACGTCGATCCGCCACGGGTCGGTGTTCCAGACGGAATCGAAAGCTTCGAGCTCCGTACTCTGGATGGAGAGCGATTAGAAGCATGGCGACTTCCGAAGGATCCCGCTGTTCAGGGGAGCGGTGCCGTGGCGTTGGTCTTCCACGGGAACGGCGGCAATCTCATGAGCTCTCTCTACAACCAGAGAGATTTCCAAAAAATGGGCATCACGTCGTATGCCGTGGATTATCGAGGATTCGGAAAGAGCAGCGGATTTCCGACCGAGGAAGGGTTGTATCGGGATGCAGACGCCCTTTGGGAGTACGTCTTGGCGAGAGAACGTATCTCCCCGGAAAAAATTATTCTCTTCGGAATCTCTTTGGGGTCAGGCCCCGCGACCTACCTCGCTGAGATGCACGAGGCGAGGACGCTGGTGCTGGTCGCGCCGTATTCGAGCCTGCCGAGGGCCGTCGGGGATCGCAAAGTGCTCGGGTTGCTGGCACCTTTCGTTTGGATAAAATTCCCGAATGCCGATCGCTTTAGCCGAATGGACGGGACGTGTGTTGTAATTTCGCATGGTCAAAAGGATGTAAAAATTCTCCCTTATCACTCCGATATCCTGAGATCGGTATTCCGGAGTCGGCATGGTTTCTTTCACATCGTTGAGGAGAATGCGGACCATAACAATATCGTCCAGCTGACGTGGCCGAGAATACAGACCGCGATGATGAGCTGTTTCGAGCGGAAGAACTAGCTTTTGGCGCTCCAGCTTGGTGGCCGGCGGGCGAAAGCCGGCGCTGAGGTGTGAAAAATCACGAAAATTTCTGCTTACTTCTCCGAAATTACATTGCATATTGCGACGTCAAACAATGATGGATCGAGAAACCAAACCCCTTCCAGATGAGTCCTCCGGGCGCGAATCCTTTGCAGCGAAAAATTTCCGCGGCGATGATACTGTGCAAATGTTGGCCGCAGAGCATTCAAAAGCAGGACGAAAATCACGCATGACGGAAGGGCGAAGAGTTAAAGAGAAACGGAGTAGCCTTGCTGGGGTATTTCTGTTGTTGTTCTCGATGCTGGCCGTCATTCTCGGTCTGACGGTGTCGATGTTTCTTTCCAAAGAAGAGAGGCCGTTCGCTCCGGCGAAACCGCAGATTGAGAGCCCGGAGAATGTTTACCTCCAGGAAGGTGACGGGCGGCCGAAGAATGCGTTTAGCCCTGCCGACATTCCTCGATGGCTTCTCGTGCACATGGGGGTCATCGCCGCAGGACAGGTGCTTGCGCTTGTGTGGGCAGCTTGGAGTGCTTCCTCCGATTTTCTTTCGAAGCGTGATGCGCGGAAGATTCTCTTTCTCTGTGAGCTTCCAATGTATCTTGGCCTGTTCGGCACATTGCTTGGAGTCTGTATGACGCAGTTCGTGACCGGATCCCTGGTTGCGCCTTTGGCGTACTGCACAACGATGACCGGCGTGCTTCTCCACGTCATCGGGAAGCTTGGCATTTGGTTGAAGCTCCCCGAGGAGCTGATTGATACCGAATAACTTCTCAAGCCCGGAGTTCGCTCGATGAGAATGTTCCTCGTTGTCATGTGCGATATGTTTCTGCTCCTCTATCTCACAGCGCTTGCTCAAATCGAGTCGACTCCCGTGAGCAAGCTCACCGTTCACGATTACATCGCTCTGAAGAAGTCTGAAGAAGAAATTCGAAAACTCGCTGAGGAGCGTGAGAAGCGTCTGGCAGATTCTGCTCAAGAATCAAAATCTATTCAAATCGACTTGAAAGCGGCGCTCGAGAAGCTTCGTGAGACTGAGCGGATGAACGCAAGCCTGCGGGAATCTGCAAAAGGCGCCGAGTCAGCGAAGATCGACCTCCTCAAGCAGCGTGACGAAGAGCGGGCGAAATCTGATGCGATTCGCGCCGAACGGGAGAGGGAAGCCGCGTCCGCAAGACAGCGTGCGTTAGAGCTTCAAGCGGCGATAGAGAAGACGAAGGCGGAGAGCCTCGAAGAGAAAGCAAAAGCGGACGAGCTAAAGCGGCTCGCGGATATCGCGAAAGCCGAGGCCGACCAAGCAAGGGAGCTCGCCAAGAAGTCGGAAGCCGAAGCGCTTTCCGCGAAGCAGGCTGAATACCAGGCGCAAGAGTCGGCTCGAATCGCGCGACTGAACGAAGAGAATGCTCTCCGAACTGCCGCGCTTTCGGCCGACCAAGCGGCGAAGGCGAAGGTGGAAGCAGTGCGTTCTTCACTCATCGCCGATCGTGCGGAGAAAGACCGAGTGAAAATCCGGGAGAAGTTGAACTCGACGACGCAGAACGCGGACAGGGCGTATGTGAAGAACGTCGAGGGTCGGTTGATTGGCGTTTCTGCCGAGGTTCAAACAAAAAATCTTCTCATCGGCCGGAGCGACCGGAAGATTCGATTGTCCGGCCTGCCGGTGCGGTTCGACGACGAAACCATCATCTTCACTCCTGCGGAGCAGCTCGGGCTTGAACCCGGACGTGAACCTCGAGATTACACCTCGTTCCGGCTTTCCGTTGACGGAGCTGAAGTCCGGAAGGTCTATCTCTCGCCTACGAAGCCGGCGATCCTTGGGCTCGTAGTCGCAAAACCTATCCCGGCATCTTCTCCGCTTACCGAGGTGAAGAATCTGAGCGGATACATGCCCACGCTTCTTTCAATCCGGAACGGTTCCGAGATGAACTTTTCCGACCGGGTGCGCGATCTCGATGCCGAGCGGTTTACCTTTCAGCGGGATCGACTGAAATCTCAAGCCGGCGGCCTCTTGCGATACGAGGCGAGCGGCTTTCGAGGAACGGGCGACTTCGGGGAGCGAATCGTTCGCGGCGATCAAATTGTCGACCTTGAAGGAAGCTTTGTCGGCGTCGCCGTCGGGGAAGGTCTCATTCGTCCGATCACCGGGCTCCAGGGCTGGACCGAGGTTCTGCTTTCCTCGGGAAGCGCCGAAGAAAAGGTCCGGCTGCTCAGCCGATAAAAAACGCTCGAAATTAACCCACGCAACATCTCCGGAATCGACTTTTACGGCCGATCATCGCAATCAGCGGTTGCCAGGATTCCGTGAGGACTCTATTTGACAGAAGTGGCTGTCGAGCCGTTGGAATGTGAGGGGATACTATGCGCCGTCGAGAAATTGCTGCCGTGTCTTGTGGAGTTCTCTTGTTTATCGGTTGTGCCGAGAAGAAGGCGCCACCACCACCTCCTCCGCCGGTCCAGGAAATCCAGGCAGAATATGAGCAGGACTGGACCGGTATCACCGAGTCCGTGAGTATCTCTTCAACTCCTACCGGCGCCTCGGTTCGGCTTTCGACCGGCGAGAAGTGTAAGACTCCCTGCTCGCTGAAGCGACCCATCCTCGAGAACTTCGACGTGACGATCGAAAAGAACGGATTTGTATCCAAAACGGTATCGGTAGTAAGCCACTCGAATATCGTGCCTGGTTCTGGTGCTTCGGGACGCCCGAAGCTGGCAAAGCCGAAGCTTTCACCGAGCCCCGTGTCGGTTGTTCTCAATCCCGAATGGGAACGCTAAGACCGAAGCTACGTTTGCTGCGCGGGTGAGGGGTGTCGCGAGTCGAGCGACTCTCTCCTAGTGACGCGAAAGGAGCTTTTTGAAATCCTCGTCGTTTCGAAGCGAATCGAACTCCGAATCAGTTTCCGCCCATTTTTTTGCACCCGGAAAGAGACGGAGGGCCGACTGCAGCTTTTCAAGCGCGGCTTCCTTTTCGTTCGCGAGCGCATGCTGGATGGCCATGTAATAAATCGCCGGCGCATACTCCGGTTCGATCTCCAAGACACGTTTGAATTCTCGAAATGCCGCCGTTCTTTCACCGAGCCGGTACAGCGCATTCGCAAAAGCAAAGCGGGCATTCAGATCGTCGCCCTTTGATTTAAGCAGTTCTTGAAGCTCGGTCGCCGCTTGCTGGTATTCCTTTTGCTGCAGGAGTTTCTTCGCGGCGGAGAGCCGTCGTCCAAACTGCGAGGCCGGAATCCCGCCGTCTCGTGAGTCGAGCGGGATATCGCTCCAGCTTGAGCTTGCCGGAAGATCTTCGGACTGAATAACCGGAACGTCCGGTTTCTCGATTATGGATTTAACCTCTTCGGGCATTTTTGCCCGGAACGAATCTGCTGAGCGAATCCACTCGGTGACGAGATCCGGAGCGCCGAAGACTTCCTGGCTCGGAGGCACCGAATCGAGGACCACCGGCACGACTTGGCCAAAATTGACCACCAATGTCGATTCGGTGGGGTCCAGCTTATTGATTGGAGGAGCGGTCGGTGTCTCAACTTTCACTTCCACTGGAGGTTCTTTTTCGGTCGGTTTCGTCTCGGAGATGATCACCGGCGCCGGAGTGTTCGTGGCTACCGGAGTCGTGGTTGTTTTTGTTTCCGTCGTTAGTGCAGGTTTCGTCGGTGTTGATTTTTTCTGAGCCGGCAAGCTGAAATATAATCCGGCGACTGCGACGACCGAAAGCAAGCAGATCAGCAATCTGAACTTTGCGGTTCGATCTTCTTGTGCGCTCACCGACGGGACGTGAATCGGTGCTTCGGGGTTTGTCGGCAGTGGATCTGAAACGCCATTTGCCGGCGGCGCCATCCCATCGGATTGCATCGCGGCTTCGCGCTCCTCTCCGGCTATCCGCTTTGCCGCTTGATAGCCGAGCTCTATGGCGGTCAACAGATCCTGAACCGATTGAAATCGATCGTTCGGATCTTTTTGCAGGCAGCGCATCACAGGTTCAGAAATTCCCGCCGGAATGTTCATCTCCGGATGAAGCGTTCGAATCGGCACCGGAAGGGAGTTTAAGTGCTGCACGAGAATTTCAAGCGGAGAAGAATTAGATTTAAACGGGACTTCTCCGGTCAGCATCTCATACATGATGATGCCGAGGGAGTAGATGTCCGATCGAGAATCCAGCTCACGTTCGAGAGCCTGCTCGGGCGAGAGATACTGCGGAGTTCCCATCACCATTCCCATCTGGGTGACGACGGTCTTGTTCTTTTCGTCCGAATGATGAATCGCCTTGGCGATTCCGAAATCGAGCACGCACGCATGTTCAGGCGCGTCGCTGTCGTTTGACCTCACCATGATATTGTCGGGCTTCAGGTCGCGGTGGATAATGCCGAGGGTGTGGGCATGACCCAGCGCCGCGCCTATCTGCATGATGATGTTTCGGAAGCGATCGATGTTAAACGCCCCGTCACTCAGTAGAACCTCACGCAGTGTTTTGCCGTTTACGAACTCAAAAACGAGATACGGCATCTTTTCGAAGACGCCGAAATCGTAGAGTACGACGGCGTTTCGATGCGTGAGTTTGCTGTTGATTCGCGCCTCGTGCAGGAAGCGCTGGATGAAATTGTTGTTGGTGACGAGGTGCGCGTGGAGGACCTTGATCGCGACCGGCCGCTCCATGAAGATGTGCACACCGCGATAGACGGTCCCCATTCCGCCTTGGCCGAGCTTTTCGATGATGCGATAGCGCTCGTTGACGGTCGTACCGATTATCTCGCCGTCCTTCGCCATTGGCTCTGCCATTTCTTTCCCCTCGGTCTTCCGCTACCCGAGCTTGTTCAGAAGTAAAATATCACATTTATTGCGGTTTTGCTGTTATGGCCCGCCCCTTATGAATGTCACACGGTAGGTGCGGAGTTAAAAGAGGGAGAATTCGATTTTTCGTGCCAGGGAACCCAAAGGAATTTCAAAGAGTTATCGAAAGGAGAACCGCTCGAATCACCTCCGCAACCCCTCAATAAAATCCGCTCAGCCGCCTGAAACTGGAATCATTTCCCTAACTTGGGTCCATAACAGAGGTGGAGCCCTCACGATCCATGATGGGGGACAGAAGGGATTTTCAGTTTAGAGCAGGTTCGACTATGGCCAGGGGAAAAGAGACCACACAAGTTTCCGGTGAGGAACTTGAGATCGAGGTCGATGCGAGTACCGATCAGCAATACGTAAACGTTTCCGGAATTCGCATCCGGCTTGCTCGCCCGTACGAGCTCGACTTTGAGTGGGTCGGAAACCGGACCGTCTTGAACCAGCTTCGTGCCTGCTGGCACTGCGCTCACGAAAAAGAAAAAGCGATGAACCCGCGGCTCGTTGGAAAGCCGGGTGTGGGAAAGACCGCGCTCGGGTACGCCGCCGGAGTCATGATGAATCGTCCGGTATACTTCTTCCAGGGGACAGCGGATACGCTTCCAAACGACTTGCTGATTAACCCGCTCGTCGTTGAAACTTCAAAAGATCACTCACACGTCGAATACATTGCAAGCACCGTAATCTCCGCGATGATCGTCGGTGGGATCTGTATTCTCGACGAAGGAAACCGGATGCAGGAGAAAGCGTGGGCATCGCTTGCACCGCTTCTTGATAGCCGCCGTTACATCGAATCCATTGCCGTCGGACTTTTGCTCAAAGCTCACCCGGCGTTCCGCTTTGTTGCGACGATGAACGACGACAAATCGTGCTTTGACCTTCCGGAATACATTCAGTCGCGGCTCCATCCGTATATCGGTCTCGACTTCCCGGATCGAAGCGAGGAGCGGAAAATTCTCGAAGTAAATCTTCCCTACACAAACCCCGTCGTTCTGGACTATGTCGCGGACTTTCTCGCGGTCGCCCGAAAAGAAGGGGAAGAGTATACGCCGCGCGACGGTATTCACATTGCAAACTACGCGGGGAAGCTCGTAAACTACGAAGCGTCCTGCGGCCGGGATTTGGATCCGGGTGAAGCGGTCGTGACCTCTGTCGAGCAGATCCTCGGAATCCGCCAAGCGCGATTCATGAAACAGATCCTCTGGCGGGAACGAGTGGCGTAATAACGCGGCCCCTCCCTCCTGAACACCTCTGTGTCTCTGTGGTGTCTCTGTGCCTCTGTGGTTCAAGAGGAAAAAAAATCGAACCACAGAGG
>CAZDWZ010000014.1:0-134692 GCA_964509425.1 uncultured Bdellovibrionales bacterium | reverse complement strand
AGAGTAATCCCTCAATCATAAATGCAACCGCAGAGGACGCGAAGGACGCAGAGGTAAAAATTAATCTGATTGACTTCTTTGTCTGTGCGGAGTCTGCGCCGCTGTGCCTCTGTGGTTAAACGTAGGTGTTGCGGGCCAAGTCGCGAAGACGTGGTGATTCACTTTCTTGTTGAACCACAGAGACACAGAGGCACAGAGTTTGTGAAATTCAAGAATCGCGGAGGCGACTATCTCCGGCGATGCCGGGTCTTCGTGCCGAAATCATACTCGAGGCGGAACCAGAGCGTAGCAAACACTCCGCCGAGAATGATGATCATGAGCCAGATCTCGTTTGAAAAAGAAAACCGGTAATCGTTTAGCTTCGCAGTCGTAGAGAGTGCCGCGACCTCCGTTGTTTTCGGAAGCTCCAAAGTCCGCTTTACCTGACTTGGCTTCAGTGGGGCGATATTTGAAGTTGGCTCGGCAAGTCTCGCCCGCGCCGGCTGCGGAACTGAGGTCGGCTTCGTTGTCTGAACCGGATGATTCGGGAAAACGATTGGCTTCGGAGCACTTTCTGCCGCTGAGGTCGAAGCTGATTCCGCAGCGACGGTGCTGGCCGTTTCCGGCTTCACCGTGAGCGATGGAACCGCGGAAGGAGAAGTATCGAGTGAGAAACGATCGCGAATTGGCTCCCCGGCGATTTCGTTCACCGGTGGGAGTTGGTCCGGAAGCGCAAGCTTCGCGGCCCGATGACCAAACGGCGCTTCTTGAACGGCATTCGTTGCCGTCGCCGGGGCCGACTCGACCCGAGGAAGTGGTTCGCTCTGAACACCAACCAGTTTCTCGGATGTCGGTGATGCTATTCCAGAAAGTTGAGAACTCGAAGTAGTCTGCGAAGCCCCTGCCTTGGTGGTCGTAATCGTCTTCGTGACGATCTTCAGCTGATTCCCGGCTCCTGTAGAGAATACTGCCGGAAGTCCTCGGCCGAGCTGGGCTTGGTTGATAACGACGAACTGCTGTCTAGGTGGAGTTTGTTCCGGAACTGAGGAACCGACTATAGGACCCCAGGCCGGTTTCTGTTGATCGTTCGTAGCCACCCGAGCGCAACCGGAAACGAGCATCAGCGTGGCTGCCGAGGCGAACAGACCGGTTAAAGCACTCTTTGATTTCTTCATGGTGGCACGTTCAGAAAAGTTACTTCACAACAAAAAGATCATCAGATGGCGCTTCCCGTGATCAAAGGAAACGCGGACATCCTCGTCCTGATTACATAGACTAATCCTCGGTATCCTGCATTTCACTTCTCTATTCGTTGTGACGAAATAAATTTAAACGTCTCCTCGGAACGCGTTCCAATAATGTGGCAAGATTTCAATAACTTAGGGACGAGAGCACCGACATGTCGGTAGGAGAATCCTCTACTGTTGGTCCTCGAAGATATTCCGGGAGTTGGCTGAAGTCAGGTTCGCCTCGTGCCGACGACAGATCCACAGACGGCGCAACGATAGTCGAAGAGGTCTCCGTCGGGCAGATAAAGAAGCTGCTTCTCCCGAACCGGTTGAGCTGTCTGACACTTGGCGCAGAACAACTCGCTGGCGGCGAAGTCCTTAAACCCCTCTTGTTTGGGTGCCTGACGCGACATTCGAACACCGGGGATGGACTGTGCGCCGACAGCTTGGGAGCGAGAGGGTTGAGCCTTCCGGTATCCGCCGCCGAAAGGTTGGTTGAAATTTTTTTTCATACTTTTCCTTGGTCCCGACGTCATGAACCAGAATAGAGAAGGCCCAAATCGCTCAAAGAATTTATTGCGAAATAGTGACCGTTCAGGGCTTCTTCAGGCCGAAGCGGACCCTCTAAAAACCTGAGTGTGCTCTTTTGCACAGAAAGATTTTTCTCGATGATTCCAACGGAGGCATGCTTGAGCCCTGGACGATTAGGTGAAATTTTACTGACACAGAATAATTTTGGCAAATGCGGCAGTTAACATTAAAAAATCTTTGGGTAGTTACGGTTTTCGGTTGTGTCCTCTTCTTCGGATGCACGGGTGTTTCAAACCGGGACCCATCGGGCGAAGTCGTCAAGCAAAACGCGGCTGTCATTTTTCTACCCGGTTACAAGGGGAGCCGTCTCGAAACGACGGCT
Organism: uncultured Bdellovibrionales bacterium; assembly: GCA_964509425.1. Classification (GTDB taxonomy): domain Bacteria; phylum Bdellovibrionota_C; class UBA2361; order SZUA-149; family CAZDWZ01; genus CAZDWZ01. Next base: position 132,571 of record CAZDWZ010000014.1, on the reverse strand, counting down.
TCGGGCGATACCGTTTGGCTGACGGTTTCTGAGATCCTCTTCGGCGATCGTTCTCTCGCGCTCGAGGCGGAGGAAGCCGGTATCTCCGACGTGGTCCAAGTCGTGCCGGGCGGACTGTTCAAAGGCTTTTCCATCATTCCGAGAATTTATTCGTTCTCGGTCTATGAATCCTGGTCGAATTTTCTAAAGAAGAGCGTGCCGAAGACCACGAAAGTCATCGAGTTCGATTATGATTGGCGGGGAGATAATTCCGAACATGCGAAGCGACTCGGAAGACTTGTTGACGATCTAAAATCGAACGGGATTACACGAGTCTCCGTGCTCGCCCATAGCATGGGCGGAATGATCCTCTCCTATTACCTCCGTTACGGTGGACAGGATCCGGAAACGGCCAAGGAAACTTGGGAAGGTGCAAAAAACATCGAAAATGCCCTCTTTGCAGGCACGCCATTCCGAGGATCGGTCATCATCATGAACGATCTCCTGAAGGGAAATCCTGCAAGCCTTAACGATACTCTTCTCAGCCGAGACGCACTGGGAACGTTCTATTCAACTTACGAGCTCCTGCCTGCATCGGGAGACACTCGAGTAGTCTTGAGTGACGGAACTCCGACCCAAATCGATCTGCTGGAGTGGGAAAACTGGAAGAAAAATGATTGGGGGTTCCTAAAAGGGGCGGAGCCGGCCACCATACGTGCTTCTCGTGAGCAACTGTTAGCTCAGCGATTGCGCCGCGCGCGTCTCTTCTCCGCACTCATCAACGCTCCCGCCACCGGCACCGTGCTTCCTGACGGCGGAAAGACAAAAATTCGCACTATCATCGGCACTGGACGGGGAACACTCGCTCGGATCATCTACGATCCGCGGGCTCCGCTCACATTGCTCTTCAAGGAGGATGAAATCGAGGAAGTATTGGGAAGCTTCAATCTCAGCACGTTATTCGATGATGGAGATGGCCTCGTCACCGTCGACTCGGCAACACTTCCGCCGGCGTATGCAAAGACGTTGAGCGCGGAGACGTGGATAAACGGATCAGAGCACGGGGACTACTTCGACGATGAAAGCATCCGCACCCGGATCATAGAGCTCCTCGGATCGTAGGATTTTACGCGCCGACTTCCATACGATTGATTCCGGCCGCACAAAAAAAAGCCATCCGGAGGAACACCCCGGATGGCCGAAAGCCGTCGAGCTTGAACTTTTAGTTCAAATTCGTCGTTGTGCTGTTCAAGCAATATTGCTCGAACTGTCGCGGATCGTTTTTATTCTCGATCTGCGCGGTGAACTTCACCGAAATTCTTCGCGCAAGCGAGAGCTTCGGACCGAAGCCGGTCTCTCCCATGCAGTTTACTTGATATTCCGGAAGCTCAATCTTTTGTTGAGTCTTATACGGACTGCAGCTTGAAGCACCGCAGCCAGTGTTTTGCGGGTCCCGATCGTTAAACTCGCCGTTTCTGCGAAGAACGATGCTGTAGTTCCCTCGAACAAAGTCTCTCGCCAAAACGGCGGCGTTTCCGAAACACTGGTACAACGAGGGTCGGAATCCAACTTGAGGAATCGGAGGAACACAGTTCTCACCCGAAACCTTCGCATCAAATTCCTCTTCATCCTTTCCGGCCGCTGCCGGTGCGGTTACGTTCGTGGCAGTTCCCGCCCACTGATTAATGCAGACGTTAGCTCCGCAGGTGGTCTTCGCCGTGAGGTTCACCAATGCTGTGGTGTCCGTGACGCCCGAGAAACGCGTTTCATACTCGCGAACGCATTCTCCGCTGGCTGAATTAAATCCGACGGTAAAGCCGTCTTCGGTCGCCGGTCCGGTGAGTGAGACGAGAGCATCGTTTACGGTGACGGTGTCATCCGCGTTTCGTGTGACCGCAAAAGTCTGGTTCACGTTTGAAATCCGCTCACGGCAGCCGTCAGCCGATACATTCGCTTCGACTCTCCAGACCGAAGTTTCGCCAACATCGGTGCCTCCACCGCCGCCGCCGGTGTCAGAATCTCCTCCTCCGCCGCCGCATGATGTAAGAGCAAGAACCATTGTGCTCCCGAGAACAGCCATTCTCAGGGGAGCAGGAAGAAGGGTCTTCATAAGCTTTAAACTCCTTGAAATATGAGCCGGAGTTATACCCAGACAGGGGCACATGACAAGGGGGAAGACTCTCGAAAATAAAATCCACCACGCTGGAGCGGGAATTCTGACGATTTTGCGTCGCCTTCAAAACTGCGATTTAACGCCCGAGAAATCGCTCTGAAGTCCAATGGAGAGCAAGCGCAGCGATCGCGAGCGAGCCCAGAAACAATACGACCCAGCGATAGAACCAGGTCTTCCGAAGAAGGAACGCAATGGGAAGAAAACACACCACGATGGCGAGTTGCCCCGCTTCGACGCCGAGGTTGAAAAGCAGAACAGACGAGAAAAGCAATCCGCCATCAACGCCAAGCTCTTTCATCACGCCTGCAAACCCGAAGCCGTGAATCAACCCAAAGCAAAATGCGATCCACGACAGTCGCTTTTCTTCGACCGCTTGAAAAACATTGTTCCCCGCCGCAAGGAATACGGAGAACGCAATGACCGTCTCTACGATTTTCGAGGGCAACTGAATGATCCCCATCGACGCGAGACAAAGCGTGATGGAATGGGCCACGGTAAACGAAGTGACGATCTTTAGTACCGACCAAAAAGCCGGACCGAATGATTCGACGGGCTCCCACTTTTCTTCCCTGAGGACGAGTACCGCCGGGAAGAGGAGCGCCAGCAGAAACAAGATGTGGTCGAATCCGATCCAAATGTGCCAGACACCCTCCACAAAAAACTGCGTGAGAGTGCTCGGATGCGAAGCATCAGTAGACTGAGAGAGGATAGCCCGCCGGTTCGCTGGTGAAAAAATAAGTAGCTGAGGTTGACCTTCAAAATACACTCGCGCAAGCCCCCGGTGCTCAGGGTCTTTGCTAAAGAGAAGAGAATAGTCGAGCGTAAGGGGCACACCTTCCGAAAGCGGCTTTAGGCACGTCCCCGAGATTTTAAGCAACGCATACACACCATCATCGCGACGATCGATGAGCAGCTCCGTGACGGACCACGGACAACGCTGCCCGGGAACACCGAGCGAAAGTCCGGCTTGGACGAATCGTTCGATATCGGCGCGCTTCCCCGATATTTCGCCCCATGTAATCTGCCCGTCACCGTCTCCGTCGAGCCCGATGGAATATTCGAGATCCCGAATCGCGATCGCCCATTCGCCACGCAGCGTAGGATCTTGGAAGGTGAGATTGAGGAAACTTGTGCTTGGAGTATGAGCGGAAGCTTCTCCCGCAAGGAAAAAGCTGAGGCAGAAAACGAACGCGATGAGTGCAGCTTTCACTTCTTTTCACCTCCCAGCAGCTCTCGAACTCGCGCGTCTTCCCACTTCGTCGAAGTGAGCCAGTCTTCCACTTTCTTCATTGCACCGGCGTTCTTAGCGGCAACTGCGGAGCGTGCGAGAAGAAGTAAATCGGGAGCTTCCTTCTGACTCTCCCAATTCTCGGAAGCCGATTCGAGGGCGGACACTGCGTTTTCATCGACGAAGAGCTCAAACATCGCTCGTTCGCGAAGGTGAACCCCCTCGCCTCTCGCTATTTCCGCATCGAGGTGGCTTTTCAAGAGTTTCCGGTGCGACGGAAGATCTGCATCGTTTAACTGCTTCTCGGCAATGACCAACCGGAGCAAAAGGGGATCATTGCTCAGCTTCCCAGCGAGCATGGTCTTCACTTCAGCCGCCCGCTTCTCCGTAAGAAGAAAATCTGAATAGGCAGACAGCGTGAAGGCATCGTTGGGATCTAGCTGCAGGGCCTTCTTGTAGTAGCCTTCTGCCTCCGCTTTTTTCCCCAGCCGTTCGGCAATCTCCGATAGAATAGAAAGGCTCCAGAGTTCCTCCCCCGGAGTGACGGCCCCGGCAGATTTTTGACTGACGAGTGCGCTGGACAGCACCTCATACGACTTCTCAGCGGTTCCTGTGAGACTTCCCACGAGGCTGAGACAGCTGATCGAGGCGATCGGCGTCACGAGAGCGGCAAGCTTCAGACAGCTTTCTTTTGCCGCCGTGAGATCTCCTGTTACCGTTTGAACTCCCGCAAGAGTGGCCCAAGCCTGCCCACTATTTGGCAAGTCCTCCACCACGCGAAGCAGATCAGCCTTTGCGGCGGCGAAATCATGACGCCGTTCGAGTATCATTGCTCTCAGGATAAGGAGTTCTGGATCAGCCGATGCAGACTTCAATCTCGATTCGAGAACTGCTTCCGCGTAACCGAAATATCGGGGGTCACTCAAGCGCCGACCCTGCTCGATACACTTTCTGACGAATAAGACTGCCGCGTCACGGTTACCGGGCTCTGCATCGACTTTTGCTCGAAGTGCGGCAAACTCTTTCCCGCTTTCTCCACGAAGCGCTTCAGGGACGGCCTCGATGACCTCGTTCGAATCGGTCGGAAGATAGGGCTCAGCCGACACGACTGGAGCCAGCAACAAGGAAACTGCAAGAAACAGAAACTTTGCTTGAGAGTTCATGGGTCGAAACGGAGCACGAGAGTGGGGTGAACGCAATAAAAACCTGAAAATAAGAGGGAGGGGATCACTCCCCTCCCTCTTCGCCGCACACGCTTACGACGCCGGAGAGCCCGGAGTCGGAGTGGTGAGGTACGGGAAGGCCGCTGAGAAATTCACATCAGCAACCGGTGCCCCGTCGGTGAGAGGAAGCTGCCCGGAAGGTGCAACCCCCTCGGGCAACAACGCTCCCATCGCAACACGGAGGGTGATGTCCACGACATCATCTCCCGGACGGCGTCCGTTCGGGAAACCCGCGTTGTCCAGGCCGAGAGCGCCGAGGTTGTTTTGGGAACCGCGAGCCTTCGGTGCGATATTGAGATTCAATCTCTGCATCTCTCCGAATCCGAACTGATTGAGTCCCGGAAGGCCGGTGACGAATGCTTGAATCAAGTCATTCCTCGGGGTCGGCGGAACTGTCAGGGACGGAAACAGACTTTTCAGCAAAACCGGAAGTGATGGATACGCCACATACGTGCCGAACTGCCCATCATCCTTCGGAAGGCTTTGGTTGAACTTGTTCTTGTCTTTTACTCCGATGACCAACTCATTCACCAGCGGCATACCGAGTCGCGACACTTGAACAAACCGCCCCGAATGACGCTCAGGAACGCCAAATGTCGGACGATTCTGGAGAGTGCGCGTTGTAGGGAGCGATGCGGTGGTCCACGCGCCGATAATTCCGCTGTTTGCGACGACACAGGCAATCGGCAACTCAAGTCCGAGCGTCGTGATGTTGAGATCCTTCACAACGTTCACTCTGGAATTCGCGGCCCCAAGCGGATTGTAGTTCACAAGGTCGAAGATTTCGCCGAGGTTGATGAAAAATCCTTCCTTCCGCTGACCAACGAACACCTTCCCCGCGGTTGGGCATCCGGGGATGATCACCGGATAGATATGCGCATTCGCGTAGGCCGCATAATTCGGGAACGTCTTTCTTCCGATGTTATCAAGCGGTTTCAGGTGAACGACCGACCCGTTGAACGCATTGACGACCGGTCCGACATTCCGACCTCGTCCCGCAAAATTCCCTTCGCGGCCGAGAGTGACTCGGTACGTCTCAATAACGTTGATCTTCGACTGGTCTTCGGCAGTGATTGCTCCTGATTGGATCAGCGGAATCGACGTGTTTATCGGAAGTCCCGTCGTCGTCATCCCCGTCGGAACCGTCTGGTCTCGAAGCAAATTCGTGAATTGAAAACGGAATGTGAGGTCCGGTTTCGAGTCCCCGTCATTATCGATATTGATATCGTAGGCCGCATTCGGGTCCATCGAGTAATAGTTCGGACCGCCGTACGCATGTTGAAGCGGAACATAGTTTGCGAGAATGGTAATAAATCCTTGCCGGTCCGGTTCGTAGCTTCTGAAGAAATACAAATCCGTTCCGTCTACTTTAGGCATCTCCGTAACAAACGGTGCCTCTCTGTGGCTCGATGCAAAAACCGGCATCGGAGCCATGCCCGAAACAAGACCAGCACCGGCAGCTACGCCGAGCGCGAGTCGACTAAACAATCGCTTCATAGTTTTTTAAGTCCCTAGTTATTCGTCCCAACACATGTTCGCCGAAGGAGAGTTCCTTCGGTCGACTCGAACGGAAGAACATCGGCCCTCCCGCTGACCAAGTCTTGGGCGAATAGTCTAGTAAGGCTTGATATCCTTACGCGGGAAATAGATGTCCTCACAGTACGAGGCTCGACAGGTATGGCCGTCCGGACAATCTTCGTTAATCCGGCATCGTCCGTCGGGAAGAAATTCGGCTGTTTCGGCGCAGCCGTTGTAAGAAAAGATGGTCGAAACCAACAAGGAACTAACAAGCAGGCGGGCGGCGAATTGTTTCGACTTCATGCACTAACTCCCTGAAATTACGAGCGATGCTTGGTGAGCAAGCTAATTGAATCGAAAAAGCCTGGCAAGATGAGACGTTCTAATAACGAGCCCTCTTACAAATACTTACAATTCACTAGCTCCTGAAATGTCGTTACCGATTTGCTGGAAAATGCGACTAAAAATCGACGAGAACGAGCATCAACGCACGAGCCGAGCGATCAAATCATAGTCTGAAACTTCGGTAACAACCGCCCGGGCAAAACGTCCGGAGAGTTGGTTTTGATCAACCTCGCCACTCTCGTCGCGAAGTTCATCAGCGACATCGTTGATGAGGATTGCTCCATCAATCTCAGGAGCATGCCAGTCGGCGCGTGCCGAAATGAGGAGCTCACTCTCTTCACTCTGCCCTTCGACGAGGACCCGGAACTCTCGCCCGATGAGCGCACTATTCCGCTTCTTTACGATCTCTCGCTGGAGGGACATTACTCGTTCGACGCGCTCGAGCTTGAGCTCGTCCGGCACCTGATCCTCGAACGTGTAAGACTTCGCCTCTGCTTCTTGTGAATACGGAAAAACTCCAACATGCGTAAAAAATCCGGAAGCGACGAACTCTTCAAGCGATCGAATATCCTCTTCGGTCTCACCCGGAAATCCAACGACAAAAGTCGTTCGAAGAGCAATCTCGGGCGCGAGCTTATGAATCTGCTCGATAAGCCCTCTGGTGCCACGCTCCCCGAGCGGACGATTCATCCGCTTTAAAACCGGACCGCTAATATGTTGGAGAGGAAGATCGAGATAGTTACAAATAACGGGTGACGCGACGATATGCTCGATGAGTTCTTGAGTCACGCCGATAGGATAGGCATAAAGGAGACGAACCCAAAAGTTCCCGGGACCTTCGGGATGACCCGCATCGAGCGCAGAGATATTCTGAAGGAGATCCAGCAACTGCGGCCGGCCGCGCTTTTTCCCTCCAGCGTCGAAGTCTACACCATACGACGTAAGATCCTGCGCAACGAGATTGATCTCGCGGACTCCGCCGTAGACGAGCTGCCGTACCTCTGAAAGCACGGACTCGACCGGCCGGGATCGGAACTCGCCACGAATCTTCGGGATGATGCAAAACGCGCAAGGCCGATCGCAGCCCTCGGCAATTTTCACATAAGCCGAAGCCCCGGTGGTCGAGACGACCCGCGGCATGCTCTCGTCGTAGAGAAAATATGGGCGTCTCGCACTATCGAGCGCATCGGCAGTCGAGCCTTGTTCATCCGCGACCGAGAGCAGTTCGTCAGTTGAAAGAAAACGATCGACCTCGGGAAGCGACTCTTCCAAGTCCTTCCGGTATCGCTCGACCATGCAACCCGCGACGATCAGCTTCCGGCAGCGGCCAGTTGATTTGAGCTGCGCGAGATCTAATATCGTGTCGATGCCTTCCTCGACGGCGGAACGGAGAAAGGCGCAGGTATTTACGACGATGAGCTCGGCTTGCGCCGGGTCTTGAACACTGCGGAATCCCCGGCTTCGCAAAACTCCGAGCATCACCTCAGAGTCGACCAGATTTTTCGCGCAGCCAAGCGTGACAAGCGCCACGTTTCCGGCAAACTCCGGTCCGGCATGGATCGGATGCGATTCACCCGAATCAAAAACATTCATCTTCTCCGTCGAGCACGATGAGGCCTCAGCCTGCTTCGCTCTGTCGGAAACAATCGGAAAAAGTGGGTTACTCACCGGGCCTCCTTCCGCCGCTTATCGATCACGTCCACGCTTCGAGGCACTTCGAATTTGAAGTGTGAGGCATCAACATCTCGGTTGTAGTGAATGTCGCTGAAAACAATCGTCGTTTCATTTCCCCCGGCGTCGACGAGACGGGCCCCCAACGGAGCTCGATTCTTCGACTCCACGAGCAAAGCAAACTCATCAAGGCTCGCGTCTGCTTTTTGAGGGAGTAATTTGAGCGCAAGTCCGACGTTGGTCTTGCAAGCCGAAGCGAGTTTGAATCGCTCACTCAGCTTTCCAATACCCAACAAAAAGGACACTGGAAGGTCCGATGAGAACGACTGCTCGAAGTCGCCGATGACGACCTGCGGAATTGCGGGCTGATAGATCCAGAGACTCTTTCCGTCGGCGACGAATCGCTGTTTATTCTTCTCAGGCAGGTCGTACCACCAGTCCATGAGTCCCGGCTTCTTGAAATAGACACGCCCCTTGCTCTCCTCTCTCTGATTGAGTCCGAGAGTGTAGGAGTCTTGAACAAAATTACCGTCGAGGGTGTTCAAGGAAGCGTAATACTTCTCAATGTCGGGGATGAGCTTAAGCTGCTCCTCCGTTCCAACTTTCTCCAAACAATCAAATTCCGAACCGGCAAAGGCGGTTCCGAACGGCAGCACGGCGGCTACGGCAGCAAACAATATTCCCCAAGAAAATCTCACGCCCTTATAGCCCCCTGACGATCCCGGGATGGAGACCCGGTGCTTTGGTTAAAAAACCGGCGCAACCTATCATAAAATGTCTAGAATTCTCAAGTTCGGGCCCTGCGCAGCAGCATGGCCGTGACATTGGTTACATTGTTGACTTAGCACTTGCGGAACCCCGGAACTTTGATACTAAGCTTCAACAAACTTGAAATTTTATAGTTATTGGAAAATATCGGTTTATGTCAGCCAAATTCAGCTCATCACTTCGACGTTCTAAGCTCGCACTCGCTGCAATTCTCCTCTGCTCGACCACAATCGCCTGCTCAAAGTCTGGCTCGAGTAAGGATCAGGGCCTGGAAGAGAATGCCGGGGGGATTGCCGACCAGGACATCAACGTGGATCGGGCACGTTTCGGCGAGGGGAATATCCCGCAAGCTTCTGCCGGCACCATGTTCAAGGACGTGCACTTTGACTTCGATTCCTCAGCCGTAAGAAGCGACGAGGCAGAAATCATCACGACCAATGCAAATATGTTGAAAGAAGACCCGAGCCTACGCGTTGAGCTCGAAGGACATTGCGATAAGCGCGGCACCGCTGAATACAACCTGGCTCTTGGCGAAGAGCGGGCGAAAGCGGTCGCGGCTCTGCTCGTCAGCCGAGGTGTCGCAGCCGAAGCAATCACGACCATTAGCTACGGCGAGGAAATCCCGCTGGATCCGAAGGACTCGGAAGAAGCCTACTCCCAGAATAGACGGGTTCACTTCGCCGTCTATAGAAAACGCACTAACAGCTAGGTTCGGTTGCTCCGTAACGCTGGGAAGCAGCACTAGCTTTGTAAGAGGGCGGAATCTCTATTTTCTAGAGGTTCCGCTTTTTGTTATTCATGGGCCGGATTTGGTAATTTGAACTTCAGCAAGGCGGGAGGGTCTTTTTCGTGCCAGATGGATCAACAATTCGTTTAGGCGGACAAGCGGGTGAAGCAGATCCCGCAATCGAGACCGCAGTCCAGGATTCTCTACAAATAGTGGAGCGTATTTTCGCTTCTGTCGGCACCGATGTCATCGGTCAGAAAGTTCTCAGGAAGCGATTGATGACGGCGCTGCTCACCGACGGGCACATTTTGCTCGAAGGGGTGCCCGGACTTGCAAAGACACTTTCTATTCGAAGCTTTGCGGACGCTATCGACGCGTCGTTTCATCGCATTCAATTCACGCCCGACCTACTTCCGTCTGATATTATCGGAACCGAAATTTTCCGGCCTCAAGACGGCACATTCGAGATTCGAAAGGGCCCCGTTTTCGCAAACTTTCTTCTCGCTGACGAAATTAACCGAGCTCCGGCAAAGGTTCAGTCGGCGCTCCTCGAAACCATGCAGGAGCGGCAGGTCACGATTGGAGGACAATCACTTCCCGTTCCGCGGCCATTCCTCGTGCTCGCGACTCAAAACCCTCTCGAACAGGAAGGCACGTATCCTCTTCCGGAAGCGCAGGTCGATCGGTTTCTGCTGAAAGTGCAGGTCGATTATCCGACCCGAGATGAAGAGCGGAGGATGCTTGATATCGTTACAAATCGAGATCCTTCGACCGAAGGCAAAAAAGCTCCGGTCGCATCACTACACGACGTGCAGAAACTTCGAGACACCTGCCGGCGAATCTACGTCGATGAAAAGATTAGAGACTATATCGTCAATATCGTGCTCGCGACGAGACAGCCGGAACAGTTTAACCTGACTTGCGGTCCGCTGATCGAGCTCGGCGCATCTCCGAGAGCGTCGATTGGCCTATTCCTTGCGGCTCGAGCAGAAGCCCTCCTGAACGGTAGCCACTACGTAAGCCCGCAAACCGTGAAGGACGTGGCAACGGATGTGCTCCGCCACCGTCTCATCCTCACCTACGAGGCTGAGGCTCAAGGGGTTTCCTCGGGAGATCTCGTCAGGATGATTCTCGACGGGGTGCCTGTTCCGTAAACAATCACGGAGCTGAGTTATGCGATCTTCGTCCCTCCTCTCACCCGAGTTTCTTGCAGAGATTCGGCGTTTGCAAATCCAGATGCGGCGGAATACGCATCAGTCGCTTGCCGGCGAATATCGCAGCACGTTCCGTGGAAGTGGAATGGAGTTTGAGGAAGTTCGCGAATATGTACCCGGCGATGAAATCCGGAGAATTGACTGGAAGGTCACAGCCCGGTTTCAAAAACCGTATGTGAAGTCGTATCGGGAAGAGCGTGAACTTCAGGTTATCATAGCCGTTGACGTCTCTCCTTCTACGTGGACGGGAACTCGATCAGCGCTGAGAAAAGATCTTTTGTTAAAAGGCGCGGCAGCACTCGCCACTATCGCCCTCACTAATGGCGATAAGGTCGGCCTGCTGACATTCTCCGATCGCGTGCTCCGCTTCAGAAAACCGGAAAAGTCTCGAAACGCGACGTGGCGGATGCTGCATGAAATTCTTGGCGATGAGCTGGAAGCGAAACATGAAGCGGCCAAAACAGATGTCGCCGGTGCGCTACAATTTCTCGGTCAAGTTTTGAAGCGGCGTGCCGTCATCTTCTTGCTCTCTGATTTCTTCGCCGCCGATTATGCCGAGGATTTCAGGCTCCTGACTAAGCGACATGATATCACCGCTGTCACGGTGCGAGACCCTGCGGACTTTGACCTGCCGCGTTCTGGATATACTCGGCTCCGCGATCCAGAATCCGGCGAGGAGGTCTTGGTTAATTGCTCTCGCCCGAGAGTACGGGCGAAATACCGGGAGCTTGCACTCACCCGCGAAAAAGCGCGCCGCGAATCTTTCAACCAAATTGGACTAAGCTCGCTTGAGATATCGACCACAGATTCGCTCGTTCGCGAGCTGGTCAAGTATTTCCGCAGCCGTATGGCGAAGCAAAAACACCGCGCCGCGCTCCGTCTCGAGAGGCAGCATGGCGGCTGAAGAAGTTCTCAAACATGATGCAACGACGGGATTTAACGACATAAAGGCAATCCCAGGTTTCAGAACCGCACTCCATGAAGATCCACAAACGTTGCTCTTCATGCTCGTCGGAGCAATCGCAGCATTGCTTTTCATGATATTTCGCATCCTTCGCCGAAGAAGAAAGGGATCACTCGCGCCTCGCATACCGCCGCGAGATATTTTCAAGATTGAAATTCAACGGATCAAGGCCGAAAACGCTTCAGGTGCCTTGGACATTCGAACTTTTTCCTCGCGACTCTCATTTGCTCTCAGAAGATATGTCGAGGGTTGCTTCGACTTCCCCGCAACCGATTTGACTCCCGCCGAGGTGAAGAGTCGTTTTCCTAAAAATCTGGCAAAGAAATTGTTCCATCTCGCGCCGGCGGCGAACCAACAAATTATCGAGCGATGTTATCGCGTGCTTCTCAGCTTGGATCGAGTCTCTTTTGGAACCGCCGAAATGAGAAGCTTAGAATCAAGCGGCATTCCTGAGCTCCTTTCGGAAGCGGAGTCATTGGTGATCGAACTGGAACAAGCGATCGAGGGGATCCCTGCACCGCAGACGTCAAAGCCGCAAAAGGCAAAGGTTCGCGCACATGCACTTTAATACTCCCCTTGCCTTCTTGGCTCTGCTTCTGTTCCCGCTCGCTCTTGAAGCCAGCACGAGACGGCGAATGCTTGCCGTGTTGCCGGGAATGAAACGGTTCTCGTCCGGCCGCGAACCGTCGCTGCCGTTTTCCTCTCCCGTCTCATTGAGCGAAATTGCTGACCACTCGGGGCTATTCCGCCGGTCCGTGGTCCTCAACTTTCTGCGACTCCTCACCTTCGCGTGTATGGTAACGGCCCTGGCTCGCCCTCAAACCAGTCTCGAATTCGTGGAAGTCGAAACCTCAGGTCGCGACATCATGCTCACCCTCGACATCTCGGGCAGTATGAAAGCGCTTGATTTTATCGTCGACGGCGCCCATGTCGAACGAATTGTAGCCCTTAAGAATGTCGTCTCCGAGTTTATTGAGAATCGGAAAGGCGATCGGATGGGTCTGATTATTTTCGGCACCGACGTCTTCACGCAATGCCCGCTCACCACCGACCACGAGGTCTTGCAGAAATTTGTAGAGAACTTGCAGATCGGAATGGTCGGTGAAGGCACTGCGCTTGGTGATGCGCTTGCGCTTTCGGTGAAACGAATTCGCGATATTCCGGGAGAGTCCAAGGTGGTGATCCTCGTCACCGACGGACTAAAAACGGCGGGCAGCATCGATCCGAAAGAGGCTGCTGCCATCGCCAAGAAGTCAGGAATCAGAGTTCATACAATTGGGATCGGTGGAACGAATTCAGCCCCTTTTCGCTTTACAAACCCATTCGGTGGTTCGGTCATTCGAAATGTCGATGTTCCACTAGACGTCGCCACGCTTCAGGCGATTGCGGATATCACCGGTGGAAGATTCTTCCGCGCCCAGCAGACCGACTCTTTGCGAAAGGTGTACGAAGAGGTCAGCCGAATCGAGGAGCGCACCGAAAAAAAGTCGGAATTCACGGAGTATCAAGAGCAATTTATACCATTTCTCTACGCAGCGCTTTTTGCGTTCGTTCTGCACCAGCTGCTCCGTTCCACGAAATATTTAATCGTTCCGTAATATGCAATTTGGAAACGAAATATCCGGTATTGTACTGCTCGTTCTCGCGATCATCGCGATGTTCCTCGGCCGCTATGAGAAATATTCCAGGCTCCGTCGACTCTCTGAGCTCGGAGACCTTCCGCTCCTTGAACGCTTGCTTCCGAAGGAGGTATTCCTCAAGCAAACTTCGATTGGTCTGACCCTTTTGTTTCTCTTCTTCACCTGTCTCGCGCTTGCCCGTCCGCAATGGGGATTCACTTTCCGCGAAACAACAAAACGCGGAGTGGACATTGCAATTGCTTTCGACGTCTCAGAGAGCATGCGAACTGAGGACGTCTCGCCGAGCAGAGTAGAACGCGCACGGCGAGAGGTGTTTGATCTCCTTGGTCGGCTTCGAGGAGATCGCGTCGGTCTTGTTTCATTTGCCGGAGCTGCGTTTATAGAAACGCCAATGACGCTCGACTACTCTGCACTCAAACAATTCGTGTCAGCGCTGACGATCGGTTCCGTTCCGCTTCAAGGCACCAATATTGAACTCGCGGTCCGCCGCAGCCTCGAAATGCTCGGCGTGAAGAAGGACGAACCAATGTCCAAGCGCTCCCGAGCGATTCTCCTCATTACGGACGGCGAAGCGCTTGATGGAGATTTGAAAAAGACTGCTTCGCTCTTAAAACAGTCCGGTACGAGTCTGTATATTCTCGGCGTGGGAACTCCAACCGGCGGCCCGATTCCGATTGAAGGCGGGTTGAAGCAGGACGGCAGAGGTCAGACCGTGATCTCGAAACTAAACGAACCAGCTCTCGCCGAATTTGCAAAATCAGTCGGTGGTCTGTACGTCCCCGAGACGGCCACCGATGCCGATATCCGCGCCATTTACGAAAACGGCATCAAACGCCACCTGGCAGAAGATATTCTCACCGGCGTTAGTTCCAGAATCTGGAATGAGTATTTTCAGATCCCAATCGCATTTGCGATTTTTGTACTTCTCTTCGGCGTCTGGCGCGAAACCGACTTTCGTAAATCCTCTTCCCGTGCCGTTCTCCTCATTTTGTTTACTCTGTTTCTGAATCCTACCGCCCGGGCTCAAGTGCCTTCCCCGATTGAAACCCACAAAGCTGAGGGAAAAGCACGCTTTGAGCGGGGCGATTTTGAGGGAGCTCTCAAAGAATTTGAGCTGGCAAAAGACCCGAACGATCCCGCGGATTTTGAACGGCAGCTCGCCATGGGTGCGACGCTCTATCGCCTGAAGAGATTCAAAGAGGCTGAAGAAGTTTTCCACGCGGCGACGGAGCACGCCAAAAGTAAATCCAATCAAGCCGAGGCACTCTACAACACAGGCAACTCGGAGGTGCAGCTCGGCAAATATCAAGAAGCCGTCACGACCTACCGGGAAGCGCTCAAGCAAAGCCCCACCGACCGTGAGATCCAAGAGAATTTGCAATACGCTGAGAAGCTCCTCAAGCAACAACAAGAGGAAGAAGAGAAGAAAAAAGATCAAGAGCAGAAGCAAGACGAGCAAAAAGACAAACAGGACAGTAAACAAAAGAGCGACCAACCCGAGAAGGGAGCAAAAGACAAGAACGACGCCGAGCAGGAATCGAAAAACGAACAAGAGAAACAAGAACAAACCGATCCCAAGCAAAATCAGAAGGATTCGTCGGATAAGCAACCCTCACCTCAGGGAGGAAGCACGGCAACTCCTTCACCTTCGCCTCAGCCATCCGCTAACCCGTCACCCTCTCCATCTGAGGGAGAAGGCGAAGACGAACAGCAGAATCAGCAAAATCAGGGTGAAGGCAAACCGACTCCCGAGCCGAGCCCGTCCCCTTCTCCGGAGGGCACGCCAAAAGGAAAGGGCGATGAAAAGGAGGACGAATCCGGTGATGGAGATTCTTCACAACCCGAAGGTGAACCCACACCTGACGAGCAAGCCAGCAAGAAACCTCTCACCGCTGACGAGCAAGCTCTTGAAACGCTCCTCCAAAGCGTCGAAGAGAAGTATAGCCCGGAGCCGCTGTACCGATTGCATGAAGCATTGCGTCAGCTTGAACAACTAAAACAGGCGCCTCCTGAAAAAGACTGGTGATATGAAGCGATATAGTGTCGTTTTTGTTTGTTTGCTGCTCGCCATGTTCGCCTCGACCGGCACAGCGGCTGCTCAGCCGAAGGTCGAGATCGATCCGCCGTTTGGAAGCGCCTCCGACATTTTCTCTCTGACCGTCATCGTCGAAAATCAAGCTGTCGCGAGTCTCAGCCAGCCAGAGTTCAAAAATTCGAAGGACTTTCAGATTCAACGTCGTGGAACGGCCACCCGGCGAGAGTGGATAAACGGGCGGGAGCGATATCAAGTCATCTTTAACTTCGTTGTCACTCCCGACCCTGCGCTCTCTGCAGGAACCTACAATCTTCCCGACGGAGATATGCTCATCTCGGGCGAAGTGGTGGATTTACCGGGGCCGACACTGAGGATCACACCGGACTCTCAGCGGACAACTTCTGCGAGAAACGCACAAAGCGGAGGACTCGATTTCACGCAGCTCGTGGACAATGTGCGACCCTTCGTCGGGCAGCAGGTGCAGTACCGAACCGAGATGGTTGCCTCTCGAGTCGTTCGAACAGCCTCCGTTTCCGAAGTGGAGTTACCGGGGCTTTTGCGTGAGACTCTCGGAGATTTCCGCCAGACAGAGAGATTGGTGGGACGCGCGACGAGAACCTCCATAGTCGAGGCCCTCTTTCCGACCCGCCCGGGAGTCTACGAGATTCCCGAACGGGAACTCACCGCCGAAGTGCAAGCACAACGCTTTCGTCCGCCCCTTGCAGGGCGAAGGCAAGTTGATCCCAACGACCCCGATTTTTTTGCCCGAATGCTGCAGGATGACTTCCCGATGTTCGACAGTTTCAGTTTTGTTCGAAAGAAACTGACTGCCGAAGCGATTCACATAGATGTTCAGCCATTGCCCGATCCTCGGCAGGCGGGCCTCGACCACGACGTCAGTGGATACGTTCCCGTCGGCAAAGTCGAGGTGATGACGGAGCTCCGGGGCGAGAAAGTTCAGCTCGGGGAGTCGGTGACGATGAAAATTATCATCTCGGGAAATGCCAACCTTCGTCCGTATGAACTTCCGGAACCAACTCGAGAGGTCGGAAAGCGCTTCAAGATTTACGCCGAGAAGCCGGAACTTGTCTCCACTCCGAGCGCTCGCGGCGTGACATTTCAAAAGACGTTTTCGTTATCCTTTGTCCCTCAGATTGCTGGAGAAATCACGCTTCCGGTTTACGAAATCGTGCACTTCGACCCCTCCACCGGAACGTATCTTTCATACAAAACCCCGGAGAAGACGATCCACGTCACCCCGGATGCCACGGGACGAACGACTATCGTCGTTGAAGACACCGTTCCAAAGGTAAGCGAGCTCGACAACTCAGCTCCTCCTGTTGAGGAACTCCCGAAAGATCTTGCGCCCCAACAACCGGCAGCAGCCCTCAGTCGTCCAGTAGCGCCAATTTCATGGTCTCTGTATATAATCCTTCTCGCGCTGTTTCCGATCGGAGCAATTCTTCAGCTCCTCGGGAGAATTGACCTGCCGAAATTAATTCCGGAAAAATCGGGTATCGATGTCGCTCGCCGGGCTCTGCTCTCCGCGGACTCGCTCGTTGGCAGATATTCGGCTTGGCGATCCTATCTCGGTTACTACTTCGATGTGTCCCCGGCATCGCTGAGCCTCGAAACTCTCCCTGGGCTCTCCCAAAATGCGGGACTGAGCGATGAGTTGGGAAAACGCTTGATCTCGATTACAAAGCTCTTGGAGCAGTCCGTCTACGGCGGGATCGAGCTTTCATCATCCGAACGGCAAAACCTTTCAGGCGAAATTACCCGGATCACATCGGAGCTCGGACGGACACCACGCCCAATCTTCAACAGAGCAATCGCCACCGCCCTCCTTGCGATCTGTCTGCTCCCGCTGACAGCGGCCTCCGCTGCGGATTATGCGTCGGAAGTAACCGCGGGAAATATGTCATTCAAGCGGGGTGATTTTCCCGCGGCGAAAGAATTTTATCTGCGATCGCAGAACTTGTTCGGAGAAAGCCCGGAACTTCTTCTCAATCTCGGAAACGCGCACTTTCGACTGAACGAGCGTGGGCGCGCACTCGATGCGTTGGAGCAAGCGGCAATTCTTTCCCCCCGAAATTCCGATATTAAAAAAAGCCTCTTCTGGGTGCTCGCTCAATTCCCCGAGCTCTCTGAACCTCGCCGCACTCACATTGAGGAGATTTTTAGAATACCGATGAACGAGGTTGAATTGCAGCTGGCATCGTTGGCTGCGTGGGGTCTTCTGTTGTTCCTGCTCAGCCGAGCAACAAAAAAAGGCGGCGCACTGACGGCGGCCAATTGCGTCCTCTGTCTCGCGTTGTGTCTTGCCTTGGGCTTTCAGATGCACAAGCGAAAAATTGCGCTCGACAGCGCTCCGGCATTAGTCCTGCAAGAAGACGCGAAGGTGTACGCCGGGCCGTCGGAGGATTCTCAGATAATTGCCCTCCTTCCCGATGGCGCAAGCGCATCGGTTCAGGATAAGCTCCCGAACTGGATACGTGTTTCGGTTCAAGGTGGCCGAAGCGGCTGGCTAAAAATTCAAGAAGCAAAACAAGTTCATGACGGCTGAAACAAAAGAAACGAGGATTCCTCAAATTCGCGTGGTGATGTTGCCGAAAGACACAAACGCGATGGGGAACATCTTCGGTGGCGTCATCCTCTCGCACATCGACCTTGCCGCGGGGGAGCATGCTCGTACAATTTCACCCCATCTCTACGTCACAAAGATTTTGAGAGAAGTAAATTTCATCGCTCCCGTAAAAGTTGGCGATACAGTGAGCTATTACACAGAGACGAAGTCATTGGGTCGGACCTCTGTCACCGTGAACGTCAAGGTAACTTCCGAGCGCGGAATCAATCACCGTGAGATCGTCACAGTCACTGAAGCAGAAGTGATTATGGTCGCGGTCGATAAAACCGGGAAATCGATTCCAATTTTGAAGAAGAAATAGTCCGAAGATCGGTAACAGCTCCCTTTACGGGCTGTTACCGATCTTCGGTAGCGCCCCAGAACCTCAGAAGGAATCAATCCACATCCTCACCGCCTGTTGCGCGAGCGCCGGGGCAACGGTCCACCCGCGGCCCTTGGTCGGCATCACACAGACCACGCGCTCTCCCGGGGGCATGAACAGCACCGGACTCTCGGCGAACGGACCCTGCTCCGAGAAATACGGATACACCCCCACGTAGCACTGCTCGAAATCCGTAAGCTTCGGCACGAACGGTTCCGCCACGAACCGCTTTGCCTCGGTCCGCAGAACCTCGAAGTCCCCCGGGTTGAAGGTGATGTGGTCCGTCTCCCCCGCGTGGGTGTCGCCGAAGGACAGCACGATCCCCTCCTTCATCGGATGCGGCGCGAAAAGCACGTTCGCGTCGATGCGGCGGAGGTCCGCGTTCACCGACTGCGCCGCCTGATCGAGTCCGGGGGCACCGCCCGTGAAGCCGTAGCGGAAGATGGTCGTGTCGCCGGTGCAGCAGACGCGCACGGTGTTGTTGGCCGGGAGGACCTTCGTGCGCGCCATCTGCAGAACCCGAAGCTTGAAGCCGCGCGACGTGTACTCCGAGGCGAACAGATCTCGGTAGTTTCCGCTGCAGACGAAGAATCCGTCGGCCCGAATCGATTCTTCCGTGCCTCCGGCGTCGAGCAGCGCCGATCCTCCGCGAATCGAGAGCACTCGAACATCAGATCGAATCGTAACTCCTTTCCGCCGAAGGTATGCTGCCAGTTCGCGCAGGCACTCCGGCGGGTACACCGATGCGGCCTTCTCGTCGTAGAGCGCGTAGGTGGTCTCCGTGTCGCGAAACGGACTGAAGCGGGCCACCCGTCCGAGGCCGGCCTTGGTGTAGGGACGAGCACCCCAGCGCTTTCCGGCCTCCTTGTAGTACCAGCGGAGCGCCGGCTCCGCGACCGGCGTGGCACACGCGAGCCATCCGCATTGATCGAACGCGGTGTGGCTGAGCGCGGCCTCGGTCGCGAGCTGACACCAGAGCGGGAACGCAGCCTCCGCGAGATCACGTCCCGTGCCCTCGGCCAGGGTGCCGGGAACGATCTGCGCGAACGCGCGAGGCGATGCGGCGATGTATCGGCCCGCCATCATCGCGCCTTCTTTGTTTTGATCCAGCACCGTGACGGTCGCCCCTTCGCGCCCGAGCGCGTCGGCGACACTGAATCCGGTGATCCCGCCGCCGACGACGACAAACCGCTTCCCGACGAGCCGACCTTTCATCGCACTGGTCTCCGAGGTGGGAACGCCTCACCGATTCATCCGCGGAGGAACCGCGGAATATGTGGTGAAGGCAAAACGAAAATGTTACCGATCTTTTGCAAAGAACTTCGCAAAAGACCGTCAATTCATCCGAAGGATGCGAGAACGATCCTTCGATACCCATACTGGAGAGTGAAAGAACTGAGATGCGAAAAGAGAAATCGCACCCCAGTTAAAATCCCGCTGCCGTGGAGTTCGGACAGCGGGAGAGGAGAGCATTATGAGATTCGATTACAGCGCCTTTTTTGCCGCTTCAACGATCGGAGCATAATCGGGCTCGCTTGAGACCTCGGGCACATACTGCACGTACGTGACCTTCCCCGTTTTATCGACGACAAAAACTGCTCTGCTCAAGAGACCGAGCTCTTTGATATAAACGCCGAACGCTTCGCCGAACGTCCGGTGTTTGTAATCGCTTGCTGTCACCACATTCGTGGCGCCCTCTGCACCGCACCAACGCTTCTGCGCAAACGGCAGATCGAGACTGACGGTGAGGACCACGGCATTTGCGCCTAACTTACCGGCTTCGTCATTGAATCGCTTTGTTTCAATCGAGCACACTGG
The DNA here is from genome assembly GCA_964509425.1 of uncultured Bdellovibrionales bacterium. Classification (GTDB taxonomy): domain Bacteria; phylum Bdellovibrionota_C; class UBA2361; order SZUA-149; family CAZDWZ01; genus CAZDWZ01. Next base: position 112,260 of record CAZDWZ010000014.1, on the reverse strand, counting down.
AGTATCGAGACTGGGTACGGAGGAAATAATAACAACTTTGTCCTTCATCTGATTCATGGTCAGGTCCGACATGTCATTCGCCGTAACGGTGAAATCTGGTACGTGATCACCGGGCTTAACTTCGCGGCCGACGAGCGTGAGTGGATTTCCCTTGAAAGTCACCGAGTGTTGCGAGCCAGCCATATTTCCCCCTTGATGAAAACAATAAGGCGGCCGTTATACACCGGCGGACTTTGCTGTCCAAGCCCGGCCTACGCACGATAAGCACGAGCACCCTCACACGAGAGAAGCTCTGCCGGAATCTGGATTTTATGATGAGATTCAGCAGTCGAACCCTCCACTACTGAACAACTACGGACATCAAACGGTTCAATTTTGTTCGAAAAATCCTCCCTTAAGAAAATCTCCTAATAAAATCCCCGATCCTCCATTGGCACGTTCCTTGCGAACTTCAAGAACCGTTGGAGAACTGTTTTCAGAACCCGGTTGGTCCTCATGCGATTGCTTCCCTCGCGAATACTCGGAGTCTTCCTCAGTCTCCTCTTTCTTTCGGCGTCCGCCCTCGCCGCTCCCGGAGTCGACTTTGACATCATTTACGTCCGAGCACCTCGCTACGGGGATGACCAAAACACTCGTTGGCAGGAAGTGAAGATTCCGGTGAAGGGAGAACCTGGAACCGATCTCATGCTGCTTCATCCCGACGGTTCCGAGGAAGTTCTCTTCCACGGAGGAAACGGTGCCGTTGCCGATCCAGTCCTCTCGTTTGACGCCGGAACGGTCTATTTCTCCTATTTCCCAGACATGAGAGTCGGAGCACTGAACTATCAACGCGATTACGCTCCTCGAGACGGTGCCGACATTTACAAAATGAATCTTGCCACGCGGCAGATCATTCGGCTCACCTTCCAGGAGTTCACACCAAATACCGGCTTCGCGAACTGGTCACCAAATCCGGTTCAACCGGCAAACGGCAACCAGCATTATCTGGGATACGGAATTTTCAACCTCGGGCCCTGCCCGATTCCGGGCGGGAAGATCATGTTCGTTTCGAGCAGGAACGGTTTCCTTCCCAATAAAAACTTCACCTTCCCAAATCTTCAGCTCTACGTGATGGACGAAGACGGGAGAAACGTCGAGCAGATTGGACATCTCAACTTAGGAAGCGCGCTCCATCCGACGATGCTCGCGGACGGCCGGGTCATGTTCTCCAGCTATGAGGCACAGGGAATCCGAGACTCTCGCCTGTGGGGTCTTTGGGCGATCTGGCCGGACGGACGGCATTTCGAACCGCTGATGAGCGCGTTTAAGGGCGCTTCGGCGTTCCACTTCCAAACCCAATTACCAAACCGAAATATCGCGGTGGTTGAATACTATAACCAGAACAACAACGGCTTCGGGACGCTCCTCGCGTTCTCCTCGAATCCCGGTTCGTTTTCTCCGCCCTTTGGTCGAGCAAATCCCAACGATCCCACGAACCCAGATGTTCGAATGGGAATCTGGTATTTTTCTCCGGGACACCCTGCGCACCTGCAGCCCCGATACACACGCTACCCGTTTTCTCCGCAAGGACTTCATTCCGTCTCGGCGTTCACTCACGGCGAAGATATGGCGGCTTCCCAAGACTTGAGTGGCGGATTCGCAGGAAAAGTAACGCACCCCAGCGCGGCGCCGCACAATCATCTCCTCATCGTTTGGACACCGGGCCCGGCAAACGACCTGAACCGGCCGACGACTCGGCCCTACTATGACGGCGGTCTCTACTTGATGAGTAATTCAGCACCGATCGATAACTGGCAAAACTTAGTCCTGATCAAAAACGACCCGGCATACAACGAAATGCAACCTCGTGCGGTGGCATCTTACCGAGATGTTTACGGGGTTGCAGAACCGGCACGGCTCTCGTGGTTGCCAAACGACGGAGCGTCCTCCGCGGCTCTCCCGCCGGGAACTCCGTTTGGACTCATCGGCTCGTCGAGTCTCTATAAGCGAGACACAATCTCCGGAACCGGGAATCCACGATACAATGGAATGGATGCATTTAATACTTCACTGAATGACGCGAGCTCGAACTGGGCCTATCAGGGAGCGGACGACGGGGTGTATTCAAACTCCGACATCTGGGCGATTCGAATTCTCACCATGGAGCCGACAAGTCACCTGAGCTACGGACCCGCCGGAACTCCTGGCGGCCGCTTGTTCTTCAATCATGCAAACGAACGGCTCCGCATCCTCGCGGAGCTTCCAGTTCGGAAATCGGATGGATCGCTTGACCCGGATGGCAATCCAGACACGAGCTTCCTCGCGAAAATTCCAGCTGATGTTCCGTTTACGTTTCAAACTCTCGATCGAAACGGACTTGTATTGAATATGGCGCAAACCTGGCATCAGGTACGACCAGGGGAAAAGCGGGTGAATTGCGGAGGCTGTCATGCGCATTCGCAAATGCCGACTGATTTCAACCAAACCGCTGCCGCTCGACCCGAATATCAGATATTCGATCTCATCCGGCAGAACCCGCTCCTCACAAAAGACGCCCAAGGAAATCCGGCGATACGCGAGATTACCGGCGTCACGGATGTCGAGTATTATCGAGATATCAAACCCATTCTCGAACGTTCGTGCGCCGGCTGCCACTCCGTGAGCGGCAACGCTGCTGCCGGATTAGTCCTTGACGACCATACACAGACGAGAGTCGGAGAAATATCCGTTGACCGAACCTATCTCCGACTCGCGTACGACCCGAATGCACAATTCGGCTACAAGCCGGTCATTCCCGCCGGAGTTTGGCGGCAGTCGAATGCCTCGCGCTACACACGACCGTTTCAATCTCGAAGGAGTTTGCTCATCTGGAAAATTTTCGGCCGTCGGCTGGACGGATGGACAAATGCCGATCACCCTACGGAAAGTGTTGCCGGAGATCGATCAACACTTCCTCCCGGAAGTAACCACGATGAAGCCGATCTGGATTACACCGGCACCATAATGCCGCCGCCCGGTTCCGGCTTTCTGCCGCTTACGGAAGATGAGAAAATGACGTTCGGTCGTTGGGTGGATCTTGGAATGCCGATCACGCCTCAAGATAACGTCGCACGCGATTTCGGATGGTTTGCCGATGACCTTCGTCCGACACTTCACCTGTCGCTACCGGCGGCGGGCGGAAGCACCAATCCGCTTGAGACGATTCGACTCGGAGCACATGACTACTACAGCGGACTCGACCTCCAATCGCTCTCCGTAATAGCCGACTTTCCAATCGACGGACGCGCACCAGGTACCGAGTTGGCTCCCCTTTTCCAAGACAACGGTGACTTTGTTTGGGAATATCATCTGCAAGAGCCTATCACTCAACTTAACGACGGCCGAATTCGAGTGCTGATTCGCGACCAAAAAGGGAACCTGAGTGAGGTCGTCCGAGCCTTCTCCGTAAATCGAGATCCGAACGCACCGACTCCCGTGCCAAGTCCCTTCCCAAATCCAACACCGACCGTTGCACCGACACCGCGCCCGACCTCGACTCCGACACCGGTAGTCCCGACTCCGGTCCCAACACCGCAGCCTCCAGCACCGGCTCCAACGCCATCTCCCGAGCCGACCGCCACCCCGACGCCGGTGCCTGCTCCGGATTATGGATTTCAAGTTGCCGCACCACCGGTCGTGGTTGCCCAGATTCGCGGGCGCGCCCGCTCGGTGAATGTCAGAATTCCGGTTTCCGTTAGAAACAACTGGATTGCCGGAAGAAGTCCTCGATTTATCGCTTCGTTATACAACACGCGCACCCGAAGCAGCTTCAGTCTCACCCGCGGAAGAACAAGAAATTTTACGATGCAGATGAAAGTCTCATCGCGCGGAGTCTTCCTCGCGATCGTCATCGTTCAGGGTCCAACGGGCGTTATCGTTACGCCGGTATGGATGGTGATCACTTGATGATCCGCTTGGTCTGGAAAAACTTGGGAAGATAACGTCACAATTGAGAATCTCTGTTTGACAAAAAAAAACTGGGGAGTATCTTATTTTTGTTTTCGACGTCGGAGTAACTCTCCCCCGCCCTTTTCCGTCTTCCCCGGCCCCGTGGCCGCCGCAGAATTCGAAAAGCTGTTCAACATTCGCAGATTAGATCCAGACTGACGTAGTGTCTTGTCTCACTGGTTGTTTGCTGCAATCAAACCCCCTGAGACCCGACGCCGCGTCTCTCTGTCTCAATCTCATTTCCAGTTCTCTGAAGGCTCGGGGATTTCACTGGGTGTGAATGTTTTTCTATTTGTCTACGCCCGGTAGAAGGCTAGTCCCAGTTCGAAGGTCGCCGCGTCGATTCCGACACGGCTTGGGGAGGTTCAAAAAAATGCGAGAGGTTTGCGGTCCCGGTCCACGCCCGTTCTCCGGCGAAGATGCGGAGGAGCCGGCCAAGCTGACCATGGGTGAGTGGGCGCTCGTCGCGCTCATCGTCATCATCGGAGTTCCACTGGCAATTCTCGTGATGTGCTCGATGGCCATCCCGGTTTTCTTCGAGGTCCTGCTCTTCCCGAACAATCTGCGGATGCTCATCCCCACGCGAAGCATCTGGCAGGGAGCGAGGAGGCCGGCGGTGATCCTACGGTAACGCCACGAGGAGGCAGTGAACGAGATCTCGCGGTTAGGTTTGCGGCCCAATAAGACGGCGCAATGAAGTGTCAGTCCAAGCGGCCGGGGAATATAAACAACTAGCCTTCCCCGGCCCACCGTACAAATCCCACTTCAACGTATTCTCTGTGTCTCTGTGTCTCTGTGGTTCAACAAGTGTTTGAACCACAGAGACACAGAGTGTTTTTCTCTAGAACTCGTCAGTGACGCATCCTTCGGATGCACTCTTCACGCAGTGAATGTACTTCGCGAGCGTGCCCCGAGAGGCCTTGAGCGGGGGAGACTTCCATTCCGCGCTTCGGCGCTTCATCTCTTGATCGCTCACGTCGCAACTCAACTGGTTTGTGTTTGCATCAATCGTGATCGTGTCGCCTCTTCGAACGAGCGCGAGCGGGCCGCCCTCCTGCGCCTCCGGTGTGATGTGGCCGACGATGAATCCGTGGGAGCCGCCTGAGAACCGGCCGTCCGTTATCAGTGCCACATCGGAGCCAAGTCCCGCGCCCATGATCGCGGAAGTCGGAGTGAGCATTTCCGGCATGCCCGGTCCGCCTTTCGGACCTTCATACCGAATGACAACAACATCGCCTTTTTTGATCTCATTTCGCTCGAGAGCACGGAGCATTTCTTCCTCGGAGTCGAACGGATTGGCATTCCCTGTGAACGTCAAACCTTCTTTGCCGGTGATTTTTGCGACGGCTCCCTCCGGTGCGAGATTACCGCGCAGGATTTGAATGTGTCCGCTTGATTTAATGGGGTTTGAAAGCGGATAGATGATTTCCTGCCCGGACTTCAGAGCGGGGAGACCGCGAACGTTCTCCGCCAGAGTATTTCCGGTGACTGTCAAACAATCACCGTGAATAAGTTTCTCATCGAGAAGCAGCTTGATGACCGCAGGAATGCCGCCGACCGCATGAAGGTCTTCCATGACGTATTTCCCACTCGGCTTAAGATCGGCGAGCAACGGAATGCGGTCGCTCACGGCTTGAAAATCATCGATCGTGAGCTTCACGTCGACTGAGCGCGCCATGGCGATAAGGTGAAGCACCGCATTCGTCGAGCCTCCGAGCACGGAAATGAGCACCATCGCATTCTCAAATGCCTCACGAGTCATGATGTCGCGAGGCTTAATATCTTTCTCCAAAAGATTGAGGATCGCCGCACCGACTTTCGCACACTCGTTTTTCTTTTCAGGATCTTCGGCAGGCGCGCAAGAGCTGTAGGGAAGACTCATTCCGAGGATCTCAATTGCAGACGACATCGTGTTGGCCGTGTACATTCCCCCGCATGCTCCCGCCCCCGGACAAGAATGGCGAACGATCGCCGCCCGTTCCTCCTCAGAGATTTTCTTTGCCACGTATTCTCCGTAGCTTTGAAAGGCCGAGACGATGTCCAGCTTTTTATCCTTCACACATCCGGCGCGGATCGTTCCGCCGTACACCATAATCGCCGGCCGATTGAGACGGCCCATGGCGATGAGGCAGCCCGGCATATTTTTGTCGCAGCCCGGGAGCGCCACCAGCGCGTCATACCACTGCCCACCCATCGTCGTCTCAATTGAATCTGCAATGAGATCGCGCGACTGAAGAGAGTAACTCATTCCGTCCGTTCCCATTGAGATGCCGTCACTCACACCAATCGTGTTGAATCGAAAGCCGACCATTCCGGCTGACTGCACGCTCGACTTCACTTCCTCCGAAAGTGAGAGGAGATGCATGTTGCAAGGATTCCCTTCATACCAAACACTTGCGATACCAACCTGAGCCTTGGACATGTCTTCCTTCGATAGGCCGGTTGCATACAGCATCGCCTGTGAGGCGCCCTGGTGTTTGGGCTGTGTGATTGTTGCGCTGATGCGGTTCAATTCTTTCTTAGTGGACATCGGTCTCTCCGGATTACGGTGTTCAGTTCAGCAACGAGGTTACAACTCTAGAAGAGCGCTCAAGCCTCGAACTCGGAATTCTAACGAATTTCTAACCAAAATTGAAACTTCATTCGTATAATTTTCTTCTGAATTAAGTTCTAATCTCAGCGAAATCTCCCGCTAACGCAAAAATGCAAATCTCTCGGCGAACAAACGAGGGGCACATAAGCGAGCGGAGTTAGGAATTGAAGCTAATATTACGGAAACGTCATTTCCCAGAATTATTCCAAGATTGTGTCTCAGAACTCGCAGAACTCGCCGGTTCCTCCGCCTTCAAACTCACTTTTGGAGCTTGAATCGAACGTGGATCAAGAAGTTCTCTCCCTCTTGGGGAACACATTGGATGATGCCGAGCTCCGATTTCAAGCCGTGGTGGAAAGTGTCGCCGAAGGACTTGCGGTTTTCGATACCTCCGGAACCCTGATTTTCTGCAATTCTCAATTCGAGCAGCTTACCGGCTTCAACCGAAATGAGATCTACGGGAAGCGTATCTACGAGATTTTCTTTCCCCCCGGCAGTCCCGAGCAGGACCAATATCTGAAGGACATGCTCACGCGATATCGTGCGCGCCAAGACGGAATCCGCGAAGTCTACCACACACAAATATACCGTAAAAACGGTGAGCGCAGGTTCGTCGAAACCAAAGCCGCTCCATTCGTCGATAAATCGGGGCGCATTTTGGGTTCAATCGGAGCCAATACCGACATCACCGAGCGCCTGCAAATGGAGGAGATGCTGCGGCGCTCCCAGCGCATGGAAGCGGTCGGAAGCTTCGCCGGAGGAATTGCACAAGGCTTTAACAACTCGTTAACGGTCATTGCTTGCCGCACCGATATGCTTTTGGAGTCTCCATTGGCGGAGCAAGAAAATCTTCACCACTTACAACTCATCAAACACGCCGTAGCTGCGGCAGGCAGACTCACTCGGCAGCTTTCGACGATTAATCAACCTTCTGCTAACTCTCCGGTGCCGGTCGATATCAATGAAATCGCCCGATCGGCTGCTGGCGAGATGCGCCAGATGCTTCCCGAATCAGTCTTTCTCGATCTTGTCCTCGGCGAAAGGCTTTCGCTCGTATCCGCCGACGCGATGGGGGTAAAGCAAGTGGTGATTGATTTGATGATGTGCTTCTACCGGTCGGATTCACAACTTGGACGTTCTCGATCCACAATCTCGATGGTAACCGGTGAAGAAGTCCGCACCGCGGACCTTCGCCCAGCCGAGGACGATCTTCCCGCGGGACGATACGTAACCTTGACGATTAGACATCGGATGCTGGGAAACGACTTCCCCGATATACCATCCCTGCTCGAGTCGTTCTCGACGAAAGGCTGCGATATCATTCCCGAGGTAGCGCTTTCGGCGAGTAACACCATCGTCAATAAATTCGGCGGAAGGCTCCGCTCAACCCGAGAAGCGAACGAGGATCTCTGTTTCAAGGTGATTCTTCCAGCCCTGGCTGGACAGTTTTCTTTTAAAAAGAAGCCGCAGCTGGTCGTCGAGGCGAATGAATCGGAAGCCTCAATTCTCGTGGTGGAGCCAAACGATGAGGTTCGAGCGCTGCTCGTCGAGCTCCTGCTTAAACAAAAGAATTATCAAGTTCACGGAGTGGGCTCACTCAGTGAAGCGTATCAGCTTCTGAACAAGTCGATAGAGCCCTTCTCCTTGATTCTGGCCGACACCGGCGCGATCGAGGCTCTCGATTATTCTTCCGCGAAGACGTTTCTCCGGACGCGACAGAAGACCGGATTGCTCCTCTTGTCGGGGAGAGCACTCTCACCGGAGCTGCTGCAGCTCGTGGAAGAGGCGGAAGTTCCACTCATCACAAAACCATTTTCTTCTTCTGTTTTTCTCCAGAATGTCCAAGCCGCTCTCGAGCAGCGGGGGAAACAATCGCGAGTATGGAGACGACAAGAAGGAGTTCGGTAGAGCCCAGGGAACTTTCGCCGGCAACTGACGGACGCCGCGCGCTCGTGCAAAGCGAAAAGAGGAGAATTCGTCATTCTCCAAAAAACATTGGGTAGAAGAAACTTGTTGTTTCTCGAGCGGATGCAGTTTGTTTTTTGCATGCACCGAGGAATACCATTGGATGCGCTAAAGGTTAATTAAGACCGTCCTGTTCACACGGGATAGTCAGGCGATCACGAACGCTCCATCGCGGATGCCGCTGGCACATTCGCCGTCCGCTTCGCGATTCTGAGAGCGGTTCTCGAAAGCTTTGTCCGAGTGAACATTGAGAAGCCTTCGGCTTCGCGGCTCGTTTCTCTAACGAAAACCGCTCTGTGCTTGCCGGTCGCCCCTCCGGGGCTCCTTCTAGAGCGATTCTCAAAAGTACAAGCCTTTTGAGAATCGCCCTAGATAGTCCCGACCCCCAGGTCCGGAAGCCGTCTTCAAAAATACAAACCACCATGAACAGCACCAGCGGAAGGAGGCTGCACGTTGTTACCCACCATTCTCCGTCAGCCCGTCGAACGGCTGCCCATCGACGAACTGAAGAGGACGATCCTGTGCATCGGGCACCACGCGGGTGCGGCGGCGGGCGGTGCATTCGTCTCGCCGTGGAACAACTGCTTCAAGTACTGCGATGTCGTCGCTGTCGTGCCGGACCGCAAGGACCAGGCAAACGCGGCCGGGTCTCTCTGGGAGTACGACGAGAGTGATTGGCGGATCAACCTCGTCCCCGAGCTCGCTGCGAATCACCGACTGCCGCTGAGAAGGCTGAATCTCTACCCGGGCAAGAAATTCAACGAAGAGCTGCTCGCGCTCATCAAGGAAACGCGCGCGCAGTTCATCCTCTCGTGCACGTTCCGGGGCATCTTCCGGGCGGAGGTGATTGAGGCCGTAGATGGGAACGCGGTCAATCTCCACCCCACCGGCATTCCGAGAACGAGGGACGGACGTGCAATCCTTGCGTGGCCGCAACCGCTGTTCGAAGGCAAGAAAGCCGTCGCTCGGATGATGGAGATGAATCGACGGTTTCGTGACGGCGAGAGCGAGCTTAACTGCTCTGAGATGGAGTGGGTCGCTCACCGCATCGATCCACCGCCCCTTGTCGACCAAGGTCGATTCCTGATCGCAAGCCGGTACCCGATCGACTTGCCTCACGAGGAGCAGCGTGAACGCGACGAGCGGAAGCAGTTCAACGGGGTGCAAAACTTCTGCAGCGGGCCTCTCTCCATCTTCCTGCACGAAATCGCCGGCCACTTGTTTCGCGGTGAGGATGCTCCTTGGGAAGACCCCAGGGCGTTGAAACTCCCGATCAATCTGCCGGATCCGGACGCGCCGACCCTGCCCACCGATTCGAAGCCGAGAAAAGCGGAGGCGACACCCGCAACCCCAGAGGAAAAGGAGCCAGCACGACGAAAGAAGAAAAAGAAGAAGAAGAGAAAGAGAAACTAGTGCTTCGTCACCCTTGTTCTCGGTTCGAGGTCGAGCCGCCGGCACGGGCGAATTCCTAAGGAAGCACCAAGAGGTTCCGATGAACGGATGTAATCCTGGGGGCGGTGCTCAAGCTCTGCCCCTGGATTCGAGAAACCATCAGTCCGTCGCGAAAAGGCAAAGCATCCGATGGGTTCTCGAAGCACGAATTTTCGTCTCGATGAAGAGACAACAGAAAGAGAGTCTGGCATTCGATGATCACCGCGATTTTCCTTATTTGTTTGGCATTTTTGGCGCATGCTACTTCCTCTCTCGTGTCAAAGCGTCGCGCTATTCGAGCGGTTGAGCGTCTCGAAAAATGTATCACTTTGGCAATTGAATCTCCGAGGAGCCGAGTAATCGATTCAGCGGAGCACCCGCTTTTTGACACACTCAGTGACGAGATTGAGCGGTTACGCCGGACGTTGGTTGAAAACGAAATGAAGCAAAGTGCGCGCGAGCTGAAGGCATACTCGTCCTTCTCGTATTTGAAGGAGGGGGTGTTATTCGTCACTCCCGCCTTAAAAGTCATCTCCATCAACTCGGCCGCAGCGAAAATCCTGGAGGTCGAGCCTAACGAGTTCCGAGGCGATGCGCTTGAAGCAATCGGCCGCGGACGGCAACTCATTTCCATGATTCTTCGAGTGATTGAAAGCGGCTATGGCTTCACAATCGAGACGAGCTGGGAGGGTGACGAGACGAAACATCTGCAAGTTCAAGCGATCCCTCTGTATCACTCAAATACCACGATCTCCGAAGTGATGTTGATTCTAAACGACGTCACTCAAATTCGACATCTTGAGAGCATTCGAAAAGAATTTGTCGCAAATGTCTCACACGAGCTTCGCACGCCAATCACGTCAATTCTCGGATTCGTCGAGACTCTGCTGGATGGCGCCTGCGAAGATCCCTCGGTGAGCCGCCATTTTTTGGAAATTGTCTTCTTTCAGGCAGAACGGCTGCAACTCATCGTTAACGATCTCCTGCTTATTGCGCAGATAGAAGAAGCCGGACAAGGATACGAACTTGAACGCAGTCCGGTTCTTGTCGATGAGATATTCTCTTGCGTGGCGAATCTTCTGCATTCGAAGGCGTCCGCGAAAAATATCACGCTCAGTGTAAAAGCTTCACCAACCCTGACGGTCACAGCTCATCGCCTTCTTCTCGAACAGGCACTTCTGAATCTCGTCAGCAATTCCATCAAGTACAGCAACTCTGGTGCGTCGGTGACGTTGACCTCAGATGTGCAGGAGGATCGTGTCATCCTGTCCGTTGAAGACACGGGAATCGGGATTGCAAAAGAACATCTTCCGAGGTTGTTTGAACGGTTCTATCGAGTAGATACTGGCCGAAGCCGAGAAGAGGGCGGTTCCGGTTTAGGATTGGCGATCGTAAAACATATAATTTCCGCCCACGACGGAAGCATTGAAGTGACCAGCGACATCGGGCGGGGCAGCGTATTCTCAATTTCCCTCTCTTCCCACCCCCTCACTCCCCTTTCGAATGAAAACGAGAACGAAACTTTGGCGGAACGACGAATTGCGTTCGGCGGTTAGAGGAAGCGTCTCTACCAAAGTCGGATTGCTGGAGTCAGAAGCACGCCGGTGGGTCCGGCCGCGCTTCTCACTCCGGCCGGTCACCTCCTTTCTCTAAACCCATTCTTATGCCGGCACGCCCCAAAGCTTGGCGGTCATCTCGGCCGCGGACTTTAGGTCAGAAATGGACACATGCTCCTGGTCCGTGTGCGCGACACTGATATCCCCCGGTCCAAAGACCATCAGATTCGGCGTTACCTCGTTTCCGTAAACGAAGAGATTCGTCCCGAAGCTGAGCACCGTGGGGTCGACACCAAATTCTCTCTTCATCCACTTGACCAACTCACCCTCCATGTCGCCGAGCACCGGAGGGTATGCCGCCTGTTCCTCGATCGTTACCTCCAGTCCCGGCTCGGCGTCCTCTGCCGCGCCCGCTGCTACGGCTTGAGCGATGTCGTGGCGAAGCTGTTCGACGCTCCGGTCGCCGCCGACCCGAGCGCTGATGACGATCTTGAACCGATCCGGGAGCATGTTCGTGGAAACACCGCCTGAGCCCTTCGGCATAGTCACGATGGAGCGGCCCAAGGGGCTGCTCACCGCTGCCGACCTGTACCGCCTGTCGAGAGCGTCCAGCGCCAAGATGCACCGCGCCCCTCTGACGATCGGATTGTTTCCGAGTTCGGGAAAGGCCGTGTGCGCTTCGCGTCCCGGGACCTGAACCTCCGCCCGGTAGACCCCGCGGTGTCCAATCGCCGGCCTGAGGCCGGTCGGTTCTGCAACGACCAGACGGCGGACCTTGAGTCCCGACTTCCGAATCCATTCGAGAAACGCCATGGCACCAAGCAGATCCACTTCTTCGTCGACCGTACCGACCAACAGGATGTCGTGCGAAGGCCGCAATCCATTTGCCTTCATCGCGGCGAGCAGCGAGAGCCAGATCGCCCAGTTGCACTTCACATCGACCGCTCCGCGTCCGTAGACGCGGCCGTCTCGAACTTCTCCCTGAAACGCCTCCGGCCAGTCGCCTGCGGCAACGGTGTCGACGTGAGCGTCGAAGACATCTATGGTGTCCGACGGCGTATCGCCGGCATTGATTCGTGCGTAGATATTGTATCGGCCCGGACCAACCTGCTCGTCGAAGACTGGTCCGAAGTCCAACTGCCGCAGCCTCCGACGCAGGTGGCGGGTGATCGCCTCTTCACCTTTTCCGCCTTTCTCCTGTTTCGGGTTGACACTCTGGATCGCGATCAACTCCTGCAGGCAGTCGACAATATCATCAACATCGATGATCGAGATCATTCAAGATCCCCCTCTCTGGATATTTCCAGGGCTTGTGGATGGAGTTTTGAAAGCCGGAACAAATTGCGGGAGACACAATCGCTGTGACATTCGATTGGACTCGAAGCAGGCGTTCTTCGAATCTAATTCAATCGAACATGCAATGGAGAGGAAGGAGCTTCATGTAACGAGCGTGCTCAAAACCGAGTGCTTCCGTCTCCATGAAGAAGGGCCGCGAGGCGGCGATTCAAATGGAGGTCTTGCAAATCATCTACCGTTATCGAGCAACGAAAAAAAGCGAGAGAACGAAGACGTTGCTATCTCTGTGTCAGCCGATTTTCAAGAACTGCCGCATGCCCTAATCAATTTCTAACCGTTCCCGGTTACGAAGGTTCGAATCGCTCCGCGCACCCGCGCTAGGACATATCTGGGTAGATTCGTTTCAATCAACTTCTTCGGGAGAGCACCCGATGAGGGCTGATCGCTTTGCTTGGTTTTTAATAGCCAAAATGTTTTTCTCTCTTCGGAATCCTGAACCCTCGCGACAGACGGAAGGAAATCTCCCATGTTCGTTACACTCTCATTCGCCGCGAAACGTGAGCAGCAAGATTGGGGAAACGGAGCCGGACTTTTCGGCGACATTTTGATCATCCCGCCTCAAAAAGTCTTCTCCAATATATCCAAGCCAGACACGACGGTGTTCCGGCTTCGAATCTCCATCGCAACCATCACTCGGCGCGAATCTTTATTCAGCCGCTTCGAAGGATTGACGCGGCGACATCTCGTGACTGAAGGAGAGACCCTGCTCACAGTGGAGTCGGTCGAAATTCCGCTCACTGGGCGATTTCCGCAATGTTGCTTCGCCGGTGACGCGAAAACAACTTGCCGCCTCATCTCCGATACCGCGTGCGCATTCAATCTGATTTTTGATTCAACGGTAGAGACATCCGAGATCGAGATTGAGAAGTTACCCTTCGTGCTTCGACTTCCCGCGCCCGCTTCAAGCCTTCGTGCCGATCAGTCGAGCACGGAGCGACTCCTGGATGTGTTCGTTGTTGCAGAGGGCACGGCAACTTTCGCGTCCGGAGGTGGATCGATAGCGCTCGAAAAAAATGACGCGGTAATTTTTGAACGATCTCCGGGAGAATCTCTCCCGGAGGCGGTTTTCGACGGCTCGGGGACCGTCTTGCTGGCCAGGATCACTCTGAGGTGAGAATAGGTTCGAGAGGCGGACAATCCGGGGAAGGCTTGGCGCTTCCCCGGCCTCGCCGCTTTTCCCCTCGTCAAGCGATGCCGCCCTCGCCGACTTCGCCTCCACCTCCGCCTAAATACCCCGCTACCTCATTTCTCATCCTCTTGACGTATTTTAAGAAATCACTTACTCTCTGCGCCCTTATGCATCAGTTCCAAGTAGTCCTAAGCGTCGTGATTATTAGCGTGGTCCTCGTGACCTAGAGCTAGCGCGTGCTTAGACACACCCTGCCGAAAGGCCCGCGCTAGGTAACCCCTAGCGCGGGCCTTTTTGTTTTCCGGCACCTGTTCCGGAGGCAAATTTGGGGGCGTTTCAGCAGTTGGGATTGCGAATTCGGTTTGTGGTCGACACCAACCGGAAGCTGATGCCGGTTAAAACAAATACTTTTGAGGCAACGTATGAAAATTACCGGCGGCGAAGCCATCATGAAGTCACTCCTCAAGGAAGGGGTGGACCTCATTTTCGGCTATCCGGGCGGCGCGATCATGCCCGCTTATGACGCTTTATTTCACTACCAACAGGAGCTCCGGCACGTTCTGGTTCGACATGAACAGGGCGCATCCCATGCGGCCGAGGGTTATGCGCGCGCAACCGGAAAGGTAGGCGTCTGCATCGTCACCTCAGGGCCCGGGGCGACGAATCTCGTGACCGGAATCGCCGATGCCATGCTCGACTCAATTCCGATGGTTTGCATCACCGGCCAGGTCGGTGCGAGATTTCTCGGGACTGATGCCTTTCAAGAGACTGATATCATCAGCGTGACAATTCCGATCACGAAGTGGAATTATCAAATCACCAGAGCCGAAGAGATCCCGGCTATTTTCGCGAAAGCATTCGCAATTGCCCGGACGGGCCGACCTGGTCCCGTGCTCATCGATATTACGAAAAACGCCCAAGTCGAGATGATGGAGTATGTGGAACAGACAGCACCTTTAAAGCCGTTTGCTTCCCCCACTCTTCAGGCCTCAAATAAACAGCTCGCTCGCGCGGCGGAGCTGATTAACACCGCGGAACGACCCTTTGCGCTTATCGGACACGGCGTTCTGATCTCACAGGCGCAGAAGGAAGTTCTGGATCTCGTAGAGAAAGCAGACATTCCAGTCGCGAGCACCCTTCTCGGACTCTCCGCGTTCCCGACCGGCCACCCATTGTATGTGGGTATGCTCGGCATGCACGGCAACTACGGTCCGAACGTGCTCACCAATCAAGCAGACGTCATCATCGCTATCGGGATGCGTTTCGACGACCGCGTCACGGGCGATCTTGCCGGATATGCCCCGAAAGCGAGGGTCATCCACATTGACATCGACGCGGCCGAGGTCGGCAAAAACATCAAGCCTGAAGTGCCCATCGTAGCGGATGCAAAATGTGCGCTTCAAGCCATGCTTCCGCTCGTCGAATCGCGCAAACACCCGGAGTGGCTCGGCGAGTTCCGCCGTTGCGACAAAGAGGAACACGACAAAGTAATCCGTTCTGAGCTCTTCCCCACGACCGCAGAGATCAAAATGGGCGAGGCAATCCGAGTGCTCTCCGAGCAAACCGAGGGGAAGGCGATCATCGTCGCAGATGTGGGGCAACATCAAATGATGGCCGCCCGATACTATCGATTTCAAGCGACGGACAGCTACATCACATCAGGCGGTCTCGGCACGATGGGATTTGCGCTCCCCGCGGCGATTGGAGCGAAGCTTGGACAGCCAAATCGGGAAGTTGTGGCCGTGATCGGAGACGGCGGATTTCAAATGACTCTCCAGGAACTTGGAACCATCTCACAGGAAAGTCTCGGCGTTAAGGTTATCATCCTCAATAATAATTTCTTGGGTATGGTCCGACAGTGGCAGGAATTATTCTTCGATAATCGATATTCCTTCGTCGATTTGAAGAACCCTGACTTCATTAAGCTTGCAAACGCGTTCGACATCCCCGGTGAGCGGGTCTCAGAGCGAAAAGACCTCGAGTCGGCAATTCATCGGATGCTGCACACGAAGGGTCCTTTTCTCCTCGAAATCTGCGTTGAAAAAGAACAAAACGTATTTCCGATGGTGCCTGCCGGCGCATCGGTCTGCGACGTCCGGCTGGAGTAGAATTTATGCGAAAAACATTTACCCTCACCATTCTGGCAGAGAACAATTCAGGCGTCCTCCATCGGGTGACGACACTGTTCACTCGCCGGAGAATCAATATCGAGAGCCTTACCGCTGCCATTACCGAAGAACGGAGGCTCTCTCGAATAACCGTCGTCGCCGATATCGAAGAATATCAAATCGCGACGGTTGTCAGGCAGATCCGGCGAATCATCGAGGTGGAGCAAGCTTTTGCGAGCGAGAACGAAGATCTCATCTCGCGCGAAGTCGGCCTCTTCAAAGTCTCGACGGGTTCGGCGGAGCAAACAACCCAGATCGAAGAGGTTGCAAAGAAGTTCGGCGCGGTGATCACGCCGCTCGAAGACAACTCCATCGTCCTCGAGAAGGTCGGCACGGAATCTGAGATCGAATCACTGTATCAGGCGCTGAATACTTATGGAGTTCAGGATTTTGCGCGAAGCGGCAGGGTCGCCATTCGTCGGCAGATTATGCCGAATGAAATTGGCGTTCCGGTAGATCAGAACTTCGACAACGAACCCCATGTTTTAGATGCAATTTAGTGAATAGTTAAGAAACCAAAAGGAGATATGTATGGCAAAGTTGGTATTTGGAAACACGGAAGAAACGGTAATTACTCGCGAAGAGTTTCCGATGGAAAAGGCAAAAAGTGTTCTCGCAAAGGACACGATCGCCATCATCGGGTACGGAGTTCAGGGCCCGGCTCAGGCGCTTAACCTCAGAGACAACGGCTTCAAAGTTATCATCGGACAAAGAAAGGGAACGCGTTCCTGGGAGAGCGCGCTTAAGGACGGATGGAAAGAAGGCGAGACGCTTTTCGGCATCGAGGAGGCTTGTGAAAAGGGTACGATTCTCTGCAATCTTCTTTCTGATGCAGGCCAGATCGAGCTTTGGCCGGCTCTCAAAAAGGGACTGACTCCTGGAAAGGCCCTCTACTTCTCCCACGGCTTCGGAATCGCGTTCAAAGAGAAGACCGGAATTGTTCCGCCGATGAACGTCGACGTCTTCCTCGTCGCTCCGAAGGGTTCGGGCCGTAGCGTGCGAAAGCTCTTCCTCGAGAAGAAAGGTATTAACTCGAGCTACGCCATTCACCAGGATTTTACCGGCCGCGCAACAGAGCGCGCATTGGCGCTCGGCATCGGGATCGGTTCCGGATACCTCTTCGAGACGACTGTGGAGAACGAAGCGGTCAGCGATCTGGTTGGCGAACGCGGAATTCTGATGGGCGCTCTCGCTGGCGTCATCCAAGCGCAATACGAAATGTTGCGCAGCAAAGGTCACAGTCCAAGCGAAGCGTTCAACGAAACCGTCGAAGAGTTGACACAAAGTTTGGTGCCACTCGTCGGTGAAAACGGAATGGACTGGATGTACGCAAACTGCTCGACAACCGCGCAACGGGGAGCACTCGATTGGGCGCCTCGCTTCCGGGATGCCGTAAAGCCGGTATTTGAAAAGTTGTATGACAGTGTTGTCGCGGGCAAGGAGGCGGAGATCGTGATTCAAGCGAATAGCCGCCCAGACTACAAGCAACGGCTTGAAGCCGAGCTTCAGGAGTGGAAGAATTCCGAGCTCTGGCAAGCCGGCGCACAAGTAAGAACTCTACGACCGTAATCGCAACCACCCCGCGTCCCTGCGCCTCCGCACGTCTCGGTAATTTCCGAAAATGCAGGAGGCGACAGGGACGCGGTAATTTTTTGCAGAGTGACTATGTATCAGCTCGTTAACTTCAGAACTAAAGAACCTGTTTCCACCGACAACTTGGTCTTCACCGGGGACGAAGCTCCGTGGGAAGTTATTCGTGATCTCAGCGAGGTTCGATCGAAAATTAACCTCGACTACTTCCGGAAGTCTCCGCCATACGTTTCAAAATACCTGCCGTTTCTTCCGATTCGGGACTACTCAAATTTCGTTTCTCTCGAAGAAGGCGCAAGCCCACTGATTCGAAGCCGCAGTCTCGGCAAAAAATTGGGCATCGACCTTTTCTTTAAATTAGAATCAAAAAATCCTTCCGGATCCTTTAAGGACAGGGGATCAGCCGTTGAGCTCACCATCGCGAAAGAGTTCGGCGCCAAAGCGATCGTGCTGGCATCGACCGGGAACATGGCAGCATCTTGTGCCTGTTACGCAGCGGCCGCGCGAATACCGTGTTTCATTTTTGTTCCTGAAGACACTCCGAGCTCCAAGCTTTGCCAAGCAATCGCTTACGGCGGCCGTATCGTTCAGGTCAGAGGAAACTACGACGCGTGCGCGCGCCTGGCGAAGGAGGTTGCCGAAGAAATGGGCTTCTACCTCGCGGGAGACTATGCATTCCGTGTTGAAGGACAAAAGACAGCCGCCTTCGAAGTGATCGAGCAGCTTTTCTTCCGTCCCCCGGAAGCGGTGTTCGTGCCGATGGGATGCGGTACGAATATTGCTGCTTATGTGAAGGGCTTCCGCGAATACCGCGAGCTCGGACTCATCGAGCGGCTGCCGCGTATCTTCGGCGTGCAGGCGGCGGGGGCATCGCCCATCATTCAGAGCTTGCAACAAGGCAAGCGAATTGTTTCTCCGGTGAAGACCGTCGACACCCTGGCAAGCGCCATCGCGGTCGGCAATCCCCTTGACGGCGACAAGGCGCTTGATGCGATTTATAGTACGAACGGCAAAGGAATCGCGGTTAGCGATCAAGAAATACTCGAGGCCGTGTTCCTCCTCTCGCGAGAAGAAGGAATGTTCGTCGAAGCATCCTGCGCAACAGCAGTCGCCGCATTGATGAAAGCCAACGACGACGGCTCTCTCACAGGCAAGCGAGTCGTCTGCGTGCTTACCGGCGATGGGTTAAAAGATCCGACACCGATGCTCAAAGTTGCCATCAAGCCGCCTACCATCCAAGCCGACATAAACGAGTTCCGCGCGCGATACGAGAATTCGTTCTTCGAAGGAAGAAACGTTGCATTCGTCGATAAGGCTTCAGTGCTCTTCAGTAACGAGCCCACCACTGTTGAAGTGGAGAACCAGCTCCAGACTCTTCTCGGCCTCGATCGCTCAAGCGACATTTCGGGAGAGGTGCAGGAGCATATTGGCGAATTCCTCAAGAAGGGAAAGCCGGTCACGTTCTCCGACCTTCAAGACATCGTTCAAGACACCTTGGAAGGTCTCGGGAACCGGGGGAAAGGAATGTTTGTCGTCGAAGACTTTGAAGTTACGACGTGGAAGGATAAGAAGCCGAAGGCGAAAGTTGTCGTGAAAGTGAATGGCATTTTGACCGAAGCCCAGGCCGAAGGCGTCGGCCCGGTAGACGCTGTCATCAACGCCCTTAAAAAAGCCTCGTCAGATTCAGTAGAATTTGCCCTAAGCAGCTTCCGTGCAGAAGTAAGAAGCAAGGGGACTGATGCCGTCGTCTATGTGGAGCTGAAGCTCCAACGAAACGGCGTCGTCTGTTTTGGACGAGGAACTTCGCCGGATCTGTTGCAAGCATCCATTGAAGCATTTGTGCGAGCGTATAACGGTTTCTTTCCGGACGACGAAGGTCGCTCGGAAAGGGCATAGAGAAGAGACGAAAAGATGAAACTCAGAAATCAAATTCCAAACGGAGTGAAAGTTAGAATTTTTGATACCACCCTTCGCGACGGGCAACAGTGCCCAGGGGCGGGACTGAGTTTCGATCGAAACCTAGAATACGCGCGGCTCGCGGCTGCGACGGGAGTGGATGTTCTCGAAGCGGGTTTTGCTTCTGCAAGCTTGCTCGACTTCGAGATCGTTCACACCATTGCGACGGAATTAGCGCCGAAACCGGACAGCCCGATCATCGCTTCACTTTGTCAGCTTCGTGAAGAGCAGATTGATCGGACGATTCAATCACTCCTGCCAGCGGTTCCGTTCAAGAAGGCCATGCTTCACGTTTACCTTCCGGTCGATCCGGAGCTGATGCCTCTCTCCTTGGGTAAGGAGGTGGCCGCGAACCTCCCCGCTCTCGTCAAACGATTGGGAGATTTTGTCGCTCGGGCGGTTGCCGCCGGGATGATCGTGGAGTTCAGCCCCGAAGGCTACTCTCGAATGCGTGAGAACTTTGATTTCGTCACCGACCTCATCCGCGCAGCCGTAGGCTCTGGAGCCTCCGTCATCAACTGTCCGGACACGATCGGCGGGGCTTCCCCATTTCAAGGCGATGAGTTCTTCGTCGTGAAGATGAACCGACATGCTGACATAATCAAAGCCGAGTTCCCGGGTAAGGAAGTGATCTGGAGCACTCACTGCCACAACGATTTCGGGCTCGCTGTTCCGAACTCGATTGCGGCGGTCGTAGATGGACCGGCACGACAGATCGAAGGTTGTTTCAACGGAATCGGCGAACGCGCGGGGAACGCGTCGCTTGAGCAATGTATTTTGATACTGAAGCATTTCGGGGAGCGAATGAACCCGGAAAAGCCCTACTACACAGACATCGAGACAACGAGTCTCCATAAAATTTGCAGCTTCCTCGCCGAGCATATGCTGCCTCAGCAACCTCATTGGCCGATCACCGGAAAAAACGCTGCGCGGCATTCCGCCGGAGGGCACACAAACGCCGTCTTAAAGAATCCGTTGGTCTACCAACCGTTCGACCCGAAGGAGGTTGGCTCCGAGATTTCACTCATCTTCGGTCCGTTGAGCGGCGGAAACCACGCCCGGTCAATCATTCAGAATGCAGGCTACATTTGCGACGACAAAGAAAAGGCGGAAGTCGCCCAGTATCTGAAGGAACTGTACCATGACCGGCGAAAGGGCATTACGGATGAAGAGCTGCTGAAGGGGTACTTCAAATTCCGTCAACCGATAGTGATTGACGAAATCGACTACGCGAAAAGCGCGAAAAAATCCTTTGTTACCATCGCCGGCAAATTTTTCGGGGAGAAAGGTACTTTCACCGGAACACACGAGGGCAAGGATTCGGCGCTGGCCGCGCTGAAGCAGCTCGTTGATCAGCGATACAGCGATTGGACTTTCTCGGGGTACCGGAGCGAAGCCAATACGAGTGGAATCAATGCGCTGAGCATTTCGACGGTTATGCTGACGGATAGCAAGGGACGGCTTTTCGAAGGCACGGGTGAAGACTCCGACATTGAAATCTCGGCCATGCGAGCGTTCATCGATGCAGTGAACAAAGCATACATCGAGAATCAATTTCGAATGGACACCAAGAAGCCGAAGAACATCGTTGAGAAGATTTGGGACGGGCACGTCGTCAAGCAGCTTCCTTCGCACCCGGCAGTTTTCGCGGTTGATTTGATGCTCATTCACGAGGTAACGTCGGCGCAGGCATTTCAGACAATCGACGACAGAAATCTTCCGGTGTTTGATACGACAAGGCTCATCGCGACGGTCGATCACAGCATTCCAACGCGGAACAACCGATTTGAAATCTTCGACGATGCCGCAAAGCGTCAAGTCGCCGCGGTTCGAGAGAACTGCCAACGTCACAATATCCCGCTGTGCGACATGGACTCCGGTCACCAGGGAATCGTTCACGTTATCGGTCCTGAGCATGGGCTGACACAGCCAGGCATGACGATCGTTTGCGGTGACTCCCATACGTCAACGCACGGCGCTTTCGGTGCTCTCGCATTTGGAATTGGAACTTCAGAAGTGGCGAACGTGCTCGCAACAGGATGCCTCCTTCAGTCGAAGCCGAAGACGATGCGGGTGGAGTTCCGCGGAACATTTCAAAAGGGTGTTTATTCGAAAGATGCAGTGCTTCGACTGATCGCTGAAATTGGAATTGACGGTGCCACCGGACACGTCATCGAGTATGCCGGCGAAGCAATACGGCGGATGACGATGGAAGAGCGAATGACCATCTGCAACATGAGTATCGAATGTGGCGCGAGAGCCGGACTCGTGGCTCCTGACGAAACGACTTTTGCTTATATCCAGGGGAAAGCGTGCGCGCCGAAGGGAGCGACTTGGAATCGTGCCGTGGCCTATTGGAAGTCCTTTCAATCCGATCCCGGCGCGAACTATGACCGACAGATCATCATTGATGTGAGCGAGCTGAAGCCGATGGTAACGTGGGGAACGAATCCCGGCCAGGCGACACAGATCAACGGACATGTACCGAAACTTGCGCAACTTCCGGAAGAGGTTCGATCCGTCGCTAAGCGCTCACTTGAGTATGTCGAGCTTCGTGAAGGCGCCCCGATGGAGGGAACGCCGGTCGATTGGGCTTTCGTCGGCTCCTGCACGAACGGGAGAATAGAAGATCTCCGCGTTGCAGCATCGATCCTGAAGGGGCGGAAAGTGCATGACAACGTGACGTTTTATGTCGTTCCCGGTTCAGAACGCGTGATGAAAGAAGCGAAAGAAGAAGGGTTGGACGAAATCTTTCGCGAAGCGGGAGCGCATTTCCGGATGCCCGGTTGCTCAATGTGCCTCGGGATGAACGATGACATCGTGCCGAAAGGAAAGCGTTGCATCAGCTCGTCGAACCGAAACTTCATCGGACGGCAAGGGCCGGGGAGCATGACTCACCTCGCCTCCCCCGCCACCGTCACGGCAAGCGCAATCGCTGGAAAGATAACTTCCCCGGAGACCTATCTGGAGTAGAGTGAAATATGGAAAAATTCGAAACCGTTAAATCAAAAGTTGTTCCGCTGCCGATGAAAGACATCGACACGGATATGATCATCCCCGCGCAATACCTGACGAGCATCAGCCGCGAAGGCTACGATCAGCATCTCTTCCGCAGGTTGCGAGATCAAGATCCTGAGTTCCCACTCAACCAGCCAATTTACAATGGCGCGAAGATCCTCGTCGCCGAAAGCAATTTCGGATGCGGCTCCTCCCGCGAGCATGCCGTGTGGGCGCTGATGGGGTACGGGTTCAGGGCGGTCATCGCAAAGTCCTTCGCGGATATTTTCACTGGAAATAGCTCGAAGAACGGTCTGGTACTCGTGGTGCTTCCGGAGAAGGAAATCGACAAGCTTCTCAAGCAGGCGGTGGACAAGGAATTGGAGGTGACAGTTGATCTGGAAAACCAGCAAGTCACCTTACCGGATGGCCGGACGTTGGCCTTCGATTATGACCCGTTTCGAAAACACTGCATATTGAACGGCCTCGACGATATCGATTACATTCTCTCCGCCAAAGACGAAGTCACAAGATTTCGTGCTCAGCAGGAAGATGTTCGGTTCATGTCGACGGCAGACGCAATGAAAGGAAGGCAATCCAATGGCGGCTAAGAAAATCGCGGTGCTCCCGGGTGATGGGGTGGGTCCTGAAATCATGGCTCATGCATTGAGTGTACTTTCCGCTGTCGAGAAGCGGTTTGGCCACACCTTCGAATATCATCACGGCCTTGTCGGCGGAGCGGCGTTTGAGAAGTACGGAAAACACTTTCCGGATGAAACCAAGGAACTTTGTCAGGGCTGCGAGGCGATTCTCTTCGGAGCAACGGGCGGACCGGTCGCGGAACTTCATCTTCCAAAGTGGAAAGACTGTGAACGCAATTCGATTCTCGCGCTTCGAAAGACCTTCAATTTCGCCTCGAACTACCGGCCCGTGAAAGTGCACCCTGCGCTTGCGGGGAACTCTCCACTGAAAGCAGAAATCATCGAACGGGGAATCGATATCCTCTTTCTCCGCGAGCTCCTGGGCGACGTCTACTTCGGCGAGCGAAAATCGTTCGTACGCGATGGGCTGCGCGTGGCGACCGATCAAGGAGAATACACCGAGGAGCAGATTCGAATTGTCGGGCATTCGGCATTCAAGGCCGCTATGCTCCGCCGAAAGCACGTGACGTCGGTTGATAAAGCAAACGTGATGGAAACGTCCCGACTTTGGCGAACGGTGATGCGTGAGGTGGCAACGGAATACCCCGAAGTGACGATGGTCGACATGCTCGTGGATAATTGCGCCATGCAGTTAATTCGGGACCCCTCCCAGTTTGACGTAATCGTCACGTCGAATCTCTTCGGCGACATTCTCTCCGACGCTGGGGCGGTTCTCCCAGGCTCACTCGGACTGCTGGCCTCGGCCAGCATGAACAAAGACGGTTTCGGTCTTTTCGAACCTCCGGCAGGCTCCGCACCTGACATCGCCGGAAAAGGTATCGCCAATCCCATCGGCCAGATTCTCTCGGCGGCAATGATGCTCAGATTCTCATTCGGAATGGAGGAGGAAGCGAGAGCCATTGAGGACGCCGTGGATGGAACGATAGCTGCCGGAGTTCGCACGAAGGATATCTGCGAGCACGGAAGAACTGAGTGGGTTTCCGGCGAAACTATGGCCGGAGAAATCGTCTCCAGAATTGGCTAGCGGTGCACGCCCGGTGACGTAGCTCGGCACTCACGCCGCGGCCAATTAATTCGCGACATAAGTCGCGAATTAATGCGGCACCGCTCAGAGCAGCCGAGCCAGCAAAATCTAGAGCCACGAGAGGCAATTTCATAAATTTCTCTCAAACTCCAGAACTCTAGAACTCCGTGTTTAAACGAAGGCAGCTGCTCTATCTTTTCAACACGGAGGTCTGGAGTTCTGGGGGTCTAGAGGTATTTATGAAATGACTTCTAGAGTCGAGGCATCCCGAACGGCGATTCTACCCGCGTCCGTCAAAGATTTCTGTATCAAACCGCGAATTCCGGACGTCCTAATCCTTGGGAGAACTGTTATAATAGTTTTCTACCCACTTCCAGGATAAGGTTATGAAACGACGCGATTTTTTGAAACTCACCCCGCTCGCCGCCGCCCCCCTGCTTCCCGGCTGCGGGTATTTACGTGCCGACCCGATGCACGCGCTTCTCAGAAGCCCGGTAATCGACAGCCTGGAAAAGGAACAAGAGATACTCTCAAAAGCCAAGCTCGAGTGGACGGAAGACGGAAAAATGCGAGTGCTCTACACTCGCGGAACACCTTACGAGTGTGGATATCAGCAGGGAAAACTTCTGCGGAAAGAAGTCCAAGACAACATTGGCTTCATTTACGAGCAGGGCGTGAGAAAGTTCCGCTTCCCAGAATTTTTCGCGGAAGTCTGGGAACGCATGCGGCCCTACATGCCTCAAGACTACGTTGATGAGCTGCATGGACTCGCTCACGGCTCTCGGTTGCCGCTTCACGTGTTGCAACATGCTCACATCTTCCCCGATTTCGGCGAATGGGGCGGGAAGAAGAAGCTGAAGAAAGTCATCAACCAAATGCTCGCTGGAGAGCTTGCAACGACCTGCAGTAATTTCAGCGTTGCTCGCTCCGCGACACCAGACGGAAAACAGTACTCCGTACGGGTTCTCGATTGGGGAATGCATCGAATTTCACGCCTCCATCACTACCCGCTCTTCCACGTTCAAGTTCCGAATGAAGGATTGCCGAGCTGCAACGCGACATGGGTCGGATTTATCGGATGCGTCTCCGGTATCAACTCGGAAGGCATTACCATCGGCGAAATGGGATACGGAGACAATGAGTTTGAAAAGCTGGAAGGTACTCCAATGCCGATGATGCTTCGGGAGATCATGCGGCGCGCCAAAAATCTCGCCGATGTCAGGCGCCTCATCCAGGAGACCCCGCCGACGGCCTCATACGTCTTCCTCATGACAGACGGGAAAACCGAAGAAGCCGAGCTTTATGTTCGAGACCCGAGCCGATTCCTCGTCTTTCATCCAAACGAAGATATTAAGGACAAAAAAGAGCATCTGCCGCCGATTCCGGATACCGTCTACGGTGGGCACTTCAACGAGAAGATGACCGAGCTTCTCACGCAGCTCCACGGAAAGATCAATCCAGAGCTCATCATGAAGGACATCATCCCAAAGATCGCAATGAAGTCGAACTTTCAAAATGTGATCTACGAGCCGAAAGAGTTGAAGGTGTGGTTCAGCATCGCAAAGAGCCGTTCTGAATGGGCTGCGGATCAACCGTATACCTTCTTCGATTTCAGGAAAGCGCTGGCAAAGTTCAAGCAGACTTTCTGAGGAACGTAGCGCGGTCCTCGGAAAAGCGGTCTGTCGAGAACCGCTCGAGAGCCTTTTCCTGTGCTTCGGCGTGCGATCACCGGGACCACAAAAGCTTTTCACTCGTCCCGTCAGACCCAGTTCCTAGAAAATCTCGTAGTAAAGATAGCTCAGCGCTCCGAGAGGGAGCTGAATGACTTGAAACGGCAGATAGAAGAAGTCTATCCCTCCCCTGTCGAAGGAGCGATTATAAAACTGCATCGCCTCCGACTCGATGAAATCGAAGGGGAAAAAGCAGAGCCCCTCCGAGGGCGGCAGCATTCTCACGAATTGCGTGAAGATGATGCTCGAGAAATGTCCGCTGGTCAGAAAAACGGTCCGAGGTTCCCCGATCTCCTCCCGCAACTTCATTCCGTACTTTATCGGCACCGCTTGATCAAACATCGAAAGGAACATCAACGTATTTTCAGCGTCGATATATTTCGCGAGGTTTTTCGGGTCGGTCTTAACCGTTTTCTCGATGTACTCAAAAAATTGCTGACGGGTGATTCCTTTCGCCTTTTGCACTCGTTGAACGTAACGCTCGATGCCGTTCACATTACTCTTCTTGAATATTTCGAGCAGATGCGAACCGCCAAGCGCCAGAACGTTGTATTTTAACCTCGGATCGACTCCAGCCGTCATGGCGGCGTTAATCGCACCCCGTGAAATCCCGAAACTTCCGAACTCCTTCTTCCCGTAGATCGAGCCGAAGAAATCCATGGCAAGCCGGTCACGGACGACATTTTTCCGGAAAATTTCCTCGAGATGGTCGAACTGGTCGGGATTCTTGAAGTCTTTGTCCCGGTGAATAATTGCGGTGTCGTAACCGCGGCGCGCGAAGTAGCGCGCGAAGTAGCTCTCAATCATGTACTTCCCGCCAAGAATCGGGAAAATGAAGATTATCTCGTCCGACTTTTCGGGGCGTTGATAGTAATCAACAACAATCTCACCCGCTTCGGTCTCAACATGGACCTCTTTCAACGAGTAACGTTTTCCAAATTTGATGATTTTTTCGTAATAGCCGGTAAACGGTACGTCGGCCTTGTAATACGCCTCCACCTCCGGCGGACGGGGAGAAGGACCGGAATAATGAGGATTGCCGGGGATCGCAAAGCAGCCGGTCAGCAGAAACGCCAAACTCAACCAGCAAGTTCTCGTGAACGCGCCCATAGGGGCAAAACCTCGAAAATCCTCGAAAAACCCTACTCAAATCATCGTCACTTAGACGTTGAAGTATGATGATATTATACGCCCCTCGGAGGCGCTGATTCTAGGTCTAGTTATTCCTGGACGTTAACCTGCATTTCTCACACTCCAACCGCTGCGATGAGCGATATGACCGAGAATATCTGTGGAAAATTTAGCCGCGTGAGCGGATAAGCAGCTGGCGCCGGCGGCCGAAGGTCGGCGTTTCGATGGGCAGCGAAAGAGCTCCGACAACGTGCTGAAGAAGGGCCAAATACGCCTCGGCACGGTTGCTCCAGTCGTTCTCGGCGAGCGCTCCACATCGAAGCAGCGAGAGACGGTGACGCGGGTCACCTACGGTGACAATCGCTTCGCGAAGCGCTTGATGGAAGTCTCTGCTCCGATACTCCTCGAAGAGGAAGCCGGTTCCCATTCGGCCCGTCGGGTCGTACTGCGAGACAGTTGCCGCAATACCACCAATTTTCCGGGCTACGACCGGAGTTCCGCAGGCCAAAGCTTCAAGCTGTGTAATGCCACCCGGCTCGTAACGTGAAGGCATGAGGAAAAGATTACTGCCGAGCGTTATCTCAAGCGCCTCTCGATGCGGAAGGAAAGAGAACGCGCTCTGCACCCTTCCAGGATAGCGTTCCACCAAATCTTCGACGACGGTCGAAAACAATTTTGCCGCAGGATCATTGAGACTCAGTGGTCCGGCCAGCAGGAACTGTGCACAGGGAAATTCCTGCAGTATGAGCTCCATCAGCGACGGCTCTCCCTTCTCCCCCGGTTCGACCAGGAGACGAATTCCTTTTTGCTCCGCGAGGCGGCCCACCAGTGAGATGAGAATGGCGCTTGGGTCTTCTATGAGCCCGCGGTTACTCTGCACCACCTGCTTCGCGGCCCACTTATATTCCGACAATCGTGAAAGCATCCCGTCGCTTCGAAACCGCGGGAGAAGGGGCTTCGTCCGGCCGAGAGCTCGGGACGCCTCTTCACCGACTTGCCACGCGAACTTTCTCAGCTCATGGAGATCGATGCCGTTACTCACGCCGAAGAGGAGATGCCGTTTTGATCGGAAGAGCGACTGCAGACCTTCCCCGCCCTTCGGAGTGAGGAGCGACTCCGCATAGGGTTTACTGACTGCGAGGAGCGCGCCGTTCGTGTGAAATACGGCCCCGGCGGACAGATTCAAGTACCGGCGATCGTTCGGGTCGGAAAGCCCGAAAAAATGATCCTCGGAGAGGTCGAACATCGGCCAGAGATCGCGTCCGAATTGATTGGTGAAAAATCGTCCCTGATACGCGTGCCCGCCGTTGTGAATCATGTGAACGACGGGAATAGATCGCAGTTTCTGGCATTCGTTGTAGCGAGGGTGCGTCTTCAAGTACACCGGGACGAGTCCCGTGAGCCAATCGTTCGTGATCACCGCGTCGCCAAAAATCGAGAAGCTCTCATCCCGCATCAGCTCGAGCGCACCGCGAGAGAGAAAAATTGCTCGTCGAATCTGCTCACTACTATCGACAGCCGAGTAGAGCTTATCTGCGAGCTGCCGGTGTCTGAGAAACAAAGTTCGAACGAGCTTGTTCTTGGCTTCGTAGACTTCTGCCACGACTATCTCGGCATTCCGCCGCTTTTGCGAAGTGCCTGAATCGAATTCGGGTCCAAAGGGAATCCGAATCGACCCCAACAACGTCAGCGGACACCGCTTCCCTTCGAGGATGACTCCGTCTTGGATCATCTCTTTTGCGGAGCGATGCTTGCTTCCCTGAGACTCCTCGTAGAGCGGCGAAATGATGGTCGTCGCCACCCCTTCAGAGTTGAATACGGAAGTCAGTCCAACGACCACCTGGGCGAGCCCACCGGCGATTGCTTGCGGACCTTCGGGAGCAACGATGACCACTCCTCCGACACCGAGATTTTGGACTAACTTTGCGGCGGTTCGAAGACTCCGCTTTTTTCGGGGATTCAATTCGCGTGAACCATTTTCTGACACTTCGGCGAGCGCGGCACGCCGCCCATACTCGGCAATCGATTCGCGAAGTGCCGGATTCCAGCGGATCGCAGAGGCGAGCGAGCGCGCAAGCTCGTACTGCTTCTCTTCCTTCTCCTTCTCTCCGACGAGAGAAATAAATTTCTCAAAGCTGGACAGTGACGCTGAAAGTCCGATCCCCTCTTCTTTCGCAGAGCCCGGAAGGGGCGGAAGGTGTGTGCCGATGGGGATGCGAGCTTGCGCACCGGTGACCTGGAAACACAGGTCGCCCATTCCTGGAATGTTCCCCCAGCAACGCTCCCCTCCTCCTCGAAGCTCGACTGAGAGCACGGCGCCAAATGACCCCGTCTGAGCATCGAGCTCGACATCAATCTCTTTTCTGATCTTCAATGACTCGACGCGGACCACAGCGTTAGCAACGCGTCTTCGGGACTTCCATCGGCGTCCGGTCTGACCAAAAGCAATCCGCTGAATATCCGAAGCAGCGATTTCTTCGTCCCACCAGCCACGCGCCGGACCCGAATATCGGCCCCAATGCACGAGAAATCGAATGTCACCGAGATACTCCGTTGGAACCTCGCAGATGAATTCGATCATAGCTTTCGAATTTTGCACGTCGAGCAGTCGCCCTGAAACGACCCGGAAGGAACGCTTGAGAGTTTCTTCCGCCTCATACCAGTCCGTGAGCGGTGCTTCATCAGCCCTCGCGGGAGACGACTCTTCATCGACCTCTAGACTGAGGAAGCCTGAGATGAGCTGCGGCGATTCCTCCTCGGAACGCACGAAGCGAAACCCATGCTCCTTCTTCGTCTTACGAGAGAGCAGAGGCCGCTGTCTTGGGCGGCGTTCTTTCGAGACCGATGCTTCAATCGCACCAGCCTCCACGTCATCCCGAAACACGTCAATCACCTCAGCAAGACCGTTCGTACTCAAGCCATTCGGACCAAACCCTGCGGGTCCGTTGAATCTTGATCCGTTCTTGTTGAGCGTTTGCGAACTCGAATCGGCAAAGGCTCTAATCTTCCGCTCGATGTGCGAGGTGAGCTGAGCGACGGACTTTCGATCCGTAGATTTCCCGGAGGTTTTCTCTTCCTGCGAGACTCGTCGGAGCTCTTCTAGAAGAAGTCTTAAGAAGCTTTCGTAAGAGCGTGAGTTCGGCTTCAGGCTGAATTCGATCGGAAGTCGTCCGTAGAGGAGACTCGACAATGTAAGCGTATCGTCTTTGGTTGAAAAACTTGCGACGACTTCGGATTGTGGTTCGCGGCGGTTCTCTGAAGACGCCGGCTTTTTCTTTCGACCGAGAATTTCACAAAGCAACGCGTGAACATCTCTCCCGGCGAAAGCCGCTCGAACATGAAGATGTGAGCCGGGCGTGGGCTGACTCATAAACCAACAGCCGTTTTATCTAAGCGATACTAACTGAGAACTACACTCTGAGTATACTGAGCTAACCGATTCATTACACAAACCTTCGTCATGCTTCTGAATGCATCGCAGCCTATTGATGACAGTATAACGGCATTTGATTCCCGGAATATATTGCCGATGGATCAATACCCCTTATAAAGAAAGCTAATATTTTGAATCGCTAACATTGCGTCGTCCGCCGGCCCACGCCGCCGCCACAGTCGAAAATAAGAACCTTTGAACCGAATCTGATCGGAACCGTTATCGACGAAATATTTTTTATGCTGTGCGCGCCCCCCGGACCTCACTCTGAGGCCGTCCGAGGTTTTACAAAAGTATCCGCAGCTGAGATTGGAGACTTCCGGGATGCCAAACCCAAAAGAGAGCCTTGGTTTTCGTCAAGACCTAAAGGGAGGCCAGCGAGGGGTTGGAAATTCGGTCTTTTCTGCTCCGAACGCGCAAGTCTGGCAACTCGAGCCGCCGCCCGGGGGCAGTTTCGGCTTGAAATCGCCGGAGTGTGTATTGAATCTGCCAGCTTACTAGGCTATGTTGCCGCGCTCCAAAGCCGCAGGCAGCGGGAAAGATTTGTAAATTCAGACCATTTTCATAGTTAATCTCATGGCGAAGAAAAGCAAGATCGTTAGAAATCAGCAGCGCAAGGATACGGTCGTTAAGTATGCGGCGCGGCGGAAAGAATTGAAGGCTGTCTTGG
The DNA here is from genome assembly GCA_964509425.1 of uncultured Bdellovibrionales bacterium. GTDB lineage: Bacteria > Bdellovibrionota_C > UBA2361 > SZUA-149 > CAZDWZ01 > CAZDWZ01. The sequence continues at coordinate 80,903 of CAZDWZ010000014.1, read as the reverse complement.
CAAGCGCTGACGCCAGCTATGAAGACAAAGAAACGGCTGCAAAGAAGCTTCGCAAGCTTCCGAGAGACTCAAGCGCTACTCGCATCCGCAATCGTTGCGAGCTGACGGGCCGGGCGCGCGGTTACTATCGTAAGTTCGGGCTCTGCCGAAACATGCTCCGCGAGCGCAGCATGAGAGGCGAGCTTCCTGGAGTAACGAAGTCCAGCTGGTAAGCGAATCTAAACGGTCGGAGGAAACCCGGCCGGATAGAAATTTTATTTATCGAGAGTTCCACAGATACCGTTCAGAGTCAGAGATAGAGTCCATGAAAGAAGGAATCCACCCGGAAAACTACCGAGAAATCGTATTCGAAGACACTTCGACGAACCGCCGCTTTCTGACGCGTTCGACCGTGAAGTCGGAAAAGACCACGACCTGGGAAGACGGAAAGGAATATCCTCTCTACCAGCTTGTTATCTCGAGCTATTCTCATCCGTTCTACACCGGAGCACAGCGCCTGGTTGATACAGAAGGCCGAGTAGACAAGTTTAAGAAGCGTTACGGACGCAAGTAGTCTGTTGCCACGACGCCGCACAGGCGACAAAGCCCAGTCTCATGACTGGGCTTTTTTTTTGCCCTTCATAGGTGAGAGCACTGGAACTGCCCGTCACATCGCCGATCGATATCGAAGTCTTAAAAGAGGCGACGGTTAGGCATCATTTTGCTGACAGGCAAGCTCGCGCTCTACCTTAACGATGGTTCAGCCGTTACTCTTGTTTCGCAAACGCTTCAGACGAACAAAGGAAATCACTATGCCGGTGAAGGAACATTTCGCGAAGTCGGTGGGAGATTATGACACGGTGGTAGATGCAGTCGTCATGAAGAACGACCGTCTCCACGCTTATCTTGCGGCATCCCTCGAGCTTTCATTCGAAAAGCCTCTTGAAATTCTTGACATCGGTATCGGTACTGGGCACGGCGCCGGCCTGATTCTCAAAAAATATCCACTCGCGTTCGTGACCGGAGTGGACTTTTCCGGTCGCATGCTCGCCAAAGCCGAAAAAAATTTGGCCGAATATGCGGAGCGGATCAGATTGATTGAGAGTAACATTCTCGATTTCGTCCCCGGGAAACGCTTCGATGGCATCATCTCAGCGGTGACCATGCACAACCTCTCTTCCGACGAAAAATCGGAAGTCTTTGGACGGTTGGCTGAGTGGCTGCGTCCAGGCGGAATCTTCGTGAACGGAGATTTCTGTAAACGAGAAGATGAAGAGTCCGATCGGCGTTCGAAGGAAATTTATCTCGAACATGTGAGATCGCATCTCTCGGGCGAGGAGCTTACAACTTGGTTGCACCACATCGAGCATGACGACAAACCGGAAAAGTTGAGCGAACAGTTTGTTTTGCTTGAATTGAAGGGGTTCGAAAAGCCGCAACTCACCTGGCAGTACGAGAATGAGGCGGTCTACCGCGCCGAGCGGCGGTAGACGCGTCACTCATTTTTACCCCGATCGAAGTCAAAAGTCTCAAACGGAGAATCCGTCGGAAGATGCCTGTCACGGATGTAGGACGTGAACTCCGCAGGTTTCCCCGCGGCTCTCGCGGCGTTTAAACCTGCTCGAAGCGCAGTGTTCACCGTGGTCCAATACTGCGCAAGCGCCGTCGGCGTCGCGCTCGCGATAAACATCCCGTTTCGCGTTTGCGGTCTCAATGCGCGAGGGGCGATATCCGCTCGATATTTCAGATTTGATTGCCCTCCATAACAAGCGTCATCGACGTAGGTGTAATCGCACGGCTCCGCGGCGGATAAAATCAGGTGGAGCGAAAAAATATGCCGTTCCCGCGAGAAGTAGCTTCCCAATCCCGTTCCCCACCAGCCGTAGCGCCAATCCGGGTGTCGCGCCCAACTCGCCGGTGGCTCACCATGACCCCCAACGTACCAAAACACGCTCTCAGGCTTCCGGATCACGATTTGATTCAACGCCCAGTTCCGCGCCCCCTCGAGTCGATTCAAGAATTCATCTTGATCCCTGCTCCATGCATTGAGAATCTCGGGTGCGGGGTTCACCCAACGACCATTCGTATCTCCGCTCCAAGGCACCCACGCGCCGTTTCGGTCTTGAATGAAGTAGCCGTCCCATCGTTGCGGCGGACGGGGGCGCAGTAGAAATCGAACAGTGCGCCGCACATTATTGAAGTCCACTACATGGTCGACATTCGTCGTCTGCTCCCAACCCGCAAACTTTTCAATTGTGCAGCCGGTCCCGTTCACGCCGAGCGCCGCAATGAGTCCGGCAAATTGGTTCCGTTGGCGCTGCCCTGAGGCTGGGTCGTTGCTCGAGTACTCCCAGTCCATGAGGAAGTTGGCGACGAACGCGTAACATCCCCTCCCCGCGCGAGTCGCGGGACAGTTGGAAACAGCCGCCGGAGTAGGTGTTGCTGTCGCGACAGGCGTAATAGTTTTAAACGGCGTATCGATCGGAATAAATGAGGCGGTAGGCTTCGGCGTCGCTTTGAATGCCGGGTCTGATTCAATCACGGGCGAAACAACGAGCGTGGAACCAGGCGTCACTGTTGCAACCGGCAGGTGAGTCGTCGAAAAAGTCAGAACAGCTGGTTCCACTTTCGTTGAAAAGGGTTTCAGCCCGGTCGGCTCAGGTGAAACCGTGGACGCCGGCAAGAACGTCATCGCGGGAGAAACTGTGGGCACCGGCGACACAGCAGGACTGGGTGACACGGCAGGCTCCGGGACCACTTCGGAAACCGAGCCCGTTGAAACACCTGGTCCCGAAGCGTTTGTACTCGTGTCCGACGGTCCGGTTACGATCCGGATCGGCATGACGAGGTGGCGGGTCGCCGAAACGAGATGAATGTAGATGTGGCTGCCTGCTCCGGATTCGGAGGACACGGAGAGAGTAAACGTTCGCGCCGCACCATTTGAGGAATTCGCCGATATCGGAAGACCTCGTGCTCCATCATCTGCCGTTACTGCCCATTCTTCTCCCTCTCCCGCCCATCGCGACATCACGATAAACTCGATCGTCTGACCTGGGGACGCCGTTGGAGCGACGCTGAGCGGAGCCGGCACACCGCAATTTTCATAAACTTTCGGCAGGAGATATACAGCGCTTCCGGCCCGCACGGCATATTCGAGGAGTTGGAAGTCGCCGGAATCAAGAAAACCGTCAAAGTTCATATCTCCGGCCACCGAACACGCGAGAGACAAGCTTCCGGATGCTCCCTCGGCAGCGACGGCCGACGCCAGTATGCCTAAATCAGCAGAACCGATCCGCCCGTCTCCATCAAGGTCGCCCAACCCAAACGTCGGATTCCGAAGCAACACGTCCCCTGAGGATTGTGCGGACGCACTTGCGACCATCGGAAGCACAGAAAGAAATGAAAAAAGGATGAGGCGTTGGCGAAAAAACGATGGAATCCGGGCCAGTTGAAGATTTGGAAACATAACAATACCGAAGTAAAAACCTTTGTCTTACTCTCGATATGCATCGCACCGTTCGCGCCCAGCTAATTGTAGAAATGATTAAGATTAAATTCTCTTGAATGTCATCTGAGGTTTTATGTCTACGCGTCAAAAAATAGATCTGCGTCAGGCCGCGGGGAACCTCGCTCGGTTCTTCACGTGCCTGCTCTTTGCGGCGCAGCTCGCATCACTCTTCGGGAGCTATAGTTGGATTGCGGATCTGCTCCGTCATTTTCAAGGACAGTATCTTCTACTCGGCTTGATTTTGCTGGTGCTCGCGCTGTTGGCGAGAACGATCCGCCTCGTGCCGATCCTCTTCGCCTGTCTCTGTCTGTCCGCCTGGAACCTCGCACCACTTTATCAAAAGCGAGGAAACGGAGATGTCGTTCAACAAAAGTGCGGTCTACGGCTCGTCAGTTTGAACGTGTATACGGCGAGCACGCGATACGAGGATGTCGAGCGGTACGTTCTTGGTGAAGATCCAGATTTTGTCTTTCTCATGGAGGTAGACAAGCGCTGGCTCGAGAATATCGCCCAACTAAAGGCTCGATATCCCCATCAATCACTCCATCCGAGAGAGGATAATTTCGGCCTCGCGCTTCTTAGCAAAACACCGATCCGAAACGTGGAAGTGAAAGAATTCGGAAAACCGAACGTGCCCAGTCTCTTTGCCGATTTGGAGCTCTCCGGAAAATCGCTCCGCTTTATTGGAATCCACACCCTTCCGCCGGTGAGAGAGCGGCAGTCAAATTCCCGGGATCGGCTGTTGCGAGAAGCTATTCGATTTGCAGAATCGCTTCCCGGGCAGATCATCCTCGCCGGAGATCTCAATATTACTCGATGGGGCAGCGCATTTTCGGATCTCACGAAGGGCGGGAAACTGTATAATTCCGAAGACGGATTCGGATATCAGCCCACCTGGTTCGGCCGGGATCATGTCGTCACGATTCCGATAGATCACGTCCTGCCGAGTAACGACATTGTCGTTTGTCAGCGAAAAGTGGGTCCCGATGTTGGCTCCGATCACCGAGGAATCACGCTCGACTTTTCCATGTAGCTGCGTCGTGTTCCAGAACGGAAGCGTGCCTTTCGGAAAAGCCGCGTTCTCCGGCTGCGGGTAAATCGCTATTGAACAGGCGGAATGGAAGGCGCTTCTCCACCCCCACAGTATTTCGCTCGCTCGGCAAGTGCTTCCGGCATCCAAGCCTTTAGCTGCTCGACTCTTCGCTCGGGAGATGGATGCGTCGACATGAAGGTCGGAGGTCTTCCAGAATCGCTCGCACGTGCCATGCGCTCCCAGAAACGTGGCGCTTCTTCAGGATTAAAACACGCTCTCGCCGCGAGGAGCAGTCCGATTTTATCCGCTTCGGATTCGTGAGTCCGTGAGAACGGAAGCAGAATCCCGAATTGACTTCCCACTCCGAAGACTCCGAGCACGGTCTGCCGGGCAGTTTGATCCATGTCCTGCACCGCCATTCCGACTGCCATCCGGCCGAACTCGAGCAACTGCTGCTGCGCCATCCGTTCAGCACCATGCCGCGCGATCGCATGGGCGATTTCGTGTCCCATCACGATGGCAAGACCGTCCTGGTTGGCCGTGATAGGCAGGATCCCGGAATTTACGACAACCTTCCCGCCCGGAAGGCAAAACGCATTCGCTTCCGGTGTATCAACGAGATTGAACTCCCACTTGAAATCGGAAACAGCTGCAGCTTTTGAGATTCTCGCACCGATATCACGGATGGTATTGACCTCGGGGCCGGAAGACACGACGCGCTGCTGACTCAACACTTCGCGATACGCTTGCAGTCCGAGCGAGATCTCCTGCTCACGGCTGAGGTGCACTACCTGATGGCGCCCAGTGATAGGAACAGTCTGGCGATTGCTGAAATAAAAATAAATGCCATAGAGAGCAAAAAGCACGATGGGGAGAAGCTTAAAGCTCCGGCGCCGGTACGCTCGAGGATACTCAGATACGTCGTCTTGATACATGGATCACTCCTCGTCGTCCGGAGGCCTCAAATTATTCTCGATCTGTTTTTTCTTCAGCATCTTCTCAGGATCCTCAGGGTGCTCAGAGAGGAGATACACTGCGATACACAAACCGAGCACTCCGAGCACCATGATGGTCCAACCGATAAAAACCGGTTTCGCCGACGTTGGAAAATAGTCGGTCGACCAGTCTTTCGCCATGTCCGGCTTCGCATCCGGGTCCGGCTGTTGCATGAGTTGCTGGGCGGTCTTTTCCCTTTCCTGATCAGACATAACGTATCAATCGTGCCGTTAAGAGTTATTCGCTTCAGGCCATCATAGGAATCAGCTCCTCCGACGGCAATTCAAGATATTATGGCCGGTCCGCGACCGAGTGCACCGCCCGGGAGCGGGGAATTTCCCGGAGTGAGCCTCGTTCAAGTAAAAAGCGCTTACGTCGGCGATAGGTGCCTCAGGGCTTTTCTTTATATATAAACCCAGGATGAACATTTCAAATATTCCTACAAAACAGCGAGGATTCAATTTTAACCCCGGCCCCGCGGTGCTTCCGGAAGAAGTTCTGCGGCGAGCCCAGGACGATATCTGGAGCTATCGAGATTCCGGAATGGGTGTCGCGGAACTCAGCCATCGAGGGCCGCATTTTGAGGAAATAATCTTCGGGGCGGAAGCGCTGGTGCGTGAACTCCTCAATCTCAACGACGATTACGCAGTTCTCTTCGTCACGGGGGGCGCAACACAACAGTTCTCCATGATTCCCATGAATCTCCTCGTCCCCGGCACCATCGGCAACTATATGCTGAGCGACGTCTGGGGCGAATACGCGCTCGACGAGGCTAGAAAATTCGGTGAAGTGTTCGTCGCCGGCTCGACCAAGGAAGCGAAATACCGGAGCATTCCAACGCTCGGCCCTCTCTCCGCGAATGCCGCCTATCTTCACTTCACGAGCAACAATACGATTGCTGGAACGCAGTTCCGCGAAGAGCCGGATTGCCCGGCTGAAGTTCCGCTTCTTTGCGACGCCTCGTCTGACATTCTCTCAAAGCCAATCGCGACTTCGCGATATTCAATGATTTACGCTGGAGCACAGAAGAATATTGGCCCTGCGGGGGTGACTCTTGTGGTCCTGAAAAAGAGCCTTCTAAAACGATGCCCTGAAAAGCTCCCCACGATGCTCGACTACAGGACCTATGAGAAGAGCCGCTCCCTTCACAACACTCCTCCGACGCTCTCGATTTACTTGCTCCGAGAAGTTTTGAACTGGATTAAGGATTGCGGCGGAGTACCAGCAATCCAGAAACGGAATGAAGAGAAAGCTGCGATCCTTTATGAGCGCCTCGACGAATCCGGCTTCTACCAAGGAATTGTGGAGAAGAGCTCCCGGTCGATGATGAATGTCACTTTTCGGCTCCGGAACTCGGACCTAGAAAAGGAATTCCTTCAGGGCGCCGCGGAGCATCAGCTCTTTGGGCTGAAGGGACATCGTGTGCTTGGAGGATTCCGGGCAAGCCTTTACAACGCCCTCCCGCTTCAAGCCGTCGAAGCACTCGTTGGCTTCATGAACGAATTCGAGAACGCCCATGGTTGATACGATCCGGCTAAAACCAAAGAACAGCTCGGCCGGAAAAACGAAAATTACCTCGAAAGAATCGACCGGATTCTTGAAGTTTCTCTTTCTCGCTTGTGCACTTTGGATCCCCTATTGGCTCTGGGCCGAGTCGTCGATCCCGGTTTCCGTTAAATATGCCATTCGGAATTTCCTCGGCGAAGACTGCGCCGATAGCGGGTTGAAATCGAGCATTACGGATATTTCACCCTGCACCACCTCCCAGATCGAGCTCGTCTCTGCAAATGTCGGACTGTTGACCGCGAACATTTTTACCGAGGTTGCGGCCAGCAAAACGGAAGCATCTCGACCGAGATATTTCCGGATTCAGTATAGCTGGCAGAAAGGAAAGTGGGTCGTGGCGAAGGAGATTTCGGCTGGAGAATACTACCTCGCCTACTAGTAAGATTCGGACGAAAATTTTGAGAACCGCTCTAAACGGCGGCCGAGAGCTCACTCGTCTATTCGACGAAAACTCCCTCGTTCAATTTTCTTCAACTCGGACGAGATCGAGAAGTCGTTCTCACCGGTGATTGAGTAGCTCCCCATCACTCCGTGGTAGTCTTTCAAACGGCGGATATAATTCGCCACAGACCGAGAATCCTTGGCGCCTGATTTTACTGCATCCCCGAAAATTCGCACGATGTCGTAAACGTTCGGCGCCGAAATTTCCGGATATTCTCCATAGCGCTCTTGGTAGCGCTTTACGAAATCTTTCGACAGCTTCGGTGCGGTGTAGATCAGACCGTCCATCGCACCCACCGCGGCCTTAACCTCGCTTACGATTTCGATGCTGGCGAACCCGAAAAGCGGCGAGTCATTGCCGTTGTCTCTCAAGCGCTTTGTGAATGCGGAGACTTGTGGCGGTAGAAGCGCGATAAGGATTGCATCAACCGGTTCCTCCGAAGTCTTCGAGACGAACTTTTTAAAGTCCGCCTCGGACGGAGAAAACTCTTCTTTAAGCACAAGATTGATGTTGGCTTGAGCAGCGGCGACGGCGAACTTCGCCACATAATCTTGCATCGATTCGTGTGCCACGACCGCAATGGCGACGGTGTGGATTTCGTGTTCCGTCATAAACGGAATGAGCGTCCGAATTTGCTCAGCCGAATCGAGCCAGTGCCGGAACGAGTACAAGTTTCCCTTCACAACGTCTTTGTTCGACGTAATAGCAAACATCGGAATTTCAGCTTTCTCGGCAAGCGGCGCGACGGCAGCGACGACGTCCCCACTGAACGAGGCAAATCCCGCGACCTTGTCTGTTTCGGAGAGCTTCTTAAATGCTGATGTGGCGAGGGCGGGCTTCAGCTGATCATCTTCGAAAATGAGCGACATCTTTAATTTAGTCTCGGCGTCGATGTCTTCGAATGCCATCTTCGCGGAGTTTTGCATCAGCTTCCCCCACTCTGCCTGTGGTCCGGAAAGTGGGAGGATGAGTCCGAATTTAATGGGTTGAACGCGGGGTACAGGAGTCGCAGTTGGCGTGGCTGTTTCTGTCGGCGACGGAGAAGCTGACTCCTCACCTTCTCCGGCTTCATCCGATTCGGATTCGCTCTCTGGTTTTTCCGTCTCCGCAGAAGAAGCGTCGTCTTCAGATGCTTGATCTTTCGGGACTGCCGCAAAAGCACTTCCCAGCAGGACATCCGGTCCCGTCACATTCCTGGGAGTGACGCCGGCACAAAGGAAAAAGAAAATGCAGAGACTGAGACGGAAAACTATTCGCATAATTCGGTTGTTCGCGGGGTTCCAGGCGACGGCAAATTCATTCCTATCATTCTAATCTCCCCTGGGCACGTAGGATTTTCCCGGGGCTTTTTCGAAGATTTAGATGAAAATATTCCGAATTCTGTGCAGACTATCCTGAGCCGAGGGTGAGAGACCCATTCTTAACCACCCAGAGTTGCGGCTTCTTCGCAACACAACCCTCCTGGTCGAAGCGAATCTCTCCCGAGGCGCCGGAGAACGCGATTCTCGACATCGCGGCCTTTACTTCAGGAACAGAGAGCTTATCAGCCGATTCAATCGCCTTTGCATACGCGTAGACCGCGTCGTACCCGGTGCTCGCCGCAAGCTCAGGCAATTTCTGATAGCGTGCCTGATATTTCTTAACGAACGTCGCGGATGGCTTCTGGAAGGTCATGAACTGAACACCTTCGAGCGCCCCTTCCGATTCTTTGAGGCGCGTCTCATCAACATTGGCTGCAAGCTTCTCGCCATTCCAGCCGAGTTTTCGGAGTTCCTTCGCGGCAATTGCCTGCTGAACCAGATTCGCAAAAAATATGACATCAGGTTTACTGCCGATCGTTCTCAGGGCCTCGGTTCCTAATGTCGTAGTGGTAGGAAGCGGCTCGACTTTCGACGCGATTTTTCCGCCGAGCTTCACGAACTCCTCCGCGAAGTATTTGGCCTGCTGACTCTCCCACGGTTGTTGGCTACTGAATATCGCGGCGTGTTTAAAGCCGCGCTCAATCGCGCGCTTCGCGGTAAGACGCGTCGGAATTTCGTCGGTGCCGCGCAGGTTAAAAAGATTGTCGCCGGTGAGATGGAACTCTTTCGCACCCAGTGTCGGCGTAATGACGATTACGTCTGCATCCTTTGAAGCAACTGGTGCAAGCGACAATCCACCCGGTGTCCACGAAGGTCCGATGAGAAACTTGATCTCTTTGTCCGTTCTCAACTGACGATAGGCCGAGATGACTTTCGCTCCGCTGATCGCTTCGGCCGTATCTTGAACCACGAACTCAATACGCCGGCCGATCACTCCTCCCAACTCGTTTATCTCGAGCGCAGCAAGCTCGGCACCCTCCCGTGAACCGCTCCCGTCAGCCGCGCATTCACCCGTGAGGCAAAGGAGCAAACCGATTTTTATAGGCGGCGGAGAAACAGCCAGACATTCAGCGACGAAAATTCCTGACGTGACAGTGGAAACGACGGCAGCGAGAAGAACGCTGCGCACCTTGAAACCGAACATACGTGATTCCCTTCGTTTTGCCCGGAGCTCATCTTACAAAATCCCGGGAATTTGGGAATCACGCTGTCCGAATGCCGGAACGGTGTTTTACGCCGTCCGTTTTACCGTGCCGGTATCTTCAAGCAATTTCAGGAGGATTGATTCAGCGGTCGACGAGCTCTGAGCACTTCCAAGCGAACCGCGTCCGGCGCGAACAAACGCTCCCACCCGGTTCCGATCCGCCTTTTTTCCTACGACCAATCCCGAAACTCCGATCTTCTCCTTTCGCAGCCGCTTCACAACCGGGAGGAACTGATCACGTTTTACGGGGAATCGCCCATCGGAGAGAAGCACGATGGTCTTGCAGCCCTTTCCACCCTGAGCCAACAGATCTGTAGCTGCGCTTACCGCCGTGAGGACATCCGATTTTCCAGATGGAGTAAGTTTATTGAGCTGATTCGTTATCGCCGCCTTCCCCTTACCGTCCATCTTTGCGTTCTTCACGAGAACGTTGGCGTTCGTGTCAAAGGCAACAACGGAGACTCTAGTTGAAGGAGAGATGCTCTGGAGGGAACCAAGCAGTGCGCTCTTTGCCATCGCGAAATGCTCGCTCTCCCCTGTCCCTGATTTATCGATAACGAAGACCAGCCGATGTTCACCGCTGCAGGTTCGCATGTAATAATCGCCGGAGCGAATCACTTCATCCGTCAGCGGTCGCACCTTCGCGGGAGCCGGAGCTTTTGCGACCTGCGCCGGGGCGGGCTCAACTGGTTCCTGTGAAGTCTTTTGACCTGAGCAGGCCGAAAGGAAGATTGATAGAGAAACCAAGGTGATAGGTGCAATCTTTCGATTCATCTGAAACAAGCTCCAATTTGAGCGAATAATAAGGGCCGCTTTTAGATAGCTTTTCCACCCCACACGATTCTGGTTTCGGCCCAGCCGGAACCATCTGCAACATCTTATTCGATAACAAGAGATATAGCCCGGAACCTTGTCGAAGGATGACTTCCATGACAAGTTTTCTTATAGTTCCCGGTATAAATTCGTTAGATCGCAGTTCGAATGTCGCCGAAGTATCCGGGACATTGGAAGTATTTGGAGGAACATGAGCTTAAATCGAGTTTTTCTTATCGGGCGTCTCGGTGTTGATCCGGAGCTTCGCTTTTCACAGAATCAGACTGCAATCGGCAGCTTCCGCATCGCAACAAATGAGCGTCGTCAGGGCCAAGACGGTCAATGGACCGATCACACGGAGTGGCACAACATCGTCTGCTTCGGGAAAACCGCGGAGAACTGCAAACAATATCTTCAAAAAGGCCGTCAGGTTTTTATCGAGGGAAAAATTCAAACTCGTAAATATCAAGACCAAGACGGAAAGGATAAATATTTCACTGAGGTCGTCGCAAACACCGTTCAGTTCATCGGCGGCAACGACAGTCGAGGCGCAGGAAGCGGAATCGAAGTCGACCGTATGGGCATGGACGCTCCCCCAATGCCGGGCCCAGGGGCAGGCAAAGCATCAAACAGCCCGAAGCCATCGCTCGGCGAGAGCATCTCGTTTGATGATGACGATATTCCGTTCTGAGTGCGACGTGTAGTCGTTGCACTTCCGTTCGCTTTTGCTTCGGCGAAAGCGAACACCCTGCGTGCGTTGACGATGATGACGCGCGTGGGTTTGTAGTAACTGAGGATGATGCGGATGCCTCCGCATCAAGACAGTAGGAGAAGTTGTATCGAGTTCTGAAATTCTCTTCCTGCCCAATGAATGAGGGCGCGCGAGATGTTCGGCGCGTTCTCACCCCGGAGCCTCAACGGGGAATGTTCTCTACTATGTTGTCAGAGTAGAGGTCATTACTTATGCAGCGCAAAGCTGTTACGAAGATTGTTCTATCAAACTGAATCTTGCAGAGGGAACGAGGATGAACGGGAAGATAAACCTAGAGGATGGAAAGGGCTGTTCCTGCGCTATCGGAATAGGCATAATTCTAAATCTTTTTATCTTCGCGATTGCTGGTTGTTATAACTCATCGAACGCATACTTGGCGCTTCAATCATTCATACTCCTGGAAACAGGAGCGGTGATTGCGTGGTACACCTCAGAAACACACAAGCTACGCTTGACTTCTGACAAGCACCTAAAGCTGGCTTACAGTCCAAACTTTGCCATTGAGGATAGCTCAGGAGCGCAACACGGCACCCATATCCAAGTGAAAATGCACTTGGACTATCGGGGAGGCGATGTTGCCGTAACTAAGCTTGAGGCAAACGGCCAAGACGACTGTAAGGTTGAGTTTCCGAAGCAACAGCATGGTACCCCCATAGCTGACGTGGTCCTCAAAATAAACAACGTCCCGCGTGATACCAGAGATCTCCCATTCACAATTGTGTTCCGCAATTCGTTAGGAATGATCGGAAAGGACAATTGGATTTGGAAGAAGGCCGGGGAATCTCCGGAATGGATATCTCGAACCTGGATAGAGTCGAAGGACTGACACTCAGTTGAATTGAACCTGCCGTGCAACCGGCAGTAACCTACGGATAGTGCGAGCCCGGCAACGGACTCTTGCGAAGCTTCCCGACAATGTAACCCTCTTAACGGAGCACGACTGCTCCGTGAGGAGCGTCGTGGAGACCGCAAGCTACAGCGCGGTTGAGGTGCTAGGTTTGATGCTATGGTTAAGGAAATCTGAACTGGTGATAAACGCCGTTAGGATAGGAGGAGCGAAAGTAGATGCTTGCCTCGCCGTAGCTTTAGCGAAGGCGGGATACGCTCTAACCAAACAGGTGTGTGGTCGGCTGTCCCGCTTTAGAATCGGGCACGTTGTCACAAAGACCACCGGCGAATAGGCAGAACCTTCAGCATCACGTCTTCGTAACGGAACACGGTAAGCCCGTATCCCTCTTGGGAAGCGGTTGAACTTGGTTCTGTTCTCGAAGGTTAAAGGAGTTGCCTTTCGGAGCGATACCTGAGATCCGACAGATATCTCGAAAAAATCAAGACGGATCTAAAAAAGGTCGAAGTCTAACCGAGCCTCCTTATCCCTTCCTTCTTGCGTGAGGTTCTGCGTAGCCGATACAGGCATTCATAAATCCACTGGGAAACACTTGATACGCGGCGTGCAAATTGTGCGCGGCACAGAGCGTCCTCAAATTCCCGCTCGTGGTTTCTCCCCCTGATGCAAACGGCATGCGATGATCCAATCCCAGATTCCTTCGGCTCTCACATCTCACGCCCTCGGGACCTTCAAACGTGCAGCGATATCCATCTCTCGCAAGCACCTCATCACGCAGGGCCGCCGGAATGTGACGGCTGGGAGCGGTCGCTTCGGATCGAGTTGGTGCATCTACCTTAGTCTCCGCCACAATCTCCGCCGACTTCTCGGCCGCTCTCTCAGCCGCTTTCTTTTCCCTCCGAGCCCTCCGCCGCGCTTCACGCTCCTTCGGACATCTGCGCTTCAAATACTCCTCAAGCGCTTTCCCCAACACATTCTGCAATGCGAGATCGTCCTTGTTTCCTTGAAAGCTCAACTCCTTCGCCCGCTCTAGTTGCTTCATGAACTCTTCATTCGCGGCAAACGAAACGTGGTACAATTTCTCCGCCGCCGCAGTTTCCTTCTCTCCTTTCAAGTTTACTTCCGATCGGAACCAAGTAGTTTCCTCGGAAACCTCGTTACTCGAACCGAGACTCGCTTGCCGCGTGTCCACTTCAGGCGCTTTCACCGAGACCACCTTAATCCTGTCTCGGATCTCGCTCTGAGCAACTGGGTTCAGCAGAGCAGCAATCTCCTCTGCCTCCTGTGCGGTCTTTCCCTTGAACTGTTCTACAAGCCCCGAGGCTTCATGCTTCTTCATCAGCGGAGCAAACTTCTCGATGGTCGAGAGATTGAGCTCTCCATTCTCCAGACACTCAAACACCTCAGGAGCCTGCAGCCCGACGCGAGCCGCATTGATTCGTCTCATCGCCGCCGCATTCGAATACCCAAGGCCCCGCGTCACGTAGTCAAACAGGTTCCCATACCCAAGTTCCAAGTACAGTCGCCTCCGCTCAACCTCGGCAAAGTGGCGAACGATCTGTTCCGTGATCTCTTTCTCAGTTTTCACCAACTGCGAGAGCTGAGCGATAAATGCGCTATCAGAAAGGCTTGAAAGAATTTCGACCATGACTCGGCTCCAACGAGAGAATATTTTCTACTCGAAGAGTCTAACATGCGAGAAAAGCGGCCTTCGAAATCGGCCCAGGTGAGAACCTAAGATGTCACCGACACCTTATACAGCCGACGCTGGTACGTCGGCTCACCGAGATCGATTCTGTTCACGAGAGCACCCTTCTCGCAGGTGCATTCCAGAATGGCTGATGTCACCTCGAAAAGTCGTCAACCTCTATTTTCACTTTTCTTCGTTTCCCCGTAATTTTTTTCGCGGCCGCGCACGCACGGGCACCGCCACACACCCCGGAACGACCATCACTCCTTCCCCGCCTGAAATACTTCGCGAACAACGCCGGGCCTTCGCTTTTTTTGTTCTTCTTCCCCCGCCACCGGAGTTTACAACAGCTAGCGCTCTCCTCAGGGTCGAGAGTGCCGCTCGACCTTGAGAGCGCTATCTATTGAAAACCCCCCCCCGCCTATTTTTTTGTTCGAGTTGTGCCCTGTGGGGATCTTGCGGTTGTTTCAAGAGGTCCCATTCACTGAGCATGATGAGCGCTTGAGCTTCTCAGCGGCTCTTTGCGCAGAGTTTAGTTCCGAGTTTACTTCCGATCGGAACCAACTAGTTTCATCGGAAACTTGGCCGTCGGTGTGAGGATTTTATCAGAGAAGTTCTGTACGCTCCGCTCGAACAAGTCGCCGCACCTCTTCGCCACACCACCACTCCTTCCCCACCTGAAATACTTCACGAACGACGCCGGGCCTTCGCTTTTTCAGCACTGATCTTCTTCCCCCCACCACCGGAGTTTACAACAACTAGCACTCTCCTCAGGATCGAGAGTGAGGCTCGACCTTGAGAGAGCTCTCTATGGAAAACTTCCCCCCACCTGTTTTTCGTTTTTGGGATTTCCAGGTTTTTGGCTCTTCGAGATGCCTTGAAGCTCTAAAGTTAGGACCTCGGAAGCCGCCCGCCGAACTACGCATCCTTCTTCGAGGCTTTCTCCTCAGGGCAGAACTCCCACATAAATCTAAACCAAATTCGGAATGCCTCGGCAGCTCGCTGATTCACGATTACCGTAAATGACATGTCTTCTTCTACGCCGCCGAGATGAATATCGGTGATGACATTTACGTGCTCGCCAAAAACGTCGATCGACGCGGGAGCTGAGAAGCCTTTGGGGAAAAATTTGAAATTCTTTCCTACATACTTCACGATCTCGTGTTTGCTCTCTTTCACCTCATAGTCAAAGAGGTGGTAGAATTTTATTTTCTTCCGCTCTGCTTCTTTTAGGAACTGAGGGAAAAAGTTCATCACGCGCTTGTCCATCCACCCACCTTTTGCACCGATGCAATAAAAGTCTTCTCCAACTCTAAGGATGTCGCGCAGATAATTCTTCCAACCTTCTATTCCACGATACAAAAATACCGCCTCGTTCCTCGGCGTTGAACGATAGAGAGTTTCCAGTTGCGGCATCACGGAAGCGAGCTGCTGCTCCTTCTCCTGGATGAGCTCACGAAGTTTGTTCGGCTCAACCGCCTGATATTTGTTTTCCGATTTCTGTAGGATCTCGAAAACCAGACCTTTCTCAAGAAGTCTTTGAAGCGAGTCGTAGACATTCCTCCGATGTATGCGGGATTTCACGGCAAGTCGCCCAACCGGCAGCTCGCCTTCCTTTAAAAGCGTCTCGTAGATCCGAGATTCGTTCTTTGAAAGACCGAGTTCTTGAAAAATGCTTGCAAACATAGTGCCTTACCTGCGGATGCGGTGACTGCCCACACCACATGGTGATCTTTGCCACTCTTCAAAATACTGGCAGAAGTCTTGTCGCCTTTCAAGAACCAACTTCGCGAAAACGGGGGTCTTCTATGAACGCTTCACTACAAATCCTGGATGCCGGAGAAGGAAGCCTCCTCTTCCTCGCGTTCGGTTGCTTCATGCTCATGCTGGTTTGGATGAACAACAAACGAGAGCATCGACTGGACGCCTTCCTTGCTGCGGATCGGAACGTGTCGGTTTTCCGCGCCGCACTCAGCATCGCCGTTACTTGGGTCTGGGCCCCAGCGCTCTTTATTTGTTCCATGCAGGCATACAATAACGGCCTGCCGGGAGCCTTCTGGTTTACGGCACCAAATATTCTTTGCTTTTTTCTTTTCGCCCCTCTCGCGTTGAAACTCAGAAAAGCTTTCCCGGATGGCTACACACTTCCGGAGTATATTGATCTACGATTCGCAAGGAACTCACGAGCTCACCTCAGCTTTCTGGTGATCTCAATCGGGTATCAGCTTGGCGCAATCGTCATCAATTCGCTCGCAGGCGGAGCACTTCTGCACGCCGTGAGCGGCGTCAATCTCAAGGTCGCAATCTTGAGCATGTCGGGTCTTGCGCTTTGCTACACGTGGTTCAGCGGTCTCAAGGCTTCGATCTTTACCGATGTCATCCAGATGTTGATGGTGCTTCTAATCGGGTTCTTTCTCATCCCTTGGTGCATTTCCAAGACCGACGGGATGCCGACAATTCTGCTGGGACTCGGCGGAGTGACTGGCGAGTATCGTTCGTTGTTCAATCCCTGGATAGCGTTTTCGGTTGGAATTCCAATGACCCTCGGATTGCTCGCCGGCCCGCTCACCGATCAAGTTTTTTATCAACGGGCATGGGCCGTGAAACAGAAGGATGTCGTGCCGACATTTGTGATCGGGGGACTCTTGTTCGGCCTTGTTCCGATCCTCCTCTCGGTTCTTGGGTTCATCGGAGCAGGGTTAGCGACCCAGGGACTCATTCAAGTTCAGGATCCTCAGCTTGTTGGTCCACAAGTAATCTCGTCGCTGCTTCCCAAAGGTGCATTAGTCGCATTCTGTCTCATGGCTTTTGCCGCACTTTGCTCGACGATGGATTCGGCTTGCTGCGCCGTCGGCGCGCTCGGGAGCATCGACATCTACAAACGCTATCTCCATCCTCAGGCGGCAGAATCCGAGATACTTCGAGCAAGCCGAATTTCAATGCTCGTTCTCACCCTTACAGGGACGAGTATCGCACTTCTTCAGCCGAAGCTGCTTTGGGCGTTTCTAATTTACGGCGCGCTTGCTTCGGCAGGAATGTTCCCCACGCTCTTCGCTCTCTATTCAAAGCGGATCGACGGCGACACGATTTTTAGAGCAATTCTGCTCTCGGCCTTGGTGGGCACTCCTTTCTCCGTCTACGCCAACCTCACCGAGGATCCATATCTTGTCGTCGTAGCCGCGGTGCTCAGCGTCGCCATTGGACTCTTCGTGTGCGCGGGCTCACTTCTTCGAACACCAGGCGTCGAAGTGAAAAATGGAATGCTCGCCGAGCCCGAGTTCAGCGTTTAGGCGTCTCCTTGCCGCTTATCCTCGGATATTTCCCGCACAACGCCGGGCGCCGCGTTCGGGAAGATTCTACTCTCAGAAACTCGATTTCAGAATTCCTTTTGATTGTTAATGAATTGCGAACTTCGCAAAGGCGCTCTTCGCTTTCCGCTGCAATCGGTCAGCTTTTCTCCGGAGGATAATCATAACTTTTCATATCGCCATCATCCTGCATCCTTCCTCAATTGGAAGTTTCCCATTTTTCGTGGGATAGTCCGCGCGAATTCGAAGCCGTCCGGCATTCTATTGCCGGAGTCCGCGCTTGGCTGTCCTCTTCTGAAAGAAAATATGGGAATGCTTTTCCTTCTAAGGTTGTTTTTCAATTTTTGTTTGCGTTGATGCGGTAGCAATTCAAAGTGTGATCATTCCTTTTTTCCTCTTATCGAGAGCGAAGAAGAAATGGTCACTCTTCAGTTGTGTTGTGCTGTTCGGATTAGGAGATCTCGTTCATGGAAAACGCGATGTTGAATCGGCGCACCGGCGCGAGCCGCATCCGTGTCATTCACGGAACGGCGAGCTTCGCCGGCGGTCTGTTCAAACCCCACTTCCCCACTCGCGGAGAAGTGCTGGCGGTGCTTCGGGCACTGCTGAAAACCATCGACGGCGCGGCTCAGGCCGATGACGTCATCGAACTCGAAGGGGCCTATCTCTACGGATGGGGACACGAACAACTGGTCCTCGGTCAGGCTCTCGCCGATCTCGCCCCAAACGAGCAGCGGAGATTCGCCTATGTGACCAAGGTCGGTCGCATCCTCGTCACGTCGAAGCCGGGTCTCACGAGCGGACAACCGCCGGGCATCTGGCCGCCCAACGCGACCAAGGGTCCGCGAACCGAAAGTTGGGGGTTCGGTCAGAACGATACCGACATGACCCTCGCGGCGAGCTCGTTGCTCGTCGGCCAAACGTTCGCCGCCTGCTATCTCCACGACCCCCCTGACTGCATGGCTGAGATGAAGCTCGACTTCGCGGCGTGGTGGGCGAAAGTGAACGGGGCCGACGGAGAGCAAGGCGGCGGCGTCATCCAGGCCATGCGAGAGGCGAGAGCGAATGGCATCGCCCTCGAACTCGGAGTCGGATGCAAGGAAGTCGGCATCCTGCAGCTGCTCCTCGACGCCGATAGAGAACTCTTCGATCGCTTCTCGGTGACGCAGTACAGCTTGATGTTCCAAAGCGAGTTCCTCGATTTCGTGGGAAACAACTCCACGAAAAGGAGAACGCGTCCACCGATCAAGCTTATCGCGGCGGGGCCGTACGCGGGCGGCATACTCTCGCGGGATCCGAGAGGACAACCCGCGGAGCAAGTCTTCTGCAACTACCGCGTGGCCTCCGCGAGAGAGATCGAAATCGGGTGCGCGCTCTGGGACCTCGCGGCACATCACGGCATGAGCACCCCGATGCCGGCGGCGATCCAGTTCGCGGCACAACAGCCGTGGCTCTGGGGCATGGTGCTCGGACCGAGAGGCCCCGAGGACGTGACTACGAACGCGGCTTATCTCGTGCAGGAAGTCCCAGTGCAGTTCTGGCGCGACCTGCGGACGCTGCGCATCGGCGGTGAGCTGGTGATCGACGAGCGCGTGATGCTCCCGGTCTAATGCTGCTGAGAGATTCCCACCGCCAGGCATCGAGTGAGGTTGGACGCATTGAAGAAAGGAGGAAAAGCGTCCCTCACTTCGTGCAGAGAGCGACCTCCGAAACGACACAAGAAATCCTTTCTCCCCGTCCTCAAGCGCGCTTGAGGACGGGGAAATCCGTGGTTGATGAAACTACGCCGCCGGGGGCTGAATGCCGTAGGCGGCAAAGGCATTGTCGTGGAAGATCCGATCGGCGATCCCCGTCCCTTGCATTCCGCGAGCGAGAATCCACTGGGCGACGTCGAGGACGTTGTCGCCGTAGTCGAAGCTCACCGGGTGATCGGAGCCGAATAGCAAGTTGTTCGGACCGAACCGCTCGAGGGCCGCGTCGTAGAACCGGAACAGGGCGTCGCGATCCGCGTCCTCGCCAGCCTCGCCTCGGAGCGCCGACAACTTGACGTATACACGTCCGGATTTGCCCAGCTCCGACATCCCGGCGAGCCACGCGGCCGAGGGCACCCCGGCGTACACGTGAACCGGCTTCCCGAGGTGATCGAGGACGAGAGGCCGCCGGTGAGCGCCCAGCACCACCCCGGCGAAACGCACCACCTCGCTCAGTTGACCGGGGTTCGATTCCCGGATCAGGAGGTCGAGCGTGTACCCGGCGTCTGCGAACCTGAGCGCAGCGCCGAGCGCATTCCGGCTGCCGTAGATCCCCGCTCCCGAGTTCTCCGGCGCGATCATCCGGACGCCCCGAACGCGTTCGAGATTTCGGAGCTTCAGCACGTCATCCTGAACAGCATCTCCTTTCGTCAAGTCCACGCCGGCAACGACGGCCAAGAATCGCGCATCCATCTTGCCGAGCGAGTTCAGGTATTCCGCCTCGGCGAACGCTTCGTCAGCAGGATCGCGCGCTTGCACGGCGATGACGCCGCCGATCGGGAGGGCATCCAGAATCGGCGCGTAGTATGGCAGGTCGAAGTTGGCGTTCAAGTCCGGCCGGACCCCGATGGCCGGACGCACGACGGCCGGCAGGTTGTTGTTCGCCCAGAGATGGAGGTGCGTGTCGATGACCGGTTTTTTGAGGCCGGCCAGCGTCAGCCTGTCTCTCGCGGCTGAGAGCAGCGTTCCCATACTCGTTTCCCCTTGTGTGAGATGACTCGGTGAGCACCATGACCTTTCAGAAGCCGAACGCATCTCAAAGGTCACGGTAACGAGGTCTCAACAAGCAAAAAGCATACAAAACCAAAATGTGTCGTTTCGGTTCAGAGAGTGAGATCTCTCAACCGAAACACAACTCTTGCAGCACAATAAATTAAAAGATCATTCGCTTCGGATAGGATTGGGAACAATCCTTATTTTCATTTTCGTGAAAACCTCGCCTGAGCAAGTCCGAAGCGGTGTAAAGGTTTGGCGGCTGTCCGCACTTCATCAGAACACCTTTTTCTGTCAGAGCTGCTTTCGGGGCAGCAGGTCGTAGGGGATCGCCGTGAACTCCGGTTCCCGCGAAACGCCGTTCGTAAGCACGACTTGGTCCGGCCACGGCTGACGGGAGACGATGACGATCGTCCCCGGCACCGTCGCCTCGGCCTTGACCTGAGCGGCGGTCAGGACTTCCGGTTCACCGAGTTTGGCCCACGGCGAGTTCCGGAACACGTCGAGCGTCGTCGCCGAGCAGTCGGGGGAAACCGCAGCCGCTTTCGTGGCCACACGGAACTCCGGCTGGTCGAAGCCCTGATCGGGCAACCACGTCGTCATGACCGCCTGCATCATCTCTCCGACCGAGTGATCGACCGGAATGCGGACGTCCTGTTGACCGGACGGCTCGGGAAGTTCTCCTTCGTAGTTAGCGCCGACGATGACCACCGTGTTGCTGTGCCCGCCGGAGCACATCAGGTTCACGAGGCCGGGGTCCATTGCCTTTGGTAACGTCGCGAGCGGACCCGCGGCGAGGTCGAACACGAGCGTTAAGTTGCCGAAGTCGTGCCGGCTCGTGGTTTGCACGACGGCGTCCACCTTGAAGCCCCCGGGCAGCCCGAACTCGCCGGGGCCCAGTTTACCCATGACGAACGGATACCACTTCGGGCGCACGATCCCGATGAGGAGTTCGGCTTGCACGTTGGGCGACAGGAACTGCATGAACGGCAGCCACTGACGCCGGACCGTCTCCAGTTCGAACGGACCATGCGGCTGCAGGAGGTGCGGATCCGGATCCATCGTGAAACCGGCGACCCCGTCCCATCGCGCGATCGGCGCGAGCCGGTGCATGCGCTGCACCATCTGGGGAATCGTGGTGCCGGGACACACGTCCATCGTGTGGTGCAGTCCCCGACCACGGCACGCCCCGTCGGCGAACGCCACCACGAACGGAACGAACGCACCCTTCTGACTCGGAACCTCGTGCGCGAGTCCGGAGCGTCTTACCTTCTCGACCGCCGCCTTGGTCAGGTTCGGCGGCATCCATGGAACATCAACGAGCATCACAAACTCCCTTGAAACGAAGACTCTTGGGCGAATAGTAAAGACCCTTTTCTGCCGGCATACACAGACAGACAAGGGTCGCTACCAGAAGCACCAAGACGGAGAATTAACTGCGGGGATAACCCCTACGGAAGTAGGGTCGATACATCACGAGATTTTAATCCGGATTAAATCGCGAAAACCTGAGTTCCCAATCCTTCTCCCAGCCGAGAGGGTTCTCGAATGGGAGCGAGGTTCAGCATCTACTCGGAAAAAATCAACAAACGGTGAAAAGCCGTAGTTGCGGACCCTGGAGTAACACAGACATCCCGATATTTCTAATCGATTAGGAGCAGCAATCTCTCACAAATTGAACTCCCGATGGTAGTAAAACGGTCACTGGGTCTACGCGGTTTCGAGCAAGCAACTTCAACCCTCTAAATCCCACAGCCTAATAGTCGCCAATTCAGGAAAAATCCCCCTGCTCGCACAAAAAATCTGTGTCGTAACATCCAATTATGGTTTGGAGAAACAGACGATCCAACCGTTTACCTGTTCATGAATCAATCGCTTCAAACATTTTGGACCGGAGGAGAGCTGCATCAAAATCAGTGGCTTTCTTACTCGTCATTCCTGCATCACGGGCACTCCGTCGTGCTCTATGTCTACGACGACATTTCTGTTCCGCAGGGAGTGACTCTGAAAAACGCGGAAGACATTATTCGGCGGAAGAAAATTGAAACGTTCCTCCGCGGAGGCGGGTCGGTCGAGCGATTTTCGGATCTGTTCCGATACACTCTGCTCGCCGAAAATGGCGGCTGGTGGTTCGACGGCGACATGATCTGCGTGAGGCCCTTCGACTTCTCAGACGAATACGTTTTTAGCTCTGAACAATGTGCTTCGTCGCGGTCTGCGGCAGGGCGCTGTATGTCCGTGCAGCCGAATTGCGGAGTCATCAAGGCTCCGAAAGCAGCACCAATTCTTGTTGATCTTGTTGAACGCGCAGAAACTCCAGAGCGGCTCTTCGGTCCTTGGGGAGCGACCGGCCCGATTCTCATGGGCGAGATGATCGAGAAACACGGCCTCAAATCATTTGTAAAAGAACCCGTCGCATTCTGTCCCATTCACCAATGGGAAATTCAGGAATTCATTCTTTCGGAAAGGTCGTTTCGTGCGGATGCAAACACCTATGGGGTGCATTTGTGGAATCACATCTGGCGCCATTCCGGATTGGATTTGATCGACTACCATCCGGTGCAGTCTTTTTATAGCGAACTGATGACACGCTACAACGTAGAAAACAGATGCTGAACATCCGATGAAAACGACGGAAGACCGCAACGAAATTCTTAAAAAGTGCACTGCAACTTTGGACGCAGCGGGTCATCTTGCGGAGGAGGGCTTCCCTGATCAGTCGCGAGTTTTGCTGAAAGAATTTCAAGTACAGATCGGCGCATTGAAAGGAAATAACGTTGAGCCTGCCGAAAATGCTCCCGCTTCACTGTCTCTTCTCGCAAGCCTCCATCAAGCCGAAAAACAACTCGAGTCTCTGTACACGGAATCCCACAGAACACGCCCAAATATCTATCGCCAAAGTTTTCTCGCCGGGCTTCTCGTCGCGGTTTTTGTCGTCCTCCCTTATCGCCTGTGGCTGTTCAAAAAAACGGAAGAATTCATTCAGAGCCCTGCCGGAATCCGTGTCCGCGATTTGCGGAAGATTCGAGAAGCTATAGAGCGGTACCATGAAGATCACGGAAGATATCCATCAACCGCCGATACGTTTGCCGGAATTCACTCGTGCTGGGGGCCGGAAACGGAAGACTGGGTGCCGGGACTTGTCGGGAAATACATCGACAAACTTCCGCGCGATCCGAGAAACCTGACGGCCTGCGATAAGCAATATCTCTATCGCTCGGACGGGAGAGAGTACAAACTTCTCGCGCATCGGCCGAACGATGAAAGAGAAGTCCTCACTCGTCTGCCCGACCTCACCGATCCGGTGCGAACCTATGCCTACGGGTACTGGTCGCGCTGGGGCGAGTATCTCTAAGGGACGTATGCGCAAGGTGCACTCATACGGCGTAGGTTCGGTCATCGTCCTTGTGTTCTCAATACTGCTGCTCAGCGGTTACCGACTCGAACGGGGATTTAATCAACCCTACTACTTCGTCGCGGACCAAGACGTCACGCTCGTCACTCAAGCACTCGCGATCAATGACGGCGAGCGGCAAGAATACATCTCTCATCCCGGCTACGGGATCATTCAGGCTCTGCGTGCCTGGTTTTACATGAATAAAGTCGCCGGATTCATGAAGAACACCAGCCTGACGCCGATCTCCGAGTCGGGCACTATTGCCGCAACGCTCACAGAGCCGGTCATTAGAGGAAGGCAACTTAGTCTTTTCCTCGCTGTCACCGCAGCACTGCTTTCAACTTGGTTCTTGCTTGTCGTTACCGACCGGCCGGAATTGGCGCTGTCCGCGATGGCACTCTATTGCGGATCCATCGGATTGTTTTTTCAAACGACATTCATCCGGACCGAGTTGATGTCGCATATCTTTCTCGTGCTCGCCTTCGCCCTCGCCTGCAAACAAGCCCGAGATCCCCAGAGTCATAAATTCCACTATGCCTTCTTAAGCGGCGTGGCACTCTACATCGGCTTGGTCTCAAAAATTCAGATTATTTTTCTCGCCGTTTTCATTCCGCCGTTCATCACACTGTGTCAGCGGCCCGGACGAATCCCTTGGTGGTCCGGCGATGACCCGACACCGAGATGGAAAAAGGCCGTTTTCATTCATCTACCAATCGGAATCGGATTGGTAACTCTCGTGGCGCTCCTCGTTTCAGCACCCAAATCATTCATCGTCGCCTCACATTCGGCGCTGA
This sequence comes from uncultured Bdellovibrionales bacterium, assembly GCA_964509425.1. GTDB lineage: Bacteria > Bdellovibrionota_C > UBA2361 > SZUA-149 > CAZDWZ01 > CAZDWZ01. The sequence continues at coordinate 56,449 of CAZDWZ010000014.1, read as the reverse complement.
TTATGGGACTTCTGTTCTGCTGGGTGTTTCACGTCATCTGGACACAAAGCTCATTCAGAGACCCTCTGCCGACCTACCTCAGCTATCTTGGAGGTATGGGTGTCGGCTATCTGACAACATTTATCAGCTACACTCCCGGGAACCATTTCGCGGTCCTCAATTTCCTCGATCTGCTCACCCAACATTGTGTTTCCAAGAACTGTGAGTCGAGAAACTACACGGAAGTGTTTAATATGCTGTTTCAGAAAATCTTCGTGACGGCGGAGACCAAGATGAGTTTGGCGTGGATGCTGGAGCGCCCAGCAGTATCCTTCTTCTGGATCACGCTCGCTGCGATCTTGATACAGCTCTTTCACCGCCGGACCTGGCAGACGTACTCCGCAATTCTTTTCTTTGCCGGGGCTTTCGCCTTGGAGACCATTTTCAGACTTCGTTGGGCCGAGTCTTCGGACGAATCTATCGTTGTTTATTACACAATTTACACGGACTTTTTCGAAGTGCTTGCGATGCTGCTCGCCCTCGCGCCACTCATTCCAAAGACAGCGCGATCAGCGCGACTTACGATCTCGGCAGCGATGCTCATCGCCGCGTTCTCAGCTTCACGAAATATGGAGTTGGGACGCCGGAACCGGTTCACTGGAGTGTCGATCGAACAGAATATCGAGAACCAGTGTATCTATCTCGGCTACTCGCCCCCGATTGGAAATTACATCGGTAAGCTCGGCGAATGCGAAGACGTCGTGCGAAAAGATTTTGCGATCTTTTTGAAACGAGGAGGGAGGTTCGATCTCGGCACGACACAATAAAGCGAGGGAGCAGAGCGATGCAGAAGGTGGCACTCTCAAATGCTCACCTTCATCGCCCAAACACGGCCTCGAGCGAAATCAATACTGCTGAATCGGCTTCTGATAGAGATCGCCGAACGGCATGAGCGGCACTCTCTCGAGAAACGATCCCGCGCAGAGTATGTAGATCCCCATGTATCCCAAGGTAATTGCGATGTCGATAATGCCGATAGGGATGTGATCCGGGAAAATTGTCGGGGCGAACAACAGATAATGCTGAGTCCACAGTCCGATCGCTACGATGACGCCCGTGCAAAAGAGAAGCTGCGGAACTTGCTTCACATCACGGCTCAATCCGAGGAGAAACGGAACGATAAAGCATGACCCGAGGACAAACCAGGCAAGACTGTGCCAAGGCTCCTTTCGGAGTCTGAGGACGATCCATCCGGTCTCTTCCGGAATGTTTCCGTACCAGATCGGCAAGTAATGGCTCCAGAAAAGATAGGCCCAGAAAATTCCGAAGCCGAAAAGCAGCTTGCCCAAGTCATGCAGCGTCGCCCGGGTCACCTTCGCCCGAAACAAAGGGTGGAGGATTCGAGCCACTCCGACAGTCATCGAGCACCACGCCATCGCCAGGTAGACAGCGCCCATGAACACGAAGCCACCGAACATGGTCGAATACCAATGGGGATCGACGGACATCTCTTGATCCCAGGCGATGAGGGAAATCACCAACGCGTAGAAGAAAATCACGACCGGTGAGAGTCGGCCCATTCGATCGGTCGTCAGCTGGATTTCACTGAGCGCGTCACCTTTTGCCCCGGCAACGTATCGGTCGTAGTGCTTGTCATTCCATCTCGCGACATCATCCTTCGGCAGCCCACTCAATCCACCGCGAATCGCGAGAAAGTCCCGGCGCAATCCGAAGAATACAACTCGACGCGCGAGGTAGATGAGGAGAACGAGCGCGAGAATGTCTCTGATGTAGACGAACTCGGATGTAAGCCAAGAGCCTTTTCCTGGAATCGGCTCCCGCGCCCAAATAAACATGTGGTGATGGCCCAGATACAGGATGATCAGGAAAACTGGCGTGATAAGGAAAAAGTTTGAGCCGGATTCAAACAGCCGGCGAATTGGCCGGGACCACTGCGCGTTGCAAATGTGGAGCGCGGCGGAGAAACAAGTTGAAGCCGCGGCGAGGCAAAGCCAAAACAGAAAGTTCACCTGGAGAGAAGTCCACGTGTGAAGCGTATCTCCTTGAGTAAACCCCCAACCCGCACCGGCGATGCCGATGAGCACGAAGAGCATCAACACCAAACGCATGGTGTTAGGAAGCGTGAATGGCTTTGCTCGAATGATATCTGGAACATCATTCCGAGAAATCAAGCCTGCCCCGTGTGACATAATGCCTCTCCCAAAAACTGCCGGTGCCGCTGCTGTTAAAATGAGTGGCTTTGCCGCTCTATTTCAATGCGGCACATGAGGCAAAGCCGAACCAAAAAACTTCTAGCGCCTTGCCCATCAGAAGAATCTGCCCTTCGTTCGTTACTCAGAGCGCAATTTTCAGGGCAGGACACTAGCGGTGTAACGACTCCGCACCTTGGCCGTCGACATTTCGGCCTTGGAGGAAGCGTACATAATTCACGAGATCCCAATGCTCTCGCTCAGAAAATTTGAATCCGTAGCGGGGCATCGCAGCGCCGCCGTTATGAATGACTCCGTAGATGTAGCCATCCGTTCGATCTTTGTAGAATTGCTCCGTGAGATCCGGAACCGGGAGAAACGACGCCACTGGTCCCTTGGACTTTCCGTCTCCATGACAGGTGAAGCAGTTCGCTTGCCAGACACGCTGACCTCGCCAAACCGAGTCACGTTCGAAGGGCACGTCATTCTTTAAAGTTTTCCCTGCTTCCTCCGTAGACATCGAGAGCGGTCGGGTTCCGTATGGAACAGTTCCTTTCGCTGGCCCCCGCGCAAGCTCTCCGGATTGGAAAGACTGCTGGCGGTACATGTCGATGTCCCATGGGAGTGCGGAAGCGGATTCCACGGCGACAAGTCCCAGAGCAAGCGCCGCCGAAAATAGCGATCCGAGGCACTTGAAGAAGGTGTTGATGCGGCTATCGGACATATTGAACTTCCACCTTATCGACTCCCCCCTCTTTCATCACCTGCGACGCGGCTTCAGCTCGCTCTTTTGGAGTGCGCACCATAAGGCCGAAGGTGCCTTCGCTGAACTCAGGCCGAAATCCTGGGGTACCAAAAAGCCACGGAATTCGGCTAAAATGGAACATACCGATGAGCGTACAAATGGCGCCGAGGAGAATGGTGCACTCGTAACTGATCACAATAAATGAAGGAATCGAGACCAAGGGCTTCGCACTCACTCGCACTGGATAGTCGATCGACATCCAGATGGTCATGAGAAAAGCTCCCAAGCAGCCAGTGAGACCTCCCAAGAGCGTGCAGCGGCGAACCGGACTCCGCTTCTTGCCGAGGTAAATCTCGTCCTCCAGCTCGTGATTAGGAAATGGGGAAAAAGACTCAATCTCTGCGAAGCCGTGCTCGCGCAGCTTCTTAATGACCTTGAGCGTGTCATCCAGGAATTCGAATTGTCCGATTACCAGATGATCCGCTACTTCAGATTGACCATTTCCCATAAATCCTCGTTGCCCGCCGCTCTCCGTTCAATCGTTGAACTGTCCTTCAATCAACACTAATGAGCATGAGCTCGATCCCGCCGCGGCGGTTCGAGAAGCTCCTTAATTTCAGTCAACGCCATCGACGGGAAGACTTTGATAAAGACCAGGAAGAAACAGAAGAACCAGCCGAACGAACCGGCAGTGATTCCGATGTCTATCCAGGAGAAATTATACTCGCCCCACGAATACGGCATGAACTCGCGCGACAGGGATTGAAGGATGATGTTGAAGCGCTCTAACCACATCCCGATGTTGATGAAAATCGAGAGGATGAACAACCAAGCGATGTTCCGGCGCAGCTTCTTCACATAGAGAGTCAGAGGGAGGACACAGTTACAAATCACCATTCCCCAGAAGGCCACCTTCAAAGCTCCAAACGGTCGGAACCAGAACTGATATCTTTCGTAGATGTTGTTGCTGTACCAAGCCATAAAAAACTCGGTCGCATAGGCATAGGTCACGATTCCGGAGGTGAAGAGAATCAGTTGACACATCTTTTCGTAGTGCCAGAGGGTCAGATACTTCTCTAAGTTGAAAACCTTCCGCATGGGTATGGTGATGGTGATAACCATCGCGAGACCTGAGAAAATGGCACCGGCGACGAAATACGGCGGGAAAATGGTCGTGTGCCATCCCGGAACGTTACTCATCGCGAAGTCCCAGGAGACCACGGAGTGAACGGAGAGAACGAGCGGTGTTGCGAGCGCAGCGAAAAACCCGTACGCCGCGGTGTAGTGCCGCCAGTTATTTCCACTGCCTTTCCACCCAAGGGCGGTGATCGAATACAGCACCTTTCGCACGCCGGTCGCTTTATCTCGAGCCGCCGCGATATCAGGAATGAGACCGATAATGAAGAACAACACGCTCACGGTTAGATACGTGCTCACCGCGAATACGTCCCAGAGCAGCGGTGATTTAAAGTTCACCCAGAGATATCTTTGGTTTGGGTATGGAAGGAGCCAGTAAAAGTTCCACGGTCTGCCCAAGTGAATGATCGGAAAGAGTCCGGCGGTGGCGACCGCGAAAACGGTCATTGCTTCTGAAATTCTGTAGATGGGAACCCGCCATGTAGCGCGGAACAAAAAGAGTACAGCGGAGATAAGAGTTCCGGAGTGAGCGATACCGACCCAAAAAACGAAGTCGGTGATGTATACCCCCCACGCAACAGGGTTGTTGATTCCGGACATCCCGATGCCGTTTAGGAGCTGATGCCGCCAGCAGAAGGCTCCGGTCAGCATGAACGAGAAAGCGGTCAAGAACAGAAGATACCAACCGACCGTCGGCGGCTCGAGCGTCTTGATGATGTCACGATTTACGGTCTCGTAATCGATGCTCTCAACCTGTTCTCGGATGCTCATCTCAGCTTTCATCGTGCTCGCTCGTGTAGTTCCCTACTCTCCCGTTACGCTCTCAACGGCTCGTTCTTTATGCGCGCAAGGTAAGTGGTGCCCGGCTGTGTGTTCAGTTCGGCATCCAACACCCGGTAGGAACGCGGATTCTCGCGGTCCTTCGAGACTTGGCTTTCCGGATCCAAAAGGTTTCCGAATGATATCGCTTGCGTCGGACACGATTGGGAACAAGCTGGTTGTATGTCCCCATCCTGAACCGGACGTCCAAGATCCTTGGCGTTGCTTTGCGCTTCGCGAATTCTCTGAACGCAATAAGTGCATTTTTCCATGACCCCGACTTCTCGAACGGTCACGTCCGGATTCAGTTGCCAGTTCAGGGGCTCGGCGTAGTGATATTTATACCAGTTGAATCGTCGAACTTTGTAGCTGCAGTTGTTCAGGCAATACCTGGTTCCAACGCAACGGTTGTAAACCATGGCATTCAAGCCGTCATCGGAATGATACGTTCCATAAACCGGGCAGACAGGCTCACACGGCGCATTCGAGCAGTGCTGGCACATCATCGGCATGAACCCGTCAACCGGTTGCTCATCAGGTCCATCGAAGAAGCGCTCGATGTGAATCCACGACATTTCTCGGCCTTCGTCGCAAACAGTCTTCCCGACGACCGGAACGTTGTTTTCCGCATAACAAGCGACAACACAGGCAGAGCACCCAGTGCAGCTTGCGAGATCAATCGTCATTCCCCAGCGATAGAGTGGATGCTCCATCTGGGTGTACATTTGAGGCGGACCCTCACGCGGTCCGAGTGCAAGCGGATCATGATGACCACCGCCCTTCCCGTGTGAATCTCCATGACCTTTTTCGTCGTGACCCTTGCCGTGAGATTTATCTCCATGGCCGCCGGCATCGTGATGATCGTCCTTCCCGTGGTGCCCGGCACCATGAGCAGACGACGCAAGCGCCGCAGTCGAAACGCCCCGGATAATTCCACGCTTCATCTGAGAATCGTGTCCCTGGAGAACCACCATCAGATCTTTTGAGAGCGATTTTCTCACCGTGACGGAGGTGGCAAACAGCGCCGGAGCGGCTGCAGCAACTGCCGGAAGCAGCTTCAGCGGATTCACACCCACGCCGGTTGCGAATCGGCCGAAGCTCTCATGCCCCTGACCGAGCGGAACAGCAACGAGCGACGGAGCGATGTACTTCGAGATGTGGAGTGGAGCTTCCAAAGTTCCGTGTTCGGAGACCACTTGAACGACGGCATTGTTCTCAAATCCGAACTCAGCCGCAGTCTCCGGGTGCATTTCCACCCACGAACCCCAAACGGCAGTCGTCATCGGATTCGGAAGCTCTTGCATCCATGGACGATTTGCGGAACTTCCATCGAACGAAGTGACCGATGGATACGCGAGAAGTTGTAGCTTCTTTTCTCCTTTCTTCGCCTGCGCGCACGCGAGCGAGGCGACGAGGAGGCTGTTGTTCAAAGAGGATTGAATCAGCGAACTCAGGCTCGACGCGCCCGCAGCAACCGGCAGTTCGTTGGAAGCAGCGAGACCCGCATCAGCCTTTGCCCAATCGCCGCCTTTCTCAACGTAATCGGTCCAGCGAGAGTCGAAGCCACTGTCACCAGTTCGCTTCTTCCACTGCGCCTTCATGTAATCCGCGAATGAAGTAATGTTTTCGAGCGGCTTGGAAATCGGCTTCGCCGCAAGCAGCGACACCAACGTGTCCCCGAGCGATTGCGTTTGATAGAGTGGAGTCATCGCCGGCTGGTTCAGATTGAACACTCCGGGAAGCGGCTCCGAGTCACCCCAGCTTTCGAGAGAGCTGCTCGCCGGCAAAACGATATTCGCCAAATCCGTTGTTTCATCAAGCTGCATCGAAATGCTTGCGAGTGTTCCGACATTCCGAATCGCTTCTTGAAACTTAGCCGGAGCAGGCAATAGATACGCCGGATTCACTCCAGCCACGATGAGCACGCCGACTTTCTTCTTCTTCTCTGCGACGTCTTTGAAAAACTGAAGTAGCGTCTGATACGAGGACGATTTTGGAGTCGATGCGCGGCGGAAAAGCTTCACCGTCGTGCCGACGTTCCCCGTCGTAAGATTGATGAGATAGGCCAGTACAGCCGCAGGCACCGCCTGTTCGCCTGAAACAGCAGCACCACCCGCTACGACCAGCGACGGCTTTGCGAGTAACTCTGTAGCAAGCTTTTCAAGAACACCCAGCGGCACTCCGGTTTCCAAAACGAGATTTGCTGCGTTTTGTCCGGCAAGAGCAGCTTCCACGCTCTGCCGCGCCGCACCTTTCAGCCGCGAAGCACCGCCCTTATCGAAAGTGAGCTTCAGAAGCGCGAGCAAAAGTCGCGACTCTGAACCAGGAACGTTCTTCACCCACTGATCGGCGTTTGCCGCAGTCAGCGAAAGTCGCGGTTCGAATTGAATAACCCGGCTCGTCTCCGGTCGGCGACGACCTTCTGCCCAGCCTCGTGCAAATTTTACTGGGGAAAGCCACGACTCCAAAAAGTCTGCTCCGAACCCAGCGATGACGTAGGCTTTCTCAAAATCAAAATCCGTTGAAACACCAGGTCCGAAGACTTGTTCAGCGGCGAGATCGACAGCATCGCTGCCCATCAACTCGAAAGGAATATGTTGAAAATTTTTTATCGAAGCTCCGAACTCAGCGATGAGCGCCTGCTCCGACGCCGAAGTTGGCCGGCCGATGAGCACGGTGTGAGCTCCCGCTTGTCCCGCGTCTGCGATTGACTGCGCAAGCGATTCGACGCCGTCTTTCCATGAGACAGGAGCGAATGCGCCATTCAGATCGCGCTTCAGCGGTTCGCGAACACGATCCGGATCGTAGTGCGCCTGAAGGGCGGACTGCCCATGGGCACAGAGTCCCCCGCGATTCACCGGATGATTCGGATTCCCCTCAATCTTTACCGCGCGGCCTTCTCGAGTCCGAACAAGTACGCCGCAGCCCGAGCTGCATTCTCCGCAAGCGCCGGAATACCAAGTCGCCACACCCGGAACAACTTCCTCGGGTTGAATCACATACGGGATCAACTTTTCCGGAAGCTCCGGACCGCAGCCGCCCGCGGCGAGGCCAGCACCGGCCCCGATGATCTTGAGAAAGTCCCGTCGATTAAATCCTTGCTTCTCTGCCATAGCCTTTTGCTTATGCTCTAATGGTGGCTCGTGCCTTAGTGCTCCATTGAGAAAATAATCTATCAAACTTGCGCTTCGCTCTGCCTGCCCCTGGCGAATGGAGCCCTAGGTATTCCCTGGCTCGGCTTCGCCTCGCGTGCCGCACATAGGAACTCCCCTCGGAAGTTTCTTATGTGGACGCGGCACTAGTAGTGGCAGGTTGAGCAGTCGATGCTCGCCCCGTTTTCCCGGTGGCAGGAGATGCAAAAGCCCATCTTCAGCGTAGACATCTTCTCAACCACCTCCATCTTCTGAACCTGTCCATGACAGGAATGACAACCCACTCCGGCTTTGATGTGGCGCTTATGGTTGAAGCGCACGTGCTCCGGGAGGTTGTTGACCGGCACCCAAGGCACGGCCTCACCCTTGTCGTAGAATTCTTTGAGCTTCTTAATTTCAGGAGAGTCAGTCTTTACCGCCTTGTGACACCCCATGCAGAGGTCGACGGCGGGAATGGTCGCAAATGGCGACTTCGCGACTCCGGAGTGACAATACTGACACTCCATCTTGTTTTTCTCCATGTGGAGAACATGACTGTAGTGGATAGGCTGCTCGGGCTTATAGCCTTTCCTGAGATAGTCCCTAAGAAACAAATCCAGCAGCGCTATGTCAGAAAATACGGCTTTCCCTTCGTTCCAGAGTCCCGCTGCATAATCGGCCTCGTTATATTGTTTAACGGCGGCGGGTGCTGGCGCTTTCGGGTCACCGGCCAATGCGTTCTTCCTTCCAACAACAAGGAGACCAACGCTCAGGATTAGAACAAGGAGGGCAATTACTATTCTTCTCATTTCTAGCACTGAACCAGGACTTTTCTAACCAGGACTTTGCCTAACCCCAGAACTTTGCCTAACCCCAGGGAGACACAGATAACACGCGACACAGATAACACGAGACAGAGATAACACGAGACGGCGATAACACGATCGTCCGCGATGCGTTACTGCAAAACAGGGGAAGACGGAGACCGTTTGTGGATTGAGTTCAGCAAAAGGAATAACATCCCGAAACGCCGGGACACCATCGAAATGCCGTGAGTACAACCGGGCCGGTCCAGCCCTGCGTTTTGGGTCTCATATCGCATGGAATCGCCATTGTCGACAGATGAAGGGACGCAATTTACGGATTTCTTTCAATCTTAAACTCTTCCTGACCGGTGGATGCGATTGAAGAAATGCGGACGCTCCTGTAGCAAAGAGCTTCCCGCGCTCGAGAGAACATTACATCCGCTCCTAAAGGTTACCGGGTAGAACACAGATGAAATCCTTACTCGCCGGACAAAAGGAAGAGCTCTCGCGGAAAATTGCCGCGCTCACAGGTCTCGATTCTCCCGCCATCCTCGCGGCGATGTCGAGACCGAAGAACCCCGAGCACGGAGATCTCGCGTTTCCTGCGTTTCTGCTCGCAAAGCCTTGGGGCGCTCCCCCGCCGAAATGCGCGGAGCGGCTCTGCAGAGAACTTCAACTTCCTGAAGCATTCGAGTCGGCTGTGGCAGCCGGACCCTTTGCAAACTTCAAATTCCGGCGCGGACCGTTTACGAAGTTGGCTGTTGAGAAGGTCTTCGGTGAGAGTTTTTCGGTTTGGCCGAAGCGCTCGGAAGGTCCGGTGGTGATCGACTACTCGAGTCCAAACATCGCAAAACCTTTTCACGTGGGTCACCTCCGCGCAACACTCGTCGGCCATTCCCTCGACCTCGTCTACCGAAAGCTCGGGTATACAGTCATCAGCGTCAATCACCTCGGAGACTGGGGCACGCAATTCGGATTTGTGTGGGCAGGTTGCCAACTCTGGGGAAAACCTGAGGCCCCAACAGTCAAGGAGCTCGTGCAGCTCTACAAAAAAGCGACGCAGCTAAAGGACGAAGAGGAGAAAAACATCACGCCCGTCCCCGCCGATCGGCCGTCGGTAAATGAGATTGCGCGAAAATATTTTAGCGACCTTGAAGCCGGAGAAAAATACGCGAAAGAGTTCTGGCAATGGTGTCTTGACGTCTCGCTCGCCTATTTCAAAACCACCTACGCGCGTCTCGGAATCGTATTCGACCACTACATGGGAGAATCGTTTTACTCCGATAAGCTCAATTTCGTTCGCGAAGTGCTCGAACGATCCGGACTTCTGATTGAGTCACAAGGCGCGTTTGGAATCGATCTCGGTGAGAAAGGCGGATTCGCCAGAGTGCTGACGCCGGACGGACGTTCTCTCTATCTTACGCGGGATATCGCAACCGCTTTTTATCGAGCAGAGAATTTTCATTTCTCAAAGGCGATCTACGTCGTCGGTACACCTCAGACTCTCCACTTCCAACAACTAAAGGGAGTTCTTGCGGCGCTCGGAAAACGTTACTCCGACGACATGTTGCATGTTCCATTCGGACTCGTCATCGGAATGAAAACTCGCGGAGAGGGCGAGGTCATCGAGCTGAACGATCTTCTTGACGAAGCCGTCGAACGGGCGCACACGGCCTACCGGGAGCAAGTAGAGAAACGGCCGGAAGGTTTGGATGATGCGGTCGTCGCAGAAGCGGTCGGACTTGGCGCGATCATTTTTAGCTCGCTCAACCGGTCCCGGATCAAAGACGTTCAGTTCTCGTGGGAACAAGCTCTCGCGTTTCAAGGAGACAGCGGCCCGTACGCGCTGTACGCGTTCGCGCGTATCAACGGCATCAAGGAAAAAGCCGAAGCATCCGGATTACGCTTTGCTTCAAAACTTTCCGACACCGACCTCCCCGAGGAGGGCGCTTTTCAACTGGCACTTTTGCTCGATGAATTTGAGCTGATGGTCGAGCGCACGGCCGCGGACAACGAACCCTCTCATTTATCGGCATACGCGCTCGATTTGGCAAAGGCCCTCTCGCGCGCCTACCTCGACCTCAAAGTCATCGGTGCGGAAAAGAACATCGCCGAGGCAAGGCTTGCACTGTTTGAGGCGACGGCTCTTGTGCTGAAGGAAACGCTCGCCCTGTTGGGAATGAAAACCGTTGAGAGAATGTGAAGAATTTATTCCTCATTTTTCCTCCACTCCTCCTCAGCATCCTTTTTAATAATGTACCGGTCTCCGCGGCGCCCCCTGGGGAATCTCGTCCAGCAACCATTGCAGTCATCCTCCCCCTCACCGGGCCGGGAGCTCCCGCGGGTAAGAGCTTCCAAAACGGAGCGAAACTCGCCCTCTCGAAACTTCCGGAGTCAAAGCGGACGAATCTGAAATTCGTTTTCGAAGATGACCAGATGGTCGCCCGGAACACAATCAGCAGCTTCCAGAAAATCATGGCGCAGCAACAGATTGATCTCGCCGTGACCGTAACGGCCAACACTGGAAAGGCGCTGGCACCGGTCGCGGAGAAGGCCGGGGTGTCATTTCTGGCCGCGGTCTCCCGCGATACCGGAACCTGCGAAGGCCGCAGACGGTGCGCAATATTTTGGCCGTCACCTGCGGATGTTATCGGACTCGCGCTCGTGGAGATTCGTAAACACGGGTGGAAGAAGATCGCTCTCATTTCGACAGTTCACGACGGACCGTTTGCAATGGTTCGAGAGATCGACCGTCAAAAGAAGGATGAGGACTTCAGCTTTCGCGATGAATACTTGCTCGAGGCCACCGATTTCCGGCCCTTCCTCGTTAAGGTTCGGGCAAAGGCGCCCGATGTTATTCTCGTCAACCTTTTTCAGAGTCAAATCGGAATATTCGCCCGCCAAGCTGACGAGATGGGAATTAAGATTCCAAGATTTGGGCTCGAGATCCACGGAGAAGAGAGTGAGTGGCAGGTCGCTCGAGGCGCCATGAAAGGTGAAATGTATATCGGCATCGGATTTTCCGACTCTTCTATAGAGTCGGAATACCGGGAGGCGTATCCCGGAGATACCGCGTATGCCGCAAGCGTGGGGTATGACCTCGTCCAGTTAATCACGGACGCCTACGATAAACATGGCCCGACTCTCGGAGATCATCTCGAACAGGTGAAGGACTTTCGAGGAGCCTCAGGCATCATCTCTCGTGGGAAAGAAAATCGATTGCTCATTATCCCCCAGGCCCGAGTGGTGCCGCGATGAAGCGGCTATTCAAATTTTTCCGCCCGAGATTAATTATTTTCCCGCCTGCTATTGTGTTGCTGGTGCTCTGGCTGACTCAAAGTGAAATGACGATCGCTGAAAATGTCCGCAGAAGAGCTGGATTTCAAGGTTACTCAGTTCAAGATCGCGTGAGGCGGTACGGAGAGGCGGCCCGCACTCAGCTTAAACCGTTCTTTGAAAAAGCGTCCGTGTCTTATCCACCAAAAAAGCTTCTTCTGCTCGGCCTGAAGAAGGAAGAAACGCTCGAGCTCTATGCCGAAGACGCTTCGAAACAATACCGGTTCATCCGAAGCTATCCAATTCTTCGGGCCAGCGGGTCTCTTGGACCGAAGCTTCAACAGGGCGACGGGCAGGTTCCGGAGGGAATCTACAAAATTGAGCTGCTCAACCCGAACAGTCAGTTTCACCTCTCGCTTCGCGTAAACTATCCGAATCAATTCGATCGGAAAAAAGCCGCGATTGACCGGAGAACGAACCTTGGCGGCGACATCATGATTCACGGGAGCATGGTCTCCATCGGCTGCCTCGCCATGGGAGACGCGGCGATCGAGGAGATATTCGTTCTGGCCGCCGACACTGGACTCCCCAACATCGACGTTATTCTCTCCCCTCTCGATTTCCGTAATTCTTCAGTGCCCGAAAAGCTCTATAAAACGCTCAGGCCGTGGGTGCCGGAGCTGTACGAGCTGATACGCACGCGAGTTCTGGCACTGCCAAAACCGCTTTGACCCGCCTTTCCCGGCCAAACACTTGATTGTTTGAATAAATCATCGCGGCGAGGTAGTTTTCAAGAGCCGTTCGGCTCTTTCATCTCAAGAAATCGAATCGAGAAACTCTCGCCGTCTTTTGAGCGCACGATGTTGAGCGGCCCTCATGCGACGGATGGGTTCATGGTTGTATCAGATGGATAACCCTAACGACGGAGGTTCGTGGGAACATGTCAGTCGGGAAAGTAAATGGTCTGCTGCTCCTTCTCGGAAGCTACATCGATGAACGTCTATCGATGCCCGGAGAACCCACGGTGTGGAACCGGGGTGCGAAGCTTCGAGGAGTGTCGCTGTGCGGATTCTCCAAGGTCGCTCACCCGGTGCGTCGCGACTGGGAACAGAGCTCGGACGGTGATCACGTGTTCATCTACCGTTCGACGATCCTCAGCGCCGACAAGGAAACCGTCCTGATGTTCCGAGTCGACATCAACGAGTTCCCCTGGAACGAGTTCTGGATGTTTGACACGAAGCACGCCGAAAATACCAATGAGGACAAATCTCGGGTTCCTGCTGCCCCCGAGAGTCACACCGAGGAGCGGTGCTGACCATGGATGAACGAAGCGCGGGTTCCGGGCCTTGCCCAGGTTCAATGAACCCGCCGTCTTCGTGCTCTCAATGTTTATGATGGAGCGCTCCGCGAAAAGAATGACGGAAGTTCCGGCGGAGAGTTCCTGCAGTGCTAATGCTTGCCTTCCACTTGAAGGAGCTTTGCGGCGTCTGTGTGGCCTGCCTTTGTTGCCACATCGGCTGCGGTGTCTCCTTCTGCATTTTTCTGCTCTCGATCCGCTCCTGCCTTAAGAAGAAGCGAAACGACTTTAGGAGATCCGACCGCTGCTGCGTGCATCAGCGGAGTCCAGCCGTCGGGTTGTACGGCATTCACGGGATCGCCTGCAGCCAAAAGAAGGGATATCGTTCCAGCGCAATTTTCTGTCATTCCCATCATCAGCGGCGTAAGACCTTTATCGGTCGTGTCAAGCTTCACTTTTGCCGCGAGAAGTTTTTCGACGACTTTCTCCCGGCACTGGCCGACCGCAAGGTGAATCGCCTGCCCTCCAAGCGGACCTCGTATCGAAGTATCGGCTCCTGCTTTCAAAAGAATTTCGACCACATCGGCGTGACCGCTAAATGACGCCGCCATCAGCGGAGTAAGCCCTCCCTCTTCTTTGAATTTGAAATTAATGTTGGCTCCCATTTTGAGCGCCTTCGTCAATTCCTTTGTATCCCCGAGCGCGGCGGCTCGCGCAAGATTATGGTCGGCAATAGGGTCCGCATACGCGGAAGACGCTGCGGAAAGAACGAGCAGAAGGAGGCAGAGGTAGTGAACGCAATGTTTCATAATACTCACCCGTTACAGAACTCTAACATTCGGACTATTTTCCCGGCACAGTGAAATATTCGGCGAACGTTCAACGTCACGAATTCCAGCGTTCGTCTACAATTATATGACATTATCAGATCGGACGGTGTATTTTGCTTCGATCGGTCATATCGTCAGTTGTTCTCTATATGAAGAGGAAACTACATGACGACCAAACACCTGCTCAGCATCAATCAACTTTCACGTGAGCAACTCTACCCCCTGTTTGAGTCAGCCCGCGCATATCAGAACGGGTTGAAGCGGGGCCCGTCGCCATTCATTTCCATGCTCTGGTTTCTCGAGCCGAGCACCCGCACCCGTCTTAGCTTCGACGTCGCAACACGGAGAATGGGCGGCAGCTCGGTGAATGTTCCGGAGCTTACAAACCTTACTGTCTCCGAGGGCGAAACGCTGGAAGACACACTCCGCGTGGTTTCAGGTTACGGAGATGTTCTTATTCTCCGGACTCCTGACGCGAGCTTTATGAGGAAAGCCGCACAACTTTCCGAAGTCCCCGTCATCAACGCCGGCGATGGAACCAACGAGCATCCGACACAGACCATTCTCGATCTCTATTCGATTTGGTCGGAGTTCGGGAGAATTGACGGACTGCGCTTCGTTCTCGCTGTCGACCTCCTGCACGCGCGCGTCGCAAATTCTCTGCTGAAGGCTCTGGCGATGTTCGATGTCGACGTCACAATCATGACTTCAGGAGAGTTCCAACCTTCAGATTCGATGAAGGAAATTTTGAGGCAATCTTCGATATCGTGGAAGCTCGCCGATAACTTTGGTGACGCCGTTCAGTACGCCGATGTGATTTACATGACTCGCTTTCAACATCACCGGGTTACCGATCCTGAGCGAAAGGCTCAATTGCGAAGCAGCTATTTTACTTTGACACCGGAAGTACTGTCTCGGGCGCCTGCCCACTGCCGCGTTTTTCATTGTCTAACCCGGCATGAAGAGCTTCCTCTTGCTATCGATTCGATGCCTCAAGCGGCCTATTTCCGTCAGGCAAGAAACGGGGTTTTCGCTCGAATCGCCATAATTGAACGTGTTCTTTCTGATTTTCCTCTTACGAATGCCGCTTGGACGCTCCCAACCGGCTCTCACCTAATTGACACTCCGGCCCTGGGAATCTAGTTTGGAAGGCTCACCGTTTTTCTCGGTCTCCCCGGACAGGGCCCCGGTGAGGTGATTCTCTTCGATTGAGAGAATTGCCTCCGCATTACCCGACGTGGAGGAGCCGCGAGGTCGCGCTCCTCTGCGACTAAAGAAAGGCGGCTTTGGTTAGATGTGAAGTGAATTCCACTACTGAGCTCAAGTTTCATGGCAACTAGTACTTCTTTCCCGAAGCGCAGACTTAAAATTCTCTTTCTCGAAGGCGTTCATCCGAGCTCAAAGACCCAGCTTGAAGAGGCCGGCTATCAGGTCGAGATGCGAAAGAATGCGCTCTCGGAGTCCGAGCTGCTCGATGCCATTGGAGATGTCCACGTTCTGGGCATTCGCTCAAAGACCGAGGTCCCAAAAAGCGTTCTCGAGAAGGGCTCCCATCTCTTGGCGATCGGATGTTTCTGCATCGGCACGAACCAGGTCGCACTGGATGCCGCGGCAGCAAAGGGCATCCCGGTATTCAACGCTCCATTCGGGAACACGCGGAGCGTCGCAGAACTCGTGATGGGCGAGGCTGTCATGCTGGCGCGCCGTGCCGCGCATAAGAGCCATCTTATGCGGCAAGGAGTGTGGGAGAAATCCGCCGACGGCTGTATGGAGCTGCGGCAGAAAACGATGGGAATTATCGGCTACGGCCACATCGGATATCAAGTCGGAGTGCTCGCGGAAGCTTTCGGGATGTCTGTGCTCTACTACGACGTCGTCACGAAACTTCCTATGGGAAATGCCCGTCCCACCCGCTCACTACACGAGCTCCTCTCGAATTCGGATTTCGTCACCCTGCATGTACCGGAGACTCCTGAAACGATAAACATGATTGGGCGAGATCAGCTCCAAGCCATGAAGAAGGATTCATATCTGTTGAATCTCAGCCGGGGAACAATTGTTGATATTCCTGCTCTCTGCGACGCGCTGAGCTCGAAACATCTCGCCGGAGCGGCCGTGGATGTCTTCCCCGAAGAGCCGCACGGTAATGCGCAGCGCTTTGAAACTCCGCTTTCAAAGTTTGATAACGTGATCCTGACCCCACATATCGGCGGAAGCACGATGGAGGCCCAACGAAATATCGGCAGCGAAGTGGTGACTTCCCTGTTTAACTTCATCGAAATGGGAAGCACGAGCGGTGCGGTAAACTTTCCGCAAGTGGAGCTTCCGGTCGTGCGGGACAGCCATCGAATCCTCAGCATGCAACACAATGTTCCCGGAGCACTCGGGAAGGTCAATTCGATTGCTGCCGAAATGGGTACGAACATCAAGGCGCAATACTACAACAGCAACAATGACATCGGGTACCTCATCATGGACGTCGACACCTCGGTGTCCCGCTCCATCAAGGAGCGCATCGACGGGCTGGAGATCAACATCAAGACGAGACTGCTTTTTTAGAGCGGTTCTCGAAAGGACAAAACTTTTGAGAATCGCTCTAGGGACGCTCTGATCAAGTCTCAATTTTCTCTGATGCTCCGGTGATTACTTTGGGGTGTCCGGCAACAGGACCGGCTTCCCGGCGACAATTCGCATCATCACGTGCCGGACTCCTTGGATGTCTCCATTTTTATCGAATGAGTAGGCGCCGATAATTCCATCGAACTTTCCCGAGTAGAGCTCATTTCTCCATCCAGACTTTTCCGAAGTAAGCGCTGCCGCCCGTCGGTATGCTTCTACCGTCGATGCGAAAACGAACGGGGAGCTCTGGGGCGCTCCAAACTTCGCTTCAAATTCCTTGTAGAGTTCCATTCCTCCTGGATTCAGTGCCGTGGCGGCCGTCGGAGCGTCGACATACTCAATGCCTTCCGCCAGCGGACCTGCGAGTTTTACGAACTCAGCACTCGCCGGCATGTATGCGCCGTACACGGGAAGGTTCCACTTGAGCTCATGAAGCTGCTTAACGATTGCCGCGAAGCTCTTATCGCTTCCAGTATTTAGAAAGAGCGAATCGGCACCCTTCCGTCTGACTTTAAGCAACAGAGTTCGGAAATCGGTCGTATCGGTGGAAAACGTCTGTGCGTCTATTTTCAGCGGCCCAGATGGCGCTGCTTTCAAAAATGCTTTTTCGAACTCTTGCGGATAGCCGCGCTCTTCTGTCAGCATCCCAACGAATTTCGACTTTCGGGCGATGTGGCCGTACAACTTCTCGGCAGCAAACTGATCACTTGGCCACATTCTGAAGATGTAGTCGCCAAGCTCTGAAACGGCCGGTCCAGACGCCACTGGCGTAATGACAAGTGTCTTCCCGCTTTCGAAGATGGGAGCAACCGAGATCAATGCTTCCGTGCAGATAACAAAAACCACATCGACGTGATCAACGCTTTGCAGTTTATGCGCAGCCGTAACCGCGTTCTTGCCGAGACATTGATCGTCTTCGTAGAGAACTTCTATATTCTGATTGGGAAATTTCTCACGAGCAAACTCGAGGGCGTTTCGTGCGTCATTTCCCCAAGAGGCCACGGGCCCGCTGAGCGGACCGATGACGCCTATCTTTCTTGT
Source organism: uncultured Bdellovibrionales bacterium (assembly GCA_964509425.1). Classification (GTDB taxonomy): domain Bacteria; phylum Bdellovibrionota_C; class UBA2361; order SZUA-149; family CAZDWZ01; genus CAZDWZ01. The sequence goes on along the minus strand of CAZDWZ010000014.1, from coordinate 38,559 downwards.
TTCCGCTTCGGCGTGATCGAGCGAGACGAAAACAAGTAACGAGAAAAAGAATGCAAAATGAGTTGATCTCGGGAACACAGGCACCCCTCTATCTAAAACGCGATATCGAGCGACTGTATCTTGATTCGCTCGGCCCTACCCAGCTGGTAGCCGGGCAGCGAATCGCAAATCAATCCTGAACAACAAACTTACCCTTAACAATTTTGAACACGCGGTCCATTTGGGGAGATGAGCCGCCTTCGTTGAAAGAGAGACTTCGCGTTACTCCCGGAAAATCTTTAGTGCCGGCGATGCAATCCTTGACGGCGGTGGACTTCACCTCTCCTTTCTCCAAACAATCCCCGATGAGCTTTAGCCCATCATATGCAATTGCAATGTACCAAGGCAGCGCCGGCCGGGTCTTGAATTTCTTCTCGTAGGCCGCCGCGAGTGAATCCATATCCGGTCCATTCGGATCCTTGATCTGAGTTTGGTATATCCCTTCGAAAGCTTCTGGCTTTTGAACGATGTGCTCTTCTGCGATGACGCCAGACGAGATTGCCGGGACGTTGATATTCGCCTGTTTAAGCTGAGTGTAGAATGGGACGATGTTATCAGTCACCGGAGAGTAGATGACGCCAGGCTTCAAGCTCCGAATCTTCGCGAACGCACTCCGAAAATCCAGATCTTGCGGATTGAAGGCGAACGTCTGGAGAATCTCACCGCCATCTTTCGAGAACTCCGCCTTAAAATAGTCGGCAACGAGCTGAGACCACGGATCGTTGATGTGAACAATCACCGCGGTCTTGGCTCTGAGACTCTTTGCGGCGAACCTCGCGGCCTCCTCCCCCGAGCTCGGAGCCCATGGTCCAATTCCAAAAATATAGTCACCCATGCTCTCGATTTCGGGGCTGGAATCCCAAAGATGAACTACGGGAATTTTCTGTTTCTGGAACTCCGCGGCACCCGTGCCTAACTCGGGATACGAAGTGGTGATGGCGGCGATGACATGGTTTTGGTCAATAAGCTTACGCGCGGCAGAAAGTGCTTGAAGCGGGAGGTTCGCGGTATCTTCGGCATGGACCTCAATTTTCCGGCCCTTAATTCCACCTCGCTCATTCAATTCGCTCGCGGCAAGCTCAAGGCCCTCACGAAAGGCATTTCCCTGCATCGCGTACTGACCGGTGAGAACGATGAGCGCCCCGATTCTAATCGGCTCCGGGTCGGCCGCTCCGGCCATCCCGAGAGGGAAAAGGCACCAAAGCAGCAAAAGCCGCTTCACAGATCCCCGAATCGTGAAGCGACTGGACCAAAAATAGATCGGAGCTCTTCAGGTGTTTTTTTCGTGATTTTCGACATCGATCCCACGAGCTCGTCATCCGCCAAATCCCGCGTCGTGAGCCGTATCATGTAGTGGCGGGCAATTCGGTACGTTGTCGACTGAATATCTACCATCCGCACTCGCGCGCGCCCCGTCTGCGGATCGAGGAACTCGGAGAATGGAATTGGAACCAGAGAGTCACCTTGTCGGGTGATCATGGCTCCGCTTCCACCGCTGCAGAGGAAATTCACGACCCCGAAACCGAGCTGGCGGGTGTACTCTCGATCGAAAGGAATCGGAGGCCGGCAACGGAGCTCATAACCGACGTTTTTATCGACGATGAGCGGCTCGCTGAGCCCGAAGAACTTGAGACGATTCCGGACGGCGTTACGAATGACTCCACCGAAATCAACCGCTGCGTAGCGAATGTTCCCGAACATATCCCGCTCGGCGTTTTTCAGTTCCGGGATCGTTTCGTGATCAACGACTTCAGAAAGACCTTCTGCGAGAACAGCAACGCCATAATTCTGATTCTTCGCAAGCCGCTTGAGGATGACGCCCACGTGAATGTCCGCAAGCGTTTCAAGCGGGACTTTCTTCCCTTCGAACTCCTCCGGAATAAGAGTAAAGGTCGCATTCGCCGCGACTCCGATGCCAAGCGCCAGATGACCTGCCTGTCGGCCCATCGCCACTATCAAATAGTAACGTCCGGTGGTCCTGGCATCCACGACCAGCGTGTCCACGATTTCCGTGCCGACTTCGCGTGCGGTTTGGAACCCGAAGGTGCTAGAAAAATTCGGCAGAGGGAGATCGTTATCGATTGTCTTCGGAACATGCCCGACCGCGATCTCTCCGTGAGTAGCTCTCGCGATCGCGCCTGAGGTCGTCGCCGTTCCGTCTCCACCAATCGTGACGAGATATCCGACGTCATTCTCTTTAAGAGCCCGAACTACATTTTCCATATACTTCGGGTCTTTCGTCGGGTGCGCCCGGCAAATTCCCAGCAACGAACCGCCTTCGTTCGCCGAGTGCGAGACGTTGGAGATTCGCAGCTCGCGAACGCAACTGAAATCTCCGTGCATCAACGGCTTTAGCCCGCCTTGTATTCCGAGAACTCTGTAGCCTCGATTAACCGCTTCGATAGTCGTAGCGGCAATCACGCCATTTATTCCGGGAGCGGGTCCACCGCCGACCACAATCGCAAAATTTTTCTTCTTCATCGCTGGACGTCTAACTCACCGCAAACACACCACGCAGTCGCTTACATTGCAGTGATGTTGAACCCGCTGTCTACATACATAATCTCTCCAGTGATCGCATTCGACATCGGGCTCAACATGAAGAGCGCGGCTGAACCGACGTCTTCGATGTTTACTCCCCGGCGAAGCGGAGCGCGGGTTTCAAAAGACCCAAGGAGGCTCTTGAAATCAGAGATTCCGGCCGCAGCAAGAGTCTTGATGGGGCCCGCCGAGATGGCGTTCACTCTGATATTCTGCGCACCCAGATCGGCGGCAAGCTCCCTGACGCTCGCTTCGAGTGCGGCTTTCGCAACACCCATCAACCGGTAATTCGGAACCACTTGCACGGCACCGAGATAGCTCAGGGTTAACACCGAGCAGCCGTTTTTCATAAGCGGAATCAGACGCTGAGTGAGCGCAACCAGAGAATACGCGCTGATATCAAGCGCCAAAGAGAAGCCGGCTCGTGAAGTCTGATGAAATGGACCCTTCAAGTCTTCAGCCTGGGCATACGCAACGGAGTGAACCAGAAAATCGATTTGCCCCCATTCGGACTCGAGCTGCTTTGCAAGAGCATCGATCTGCTGGTCGTTTTGAACATCGCACTGCGCGATGAATTTTGAGCCGATGGATTCGGCGAGCGGGATCACTCGCTTTGCGAGCGCGTCATTCAAATAGGTGAACCCAAGCGTCGCCCCTTCTTTATGGCACGCTTCGGCGATCCCCCAGGCGATACTGCGATTGTTCGCGACACCGACAACAAGACCTTTTTTCCCTTCGAGAAGACCCATAAGCTCTCAATCTCCAAATTTATTGAGGCCGTATACTACCGAAATTCCGTCTTCTTTCCAGCCAACGGCGGGAAATTACTCAGCGAGCACCGCATTTCTCTATCGATTTACCGCCTATAAAAGCCGTTGTCGCAGAAGTGAGGCAACGCTTCCTTAGTGGTCTCCGGTAAAGCCCGAAGTGTCTTGAGAGCGCAATCAAGTCCGCGGAGCGTTCGGTGGTCGTTTTCTGCTCGTCTCTGTTCTCCGGATGCGCCGGCTCTTTGCGTCCGCCGCTGCGAGAATTCCAGCCTCGGCAAGCGGGGGAACGGGACCGTAGGAAAAGTCTACTTCTCGTGTGCGCGTCAACTCAATCTTCATCCAAGCGTCGACAAGCTCTGCTCCCGCAAGTTGAATGCTGTTTTCCAGCTTCCCAATCGGAGAGCGTTGCGAAAACACCCCGGATTTCGCTTCAGATGTATTGACGAGCCCCTGTCGCTCCAAAAGTTCATCGACCTTTCGCGGCCCGCCTGGGTCCTTGCTCGCAAGGATCGATCGGCATCGCCTCACGACTTGAAGCGCGTCATCGGAGAGAGACTGAATTTCGTAGAGCGATTGCGTAAGCACCTGAGTGCGAATGCTGTCAAAACGAAGTGCTTGCTGCTGCACGGCAACTTTTCGCCCTTCCAGCTCATCGAGCCGACGCTCGAACTCCATGAGCAGAGATTCCGCCGCAAACCTTGCCAAGGATCTTCGGAGGAAAACCGAGAGTGGTATTGGAACCACCATCACAAATGCGGCGATCCAGAACCAGGATGAATAATTCTCGAGTGCGCTCAATTGGCGTTTATCTCCTCCAGCTCCGGAAGGGGCGGCGACCGCTTGACCTTTCGATTGAAGAGGACTTGGTCGACGCTATACACCCCGGGGCCCATCAGAATGAGCGCGAGAAACAGAAGCACATCTTTCAGCGAAAACAGCGTGAGAAGCTCGCCGGGAGCAGTAGAAAGAAAGTAACCGAAGACAATGGTCATTTCGAAGAGAAGGAGCAGCGCAGCCAGGCGGGCATACAGGCCGAGGAAGAGGAGAACTCCGCACACGACCTCAACTGCACCAACGGCGAATGCCCAAGTCACCAGCACCGCTTGCGGGGCTATGGGCTGAATCTCCGCGGCAAGAGCGGTCCAGCTCTCTTTGCCGCCCACGAGAATCGGCATGCCGTGGTAAAGGAACACGACGCCGACCCCCACCCGGAGCAGGAGCAATCCCAAGTGCCCGAACCAGAACCATCGAGGCGAGAATAGAAAGGGAGTCATGATTCACCCCTCCCACACATCGGGAGGAGGTCTCAACAGTTTTTTGAGCCTGAAACGAAAACGGGCCCGGTAATCGCTTACCGAGCCCGAATCAGAGTTGAGAATCTCTCCCGTATTAAACGGTTAAGAGATTATTCAGCAGCAGTTGCCGTAGTCGAGGCTTCTGCCTGGGTGGTGTTCTCCACCGGTGCGGCATCAGGAGCAGCATCTTTCTTGCTGCGAACAACCCGGCGCTTCTTCTTTTCGCCCTTTCCGGCCTTGCCGGCTTCGACGAACTCAATCATCGCCATCTGGGCCTTATCCCCGAGACGCTTCCGGGTACGGAGCACTCTGGTATACCCGCCGTTTCGCTCGCTATAACGAGGCGCGATTTCTTCAAACAGCTTGTGAACCGCGGTCCACTTTTGCGCGTTCCCTTCCACTTCGCGATTGATCGCAAAGAGATATTGCATCGCCTGACGGCGTGCGTGGAGCGTGTTCTTCTTTCCGAGAGTAACCAGCGAGTCGGCGATTCGCCGAAGCTCCTTTGCCTTTGGCAAAGTGGTTTCAATGCGGTTGTGCAAGACCAGCGAGGTCGCAAGATTTCGGAACAGAGCGCGACGGTGTGACGCGGTCCGGCCCAGCTTTCTAAGTTTCGTTTGATGGTTCATGGCTCACTCGCCTTTATTTCCTGCAGCCGGGTTTTCACCGGCCCCACTTACTCTAATTATTCAGCGCGTCTAATCTGCGTTAGCGCTATTCGCCGTCTCATACATCTTGTCCAACTCCCCTCTGGTCGGGAAAGCATCAAGACGCATGTTCAGGCTGAGGCCCATTTCACCGAGAAGCTCCTTGATTTCGTTCAAAGACTTCCGGCCGAAATTCTTGGTCCGCAGCATTTCGTTTTCCGACTTCTGCACGAGCTCGCCGATATACTTGATGTCGGCGTTTTCAAGGCAGTTCGAGGAACGAACACTGAGCTCCAGCTCATCGATCCGGCGAAAGAGGTTCTCGTTGAACTTCGGCGACGGATGATCTGCTTGTGGCTTCTCAACCGGCTCTTCGAGAATTTCATCGACACCGGTGAAGACGCTGAGCTGATCGCGAAGAACATAGGCCGCGGAGCGGACTGAATCCTCCGGGCTGATGCTCCCGTCGGTCCAAACTTCAAGAGTCATCTTGTCGTAATCGGTGCGCTGGCCGACCCGTGCTTGGGTAACGACGAGGTTCACCTTTCGGACCGGCGAAAAGACCGCATCGAGCGCGATCGTTCCGATCGGCAGCTCTTCTTCGACCATCGACTCGGCAACGACATATCCGCGACTGACCTTTGCCGTCATCTCCATCCGGATTTCGCCTTCTGCGCTGAGCGAGCAGATGTGGTGATCCGGGTTTACAATGCGAACACTCGGATCGGCGGTGATCATTCCGGCGGTGACTTCAGCAGGGCCCTTCACAGTCAGTGAAAGTGTTGCCGTGTCTTTGTCTCGAATCTCGAGAACAACTTCCTTGAGGTTGAGGATAACTTCGGTCACGTCCTCGATGCATCCAGGGATGGTCGAGAATTCGTGTTTTACCGAATCCATCTTCAGCGTCGTGATCGCCGCACCCGGCAGCGATGACAACAGAATCCGGCGAAGGCCGTTACCGATTGTAGTTCCGTATCCACGCTCGAGCGGACCGGCAACGAACTTTCCGTAGCGCTCGGTAACTTCTTCCGCTTCGAGTCTTCTCGGCTTAATCAGATCTTTTAAAACGTTACGATGCACCATGCTCTGAGGATCTCCCTACTTCGAATAAAGCTCGACGATCAGCTGTTCTTTCATCGGATGCGTGATCTGCTCACGGCTCGGCAGAGCGCGCACCACAAACTGCATATTCTCTTTATCAAGCTCAAGCCACTCAGGAATCCGGCGGGCTTCCGCAGAGGCGAGCGTTTCGGACATCCGTGCAGACTGCTTCATCTTGTCCACGACGCGGACGACATCGCCCGGCTTGACGAGATAAGACGGAATGTTCACCGGAAGTCCGTTCACGAGAAAGTGACCGTGCGTGACATATTGACGGCCTTCGTTCCGGGATGCTGCCAAGCCGGCGCGATAAACCATGTTGTCCAGTCTCGACTCGAGGAGACGGAGCAAGCTTTCGCCGGTAACACCCTTCTGGCTTTCAGCCTTGTGGAAGAGATTACGGAACTGACGCTCGAGGAGGCCATACATCCGCTTTACCTTTTGCTTCTCACGAAGCTGGCGCTTGTATTCGCTGTTCTGACCGCGAGCCTTCCCGTGCACTCCAGGCGCCCCTTCGCGGCGCTCCACAGCGCACTTATTCGAGAAGCAACGATCGCCTTTAAGGAAGAGCTTTTCTCCCTCACGACGGCAAAGTCTGCAAACCGCACCACAGTATCGAGCCATTGAATCTAAATCTCCCTCACCCTGAAATTTCTCTGAATTTTAATTATACTCTGCGGCGCTTTTTTGGACGGCAGCCGTTGTGCGGGATCGGAGTAATGTCCCGAATCGCCGTGATTGAGATTCCTCCCGACTGAATCGCGCGGAGAGCGGATTCTCGTCCAGCTCCCGGACCGTTCAACAGGACTTGTGCAGAGCGCATGCCGTGCTCCTTCGCTGCATCAACCGCAACCTGTGCTGCGACCTGTGCCGCGAACGGAGTCGACTTCCGCGATCCTTTGAATCCTTGGCATCCTGCGCTCGACCAGCTGACCACATTCCCCGAAAGGTCGGTGATGGTGATCATCGTGTTGTTGAAGGAAGCTTGAATGTGGGCGATTCCCATCGGGACGTTCTTCGCCTTTCCCTTCTTCTTCTTCGCGGTCGCTCCGGCTGCTTGGCCTCGCTTGTCTGCTCGTTCTGCGCTCATCGAAAACTCTCTCTAAAAATTATTTGGCTTATTTCTTCACTGCTTTCTTCTTGCCTTGAACTGCAGCACCACGAGGTCCCTTTCTCGTTCGGGAGTTCGTCTTGGTGCGCTGCCCGCGAACCGGAAGTCCCTTCCGGTGGCGGAGGCCGCGATATGATCCGAGGTCCATGAGCCGCTTGATGCTGGCCGAAACTTCCCGGCGCACATCCCCTTCGACGCGATAGCCGGTTTCAATCACTCGGCGGATTCTTGCTATCTGCTCTTCGGTCAGCGCGTCCGTGCGGACATCAACTGCAACATCCGCCTCAGAGAGGACCTTCCTCGAAGTCATCTTTCCGATGCCGACGATATAAGTCAGAGCAATTTCTACTCGCTTGTTTCTTGGAAGATCGACGCCCGCAATACGTGCCATTCTCGTTACCTTAACTCTAGAAAGAAAAATTATTCCCGGTATTCAATCTTCCGCGGAGCGAGCTCTGCGGAGGAATAATTCCGGACCAAAGATTATCCCTGCCGCTGCTTGTGCTTCGGAGTTCTCGCGCAAACGACGTAAATGACGCCCTTACGGCGAACCACCCGGCAGTGCTCACAAATCTTTTTTACTGAAGCCCGAACTTTCATAAACTCACCCGAAATTCAATTACAGAGCAAATCACCAGCAAATTACAGTAGAACAGTAGCCGCGATATAAATCTCAAAAAATTTACATCGTTGTGGCCACACCCAAATTTCTTTAGCCTTTCGTTGTCGAAGAAAAAGGCCTGCCCGAACAGCAGAGAAATCCCAATTCAGCCCCGAAAACTCAGTCTCTGAGATTTAAGGAGACGACAACACGTAAGGACCAGTGTCGGTTATAGCCACAGTGTGCTCAAAATGGGCCGCAAGACTAGCATCCTTGGTTACGGCTGTCCAACCGTCGCCAAGAATTTTTGTCTCATATGCACCGGCTGAAACCATCGGTTCGATCGCGAGAACGAGACCCGGCCTTAACACTCGCCCCTGCAGGGGTTTTCCAAAATTCGGAACTTGCGGAGGCTCGTGCATCGCACGCCCTATACCGTGTCCCACAAACTCGCGAATAATGCCAAATCCATGGGGCTCCACACGGCTTTGAACCGCGTTTGAGATGTCGCCGATGCGGTTCCCCGAGTAGCACTGCTCAATCGCGTCATGGAGGGCCTGCTTTGTCACCTCAAGGAGCTTTTCGGCCTCCGGACTGACCGTTCCCACCGGAACCGTCAAAGCTGAGTCTCCGAAAAATCCGTCGCAGACACAGCCAAAATCAATGCTGAGAATATCACCTTCGCGAAGCGGTCGGTCGTCGGGGATACCGTGAACGATCGCTTCGTTCACCGAGGCGCAAATGACACCGGGAAACGGTGGAACCGACTTCGAGGACGACGGGTAGTTCAAAAATGCCGGCTTCGCTCCCTTCTTCTCGGTAAGTTCTGCCGCGATGCGGTCGAGGTCTCGAGTCGTGACTCCGGGTCGTACGAGCTCGCGCAGATGCTGAAGCACCTCATAAACGATGAGACCTGCTTTCCTCATCTGTTCGATTTCGTCGCGATTTTTGAGCTGGACCGTCATTGAAACTTATTGAACAAAACTTATTGAATCGCTTTCACCACTCGATCTTGAATTTCTTCGACCGATCCCAGCGAATTGATCTTTTTGAGAACACCCTGCGAGCGGTAATAATCGATGAGAGGTGCGGTCTGCTCTTCGTAGATTGAAATTCGCCGTCTTTGCGTTTCACTATCGTCGTCGATCCGGCCTTCCGACTGACGACGATTCTCCAAACGCTTCATCAGCTCGCCTTCAGAAATTTCGAAGTAGAGAACCTGATCAAGATTCTTCCCGTTCCCGCCCTCCTTCTGAAGCATCATTTGCAGTGCTTCGGCCTGGGCGACATTTCTCGGGAATCCATCGAGTATGAAACCCGCTTTACAGTCTGGCTTCGCGGTTCTCTCTGAGATGAGCTTAAGGATAATGTCGTCGGGGACGAGCTGCCCGGAGTTCATGATGTCTTGAGCTTTTCTTCCAACTTCAGTCCCGGCAGCCACTGCCTCCCGCAGCATATCACCGGTACTGATGTGAGCGAGTCCCTTCGACTTTGCGAGAAGCTTCGCCTGCGTACCTTTTCCTGCGCCGGGCGGTCCTAGAAATACGAGTTTCATCAGGTAGACCTCAGATTACCGGCGAATCAACCGGCCGCCGCGCATATTCGAAGCGCCGCCGCGAATCTTTACGGGTCCCTTGCTCATGAACCCTTCGTAGTTTCGCGCAACGAGATGAGACTCTAACTGGGCAAACGTGTCCATCGTCACCCCGACCACGATCAACACCGCAGTGCCGCCGAAGAAATAGGTAAACGCTGCGGTTCCCATCTTGAGATAGAAAAGCGACGGCACAATACAAACCAAACAGATATAGATCGCTCCCCAAAGACAGAGTCGAGAGAGAACTCGATTCAAAAAGTCTGCCGTATCTTTTCCAGGACGAACGGTCGGAACAAATCCCCCGTTTTTCTTCAGATTATCGGCAATTTGATTCGGGTCGAAAACTATCGCGGTGTAGAAGTAGCAGAAGAAAATGATGAGCCCCGCAAAAATGAGCTCATACGACAAGGTCGCCGGCTGTACCCACTGGGCGTAGTTCTTGAGGATCTCAACGTTACTGAACTGGGCGATTGTTGCCGGGAAGACAAGAAGGGCCGAAGCGAAAATCGGCGGGATGACGCCTGCCATGTTAAGCTTCAGCGGCAAATGCTGCGTGCTCGCTTGAGTCATGTGACGTCCCACGGCACGCCTTGGGTATTGAACGGGGATCCGCCTTTGGGACCGCTCGACGAAGACGATAAACGCAACGACCGCGACGCAGAAAATAAGAACGGCAAGCATTGAGATGGGCTGAATTTCACCCGTGTTGATCAGGTCGAACGTGTGCGAGAGGGTCGACGGCATTCGCGCCACAATACCCGACATGATGATGAGGCTGATCCCGTTTCCAATTCCCCGCTCGGTAATCTGTTCTCCGAGCCACATAATGAAAGCGGTACCAGCGGTCAGCGTAAGCGCGGTCTTGAAACGGAAGAAAGTTCCCGGCTCGGCGACCACCCCTTGAGACTCAAGCCCGATGCTGATCATCGTCCCTTGAAACAGAGCAAGGAAGATCGTTCCGATCCGTGTGTATCGCGTGATGATTCTCCGGCCCTGGTCGCCTTCTTTCGAAAGTTCTTCGAGTCTCGGGATAGCAGTGGTCAGCAACTGAATGATAATCGACACGCTGATGTAGGGCATGATACCCAGCGCGAAAATGGAGAAATTCTCGAGCGCTCCACCCGAGAACATATTCACCATACCAAACAGCGTGTTCGCGGACTGCTCGAAAAGCCGACGAAGCTTCTCCGAATCGATCCCTGGGGTCGGAACAAACACCCCGATTCGATAAACAATGAGCATTCCAAGCGTGAAAAGTGCCCGCTTTCGTAGCTCGGGAATCTTAACCGCGTCTTGTACACCGCCTACACTAGCCATGCTGATTGCCCCTGTCTAAAAATGAAAAACACCTCTGTGCCTCTGTGTCTCTGTGGTTACATCTTTAAGAAAAAACCACAGAGACACAGAGGCACAGAGGTGTGTAGCTTATACGACTTTTGCCGTTCCACCAGCAGCTTCGATTGCGATCTTCGCCGCTTCTGAGAAAGCGTTTGCTTCGACGACGAGCTTTTTGGTGAGGGCAGCGCCCGCGAGAATCTTCACCTTCGCCTTCCGTCCGCTTGGAACTGCGCCGGCCGCGCGAAGCGCATCGAGAGTCACCGAGTCAGCCTTCAGCTTTCCAGCTTCAACCAGCTTCTCGATCTTATCAGCCGAAAGAACGGAATAAACGTTCTCGCCGGTCACTCTCTTTCGTGAGGTAAATCCGACCTTCGGCATACGGCGGTGAATCGGCATCTGACCACCTTCGAAACCGCGTGGAATTTTTCCGCCGGAACGGCTGGTCTGACCCTTCTCACCCTTACCGCAGGTCTTTCCAAGGCCTGAACCTTCACCGATTCCAAGGCGTTTACGCTTCTTGCGCGAACCCTTCGCCGGCTTTAGGGCAGTGACGTTGAAGACTGATGCTTCTGTCTTTTCCATAATCTTATGTTCCTTCCGATTCTAGCGGTCCGACACTTCGCTCACGACAGAGTCGGTCTGTTCTAATTCTCTCTTGGTGCCGAAACGCAGGCTTATTCTCGTTCGGCTCCGCCTCGCGCGCTGCGCTGTGAACTCAGTTTCGCAAATGACCCCAAACCACAGACTTCCGAAACCAGAGACTTCTCTGCCGGGATTATTCTGCGCCGCGAGTTTCCACGAGATGCTGCACTGCCTCAATCATCCCGCGAGTCGACGGGGTGAGCGCGTGTTCCTTTACCTTTCCGATGCGGCCGAGGCCAAGAGCCTTCAGCGTCTGGTTCGTGCGCTTGTCGCGGCGGTTACCGCTTCGCACCTGAACAACTTGTACTTTCTTTTGAGCCGACATAAGTCACCAATCCAAAACGTCTTACTTAGACGCCGTAAGGCCGATAATCCAATTCTTCGAGCGCCCGTCCGCGCATTTGCGCGACGTGGTCAGGAGTGTCGAGTTGAAGAAGTGCGTTGAACACAGCCGCGAGCACGTTGTGCGGATTCTGCGAGCCGAATGACTTCGAGAGAATGTCGTGAATACCGACCTTCTCGAGAACTTTCCGGACCGCACTGCCTGCGATAACTCCTGTTCCTGGCGATGCCGGCTTCAGAAGCACTCGCGCAGAGCCCGAGATCCCAACAACTTCAAAAGGAATCGTGCTGCCGACGAGTGGAACTTTGATCAACTTCTTTCGAGCGGCTTCTCCGCCCTTCCGAATCGCATCAGGAACTTCATTCGCCTTACCAAGACCGTATCCGACATGGCCGTTCCGATCGCCGACGACGATCAAGGCACTGAAGCTGAAGCGGCGTCCGCCCTTTACGACCTTGGCGACCCGGTTCACGAAAACGACATCATCAGAGAGCTCTCCGCATTCGTCGCCTCGAGCTTTCTTTTCCATCGGTCGTGGATATTTAGCACCCATGAGAACTCCTTAATCTTAAAACTGTAATCCTGCTTCGCGAGCACCCGTAGCGACGGCAGCCACGCGTCCGTGATAGAGGTAGCCGTTTCTGTCGAAAACGACTCTCTCGATCTTCTTTTCCTTTGCGAGCTCAGCGATCTTCTTGCCGAGCTCCTTCGCCATATCAACGGAACTCTTCGAACCTTCCGCACCCAAATCGCGGGTGGAAGCCGAAGTCAGCACCTTTCCGCCTTCGTCAGAAATGACTTGAGCGTAGGTGTACTTGCTGCTCCGATAAACGCAGAGACGCGGACGCTCATCGGTTCCCCGGATGTGAGCGCGAACTCTCTGCTTCCGCTTTTGCCGTTGACTCTCTCTTGATTTGGCCTTTGCCATAACGCCTCGACTGTTCAGAATTCTCGTATTACTTCTTACCGCTCTTTCCGGCCTTGGTGCGGACGACTTCATCCCGGTAACGAACACCCTTGCCCTTGTATGGCTCAGGCTTCCGGAGACTGCGGATATTTGCTGCGGTTTGTCCAAGCAACTGACGATCAGCGCTTTCAAGCTTCACGAAAGTATCCCGGCCATCCTTGATCACCGTTCCCTTCACTCCGTTCGGCAGCGGGAAATCAATCGTGTGGGAATATCCGAGCGCCAAGTTCAAAACGTTCCCCTTTTGATCAGCGCGGTAACCAACGCCGATAAGGGACAACTCACGTTCGAAGCCCTGCGCTACACCGTGAACCATGTTGTTCACGAGAGCACGCTCCATTCCGTGGAAGGCTCGCGCTGTTTGCGAATCTTCCTTACGGGTGACAAGCAATTCTGTTCCCTTCACTTCAATCGTAATCTCCGGGCGGATGCTCCGCTCGAGCTTGCCCTTCGGTCCCTCGACCTTGAGAATCTGTCCGGCAACGACGGCTTTAACGCCTTGCGGGATAGTGATGGGCTGTTTTCCTACTCTGGACATAAAACTTTCCCTCTTGAGAAATTCCTAGAACACCGAGCAGATGAGCTCGCCGCCCACGCCCGCTTTCCTCGCTTCGCGGTCGCTCAACATCCCCATCGGAGTGGAGACGACGACCAATCCAAGTCCGCCGCGGCAACGAGGGATCTTATCCGTCGGCACATACAGACGTTTTCCCGGACGACTCAATCGGCGGATCTCCCGAATGACCGGCTTCGCGCCGGCCGCGTAACGGAGATATACTTTGAGCTCTTCTTTGCCGGCGCTGTCTTTCCGCTTTTCGATCTCTTCGATGAAGCCTTCCGACTTCAACACTTCGAGGAGACGCACCTTCGACTTTGAAGCCGGAACGGAGACGACAGGATGTCCCGCCTTCTGTGCGTTTCGGATTCGAGTCAGCAAATCTGCTATTTGATCGGTAACCATCGTTCCCTATCTCTTTTTTCTTCTAAACTTTCTCTTCTGTCCTGCGGCTTCGGTAAACCGCCGCCTTTTTAAACGACCGGAATTGCGGTCGATTGCTGAGTTGCGGCATCGCCCTTTTTCCGGAAGGGGAAGCCAAATGCTTCGAGAAGCGCTTCACCTTCTTGATTCGTCTTTGCACTTGTAACGAAGGTCACGCTCATTCCACGAACGGTCGACTTTTCGAGATCGATTTCCGGGAAGATGATCTGCTCGGGCAATCCGAGAGAGTAATTCCCTCTTCCGTCAAACGCATTCCGTGGAACGCCACGGAAGTCACGAACCCGCGGGAGAGCAATCGTGATGAGACGATCCATGAACTCATACATACGGTCACGACGCAGCGTGACGGAAACCCCGATTGGAATCCCTTCACGAAGTTTGAAGTTCGCGATCGACTTCTTCGCCTTCCGAATTACCGGCTTTTGCCCGGTAATCTTGGTGAGGTCTTCCATCGCCGCATCAACGACCTTTGGATTCTGAGTCGCTTCACCGAGTCCGATATTGATGACGATCTTCTCGATCTTCGGAATCTGATTCACGTTCTCATAATTGAACTGATCTCTCATCTTCTTCGAGACCGTGTTCTGATAATAATTTTTTAGACGCACTGCCATATTATGCCTCTACCGTTTCAAACTTCTTCGTCTGAGGATTGACGTAACCCCGAACCTTACGGCCGTCGTCGAGCGTCTTATGCTTCAACCGGACGGGGGCTTTCAATTGCTCGCTATAAAACATGACGTTGGAAAGATGAATCGAACCTTCCTTCGGGATGATTCCCGCTTGCTCGTTCGAAGCCATGGCCTTCTTGTGACGCTTCACCATGTTCAGTCCTTCGACCACAACGCGGTTCTTCTTCGGCAAGAACCGGAGAATCTTTCCGGTCTGACCCTTGAGAACGCGGCCGCGCTTCTTGTTGCCGCCGGTGATAACCATCACCACATCGCCTGCCTTAAGCGCGGAGTTCAGGGTCACCTTCACTCCGCCGTCCCGTACTTTCTTTCCCACTTGACTCCTCCTGTGAGGTTCGCCGCCGCTTTAAATGTCGGCGCTACCGCACAAATCAACTAAATTTCCCGCTCCGGATCCCAGTTACAAAACTACAGAACTTCCGGGGCCAGCGAGATAATCTTCATAAAATCTTTACCGCGAAGCTCTCTTGCTACCGGTCCGAAGATCCGGTTGCCGATCGGCTCCTTCTGCGTGTTCACGAGCACCGCCGAATTAGTATCGAAGCGGATGTAGGAACCGTCCGCTCGAGCCACTTCCTTGCTGGTACGAACCACGACAGCCTTATGGACATCGCCTTTCTTTACTTTGCCGTTTGGAATTGCTTCCTTTACCGACACGACAATCATGTCACCGACGGTTGCATATCGGCGCTTTGAACCGCCGAGCACTTTAATGCACATGACCTTGCGTGCGCCTGAATTGTCCGCGACGTCAAGAATCGTTTGCTGCTGAATCATGGCACCCTCTTTTCTAACTTCCCGCCGGCGCGCTTCCGCTGGATCCTTCCAAGCAGAGCCTGAGCCCGGCGCTCAATAACTTCCTAAATCGCTTTCTCGAGAATCGACTGCACTCTCCAGCGCTTGGTCTTGCTGAGCGGACGGGTCTCGACGATGCGAACCCGGTCTCCGACTTGGCACTCGCCGCGCTCATCGTGAGCTGCATAACGCTCAGTGCGAAGGACATACTTCCCGTAGGAAGAATGCTTCTTGTGGCGTTGCACGATGACAACAACAGTCTTTGTCATCTTGTTGCTCGCAACGACTCCCTCTTGAGACTTTTGCAGACCCCGATCGGATTTCGGCTTTTCCACGTTCTTTTCCTGACCCTGCGCCATAATCATCATCCTTAGTTCTTCTGCGAATTCTTTTCGTTCAGGATCGTTTCAGCACGGGCAATCTGACGCTTGAGCGAATGAACGAGCGCCGGGCTCGGGAGCCGACCGGTCGCCTTCCGAAAACGGAAGTTCATGAGCTCTTCACGTGCTGAAGTGATCGTCTGACGGAGCTCTCCCGCATCCATCCCACGAAATTTCTTGATTTGTTCGCCTCTTTTCATAACTCCTCGTTGAAATTACCCAGCCATGTGGTGACGAGTAACAAACTTAGTGCGGCAAGGGAGCTTGGAAGCAGCGAGACGAAGCGCCTCTTCTGCCGTCTCTTGGGGAACACCCTTGATCTCGTACATGATCCGTCCGGCACGAACTTCAGCGACCCACAACTCTGGAGCGCCCTTTCCGCTTCCCATCCGGGTTTCCGCTGGCTTCTTCGTGAGCGGCTTATCCGGGAAAACACGGATCCAGACCTTTCCACCCCGCTTCAGGAAGCGTGTCATCGCAACCCGGGCTGCTTCGATCTGCCGGTTGGTGATCCATCCCGGAGTCGTCGCCATCAATCCGTAATCGCCGAAAGCAACGTGAGTGCCGCGAGTCTCCGTCCCGTAGAGACGGCTCGACTGCTTCATTTGCTTTCTATGTCTAACTCTCTTTGGAGAAAGCATATCTTTATCCCCTACATTTCCGTCTCTGTGCCTCTGTGTCTCTGTGGTTCGTTCTTAATTCAAACCACAGAGGCTCAGAGATAATTAATTCGATGTCGTGTTCACCGGTTGTCCGGCGTCGATTCCTTCCACCATTTCTCCGCGGAAAATCCAGCATTTTACGCCGATGATTCCGTAGGTGGTCAGCGCTTCCGCTGTTCCGTAATCGATCTTCGCGCGGAGGGTGTGAAGAGGAACGCGTCCTTCACGTGCCCATTCCGTTCTCGCGATATCTGCGCCGCCGAGACGTCCGGCGAGTGAGACCTTGATTCCTTCTGCGCCCATGCGGACTGCCCGTGCCATCGCATCCTTGATCGCGCGGCGGAAAGCGGTCCGTCTTACGAGCTGACCGGCGACATTTGCCGCAACGAGCTTCGCGTCGAGATCAGGCTTACGAACTTCGATAATATTGATGGAGACGTCTTTGTTCACGACGCGGCGGAGCTCAGCCCGCAGATCTTCGATGTCCTTCCCTTTCTTCCCGATTACGAGACCAGGACGGGCAGTTCGAACGTTGATCTTCACCCGGTTCGCCGCTCGCTCGATGTCCACGCTCGAGACACCGGCGCCTTCAAGCCGCTTCTCGATGTATTCGCGCAGGAAGAAATCCTGCTTGAGCTGCTCCGCATAGCCTTTCTTCTTGTACCAGCGGGAGCTCCAGGTCTCAGTAACGCCGAGGCGGAAGCCGATTGGATGAACTTTCTGTCCCATAGTTTCTCTATTCTCTGTTTAGAACTTTGTTCCCCCTCTGTGTCTCTGTGTCTCTGTGGTTTTTCGTAATTTGAACCACAGAGACACAGAGACACAGAGATCTTAATCTAAGCCATTTCGTCCAGAACAACCGTGATCGTGCTGTAGCGCTTACGGATCGGAGTTGCTCTTCCTTGTGCGCGCGGAATCATTCTGTAGAGCTTGCGGCCTTCGTTTACCCAGGCGCTCTTTACGTAGAGCTCATCGACATCGACTCCTGAGTTCTTCCCGGCATTTGCCACCGCCGACAAAATCAGCTTCTTCACGAGAGGAGCTGTTTTTTTGTCGCAGTTTTGAAGAACGTCGAGTGCGATCTCAACTCTGTTGCCGCGAATCATGTCGACAACGAGTCGAGCCTTGCGCGGTGAAACTCGAACTTGCTTCAAAGTCGCCTTCGCGATCGAGCCTTCCTGCGGCTTTGCGACAAGCGCTTTCCGGGCAGCTGCCTTTTGCGCAGCTTTCGTCACGACCGTGTCGCTCTTAGCAGCCTTCGACGCTTTCTTCTCGCCCTTCGCGGGCTTTTCTGCGGAAGCTTTTGCTTTCTTTTCGGGCTTATCTACAGCCATAAACGCTCCTTACTTATTTTCCGCCTGCAGCCGGAGCCGAAGACTTCGCTTTGTCTCCACCGTGCCGCATGAATGTTCTGGTCGGAGCGAATTCGCCGAGCTTATGCCCAACCATATTTTCCGTAATGAACACTGGAAGAAACTTCTTCCCGTTGTGGACGGCGAAAGTAAGTCCCACCATTTCCGGGAGCACGGTTGAGCGCCGCGACCAGGTCTTGATTGGCCCCTTGTGCGCGCCGTTCTTCGCTCTCTCCACCCACTTCAGGAGGTGGTCATCAACGAAAGGTCCCTTTTTAATTGAACGAGCCACTGTGTTTTCCTTTTTCTTCTAAATCTTCCCCCTCTGTGCCTCGGTGTCTCTGTGGTTCAAATTAAGAAAAACCACAGAGACACAGAGGCACAGAGAAACTTTTTACTTTCTGCGACGGGCGATGAATCGATCCGTGCGCTTGTTGTGCCGGGTCTTGTATCCCTTCGTCGGAGTTCCCCACGGAGACACTGGGTGACGTCCGCCGGAAGTTTTCCCTTCACCACCACCATGTGGGTGATCGACCGGGTTCATCGCGACCCCTCTGACCTTCGGACGGCGTCCGAGCCAACGGCTCACACCAGCCTTCCCGAGGCTTTGGTTAATGTGATCAGCATTCCCGACAACTCCAATCGTTGCCGAGCATGCGAGAAGAATCTGACGCTGTTCACCGGACGGCATACGCAGCAGCGCATACTTGCCGGCCTTCGCCATGAGCTGTGCAGAGACACCAGCTCCGCGAGCGAGCTTTCCGCCGCCACCGGGCTGGAGTTCGACGTTGTGAACCATTTCACCGACTGGAATCTCAGCAAGTGGGAGCGCGTTCCCCGGCTTTACGTCGGCGCCGGTTCCCGACATGACATTTTGTCCGACCGTCAGGCCTTGCGGGCTCAGAATGAAACGCTTTTCACCATCCGCATACGTGATGAGCGCAATGAAAGCTGTTCTGTTCGGATCGTATTGAATCGAGGTGCACTTGCCCGGGATTCCCGCCTTGTCACGAGCGAAGTCGATTTGACGATATTGTCTCTTCGCTCCACCACCGCGACGGCGCATCGTGATTCGTCCGTTGACGTTCCGGCCGCTGATGCGATTTTTGCTCGAAAGGAGTGAACGCGGTGCTTCTTCGTTCCCGCTCAACTCGGCGAAATCCACGGTCTGCCGGAATCGGCGGCCCGGGCTAGTCGGTCTTTGTGTTTTTAAAGCCATACTGTTTCCTTAATTTCAGAGCGAAGCTGCTTTACCTGTGACAGGCCTCGACTAGAGTCCCTCAATCAAATCAATGGAGCTGCCCGGAGCGAGAGAGACATACGCCTTCTTCGAATCCGCGAGCTTGCTGGTCTTGGCACCCTTCCGCTTGGTCTTCCCAAGCGAATTGATGGTGCGGACACTCAATACTTTTACGTTAAAGAGCTTTTCTACCGCGGCGCGAATCTCGGTCTTGCTCGCGCTTGGGTGAACGCGGAAGACAACGCCGTTTGACGCCGAGCCGGCAATAGCCGCCTTTTCGGTGATCCGTGGCTCAAGCAGGATTTGGTACTGAGAAGCCTTAATGCTCGACATTTTTATTCTCCGAAAATTCTTCGCTCCGGAAATTCGCCGCCGGCATCAAACAGCCGGACCTTAAACAAGCGAACTTCCCTCGCGCAATTCTTTAGCGCCGAACCGGGCAAATACGACCGGACTCGACAATGCTTTGAACTCTCTCTTGGGGGGTGGGCCAGCACGGAGCCAAAAAGGCAGCCAGCTGAGGGCAGAAGGACGGCAAAGCCTTTCCGATCATTATCTTCCGATAACTATCGGCAATCATTTGCTTTTCTTACAATAACGAAGGAGGCTCCTCGCGGTGCATTCCTGTCAGTTATATCTTCTGCCCGATGCATCGAGCGGCTTAAGACTCGGGGGAAACCCCATTCATAAGATCCTAAGATCTCCAGTCTTTTGCCTCTCGCTAAGGGACTCCTCGGGCGGGTCTCCCTCCAAGATTCACAAGGTCGCGGAAAGTAGCGGAAAAGAGGATCGGAGTAAAGGGCAGGACCGGCTTACTTCAACCGATGGCGGGAAAAAAAGTCGAGCATCATCTCCGAAGCCGCGATGTCAGTATTAATCTCCCCAACCAACAACTTCATTTTGCGGCAGGCCCGGCCCTTGGGTTTTCGCGCGCAAAACGGTGCTCCATATGTTCCGGACGGCCAAGTGTGTCCGCCCCCGTGAATCGAACAGAGAACAACTTCGGCTTTCTCCGGACATTCCCCATACGATTCGCAGGTAACGGCTCCGCGCTTGAAATACTCCCGGCGCTCACCCTGGCATCCCCTCTCCTTGGCAAGAGCAGCGACATCGGAGGAAACGGCAGGGCAATCCCATCGGCTCACATCTTTTCCAAGGCCGAGAAAACTGCCGAGACAGCCTCCGCAGCTCCCGCCTCCGAAGAGCGCACATCGATCATCCGTCCCATGGAAATGAATCACGGAGAGAGGTTTCTTCGGCACGCACGGAGGATCCACGCGCTGGCCTGCAATCGGCGCTATCGCCGCGACCTTTTCCGAAAGCTCGCATCCGGCGCGATACGCCATCATCGCTCCGTTCGAGAGCCCGGTCAGATATATCTGTTTGGAATCAACGTTATAATTCGCGACGAGCTCGTCTATGAGCAAGCTCACAAATTTCACATCATCAATTTTTTTTCTCGCGGGCGCACCACAACATCCACCGGCATTCCACGCATTTCCAATAAATGCGCTGGCCCTCGTTCCCTCGGGGTACACCGCGACGAAGCCTTTTTTATCGGCGAGCCAGCTCATCAGCGACATTCGCTCGGCGTGCTCGGCGTTTCCTCCGCCACCATGAAAAACAATCACTGCGGGTGCACTGAGTCTCGCATTTTTCACCTGCGGAGGAATGCGGAGCAAAGCCTCGCGCCGAGTGCCGTCTACTTCGAGAGAGATTCGTTGGCTGGGAAGCCCGGAGGCGGGAGAGGCAACCAAAAGAGCGGCGGCAAGCAGCCACCAAAGCAATGGAATCGCAGCTTTTCTCCGCACAGTTTTCTTGTCCATATGTTCGAGCGGATTTGCCCGCGCGTTTTAAACGGTGAGTCTCCGCGTCGATCGATTAACACAGGACCCCTCCAATAACATCAGTGGGGTATCCTCGAGAGACAGGCATATTACTTTTCGATACACGAGCGGTGCGGAGAGCGGAATTATGGTAAAGTGTCGCGCACCATTTGCTCCCTTCCACAAACATATGAATGAAGAGTTTTTCCAGAGTTGAAAGAAGGTTCAACGGAAGCTCTGACTAAGTCCGCCTCCTATTTCGCCGAAAGGCGGCCTTAACCGGAGCTTCCCAAAAGAAAAAGCTCGCTGCTGTGTCGATTCGGTCTCGAATCCCGCCTCTATCCACTAGCCACGATTGGAAACGACGATGGAAAAAGTGCGCCTCGCACCGCCCGTGGAACACACGCATCTCAGACCATGGGACGACGTTGAGTGGGAGACGCTCGAGCAGATCCTCGGACAACTGCACTCGATCGCGGTCGCGTCCGGAAGCGACCTGCTCCACCGGCTTCACGCCCACCTCGTCCGCGTCCCGCTATTTCCCTTCGGAAGGGGTCTTGTGCTTAAGGTCGAGCACAATTACGCACGGGTCCCCGACAACATGTGGTACGAAGACGACACCATCCGACGCACCTTTCCGGGTGCGCCGCTCCCGATGTTCGGCCCGTCGGAGGACGGCCTGGACGGCGTTTTCGGTGCTGAGCTGACGCCGACGGGACATTGGAGGTGGTCCGTCATCCAGGCGTTCGCGGAGAAGAAGCCCACGGAACGCCTGCTGGTCGCGTCGCCGGTCCTCTTCCGTCCGTTCTACGGTCTCGGCATCCTCGCGCACGAAGGGGCGCACTTCGAGGATAACGTGAATGTGGACAAACGGGATCGCGAGAAATACGCGCTGGACGCCCAGATCTTCGTACTCGAATGGGCGCTGAAGATCTTCCCCGCTAAGTTCGCCCCGCTCATCGAGCGCGCGAAGCTCACCGCAATGAGGGAGCGGGCCGTCCTGCAGTTCCGGCAGTAAACGCGTTACGGCCGGCACGCGCGGAGATGGAGGGTTTTCCGAAAAACTCTTCATCTTCGCGTTCTGTTCCCGTTCTCGAGCGACTCGCCGAGACAGGAACAAACTTGGTATCATCAAATGAGAATGAAGAAGGGCGTAACACAAGGTCCGGGAACAAAACCTGTGTCTCACCCTCCTCTGACCCAAGACCCAACTGCTGCCTCTAGCCGAGCTGGATTTCCCAACCCTCGCTCGGCAGGCAGACAAACTTATCGGCGACGCCAGGTTCGCGTGCCTCCGCCGAGAGAGAAAGCTTCGTAAACGGCTTCTCCTTCTTCGACTTCCGGATCTCGGCGATCAAGCGCTTCTCGGAAGCCTCGAGAACCAGCACCTGATCGAAACATTCCACCTCACAAACCGGCTTCAGTTCATCCGATTCGCCTTCGAGCGCGGACATGTTGATGCCGATTTCAAGAGGCGAGGTGCCCAAACGGTTTTCCACCAGCGCGCGATCGGCATTCGTGGGCTTGATCAGCACCTCCGGCAGCCCGGCGATTTTCACGCCGTTCAGGGCCATCGAATGCATCGAAACGGAAAGCTTCTTTTTCTCCCAAATGGCCGCGAGCTCCAACTCGACGACACGATCGGACGCGAACTCGTATCGCGCCGTCACCATAATCGATTCGTACGCCTCAACCACGTTTTTCTCCTTTGCTTGTGTTACGTCCCCGGAGTGAGCCCGGAAAAGGAGAGCAGCAGCTCAGTGCCGGAGACGTTGGATAATTTTTCTCGGACCAAAGAGAGAGAGAGCACGGGCGGCAGGTGTATCAAGGAGATGGCGGATGATACCCGGAGGAGAAAACAAAGTGGAGCGCTTTCAAGCGGATAGAGTTGATGAAACTTCGACGGCGAGTTCGGGAAATCGATATTGCTGAAACCGGTGACGGTCCGCATTTGACCCTTATGAATTTCTCATAGTAGTTTCCTGCTCCCACCGGATCTTTCATCCCATTCACATCGACATCATTTCTCGGCAGATTCGCGGAGCATTTTCCCTGCCCAAATCTGCCTGAGCCGTTTCAGGTTATCACTCTCACCCCAATCTCTATCTGCGAGGTACTCCCCCGTGGGAACTCGACGCCGAATGCTCGTCGAGACGGTCGCCGGACTTTCAGTCCCGGATGACGTCGTCCTGACGAGTTCCGAAATGCATGTCCGCGCCATCCTCGGGCCACCGTGGAGCATGAAGCTTCCCGTGGGCGTCCCGAACGACAAGGCCGCGGGAAACACGACGGTCTGTGGCTATTTGAACATGTTCCGATTGACCCCGACTTGCCGTTGGGTGCTCGTCTGGGACGAAGCCGTTTCCGGAGAGCGGACGCTGGCGGGTTTCACCTGCGGCCGCGCGTTTGACGACTTCCTGCTCGACGAAACCAAGATGAAGCGACTCTGCGCCAACGGTACCGACGATCCTCGGGTGGGCGAGTACTACTTCGCCCTCACCACCATCCAAGGCCCGGAGGGCGCTCCGGGTCGGGACTACCGCGGCCGGCGTATTCTCGGACGGTCACTGTTCTCGTGGTCGGTCGAGATCCTTGTGGCGTGCGCCAACGATCTCGATTGCGCGCGGTTCTGGGTCCGAACCCACGCCGCCGAGCAGAAGGTGCAGAAGGTCTGCCAAGATCTCGGATGCATCGAGTTCGCGCGGCAGGACATCGATAAGGGCGATACCGTCACGCAGCGCGTCGTGATGGTCAAGCCGAAGTGCCAAAAGACAAACGCCCCAATAACGCTTGCGGGTCCGTGGATCTATTGAGCCGGTTCGTGTGGAGTAAACGGGGCCTGTGATGACGAACCCAGGCCCGGCCTTCCGCATTAGGTCCCAACGGCTCAGGAGGTGCCGTGCTTTCCAGACTCTGAGGATGAAAACACTTCCAACATCCGAACGGCCCAAACAAACCCTTTCGCCAGCCGCTCCAAGCTGAAGCGTTCATTCGGCGCGTGGATCTGATCATCAGGTAACGCAAGACCGATGAGCGCGGTTTGTCCGCCTGAGACTGCCGAGAGGCGGCTCGTCACCGGAACCGTCCAACCTTCAAGAACACAGCACGCGGGTGTGCCGAATATCTCTCCGAGCGTTTCGCGGCAGACATTTGTCACGTGTGCCCGGGGGCTCGTCCGCACGGCGCTCGACGCACCGGGTTGAAGCTCAACATCGACTCTCACTCCGCGCGGAGACTGGCTTCTCAAATAGTCTGCAACGATCTTTTGTATTCGCAGTGGATCCTGACCCGGAACAAGGCGACAGGAAAGCTTCGCAATCGCGGTCGAAGGAATTATGCCTTTCGTGCCTTGGCCGACGTATCCTCCACCGATTCCGTTCAGCTCAAGACTCGGTCTCAACCATCGCCTTTCGTTCGGCGGAAAGCCTGATTCTCCGCCCTCCGCCTTCGTGCCGAAAGTTTTTTCGTAGTCCGCTTCATCAAACGAAAAATCGATGAGCGTCCTTTCGGCTTCGCTCATTTCTTCGATGCCGTCGTAGAATCCTGGCACCAGAACTTTGCCGTCTTCATCGTGGAGTTTTGATAACAACTGAACCAAAGCCTGGTTCGGATTCCGCGCAACGTTTCCATGCTGACCGGCGTGGAGATCGATCTTTGGTCCATTCACCGTCACGGTGATCAAACATCCTCCGCGAAGACCGACCGTAACCGCGGGACGTGACATTGAAGGAATGCCACAGTCGACAATAAGCACATAGTCGGCGGACAAGCGGTCCTGCTTCGCTTCTAGGATCCCTTGCAGACCCGGGCTGCCAATTTCCTCTTCGCCTTCGACGAGAAACTTAATATTGAGGGGAAAGTTGGCGTCCCGTTCGAGGCAGTACCGAACCGCTTCAAAGAAATACCAGAACTGGCCTTTGTTATCCTGCGCTCCTCTCGCATAGACGTGTCCGTCTCGAATCTCCGGCTGAAATGGCGGCGTTTGCCAAGCGTCTAATGGCTCAACCGGCTGTACGTCGTAGTGCCCATACACAAGAACAGTGGGACAGTCGGGGCGAATATGCCGCTCGGCAAAAACTGTCGGATGCCCCGAAGTTTCCCAAATCTCCGTCGTGAAACCCGCTCGATCAAGCTGGCTGCGAAGCCAAGAACAACACGACAACACTTCGGACCGAAACGCGGGATCCGTGCTGATGCTCTTGAATTTCAGAAAATCAAAATATCTCGCGAGCACTTCTTCCTGAACGGAAGAAAAGTGTGCGAAGAGCGCGGGAACTTGAGAAGCCATACGTTTCAAATCCTGTAGTCTCTCGATACATTCAGCGCGCCGCGCCGGCCGGGGGCTCCACGCTGATCTCGTTCACGATGAAGTCATCTCTCCATCCGCAGATGAGCCGGTCTTCAATGCAGGGCTTGTTGAAAATCAGAATGGTATTCCGACCCTCTTTCAAGAACTCCTTCCTCACCCGCAGCCGGCATTCCTCTTGGCCCGGCCCAGTGCACAATTTGAGTCCCGGCTTCTTCCCGTTTATCAGTATTTCGTGCGGAAACGAGACGAACTCAGTGGTAAAGACGAGGTCCATGTCCCGGAGCGCTTTCAGAGAGAAGTAATATTTGAAATCCTCTGAGATCGGCAACATTCCGGCCGGAATCGATTCGCCTGCTTCATCTTTCCCCTCTCCTACCCGGACCGGGAGAACGAACGCATTTGTCTGGCTCTCCGGAGGAACCATCCGTAATTGCAGATAAGCAGAAAATCCCTCATCGGTCATATCACTGGAGACCACCTCGGGCGCCATTTCGAAGGGGTCCCGCTCGAGGTCATACTTCAGGAGTGTTTGAAGTTTTACGGAGTAAATCAACTTCTCCGGAAAGCGAACGACGGCAACTGCTTTGTCACCATACGGTTGATTCAACCATATCTCCGGGACGCCTCGATTTTGTTCGTTCGGAGTAATGGCGTCAATTGATCGTGGCCTCGGTTTCCCTGAAAAAAGCTCGAGGATAGTGTGAAACATTCCAACTTGATCATAACGATGGTTTACGATGGGAGCCGGGACTGCGGGCTTCGTCGGCGGAAGATAGAGCATGCTCGTTAGGAAATTGTCATCATACGCATTCCGATAGGAATGCGTGTTGCCGTGAAGTCCAATCGGGAACGAGTGATCGCCAAGTATAAAGAGATGGGTCTTCCCGTCATTCGATCGACGGAATCGTTCGAGGAAGACTCTCAGTGCGGCATCTTGCTGCTTTACCGCATTTGCGACCTTTTCATAAAAATTCTTCGGTGCAGGAAACTCGTGCACCGATTGATACTCTGGCCTCGGGTCAAAGGGCCAATGGTTCAAGGCCGACACAGCGATGTAGACGAAACGCTTTCCTTTGGGGCGAGTATCCAAGTAATCAAATACTCTTTCGTAAAAAAGATCGTCCGGGTAGCCCCATTCAAGTTCACGATCACTCTCCTTCATGATTTCTTTACTGAGCGTAAGATCGAAACCAATTTGCTTCATGAATTCGATGATGCCGCCAAAGGGTCGCGGGTAGCTCGGAAAGTAATATGTCTGAAATCCGTTTGATCGGAAGATCTCGGGCAGACAATGAAAAGGAACAGTTCCGCCTCGCAACGAATACGCTTCCCCCATGTTGTTTGACACCCCGCAGAGGATCACCTCCTGCGCTCGCGCGGTGAGAACGGCATTCCCGTAGAACTGCGGGAAATACATCCCGTCGCGGGCGGCTTCGAGAAGCACCGGGGCCATCGGTTTGTGATACGGTGTCCCCTGCAGAGTTAGTCCGCCATTTGCGACGAGGGAATTCAGGCTTTCAAGTTGAAGTATGATCAGTGAATCAGAGCCGGAGAACTCGATCGACTCCGAAAGCGGAATAGTCGCCGTTGTCTCGCTTGGCGAGTCAAACGCTCGAAACATGTGCCGCCCGGAGTAGTAGAGATATCTCCCCTCGGTGTTCTCGACGAGGAACACGGCAAAAACGAGCGAGACGGCCGCGATGCTCAACCTTGGGGCGGGCAACGCTCGCGCGAGGTTCACCTGAACGACGCTCACGCCGAGAACAAACAGAAAGAACAATATTGAATCAGCGAACGGAACAGCGGCGAACAGCTGTTTCACGACTTGGAGATGACTGAGCGCAAAATCGAGAGGAAAATCCCCCGCGGTTTTCCAGATGAGAAATGCGAAAAGATTCTCGATCACTTTCAGGAAGGCGCCGAAAACCAGCAGCCAGCGGGACTTCAACGCTTTCAAAACAGAAAGGTTGACGAGGAGGACGGCAAGACTGCTGAGTAAGAGACCTGAATCGCTTAGCGGCAAGTAACCAAGGGACCCGAGCGCGGGAGCAACAAATACCAATGCGCCGAGCAGACAGCGAACAAATCTATTGTTGATCAAAGTACTAACGGTGAAGCCGTCCCTCAGCTGAATCGCGATTGAATCGATCAGCCGGTTTTACAAAGAGACGAGCTTCAGGAGCAAACAAAAATCGCGGGGGCCCGAGTATTTAGACACGGACTCTCCCCGCGATACAACAAGGTCTTGATTCTTATTCCTTTCGATCAAATGCGACTTTGGCTCGGAGGCCGTCGTGCTCGAACTGCAGAGCAAATCTCGCGGCCGCAATGCCCTCGAATCCTGGCAAGGACCTCCGCACTTCGCGAGGTGCCGCCGGATTCCCAAAAAGCGTAGACTCCATGGTCTGCCACTCCGCGTTCCATTGGTATCCGCCTCCGGCATGACAAACGGGCGTGGTTTTCCAGAGGGTTCGATGCACTTCTACGGGATCTTTATCCGGGAACAGGCGTTTCCATTCATTCAGAATCGGAATATTCCCCCAACAACGATCCTGGAGGAGGTCGACGTAGCTATCGTCAAACACTCCGCCGGGTTCGAGAAACTCCCGCCGCACCTTGACGCTCGCATGGCTTCCGACTTGAAACTTCGATTCAAGCGTCTCCGGTCGGTCGTTTCGCTGATTCAATCGATCAAGCGCGCGTTTCAATGTATCCTCACCCAGAGTAACGATGAGTGCCTCGGGAGTCGCAGCATAACACAGCACCCACTTCGCCCGATCTTGCGATCGGGTCGTGCGGGCTTGTGGACGCTCAGCCTCCGAGATAGCCGTGTATGGTTGTTCGTTGTACGTTCTCGGCTCCCATTTCACGAGCCCAGGGGCGCCTTGCTCGGCGAACCCGCGCACAGCAGCCATAAATGCAGCGAGCTTCAGACTGTCTTTCACTTCGATAAAAAGCGTTACCGGGAGCTCTGGATAGTTCTTTTCGAGAAACTGCTCCGGCTCGCTGGACTTTGACAGCTTCTCCCAGAAGGCGCCGCCATCGACGGAGAGTGTCGCAGACGCTCCAATCCAGCTAAACGGCTGCGCAAGACCCGGCAAAAAGTTTCCAGCAAATTGGGCTTGCGGGTTTTTGCTGATGTGGCTCATGTCGATCGCGGTCGTAAGCTCCAGGATCGATTCTTTGTGCGGATCACCCGAGAGTTTGTCCAGGAGTGTACTGCCCGTGAGATCTCTCAGCGTCGCATAATCCGTCCCCAGAATAAGCGGGATAACGGTGGTGTCTAATTCGAGCGTTTCGGAGTTTTTCCTGATTCGAATTGCGATCGGATCGAGATAATTCTTCCAGTATCGAGAGTAGGTGTCGCGAAAGCGGACATAGGCGTCCCGTTCGAGTGTTGAGACCTTCTCGAGCGGCAGTTCAGAAACAGGCGTTAAGAACTCCAGGGTTCCGTAAACTTCGGAGCGAATCCCCTTCGGCGTGAGTACGAAGTTTCCGAGAACTCGGTGGGCATCCGATGGACCCACGTTACGCTCCTTTCCGTCTGCCTTGACGAGGGCTTCATAATGCTCGGCATGAAGAGCATTTAGTTCCGAAGACGCAACCGTCCGCCTTGAAGCGAGCACTCTCCATCGGGGGCCGGTCCATTTGCGAATAGCCGCATCACTCACAATCAAGAGTGCATGCTCGTCGGGATCTCCAATTTGATATCTCGTACGAAAAAATCGGTACTCATCTAGTCCGGCGAGTGCCGGTGCCTGTGTCTTCCCGACTTTTATGATCCTCTCGAGCTGAAAAATAGAGTTCGTGACGACCACCGTTCCGTCCACTTCCGCTGCGTAGGTCGAGATTGACCGATCCAGATTCACTACACCACGGTAGGCAACGCCCTCTATAGTGCCGGTCACACGTCTCCGATCGCTTCCACTGCTGAAGCAAGCATCCTGCTGCAGGAGGACTGCGGCGAGCACGAGAGCCGGCGCGTCGGCGCGTAGCAGCACCGCAACATCGGTGCCCGTCCGAAAAAACGTATCCGATCCGGTGATGGCGATGTCATTGAGAGCAACGCGGGCAAGCGCTTTGGTAAACTCGGCAATCGGCAAGCAAAGCTGCGTCTGATACCGCTCTCGAGTATTCACGAACTCTGAACGAGGTTCGAATGCCCGGAGCGCTTCGCCGAGACTCTTGTGGGCTTCATCCATGAGAACGTCGAGCGCGGTAAACGAGGGGGCAAACAGCGCATACTGATCAGCCGGAATCTGACGTGCCAGGGCATCGAGCTTCACCGCCGGGTTCGTGAGGAGCGGCTTCCAGTCAAACGCGGTGACCGTCACCCCTTCAATCGAATCCACGGCAACCGAGTCTTCGGCGATTGAGGTGAAGAACAGATCCCGATCGAGCTGCAAATTTTCGCTGAGCGCTCGCCCTCCCGAGAGAAGGTTGAAGTTCCGCTCGAGCTGGGAGAGCACCACTTCGCGCGGAACAGGCGGGCGGACTCCTCGAGCTGCGGGAGCGGAGCCGAGTTCCTTTACCGCAGCGTCTCGCTGACGCTTGAACCACGCGGTGCCCGCGGCTCCGGAGTCGATCAGAAAATCATAGTAATGCCGCTTCGCGCCTAGAAATTTTGATTTCGCCGTGCCGGCCGCGTCCTCTCGCGGCACCTTGAGCCGGTTGATGACCACCTTTCCACCGGTATCCTGAATCATCTTTCCGGTGAGATCGCCTTTCTGTGCCGATCGCACGGCTATCCACGGCGAGGAGCACGAACCGGCGTAATAATACCGCATCCCCGCGCCTCCGTCGCAGAAGAGGTACGCCTCTCCTGGCGCGTCGAGCACGATTCTCGGATATCCGGCCGGAGTATAACCGCCGCGGGAACTAAAACGCATGCGGTTTGCTTTGTTTGGCTGAGCGATCTCGCTGGGCACCGAGCTCACTTGACTCTTATCCAGTGGGGCAGCAAAGAAATCGTCCTCGGCGGCAGCAGTTCCGGTGAGGCAGAGTATCGTGAGAAGCGCTGTTATTGAGGGCGCCAGCGCCTTTCCTCTCGGGGAATTTTTCAGAAACATGTCTCACTCCATCATTCAAAATGCTCTGCAACCCTTATGCCTTCGATTGAACCTCATTTGCACGTCGAAAGTTGTAACGTTGTTACAAACGATTTACGGGCGGCTTAAATTACATTGGTTTCTCCCTCAATTTGGAGACGGGTTCAAAATTGCACAGCGTTTCATCGCCTCGATTATGCCGTTACATTGTGGCGAATTTGAATGGATTCCATTCTTCTCGATGCGTTCGCCGCTTTTCTTGAACGTCAATTGCGATTTTTTGCTGACACTTTATGAATTCTTGGAAGCGCTGAACCGATTCCTGGGGCAAACGAAAGAGTAAGTGGCATGCTCCTCCGCGGCCCAAGCATAATTCGAGCAAGTTCTTTGAACGTCTAGGAAAGGAAATGTGTTTATTACGTTCCCTGCTGAGATCCCTTTCAGCCGGGGACGACGCAGAAACGGAAACCACGGTTAAAAAAAAAGGGGTCGAATCATGCCGAAACAAACCGGCAAGATTGACTATTACGCGTCCTGCGACCTGCAAGGCGCTCTCCAACTCGAAGTCTACGCACACGCGAGCTGGGTGAACGGCGAGGTGACCATCACCGCCTACATCCAGATCGACGGACAGCGCCAACAAAAAACGCACACCCTCACGCCCAACGAGGACGACAGAGTCTCGGTGGACGGCGGCAAGACCAGCGAAGGCCTCGGAAGTCTCGTGGCGATGCTCACCTCTGGCCTGGTTCAGGACTCGCCCACCGACCGGTACGAGATCGAGCACCGAGAATGCCTGCTCACGGTCGTGGGCTCCTCGAGCAAGCTGCGCATCACGGTCAACCACTCGACACGCATGCTGCCGATCATGACGCTCAGCCTCCTCGCCGCCGCCGGTGCGCTCAGCGAGGAGATGAACGACCGCGTCGAGTTCAATGGCCTCAGCCCGTCGGAGTGGAGAATCGTCTCCGACCTGTCCGACTAATCACACAGGGGTTCGCACGCAGGTTTCTGTCCCCGGAACCTGCGTCGTGCCCCGCAACCGTAATCTCCAAACAGCACATTACTCAAATCAACTATTTAGAAACGGCGAAACAAGTCCGGCTTACTGTAATGCCTCCGCTTCTGACTGAAGAAGCGCCTCATATCCGGAGCGGAAATCCGGGAAAAGAAATGAATACCCCGTGGAACCAATCAAAGAGCTCCGGCACCGTTTGCCGGAGACACCGCTCGCATCAGGATTTGATTTTCGTTCGAGCTTGATTTTCAACTTCTCGGCGATCCAGAGATATACGTCGTTTCTATCGCACGGCTCTCGATCGACTCCGATACAAAGAGCCGGCGGGGCTTCAAGGAAGAGAAGATGGCGAAGCATTCCCGCGCAGTCATCACGATGTATTCGGTTCGTATACGCAACCGTCGAGGTATCGATCTGCACCTTCCGCTCGATCACTTGCCTGAGGAGTCGGATGCGGCCGGGGCCGTAGATGCCGCCGAAGCGGACGATGGAAGCGGTTTTAGATAATTCACGAACCGACGCCTCTCCTTCGAGAAGTACTCGTCCGGAGAAGTCCGGCGGCTCGGTCGGCGAGCCTTCATCCACCCATTCGCCTGAATTCTGTCCGTAGACTCCAGTGCTGGAAACATAGATCACTCGCTTGAGAGGATCGCCTCGTGACTCGAGAAAATGAAGGAGGTTCTTCACTCCTGTCACATAGGCATCTCGGTAAGCACTCTCGTCGTGAGCCGCGGCCGCGACCGCGTAACAGACGGCGTCAATACCCTCTGGGAGCTTCGAGAGTCCGACACCGCTCGTAAGATCCGCCGACACTCCGGAGATACCCGGCGGGAGAGATTCTGCATTTCGGCGAAGGCCAAACACCTGCAACTCGCAGCTCTGCAGTTGCAGCCCAAGTTCCGTGCCTACGTAGCCACACCCGGCAATGAGAATTTTCTTCAAAGCACAAAAGCTCGATGTCAATGGTTTTTCGTCGTCTTTCTACTCTCCACACCCGCAACACGAAGCGGACTTGGCTTCGTTCTTCTCGTATTTGTCGTGCAGCTTCACCCAGTTCATCGTGCTCGTCTCGTTACGGCCTTTCGGCGTGAGATCGAGAAGATTGAACGTACCGAGCAAAATGTCTCCGGCTCGTGCGTAGGAGGAATAGGTGTGGAAGATTTCGCCGGCTGGGTTTTTGTAGAAAACGCTCTCCCCATGGAGCTCGTCCATCCCGTTTTCCTGCTTTCTGAAGTTATAGAATATGTCACCGTTTTTTAGTTGTTCGGGAGTAAACGAGACGTTGTAGTCGAAATTAAAATCGCTCCCGAAGGACGATACCCAATCAAATTTCCAGTTCATCCGCTTCTTAAACGCATCGAGTTTCGGATATGGCGCTCTCGAGACGGCAACCAGCGCGGTGTCTGCCTCCGGCAAATGCAGGTTCGCGGCATCGAAGTGATCGCTGATAAACGAACAGCCGACGCACCCCTCTTTCCATTCTGGGCCGAACATAAAGTGGTATACGATGAGCTGGCTTTTTCCGCAGAAGAGATCCGCAAGCTTCAGCTTTCCGTTTGGACCTTCGAACTCATACGACTTCTCGACCTTCACCCAAGGCAGAGCCCGGCGGTCCGCGGCAAGTTCATCTCGCATCCGGGTAAGCTCTTTCTCTTTGACGAGATGAGCTTTCCGCGCTTCCAACCATTCTTCACGCGAAACGATTTTGTGATCTTCAAGCGGAATCTCATTAATGCTCATAGGTCCTCCGGAAAATAGCGGCACAGTTTTTACGCACCGCGAGAATATTGGATACTGCCACACCCGTGGTCATGTGCAAGTCTCGGCCTTCGTCATGGCTATGCCTTTTCACCTCTGCGTCCTGTGCGGTTGCATTAAAGAATCGAAATTTGCGCTGATCGTCTGAAAAGAGAGCGATTACGACACCAAGGGTTCTATACCCCGATTGCCATACGTCTTACTTAGCAGTCTTATTGGATCCGCTAGGGTCGAGAGCCGATAGACTCCATCGAACGGCGCTCTGAATGTCACCCTCGATCGCTGAATTCTGGGCGATCCAGTGTCTCATGTCGTTTACGGAATCAGCGTCGGTCCATTCGTGGGTGTTAAGTCGGAGGCAGCGAATCTTAGCGGTCACACGATGAAGTATTTCGTTCACCCATTTGATTCGGTCGATCTGCTGAGCGGGAGCAAGAGAAGCATCCGACCAAATCCCTCGAATCACCACAGTGAGATTGTGCGCGAGCAGTTCGAAGAACAACTGGCGCTCATCACCATCTAATTTTTCCAATCGTGCTTCGAGACCGTCCAACATTTAACTGCGTATGATGTTCACAAAACCGATGGTCAGTTGGGGCCTCGGTTCTCGTGATTGTTAACACTTGAGTGAGCTTTGATTTTCTGTCTGGCTTTCAAATTCGCCCGCCTGCGTTGCTTGATCCGCTTATTGAGAATTGAAGCATAGAGATCCCAAATTGACTTCCGATCTGATTCAGTTAGCAGATCGCTCTCGCCAAAAGTTAGCGGACGACCAATGTGTCCTACCAGGCCATACCTACCGCCTCCAAAATCAATTCTAAGATCTCTCGCTCGGGCACGAAGAAGGGATTCGACTACCCCAAGCGTTATATCTAGGGCTTGCAAGCGGTCTACTCCAAATGCGCCATCGAAGTTCGGCGCACCGGGTAGACCCTCGAACGTTACGTGGCAAAAACAGGCGCCATCTTTACTCGCGACAGGTTCGAATATCTTCAGCGTGAATGGCGTTTTCTTATGCAGATACGCTCGTTCGGCGATGATTCGCTTCGGACGCTGCGGAACGGGTGGTGCACCTACCGTCGATTTGCCTTTCCCTTTCGATTTACCTCTCACGTCGGAATCTCTCTGAGATGACTATTCCCGATCTCAATTCGCTATCCCATCTTCCGTTCATTTCAGTATCACGGAAGAAATATCACGGACTACCAAACCGGTCAGCGGTGTTCTGCACGACTCTGTTCGAGCACCTATCACCGCGTCGTTCCGAGATGGTTCGCAAAGATTGCTTCAACCACAGCGGCACAGAGTCATCCCCAAAGAGATATGACGATTACTCCCAAGAGCATCAGCGCCCCTCCGAGCAGTCGTCCTCGCAGACCCCGCTCCTTGAAGATGAGGCTTCCGATGATGATGGAGAAGAGAATGCTGAGCCGCTTCAGGCAGATGACGTAGTACGCCGGAGCAAGCTGCAAACCCTGAAGATATGCTTCGTAGGAGATGGCGTTCAGGGCCCCAATCCCGAGCATCTTCTTCCAAGCGCCCGGGGCGCGAGGCGCCTGAAATGCACCACGGACAATGAGCACCGGTATGAAGAGAACGGAGATAAAAACGAGCTGCATCGCGGCCCATACCGAGAGATCAAATGTTTTTACGGCGAGGCGATCGATTGAGCCGGTGATGCTCCAGAGAATAGCGAGGAGAAACATCAACCTCACTCCTTCGTCCTTAAAGAGTGCTCGAAACGGCCCGAAGATTCCGGTGGCACCGCTTCCAAGCGAGAGAATATAGGAACCGAGAACCACAAGGAGCGCTCCACCGACTCCGGCAAACGAAGGGAGATCACCGGTGATAAAAGGCGTTACGATGAGGAGAAACACCGGAGTAAACGCGGAGATCGGAGCACAGAGTGAAAAATCTGATGAACTCAGCGCGCGAACGAGGAAAATTCCGCCGATAACGTGGAGCGATGCTTCGACGAAGCATAATCCCCAGAACTGGAGAGGAAGCGAGTCCAGCGATGGAGCATAAAACAGCCGAGGAAAGAAAAACGGCAACGCAAGCGCTGAATACGACCAGGAAATAAGAAGTCGAGGAACGGCCCCCGCGGATGCCTTGGAAGAAGCGTCGCGAAAGGCATCAAACAACCCCGCGAAAATTGAAAGTAGGATCCACACAAACTGAATTGGTTACTCGTTCGGCAATCGATTTGCTTGCCTGGAAATGAAAATCACTTCGGGGAGGT
Source organism: uncultured Bdellovibrionales bacterium (assembly GCA_964509425.1). GTDB lineage: Bacteria > Bdellovibrionota_C > UBA2361 > SZUA-149 > CAZDWZ01 > CAZDWZ01. Next base: position 3,248 of record CAZDWZ010000014.1, on the reverse strand, counting down.
ATTAACCTGGATAAAGCCTCACTTCAACGGCGGAACGCTTCACTCTCGGGAAGCGATCGATTGATACCGGATCCCGAAATGCGTGTAGACGGGACGCTCGGTTCCGTCAGAGGGAGAATTCACGACTCCGCCAAGCTCGCGGATATACAAGGTGGAGGAGCCGCCTTGGTCGCATAACATCGCGTCGGTGGCACCTCGCTCGAGAAGAATCGCGGCGGCTTCATCCGGACTCATTCCGATTCGAAGGATGCCGTCCCGACCGTCTGCGACGAGAAGAAACAACCGCTGATTATTCTTATCTATGCCCATAATCGTCCGCGGATATCGATTCGACCGAGGCCGCTCGATAAACTCGCGGTTCCGAAGCAGATCCCATCTCCCCCAGACAACCTGATACGCGGCGGTGAGATCGGCCGGCGTGCGGGGCAAATCGGGAACCTGTGCCGCAAAGCGGTTTCGATTGAAAGAGAGATATGGGAGCGACTCCGCCGTGTCGTTCAGCACAATCTTTCCGTCGACTACGTAGGGTCCCTGCCATCGTCCAAAGCCGGTGTCGGCGTTCGGGGATAAACCCGCTTCGCCGTTTATCGCGATGTCGCAATTTTGCTGTTTTGCAAAATCGCTTGTGAGGATCTTCGATGAAGGATCGGGATTGAGAACCATCGTGAGATTCTCATTCTTCAGATCGATCTCGACAAGATAGGCGGAGATGCGCGGCTCATCGTTCGTGATACGGGAGTAGCGGACCGCCCCATGGAGCTGGGCGACCTGGGCACGATACAAAAACATGTCGGGTCTTTGACTCGGGACGGGAATGCCAGAAGACAACGCATGGGGGATTTTCGATTGCCTATCAAGCTCTCTCATTCTGACGTCAAGCAGGGAGAGAACAACGAAGGCCGCCACGACCGCAGAGAGGAGCATCAATCTCTGCTTCCGCTGTGCGAGACTCGCCGACGGAGCGCTCGAAAGCCGAGTGTAAGCCAGAGTGCCCGCCGCGGAGGTCACGATGGCGACAAATAGAATGACGCTCAACGGAAAGTCGAAAAGACGCCAACAGATAGCGAGAGCAATATCCAGTAGTGCGTTAACGAATTCTGCCGCAGCTCCCATTTCCGCCCGGGTATGAGTATTCCAGCAACTCTAAATCAGATTCAGACAGAATCCATGAGGCTTCGAAAAGTTGAGGAATTGAGGAGAGCGCCGAGGCAGAGCCGCACGAACGGCTCTGAGCAGCATATGAGAAAGGGGGCGGAAAAAACAGAAAAGGCGCCCCGGACGTATTACGCGTCCGGAGCGCCCTGCGAAGATGTCGAACCGAAGAGTACTACTTCGCTTCGAATTGGCTGAGCGCCGCTTCGGTCATTACGACGTTCTTCGAGTTCACAACATCGTAAACGTTCAGGCCTGAGAGTCGAACGACCTTCACGCCAGCGATGTTAGCGAAGCTCTTTTCGACCTTGAGGTCTGCTTCCGGAATGACCACCAAGGTCTTTTCCTTCGGAGCTACGGTCAGCTTCTTCAACTCAGCAATCGCTTCTTTCGTCTTGAATCCTGAGAACTCAAAGCCCTTGATGACGAAGAGCTTGCCTTCCTGCTTCCGCGCGCGGACGACAGTTTGCAATGCCTTCACACGTTCCTTCTTGTTCAGGCGGAACTCGTAATCTCTCGGCTTTGGTCCGTGTGCGATACCACCGCCGACCCAGATGGACGAGGTGTTCGAACCAGCACGTGCGTTTCCGGTGCCCTTTTGCTTCCAAGGCTTCTTACCGCCCCCGGTCATTTCCGCTCGAGTTTGAGTCGAGTGAGTTCCCGCGCGCTTCTTGGCTCGCTGCCAACGCACGACTTGATGGATGAGGTGCAGCTCTTTGCGGGTAAGCGCCGCTGCTCCCTTCGATTCTGTGTTCTTCTTAGCCGTCATGACTTTTTCTCTCTGTTCAGGAGAGCCTTACTTCTTCTTTTATTATCTTTTCTTGATTGCAGTCCGGACGAAAATTTGGCTGCCGCGGCTTCCAGGAACAGAACCCTTCACCAGAAGGAGATTCTCTTCAGGCCGTACTTGCACCACTTCGAGGCCGAGTTGGATAACCCGGTCAACTCCCATGTGGCCGCCCATTCGCTTGTTCTTGAAAACTCGTCCAGGGAACTTACGGCAACCGATCGATCCTCCGTGACGGAAGTATTCGTGAGTTCCGTGAGTGCGGATGAAGCCTCTCATGCCGTGGCGCTTCATGACCCCGGCAAAGCCCTTTCCTTTCGAAACACCGACGATATCAACGCGCTCGCCAGGCTCGAACATGCCACCGATGGTGATTTCGCTTCCGAGTTCCGGAACAGCAGCGTCCTTCGCGACTCCGTTTCTCTCATCGAGACGGATTTCTTTCACGAAAGAGGGAATGCCCTTCTTTGCCTTGGCGTAGTGACGGGAGAGCGGCTTGTTCAAGCGCTGCGGCTTTTGTTCGCCTACTCCGACCTGCACGGCGTTGTAGCCGTCTGTCTCTACGGTCTTTACTTGGTGCACAACATTCGGGGTCACCTTCAATACCGTCACCGGCACTGAGAGCCCGTCAGCCGTGAACACCCGGCTCATTCCTACTTTTTCACCATAAATGGCTTTCATATATCACCCAAAAGTGAGTTCCTCGCTGTTGGCATCGCAGTTTCGCCGAGGCGACTCTGCAACCGGTGCCAGCAGAGCCCCTCCATTGGGGGCCTGCCGAGGGGATCACTGTAATTTAATCTCGACGTCGATTCCGGCTGCGAGTTCGAGTTTTCCCAAATCGTCAATGGTCTGTTGTGTCGGATCCAGAATGTCGATGAGACGCTTGTGGGATCTGATTTCCAGCTGATCTCTCGACTTCTTGTCCACGTGCGGCGAACGGTTCACGGTGAAACGCTCAACGCGAGTCGGAAGAGGAATCGGACCGGCAACTTTGCCGCCGGTACGACGAACCGCTTGCACGATTTCACGCACCGCAGCATCAAGCACTTTGTGGTCGTATCCACACAACCGGATACGAATTCTTTGACTCCCGATCATCTTTCCTCTTCTCTCGTTATTTTAGTTCTTCTCCAGACCTTCGGAACTCCAGACCTCCGTGTGTTTATTTCCCAACACGGAGGTCTGGAGTTCTGGAGGTCTGGAGATATTTTCACTTACTGAATTATCTCAGCTACGACGCCGGCGCCTACAGTACGGCCGCCTTCGCGGATAGCGAAACGGAGTTCCTTGTCCATGGCGATCGGAG
>CAZDWZ010000013.1:0-140061 GCA_964509425.1 uncultured Bdellovibrionales bacterium | reverse complement strand
AAAGCCGAATCGCCGCGAGGGCGATTCGGCAATGGCGTGAGAACAACATCCCGCTCCGACTTCCGCCTGGCTTCTTCGCTCCCGGTGGAAAGCTTCTCTGCAATGTGTTTCCCGAGTCGCTACGACTCTAGACTTCCCCACCACTATTCCCACGCTGTCTTGAATTAAACGAAGTGCACCTTCTTTTCTCTCCTCGTGGCTTCGAGCGAAATCTTCCTGCGTTTAAGCGCTGAAGCACGCATGTTTATCTCGTGACCCGCTCTACGCGGCACAGTTCTCAGCGTTTTGCCTTCGGATCTGACTGCATTCGATCTGCGGGGCTCAGGATGAACCCGGTACCAGGAGAAAGAAAATAGAAGGTCTAAGGATTAAAATCCAGCCGCGAGAGGAGCATCCCGGCCCTCCCCCCGCGCGCAGTTCCGCAGGACGCCCGCTGCTCGCACCCGTTCAGGATCCCCCTTCGTCCGAGGATGTTTGAGCACGGGGGGAGGGCCGGGATGAGCTCGCAGCGGCAGAGGGCAGGTCTCCCGGAAAACCACCCGGACAACCCGCTTCAAAAACAAAATAGAATGGAATTTCCTCTGTGCCTCTGTGCCTCTGTGGTTGCATCAAAGAAAAAACCACAGAGACACAGAGGCACAGAGACGATCTGACTGCTACGACAATGCCGCTTGGATCGACTCCGCCGTAACATCAACAAGTCGGGTGAGATCCTTCTCCGGCATCGCAATCGCCGGCATCAAGATGAGAACATTTCCGAGCGGGCGAATACACACTCCTCTCGCGCGGGCCTCTCTCACGATTCTCTGACCAGCCAGAAACTCCGAGGGATATGGTTTTTGCTCGCCTGGACTCGAGGTGAGTTCAATCCCCGTCATCATCCCCAGTCTCCGGACCTCTCCAACTTGCGGTAGCGGAGCAATTTTCTCTTCGAGCTCGCGACCCAGGTATTCTATTCGTCCGAGAACACCGGCCATAAATCCGTTCTCTTCAAACATCGAAAGATTGGCCGCTGCCACCGCACACGCGAGCGGATTCCCCGCGTAGGTCTGACCATAAAAGAACGTCTTTCGCTCACGCGGAGCGCCGGTGAAGGCGTCGAAGATATCTTCGCGAGTGACAGCAGCGGAGAGAGGAAGATACCCGGCAGTAAGCCCCTTCCCCATGATGAGAATATCGGGGATGACATTTGAGAGTTGGCTTGCAAAGACTTTTCCGCTCTTTCCAAAACCGGTCGCGACCTCGTCAAAGATAATAAGAATGTCATGCTCCCGGCAAAGCGCGACGGCAGCTTCCAGAAACCGAGGCGAGTGCGGCCACATTCCGGCGGCACCTTGCATCAGCGGCTCGACGATAAATCCAGCGACCTCTCTGCCGTGAGCAGCAAGCAAGTTCTTCAGATCTTCGAGACTTTGCTTCTCGGCCTCCTCGATGCTTTTCCCCTGATAAAAGCGATAGAAGTGCGGAGGCTGAAAACGAAACGCGGGAATGATGCTCCCGGCGATAGCCTCGTGAAAGTAGCTCGAGTATCCAACGCCGACGGCGCCGATGGTGTCTCCATGATACGCCTCTTCGAGGGAGATGAGCTTTTTCCTTTCTTTCCCGCGAGGGTTTTCTTGCTTCTGCCACCATTCGAGACAAATTCGGAGACCCGCTTCAACGGCCGCTGAGCCGCTGTCGGCGTAGAAAACTCGCGTGAGTCCCGGCGGGAGAACGTTTAGAAGCGCGTCGGTAAGCTCAAGGAGCGGACGATGCGAGAGACCGAGCAGCGTGGAATGACAGAGCTTGTCTGCTTGCTCGTGGAGCGCGCGGAGCAGCCGCGGTTCGCTGTGCCCGTGAACATTGCACCAAAGAGAACTCACTCCATCGAGATAGCGCTTGCCATTCACGTCGATGAGCTCGAAGCCTTCCGCCGATTCGACAATCAGTGGATCTTCTTCAGTCCAAACTGACGTCTGCGTAAACGGATGCCAAACATGGCGAAAATCAGTCGATCGAAGAGATTCGTAAGTAGTCATGCGGTGGATCTACGACAGGCGAAATGGGAAAGACAATGGCACCCGCCTCGCCGGTTTTCCGAGCGGTGCAGCGAGGTGATTTCGCTAGGCTTTTTTTAAAGTGCGATTCGAACTGGACGCTCGCGGAGCGATGCACAGAATTCAGCGTGGCTGTAGACAGCGTGAGCTAGTATTTCACGCCCGCAACAAAATGGAAGTTCGGATAAAAATCTCGCACGATGAACCACGCGAGAAAAAATACGCAGCTGTAGACCGCGACCGTGCTTCCCCAGGTGTTTCCGCCGAGCTTGAGCACACGAGGCTTACGCTCCCCTTTTCCCATCGCGCGTCCAACGAGATCCAAGTTGCCGTAGGCGTCATGGATCAGGTGCGTAAGAAAGCCGGCAAAGCCTCCGAAGGCGAGATAGAAACGTTCAAGGAAGGGCAAACCCAAAAAGATGAGATACGCCGCTTCGAAAGTGAGGATCGCCGCGGGAAGGCTGTGAAAGACCCCCCGGTGAACGGTGTAGTGTTGGAGCCCGCGAGCGATAACAACACGGCACACAACGTAGGTGAAGACGGAAATGAGAGCGACTTGCGAAACTCCGTGCCGCTGCATCGACGGAAAGAGAGAGAAGAGGATAAGCGGCGAGACCGCCGCAAGTATCCCACCGAACTCGCGCGCGGACGGACCGTTTCCTTCATCGACATTCGGAAGCGCGCCGCCGATGATGAAGAGCACTGAGCCGAGCAACACGGTATCAAGCGGAATATGAAGACCGCTGACGCCAACCGCCGCGTAGGCGATCGCGACTGCAGTCGTGAGTGTAAAATGACTTTGAAGTTTTGCCATCCCAGTGAGCTTTTTTTACTGCTGTTCTTAAAAGCTTGAGAGTCTGGGGACGGTATAGCAACGAGGGCGAGCTTAGGAAATCAAAAATCTGACCTGATATCATGAAGACGAGAAGGTCTACAGTCGAGGAGGGGCAGTGCGTCCCTCTTCAGGAGAGCAGGTTGTCTACTCTCCTTCTAGAACCCTAAGGTTCTTCCTCGATTTGTTTACCGGAAGGGGCCCCACATGTCGCCGTAGAACTTCTCCCACTCCGCGCGCACCTGGGTCGGGGTCATCTCATACTGATCCCACTTCTGGACTTCCACGAGCTCCATGTCGCGGTTGTTCAGGAGGCGCTTCAGGACGTGGGTGATCTGCGGCGCGTAACACTTCACGATGTCGAGGAACGTTTTCCCGACCCAGGAATCGTAGGTCACCGGGGCCTCGACCAGCATCTTCGTCGGGAAGGGCGACGGCCAACCCTGCAGGAGCCGCTTCGCCGTGCTGTAGCGTTCCGTCACGCACTCCAGCGCCTTCCCGCTCAAGCCGTTCTTCATCCACCACTCGGCCTCCTCGAACAGGCCCTCGAGCTCGTCCCACTTCCTCCCGAACGCCGCGGCGATGACCGGCCGGGGGTCTTGCCCCATCGCGAGCTGCAGCTTCGGCAGCTCTTCCTCGGCGCGCTCGAGGGCGAGGAAGAACCCGCACGAGCGGATCTCCGCCACCCTCGCCGCCTGGATCAAGTAGTCCGCGCAGTTCAGCAGCAGGGTCACGTTGTCGCGGCTCGTCGGCATGAGGTGGGCGTACATCTTCTGCCGCTCGCCGGCGCTCAACTCGATCAGGAACCGCGGGATCCCCAGCCCTTCGCCTTGCTCGCGCTCGAAGGCCGCGAGCTGCTCCAGCGTCACCGTCATGTTGCCGTCGTGGAAGACCTTCATCTCCTTTCTCCTGAGGCCGCACAGGCCGTGTCGAGGGACCGGGCTTGGTCCCCGCGCCGCATGAATACTTCATGCCGAACGGAGACCAGCGTCGAATCACGCGACGGAGACAGGACGGAGAAAACGGTAAACAAATCTAACAAAACATAAATCAATCACGCACTGCCCAACCCTCGTGAAAAACTTCGCGAGAGTTGAACGAATAGATTCTTCTTTTCGGATTTTTCGGCGTAAAGATCGCGGATATAAAGGTTATTGTTTGAAATGACTTGGCAAACATGGAGCCCGCAAGATCCACGAAACTTGACGAGGGATCGACTCCAGAATGCCGTGAGTTTGTTAAATAGTGGGAGCGAGGTTTTAAGAACTCAGCTTACGGGAGTCATGCTCTCGCGGATCAACTCGTCGAATTTTGCTCCGAGACCGCTCCCCGCGTGGAGGAACGCGTCGGCGACGAGTGAGTAGCGATGTCCCGTGCTGTGGCCGTGGTAGCTGTAGCCGAGGCCGCCGGCTTCTTCGACGATGAGAGATGCAGCAGCCACGTCCCAAGGTCGGAGCCTGAACTGAAACTGCGCGTCGAGCCGTCCGCAGGCGACCCAGCAGGCATCGAGGGTTGCCGATCCAAGGCTCCGAACCGTGCGGCAGGAGAGAACCAAGGAATTTACAACCGGGCGATAGTCTTGCCACCGGCTCCGCCTATCGCTCGGAAATCCGGTCGCGACCACGCACTCAATGAGCTTCTCCTTCTTTCCGGGAACGATGGGGTTCAAGTTCAAGAACGCGCCTTGACCACGAATCGCGCTGAACAGCTCGTCCATAATCGGATCATAAACGACACCGCAGAGCGGAACTCCGTGATCAACAAGCGCTATTGAAACTCCGAAGTGAGGAAGTCCGTTTGCAAAGTTGGAGGTTCCGTCAATCGGATCAACCAGCCAGCATACACGGTTCTGAATCACCGAGGCGATTTCTTCATAGCTCAGCTGAGAGCTGGTTTCTTCACCAATGATGCAGTGATCGGGAAACATCGCTTGGATACATTGGGAGATTTTCTCCTCGGACCAAAGATCAACTTCAGTCACGATGTCGCTGACACCTTTGTAGGAGATTTCGAGCTCTTCGTGGTCGCCGCGGAAATGTTCTCGGAGTCGGGCACCGACGAGACGAGCAGCGCTCTCTGCAAGCGCGCGCGCCCTCTCAACATCGGAGGCTGTAAGGACTGGTTCTGAATCGATTACGATCGCCATGTAGTTTTATTACGATCACCGATTTAACGGGTACAATAAAATCCAAGCGTTGAAATAAGTCAACAAAAGTTCAGCGGGAATCACTGTGATCGCGCAGGTTGGAATGTAATCTTTGGAATTCGTGTAGTCGCCCGCAAGACAACATCAAGCTCAAAAACAAAGAAACCACCCGAAGGTGGTTTCTTTTACGGTCAATTTACGGCTGTAAACTGAATCGCCTAGAACAGAGACTCCGGCGAATCAGACTGCCAGCGATCTCCGTCGAGAACGAACTGCTGCTCGCCGCCGTTCTTGCCCGGGATCTTCGCAAAGCCTTTTGGCGGAGCCTTGCTCGCTTGTTGAGGAGCAGCCTTCACCTTCTTATCGAATTCGTTTTGCTCGAAGGTCGTATCCGCCTGCGTTCCGACGTCGTCCTTGTTCCGGAGAGCAAGAGTGATACGGCCCATCGCCAATGCGGTTTGAATCTTCAATGAATCCTGGAACGGAACCGCCAAGGTGACCGTCGATATCTCAAGACGCGAAGTGGTGCGATCATGCTCATCCGTATCGCGAGCTTTCGCATTTCCGCCGAACGAAAGCACGATGGCGTTCTCCATTACGACGCGAGTCTTGTTCTCCCCGTCCTTCGGGTCGAGGTAGGTCAAAAGAATATCGACGTGAGCTCCTGCGGTTGCCCATCCTTCAACCCCGGTTGTCGCGTTTACGTTGATCGTAACGGCGCGATGTCCCGGAGGAAGAAGTTCCCCGATTCCGAACTGCGGTTGCGTCGCAGAAAGCGAGCTGCGCAGAATCGGTTGGTTCTCGGGCAAGGCCACCGTCGAAAACATATTCTCTACGTCTTCGGCGGTCCGAGCAGCGCCCTCAGGCACCTGATCTCTCGGCCAGTGAACCTCACGAATATTTGCTGCTGTGATCTTTGTTCCCTTAGGAATTTTCGAGTTCGCGGCGATAAGTACGATGGTGCCAAGCGTCACCTCTTCTTGAGGCTCGCTGCTGACATTCGATCGCGCGACCGATTGTGACTGAGTTATAAATACCGCGCCGATGACCAGCACTACGAAGAGAACGACGCTCCCGCCGAAGAAGAAGATTCGCTGTCTCTGTATTGCCGCCCGTCGCCCCGGGCTGCCCATTCCACCAAAACCAACGCCCATGTGGACCTCTTTTTTACCGAAACCCCGTTATACAAACAAAACGGATAAAAATCTCGCCCTGTGTCTAGGCTCCTCCAACGAAGACTCCATTATTCTACCACAAGAAACCGCATAAGATAGCGACTTTGTGGCTAAAATCACTCTCGGAGAACTGCGTCAAGGAATCTCGGAGCCAAACGAAACAAAAATAATTTCAGCAACTTACAAAACACACTGGAAAGCCTGGACCGGGGTCCTTCGACTGTCCCTTCATTCGTAAGTTGTTATGCGTTGATCGGACGAAACAGAGGCGTGACTTTAAAAGTAATTTTTACCTAGAGACTTCCGGATCGGCGCATTCGAGCCGGTCGGTCAAAACGTGAGAGAAAAGTCTGCCGCCCTCAACACCCATAAGCCCCCCGCATTCAATAATGATTCCAACAAAATCGAGCATTTCGGGGGTTAACACGCATGGCACCGGTAAGATTCCTGACCGAACTCTCTATTGCCGTCCTTCTGGCAATCCTCTGCAACGAGACCGCAGCTGGCGAAGAAGAATGGCCGGGACCAAACTCCACTTCAACCCCCTCCCCGCTCGATGGAGAATTCTCATCCCTTCCCGGACTCCCTCCTGGGACGCCGTCGCCTCCGGGCACACCAACACCGACGCCACAGCCGTCTCCCGAACCTCCGCGCACACATAGCCCTACACCGATCCCGAGCCCGGCACCTCCGGCGCCGGTTGACTCCCCTCATCCCGGGAATCCGTCTGCGGCTCCGGTGCCTTATGATTCTCCGGAGGCTTCCGGATCTCCCGAGCCGTATACCTCGTCGACGCCCACTCCGGACGCTGTCGATTCCCCCGTGCAAACTCCGGGGCCATCCGACTCGCCGGAGCCGTATGATTCACCAGAGTCGACTCCGGAGCCCACAGATTCGCCTGAGCCATATGACTCCCCGGACCCCGAACTCTCGCCCGAGTCGACACCGACCGCGACGCCCACACCGGAATGTGAAGAGGACGAAGAGGCCGCGCTCTGCGACGAACCCGTCCAAAGCGAGAATCAATTCATTGAAGAAGAATCTCAGCCGATCGAGGAAGGACTGAGTGAGAATACGGATGAGGAAGAAGAAGAAGGAGGAGAAGAACAGGAACATTACGCGAGCTATTACGCCCCGGCTCCGTTTTGCCCGCCGACGGAAACGATTACGTTAAAACATCTCCCGATGTATCATCCGGAAGGCACGGAAGTGACGCGTGGTGAAACGACCTTCACCACAACCAAACCAGAGCGCATCAAGTGCAAAGACGAGACCGGCGGTTTCGGAGACAAAAAGACCTGGGAAGAAGGCTCGAAGAAAAACTTCGTTGAACTCCCTGGCTTTCCGAACCTCGAGTTTGACAAACTTCGAGCGAAGGCAAACGCTTACTGCAAGGGGAAATATTCGAAATTCCCGATCGCCAGATTCTCGGGAACCCCAATAGGGGAAGATGGAGCGGAAGAGTTCGTCGAAAGCTCCAAGGTCGGGTATTGCGACGACGACGGATATGCCTGCTTCGAATCGACGATAACAATCAACTGCGAACGAAAAAAGTGCTGACCCAAGGTTCCCTTGGATAACTCACGTCACTTCCGGCCGGAGGAGGTGAGAGACTCTTCAACGGTGCGGAGTTCCGAGAGCGCTTTTCGCCCCCGGCCTCGATACGTTTCGTTCTGGGTGTATGCGGCGCCCCCGCTTGAGGGTTCAGAGATCTCGACTTCCGGTTCCACTTGGGTCCCCTCATTCCATTCATTCCACGAGGTAAGGGTGAAGAGCCGTGGGCCGAATGCCGGAAAAAACGGCAAGACCCATCGCGAAATGCTTTTCGAGAGAAAGCTGCTTCCGTCCGGAAGTTCTCTCGGCACCACGAAATGATCCTCTCCCAAGCGATGCGCGCGGTCGTTGTATCCTGAGAGCGCCATCGGGAAAAACGGAATCCCGGCATTCGCCGCGACCGCTCCGTAGCTTCGAAACAACTTCCCGGCGTCATCGAGAAACCTCTCGTGCCCCTTTGTCCCGCCATGTTCCTTTCGAGAGGCATCATACGGATTGTAGGCAAAAAGCGCGTCAAAAGCCCGGATGCGATCCCAGTTCGGCTGGTGCCGCGAGAGAAGGCGAACCGCTGACGCATCACCCTCCATCACTTCGAAATACGGTTCATCGGCCACGAGAAAAAGTTCGAATCCGGTTTTCTCTCGAACGATCGCTCTCGCCTCTTCGATGCGAGCGGGAACGTCTCCGAGCAGATGCCGGGTCGCATAGAGAAACAACACGGGACGTTTTCCGACCTTGAGATAATTCGGTCGCAACATGTACTCGCCGACGATACGAGCCCACTGGAGACCCATGTTTTTCGCCCGCTCGGGGGAGAGAAAAACGATGTTCGGCCTTTCGCCGGGAAGAAGCTTCTCGTGCGGCTGCCTGAGGTCAAGAGTTTCGTAAAGGAGCGCGATTGAAAAGCTCGGTGAAAACTGCCGGGAAATTTCGAACACGCGATTTTTGAGTGCTCTCCGGCTCGGCCACCAATCGAGAATAAATCCCGAGAGCCCCGCCTCCTTCGCCCAAACCTCGTGCTGGAGCACCACTGACGAGTCGCCGCTCTGATAACGTCCGAGCTCCGGGAGAAGCGGAGGACTGAGTTTTTCTCCGAGAAACTCCCCCGCCCAGTTCTCCGGGAACCATGCGTAATAATGAGCAAACGCCATTGGTCGTGAGGCTCCAGCGAGGAAAGGCAGCGTGACAGCGAGTGACGCAAAGAACGCCGCGAAGAGAAACACATGACGGAGAAAAAACGCGGGGACCTGCCGATCCTCAGGAGATAGAAGAACGGCGTAATATCCGCGGAACAAGAGAACTCCGAAGGCGAGAAAACACCCGTGATGAAAAATCCGAAACCGGTTGTCGTCGACGAGCCCGGCGCTGAGTCCGGCGAGAGCGAGGCTTTCGACGGCTATCGTTAATGCAAAAAAAACTGCGCTGAGAAAAAAGGGACCGCCCATGCGAAGCAATAAGAGAAGAAGGCACCAAATGGACGGATCAATTAGGCGGCGGAGGACAGTGGAAGACACGTGCGGGAGAAACGCGAAGGAGAGCCGGCTGAAAAACGATGCCGGTTGAAAAATCCCGAACTCCAGAATCGCACGGCCGGGAACAAGGTATGAACCCACGGCTTCAAGTAGCAAAAGCAGCGAAAAGAGAAGAAAGATAAGCGGTGGTGCCGGAGTCCGGGAGCCGCGGGTAAAAAGCGAGTAGCCGGAAAAGAGCGAGAGGAGCGCAGCGAGAACGAGCACCGACGCGAGAGCGGAAGGGAGAGAGATCAAAACACCTCTCGCAAGCTGATCTGCAGCGACAACACGCCCTGGTACGAGTTCACCTCGACTTGATACGCGATATTGACCTTCTCTCCTTTTTTGAGCCGCGGATTTCCTTGAAAACCCCAGGCAACGGCAGTAACGGAGCCCGTTCCGTCTGAAAGTCGAACCTTCAAATGTGCATTCCCCAAGGAAGTGACGGAATCAACTTTCGCATCGGAGGTGAAGAACAGCGGAGAGGGGTTTCCAATCCCGAATGGCGAGAAGCGTTGAAGCTCTTGCGCGAGCGGAAGATGGAGGTCGGAAAAACAAAGCTTCAGATCGACAACACACCGGCGCCTGAGAGCATCGAGCGGAATCACTCGATCCGCAAATGCGATGAAGCCCTCGCGAAATTCAGTGAATTTTTCCGGAAGCACCGAAAACCCTCCGGCCTCGGCATGGCCGCCACCACTGACGAGCATCGGCTGCAGCGATTGAAGCGCCTCGGCGACGTGAAAGCCGGAAACGCTTCTCACGGATCCCTTCAGGACGAGAACTTTTTTGTTTCCGATCGTCATCTCACCCGGTGCGAGCACCGCCGCCGGGCGATGGAATTTCTCAACGAGGCGCTGCGCCACGATGCCGATTACTCCCGGATGATAACTCTCTCCGAAGAGCACGATCGCCGAGCGGGAGAGGATCTGCGGCTCCGCACGGACACGCGCGAAGCAATCTTCTTTCACCTGCTCCTCGATCTGCTTTCGCTGGTCATTCAAGCGGTTCAGAAGCTCGGCAATTTTTTTCGCCCGAATGGTATCAGTCGTCGTGAGCAGCGTAACAACTTCCTGCCCCTCAGCGAGCCGCCCGGCCGCATTGATACGCGGTCCGAGCGCGAATCCCACATGGCCAGCATTAAAGCGCTTTGTCTCAGCGACGCCGGCGACTCGTTTCAGCGCGACGAGTCCAGGCCGCGCGGTTCGCTCCAGAGCCTCGAGACCCCGCATGGCAAGAAGACGGTTTACTCCGAGGAGGGGCACCATGTCGCAAATAGTTCCGAGGGCAGCGAGATCGAGAAAATCCTTCGGATCGGGAATTTTGAGCTTTCCGGTCTCGACTTCCCGGGCATACCGGACCTCCGCCCGTATCCGAAGCAGCACGAGAAACATCCACACCAGACCGGCGGCGGCTAGCTTGTGCGATTGAAAAGGACATCCGTCCTGCGCCGGATCGACAACAACATCCGCGGGCGGAAGCTGTTGCGGATTCCCGGAGGGAATATGGTGATCGATTACGATCGATTTCATTCCGAACCGCTTTGCCGCAGCAAGCTCGACGTGACTCGAGATTCCGCAATCAACCGTAATGAGAAGCTTCGTCCCTCGCCGCGCGAGAGTTTCTACGGCCGAGAGAACCAATCCATAACCCTCGGTGAACCGGTTCGGGACATAAATATCTACCTTTGCGCCCAGAGCCCGGAGATAAAGCAGGAGTTGCGAACCGGAGCTAATCCCGTCGACGTCGAAGTCTGAATAAATAACGATTTGCTCTCCGGAGTCGATAAACTCGAACAGCAACTCCGCCGCGGCGTCGAGGTTCTTAATCTCCTGAGGGTGAGGGAGCTGCTCTTTGAAATTGGGCGAGAGATATCTCCGAACCTCGTCGAGCGAAACGATTTTTCGAGCAACAAGGATCTGCGTGGCGGCGAGCGAGAGCCCACTCTCGGCGGCAAGCTGCGCGATGAGGCTTGCGGCAGAATCGTCTTGAACACAACGAAAGATGACTTCAAGAGGAAGCTCGTGTCCGCTTTGACCGTTCGGGGATTCAGGATGTTCGGAAGCAAGAAGCATGAACTACGTTCTTTCTAAAAATCGCCTGAGCAAAACTGCCCCCGATTGACATTCCTATTTCGGATCGGAACATCGCGCTCGATCCTGCCGACTCGGCTCCGGGTTGCATGCCGCAAAAGCGGCGCAACTCTCCCTCAGTCAACATAGCCCCCTCCGAAAGACTTCGTAAAGAGGGGCACGCCTCCGCTCTACAGCTCGAAGAGCCGAGGCTCGAGACCTAACCCGCGAAATGCTGAATGCGGAGAGATGACTCCTTCAAGAAGCGCTTCCCGGATTTGGAAGGCAAGCGGCTGAAAACCATCTTGTCTCGCCTTCTGCTTTATTTGCTGGATGAGAGCGCCGGATTCCTGAGCACCGGAGTCAAACAGCAGCTCCTGGATGGACGGTGAGACGGGAAGAAACTCGAAAACGCCCCGCCGACCCCGAATTCCTGTATTGCCGCAAATAGAACAACCTCTCGAAGAGAGTAGAGCGCGTCCCTGCGGGATATGAAAAAACTTCGCGATGGCATTCGTAGGCAGTTTCTCCTCACGGCACTCGATACAGTTTCTCGGAAGGAGCCGCTGAGCGACGAGCAACCGGAGAGACGCTCCAAGGAGAAGTCCCTGAACTCCCAAGTAGCGGAGTCGCGGGATAATCTCGATACAGCTTCCGGCGTGCACCGTCGAAAGAACAAGATGTCCGGTGATGCCTGCGGTCAGCGCTGAATCCGCCGTTTGCGAATCACGGATCTCGCCCACCATCACGACGTCCGGATCTTGCCGGAGCACGACCGGAAGGCAGTCGCGAAATCCAAGCAGGGGCGTAACTTGGGTCTGATTGATTCCGGGAATGGTTTTTTCAATGGGGTCTTCGATCGTCACGACGTTCCGCCACTCCTCGTTCAGAAACTCCAAACAGCCGTAGAGGAGAGTTGTTTTGCCGCTTCCGGTCGGGCCGGAAAAGATCAGCGTACCGCCCGTAAGGCCAAGGTGCGAAAGAAGCATCCGCTGCTGCTCCGGAGAGAGCCCGAGGGCAGAGAACCGTTCGGCGGGTCTCGCTTCGGACGGCAGGTCCTTTTTCCCCATCGGAAACAGCCTGAGCACGATTCGTTCGGTCTCCCGCTGTGGAAGAAACGAGACCCGAACTCGGAGCGATTCGTCTTTGAGGGGGAGTTGGAATGACCCGTCCTGCGGCTTCCGCTTCTCCGTCAGATCGAGGCCGCATACGACCTTAATATGACGGGCGAGATTCTCGAGGACCCGGGACGAGAGACGGACTGCGGTTTCATCCCTCAAGAGGCCGTCGACCCGAAAACGAATTCGAACGTCTTCGAGCTGAGGTTCAATGTGAACATCGGAAGCCGAAAGGTAGTACGCCCGGGAGAGCACCGCCTCGAGCAGCTTTGGGATCGGCGCTCCCTCCGATGCCGCTCGAAGCGCAGTGCCGCCATCAGGTTTCTCTTTCTCCGGAAGATGCGTGGTGACGAATTTCGCCGCACCGCTGAGAAATTCGACATCCCCTCGATAGGCGGCGGAGATGGCAGCAATCAATGTCTCGCGATCCTCGGTGGGTTCGTACACCACCGGCAATCCGGCGGTGAACCTCAACTCCTGAACGAGGTCGGGGAGCGGCTCGTTCAACCCCATGACCACGAGCAGCTCTTCGCCCGACGGCTGCCGGAGTATAGAGAGAGGCAAGACGGTGAGGCGCTCGGCTTGATGAAGGGGGATCAGCGCGCGAGCCTCCTTCGAAGAGCAGATCAGAAGCCGCTTCACGGCGGTCCCCGAATCGAAGCCGGGATCAGGTCTCGTGATGAGGTCGTGGCGTTCCTTCGCGGGTAAAAGCGCTCTCACCAAGATTGAACTTCGCATAGAGAAAATTCGCTCCAATATGCCCAAGGGGCGGGCCAGGAACGCCGTTGGGGAGTCCCTGGGATCTCTCTATCGGCGGAACTTGATAGGAATTTCTCATTGGTTACATAAACTTTTACGTCTTTACTAACCCGCGCAAATTGCGCTAAGCCGGTTTAGTTCTTACGGCCCTGGTTTCTGAGTGCAGTTTGCGGATTTTCAATGGCGGCCTAAGATGACGTGCCCCGGTGGTTTCAGATCTTCTTCGGGAGGATCGAAATTGGGCACCGCTCGACAAGCTCTGCGTGGCAGGGTCGAGCCGACAAAGCCTCGGGCTCTGTTACCACGATGAAAAGTTCGGCTTCGCTTGAAGCCGGTTCTATCAAACAGAGCGCAAGGTTCGTTTTTAAGACCAGGGGAATCGTCGAGGAGTCCAATGATCGTTGTTTACTACCTGCTCATTTCCATTTTCACTCAGCTTTCACCATACGGCCTCACTGATGCACCGCAAGATACTCCGGGCATTTCGCATGTCAGTGCCGGCGCGGCAGAGGCGACCGAGGCAGCCGTCGGCGGCCACACTGATGTCGACCACACTGATGTAAAACAAGTTCTCGTTGATTTCCCGGTGATCAGCGGTTTGAAGCCCGGCTCTCCGGTGCTCGTGCAGGGGAACCAAGTCGGCCGGGTCATGAAGATCTCATCGAAAATCGACACCAAGCGCACGCGGGCTGAAGTGGCGGCATTCGAGGTTGCCATCGAGCTCGACTCGTCAATCTTTGAGAAATTATCGAAAGACACCTGCGCTCTTCAGTCGATGCCGATGACCGATGGGAAAAAGGTGATGGCCCCGGTGGTCGAGCTGTTTATTCCGACTTCTTTCTCGAAACACGAAAAAGTTGCGGTGCTGAATCCAGGAGACCGGATCCCCGGTTTCGCCTCGTATGAAGAGTTCTGGAGATCCGGAACCGACACCCGAGTCCGCCGAAAGGTTGCAAAAGCCGGCTGAGCGAAAACGCTCATCAATATATATAGTCGTCGAACGCGCTTCCTCGTCGTGTGACGGGTCCGCGTATCTTTTGAGGGGTCAGGTCTCGCGCCCTTCGCGTACTCGATACCGAATCGCCATTCGGTATTGTAGAATTCGCAGTTCCCCCATCTCCCAAGTCAATTATCTGTGAAGTATAGTGTCAATCCGCTTTGATTAAGTGGAATAGGGTGTTGAACCCGTCGCGGTGTTTACCGCAGTAAAAACAGGGCGCGAGCGGTTGGAGTCGTCATGGAGCAAGAAAAGCGAGAACTCGGTGGAAACGACCTCTTTGAGGAACTTGGCCTGCAAGTCGCGCCGAGTGATGTCGAAGTTGGAAAGACCTATCCGATTTTTGGGGTCATCACGAAAATACTAAATGATAAGCCGGGAAACGTAGAAGTAGAACTAAACTACTCGATCAAAGCCCGCATGAACGTTTCGGAAGAATCGAGGGTGGAAATCCTGAAAGAACGGGCTTTCGAGTCGGGGATTTTCGTCTGCACGATCGTTACGAAAGAGCCAAATGTAGAGGTAGATTGCCAGGTTGTCATCTTCGGGCGGAAGCAGGCGTTTAATGCGTAAAGCTCACACCTTCTCTGTGCCGACTGAATGAGTTAGAATGTTCAAGGAAATAATCTGAGATTCATTCAACTACTTAAACGAAAGGTTCGCTTGTCACTTCACCTCAATCAGCAGAATCAGAAGCGATACAATCCCCTCGGCGGACAGTCTCAACAAAAGAGCGGGATGCTCGCTGATGGGTACGAGCTGGCAAAGACCCTGATGTTCTTCGTCGTGATGGCCATTGTGCTGAAGGCCTCCGTCGTCGAAGCGTTTAAGATCCCCTCCGCCTCGATGGTCCCCACCTTGGAGATCGGCGACCATATCCTCGTGAACAAATTGAGCTACGGCTTCCGTCTTCCGCTCATGACGGAGACGGTGTTCGACTACCGAGTGCCGGAGCGTGGAGATGTCGTGGTGTTCACACTCCCGGAAGATTCGGGAACGAACATCATCAAGCGGGTCATCGGTGTTCCGGGCGACACGATTCAAGTAAAGGGCATGAAGCTCTATATTAATGGCCAGGTGCTCGACAAAGACAGCGACTATGCGATCTGGGTCCGCGGCGGAATCAAAGACTTCGGTCCGGTGGTGGTTCCCCCCGGAAAAGTGCTGCTCCTCGGAGATAACCGTGATCAATCCCGGGACTCCCGCTATTGGGAAAACCCCTTCCTTGAAATCTCCCGAATAAAAGGACGGGCGTTCATCATTTACTGGAATTCTACGTTCGTCTTCAAACACCTGTTTGAAGTCATCCGCTAATCCCTATATCTTCCATCACCGGATATCCGGCGTGACTGAGAAAGGCCGGTCAGATTTTAGGCGTTGTCTTTGACCGGACCCGTCGAGATCGGGACCAAAGCGCGCCGCGGCATGGAACATATGTCCCCGAACGACAAAATTCTTGAGGCTTCCAGAGACTTGCTCGCCGTGGAGCGGCAGCCTCTTCCCGTGCTTTTCATCTCCGGCGCCGACGCGGAGCGCTATCTCCACGGCCGAATCACGCAGAATGTGAAATCGCTTCGACCGGGAGCCGGTGCTTGGTCGCTCGTGCTGTCCCCGCAGGGGCGAATTTTCGGGCAGTTCATTCTCGCCCGGGTAAGCGGCGGGTTTCTCCTCGTCTCGGACCCGATTCCAGATGAAAATGAGCTCCTTGCCGCCATTCTCCAATTCCGTGTGTCGGATGATGTGCAGGTGCAGTCGCTCAGCACCGACTATCGAGTGAAGCAAATTTTTGGAAGCAAGCGCGAGACGCTCGCCGGGAATTTCGAGAACAGCTTCGTGTTTGAGAGCAAACTCGGGGAATTGTCTTCAACCTTCGTGGTCACCACCCTTGCCGCGGGCTGGACTCTCCCTCCCGAGGTGCCGTGCGCGGGAGAGGACTCGTATCAACTCCTCCGATTGAAAGCGGGCGTCCCGCAGTTCGGCCCGGACTTGAATGAAAAAGTCTTGGGGCCGGAAACAGAAGTGACGGACCTCGTTTCGTTTAACAAAGGATGTTACGCGGGACAGGAAGTCGTCGAGATGGCGACCGCCCGCGGACGACCCAATCGCCGCTTCGTTCGTTTTCAGATCACTGGTGACACAAGCGAGTTCTCCGCGGGAACCGAAGTTAAAAATGCCGAAGGTGCGGTCTCTGGAGTCATTACCAGCTGGATCTATTCTCCGGAAAACGGAAAAAGCTACGGCCTGGCCCTTCTTAAAACCTCGGCCATCGATTCCGGCACGGTTTTCTCCGCCTTGGGGAAGCCGCTCGATCTATCATGAAGTCCACATTCGGACTGTATCTCCATATCCCCTATTGCATCCGGAAATGTCCGTATTGCGATTTTAATAGTTACGGGGTGAACCCCGCGTCGGAAACATCTATGCCCGAAGAGCGCTATGTGAACGCTCTCCTCGGAGAGCTCCGTGCGGCAATGCAGTCGGAGCGGTGGAAAGGCAGAACCTGCCACTCAATTTTTTTTGGCGGCGGAACTCCGTCATTGTTTTCCCCGGCGAGCTACAGAAAGCTTCTCGGAGAAATCCGCGCCTACACGACGGTGCTCGGGACCACCGAAATTACGATGGAGACAAATCCGGGAACGGTTTTCGAGGCTCTGGATCGCGAGCGACTCGAAGGCATTCGCGAGGCTGGCGTGAACCGAATCAGTCTCGGCGTACAAAGCTTCTCCGAACGGAAGAGAAAACTTCTCGGCCGTTGGCACAGCACGGAAGAGATTCTCCGTGCCGTTGAAAATGTTCGAGCTGCCGGATTCTCAAACTTCAGCTTCGATTTTATCTTCGGAGTCGACGAGGAAAACTGCGACGAGTGGGAAGCGGATCTGAAACAGGCGATCTCACTCGGTCCCCATCACATCTCGGCGTATGGATTAACCATCGAGCCCGGAACTGAGTTTGGCCGGCAGAAAAAGCGCGGAACACTTCGCGAACTTGACGAAGACGTTCAGGCGGAGCTCTATACTCAAACGAAGGACAGGCTTTCCGCCTCCGGATATCAGCGCTATGAAATTTCAAACTACGCTCTTCCCGGCTCCGAATGCCGACATAATCTCGGATATTGGAGCGGAGAAGATTATCTTGGGCTTGGCGCCGGTGCGCACAGCTACTTCAGGGATAACGACGGAACCTCTCGCTGGATCAACATTCCCGGTCCGGAAGATTACATGAATCGTATCACGGCAGGCGGCTCCGCCATTCAACGAACAGAACAACTGAACATCGAACAGCAGGAAATTGAGTTCTTCTTTCTCCGTCTCCGAACGGCGCAAGGGTTCCGCTGGGAAGAGCATGCCACGTCGTTTCCGCTCTCTCCAAAATCTCAGTTTGTCGCACCGCTCAAAGAGCTCGAGGCAGAGAATCTTCTCGTTATGGACGAACACTTCGTGAGGCTGAGCGATCGAGGTTTTTTATTTTCGGATACGGTGTTCTCAACTCTTGCTCGATCAGTCGGTGAATAATCGACGGACGCTCGAGCGCTTCCTTGCGATCTTTTGCCGCTCGGCACTTCACTTCTGAGCACGCACTCCCTACGCTTGGCTCAATAGAACAATAATATTGAATGGCGACTCCCGAAATTTCGTAACTGCTCGCGCTCGATCCCTTGAGGTTATGAGGAATTCGCGTATCATTTTTTCAGGCTCTCTCCCCACTCAATATCGAGAAGCTCTTCGCCGCTTTGTCCCTTCACGCCGAGAAGGCACAAGGCAGCGAACTGGATAATAAGGTTTTCATTTTTGAGCCACGCTCGAGGCGAAACGCGACTGTCGCTTCCATCGTCGCTCAAAACAACATGTTCTACGGAGGACCTCACCATGGAACCCACTTTTGTGGGAGATCGATGGTATTGGGGACTCATGAAGTGCGCGACGCACTTCGTGAAATTTCCCGACGCACCAGTCTGTTTCATCGATGAACCCGAACGACTTCAGGCTCTGCCGAAAGACACCCGGGTTGTGCTCGCAGTCCCGTCTGTCAGGGATTTCGGCGAACCCGACGTGGCTCCCGCAATCGCCGCGCTCACGGCACGACAACTCCCCATCATCGGCTGCTTCGGAAAGACCAGCCGGGCGGACGAGTTCGTGACCGCGCTGCAGGCCGCCGGCTGTCTGCCTGACCTGGGGCTGCTGCTCGACGCCCTCACCGCGAAGACGATCACGCAGAAGTCGGCGTCCTGGCCTATGGCGCTCTACAAACCTCGCAGCACGCGGCAGACGGAGATTTCGGATCTGGTGAGCCGGCCGCTCCCCGCGCTGAAAAACGCCGGCGAAGCGCACTGGTCTTTGCTCGCCTACTTCGGGCTGCCCGCAGCAAACGCGGAGGGGCCGGATGAAGCGGCCTTCATTCGCCTCGCAAAGCTGATCGCGGCAAGCGAGGTGCCCGACGAGTGGGCGGCAGGCTGTGCGCTCGAAGGGGCCGAGATGCTCGAGAACATCGCGCGTGCGTTCCACACCGAGACCGTTAGAGACCGCACGATCGCCATCCTGAACCCGGGCACCGTCGGGCCGAGGGCCGTCACGAATTTCCTCGCCGTCGGTGACACGGCATCGAAAGTGCTCGTCTCCTCCGCTGCGGCAGAGAACGCGACAGCTCTCGTCATCTCGATGCCGGTGCCGGGAAGCCCAGCGCAGATCGTCGTTCAGATGGATGGCGAGATCTACGATCTCGCGAGGGCGATCGGTGCCTCCACCGCACACGGGGTGGACCGCATTGTCGTCAGCGGGGAACTCGACGCACTCCTGTCGAGGCTTCGCCAATTTTACACGACGCTGAACTAAGCGGCGTGGCGGTAACGAATATCCAGTTCGCTACCGTCACGGGTCAGGCTTCGGTGAAACCGATGGCAAGGCAGCTGCTTCTCTAAAAATCCTTTTCCCCGTACGGCATCGAATGCCGTTCGGGTAGAGAACCTCTTCACGAAACCGGTCATTGCGGTCAGCTTTCGTCGGGCGGAGGAATTTTCTCTGCTTCATCCGCAGCGGCGATTCCTCTCGCCAATTCCTCACCGAGGAAATGCGTTGCCGTCGTCTCGACTTCATCGTCGAGCGTAATTGTTCTGAGAGTGAACGCGATTCTCACTCGAAGAGCGACCGGCTTGTCTCCGTCACTGAACTTCGAGAGCAGAAGAGGGGCCAACGCGGACGCGTGAAGGCCCCATTCTCTCAGCGCGTCGACCGCGATGAGCCAGCCCAAGCTGGTCTCGGGCAGCTCTTCCGTCAGATGGAGCAGAGCCTGCAGAGCGGCGTCGAAACAATTGCATTCGAAGTAGATGCGTGCGGGATGCATCATGGAACTGCTGCCCCTCCGAATGGCGGTGACGGCGGCCGAGAGTCCTTCCGGTTTCCCCATGTTCCCGAGCGTAAGAAGAGCCGTGGCCGCGAGCTGGTTCGTGCCGTACGCGAGCTGCACGAGTCGTGGAACGAACTCCGAAGTCGCCTCGGGAGGCGCCTGCCTCATCACTTGAGATCAAAAAAGATCTATCTCAAGACTCCTGTGTCAAACTCCCTGAACCACCGCTAAATCGCGAAAGAGCATCCGTCTTTCTGATAGTATCAGCGGCACACCGCGAGAAATAGGCGCGTAGAGAGCATTCACCTGCTATTTCGTTTACTGATAGAAAACGTTTTCTCTGAGGGACATGGAATCCCTCGCACGTTAAAATTGCGTGCACGCCGTCACGCGCTCGCGCAATACCGCTTCCTGATGAAAGCGTTCTTTATAGGCGGAGGTGACTTCATTCACTTTCAAGCGTGCGCCCTCGTCACCCTCATGAAGAACGGTCACGACCTCGGACCGTTCTTGCTCGATAGCACCACTCTCGCCGCGCCACTGACCGTGCGCATCGACGATGGTGAGTCCGTTTGGAAACCGGGGAGTGAGCACACTATTTAAGAACTCCTGCCACTCCGAATCGCTCACTTGCCCGCCGCCGGGCTTATTCCGGCCGAAGTATATCGTGTCTTTCACCATCGCTGCGTCGCCCATCTCGCACGCTCCAGTCGAAGCGGGAGCTTCAGGCGTTGCCGTTGCGCATCCCGCAGCCGAAAACAAACAACCGAGAGCGGCGAGCGAGAGTAGGATTGATCGAGAATTCATGGTGCCTCTACGCTTTCTCAAACGGCTCTGATACTTTTTCGAGACTAATTCCAAGTGACTTCGCGACTGCTCCCCACGCCAATATTCTCGTCGAATCAAGCACGGTGATATCGCAGTCGCTCTCTGCAATGAGGAGCGGAAGCTCCGTGCAACCGAGGACAACACTGTCGCACTTCTGCTCGGCAGCATACTTTTCTATCAGGGAGACCACATATGATTTTGATTCCGGCCGCACGACTCCGCGAACCAGCTCTTCATAGATGATCCGGAAAACTTCTTCCTGCTCTTGCTCGAGCGGAAGTATCACCTCGATTCCCTGCGTGGAGAAGTATCGGGGATATACGTCGCTCGTCACCAATGACTTCGTTCCGAGGAGTAGGGAGCGCTCGCATCCTCGATGATTGCCGTATTCGCCAACGACCGCTGCGATATGCAGCCACGGGATCGCGACCTTGGTGCAGATGGTTTCGTAGGCAATGTGATTCGTATTTGCCGGGCAGATAAAAAACTCTGCTCCAGCCGCCGCCAGCTTCCGGCTCGACTCGAGGAGAAGATTCCCCCAGATCTCCTGCCGATCGCCCTTGTTCGTCGTGTATTCGGAGAACGAGAAACTATGCAGCGTGATCTCCGAGTGTTTGTCCCGGCCGAGGACTGATTCAAATGCCTTTACGATTTCGCGATAGGCAAGCGCTCCGCCTTCCGCCGTAATCGCCGCAATACCGATGTGCTTTGCTTTCATTGAAGAGTCCTCACTCTAGCGACCTCACGATAGCTTCATGATTTGGATCCGTCGACTAGTTCCAGATTTTTTGCAGCCAAAGTTTAGAAACGCTTTCCCGCAAGCAGGACTAAATTCCAAAAATCGCAAGACCTTCCCAGAAGATGAAGATCACCGCACATCCCAGGAAGCAGAATGTCGCAAACTCAGGACGCTCGGGGCCGGGTGTCGCCCTCATCACGAGGAGCGAGGACAATCCGAGGATCAGTGCAAACGGAAGCAAGCCGAAAGAGATTGCGCGCGCATTGTCTGCTTGATGCTGCGCATGTTGCGCGCACGCGGAGACCTTCACGGAACGCGCACGGTATCTGCGGACCGCGCGAATGGACTCGGGGCTCTTGGCGGTGAAGCTCGAGGGTGACGGTGGAACCGGTTCGGGATTGGTATCTTTACAGAACATTTCGCGTTCCATTCGATAGAACTCGAAAGGGAGCGGACCGAGTATCGAAAGGAATCCCAATCCGACGATGAGTAAGAGAATCGTCTCTCGTTTCCCACCGTAACGAGGATTTCTTGCCGCGAGTCCGAGCCCACAAAAGCCGAGCACGGCAAGCAGGGGAATGCCGTAATAATAGAGCCAGAGTTGGAGATCGAACGCTATGCTGGCAAACACCGAAAAGCCTCCAGGTTTCACCCGTTTTACTATGAATACGAGCGCTTCGTCGATCAGATTCCCGCGGCGGAGGCCAATCAACCGAAGAGCACGGGAACTCTCTGCCCGAAAAAGACAAACAGCAATCCAAGCCCGACGCTTGCCGCGACATAAGTGGCGGCGAGCCCGGCGTATCCTCCTTGGAGCAGTGCCACAGCCTCCAAGCTGAAGGCGGAAAACGTGGTAAAGCCGCCGATGAGCCCCGTGCAAAACAACAAGCGAAGTTCGGTATTATTCGTGCTCACCGTTCCAAGCAACGATGTCGCGATTCCAATCAGAAAGCAGCCGAGAAGGTTCACTCCGAACGTTCCCCACGGAAAGACAGCGACCGGAACCGCCCGGGTGATAAATGTCGAGAGTGCATATCGGGCCACACTTCCCAGCGCACCTCCAAGACCGACGAAAAGAAAATCCATGCCGGGCTTAGTCTCCTCCCGAAGCCATTCGTCGCTTCGCATCG
The DNA here is from genome assembly GCA_964509425.1 of uncultured Bdellovibrionales bacterium. Classification (GTDB taxonomy): domain Bacteria; phylum Bdellovibrionota_C; class UBA2361; order SZUA-149; family CAZDWZ01; genus CAZDWZ01. Next base: position 117,824 of record CAZDWZ010000013.1, on the reverse strand, counting down.
CTCGCTATCCACGCCAGCGCGAATATCCCCACAAAAAGAATAAACAGCGGAAACAAACTCTCGCCATCGACCTGAATCAGTGTTGAGCCGAAAAATGGGCCGAGTACCGGGACGAGCGCCGGCGGCAACACGGCGAGCAGGAGCAAAAGAACGTAGGAATAGAGTGAGCTTGCCGACTTTTTCCCCGCCGCAAAGCGATAGAGTAACCACAATCGAAGAGGCGAGGTGATGAGGTCGATGCCGATAATCACCACGATTGGCAGCATCGGTGTCTGGAGAACGTTACCGAAATCTTCGAACGCCCCGCTTGCCTGAATCGACGGAAGAAAATGGTGGATTGCCGCAAAAAGCGGAAGCTCCATCACGGCGATGAAAACACCCGTGTACAGCAGCCGTTCACGATCGGAATAACTACAAGAGTCCTCGTCGCTTGCTTCCGGTGATGTGGCTGCCGCTTCTTCCATCGCGCTTCCGCCTGCCTCCTCCGAATCCTGTTTCCCTGGGTGATCCGTCTGCCGGGTGTATGATTTCAATTCTCAGCGCTTTTCTCAAGCTTTTATTGCTCGCCGAGTGGCTGGAGAAACTCCGGACAAAGCAAATCCTGAAGGTTTCCTCCGGTCGACGATACGACCGGAGGTTCGACAACCTTCTGGAACTGCTCGCCCATCTCACGCGCTTTTCGGATTCCGGAGGAGCCGCAGGAAGCGCCGGATTCCGATCTGCTCGTTGCCGCTCACGACCACCGCAGCGAAGACGCGGATGGTGATGGCGGCGAACAACACGGTGCCGACAAGCATCGAGAGCACGCTCGCCGTGACCTTCCACGCCTCAATCTCGGGAGTGAGCAGAGTTCGGGTCATCATGATCGAAGGCGCAGAGAACGGGACATAACTGAGGAACTCGGCGATCGGCCCGTTCGGATTCCCCGAGATGAAGAGGCAGATGGGAACCAAGAGACCGAGCAGCATTCCGTAGAGGCTCTGAAAAGGACTCGACGGCTCCGCAGCGGAACCGGTGAGACCGATCAGGTAGCAACACGGCGCGTGCACCAAGAATCCGGTTACGCCGAGCAAGAAAAACATCGGGATCGCGTGAATCGGCATGAGCCCGAAATACGCGAGAGGAACGAGGAACGTGATGGAATACACGGCGAGGAGCAGCGCTGAGACCGTCGAGGCCCCCAGCATGTGTCCCAGCACGACGACGGACTTGCTCATCACCGTCAATTCTACTTCCAGACGAGAACGTATGGACTTTTCGAGTCCGTGCCCCGAGGAGAAGAGCGGAGACATCCCGAGCGAGACCGCGACAGAAAAGATCACGCCCATCAAGGCCGAGATGATGACGAGAATCTCCCGTCGATATCGTTCCGTCGTTGCTGCGGGAGGAGCGGGTCCAGCGATCTCAATTCGAGCCTCGGCGTCCTTCAGATTTCGTGCGAGCTGTTGTTTGTCCTCCTTGGTAAGAGTTTTCGACGCCGCGACTTCGAGCCGAAGCCGTGCTTCCATCGCGATGAGCTCTTTCGAGCCCGGGCGGCCGTAGACGACGAACTTCGACTCGCGCCGCACCGCACCTTCTCCGGTAGCCGGCTCGATGAAGATCATCCCCGCGATTTCGTCCCGGAGCACCCACCGGTGAAACTCGGCGAGCATCGCGCGGCCCTCTTCGCCGCTCTTCACGAACTCTGGTTCCGGCAGCAGCGGGAGACCAGAGTCGGCGAGGTCACGGTTCATGACCGCGGAGAACGCGAGCTTCGCCATCTCAGGATCGCTCTCCCTCTCGACGACGATGAGCACCAAGTGCTTCGCCATCGCCGGCAAATTGCGAGGCTTCTGGTGTCTCTCCTCCGAGGGCATGAAGTAGACGCACATCGCACTCAGCACCACGAGGAGAAACGGCATGAACGCCGCGATCCAGAGCGATGCCCGGCGGAGCCGCGTGCGGATGTCGTAGCGAGCGACGTTCGCGATCAGAATCAAATTCAGAAACATTTTGTAGAACCTCCGTTAGTACAGGATTTGCTTTGTGCGCAATTCACCGTGGGAGGTGGAGGAAGTGAATGAAATAGCCCCACGAAAGCCGGCGATGACCAGCAAATGCGAACAGGATGCGAACTACACGACTGAAGGAGGTAAAGAAAAAAGCGCGATTAGTGCCGTGGTCACTAAATAATAGGCGGGAGAGAATCTCAAGCCGGATGCCCGCATTCGAGCGGACATCCGGATTTTTTTAGGAGATTAGGATTGTTCCGAAACAGGTTTCGACTTTTTGTCCTTCAAACGCTGAATCAGACCTTTAAAACCTTCATTTCTCACGATCCCCGGAAACTCGTTCCGGTAGTTGCTCACGAGTCCGACGTTTTCGATGATGACGTCATAACACCGCCATTTTCCGGCATCGAGGCTCATGCGGTAGTCGATTTGGACGGTATCTTCACCCGCCTTCATCTTCGATTTCACCACGGCCTTATCGCCTTCCACGGAATCCGTCATTTTGAGAATTACGGCTTCTTCCGCATTTTGCCGGATCTTCTTCAGATAGGTCCGGGAGAGCAGGTCGCTGAACAACGAAACGAATTCTTTTTGTTCTTCCGGTGTCGCCTTCGTCCAGGCAGCACCGAGGCTTCGCTTCGACATCTCCTCGAAATTGAACACCGGGAGAATGATGCCTTTCAGCTTTTCGTCGAGAGCGGCGGGGTTAGCGGACTTTTCGGTCTTCACCGTTTGCTGAACGGTTTCAATAACCGAGCGAACATCAGCCGCCGGCGCCGTGGCATCAGCAAGGGCATTCTCGATCCCGAAGGGCGCTCCGCTCGTGATTCCGGATGACAAAGCTCCGGAGGCCAGGAAAGCAGTAAGCGCAAAAGTCGAAACACCGAGGACAGCACCTCGTTTAAAATTAGATTGCATGGCTCAGTTCTCCATTCGATGAATAAACTTCCCGATAATTTCTTCAAACTCGACCGCGGACTCTGTTTGGTCGAGCTTTCCATTCTTCGTGACCCGTTTGTCGGATTCGCCCGGTATGACTTTGATATACCGGTCGCCGATGATCCCTTTCGTGCGGATGGCGGCAATATCGTCGTCACGGAAGTTAACACCGTCCTCGATGCGAAGTGTAATGACGGCGGCCGTATCCTTGAGGACGATCTTGCTGATCTCACCGACTTGCACTCCGGCAATCTCAACCGGCGCGCCGACTTTTAGGCCCGAAACATTATCGAACTCAGCATTGATGTCGTAATATCCGGCATTCGAAATTCTCATCCGAGCGATGTTCAATGCGAGATACGCAAAACATCCGACACCGAGAATCGCAAACACTCCAACCCAGAACTCCACGGTGAACGACCGCTTCGGGGGAACAAACTTTTCGCCTGACTCTGCCACGAATAGACTCCTTTACTTAAACTAACCGAACCTGATCGGTCCTTCTCTCTCTCCGCGAATAAATTGCTGAACAACCGGATTCTGCGATTCCAAGAAAGACTCAACCGAGCCTTCGTGCTGCACCTTGCCGTCATAGAGCATGGCGACGCGGTTGCACACCTGGAACACTTCCGGAATTTCATGACTCACGACAATGCCGGTAAATCCGGCGAGCCTCTGGGTCTCGATGATGAGCTCGTATATTTCCTGCCCGACTTGAGGATCGAGCCCGGTGTTCGGCTCGTCAAAAAGTAAAAAATGAGGCTCGGTCACGAGCGCCCGCGCAATCCCAACGCGTTTTCTCATGCCGATTGAGATCTCGCCGGGAAGAGCCAGCTCGTAACCGGCGAGCCCAACTTCGGCGAGCCAATGTGCACTCCGCTCAATTGCTTCCTTTTCCTTCGCCAGCCTTCTCGCACGAAGCGGGAAGGCGACATTATCGAGTAGATTGATCGAATCAAACAGCGCAGCCGCCTGGAACAGCACCCCCATTCGCGCGCAAATTCTCCGCCGCTCCGACGCGCTTGAAGCTTTACACATGGACTCGTTGTCGATGATCACATCTCCCGAATCGGCATCGAGCAGTCCGGTGATGATTTTCAAGAGAACACTTTTCCCCGTCCCGCTCGGTCCGACGATTGCCGTAGTCGCTCCCTCCTCGATCTCGAGGTTCACGCCGTCGAGGACGACTTGAGAACCGAAGCGCTTGGATAGATTGCGGATGGAAATCATTTTGCCGGAGGCTCTACATGAAAACTTTGGTCAAAATTGAAGTCAGGAAGTAGTCCAGCACCAGAATCACCACTGATGATGTCACCACCGCGCTCGTCGTCGCGCGATTCACTCCCACTGCGCCAAATCCGCATGTCCACCCTTTGTAGCAGGAGATCCAGCTGATGCTGATTCCGAAGACCACGGACTTCACGAACCCGGAGATGACATCCACGTCGTTCACCGACTGGTTCATCTGAGAAATAAAAGTGCCGGAGGATAGACCGAGATTTCCGACGGCGACGATATATCCGCCCGTGATTCCGACGATGTTAAAAATAGCAGTGAGAAGCGGCACTGAGATCGTGCCGGCGATTATTCTCGGCACCATCAGATGGTGAATCGGATCAACGGCCATCGAGCGAAGCGCGTCGACTTGCTCAGAGATTTTCATGATGCCGAGCTCTGCGGTCATCGCCGAACCCGCGCGCCCGTTTACCATCAGCGCGGTGAGCACCGGCCCCAGTTCGCGGATGAGACTGAGCGCTATTGCAGAACCGGTAAACGCCGTCGCGCCGAACTTCGACAATGTATACTCGCCCTGCACCGCAAGCACCGCGCCGGTAAATCCGCCGACGAGTGCGACGACCGCGATTGATTGAACACCGATTGAATGGAGCTGGCGGAATATCAGGCCGAGCGAATACGGAGGGACGAAAGCTTTCCCGATGACTTGAAAGAGAAACACCCAAGCATCGCCGAAGCCGGTAACGACTTTGAGCACCCACTTCCCCAGCCGCTCAATCCCCTCGATCACTGAACTCCCCTTCGCTTTTCCCAATAACGCGTCTCCATGCCAGACACTCGCCACTCACCAGAGTAACAGACGTCTTTCAAAGGAAACCCTTCCAACAAAGTCCTGCCGGCAGCCGGTGCTTTTACGCCAGCTACTTTTTCTCGCGCGTCCCGAATCCTCGACCGACGAAGTAATATTCATTGGAGGTTTTCCGGGAAGACTTGAGAACATGACGGGTGAAACTTTGGTAACTCCCACGAATCGTTTGAAATATCGCATCAGATTCGCTTCCGGGGAAGATCTTCGCGACGAAGGCTCCTCCCGGCTCCAGGAGTTGAGACGCAATCGACGCGGCAAGCTCGACGAGCTCAGCTGAGCGGGCAGCATCGCGAAAGCGAATTCCCGTGAGCTGTGGGCTCATATCCGACAGAACGAGCGAAACCTTGCCGCCGGTGAGTTCGAGAATACGTTTTTGATTCTCTTCACTCCCCGCATCCCCCTCGATTATGGAGACCGGTGCTTCAGTGCTCTTCGAGGGCACCGGAGCAACCGAGACGAGGTCGATACCGACAACTCTTCCCGAGGCTCCGAGCTTCTTCGCCGCGATTTGCAGCCATCCACCGGGAAAGCAGCCGAGATCGACTACAGTGCCGCCCCGCTTTAAGAGCCCAAACTTCTTGTCGATCTCAAGAAGCTTATAGGCCGCGCGGGAGCGGTATCCGTCTTGTTTGGCTTGCTCGTAGAGCGCGTCTTTTCGATCGTAGGTGCCTGACACTCGTTATTCCTCCAGCCGCGGACATATCAGGTTACGTGTGCCGGGTCATAGCAGGCCGGAATCAGATTCCCTACATAGACACGCAAGATTATTGTTTTTGCTTGCGCGTGTTCTATTCTTTTTCTATATAGTCAAAAGACTCGATAAGCATCGAGCGCAACGCGGAGAAACATCATGGAAACAGTTCTTCTCGACCTTCTCAAGCAACCAACGGCGATTGTTGAACTCGGCATCGCGATCTTGGCTTTCGTCTATATGGCACAGCTGGTTTTTCTTGAACGCGGCGGGCTTCTTGGAGCACGTGCTCTGCAAACTGACGGTCGCCCGGCTGGTATTCAGCGGAACAACGGCGGTATCCGCTATGACCGCATTTCTCGACTCAGTCCGGTCGTTGGCAAGGTCACCTATTTCCACCGGATGCTGCACGCTGACGTATCCGATCGCGGCGCGATATTCCCTAAGGGTCCGGTAAGCCCGAGCCCGGCGTCATCGCATAGCGCCAAGTTGGCCCGGATCGCTGATCGCGAAGCGTCATTAAAGCTCTACGGCGTCGGAACTTATCTCTCTTCGCAAAAGCGAAGCCTGAGAAAGTCATCCGCAAACCGGATGAGATTTCCAAACTAACTGTGCGCACTCCATAGTGGCGAACCCGATGGTCGCGACCCTTGCTCGCGGTTTCGGTTACTCGGCAAACGTTTCCAGACCAACACCGCTACCACTACCCAAACACCCAAACCCGAGGACAGGCAGTAGTAGGGCCTGTTTTCGGGAGACTGCTTCTTCGGGAACCTATGGAGTGCGCACCCTCTTCGAGTTATGTAGTCCGGGTGAGTTCAAATTATTTGCAAGACTTAAATCCTCAACAACGAGAAGCGGTAGAATACGGTGAAGGACCTCTCCTCATCTTCGCCGGAGCAGGCAGTGGAAAGACGAGAGTTCTGACTCGACGAATCGCACACCTCATCCTGGCGCGATCAGTCGATCCCTCCGAGATCTTGGCCGTTACATTTACGAATAAGGCGGCCCGGGAGATGAAGTCCCGCGTAACAACGCTTTTTGATGATCAGCTCTCGCGCTTTGCCTCCCGTTCAGGGCGTTATGGCGGAGGAAAAGAGGACTCGCTCCCCATCTGGGTTTCGACCTTTCACTCGAGCTGCGTTCGCATCCTGCGCCGCCATGCGAAATACCTTGATTTCACTTCTAACTTCGCGATCTACGACACCTCCGATTCGGTGTCGGCATTAAAACGGGTTTATAAATCCCTCGGCATAGATCCGAAAACGTTAGAACCCCGAACGGTGCTCTCGGCGATCGACAAAGCGAAGAACGCTTATCAGTTCCCGGAGGATGTGCGGCACAGCGCCACTCTCAGCTTCAAACACAACGAACTTATTGCCGAGGTCTACCAGGCCTATCAAGACGAGCTCCGCCGCTCAAACGCGATGGATTTCGGGGATCTCATCTGCAATGTCGTAAACCTCTTTCAGCTCGAGCCCAAAATCTTGGCGCGCTACAATTCCGAACTCCGGCACATTTTGGTCGACGAATATCAAGACACCAACAAAGTGCAGTATCTGCTCATCAGGCAGCTCACGAAGGAATCTCAGAATATCTGTGTTGTCGGCGACGACGATCAATCCATTTACGGATTCCGGGGAGCATCCGTTGAGACGATTCTCAATTTCAAACAAGACTTCGCCGACGCACACACGATTACGCTCGAGCAAAACTACCGATCAACCCGCTCAATTCTCGCGGCTGCAAATGCGGTGATTTCGAAGAACAAGCGGCGGCAAGCAAAGTCCATGTTCACCGACAGCGCGAACCAGGAGCCGATCGTTTGCTTCCGCGCCTACGACGAAAAGGACGAGGCGGAGTTCGTGGCACGGGAGATTTTGGTTCTTCTCAAAGCGGGGATCGATCCGTCGAATATCGCCATTTTTTATCGCACGAACGCACAATCGCGGGCGATTGAAGAAGCGCTCTGTGAGGACAACCTCCCGTATCGTATTTTCGGAGGAAATCGCTTCTACGATCGAAAGGAGATCAAAGACATTCTCGCGTATCTCCGGTTGCTCATTAATCCGGCGGACAACGAAGCGTTTCTCAGAGTGGTGAATACTCCCACTCGCGGAATTGGTGCGACCACCATCGCCGCACTAATGACGGCGGCAAACAAAACCGGAGTTTCCTATTACTCGCTGCTTGCCGAGGTCGCCGGCGTCTCAGCCGGGTCGGCGCAAGCAGCTGAGGTCTCGGAGGCCTCGAAGGCCCGGCCCACGCTGCAGCCAGCTCTCGTTAAAAAGTTCCAGCCGTTCCTCGATGTGATGTCCGACATTCGCGGCTGCTACGAGGCGGCGGAGAGAATTCTGAGCGATCAACACGGCAACCAGAACCACATCGATCAAGTCGGAGCCATAGCCTACCTCCTTCGTGATATCGCTGAGCGCTCCGGATACATCAAATCCCTTCGTACGCAGGATTCCCCCGATTCCGAAAGCCGGATCGAAAACCTCGAAGAGCTCTCACGGGTAGCGATGGACTATTCCGAGAAAGTGATCGAGCAGGGCCTCACGCCGGTAATCGCGGAGTTTCTTGATCGTTCAAGTCTGAACTCCGATCTCGACGAGAGCAAGAACGAGGGCGACGCAGCCGGGGAGACCAGCGCAAAGAAGACCTTTCTCTCATTGATGACGCTGCATCTTGCGAAGGGTCTTGAGTTCGATTACGTTTTTCTTATTGGCCTTGAAGAAGGCATTCTCCCGCACATACGCTCTCTCGAGCTTCCCGAGGATCTCGAGGAGGAACGAAGACTTTGCTATGTCGGCCTGACGCGAGCGAGAAAGCGGCTCCATCTGACGCGTGCCACTGATCGCCAGAGCTTCGGGAGAAGCAACTGGTATTCCGGCGAGCCTTCTCGTTTCGTCTGGGATCTTCCGCAGGAGTATTTAGAAGATCGGAATTCCGATTTTCTCTCGAGCTACTAGGGCGGAGGCCTCAAGGTTGTGTTCTTAACGCTGTGTTCTTAACACTGTGTTCTTAACACTGTGTCCTTAACGCTGTGTCCTTAACACTGTGTTCTCAAGACAGCTATTTGCAGAACCATTGAGCAAATTACGTTCTCGAAATGGCTCAATTTATGGAGGTGGATATGAGCGAAGCTGACACCTTGAAGTTCCTGGAGCAGTTACGGAGCATTGCGCAACAAGGGCTCGCCTACTCCCGCGACAGTTTTGATCGGGCGCGCTTCTCGGCATTGTTGGATCTGGCGGCATCCGAGTATTCCCCGATAGCGGCGCTCACTTCATCCTCCGTTCGCTCCCGGTTTGAGAAGGAGCTTGGTCACGTCACTCCCAAGGTTGGAGTGAATGCGGCCATCTTCGATGGCAGTAAGTTGCTGCTCGGAAGGCGTTCCGACGATCGATTATGGGAGCTCCCCGGTGGATGGGCGGAGCTCGGCGAATCACCTCGGGATTGTCTTCAGCGCGAAATGCGAGAAGAACTTTCGCTTGAAGTGCAACCGGAAGAAATCATCGAGGTGTTTCACCGGCTGCCAGGCGATTTTGATCAGCCGCACACCACCTACCATCTCCTCTTCCATTGCCGCCACGCTGATTCCATCCCTCAGTTATCGGACGAGGTGGTTGATTTCGGCTACTTCGATATAGATGCGGTATCCGACTGGCATCGCGACCATGGAACCATGGCGCGCCGGGCAGTGGACTACGTTGCGAGAAAAGCAGCTGGCTCTTCGGCAGGTCGCTGACTGGTTCAAGAAAGTTCGTGTCGGCTCACCGCTCTGGGATCCATGCAGGGTCTGCGGTTCGGGTGTGATGCCCGGCGTCGTGCTGAAAGTATTTCAGGCCGTGAGGGAGTGAAGTAAATGCGGGGCGCTCGCTTGATTTGGATCTTGCGCACCGCGCGATGGCTTGGGATCCACTGAACGCGATTTCGGCGATTGGCAGGTCCGCAGGCTTTCAAACGATCGGCGAGAGAGTCCGGCGCCCCTCAAGCGACAAGCCGTAAACATTGACGACGGAATAGGAAGCGATCAAGAAGACATTTTCTTCGCGGCGATTCGAGATTCGAGATAACTGGTTCCAAAGAATCTCCTCGCTTCCGATAAATTATGAGTCGCGCAAAGTGTCCGGAGATTTTCGCTGGAGGTCTCGCCACCGAGCGCGACCGGTATTTGGTGATCAACCTGAAGATTCACTCTCGAGCAGCAGCGAGCTTCCGAGCTGCCGATATAGGTGCACTGAAAGCCGTCTCGCTCAAGCACTAAATCTCTTATTGGCGCCGGAACAGAGCGTTTTGCGGACCTATCCTGCGTGACCTCGTGTCCGCTCTTCCGCTTCGGTCGCGCTTTCCGCCGCGCTTGACGCTCCTTCGGACACTCCTTCGAAAGATACGCACGAAGCGCGCGTGTAAGAACGCTTTCTAATGAGACGTCCTCCTTCTTTCCTCGAAATGAAACTTCCTTCGCGCGGTTCAACAAGCTCATGAAGTCATCATCAGCAGTGAAAGAGATCTGCGTTCTCTTCTCCGCGGGACTTCCGTGTCGGAAGTAATCACTATTTTCCTCGTTTTTATCTTTGACGGAAGCAAACAATGAGAGACTCGGCGATTCTTTCGCCGCACACTCTTCTCGATCGCCTTCGAAGTTCGAATGCCCTGCGATCCGGGCAAGCGACCCCACGCAAACCTTACTCCCTCACCGCCTGAAATACTTTCCGCACGACGCCGGGCCGTTCACCCGAACCGCAAGCCCGCTGCCCCTCTGTGCGCGAAAGTCTCTCGAGACGCGTAGCTGCCCCGTGCTCTGCCCCTTTCGGAATCAACGGCATGCGAACCGCGAGCCATCGCGCTTCCCGCTGCATCCGCATCAAGGGAGCGCCCCGCATCCACTTTACTCCCTCACCGCCTGAAATACCTCCCGAACGACGCCGGGCAATTCACCCGAACTGCGAGCGGTTCGTCGACCCCAAAGCGCGGAACCGAAAACGGATTTTCCTAAAGCTACGGAACTGCCACCCAGCGGAACCGCTCTCCCCGAGTCGCAAGCCATCGCTGCGTCCGAATCAAACAGTTGAGAGTGAAAATAGAGATTACACTGCGCTCGCTTGATGTTTTGGTTGGGAATTGAGGAAGCGGACGACATCGCCAACGCTCTTAACTTGGGCGTAATAGGGATTTTCTTCGCAATTTTTAAGCGAGCGGCCGCACCTCTTCGCAACATCGATTACCATCCACTCAAGCTCTTCGCTGTCGATGCGCAGATCCTCGACTACCCGATCATCAGCGAGTAGCGGAAAGAAGCACTGTTTATCCGGATGGTCGGTGAGTGCGGCCTGCATTTCGTCCCACACGGCGCGAATCACCCAAGTATCGATCTCCCGCCGTGGGAAGCTACGGGCAAACGCTCCGATGTCTCCGGATGTTCGCCCGGCGAGAAGTCTTTCGCGATCTCTCCTCTCTGAAGAATCACGCCAAAGCAGAACTGCTATTGCTGGCGGAACGGTGAAAAGCGCTATCACCGGATGCGAATATATGGTGACGAAGGAAATTATAGAAAGAAAGGCCACGACTACCTGACCTACCGCTGGGGAGGACTCATGAACCGAGGGCATTTTCCGAGAGGGAAGTCGCATAGCGTCGTCGTCCTAACTACTGAGAGTATAACAGCTCACAAAGATCTCAGTGGCGGAAATGTCGTAACTGGTTGAAATGCAGACCGATGCCCCATCCAAATCGAGCAAGCGCCCCACACTCACCTTACTCCCTCACCGCCTGAAATACCTCCCGAACGACGCCGGGCAATTCACCCGAACCGCTCGACAAATCACCTCAGGCTGAACGGAAAGCCCTCCCCCTCCGCCCAACGCAGATTACGCGCGTCAGATATTCCTAGATAAATTCCACCCTACCGCTCAAAGGCCGCCGAAACTCCGTTCGTGATATCAAGCCTCGCCTGAACAAACTCACCAATAGCCTTCCCGGCGCAGGCATGGCCGGGGACGGTGGGATGATAGCCATCGACATACAGCTTCTCGGGAGAGGCCGCGGCGCAGGCGAGAAAGGCGGGCATCAAATCAAGAACAGCGAGACCCTCTCTTCGGGCGAAGTCTGCGACGCGGTCACGTTCGGACTTGAGGCCATCTTCGGTGAAAAGTCGGAAATCGGGAAAGATCACGACGAGAACCGGAACGCGATTCTTTTTCGAGATTTCGCCAAGCCTGCGGAAGGACTCTTCGGTGGAATCACGGGAAAGATGCTCAAGCTTCGCCTCCGTTTCTTTGTCTGTCCGGGTGCCCGTCCACTTCAGAAGAGAAGCCACGCGAAAATAAAAAAATCGGACCAACGCGCTCTTTGCGAGAATCGGATGAAGAGTCAGGCTACTCGGTGCACCGACACGATCTCGACTCTCTCGAAGGAGCTGCTTGTACAAATCGTCGTCATTACGATAAGAGTCGTTGAGGCAGTATTCAAGAAGAATAAAATCCGGATTATAAGGAAGCGCTTCGTCTTCCAGCATCGCCACTTCTTGTTTGGTGTTGTAACCGGTCACTCCGAAATTAAGGAGTTCGGCGCGAATACCTCGCGGCGCAAGAAAATCACGGATATGTTTCTCGACCTTTCCGGCGAAAGTGTCTTCGAAGCGGTCGATCCAAAGCCCCATGGAGAGACTGTCGCCGATGAGAACGGTTCGGAACACACTCGGTCCCTTCTCGCGAGAATACTCCGGGCTTCGAAATCCCGACCTGTTCGTTTCCGCGTCAGGATAATCCCAACCGAGCTGCGCGCTCATGTTCTTCGCACCCGGAGCTGGTCGGTAGCCCATGTCGGGATTCGATGACAACTGATAGCGGCCGCGGCCGACGTAAATGAGCTGCGGGGAGAGATCAAGCACACGCACCGCGATCTCTCCAAGGGCAAACGACAGAAGAACTCCGAAGCTCGCGAGGAGAAAACAAAAGAATCGATTTGGAGGTGCGGCGATATCTGACACGATGCTTCTTAACGGAGATGCTCAGAGCGGTGATATATTCGGAGTTCGCTTCCTTCAAGCAGAATTCGTTTCGAACTCGACCGCGTGCAAAAACCCTGACGAATTTTTCACGTTTCTACAGTGAGTAGTCGCTCGGCCTCTCGCCGAAAAAACGAAATGTGGGACTCTGGAGAGAATAATTAAAGGCAAAACGTTTCGCGCAGCGCGGAAGGTCTTCCGGCGGAAGATTGCTCCCGCACTGCGCGAAACCCTAAAAGTGTGTCACACGTTGAACGCCGGCGGGAGGGTGATCTCCGCGTCGGACTGCCACTCGAGGGGCGCGTCGGGGCCGCCCCACAAGACGATGAACTTCCCGTCGGCCTGCTGCACCGCGACGGCCAGCGACCCACCCAGCGCGCCGTGCAGCACGCGGCCGGGCGCGGCGTCGAGGGTGATCGGCTCCGGCAGGACCAGCACGACCAGCATGCCGCGCTGCCGCTGCGTCACCTCCTGCAGCCGCTCCACGCACTCGCCGAGGTTCCGGTCCTCCAGCATCTCCGCCGACCCGATCAACTCCAACCGCATGACGTTCGACGCGGGGTCGAACGCCATCTTCCAACACCGATTCTCACGCCGCACCATCGCAATGTCCCCTGTGTAGAGGCACCGCACCGGAACGAGCTCCGGAGAGTACCCTTCGCCAGCTCATCGCGAAGCGAGCGAAAGGTGCTCTCCGGTAATAGATGAAATCCTATTCCTTCCGCGTTGCTCGGGCAGGCGAATGTCTGCTCAGAGCACGCGATTAAACTTTTCGGTATCTGATCGGAAAAGAGCGTGGGGAACCTAATTTAACACAAATTCCCTAAACATTTGAAGCGGGGCTGGCCCGTTTTTCGATACGAATGCTAAACGGTTTCCTCTAAATATCGTAACAATCGGAAATTCCTTCAGAAACGCCTGCGACGAATGCGCTGCTTTTTTAAAAATCTTCTCCTCCTGGTTCTCGTCCTCGCCGTCCTCGAGGGCGCCTCGTATGTCGTGTATCGCGTAGTTTTCGGAAAGCCCTACGGACAGGCGGAGATCGCTGAGCGCTTAAGGCAGGCATCTCAGAGTCCCCAAGAAAACCTCAATCAACTCCTCGCAGGGAATCTCATCATTCCCCATCCCTATCTCGGCTTCGTCTATGACTCGCGCGAGAAAATTGCGCACAACGGAATCCGGATTTCCGACTACGGCTTTGTCGACGATAAGCCCCCGCTCCGGAAGCGGTCACCCGACACGGTCATCGTCGGCATCTTCGGCGGAAGCGTCGCTTGGTGGCTTCAATCGCTGGGAGAAGCCGAAATAAAAAAAGGCATCGAGAAATCCCCCCGGTTTGCCGGAAAGAAGATTGAGTTCGTACGGCTCGCGCTCGGTGCGTATAAACAGCCGCAGCAGCTGCTCGCACTCTCCTATATTCTCGCGCTCGGTGGGGAATTCGACATTATCATCAACGTCGACGGATTCAACGAAGTCGCCCTTGTGAACTTCGGCGAGCGAAACTTTGTCTTCTTCCCCGAATACTGGCCCGGAATGATTCAGGGTATCTCCGGCAGAAAAGAAATTGCGCTCGTGGGAAAAATCGAAACCGCGAAAGAGTTTCGGTCCGGGACCGCGGCGTGGTTTGCGACGAGCGCCTTTCGAGAAAGCATCTCCGCAGCGACCGTCTGGGCGCTCTATGACCGATATCTCGGCGCCAATGTTCACCGCCTCCGGGAACAGCTCGAAGTCGTCTCGAAGAGCGAAGCAAAAGACTCCCCTGCGGCCGATGGGCCTAATCGACGCTTTCGGAATCCTCAAGAATTTTTCCGGACGATTGCCGCAACTTGGCGTGAGAGCTCTCTCCAGATGGAGCGACTCGCGAGAGAGAACGGCATCGTGTATTTTCATTTCCTCCAACCGAACCAATATTTCCCAGATTCCAAAACCTTCCAAAAAGAAGAAGCCGCGGTGGCTTTGAACCCGGATTCGGCACCGGGGAAGAATGTGGCCCTTGCCTACCCTGTGCTCCGAGAAGAAGGGCGAATTCTCGCGGCAAAAGGCGTGAAATTTTTTGATGCGACTCAGATTTTTAAAGATGTCTCCGAGGCAACGTATAATGACAATTGCTGTCATCTCTCGGAGAAGGGAAACGAGCTTTTCGGCAAATTCGTCGGCGAGTCCATTGGCTCCGCCGAAACGTCATCTCCCCCTACAAATTAATAATTTCTTCTTTCAACTTTCGGACACACCCTCGGCTGCCTTTAGTTTGCTGGCGAAAAACGCTATGGATACGGCACACACGGGAAGAGGAGAGCTAGGTTAGCAAGGGATTGCGACGCCGAATGGCTCGCACCCCCACCCCCGCATTTCCCCCCTCCTCACATCCAATCCGTGTTCTCATCCCTCTTGAGGTGCTCCATGGCCAGACGAAAACCTGTTCCCGCCACCGAAGGCGAACCCGCAGTAGTCGAAACGGTCGCCGCCGTCCCGCCGGTCCCCGTCGGCAAGCAGATCGTGTTCATCGTCACGACGAGCGTGTCCCAGAAAGAAGCCTCGACCTTCAAGGGGCTGACGAGCGGCATCCTCGGCGCGCCGGCCGAGAACGCCGTGGACCAGAGGCGGCTCGACGAGAAGATCGAGGTCAAGTCCGCGCTGAAGCTCAGCGAAGTCGTGATGGACCCCGAGCCGGATCTCGTCGTCCTCGATCTCGACACGCTGGTCGGCGACTACCCCGATCAAGCGGCCGCTGTGCGAGCGCTCCGGCGAGTCCTGAAAGTGCGCTTCATGAAGGCGAAGGTCGTCGCGACGTTCATCCGGCTCCCGAACGGCCCGCTGCTGAAGGTCGGCTTCAAGGCGCTCATCGACCGGAAGAAGACCGACTCCGGCGAGGCGTTGGCGCGTGAAGGCTGCGCGGTGCTGCCGGAAGCGATGACGCGCTACAAGAAGTACATGGAGGCGTGAACAGCAGGTTGATATCTGATCACGACTCACCCGGATCGGGCGGCCTCACCGCTAAGAACACCGGGCAAAAAGGAACTCTCTCCTCGCCCGGTGTTCACGGACTCTGAAACCACACGGTGCAACTACGCAACTACTCAGTGCGGCACGATGCTTTTACGCGGCAACGTTACCGCCGATCGTTTCCGAGAGTTTCATCGATGGACTCTCCGGCACGCTCGAGCGCACCTTTTTTCTTCAACGGATTCTCTCCTTCCGAGACATTGTCCATGATCTCGTCGGTTCGCTCGCCGGCTCGCTCAAGCGGTCCTTGGCGCTTCGTGCACGCCGCAAAAGATACGGCACCCACCAAACTGCAGATCATCAAAACTCGCGAAAACTTTTTCATTACTCTTCTCCAATACTCTTCGTTGATTTTGTCGAGCGCCCGCTGCGACCGGTGCGACCGATGCGGACAGCCCTGCCGGTGTTACCGGTGCCGGCGCTCGTCTCTGTCGATTTCATTCCCGATGAGGCCGCCGCCAAGTCCTCCGGCGGCACCACCGATGACGGCGCCTCCGAGTCCGGGCGAGACGCTGGTTCCAATCGCCGCTCCTGTTCCTGTTCCAATCACCGCGCCTTTTTCGGTGTTGTTCAACTTTCTCCAGGTCGAACATGCGCTCAGTGAGAAAACAAGAAGCAGGATGAGGAAGATTATCGTGTAACTTTTCATACTTACCTCCGTCGCTTGATCTTAGAAACTCAACCTACTAGCATGCGATGCCTCGCGCCGTGATCGTAGTCATGTATTACTTGAGAGATTCGCAAGGTCGGAGAAAAACGATGAAAACTCCTGCAAAGAGCGCATTTTTGCTGACCCCCACGGCAGTACTTTTTGTCACAGTCTTCGGATCGTGCGCGACGTTCTCTTCTCGTCCGGCCGAAGTACCGGCCCCCACGCCGGCTCCGAGCGTACAACAACCTGAAGCCTCAGCACCCGTCGATGAGTCTGCAGGAAAGAAAGTAAAAGCTTCCTACTACGGCGAAGGCGACGGATTGAGCGGAAAGAAAACGGCAAGCGGCGAGAAATTCAATCCAGAAAGCCTCACCGCGGCCCACAAAACACTTCCTTTCGGCACGAAGGTAGAGGTGAAAAATCCCGAGAACGGCAAAAAAGTCACCGTGCGTGTAAACGATCGCGGCCCTTTCGCGAAGGGACGACAGCTGGATGTTTCAGCAAAGGCCGCAAAAGAGCTTGGGATCAAGGAAAAAGGTGTTACGCCTCTTGAAATGAAAGTGGTCGAAACTCCCGGCACAAAGTCTCCTGCTGAGAAACCTACTGCTGAGTAGGACCTCCGCCGCACATCTCCTCGTTCTCCTTCTTCCCAGAATCACTCCATATTTTTATGGCTGACCGAGGTCATACTTTTGCCTGAGATTTGGCTCTACGATTGCCTCCAACGAAACGGAGGACATTCTCATGCAAGCTCGAACGATAGAATCAAATCTCAGGTCAGAAGGCGAAGCCGTAAAAAGCGGTTTGCAAAACCTGGGTCAAACCATCTCCGACCGAACGGAGCAAGTAACTGAAGACGTCCGCCGAATGGGAGGAGACGCGTACGAGCATTTACGAGGCGTCGGCGAAAGAGGCGCGTCAGAAGTGCGTAAGCACGTTCAGAACGAGCCGATGAAAGCGATGCTTTGCGGCGCCTGCGCAGGTTTTGTCCTCGGATATTTTTTACGACGGTAATCACAAAAAAAAGAATCAGGAGAAAACATCATGTTAAATTGGGCAGTCACATTTCTCGTTATCGCAATTGTCGCGGCGTTGTTTGGCTTCGGTGGAATCGCCGGAACAGCCACTGGTATCGCCAAGGCGTTGTTCTTCATATTCGTAATTTTGTTTCTCATTTCGCTGATCGCGCCAAGATTCCGGCCGCCGGTTGCATAGAAACACAATAACGAATCCCCTTCCGAGGGCGGGAGTGCACAATCTCCCGCCCTCGTTTCACGTCAACGTCATTACAACTTCACCAACTCACACTAGGGCAATTATGAAACGACTTTCTCTAATCACTGGCAGTTTGCTTCTCGCTCTTCCCCTTGTCGCTGGCTGCGGCGGCAGCGATGAAGATGATGATATCGGCACAAACGCGGTCGTGGTCGAGGTCTCGGGGAATCCGAGCGTCATCAACGTGACTCAAGCCTCGATTCTCAGCACCAAGTTTTCTTTCTCGTCGAGCGATCTGTTTGACGAAGGAGATGACATTCAAGTGGTTGTCGCACTTCCGCCACAACTTCGGTTCCGCGCGGGAACTGCTGAAATTCAACGCCCGATCGATGACAATGACGTGAACCCCGACCAAGAGCTCGTCTGCCCTGACGGATCTTCGTTCCTGAGATTTACGTTTGGACGTTCCGATCTGTTCGACGCGGATAACCCTTCGGGAGACGCGGACGCTGAGCTCACTCTCACGGTGGATTCAACGGTTCCGGCGGGCACGGTTTCGATTGCAGCCACCGCAAGTGACGACACCGTCGCCTTCTCATGCGCCGGCGGTATGGGAGCACAAGCGCAGGCTGCCATTATTATTCAGTAGGACCAAGGTTCTGTAACAACACAAGGATGGAGAAAAACCATATGAAACTAAAAGCACTGCTACTAACGACGTTATTGTTCTCCGCTCCGGCTTTTGCCGCACCGGGAGAGCCGTATTCGGATGAATGGATTCAAGGGAGAATCTCGGGAGCGTATGCATTTAACACGGCGCTTGATTCGAGCGACATTTCCGTCGACGTAAAAGGCGGCGACGTGACGCTCAAAGGTTCAGTCCCAACGATGGTTGAACGGGAATTCGCCGAAGACGTCGCGAAGGCATCGGACGGTGTAAAGACGGTGACGAACAAGATTGAAGTTGATGAAAACCTGAAGATGAAGACTCGATCGAGCTTCAGCCAGAAGGTCACCGACGCAACAGTTACGGCCGCAGTGAAATCTCGCCTTCTTTCGAATCGGGATACGCATGGAATGGCGATCAAGGTCGACACGAAGGCAAACGCTGTGACTTTGTCCGGAAACGTCGAGTCGGAAAAGGAAAAGAAAACAGCGGAGCAGCTCGCGTATCAGACCTCCGGTGTGCGCACCGTTAATAATAACATCACAGTGTCAAAAACCGAGTCTGCCGCACGAGCTCGCCTTGGCGAATCGAAGGACATGGCCACGGCGATGAACGACGGCTGGATTAGCACCAAAGTTCGTTCGCTCTTGATGTTCACCGACGATTTCCCAGGAAGCGACGTGAACGTAACCACGACGAACGGGGTGGTTACTCTCGAGGGTTATTCGCGAAATGCTCAGCAGCGAAGCATGATTGCTCAAGAAGTGGGCGAAGTCGCCGGCGTAAAGTCGGTTGATAATCGCCTGGCGGTAAATATGAAGTAGCTCTCTCGTAGGGATCCGCCATCCCGAGCCT
Source organism: uncultured Bdellovibrionales bacterium (assembly GCA_964509425.1). GTDB lineage: Bacteria > Bdellovibrionota_C > UBA2361 > SZUA-149 > CAZDWZ01 > CAZDWZ01. The sequence continues at coordinate 98,695 of CAZDWZ010000013.1, read as the reverse complement.
CTCAAACTCGAGAACCGAAAGGTTCGACAGTTTGAGGGGCTCTTTTTATTTATCAGACTTGGAAAGTTTCCAGGCTCCGTCACCTTCCCCGCTGAGGAGGAAATCGTGGAACTTCTTCAAGGTCGAGCGATGTCCGACGCTTACGTAGGAACAGTTCAAGCTCTTCAACTGCTCATAGAGGTGCGCCTCGTTCTCCTCATCGAGGGCACTCGATGCCTCATCAAGAAAAACGAGCTTCGGCTTCGCGAGAAGAATGCGTGCGAACGAAAGCCGCTGTTGCTCTCCGAGTGAAAGAATATTCGACCAATCCAAGGTTGTAGTAAAATCACCGCTCACCCGCTCGACGAGACTATCCAGATTTACCTTGTGAAATGCTTCTTTCAGCTCCGTCTCAGGAACTTCCGCATCGCGGGCCGGATAGAGCATGTTCGCCCGCAGCGAGCCCTGAATGAGATACGGCTTCTGCGGGAGGAACATCATCTGCTTTAACTGAGGCCGCTGAATGCTCCCATCGCCTGTGCTCCATAATCCCGCGATCGCTCTCAGCAGCGAACTCTTTCCGCTCCCACTCGGCCCCATAATAAGGAGCCCCTTTCCAATCGGAAGCTTCAGCGAGAGCTCCCGCACCAGCTCGCGTTCCGACTTAGGGGGACGAACGCTCAGCTCTTCAAGAACCAGACTCGTCCCTTCTTCAATATTGATCTCCGGGTCGTCGTCTTCTTCGGGATCATCACCGGAGATTGCATCCCAAAGCGAACCCAGCCGGGCGACCCCGGCGGCGTAGGCGCTCAGACGTTCGAATTGAACGATGATGAGCGAGACCGCCGCGAGCACTTGAGCAAAGGCTCCGGTCGCCTGCGACACAACACCGAACTCGATCTGCTTATTCATATACAAGGGAGCAACGACGATGAGCGGCACGACGAGCGCGATGTAGTTATATCCCGAAGTGAAAAATGCGAGATTCCTGTTCCAGCTGATGAGATCTCTCGTATTTGAAACCAGAAGTCCCAGACGCTGCATGAGCTCCAGCCGCTCTCGCGGCTCACCACGAAAGAATGCAATGGACTCAGCATTGTCTCTTACACGAACAAGGCCGTAACGAAGGTCGGCTTCCCGTTGGTATTGATGATAGTGAATTCCGATGAGGCGGTGACCAATGAGAGCCGTAAGGACCGTTCCGGCGATAGCGTACGCCATCAGAACTCCGACCAGCGTCCAAGAGATCGACCACAACACACCGAGGAAGGCGAATAGCGTCACGGTTGCGTTTAGCGTGATGAGCGAAAGCGACAGTGTCGTCGCGGTGAAGTTTTTTACATCCTCAACAATACGCTGGTCCGGGTTATCGAGCGCTTCGTCAGCGCGCAGGTAATAATACGCACGGCGGAAAAAGTAGCGCTTCAAAAGATGGTTCGTCATCCACTCTCGCCACAGAAGCGCAAATCGCTCTTCGATATAACGGTAGAAAACCCCGATCGGAATAGCGAGCGCGATAGCACCAAGGTAGCGGGTCAGATGAGCTGAGAACTCAATTCCCTTTCGATCCGCGAGCGCAGTCATCATATCTCGATTCGCGTAGCTCATCAGGACCTGAACTCCGGCGATCAGGGCCGAGAGAAGGAGGAGCATCGCGGAGAATTGGAGCGCATTCCGCCGCTCCGGAGAGCGGGTGAACAGAGGGAGGATGATCACCCGGAGGTGACGAAGAGTTTGTTTAAATTTTTGGATGTTGATCAAAAGACTCGCCGCCCACCTGGTTGAAGAGAGAATAAAGCTATCTCTCAGCAATCAGGGAGCGGCGAAAGAGTTCATTTACGGGTGAAAGGATGGGGCCGATTCGCCCAAGGGCCTATCCAGCACCAATCAGGTTGTTCCCGAAGATCACCCAGAGGATGAGCAGTAGCGAAACCGGTGCGCCCATCAACCAAAGCACGAGGTAGCCGATACGCCCCTCTTCATTTTTCAAATTTTGAAGCTGAAACATGACATTTCTCCCGTTCGGTCCATCCGAATCAACATACGCGACAAATGTAAGCGAGAGCGCTCTACAATCGCCATGATTCGAGTCATGAACGTCGCGTATGACTTGAGTCATACCCAGGCCCATATTTCGACCGCCGGTCTTTTCAAACAGCTGAGAAGGAGAGAGAATCGGGTTGTCCCCAAAGGAGCTCAACATGGTAACGCACCTCGAACGCGCCCTTCTCCAGACGCCCCCTGCTTCTCGCAGTGAGAGAGAAGGCTCTGGGAAGGCCGGATCTTTTCTCTTCGCGCTTTGCCTGACGTTGGTCGCGACACCGATCCTCGCCCAGCAAGCTGCTCACGCAGCCCCGGAATCGGGCACTGCAGGGAGCAGCGATGGAAAAGCGAAAGACGGCGCTCCAATTGTGCAAGGAGAGAAAGTCCTTTGGGACCGACTCGAGCCTCCTGATCTTCCCAAAGGAAAGCCCACGGCGGAGGCAACTGTCGAAAAACGGGAACCCGCTTCACCGGAAGCAAAAGAGCAGGAGATCCTGAATCTCAAGCGCGAGGTGGAGATATTAAAGGATCGAGTCACCGTGCTCGAGAAAAAGGTAAACGAGCCGGATCTACCGATCCCGTCAAAATAGTTCCGCATACGGAAACTCCTGCGACTCTCTCACCGAGGCAGCCCTGTGTCTGAGAGAGTTCTGTGCCTCAGCAGTCGGCCGCCTCGAGCACTGCCTTGACCGCGATCATGCCTCAACCGTTCGCTGGTTGGTAAAAAGCATGAAGGAACGCGGAAACGTGTTCACCTAAATTCAAAAATCTCTCTGATGAGAAAAGAGTCCGCGAATGATATTGAGTTCGTTTCATCTCCCAGACACCTCGGTGCTCGTGCTCGCCGCCGGAATCTCCGGTGCCGCCGATCCCGTGTCCAGGCTCCGGGTTCCCCCGGATGATGAACCGGAAGTCGGCGTAGAAACTTCCGATGACGAATCGTCGAGTGATTTGCCGCTCATCAATTTGCGAGTGATCTTTCCACAATCACCGCGATTGATTCTGCTCCGCTGTGCTTGGGCGATGCTCGCGTTTTTTCTCTGCGCCGTCGCCCTCATACAAACTTGGAGGCCGACATTCGCCAAGCTCGACGAAACGTTCTTGCTGGCATTAACCGGATTCCTGTTTCTTCTCATGTGCGGCATCGCCTTGAAGATCCTCCACGAGATGCTTTCCTTTCTCGCTTTCCGGTACCTCCTCGAGGACGATCGCCTCGTCTTCATCGATGGGGTGTTGATTCGGAGCCGTGAAGAGCTCCCGCTTGCGAGCGCCGGCGATGTAGAGATTCGTCGCCTCCCGCTCGAGAATCTGTTCCGGCTCTACACGGTCTGCCTCCTGGACTACGACGGGAAGGCAGTCGAGCTCATCTCCGGCCTGCCGAGACGACAGGCGGTAGCTCTCCGATCTTTTCTCCTCTCCGCCATCAAATCAACCCAGCCTCTGCACGCTCGGCAGCTCGGGGTGGAGGTGGAGAGGGAATATGAGCACGACAATTTTTTAACGAGGAGGAAACAATGAAAAAGAAGTGGATAGTGGTCTGCCTGGTGACTTTAAGCACAATCATTCCGGCAACGGGGTGTTCATCCCGCCGAACGGAGACCTCAACCGTCGAATCAAGTGGGCCGGACGAGACGGGGCGAACTTCATATCGCCACGAAGAGACCAAGTCTGTCGAAAAGGAATCGAGCAATGAATGCTCGGGGGTTCTCTCATGCACCGTCGACGTGCTTGGGAACATTATCGCCCTGCCATTCCGGGCGGTCGGAGCACTGGTTGACGGCATCTTCTAGGGCTGATCCAGCCCGCCGAAGGATTCAGATATTTTATTGTCGCAGCGAGTCGTTTGCCGTCTTTCGGCGAGCGACTACGCTGCGACAACGCTTTTAGCCCCTAAAATTGGGCGTTTCACGAAAATTTCATGATCGCGATCACAGGAAGTGCTCAAGGGAGCGAAGGATATGAGCCGAATTAGAGTAAGGAGAGCATAACTAAGCAATGCTCACATCCGCCGGGTACGGATTGGATGGACACTATGCTCAAACACTGGTTTTTCCTTTTTTGCGGGTTTCTCTTAGCGGCGACAAACAACGCCGGAGCGCAATCTTCATCCGTTCTGAGAAAGACGCTCGGTGACTCGGTCTGCGGGTCGGGAAGCTGCGGCAAGATCGGACGCTTGCAGACGTTCAAGGCCGAACCGCTCCAAGATTTCCGCTCAGACCTCCAAAGTGAAGCCTGGATCCAAGACATTGATCGGGACCCGGTTTTTTTAATGCCGAACGACACGATGGAAGAAGAGGACAAGGAACTTGCTGCAAAGCGAGCGACCCGGAAGATCCTCGGACGGCAGCTCGATCGCCTGATGAAGGAATCCCCGCTCTCGCCGGTCTACAAAGAGGTAAAAACTGGCCTTCGTAAGTCCAGGCAGCTTTTGACTTTCTCTACTTCGGGAGCTGCTGAGGGTCCGACTTCCACCTTGGGGCAGAAGTCGGAACGAAAGATCTCGGTCGGTATTGATCCCCTGAGACGCTTTGCCCCTACTGTCTCAATCGGAAACAACAGCCGGGTAGTAGCGGACCCCATTCGGGGCGAGTTCTTCTTCGAGATGGGCTACAGCTTCTAGCCTTTTCCCAGTCTTTACCAGAATTTGATTGCTCAAAACCCTACGCGCGGAACTCCACGATCCCATTCCGCGCCCCCCCCTGGCGACGAGGTAACAGGCGACCGCCTGTTACCTCGTTCGGCCAATGGGAGTAGCCGGAACTTAGTAGCCTTTTCGCTCGACCCGGTTTGCACCCCGTTGAACCGCTTCGCCTGTTCCTTCGATGATATCCCCTGCGCCCTCTCCGATGGCGACCCCGGCGTCGCCGATAGCACGGCCGGTTCCCACGGCGGCGTCACCTACCCCTTCACCGACACTTTCGACCGCCTCGCCCGTCGAGCGAAACACGGAACAGGCTGAGAGAGATGCGACCGCAAGAGAGAAAAACAATAGTTTTAGTAGGTTAACTTTCATAAACTGACCTTTCTGTTAAGTTAAAGTTCGAACAGCCGAGTTGTTACTTCGGAAGTGATTTTCGGCTATGATTTCACACAGGGAGTAGAGTGCTGTGCGAGGCCCTGTTTTTATTAGAGAAACTTGTCCTTTCTCCCAATCGTCGGCAAAATGCTCACTCTCTTTGCTCCGCGGCCCGAAATGCTCAGCAGAGCGGGTGCCCGGAGAGTAAACACAACGAAACTTCAGGCATGATCGGGAAGAACCGGAAAATACTCCTTTCGGCGACAAAGAACCTCCTCAAACCAATCGCCACTCTGTGCATCAGCCGGGGGATAAAGATTCGGGAGGTTATCGAACTCCTGAAACACGCCTTCGTCGAGGCAGCGTCCGAGGACTTGAAGCGTCGGCAGGTGTCGATCACGACGAGCAAAGTCAGCGCAATGACCGGCTTGCAGCGAAAGGATATTCAACGCCTCGACACGGTGCCCGAAGAACCTCAGACTTTCGACGTTGTTACGCGCATCGTCGGACAATGGACATTCGACTCGAGGTTCCTTACTCCAGCCGGAAAACCCAAGCGTCTGTATCTCGAAGGAAAGGACGGAGATTTCCGAACTCTCGTCGCGTCGATCAGCAGTGACCTCAATCCTTACACAGTGTTATTTGAACTCGAGCGGGCAAAGGTTGCGGAACGCGATTCCGAGGGTTGGGTCAAACTAACGAACTCAGTCCCCTCCCTCGACGAGAATATCGTCGAAGGGCTGAAGCTCCTCGGTGAGGACCAAGCGTGCTTGATCGAGTCGGTGACGGAGAATCTCTTCGACCGGCCGCCGATTCCGAATCACCATATTAGAACTTACTTCGACAACATTAGTCCCGAGCAGGAGCAGCAGATCCGCGCGTGGTTCGTCGAACAGGGTGCAAAGTGGCACGAGGAAGTCCGGAGATACCTCGCCCGCTACGACCAGGATATCAACACCAATCTGGCAAACCGGCCAGGAGGGATGAAGGCCGTTTTCGGTTCGTTCAGTCTCATCGAAGGGAAATCCGTCAAGGAGCCGGAGAAGCCGAAAGCCAAACGAATTTCCTCGGCTAAGAAAAGGAGGGCGAAGCCATGATGGGCCGCCGCAACATCATCGGCTCGACGCTCTTTGCACTCCTGGTGCTCCCCGGGTTTTTTGCCGCGGGCTGTGGAGGAGGTTCTGTCGGCACAGGCGTTTCCACGGACAGGCGTTCCTTTGAAGGCAGAACGATTACGGCGGCTGCCATTCCCATTGAGGGTGCCACGGTCACTCTATTAAATACCGGGGAGTCGACACTCTCAGAGAAGGACGGGCGATTCTTCCTCTCATCTGATTTTGAGGACGCGGTTGCCGAGCTGAGCGTAAAAAGCGGAGAGCTCAGTGGCTCAATCATCGTCCCGAACATTCAACAGGGAACCGCCGGCATTCAGCTCACAATCGTGCTCGATGCAAAGGATGCAAGTGTCTCCGCATCCCAGCTCGCGGTGTCTGCGCGCATCGTAGGCGCCTGCGATCCGTCGTTTGAGGACCGCCGTACGATCCGCCAGGTCTCACCACTTTTAGACGGAACACGTTGCTCACTCCGAGTCGAAGTTGGGGCCTCCGGTGCCCCGCTTGCGAATGTTCCAGTTTTACTTCAACGCCGCCGCTGCATTTACGGCGCTCCTTGGCACGATGAAGCATCGGCAATCACTGAAAGCACGGCAAATGGAGAGCCAGGTGTTGCATCGCTTCCGCTGAATATTTTTAACAACGACGCGCATTGTGTTTACCGCGTAGTCGCTCCCGTGGTGGAAAATGTCGAGCCGGTCATCTACGAAATCCATACGCTGAGAAAGCAGGAGTTTGACAGAGCCCATGAGGCAAATTCGGGAGGCCAGATCGTCACCCCCCCGCCGTCAAATGGAACGCAGGCGCTTCGCACCGAAGAAACGGAAAACTAATTTCTCTCGGATCGTGTTCGAGATAGTTTTATCTAAAAGCGAAAGGCTTCAGCGAGCCAATCCGAATATCGCTAGGCTCTGCCCAGCTTTCGGATGAATTCGGGTATGACGGGTGATCACCCCACCAGAGGGAGAAACGATCCCGTAAGGACGATCATTTCCGGGAAATGCTCGCAACCGTCGAGCCGAAAATCACGCCGTCCAGGCGAGGAGAGCTGAGAGCTTAAGAGGCGAGGCGCCTCCGTTTCAGCAACGCACTTCGAAGAAATCGCGAGACGAAATCCGTCGACGACATCAGCCTCGAGAAGCTGGCGGATAATGGTGCTCCCTCCTTCCACGAAAAGGCGAGAGACTCCGCGCTGCTTCAGATCCGAGAGGAGCGCCCCAATCGGCAAATATCCGTTTCCACTCTCTTGCGAAGCTGCGAGGGGCACGACAACCGCGCGTCCAGCAAGCTCGGTCTGAAGTCCTGCGGCAATATCCGACGGGGCGTAAATCACGCGTTCAGAATCTCCCGCTTTGAAAAATGCCGAGTTCGAATCAAGGTTTCCCGAAGCGGTGAGGCAAACCTTCATCGGATCAGGAGAGAGCCCTCTTTCGATCCTGTTCTTTCGGAGCGACTCATTGCGAAGCACAAGACGCGGGTTATCTTTTCGGACCGTTTCCGCGCCTACAAAAATCGCATCAAACTCGGCGCGAAGTCGATCAACGGCCGCCATGTCCTCGGGGGGAGAAAAAACGAGACGAACATTGGAGAGATCGTCGAGGCAGCCGTCGAACGAAGTTGCAACTTTGAGGAACACGTATGGACGACAGTCGGATGACATGACGTGAACTTCGCGCTTTTACGGCAAATTCTCAAGTGCCTTCAGCTGCGGAAAACACGAGGCGTCGATGACTATCCGCCGAGTTGTTCCGAGATGGCTTCTTGAACGCCATTTTTCTGACGGACGATGAGCTCGTAAAAATAATCGATCTCGTCAACCGCCATGTTCGCGGTGTAGACGGTCACGCTCAACACCAAATCGTAATTGACGAGACTGAGCTTCGCCCCGATCAGGGTGTCCGAGACATTGAGCGCCGCGACGAGAATCTTGTAGCAGTCGGAGAGCGGAACCGCGAAGATGTTCACGCCCATGTAGAGCGTGGTCTCGGGCGGATGGTTCAGGCCCTCAAGGGTGATTTCGAGGTCCTCGTCATCGCTGAGGGGAACGAGCCATTGTGCGAGCTCGCCGGTTCGCTGCTGCAAACATTCTTCGGGATTAAATCCCCGCCGGATCATGAACTCCTCGACGAGCCGCGTCGGATCTTTCCCACCGGTAATTTTACGAATTCTTGCCGGAGCAATCTTTCGAACCTTGGACGTCGAAGTCGGAATCTTCATAAGGGCAGCAGCGACCAAAATTTGGGCCGAATATTTTTCGATGAAGCGCATCGCCAGGCGATGTCCTGCAGTTTCTTAAAAAAGACCGTGAACATCGTTTCTCGGAGCAGGAAGTTCATGAAATATTCGGGCTAGTGAGAGGAGCGATAACGTTCTACAAAAAATGGCTGTGATTGTCAGTTTCACTCCCGGCTTCGACAAGTGTCAAACTACGGGAAATAAGTCAGAAACTAAATCACTGAACTAACTTCAGTTACGATGCATCAAGAGAAAGGTTTGGACTCCTCAATTATCGCCGCCGAGAGACGAAGATGATCATTAAACTACTTTATGCTCTCGTGTTTGGACTCTGCATCGGCAGCTTTCTAAACGTCGTCATTTATCGACTCCCGCGGAAACTTTCCGTCAGCTTCCCGAGGCGCTCCTTCTGCCCCGGGTGTCAAATGATGATCCAATGGTATGACAACCTCCCAGTCTTGAGCTGGATTCTGCTCCGGGGCAAATGCCGCGGCTGTAAGACAAAAATCTCGCCGCAGTATCCCGTCGTCGAAGCGCTCTCGGCCCTTGCCGCCATTGAGACCGTCATCCGCTTTGACGTAACTCCGACTGCCTTTGTTATTTACGCACTTGTCGCTGCGCTAATCGCGATCACCTTCATCGACCTCGAACACAAGATCATCCCGAATCTCATCAGTTTTCCAGGAATGACTCTTGGACTGCTGCTCGGGATCGCCAGTCAGTATACCCACGCGTTTCAATCTCCGCCGATCACGCGAGACGCACTCGACTCATTGCTCGGTTTCATCGTGGGCGGCGGATTTTTCCATGTGATCGGTGCCGTGTACTACTTGTTTACGAAACGAGTGGGTCTCGGCGGCGGAGATATCAAGCTCATGGCGATGACCGGGGCGATCCTTGGTTGGGAATCCGTGCCGACGACGATCTTCATGGGCTCGCTCATCGGTTCAGTTGTCGGCATCGGTATGATGGTCGTCCGCGGCGGCGGGCGTCACATCGAAATTCCGTTCGGACCGTGGCTATCGCTCGGTGCGATAATCTATATTTTTAGCGACATCCGCTGGTTCGGCTTCTAGATTTTCCTTACTATCTCTGTGCCTCTGTGCCTCTGTGGTTTGTTTTTATTCTATTGAACCACAGAGACAAAAAGGCACAGAGTGGAAATCAGGAGCGGTACTGAGGTGCGATGAAGCGAGGATCACTGAAACGAGCTGTTGCTTTTTTACTTTCAATATCCGTTATTCTTTTGCACGCCTCTGCATCAGCCGATCCGATTTACAAATGGACCGACGAAGCGGGGAATACCTACTACTCCACGACCCCGGACGACCCCGGAGCGAAAAAGTCCGAGCTGCCGAAGCTTGCACGAGAAAACATCGACTCGAAAATTCGCGAATTGAAGGCCGAAACTCCTCCGAGCTGCGACAAACACGGCGGTGTCGATTGCTCACGGAACGCCGACACCGACGGGAGCGTCATCTGCCTCGACGGGTACCGCGAAGCAAAGCTGCCGTTTCGTTTCGAGTGTATGGAAGCGAAGCTCAAGTCGGAACTTCTTGTAAAGTTCGGGGAAAAGGACGAGATCATCAAGCACTCTTCGGAGATGCGGAATAAGATTGCAGACCAATCGATCTCCGAGCTCTTTCTCTCAGTGCGGAATATGAGCGGGATAAAAGCCTCGGGCATTCGCGCCGAGCTCCGGATCCCCAGCCGCCCACCGATTCCAATCGAAGGGCCTCAGGAGATCGATGCCTTTGGCCAAGCTGACTACATCCTTCCGGCAGTGAACTTCTCGGGCGTTCCCCTGTGGCAGATTGAACGGGCCCGGTATCGCATTTGGTGCGAGAACTGTGGCACTGTATTGGGTAGAAACTAACCGCTGAGATATACAAGCTGTATGAGAACTCAATTCGAAAAAATCCTGAAAGCGCAAGCAGACGCTATTCTCGGCCTCTCATGTTTTGCAGAGATGGAAAAAGCGGTGCGTGCGCTGCTCGATTGCAAGGGACGAGTTTTCACGACGGGCCTCGGAAAGGCCGGGTATATCGCGAAGAAAGCGGCGTCTACCTTCTGCACCACGGGAACTCCAGCGATTTTCCTTCATCCTGCGGATGCCGCACATGGAGATGTCGGAGTCGTGCAAAAGGGCGATGCGCTCATCGCGATTTCAAACAGCGGGAAGAATCGCGAGGTATTGGAAACGGTTCATTTCTGCCGGCACCTTGGTGTCGACACCGTCATCTCGATTACGTCTTCGAGCGATAATCCCCTCGCGTTGGAAAGCGATGTCGTGCTGCCAATTGGGAAAATTGTCGAGGCTTGCCCGCTCGGCCTCACCCCGACGGCGAGCACGACTGCGATGGTCGTTTTAACCGACGCGCTCGCGCTGCTTACGATGGAAGAGAAAGGATTTACGAAAGAGGACTTCGCGCTCCGTCACCACGGCGGATACTTAGGAAAGAAGTCGCGGGAAGAGCAGTAGCCGCTTCTTACACCTCTGTGTCTCTGTGCCTCTGTGGTTCAAAAAGAATAAAAACAAACCACAGAGGCACAGAGACACAGAGTGTTACCGAATGCGATTCTCTTAGATTTCGGATTCTGCCGAGAAAATTTCGGAAATTCCTTGAAGGGCGAGACGATACCCACGAGGACCAAGACCAAAGATCACACCGCGAGCGACCTCGCTCACGTATGAATGTCTCCGAAACTCTTCCCGCGCGGCGATGTTCGACAGGTGGACTTCGATGATTGGGCCCGGGAAACATTCGAGGGCGTCGCGGATGGCGATACTCGTGTGAGAGTAGCCGCCGGCATTAATAATGATGCCGTCTACGGTATCTCGTGCGTTGTGAATGGTGGTAATGATCTCTCCTTCGCCGTTTAGCTGCACATGGGAGAGCTCAATCTTCAGGCTAAGCGCCTGGAGCTCGAGATCGGCGAGAATCTGAGGCAAGGTTGTTCCGCCGTAGATTTCTTTCTTTCGAATGCCGAGCAGATTGAGATTCGGGCCGTTTACGACGAGCACCTTTTTCCCCAATTCAACCGCGATCTGCGCCCCCTCCACCATCATTCCGTTTCCTCGAAGAGATCGAGATCGACATCCAGTCCGGCAACGACTTCATCCGAAGTTTGAGCCTGGGCCTCCGCCGGCTGTCCGGGGTTCCCGATCGGCACGGCAGTGAGCCTTGCCGCCGAAGCGCCGCTGTTTGCCGCTCGCGGCAACGATTTCAGTCGCGAGAGATACGGGGCGGAATACTCGCCGAATTGATCGAGGAGCTTTTCCACTGACGGGGTGGGCTGAATGAATTGCACTTCGATGAGCTCTCGCGCAGAGAACTCGAAGAGTCCATCCAGATAATACAGCTTGGCCAACATCAGCCTGAGCTCCGCATCACCCGGGTTTTTCTGGATCGCGCGGACCGCGATATCCCTGGCCTGAGCTCTCGCTTCAGGACGGGAAATCATGTTCCGCAGCATCTCTTTCGCTTCACCTAGGGTCGCAGTCATCGCCGTGTACTCCTGAACAGAATAGACCTTTTTCGCCTGAAACTTCGCTCTCTCTTAGGATGCCTTGGAAAGTGGGCATTATGCAAAATTCCAGCCGGGAAAGCTGAGCTGATCCGGCCTGTTAAGAGTGGCGGATCGCGAGGCGTCATTTGATCGCCGCTCGTTGCTCGGGGAGTGCCCTCAAGATCCATCGAAACTGAGTCTCACAGAATCATGCTGAAAAAGAAAAGGCACCGTATCAAAATCCGTCCTTTTCAGTCCGGAGTTCAATACAGTGCCGATTTCTTATTCCCGCAGCGCCGGGCAGGCGTCTGCGGGATGTTTGGCCTCTTAGCAGCCGCCGAGTGCCGCAAAGTCTGCCGGAGCAGCACCTTGCACAAGCACCGTCTCACCGCTATCGAGCTTGACGGTTGCGGTGAAGGTCACCTTAGCGGTTCCTTCAGCTCCCGCCGAATCAAACGCGCCGCTGAAGCTGGTAGCACCGGCTGTGAGCGGAACTCCGACTGCAACTACGCTTTCGTTGCCGTTTACCGAGTAGGTGACGTCAGTGATCGTTCCAGCGAGTCCGGTTGGGTTCGAAACCGTTACCGTGTAGCCAGCTGCTCCACCGCAGTTCCCAGCGTATTCGACTCCGGAGACCGAGAGAGGAGAAACGGCTACGCCCTTGCCGGTCACTACTGGCTCAAGAGCTGGTTCGATTTCATCAGGCTCGATTCGTCCGCCGCCCAGGTTTCCACCCGCAGCACCTGGGAATCCTGCAAATCCATCAGGCACCGGACCGCGAATTCTCATTGTCTTACGGTCGACGAGGTTGAAGCCTTCTTCAAGCCGGCATTCCATGATGTAGCTTCCGGCATTGAGACCGCCAACCCGGCCGCTCATCCGTCCGCCTGCGTCGGTGTGCTCAAAAGCAACTCCGCCTTTAGACGGCTCGAGGATTGCAATTCCGAGTTCGGATTCGCAGAACACTCGGCGGAATGGCAGAGGCTGTCCGCGTGGGTCGGTGACAATAACGAAGTAACCGGTGGTATCGCCGACGTTGATATCATCGTCTTCGATATCGAGAACCAGCTTCGCTCCGAAACCTCCGTCGGATACCGGAATATCTCCGGTTCCGAGGTTGTCGGTTGCGGTCCCGCCGTCAGTGTCGCCTTGACTATTGTTACAGCCGGCGAATGCTCCTGCCGTGATGACAGCCGCCACCGCGATGAGTTTGCCAAGCCTGGTGTAACGTCTGGAGCTTTTCATAGATTTCGCTTCCCAAAAGTTTAATAAAAGCATCGTCTCAAATTCGCCTAGTTCCTGACCCGTTTAAAGGTCCAACTCTCTACTAAACCGTAGGAGTCGGAGTCTCTGAAGGGGTTGGAGTCGGGGTGGTTGCTTCGTCTTCGTCGCTAGTTCCACCCAACGGGGTTCCACCTACTCCTGGTCCGGTTTGGAATCCTCCGAGAACTCCCGGATTTTCTCCGTCTTCACCGGTGCAGCACTCTGCTTGATCCAAGAAGATAATCTGGAAAGGCAGGTCGTTCGTTACGAGAACGTCACCCGCTTGAGTGATACCCACTGCTCGGCAGGTTGCAAGCATTCGAAATGGAAGCTCCGGGAGATAGTTTCTATTCACGTTGAGGTAGGAATAGATGTCCGTGCTCAAAACTGTGAAAGATGACTTCAATATCGAACCGCTTCCCGCTTGTGGGCCGCCTGGAGTAGTCGATGGGCCCGCTGCTGCGATAACACCGCCTCCGTTGAAGGAGTCGGACGGCACAGAGAAGGATGGGTCTGCCCCCGGAACCGTGTAATCGCAATCGATTCGAGCAACACGGATGAACTGGCTGCGAAGACGATTCTGAATCCCCATCGTAATGATGATTTCCCGACCACCAGCTCCTTGGAGCGCGTTGCCTCCGTCGTCGTCGGTGCCGGTGTTGCTATCGTTCGAAAGGAAGGTGTTCACGCCGGTTACACCTGCGGTCGACTCCGTATCCGGGAAGTACCCGAACGCCAGGAACGAGGTCCCTTGATCATTGTTAGTAGCACCGCCTCCTAAAGGACTTCCTCCACCGCATCCGATTGCGGCTCCGGCGAGTATCCCTGCGAAAACGGTCATCAAGCGAATTTTGCGCTTTATAGACATTCTGCGTTCCTCCTAGCGACCAGCTTAAGAATCTCAGTGATAATTTCTGACTCGTCTTTCCCCGTGCAGATTAGGGAGAGATTTGCCTTTTCGTAATGAGCAGCTCTCTCAGCGAGCAGTTTTTTGAGGCTGGACCTGATTGTCTCAAGATCCAACTTCTGCACTGCATCTCCGGATGAACTCTTGCTTCTCACGAGCACTGGTCTTTGAATCCCCAGTCCTGCTTCGGCCCTTCTGAGTTCATCGGCGAAGATTCGCTTCGCTAACTCCTCTTCATCTCTTCTGAGGTATACAGAGCAACCGGCTGCGTTAATGACTTCCCGGTTTCTCTCGAAGCAGAAGGTCCCGCCTCCTACTCCGAGCACATTGAAGTCTGTTCCCAGAACCTCAATCAGAGCTCTGTGCTCCTCGTCTCTAAATTCGTTCTCACCTGAATCTCGAATCAGCTCCGAGGGGTGCCTTCCGGCTCGCCTCTCGATTTCTTCGTCGAGATCCAGGGCTCTTAACCCTTGTTCTCTTGCCCGCCTGACCAGGCTGGATTTTCCAACTGCAGGCGGGCCGAGAACTATTATCTTCGTCACATCGAGTTAAACTTCAACTCTGAACTACATCGCTGCTGCGTCGAAGCTTCCCTCAACAATGTGAGGGGTGATGAAGAAGATGAGTTCTTCATCGCTCTTATCGAAGAAGGTTCTTCGGAAGAAGTGTCCGAGGAAAGGAATATCCTTGATGAAAGGAACTCCTACTACCGAGTCGGAATCGTTCAACCGATATACTCCGCCGAGGGCAAATGTCTGTCCGCTCTTGATAAGAACTGTTGAGTTAGCAGTCCGGTCTACGGTCGACGGGATGTTATCAACTGCTCGGTTACCAAGGGTGCTCGACTTCGCGTTGATGTCGAGGAGCACGAAGTAGTCAGGTGATGCCTGTGGCGTAACTTTGAGCTCGATACCAACTTTGATTTCTTCGAACGCGGTGGCTGCTCCGCTGGATGCGCTTGCGCCGCTACCAGTCGAGATTGCCGTTCCAGCCGAGGGCAGTCTTACCCGCAGCGTTTCAACGCTGGAGATCTCTGCTTGCTTGTTGTTCACAGTCGCAACTTGCGGTCGGGAGATGACCTTCACTGCTCGTTCCCGCTCAAGAGCCGAGAGTCGAGCACCGATGGTGCGTGATCCGTCAGCAGAGTCGAGAAGGGCGGTGATTCCGAAGCCTTCCGTAGCAGACGTCGCTGCCGGGAAAGATACGCCTTCGTTTGTTCCCGGTGCGTTAGAACCGGTCAAGTTGAAGGTGTTCGGGAAGTTCAAGCCAGTCGCGTTTCCGGTTGCTGGGCTGTGGTTCTCGGTGAAGCTCCACTGGAAGCCAAGGTCGCGGAGGATGTTCCGGCCGGACTCTACGATTTGTGTCTCGAGGAGAACCTGCGGAGTCCTGAGATCGAGGCGCTTCAAAAGGTCCGAAGCTTGGGTCTGACCCTTCTTCACATCCTTGATGATGAGTTGGTTGGTTCGCTCATCGACGCTGACCGTTCCACGCTCGGAGAGGACGCTTTCGACCTGTTCCTTGAGTTCGGTGGCCCGTGCGTAGCTGATTCGAGCATAGCGAACTGAAAGGTCTTCCAAGGCTTCTTGAGCCTTCTTCGCTTCCTTCAAAGCTTCCCGCTCTTGGCGGAGCTTTTCGATAGGAGCAATTCGGATGACGTTTCCTTCCGTAACTTGATCAAGCCCGTTGGTCTTCAAGATAACATCGAGCGCTTGGTCCCAAGGAACGTCGATCAATCGGAGAGTTACCTTACCGGTAACATCGTCGCTGGCGATGATGTTCAGGTTCGATACTTCCGCGATGATGCGGAGAGCGTTGTCGATATCAGTGTCTTGGAGGTCCAAGGAGATCAATCGGCCGGTGTAGACCTTCGATCCATCGGAAGAAACGAGACCGGTCGGGTTTTCACGAGCGGTGTTTTCGTTTTCCTTGACTTGGATAGCTGGCTTTCCTTCGTCGCCCGCCGCAGGTGCCGCTTCGGTCGTCGGAGGCTGAAGCTGAGCTCTCGCATCCGTGTCGATGACCGGAGTGAGAGCAGCGGTCATTCCCGGCGTAGAAGTTACCGTAATCATGTTCGGGCCGGTTTCGGTCGCCGAGAGTGTCATGCCGCTATCAACGAACATGCGCACCATCGTGCTCGAACCGGATTGAGTAGCCCGCACTGAGCGGATACCCGGAACACCTTGCGGGAGAATTTGTGGAGCAGTTGCCGCGGTGGTCTCAAGCGTCGCGCCGGACAGAGTCAATACATACTCAGTCGAAGTGGTCTGCGAGAGGTGGTAGCTGGTCGGCTCGGTAAGCGACAAAACGACATATGACGGCTTGTTCGGCTTTTGCTCGAGGCTCATCGACTGGAGAACAGCCGGGGCGGTTGCCGCAGCAACCTGACCGGTGAGGTCAGCAGTGTTTGAGGTAGTCGTGTCCGAAATAGCAGCCTCGCCGGTGTACGTTTCGGCCGGCACCATGCCATTTGCCGCAGCGACTTCTTCCGTCGTGGGTTCAAAACCAGTTGCCGGCTCTGAACCAGCAGTAGTTTCAGGGGAAATCGCTGCCGTTTCGTCAGCGGGCATCGACGCATCGGTCGATACTTCGCTCGACGAGGCAAGACCGTCAGCCGGATCGACCGACGAAACTGTCCCCGTAGAACAAGCAGATAGTCCTGAGATAATAAAAGCAAGAACCAGAAATTTTGCTGCACGATCACGCCCCTTCGGGAGTGCTGTGCTGCGAGTTTCTATTTCGCGCGATGTCTGAAGAGCTTTGCCAAGCACGCTCATGAAGTCTCTCCTTAGCCTAAAATTGAAAACTGTCGACGTGGCCAAGAACCGATTTGCATCTTCCGTGACCCTCTCGTGCCTCAAGACAGCAGATTCCTACTTTCAGCATTTTTGCTTTCAGCAGATTCGCGATTAGCAGGCTTGCTCGATTCGCAGACACTAACTGTAAGCAAACCTACCAAGCGGGACTAAAAACAATCCCTGCTTTCTCAAGGCGTTGCACCGGTATTGGGGCGATGATTAGCCTGTCGGGTAACATAAGTAAAGTAGAAAAGTTGACCTTCTCTACATTCTTTTCACTTAAAGTGAGTCACCAGACAGAATCAGGTTCTTCGCGCCCGAGGTCCACACAAATGGCGCTCGCTGATGATGTTGCTCCATCCGATTTTGCTCTCGCGAGATCGAATTGGGAACGACACCCGCAGGCGGGGCCGGGCTGGCGATACTGCGTCTCGGCCGGTCCAATTTCGCTTCGATAAAGAAATCAAAACGGAATTGTTAACCTGACAGAGAGCTAGCCCTTTTTGCGCTTTCCTCCGGCTTCCTGTGATGCAGCCCCTCCTCGCTCGGATTCGTCTACGAATCGGAATGAGGTGGCGACGGCTGTGGTGTGAAGGATTTTTCCAGTATCGCTGTCCTTGGGGTCGGTCATGGCGAACTCACCAAGGTTCACAATACGCTCCATATGGCCCACTTCATCGAAGAACGAAGCGACCTGATGGTAGGTGCCGCTGACTTCGATATCCACGGGAACGGAGGCATAGAAATCTTGCATTTGCTCTGGCTGCGGCCGGAAGAGGCGGACGTCGAGACCGGCATCCCGCGCTTTATCCGAAATTCGCTCCAGCAATTGAGGGATTTCCTTCTTATCCGGAAGCTCGAGCAAGGCTTTCCGGAGCTCTTCATCGAGGCGATCGACCTCGGCGAGGAACTTGTCGAGATTCGACGCGATGGCGCGCTTTTCGGCCACGGTGGCCTTCAGTTTTTCCATCTCGGCGGTCACGTTTTCCAGTCTCACCCCGAGAGGCGAATAGAAAAAATACCAATATCCGCTCGCCAATACGGCAAGTGAACCGAGGAGAATGCCGATCTTGGCGGGAAAGGTCAGCTTGAAAATTTTCTCAATTCTTGGGTCCACGCTACTTCCCTCCCTCAACTCTTCTTAGGCTTTTCTGGAGCTTTCGGAGCTTCCTGCTGCTGTTGCTGACGCTGCAGGGGATTCTCGAGCTTAGCGACGACGGAGAACTCTTGAATGGGAACGTTCTCACGCATGGTCTGCTTCGAATATGCGAGATCGACTTCCCCAAACGATGGAGTTTCTTCTAGTTTTCTCATGAAGTTTGAAACGGTCTGAGGATCCAACGCGAGACCGCGAAGCTCCATCGTCTCGCCTTTTTGCATGGCAGCGACGAGCCAGGCGCGCTCCGGAACTGATTCCGTGAGGTCCGCAAGAACGTGCACGGGACCGCTCTTATTCATCTTCAGCTTTGCGATCGTCGTCAGTTTCGTGCGGAGCAACGTTTTGTTTTTCTCGAGCTCTTCAACCCGCTGAGTTTTATCGCGAAGCTTCGCGAGCTGACCTTCGTAGCTCGACTTATCGGCTTCGACGGACTCCAGCTTTGAGCTTAGTGTTTCGTGAAAAATGAAGCAGATGAAGACACCGAGCCCGAGGACGACGATATAGAGAGTGGCCTGCAGCGCGTAAATCGGGCCGTAATCAGGTTTTTCTCCGAGGAGGTTAATGCGAACCATAAATCGTGCGACTCCGCTGTTTTAAACTTGATGCTGTTTGTCTGCGAGCCGGCGTATTGCAAGCCCTACTCCGATGCTCATGCCTGTGCCGAGCTCGTTCAAAAGAACTTCGTCCAGGTCATCCGGCCGTTCGATGTTTCGAAACGGCATGGTGCGGTGACATGGAATGCCCGTCCGCGCTCCGAGATCTTCGATCAGTCCCGGGATCTGTGCCGTGCCGCCACTCGCGTAGATAGCTTCGATCGTCCGGTCGGTGCCGGCGGCGTTCCACAAGAACCCGAGCTGACGATGAATTTCCGACGCGAGGTGCTCCGTCGTTTTGTCTCGTGCTTCGAGAATCAAAGTTTCGTCGAAGCCTTCGACCTTCCGGCCGGTCTTCGCCATCTCTGCTTGCGAAGGTTGCATGCCGCAGGCTTCACAAAGCGCATCAGTATACAGACGTCCTCCGGCTCCGATATCGCCCGTGATGAGTGATTGGCCGCCCTGACAAATGCTTACGACCGTCGAACGCGCACCGATGTTGATCAATGCGACCGTTTTATTCTTCTCTTCGGGATAGCTGAGCTCGAACATGTTTTCGAGTGCGAAGCTGTCGACATCGGCGATCGCCGGGATGAGCCCTGCAATCTCGAGAGTTTGTTTGTAGCTCTCGATCACCTCGTTTTTTACGGCGACGATGAGAAGCTCCATATTTTTCCCTTCGTTCCCGACGACTTGGTAGTCCAAGTGAACGGCATCGATGGAATGCGGGATGTAGTTCCCGGCCTCAAAGCTGATGGTCTCATCCAGCATCTTGATGGGAGTGTCGGGGATCGTCACCTTCTTCGAGAACACCAGCGACGCCGGCAGCGCAAAGATTGCTTTCGTCCCTTTAATCTCATTCGTCTCGATGAGAGTCTTCAAGACGTTCCCGACCTGCTCGGGCTTTGAGACCCCAGCATGAGTAAGACAGTTTGCCGGGGTGGGCGTGGCGCCGATCCCCAGGATCTTCGGTTTATCGCCGGAAAGATCGAGCGAAAGCACCTTGATGGAGCTCGCCCCGATGTCGACGGCAATAAACGGAACACTGTTCTTCTTGTCGAAGAAACCTAATAAATTGTTTTGAATCTTTTGGAGCATAACAGTCCTTAGAGCGACAAGACCCGACAGGATCTTTAGATTCGAGCCGCACGCTAAAGACGCACAATTTCTCGTGCACAAATTTGCGCAATGATTCGAAAGACTTACCGGAGTAGATCCGGAGTCTTCAGAAAAAGGGCGACAATAAGCGCTTTCGTGAGCCCTCACGTTGCCCCGCAATCGAGTCAGAATGAAGGGAAAAAGCGGAGTTCCCGAGGGTAAACGAGCTTTTCGGAATCATCTCAACGAAAAAACGAGAGAAACATGAACGCTTACGCGGCTTTCTAGCGATCTAGCCAGCTGCGAATCGACAGTATCTCTCTTATCGTCAGCGCGGGTGAGATTGGGTCCGGAGTGCCGGCAGCAAGTTCGCCGGTTCCGCCAAGTTGAGCTTCTTGAAACGCGCGCCGGACGTCGCGGCCGCGATCCGAATAATACGTGAACTGCACGCACATCACCGTCTGAACGGAGAGCCAGACCAGACAAACCGCAAGCATGGTGCGACCGTAATACCGGGCGAGTACCGGGGCGAGAACGAGAAGCAGCCCAAAAACCATCTGGGAATGATAGCGGAGCGCAAGCGACTGGTGGAGGCCGAGCTGCCATCGACCGATTGCGGGGAGGAGCAGATAGACGAACAAGAAGAACTGTCCGAGCAACCAAAGCGGCCAATTTTTTCGAAAGTTCCCGAGGAACAAGAGGCACACGCTAAGTGCCGCCCCGCAGTAGGCGAGCACAAGCTCCGGCCGCGCGGGCGACTTCAGAAAAATAGCGGGAAGATATTCGTGAATGATGAGTCCAAGGTGCGGGAACAATCCCAGCCCCCGGACCACTGTCCCCGCTTGGGTTCCGACCACCAGGTATTTGAGCGACTCTTTGAAATTCCCGAGAACGCTCGCCTTCTCAACACCGTGTCCGGCTCCGTCGGTAAAGAGGAGGTATACGCAAACGGAGAGCGCCGCCCCGGCCGCTGCCGCACCGGCGTCGAAAAGCACGGGCTTAACGACAAGCGGCATATTGAGTCGAGACGCTCGAAGGCGTTCCGTCCAATGGCGATACAGTGAGAATGCACCGATGACGGCCGGGAGCATGAATCCGTTTCCAAAGAGGAGGGGGCAAGTTGCCGAGAGTGCAAACAACATGGCGGAGCGGCGACGGTTAAAGCAGCTCGCACCGGTCGCACCGGTCGCACCGGTCGCACCGGTCGCACCGGTCGCACCGGTCGCACCGGTCGCACCGGCGGAGAGGACGTAAAAAACGGAATAGAGTGTCAAGCTCTCGCTGAGAAGGAGGGAGGTTTCAAAGGCCCAGTGAAGAGTTTCGGAGTGGAGGGAGGAGACGGCGTAACCGAGGCCGAGGATGGCGGCGACGGGTTTTAGCGCTCCGTTCCGGAGGAAGAGGACGTCAAAAATTCTAAACACGAGAACGCTGTTTGCGGCGTGGAGAAGAAGGACGACGGCAACGAAGAAGAAATAGTTATCGCCGAAGATTCTGGCTTCGGCGAAGTAGGCGGCGAAGAAGAGGGGCAGGAAATGCTCGTTGTGCCGGTAGATAACGCCTCTTAATCCGAGATCTTGGAAACGCTTCAGCACATGCCAATCGTCCCAGTGAAAATACGCAGTCGATCGGAAGTGAACAGCAAAGCAGACGAGAAGAAAGAGAAGGAACAATCCGCGTGATGAAGTCGACCTCGAATATTGGAGGAGAAAGGGCGAGAGCGTGAGGAAGAGAAGTGCGGCAAGAGTTCCTATGATGAGAGCGCCGAGAAGAGGTTGTTTGTTGAGGCTTTCTACGAGCGCTCCGCGAAAAGTCGGGAGCTGAGTAAAAACGATGCGGCCGCGTATCGCGAGGGAATCGTTCATTCCGGGTCTCGGGGGAATCCTGAGACGGAGAGCGATGCGATCATCGCGCTTGACCGACTCGGGGAGCCGGAAGCCGTAGGATTTCCAGCCGCCGGGAGCCGGTGCGGACGTTCTCAGTGGAATGGCATATTCGAAGACTTGTTTTCCGCGGGCGTCGAGAAGTTCGATCTTCGGAACCGGGAGGCTCACATCGGAGAAATTTCCGGAGACCTCAAGCTCTATCCTCGCGCCGCGAGCAGCGATATGATCGGAGACGATCGATCTTGTGTGGGACGAGGAGTATTCGGGATCAAAGACGACTGAGCTGTTCACGCCGAGCAGCGATTGTTGCTCGGGAATTTGGGAAGCGGTTCCATCGATAAACCCCTTTCCAGCCGGTGCGTTCCAATGCAGCGAGACAACCGCGAGGGGAGCCGCGGCCGGCGGCGTCGTGAGAAACTGTAATCCGAGGACACAGAGAAGAGCGCTGAAAATAAGGAGAAACGACCGTGCCGACCGGAGAGGGAAGGCGTGAACGGACAGGACGGGCCCAGCGCTTCCCGCATTTCTGCGGCTCGAGGGTTCGTGATTGAATCGGAGCGACGGCTTTGCCATAAGGAAACAATGGTCGAAATCCTAAAAACTTTGCTCGAAGGTAACTACCTAACCCGTGAGCAGGTGCAAACTGCATTGTCCTCTTTTTTTGAGGGCGGAGCGACGGACGCGCAGATTGGGGCATTTTTGTTCGGGATGGGCGGGAGGTTGCCGAGCGCCGCGGAGCTTCTGGGTGGTGGCTCCACCCTCCGAAAGTTCATGACTCGACTTCCGCTCTCGCCCGAGCTCGGCGGCGCCCGACTTCTTGACACCTGCGGAACGGGCGGGTCGGGCCATCAATCATTCAACACGTCGACGGTGGTGGGGTTCATTTCGGCAGCAGCCGGTTGCCGCGTGGTGAAACACGGGAACCGTGCGTCGACGAGCGCGTGCGGAAGCGCAGACCTCCTCGAGCTTTTGGGAATTCGAATAGATCTCTCACCAGAGGCGGCAGCGGAATGTCTCGCTCGAACCAACTTCTGCTTTTGTTTCGCTCCTTTTTATCATGCCGCGACGAAGCGTGTTCAGCTCATCCGAAAAGAACTTCCATTTCGCACGCTGTTTAATTTCCTGGGCCCGCTGGCAAATCCGGCCGAAGTGAAATTCCAGCTTCTCGGCGTGAGCAGCGCTCCACTCGTGTCCGAAATGGCGAAAACACTCCTCTCGCTTGGAGCAGAGCGAGCGCTCGTCGTCTCGGGAGAGGACGGACTTGATGAGATCACACTTTCGGGAAAAACCCGGGCCGCCGAAGTGCGCGATGGCGTTGTATCGGAGCGAACTTTTTCGCCGGGTGATTTTGGACTCGAAGAATATCCGCGGGCCGCGCTTTTGGGCGGCTCGAAGGAATTAAATCTCGAGATCGCACGAGACATACTCGCCGGAGGAGAGAGCCCGCATTTTGATCTCGTTCTCGCGAATGCTGCGGCCTCACTTTATGTCGAAGGCAGGGCCGGTTCGATACGGGATGGCGTAGAGATGAGCCGGGAAATGTTGAAAAGCGGGGCGGCTGCAGCCAAGGTGGAAGAGATCGCAAAAATAAGCGCTTCGTTATGACGGCGATTAAATTCTGCGGGATCACAAATCAGGAAGATGCGGTGGAAGCGGTGCGGCTCGGAGTCGAGTATCTCGGTTTCAACTTCTATGAGAAGAGCAAGCGCTTCATCTCCCCCGAAAACGCGCAAACCATCTCGCGACTCCTTCCAGCGAATATTCATCGGGTCGGAGTTTTCGTTGATGCGGCTGTCGAATATGTTGAGCGCTGCGCCCGGATGGCGTCCTTGGGATTTCTCCAATTCCACGGGAGCGAAAGCGCGGATTACTGTCGCCAGTGGAAATCTTGGAAAGTAATCAAAGCGTTTCGGGTGTCGTCACCTGGCACGAGCGCTCTCCTCAGTGAGTTCAGCGAAGCGGCAGATCATCTTTTGTTCGACGCTTTCCATCCAAGCGAATTTGGTGGAACAGGGAACCTTATGAGCGATGAAATTCTCGAGTCACTCGCATCACAATCGGCATTCTCGAGAGGTTTTCTCGCCGGAGGTCTCACGGAGAAAAACGTGAACGACCTCGTCGTCCGCTTCAAACCGTTTGCGGTCGACGTTGCGAGCGGGATCGAATCGGCGCCGGGCAAGAAAGATCCCGAAAAAATGAAAGCGTTCATTCACGCCGTTCGCGGAAGCTGACGTTCTCGTCGTCTACAACATATCCACGGGATCAATATCCACAACCAACCGGAAGTCGGCGAAACCTTTCACCTCCGACTTCCAACGGTCGAGCGCGTCCGCGAGTCGCGAGAGCGTCGCTGCAGATTTGGATTTGATCAGAATATGCCAGCGGTACCTCCCACGCAGGCGTTCGTGCGGAGCGGGCGACGGCCCAAGAACACGCAGGCCTTCCTCGTCTCCGAAGCCGGCGATGAGATCGTTCACCGCTTGCCTCACGTCGAGCGAAGCGAGGTAGGCATCCTCGGATACCGGACTTGAAACGACGAGGCGCATCAATCTTCCCCAAGGGGGATAGTTTAACTGTTTCCGGTAATCAAGCTCGTATCGGGCAAACGCTTTAAAGCGTCCGGTTTGCGTGGCGACGATAGTTGGATGATTGGGCTGTCTCGTCTGAATGATGACGCGGCCGGGCTCGGTGCCTCGCCCTGCCCTTCCCGACGCCTGTGTGATGAGTTGATAGGTCTTTTCGCTCGAACGGAAATCCGGTGCGTGAAGGCCGATGTCTGCGTCAAGAATGCCGACGACTGTGACCCCTGGCAGATCGTGGCCTTTTGCAATCATCTGCGTTCCAACGAGGATATTCGCCTCACCGCTTCTCATCCGGCCGAGAATCTGACGGTAAGAATCCTTTTTCCCGACCGTATCCCGGTCCATGCGCTCAATGACAGAGCCCGGAAAAAGTTCCGCAACCTCTTCGACCACTCGCTCTGTTCCCGAACCGCGTTCGGCCAGCTCGCCAAATTTTGATTTTTTCTTTCCCTCCGCGTCCTCGTTCTCCATCGCCGTGATCCTCGGATCTCGGCAGAAGCGGCAGTATTTCGGCGGCGAGGTCGATTCGTTGCAATAGTGACAGAGCAGACGATGTTTTTTCTTGTGATACGTCATCGCGATCGAGCAATTCGGACAGAGCACCACCTCATTGCAGGTCTCGCATTGAAGGTAGCTGGAGAAACCTCGGCGGTTAAAGAGCACCACCGCCTGACCACCGCGGGCGAGCGCGTCTTTTATCGCGTCGTAGAGTTGCGGTGAGAAATTGAGAGACGGCATCTCGCGCTTTTTTATTTTGTTGAGATCGACAACTTCGATCGAAGGGAGTGAACGATCGCGCACACGGTCCGGCATGTTGATCACTCGATAACGCTTCTGAGAGACATTCACGAGAGTCTCAAATGACGGGGTCGCCGAGCCGAGAACGGACACGGCGTCCAGCAGCTTGGCTCGCATGATCGCGACATCCCGGGCGTGGTACCGAAGTCCGTCGGACTGTTTATAGGAGGATTCGTGTTCTTCATCGACGATGATGAGCCGGAGATTTCTTACCGGCGCAAACACTGCGGATCGCGCTCCAATGGCAACCCGCAGGTCACCTTGAAGAAGCCCCTGCCAACTCTGCCACCGGGACCGCCGTCCAACCTCACTATGGAGGAGGGCGATTGGTTCGCCGAGACGGCGCTCGAATTGATCGTAGAGCTGAGGGGTAAGCGAAATTTCTGGAACGACGACAAGCGCTCCCGCACCCTCCGCCAGAACTTTTTTAATAGCGCGCAGATACACTTCGGTCTTTCCGCTGCCGGTCACACCGAAAAGGAGAAGCGGGGCGAACTTCGCTTCATTTAGCGCCGAGAATATCGTCTCCACGGCTTCGGTCTGACCCGGCGTGAGTGCATGATGATCGTCTTTCTCGGTCTGAGCTTTGTTGGGAAAGGTCCATGTGCTCTGACTTTGCAGACGCTCGAGGCATCCCTTCTCTTCGAGGGAGGCGATGACGTTCTTCAGCTCACCAACTTTTTCTCGCAGCTCGCTTCTCAACACCGGCTCACCGGCTTCGAGCAAATACTTCAATACGGCCCGCTGTTGCTTGCTTCTCCGAAACTTCTCGTCGATGAGCTTCGGATTGTCCTTCCACAAAGCAGCAATTCGCGACGGCAATCGGAAGTATTCCTCGAACTTCAACTCCTCTCTGCTCGGAAGCGCATTTTCGAGAACTTCCGCCATGGGAACGCCGTAATACGCGGACATCCACTCAAACAACGGAATTTGATCGGGAAGAAACGCCGGGGCGAAAGAACGAATTTCTTTCAGCTTCCGTTTCTCGGCGGTGAAATCAAAAAGGGCGGCTTGCCGCTCCTCGCCGGGGAGATTCGTGAAATCATCTCCACCGAATCCTACGACCCAGCCCGACGCCTCCCGCTTTCCGAGCGGCACCGAAACTTCCACGCCAAGCGGCAGCGGATCGGGCAGATGTCCGAAGGAATAACTGAGAGTCCTTCTAAGACCGGGAAGGGCGACCCGTGCGATCTGCTCGTTCATACTCCAAGCTGGGTGAGAGAAAGATTGTTCTCTAAACTGTGTACTCGGGGGGCTACGAAGTCAATGGAGCTGGGCGACGGACAGGAGTTGATACGAATCGTTTCGGGCTGGCGACGATGAGAAATGCAGGATCGGTTCGCTGGCTTGGCTATACCAAGAGTCTGACAATCGGGTTGTGGGCCTGCCGCAGCCTCGAACGGGAGCGTTTCTAAGGTGTATACCTGCAGGTCGGGGCCTGGCAGCAACTAGGAACCGACGTGCTCTCGAGAGAAGAAATGCTCGTCGCACCGACCCGCCATTCCTGCGGGAAGAACCGGCAGATAAAAAAGCAGTTCAGAGGCATTTCGCTCCGGAGGCGGAAGCTTCTGAGCGGCCCCATCCCGGTTATCGTGCTGTATTCCCATGCCGCCTTGGCATTCGTGCCGGCGTTTCCCAGGAGCGGCGCGGCCCGGTCTCTCAAGTAATCCCGCGCCACGTCCCGAAAAACGTTGCAAGGAGTTGCGTCGCTGTACCGCCCGACGGCAAGCTGCGTCGTGATGTCGCGAGCGGCTTTGTTCGTGGTGTGCCGGAGAACGTTATATTGATAGAGGCCGACGCCGACATCGAAGATAGCGCCGATACAGACAAGAAAAACGAGGAGAATGAGGGACGTCTCCAACATCGTCGCACCCGACTCGTTCGCCGCGTACCCGTTTGTTGCGATGACGTCCTCTTTTCCGCACCGTTTATTCATTTACCGACACAAGTGAGGGCGCCATGCGCGACCACGGCAAACCGCTCGAGATGTTTATCATGTCATCTACTCGCGTACTGTTTGCAGCGAATCGCGCCCGTCCACCGGTCCAACCGGTTCCTGGGCTCTTTGGGCCAAGATTATCGTAATGCGCAAGGTCGTTCGTGTTTGTGCCGTTCTCAGCAAGCACGTAGACGCAGTTCGTGTACGGGTTTGCGGGAATCGGCTTCTTCCACGACCTCGTGAGAACCCGAATGAGATCGGCAAGGATTTTCGGCTTGCCCGTTCCGTAGGTCACGCGGGAGCAGCATCCGCCACCACCGCCGTTACAACCCGGACAAGGCGCGTCTTCGTCGACCCCGCAATCCGCCTTTTTCGGAACGCAGCTGATCTGCATTTCTCCGACGTCCTCGAGGATGTTGAAGAGGTCTTCCAACTCCTTCTGGATTCCTCGGAAGTCGAAGCACGCGGGGAGCGCTGCCGGAACGTCAGGCGGCGAAGGCGCGTCCGGGATCTTGCAGTTCGGGTTTCCGTCATCGAGACATTTATCAGTCGCTTCGACTTTTGTTCCGTAGGTGTTCACGCTCTCCCACATATCGGTGTCACTCGGATCGAGGTACGCTGGTGCATGAATCCCAAACGGCGATGAGGTTTGCTCACCGACGGCTGGATTCTGCGGAGGCGGAATTGCCGCGGTTGGAAAGAGGACGTTTAACGCCATCCAGTTTCCGTCAAATAATCCCACATCAACGAAGCCGACGACAACCGGTTTGGTGTCATCGGTCTCGGCAACCGCGCGCGGGCTTTGGCCCGTCACCATTGCGCGATGATCGCTGTATCGAATCTCACGGCCTTCCGGTGTATGCGTTACTGAAGGGGCAATGAGCGGAACACGCATCACGAGCACTCTGTTGTTGACGAGCGGGATTTCCGGGAGATGAGCCATCGGATTCCACCACGCAAGCATTCCTCGTGGATTCCCTGCGGACAAATCAGGCCACCCGAACTTCTGCCGGGTCGCGACACCTGATTCTTCCGCTGCTGAATCGGAGGGAGACTTCACGATTTGATCATAGGCGGCGTTCGGCGAAGTACCACTGTCCCACGGAGGGAGTTCACCGAAATACGGCCGGTATTGAGGATCTTGAGGAGTCCCCGAATACTTGACTGTTTCTCCGGCGGGCGTATGGCGCGTTACGCGGGAATAAGGATAATTGTCCAGTGGCCTTCCATTTTCATCGATGAAGAACTCATCGAACGTAATGGTGCTCGCGTTAATCACTGCCGCAATTCGAGTCGATAGACTTCGATCGGTCATAAAACTTCCCATTCGCTTCAGGGCAGTAACCCGATCACCAATTTTGAATCGTACTCCGTTCTCAAGAGCGGCGACGAAGTTTTCGGGAGTTGGATCAACTCCATATTGCAACACCATGAGGCCTTCTACCGGAATGTCCATGCAAGTTTCTGCCGTGCCTCTCAGCTTTCCGCCGAAGCATCGATCCGGCGGAAGATGCGGCCGATCCTCAGTAAGATCGAAGACCGCGTAATTTTTTCGCTGGAATGCATCGGCACGCGCAAGACCCTCGCGGCGATAAGCACTTGGAGTGCGTCTTCCTTCCGGATCCGGATCAGGAGGAACGCTTAATCCCAACTTATCCTTCTTTTGCCGGACGTCGAGAATAGAGAAGCGGATCTCACGGCCGAGCTGGGCTTCGGAGCTGAACACCGCCAAGTGATGATTGTACGACGGGCTCCGCGGATCGGTATCGTAGAAAACGTCTTCAACATCGATCGCAAACGGTCCGGAGATAACTTCGATTTCACCGTGTGACGCCGCGTAGGCGCGCGCCGACAAATTTTGAAATCCGAGGGTGTTAAATAGTCGCGTGAATATTCCCGGCAAGCTGTCGAGGTCGACTTGAACTCTCACCGCATTTGCAATCTGATGGTAATCCGCAGTGAGGAACTCTCCGTCGCTGTCCTCCTCAAGCGAAACGAATTCCGTCTCGTTCGGGTTGTCAATTTTCGTTTTATACATCCCGCGTTCGACTCGGACGCGATAACCACCCGATGCTCCGGCAAAACCGGTGTGAACTTGCGGTGGCGGTGTAGCGGCATAGGTTGAAGGATTTGGATTCGGTCGAGTGTCCCAGAACGCCGCAGCCCCGTCTGTCAGCCGAAGTCCTTCGCGCATGTTCGGGGTTACACCGTGCACTGGATACCTGCGGAGCACCATCGCCGCAGCAAGCTTCGCGGCTCTCCAGCCGTCGGGCCGTCCATTGAACCGACGCGCACCCGAGAGCGCCGCTGCATCCGCCGCCTGCTGGAGTTGGGTGAGGGCAAGCTGCTGCTTCCCGAGGTCGACGACAAGCGCCACCACCATGAAGATCGCTACGATCAACATGGCGAACAGGGTGAGCGTTATCCCTTGTTCGTCTTTCCGAAACTTCGAATGCGATTGAGACATAAACATCACCTCGTTCTCATACGCTTACACACATCGATCTTCGAGGGCGAACACACTTTCGCCACGGAGCTGGATGCCACCCAAAAGATTCCCCCAGCAAAGAAGACAACTCCTCGGTCCCGCGAGCGCAATATGGAGTCGGAGTTCCTGAACGCGGAATGAAGAAGCGTCTCCGTCGACTTCGTAGTCGTCGACGATCTCTGGAGTGATCTCAAAATTTGTCGCATCCAAGCCGGCCGCCTGAATTCCGGCGCAGGCAGCTTTTTTGGCGGCAATCTCCACGGAATCAGGGGTTCGAGACGCATCTGAAGCATCGTATGGTCGAATCGCCAAATTCGCGGCGGGTGAGTTACATGCGAGACCGGAAGCCGGAACCGTAGCACGCCGGCAAGGCACTGGATCTTCTCCCGCGTTGGTGTTCCGTGCAGAGCGCGCATGGGAAGCGGCAACACGCGCCGCATCACGCGCGACGAGACTGAGAGTGTTGCTCTCACGGATCAACTGTCCGTAGTCGAGCAGCGCCGCGACGATAAACGCCAGAATCGGGAGAATGAGCGCGAACTCAATCATTCCGACTCCGCTGTCGTTCCTCGCATACCTTAAAATCAATGTCGTCACATTCGTCCGATGGGGCATTCGTTCCTCGTCCAACTCAACTTTTCGCCAAGTGCAATTTATCACAGCGGATTGAATTTTTGATCTTTCGGGGCGGCCGAAAAACTTGGCGATTTCCACGGCTCATGAAGGTATGCCGAAGTCCGCGTGTATTCCTTCGGCCTCCCCGATTGCGGACGAACATCGATTTGCGGCGTTGACGGAAGCGACGCTTCAAATCCGGGGTTCGGCCGCGGTCGGGCTAATTTATCCGCCATTGATTTTTGCGGAATGAGATTCATCGAAGATTTTTGTGCCGCCGGAGGAGGAGTGACAGGCTTCACTTCTTTTTTCTCTTCCGGCTCGGGCACTTCCTGCTGAACGAGCGCGGTCTCTTCCGGCACCCGGATGCGGGTCCAGTTCAAGTTTCCCGATTTTTCTTTCGCAACCTGGTCCTGAATTTGTTTCTGCATCGCTGCGATGTTTTCGTCGATCTTCTTTGCGAGCATTAAAGCCGCTTCTTTCTCCAGTGCCACCGGATCAAGAGCGACCTTTTCGACGGGCTTCGGCGGCTCTTTCTCTTTCGGAGGTGCCGCTTCGGCTCCGCCGACCGGTGCCAACTTCTGGCAGTTTTTGAAGGAGCAGTGCGCGAACCGAGCGCCGCAGATAATATCCAGCACGAGTCCGACTTCCTGCTTCTTCTCCTCGGTGAGTTTCGAGAAGGCGCCAAGACTCGCGTATCGGTCTTTCATCTCTGCAGAAAGCTGATCGCAGGTCATTTCCTTCTGCAGCCATTCGATAGGCGACGCGCCTTGAGCGGCACTCTCAGTAGAAGGAACGAGCGCGCCGAAGGCGAGCAGAACACCATTCAGGAGGTATGCTGAAACCCGGGATCGAGGATAAGCGGACACTGTGGTCATCGGAAAACCTGACAAATTGGGAGATAACCTCGTTTCGATGGAATTTTACCCTCTTTAGATGCAGTAAAATAGAGCATTTCTCTAATGCTATTTCGCAGAAGTGTCGATACTGCCTGCTCCGCTGCCGCATCACCCAGAAAAACCCTATACATTTCGAATAGTTCTGGAGAAGTGCGGAGGCCAATTCTCACGTGTGTGGTTTAAAACACGACGCAGGGTATTCGACGAAAAGGCCCGTTTTTCTAGTGATTCCAGGCGTCCGGGGACGGTTCGGCGCGGTGCTGCAGGAGGACGTAGAGTCCCTCGCCGGGAACGTGCAGCTGCTCTGGATAGAGGATCCCGAGGGTGCCCATCAGAAGGGGAATTCCGATTGCCGAGAGGATCACCCCGGCAGTCACGAGGCGATACTTCTCCGGATCTTCGGTCCGGCTGTAGGACGACCAGGCGGTGGATATCTTCCCGTGGGTGAAATGATTGTGAACGAGCACAATCACGACGACCAAACAAAAGAAGAACGTGAAATCGGCGATTGCGATCTGCTTCGAAAGATTATTTGAAACGCCCGCGACGCGAAGCAAGTGATAGAGCGGAAATGAGAAGATACAGAAAATGAACGATCCGACGAGGCCGAGGACAGTCTCATAAGGAACTTTTGATACGTTCTGCCCCGAGAGATCAAAGTGTTTGTCGCATGAAGGGCAGACGGGGTTTGAAAACAACACCTCAGCGTTACACTCGGGACAAAGAAAAAATTTAGTTTTTCGAGAACTCAAGTCGCCTCCGGCGCACCGCGCGTGGCTTGCTCTCATCCTCAGGGACAAGCCACTTCTCAGCCACCGCCGATCACAGGACGGGCGATGAGGAATATTCTTACTACCTCAAAAAATGCTCAAAGAATTGGTTTTTCTTTCATGGGGTTATCGCAGCCACCCTGCGCGTAAGGCCAAAGGGGAAGTCCTCCTTAAGAGATCTCAAGGTAAGGGAAAGGGAGTTGCGGCTCTCCGTACCCGGAATATTTCATCCGGTTGAAACCGCATCTCACTTCCCCTGCCTGGACACCGCTCGACTTCGCCGAACAGGGCACTAAGCAAAGGATGGGGCCCCATTTCGCATCGACAATGTCCGGCAGCCGGCGCTCCCGCGATGCGTCACATCCCGGCAGCGCCCCTTGATGAACTTCGGCACCGACTGATACTCGATCCCGCGCTTTCGCTTCGTACCGTGACGGCGGCGGAACTTTCTCGCTCCTCGCTTCCGTTTGAACTCGACTTCGACGATCTCGAGCCCGGAGAGACGCCGGAGGAAAAAATCCACGTGGAAGATTCGACCGTCTTCTTTCACGTAGTAGCGGCGCTTCCGGACGGGCCGCCGCTTCGCCTTCTTTCGAGTGCCGAACTCCCAGAGCAGTCGAAACGCCCACCGGGGTATGGGCCGCTCCCACTCGTGACGTTCGATGGAATCGGGAATCTCTTCCTTGATAGTCGCCGTGTAGAAAACTTCACCTTCCTCCCGTCCCTTGATCACCTCACTCCGGCGCACACGAAACACTTCATGGCCCTCTTTGATTCGCTCCCACGCGATCGGCGAGAGCTTGCTTCGCCAGATTCGCTTACGTTTCCGGTGACGCTTCGGAGCCTCCGCAGGATCGATCAGCTCCAGATAACGGATATCCCCGACCTTCCTGATCCGGATACAGTCTGGCGATCGCTTGCCGCGCGCGGCCATGTAGCACTGCTTCATGCGATAGGCGATCTTCGACTTCTTCCGAATCGCGTCTTCGTCCTGGTGCTTTTCCGGCCAGAGCTTAAGCTCGGTTTCAGACGACATCGGCGCCTCCTCTCGTAACCGATGGTGTGGTTTCCGGGTGTGTTTTGCGGGGAGTCGAAAGAGAAGAAATGAACCTCACGATAAAAATGCCGCTCCTCCCCGTATGTGTTCCGTCGATGGATGTTGAATACATCCACACGGAGAAGAGTCTTGGCAAGAAAGAACCGATCGACACTTGAGAATGGCATTCGCGGCGAACGGGCGGGATAGTGAATCGTGTTAGAATTGAATGAGAGAAAAGGAACTTATGCTGCGGCTTTCAGGGATGCTGCGTCTTCGTTTTGAAACGCCGTATCGACTCGCGGCACTGCGAGTTCATTTTGCAGCTTCATCAAGAGAATCCGGCAGCTCATGATCTGAGCGAGCTCGAATCTTAAATCATCTTCTATCGACCGGCCAAAGCTATGAGTGTGTTCCAACATTTCCCTTCCTCCTGGTTTCACCCTACTCGACGTTAGGAGGTCCGAATCTTTACGGATACCAGCACGAATGTGATACGAAGCCAGCAATTCGTGATAGGAAACCTTGTGGTTTTGCGGATTTCTCCTAATTTTCCTCGTCGAAGATCATCTTTCCCCAGAAACTTTTCATAATGGGGTTAGAGACAAGATGTTCATTTAAGGTTGGTTTTCATGATTACCCTCCCTTTGCGGAGCTGCCGGGCGGCCGGAGGTTCGACTGCTCGAACCTGCGCCCACCCGGCCCTCCCACATCATCCGGCTTAGCTCTGAGCAATTATGCTTGGGGCTTTGTCGAAAACCTTGTCCGAACATCTGTGCTCCGCGGCTCACGCCAACGAAATTACACAGATGCGTACAAGGTGCTGCAGGTCGAGGTTTCGCACGAGCGAAGCTTCGTCTCCCCGGAACAGATTCGAGCTCACGCTCGTTCCTGAACCGAGGATAAAACTGCTGCGCGATGGAATCTGATTCAGGATCTTTTTTTCACGGACTATTCTTCCGGGAGTGGGGCAACTGCGCCTACACACGAGAAGGATGACGATGAGAGAAAGTGAACGGATCGGAAACTATCCGATGGTGCTGGGAGGTCCGATATGCATACTTGAGGTTCCCCGAACCTCTTGTCTCCCACTTTCCTTTCTCTTTCGGGCCAAGCGATCCAACAGTGGCCGCTCGAAGAATCGATAACTGAGCTCTCCGCAGAGCAGCGCAGCGGCAAAAAGAACAGAAAGAAGAAGCGCCCTCGGTTCGCCCTGAGGAAGAACCGTGGTGAAAAGTCGTGCACCTGCTGAAAGCACAAGGAGATGGCACAGATACAAGGAATACGATGCGTCGCCCACGCGAATCAGGAAACCTCTTGAGCTCGCTGACGTTGACTGAACCCCGGCTGATCCAAAAAGAATGAGAAAAGCAGGAACTCCGAACAAGCAGACTCTTGGCCAGTCCAGCACGAGGCCGGTTTCGACCGGAGCAAACGTGGACACGAGCACCGCCGAGAGAATCCCCGCAAGGAGCGCGCCCAAGGCAAAACTTCGCGGGACCTTCCTCCCGAGAAGAAGGAGCGCAGCGAAACAGCCGAGAATGAACTCCGCGGCCATCGGGCTGAACATAAGCGAGGCAAACGGCCCGGTCGGTGTTCGGACAACGACGCCTATACTAATTGCGACAAGCCAACACCAAAGAAAAAGAGGCCGCAGCGATTCCCTCGCGAGGAGAAGGAGCGAAAACACCGCATAGAAGTACACCTCATACACGAGACTCCAGCCGACCATGAGAAGCGGAAGCCGGTCATCAGGGAGGAGAAGAAACGATCGTAAGATCGAGAATTGACCGGACTGAGAGGCATTTACCCAGGCGGGTTTTGCGAGAAACACCGCGAACACGACCGCAGAGTAAACCCAGTAGAGCGGGTAAATTCGCGCCGCGCGACGCTTGAGAAAATCGAACGGAGTGACATCACGATTCGCGGTGGTCCAAACCATGACGAATCCGCTGATGACGAAGAAGAGATCAACTCCGGCGGCACCGAACGAGAGCCACTCAGGAAGCAATCGATTGTTCGGGAGGAATTTTTCTTCGGTACGAAAGAGGTGGTACGAAACGACAAGCAGCACGGCAATGCCACGGAGCCGCTGGATATTGTCGATTCGTCTGTGATTCATGTGTTGTGCGTGGTCTCTTGTGTATTCGAACTCGATCGGAGCTTCTCGCAAGCGGCACCTAAAAGTCTTGTCCAAATCAAAGAATCAGAAAGCCCCAGGCATTCTGGAATTTTTCTAACGAAAACCGCTCATTGCTCGCTCGCCGCGCCTCAGGGGCTCCCGGGTATCCGGATATTTCTCGGAAAAAATAGTGAAGCGTCCGCGGCAATATCGTGATTCGAAGAATAGAAACTTTGCCAGACCTGGACCACCTCTCACGTCCGGTCGGCGCTCATTCTCCAAATGGTCTTCCTCTTTGAGGAGCGAGGGATTTATTCCTCGCTCCTCTGGCTGGCGCACGAGAAATCAATCTCGTATCAACGACTTCAGCACATTGTCGTGGCAGTGCGAATTTGACGCGACAAAAAACTTCGGCAGCTTCCCTTTCTCGAACACGACCGGATTTCCCAGTTCGTCGGAAACTTTTCCGCCGGACTCTTCAATCACGATCGCCGGAGCAGCGAGATCCCACTCTTTGAGCTTGATGAGGCGAAAAATTGCCGCATCAAGTTCTCCGCCCGCCACTCTTCCAAAGGCAACACCGGAATCAAGATGCACCGGATACATTTGTGCGCGGTCTGTGAGCACAGAATGACGGGCATAGACGCCTTCTCTCTTCGGAATTGGGTTCGCCGAGACGCGCAGCGGTGCGCCGTTTCGCAGCGCACCCTTTCCCTTCTCGGCTTCAAGCAACAGCCCGCGCGTCGGAAAATACATAAATCCGAAAAGCGACTTTCCCCGGCTCGTGAGTGACATCAAAATTGAGAATTCTTCGGTTCCGGCTGCAAAGCCGCTCGTTCCGTCCAAAGGGTCGATGATCCACACGCGCTCGTTCGAGAACAAATTCGCGGCGGGAGCGACCTCTTCCGAATGAATCGCGTCTTTTGGGAAGATCCGCGTCAGAGCCGACATGAGCATTTCGTTCGAACGGAAATCCGCATTCGTCACTATCGAGCCGTCAGGCTTCTCCTGAATTTCAAGCGACGCTCGCGAAGGGTCTTTCCGGCCCGGCCAGAACGAGAGCAGGAGCTCGCCTGCCGCGAGAATCGTCTTTCGAAGCTCGTCTTTTTCACTCGCCGAGATCACCGCGCCTCCCGTGCTCATTCTACCGTTACACTCTTTGCCAGGTTTCTTGGTTGATCGACATCGGTTCCTCGGCAAACCGCGGAGTGATACGCGAGAAGCTGAAGCGGAATCGAGAGGGCGATCGGCAAGAGGAGCGGCGGAATATCACCCACCGTGATGACTTCTTTTGCGAGCTTGTGAAGCTCCGGCATGTCTTTGTCGGTGATCGCAATGACTTGACCGCCTCGTGCCTGCACCTCGGTGAGATTGGAAAGCGCTTTTTCGTAGTTCCCGCCGTCGTGCCCGAGAACGACGATAACCGGCGTCTCTTCGTTTATGAGCGCGATGGGGCCGTGCTTCATTTCTCCCGCTGGATACCCTTCCGCGTGGATATAAGAAATTTCTTTGAGCTTCAGCGCGCCTTCAAGTGCGATCGGATAGAGCAACCCGCGTCCGAGAAAGAGAACGGTGTTCGCTTTTCTCGCATACTTCTTCGCCACTTCTTCAATCTGCTTATCCAGCTTGAGAATCTTTTTGATAGCGGCCGGTAAGTGAACAAGATCGTCGAGATACAATTTCAGCTCGTCCGAAGTGAGCGTTCCGCGAGCCTCCGCGAGCCGAAGCGCGAGCAGATATCCGGCAACGAGCTGAGTCGTAAACGCCTTCGTTGAAGCAACGCTTATCTCAGGACCGGCGTGCGTGTAGAGGACATTTGCCGCCTTTCGCGCGATTGACGAGCCAAGCACATTGCAAATGGCCATCGTTTTTACGCCGAGCTCGGCGGCAAGTCCGAGCGAACCGAGAGTGTCCGCCGTCTCGCCCGATTGGCTGATGACGAGAAAAAGTGAGTCTTTCTTAATGAGGGGAGTTCGGTAGCGGAACTCGGAGCCGTAGTCGATGGAGACGGGGATCTGCGCGAGGCGTTCGATGAAAAATCTCGTTACCAGCCCGGCGTGAAGCGCGGTGCCGCAGGCAACGATGGTGATCCCCGAAAGGTTGCGGATCTCTTCATCGCTGAGTCGAATGTCGTCGAGGATGACTCGTCCTGCAGTTTGATCGATCCGGCCGCGAAACGTGTCGGCAATGACCTGCGGCTGCTCTTGAATTTCCTTCAACATGAAATGCCGGTATCCGCCCTTTTCAGCAGTGACCGGATCCCACGTGACCACCAGCGGCTCGCGCTGCACGGTGTGGCCTTTTTGCTCGATATGCAGGCGGCCGGGTGTGATCTCTGCGAGATCCCCGTCCTCAAGTGCAATCACCCGGCGGGTGTGTTCGAGAACGGCGGGGATGTCCGATGCAACAAACGTCTCATTCTCCGCGAGACCGATAATGAGTGGGCTTTGATTTCTCGCGACGACGAGAGCATCGGGGTGTTCCGCGGAGAGGACCACCAACGCATAGCTTCCGTGAATTTCTGAAAGCGCCTTTCGCACCGCATCGAGGAGAGACGACGAACCAGGGAGGTAGCTGTTGATGAGATGCGCCGCGATTTCGGTGTCGGTTTCGGAAGCAAAAGTGCAGCCTTGCTTCTGGAGCTTATCGCGAAGTTGAACGTAATTCTCGATGATTCCGTTATGGACGACGCAGACTTTCCCGGCAACGTGCGGGTGTGCATTCGTCTCGCTCGGTCTTCCGTGAGTCGCCCATCGTGTGTGACCCATGCCGACATGGATGCCGTCCGAAGCTTTTTCTACTCCCGAGGCGTCGAGACGCCCTTTTCCGCGGAGCAAAGTTTTTAGGTTCGAGAGCTTTCCTTCAGCGCGGAAGATCTCGATGCCCGATTTCTCAACGGTCGCAACCCCAGCGGAGTCGTATCCGCGATACTCGAGCTTTTCTAATCCGCCGATAATGAGCGGCGTTGCCTCACGTGGTCCTAAATATCCGACAATTCCGCACATACGTTATTTTCCCTTCTTTTGAGCTTCGCGGCGCTTCATCCAGCCGTCTTTATTTGTCTGCCGCGATCGTCCGATGCCGAGCGAACCGCTTGGAACTTTTTCCGTTATGACGGACCCGGCGGCGATGTACGTTTCGGATTCAAGCTCAACCGGCGCGACCAGCGTCGAATGACTCCCGACAAATACCTTGTCGCCCACGACGGTCTTACTCTTCTTTTCTCCGTCGTAGTTACAAAAAATGGTTCCCGCTCCGATGTTCGATGCCGCGCCGATTGACGAGTCTCCGAGATACGACACGTGATTCGCTTTGGCCCCCGGGTGAAACTCCGTATTCTTCGTTTCAACAAAATTCCCGACATGCACCCCCTCATGGAGGGTCGTCCCCTGCCGGAGCCTCGCAAACGGCCCGACGAAAGACTTCGATCCGACGGTGGCCCCTTCAAGATGCGATGAAAACTTCACGAGCGCATCTTCAGCGATGGTACTATCGACAATTCGGCAATTTCCCTCGATAACCGCCCGCGAACCGATTGCCGTTTTTCCCTGAAGCCACACTCCAGCTCCGATAAACGTATCCGAACCGATGGAGATGCCTTCGTCAATATACGTCTGGGACGGGTCTTCAAGCGTCGCCCCCCCCAACATGGCATCCCGATTGATCGCCGCTCTTCTGATGCTCTCAAGCTCGGAGAGCTCCGCGCGATCGTTTGCGCCGAGCACGCTTCGATAGTCTTGTACCTGAATACCGGCTGCGGGGATCTTGTTCTTCACCGCATAGCCGACGATGTCAGTGAGATAGTATTCGCCTTGCGCGTTATTCGGAGTGAGTGATTTCAGCGATTCCCGGAGGAAGCCGAGCTCGGAGACATAGATCGCGGCGTTGATCTCGTCGATCGGAAGCTGAGCTTCGCTGCAGTCTTTTTTCTCGACGATCGCGAGAAGCTCGCCGTGTTTCCCTCTGATTATTCGCCCGAAACCGGCTGGATCCGGGACCTTCGCGGTGACGACGCTGAGCACCGCCTTTGACTCCGTATGTCGAAGAGCGAAATATTTAAGGTCTTCGCCCGAGACGAGCGGGCAGTCACCCGGAAGGATCAGCACATTTTCTGATTCCGTCGCGCCAAGAAGCGGAGCCGCCGACAAAACTGCATGTCCGGTTCCTTTTTGCTCGGTTTGCGTCACGCACGAAAGGTCGACGGAAGCGGGAACGATACCCGATGTTTTCAGCCGTTCGCATTCCGCTCGCACCAGCTCTTCTCGAAACCCGACGACGACCACAATCTGTTTTGGAGAGAGTTCGAGAGCGGAACGGATAACACGCTCAAGGAGCGTGCGGCCGGCGACCGAGAAAAGGACTTTCGGCCGCTCGGATCGCATTCTGACACCTTTTCCTGCGGCAAGAATTACGGCCTTCATTCTGTCTCTTGGCTCCCGTTAGCGCCCCGCGGCAAGCGTCCGGAGTGCCCCGACCGGTTCTCCTCTTCGCTGCTCTGGCGGTATTCGCCCTGAAAAACCGGCAGAATATATAGTAAGATCTTTGGAAAACATAGCTCAAGCATGGATGAGAATAACCCCTAAAGCCTACAGGGGATTTTCCGACTCTACCGGAATAGCCCAGTTGTTTGGCTACCCTGTGAGACACGGTTAAGTTGATTTCCATCACCTCAACAATGCGCAAAATTCAACAATTTCGAAGAAGTTTTGTCAGGAAATGGCCGATAGTCTGAAAAGTTGCCTGAACATTGAGCGTGGTTTTTCTCACATGGCGGTCACCCAGCAAACTGAACAGAACGACGGCAGTCGTAACCGGCGCAAGCTCGACGACGAGCTCGATCGGCTCGAGCAAAAGATTGCCGAACTCCGAGTCTATTACGAACAATACTTCGTCGATATTCAACCTCAGCCTCCGGACAAGCTCCAGCAGGAAGTGGTCTGGATGATTCGACAGCTGCTTCGCGCGCCGTTTAAGAACGCCGCGATTCGCTTTCGACTTCGCGAGCTAATCCAACGCTACCAGATGTTTGCTACATACTGGGAAAAGGTGATGAAGCTCCGCGAGGAAGGGAAATACGTAAAAGATCAGTTCAAAGCCGAGCTCCGTGAAAAGTCTCTCGCTTCAGCCAGGTTCGAGGCCTCCCAACAGGGGAAAGCCGAAAAGGGCATGAAACAACTCTATGACAGCTACGAGAGCGCGCTCCGGAAGACGGGAGTCAATACGAAGAACATCTCGTTTGATTCCTTCAAGAAGTCGCTGCTTGAGAAAGCAAAAGCAATGCAGGAAAAGCATGGCGCAAAGAAACTGCACTATAAGATTGTCGTAAAAGACGGGAAAGTTACGGTCAAAGCAACGCCGAAATAGCTTTTCTCGAACAATACGGAGACCTTTTCCGATCCGTAATCGTTTTCAATATCTTTTGGCTTACGCCGTCTAAATATCTGCCGTCCCCGGTTGGCAACGCAGATATCCGTGCCCATAATATCTTTGGGGCGGCGATGAGCTGTTCGTGTCGCATGCATTTTTGGAAGGCTTTTTACTCACTTCCGAAGCGTTCGATCGTGTTCTTCCTACTACAAACAGCCTCGCCGCTCCCTTCTCCTTCTCGCTGCCGGGGGTATCCGTGAGCAACAAGCTTATCCGGCTGAGGAGAAGATAGATTACGCAACTCTTCCGTGTTTAGATGCTGGAGTCTGAACAACGAGGAGGCACTCATGAGTCTCGCATTCCGGTTGAGCGATTCCCTTCGGCTGTGGATCGTTCCCGCCATAATTTTTCTCGCCAGCTTGAACTCAGCATCGGCAAATCCCGGCCAGAAAGAACTTCATCTGGGTGTCGTGCTTTCGCTGAGCGGCGCGGCATCACCTCACGGCGTTGCGATGCGGGAAGGCGTCGACTTTGCGGTCTCACAGCTCAAAGAAGACGGCTGGACCATCGACCTCAAGTTCGAAGATGATGGAACAGAAGCAAAGCGGACTGTCTCAGCGGTCGAGCGCCTTTCGTCAACAGGCTACAGATTCTTCGTCGGTCCTACCTGGGGATTGCTCGCGGAGCCAGCCGCCCCGGTGTTTGCGAGAACGCATTCAATCTCAATGCAGCCCGGGAACTCGAGTGAGTTCGTCTCCGGCGGAAACGGGAACTTCTTTTTCTTTCTCACTCCGGTTCGAAAATACGAGCCGGTGCTGACCGAGTGGCTGAAATCCGGAAAATATAAGAAAGTCGCGATTCTCATCGCGGACTCGCCCTGGGGCGAGCTTCACAAAAACGTCTTCAAGAAGGTCGTGCAAAACGCCGGAGCGGAAATTGTTTTTGACGAGGGTTTTCAATATGGTGAGGAAAACACCGCGCTCCCGCCGATAGTCACTAAGCTGAAAGCAAAAGCCCCGGAAGTCATTCTGACAACGAGCTCGAAAGAAATCACGGCGCAGTTGGTAAAACATCTCGAACGTCAGCAGTATCGGACGGCCGTTCTCTCGCCTGATCTCGGCGATGCCGTGCTTGAAAAGCTGCTCCCCGCAGAAAGTGATTGGGTGGAAGGCTACTTCATCCGGCCGGAATCACGGGAGACATTCAAGGAAAAATTCAGATCCTGGAAAAATCGAGATCCCCTAAAATACGCCGACACGGCATATGATTCCGTAATGGCTCTCGCCGAAGCCGTCGAGAAGGCAGGAGCTGAACCCGCTGCAGTGAAAAGCTACCTCGAGACGAAGCTCGATAAAGAGGGTGCCAGCGGAAGATTGCGGTTTGATAAAAATCACGACCAGCAAGACGGTGGATACGTGATCATAGAAAAGATTGCGCGAAAATAGGAACTCAATCACGAGTTCGGCTTCCGGCCGAGAGAACCTGACAAAACCGGAAGCACGAACCTCGTCAGTTGGGCGTAAGCTCGGCGACTTCGCCACGGAAGTTCGCGTTCGCGAGCTGCGATCCGATACTGCACCCAATGGGCACACAGTACAGGGCGACCTTTTCCCCTTCCGTGAATCCATGCGGACTTTCCGAGTCGAGGAGCACCCAGGAGCCGAGCAGCTCGGGCTGCTGTCCGATCACGTTCTTCGTTAGGTAGAGGGACGTGCGCCGGTCGGTGAAGACGGCTACGACACTAAACGCGGTCTGCCGGTACTTCCGAAGATGGAGTTCTCGAAATCCTTCGAAGGTTTCCCAAAAAAAGTCGCAGTATTCGATCGTCGCCGAAGACTGGTCTTGAAAGTAGACGCCGTGTCCGTAGAACTCCGCCACTGGAATTCCCTGGACGATCTGAGCCTCGCCGCCCCAGAGGTGGAGCGAGAATGCGTTCCCCCGCCCGCTGAGGAGCACTGGGCAGGGGAGCATCTCCGGGTCGCCGCGAAAGATGAACTTGTAGATGACGAACACCACGACCGCAAACAGGGCAAAGAAAACCGCGAAACCGAGAATCGACATGACCGCCTCTTTCTCGTCGAAACGTTTGCCTGCCGCTCCTCGTTTTTCGAGGAGACAAACCTTGCAGCCGGATAGCCGGGGGGACTTAGAATTCCCGCCGGCTGTCGTTGTTTCAATCTTCCCATTTCGTGATTTCTCAAGAGTTGTACGAAAATTCGGAAGTAACATTGCGTAGGGTTCATTGCGTCTCCATTAAGTTTTCCTAAACAAGACGATCGCCCTCTCTGAAGGAGAAGAGACCGAGCATCAAGAATGCTTTGGACTGCTGTCGCCCTCATGCTTCGCCAAGACGCGCTCAATGAGTGGCGGGTCACTGTGCACCACTTCACGAACGACGTCCGGTTCGACCTCTGGATCGAGTGAGAGTTCAAACCCACAACCACATTTCCGTTTCCCCTTCGTTTCCCCGGACTTTTTTCGCTACTCCACACGCACTCGAACTGCGACACCGCAAGGAATGTCCATCACTCCTTCCCCGCCTGAATTACTTCCGAAAGCACGCCGGGCATTTGCTCTCGCGCGAATTACCCCATGCGCTCCGCCCAATCTCCGTCCCCGCCAATTCCGGAACCCCCTTCCCGCTCCTCAGCATCTTTCTCTCTAGAAAAACTCCAGCGGATGGCAGCTGGATTCAACCCCGATTTCTATGCAGTGCTTCCGTTATAAGGCCGACCGGATTCCCGTCCTGTTCATCACGTTTTTTTTCGTGCTCGATCTTCTCGTGTTTTTTAAAGCCGAGTCGCTCGGGAAACTCGTCGCGTGGATGTTGTTCGGGCTCTTCGTTAAGTCTTTTATCGCGGCTTGGAACCATCATCATCAGCATGTTGCGACCTTCAGGCAGCGGCTTCTGAACCGGCTGCTCGAGGTCGTCTATACTTTCCACACCGGAATTACGACGAACGTCTGGGTGCTCCATCACAATCTCGGACATCATGTGAACTATCTCGATCAAACAAAAGACGAATCGGGCTGGCAGCGGAAAGACGGCTCGCGGATGGGGGTCATCGAATACACCCTGACGATTGCGATTACCGGTTACCTAAGAGCGTTTCGCGTCGGACAATCGTATCCGAAATTTCAAAAAGGATTTTTGGGGATGGGCGTTGTAAACCTCATTCTCCTGGGAATGTTTTTTTGGGTGAATCCAAGAAACGCACTTTTCGTCTTTCTCATTCCGATGGTGGTTGTCTATCTCGCGACGTGCTGGATAACCTACTTTCACCATTCCGGCCTCGAGACAGAGGATCACCTGCACGCCTCACACAACGTCACAAACCGCCTTTACAACATCATCAGCGGGAACCTCGGGTATCACACCGCCCATCACATGAAGCAGGGTCTCCACTGGTCGAAGCTACCGGAGTTTCATAAGACGATTGAAGATCAGATTCCAAAAGAGCTTCTCAATCCGGAGTTTCCATTCGTCGGCCGTTTCCTGACAGGCTCGCGCAGACACTCTTCACCTTCTGAGTCCACGCGCTAAAACATCTCACAGACAAGCATTTCCGACTTCTTCCACTCTCCTATTCACTTCAATCGAGACGGCAACACTCGACGCCTTACCCGAGAACGAGCATTCATCGCACGACATTCGAGTGGACCCGGGAATGTGGGCTACTCCTTCTGCTTCCTGGGAAGCGCTTTCACAAATGCGTTCTCGAGCACGGACGTAACTGCCGACCAAATATCAGGCTCGGGATTATTGTAATCACCTGAGAACTCCAACTCAGTGGCGAATTGATCGTGGCGTTGGTTCGTAAAGATCTCTGTGATCGCGGCAACAAGTCCCTGCCAGATGAGATCCACCGGGGAGTCGAGATCTTTTTCGATGGAGACGATTGAAACATTCCGTGCGATGGGCTTCAAGTATCCTTTGAACCCCTTTTTCAGGGATTCCGCCTTCGCGAAGACATCGAGAGTTCCCCCTTCGGCATCGACTCCGAGACTTTGCGCGAGGAAAACATTCATCTCCGGAAGCTTCAGGCTTTTCATCTCGAAGGCGCCGTCGAACCGAGGAGGTTTCGCGAGTGCGTCGAATTTTGCCGAAAGCTTTGAGATCCCACTCTTC
Organism: uncultured Bdellovibrionales bacterium; assembly: GCA_964509425.1. Taxonomy (GTDB): domain Bacteria; phylum Bdellovibrionota_C; class UBA2361; order SZUA-149; family CAZDWZ01; genus CAZDWZ01. The sequence continues at coordinate 54,357 of CAZDWZ010000013.1, read as the reverse complement.
TGGAGCACTGCCTGAACATCGAGCGAGGATGGAAGCTTCTCGCTTTTCGCCTTCCGGTTCCCGAGCTCGGTGGCTTCTCCGTTTACATTTGTGAGCTCAAAGGAAACCGGCGTTCGTCCGCCTTCGTGACGATAAGTAACTTTGCCTCTCAAAACGGCAAAACGATTGATATCGACGGGGAAGAGATCCTCCACGACGTCGGTCCATTCCTTTTTTAAGGTAATTTGTTTTTCGTTTTGGCTCTCGCCTTGAACGAGATTCAACTCTGGGTATTCAAGCTCGATCTCCCCAACAAGCTCACCATTCCAGAGTGCTTTCCATTCTATGGAGAGATCGATGGCGGGAGATTTGATAAAATCTTCTAGTGTTTTGTTCTTTCGCTTCCTGAGGACGAAGGATTCAATCCGGTAAGCACCGCGATAGAGCTCCACATCGATAGATTCGACCTTCCCCTGATAGTCCGGCATCCGGTCCAGGGTCTTATTTACGTACCACAAGAGGATCGAAGGGAGTGCGAGTCTCGCGGCAACGACAAGCACGACGAAGAACATCAAGAACCAACCGCCGATTTTCCATCTTTTCCCGAACGGCATCCGCTAAATCTCAAAAAAAAAGCGACGAACCTCTCTCGAGGTTCGCCGCTCGATTCTATTCTCTGGTTTCCCTAACGCCGGCTGCGATCCATGTCCTCGTCATCATGGTCATCGACCTCCCGGCCGCTCCGATCGGGCTGATGCCTGTTGCCATGCTGCCGATCGTTCTTGTCACTCGCGTGACGAGAGCTGGAATCATCGCGCCTTTCCCGAGAAGGATTATTATCCCTTTCGTTCCGGCGGTCCTTTTCCATCTTTTCAGGTGCCATAAGCAATCCTCGTTTGCGTTTCCAATGTCAGCCGAACTTTCATCCGGCCTCACGAGCCGCGACTTTCGCTTCCTTCTGCCTGTCTCCTCTATGATCGACGTCAGCGAGAGGCCCAAGGTTCAGCGAAGTTAATCGCGCTCACGAGTCGTCACTGTCTCCGTTCTCCTCACGGTCGAGCGAGGAGCGACGCGTTCTTCAACCACTCGCTCTTCGGTTCGATATCCGTCGAGCGTGGGAGAGGTTCTTCGCTCCACCACAACCTCCCGTGCGGGAACTTGCTGATGTCGCTCCACGACGACGCGTTCGGTTTCGACGGTTTTATCCGCGCATGCAATCAAGCCGGATGCAAGAAGCACGCAGCAAAGTTTTCGTTTCATACAACGTCTCCCTATCGTTCTGTTATCGTTTCAGTGTTGGTTGTCGTGGTCGTCTTATTGCCCCAGGCGTCGGTCTTTGTTTCCGTGTTATTCGACCACTTCTTCAGGCGGAACACTTTTTGCGGCCCGCTGACATAGTCGCCTTCGAATCGGACCACCGTTTCGGGATTGGTCTTTACGATCTCGGAAAGGCGGGTGATTTCAGACGGCGGCCCCTCGAGGACATATTCGACCTTGTCGGGTCCGAAGATTTTGTACGTCGTTATTTTTTCCTGCGGCGCAGGAATCACCGTGACCTTGCTCTCAACGACCGAAGTCTCTACGCCGGCGAGAGCCGCACTGAGCGAAATACCTTGAGCGAGAAAAACTGCAGCGAGTGAATATTTCAATTTCATAACTCCTCCATGAAAAGCTGATTCGATTAGTGTTTAGAACGATAACCTGCGGTACAACATGATGAGGCACAGCACGGGTCCACGACACTGCTCGACAGTGTTTCCGGATTGCCGGAACGTTTTCATCGAAAGACAACGTTTCGGCGGAGTTCCGAGAAAACTCGAGAATGCAAACGCACATCCAAGGCCGAGCGAGCATTTCTTCGAATATGTTCCCTCAATTCATTGCGACATTTCGAGAAAAGGAGGAGTGCCGGCGCATTTCCCAAGATGAGTTTTCTATCGTCGCGGGGAGTGTGAAGTCACGAACGGCTGTGGTTTCTGTTTTTAATCCCGAGAATCTGTGAACGCTCGTCGACCGTTTCAATGAGCGATTGAGGACCGTTCACAGATTCAACGGGAGGAAGTTCGATGTCGTATCAGTTTGGTGTGAAAGTGGCTGGCGGCGAGTTCTACCCCGCGTGCGAAGGGGAAAGCTTCTCGTTGTCGAGCGAAAACACGTGGTACTACTTCCGGGCGTTCGGGTTCGACCCGGACGAAACCTTCACCGGTATGTGGGGCGAGGTCGACGCCGCCACGCTCGTCGCGGCCTGCCGGGAGGCACTTGCTCGGGTGGAGCCCGACGCCGGCATGGCGGGCATCTCCGTTCCGCCGCCGGAGGGTCACGGAGCCGGTGGTATCGAGTTCGTCGAGTCCGAAATGCCGGTCGGACGCGTGCAAGAGATTGCTGCGGCGTTCGTGAAACTCATCGCTCAAGCCACGGACGGCAAGGTGTACTGGAGCATTTGAAGGAACGAGGTTGGGAGGTGCGGATAATTCATCCATACTTCTTAGGGCCGCCGTTCGTGCTTCCCTCCTCGTTTGTGAAAGACGAGTCTCAGTGATGCAAAGGGCGAGAGCGGATGAAACCGTCTGCCCGATGCATCCGCTTTTCCTCATCACGATTACGACACTCGGGCGTATCGCATCGCTTCCATCCATTCCTCCTGACTCCGGGTAAACGGGGGGAGGCTCATGGTCTTGGGAAAAACGAACTCCTCTCGTCTCAGCGGTTCGATAAAGGCCCGGTCGATAACCGAACCCGGAGGGTATTTCATCCCCAGGACATTCAGAGCCGCTGCCTCGATACTCTCTCCGTTGATGCGCCGCCGCAGGTATCTCCGCTCCCGGAAGGAAAATGGATTCGCCGCGCGCCGGAACGTCCGGTAAAGACCGAGGAGGTTTGAGTTTACCCACTTCACGAGCTGAGGTCCCTTCAGCCCTTCGTCCGCTCCTCTCCGAAGGAGTTGTCGGTACGCCGATTTCGTTCCCGCGTGACGGGAGATTTCGGTGCGAATCTCCGTCGTGAGCGCGCTCACGGTAACGGACGGAACATCCCACTCGGCGGCGAGCTCCGTGAGTCCCCGCCCGTCGCTGAGCGCTTCGAGGATCCTGAGCTCGATGCCTGCTTTCGGGTTCTCTCCAGTTTCGAGTAGCTCCTCGAACGCCAATCGCCGTGCGTGCTCTCCTGGCTGAAGGACCTCGCGATCCGCCCAGCCGAGGAAGCGTTTGATCGCCCAACGCGCCTCGGCCTCACTCCAGTCCGTTCCCCGCGAGATGTCGAGCGTATTGGGACCTACCGAAAGCGCGTAGTTCAGGATCTCGCGGTCGCCGCGCCGAAGTCCGCCGTTTGCGAGGAGATACGCGAGGCGCGTGCGAATCTCGAACGCTTGGAGGAAGTGGTCGGCAATCGACTTCGGCTTCTTCGCGATCGCCCCCTTCCACCCGAGCAGATAGAGCCCCTCGATGCGGCGGGAGTTTACGATCACGTGGTTTTCATTCGAGAGTCGACACAGCTCCCGAATCGGCGTGCGAATGACGCCATAGAAGTGGCGGAGCACCCAAGGATACCAAGGGTTGATCCGCTCGAGCCGCTGGTATTTTTCGACCGACTGACGCCCGAGGAAAGTGCGCACTTTCCGATGAAGCTCGGGATCGATGATTTCCGGCATGGTCCCCCCTCTCTTTCGAAATGGAGCCGGGATGTATGGGATTTTTGTGGTGAAGTACAACCTGTCCGTCTCGCCCTTCGTCTAGAGAGAACGAAGAGTCGAAATTCAAAGAAACTTGGAGAAAGAACTCTGCTGAATGGTCAGCGGAGCAGACCTTAGCGAATCATCCGCCCGATTCAAAGGAATCAGGCGGATGTTCGAGAAGGGGAAGAGGCCGGGAGCTGTTTTAGGGTAGACGAGAGGGTTTGAGGCAGCTCCCGGCCGGGTTTGCATGAGAGATTTTGAGCGCTTAGGCGGCCTCGGGACGTTCGTTCTGAGCACCAAAGCTTGAGAGGGCAATCCAAATTGATCGAATCCGCAAAACGAACCCGAAGAACAAGAGGAGGAAGACAAGCTCAAAAAGAAATTCGCCTTGCATGAAACCTCCCTGCGATTCGAGCCTTTCAGACTCCTTTACCGGCAGTCGGCAAAGGATAAACTATTTATGGTCTGGAAAACGCACGCGATCCGGCTTACTTCTGACAGAGAAAAGACAAAGTTAATACTCCTCCTGGGACCCATTTTTATGAAGTCATTAACGAAACGACTGGAACTAAATATTCCGGAAAGATTCGGCTTGAAAAATATTACTGCCGACGTCGCGCGGGCGGTAACAGAAAGCGGAGTGCAGGAGGGGTTGTGTCTCGTAAACGCGATGCATATCACCGCCAGTGTTTTCATCAACGACGACGAACCGGGACTCCATCGCGATTATAAAAAATGGTTGGAGCAGCTCGCGCCGTTTGATGCCAGCGCAGAGAGGTATCATCATAACCGTACAGGCGAAGATAATGCAGATGCACACATGAAACGCCAGATCATGGGGCGGGAAGTGGTCGTTGCAATCACGAAGGGGGCGCTCGATTTCGGACCCTGGGAGCAGATTTTCTACGGGGAGTTCGACGGCAGGCGAACAAAGCGGGTGCTGATCAAGGTGATTGGCGAATAGCACAGCCGAACTCGAAGTTTTCTCCTCCAGGCGAACGGCACTGATGCGTGAGCGACGTTCGTGAATTTCTCGCGCGGGCTGTTTTCGCATTCTCATCTCGCTTCAATTCTCGTTTCATCACTCATTCTTCGCGTAGGACGACGAGCAGTTCCGGTTGTGTTGTGGCGAACTTAGTGTCAAAAAACTTCTGCTTCCTTTGCTTCACAAACTTCGAACTCCTTGCGAAAGCTGATGAGGCAGACAATTTGCAAGGATGTTGCAAGCCGGGGCGCGACACTCGGCGGGGTCGAAGTAAACTCGAGTTGATCGCATCGAAGTACCCGAAAAGGATTAACTTTCTCTCAAGCAAATGCGGCATGCGTCACTTCGCCGGCGCGATGCTCTGCGAGACAGCGAATGCTTTGAATCGCTGAGCGCGCGGAGTAAAATCGATTCTCCTCGAGCGGCCGATCGCAAAAGCGATCGTGTTTGCTCCATCGCATTGCTCTCTCCTTTTTCATTGATTCGGTCATCCGGAAAATAATGTTTGGAAGGAAACCTCCACCCGCTCTCATTCTTCACGAAGAGCGACTTGAGGTTCCCTTCCGCGTATGCGGCGAAGTCGAGCACGGGCCGGTCTCGTCGCTCTCCTTACTCCGCGAGGTTGTTCCATGTTCGCCACCGGCTTTTTTCATCGCGTCACCCTGTTCGTCGCGCCGCCAAAGCATTGGGCGAAGAACTCGGAGGTCGCGGTCGTGTTGGACTTGCTGCAACGGGTACGTCAGCCGTTTTGGGAAGCGGCGCGGATCTACCCGCCGCTCAGCGTCATCGCGAAGAGCGAGGTTCGTCTCGTGCCGACCGCCAGCGGGATCCTCCGGCCGCGCCAAGGGTTCGCGTTTGAGTTCGTCTGCGGAGCGCAGGCCCGGTTCGGCGCGTCCCAGATTGAAAAGGCGATTCGCGGAGCGCTTCCGGCTCTCACGAACGGCAGCGAGTGGGAGGAGTTCGGGATCGCCGATCACTTCACCGGACTTCTCGGCTTCTGCGAGGTGATTGTCACGGGGGACGGTGTCTCCGCGTGTTACCTCGCGTCTGGTTTCCAGAAGTGAAAGAAGGTTTCGAGAAAAGCAGCGTGGAGCAAGTCTCCGGCGCGGGTGAAAAGATCCGGATGATCGATCACCTCGTGTGCGCGAGTTGAGGTGAAGTCATTCCATGGACGAACCAAATCATGTCAGTAAAATCGCTTCCTCCTCCCAATTCATCTCAATTTCGCGATCTTCATATCTTGGCTTTGAACGGGTGCTAAATTGGAAAGCCTACTTTGCCCGCTCTTTGAGGAATCCATCTCAAACCGAAAAAACGCACCGTCCGTTTGGGCGGTCCGTCCTGACGCACTGCCGGTGACAGAAACGTGACCGGCAGAAAGAGGTTCAGTTCATTTTTTTGGAGGGCGAAATCCAGATGCCGAGGAAGCCTGACATGGCGATGCTCATCGTCGCCTCGCAGAGCGGAAACATGCGTGAGCGCCTCACGGCGCTGGCGCTGCTTTATCGTCACTATCCGCGACAGAGGAACGTTGCGGAATGTCTCTGGACCCTCCAGTGGGTGTGGGAGGAGGCGACGGACGCCGATCTCGCCTGGGTCCGGGGTGAATATCCGGAGGAGGCGAGCCTCCTTCAGCACGACGCGTTTCTCCCGGAGCAGGTGATTCGGGAGCGAGACAAGACCGAGATGGAAGTGACGATGAGAGAGAGCTTGCAGGGCGGGTTCCCGATCGAGATCGCATTCGTTCTCGCCGTTATCGTTCTCATCGCCGTGATGGCCCTCTTCGTGCTGTGAGGGTCAAAGAAGGTTTCGGCACGGATGCCGGTCCTAACTTTATCCCCATTTCGCTCCTCGTATCCTTGTATTTTGAAGAAGTCCCGGAAACTCAGAGGATACGATATTGAAGAACGGCTTCGGTCGGATGAACTTGAAATGACGATCTGCCAACCAATGTGCGGGTCTCGCCGCCAATGATCCTTGGTTACAAACTAAGAAAAGTTTCCGGGACGGTCTGGCTGCCGTAAAATACCGGAAAAACAATTTGAACACTTCTCCCGCCGGTCTTGGGCGATCGACCGGCGTAAGCGTGCATCGAGCTTCGTCTCCTCGTCCTCATCCCTTCGTTTTGTAGTAGGGGTTCTTCTTCGCGAAGTAGACCATGCGCTGGAGCTTCCCGAAGTGGTCGTGGTAGCGCGCCGGCCCGCCGAGCGGCTGGTAGCCGAGGCGAGCGGCCCAGTTCCACATCGCGGACAGCTCGGGCTGCGTTCCCAGCCAGAGGTCCGCGCAGTGTGGAACGACCTCACGCGCCCACACGTCGTGGAGGACGCTCGCCACCTTCCGCCCTGGAGGCGCCTCGCGCGCGGTTTCGACTTCTCGCGCACAGACTTCGGACAGGTCGTCGCGCAGTCTCACCGTCCGCACGCAGTGTTCGACCCCGATAAATCGGAGCCCGGCCATGCCGGGTTTGATGTTCCGGGACGCCATCCATTTCCTTGCCGCGATTTCTTCCTTGGTCATCAGTCCGCCGAAGACGAAGCCTCCGATTTTGCGGTTCTCGATTGGTTCGTCAGAGTCGGCGGGAGTGAGGGCGAGCAGCACGTCGTGTCCCCAGTTGTGCAGCAGGTCCCAGAGGTACCCGTCGATGCACTTGACATCGGCGCGATCTCCGCGTGGCCATTCCGGCCTCCACGTCGGCTCGAACTCGGAGCGCGAATACACGCACTCAAAAACATTACAGATTCGCGGGAACCACTTCTCCAGTTCCGACTTGAGTACCCGCAACACCGTCCACTGGTCCGGCCTTCGAGTCTCCATCGTCTCCACCTCTGTAGTGAAGGATAGGCGTCACACGTCCCTGTAGATCAACCAACAACAGCAGATCCTCTGCCGTCCCGATCGATACGCTGAAAACTAAACCCCGAAGAAAGAGAGGGGTTCGATCAGCGCATGGATCGGCGGCAAAAGTTAGATTTTCTGAATTTCGAATTTGAGAATGACCGAGGCGAAAGCAGGCCGCGGAAGATATCATTTCTACACAAAAAGTCACTCCGAGTAGAATTGCATTGAAATTACGACACCCCGAGAGCGAAAAGGGAAGTTCATACCAATGAGGTGAGAACTCCTGAGTCCCCGATAATCTTCGGGCATTTGGAGGGAAACTTTCAAAAATTCGCGCCGATAGAGCTCCTGACTCTCAGAACGTTAGGAGACTTAGATGCTACGAAAAGTTCAATCTCAACCTCTCCGCATCGAGTGTGCGGATTATTGGTCGCTCGTCACTTCGCGGACAATAAACTCTCGCTTGTGGTTCGTGAACAACGCTCGATTGGAAAGTTACACTCTCGGCCACCTCGCGAGATATAGGGAAAAGTACGGAGCAGAACTCCATGCGTTCGCTCTTATGGGAAACCATGTCCACACCGTCGCTCGCTTTCCGAACGAAAACAGAGGTCAGTTTTTCCGAGATTTCAACGCCCGCATCGCCGAAGGAGTACGGAATCTTGTTGAAGAATTTGAAGGCGGACCGCTCTTCGCGAGGAGATTCTCCGAACAGGCTATTCCACGTCCTGAAGACGTCGAAGAGTATTTTTTCTACTCTGCGCTGCAAGCTACAGAAAGCGGACTCGCGGAGTATCCGGATGATTACCCTGGATACAATTCTTTTCACGACGCCATCAACGGAAGGAAGAGACTGTTCCGACACGTGAACTGGGCGGCATACAATGCGCATAAGAGATTCAATAAGAATATCAAGGTGAGCGATTTCACCACAGAGCATGTCTTAGAGTTCAAGCGACTTCCGGGCTACGAGCATCTGTCTCAGCGAGAATATAAGAAGCTCATGCTGAAGAAGCGGGAAGAGCGTCGGGTTCAGCTTGTGGAAAAGCGGAAGGCAGAGGGGCTTGGATTTCTCACTCGTGAACAGCTGCTCGCTGTGATTCCCGGCTCTCTTCCAAACTCGACGAAAAAAAGTGAGAGGAATAGCAAACGTCCTCTCGTACTCACGAAATGTATGGAGACGAAGAAGCGTTTCCTGCAATGGTATTTTTCGATCTTCGAAGCATACAAGGCTGCCGTTAAACTGTATCGGCTTGGACAGCTCGATGTGAAATTTCCAAAAGGCACATACCGCCCCCCGCTATTCATCGCCGAGTAGACCACCGACTCTGCTCCAAAGTTTCCGATTCGTCTGCTCCCGATTTGAGGAGTGCCGTGTTCACTTGCCTCCTGCTCAACTTTTAACGCAGATAAGCTGTTTACGTTGAGACGTCTTGAATCGTGTCGACCAGCTTAGGGCAACTCACGCCCATTCATCACCAAACATCGCCGATTTGGAGCCTCCATCGCGGATTTTTACGTTGAACGCCTCATACCCTCTGAGGATACAGGAAGGGGATACGAGCTGCATATTGTGCCTTCTGAAGATATAGAGGAGAGAAGTGACATGAGGGACTATGGGGAAAAAGAACCTTCCGCGGCGAAATAAGAAACGGCCTAGGCAAATGTCCGCTAAATCGGCACCCGACTTCCCGGCCCCTCGCGTCCAGCGACATCCAAAATTCGGAGAAATCCCGCTCATCCCCAAGCCCTATTTGGATCGAAACGGAATCGAGCATCACAGCTACGAGTTCGATCCTGCCTACACACCGCTGCTGCCAAAAGGTGCCGTCCGTGGCGACATCCGCAAACAGCATTTCTGCCCCATTTGCCATGTTCCGAAATACTACTATGAAGATATCAACCGACGCTGCATTCAGTGCGAAGCCGAATTCACTTTCACAGCAAAAGAACAAAAGCACTGGTATGAAGTGCTTCAATTCTACCCCGACTCCCAAGCTGTCCGATGCACCGCCTGTCGACGGAGGGTCAGAAGCGAAAAAGCCCTTCAGCGACAGCTTTCTCGCGTTAAATCCGGCCTGAAATCCAACCCAGAGAATCCTGCGCTTCTACTCGAACTCGCTGAATGCCTTTCCGAATACCGGGTCAAGTTTGGAAAAGGCGATCCCGAAGAAGGCATTCGCGCCGCACGAAAGGCCCAAAAGCTCTGGCCCAATGCTTTCGAAGCAATATTCTGGGAGGCTCGGTGCCAACTTGCCGCGGGCCGAAAAACCAAAGCCGATACTTTGTTCACTCACTTCTCCGAGACTGCCCCGAAGGATAAACGATACTCAAAACTCCTCGCATCCTGGAAATCCGGGAAATCCTAACGGAGCAATATCCGAGTTCGGTTACCGCCACAGCTGTCGACTTCGTGGAATTTCATCAGAGCCGCACGAACGCTTTTTCCAGATTACGCGAGAAACTCCCAACATTCTACGAGACGATTTTTCTCGTTCGGAGTCGCCACAGACGAAACGCGCTCTCGTCAACTCTCCCGCGCAGAGAATTTTGCAGCATAGTCGTCTCTTACGGGATGAAAGGCATCAAGAATCCGACAATCTGTAATCGCTGTTCCCGAATGAACCGCGTTCCCCGGAATAACTGCGACCATACCCGGCGCAAGTCTTCTCCTCTCACCGTCTATCTTGAGCTCAAACTCGCCCTCCAAAACATGCGCTACCTGCTCGTGATGGTGGGCATGCTCAGGAAGCGCCGCTCCAGCGGCAATTCGCCAATAGGCAAATGTCATCGTCTCGGAGTGCACGAATCGAGCTCGAAGCCCGGGAAAGAGCTCGTGCTCTTCGATGTCGTTGAGATCAGAGAAAGGTCTAATTGCGTGGTTCATTAAGGCTCATCTCCAAGGAATGATGTTTGTAACTCATACTCCCTCCTCGATAACCGGCAACAGGCTCGTAATATCGAAGCGGAGAGAGATTTCGAGCGAGAAGAATGATCCAGAAGAACGAGGCGTGAGATAGCCGGTCTCTTCGATTCGCAAACCTCGAACCGTTCTTTCTGCCCTATCTCCTGGCTCACAATATGCGAACCTGTTCCCAAGCGCCAAAATTGGAGCAGATCGCGCCACTCGGCCACTTGAGAATTAGACCCTCTATGGGCGCTCGCAGAATATGAGGTCCGAGTCCTCGATACACCCGATGCGTCCCCGCGTTCACAAAGAATCCGAGAGTATCGGGGGCTCTGAGGATATGGGGAAGGATATGGGGAAAGCGAAAGCGCTTCCGGAGGGTCTCACGATTTTTTCGTAGAACCTTCCGGAATTTCGGCGCCGACCGAATTGGGCGGCGCCTGTGACTTCTCCGAACCACACACCACACACGAGGTTCATCGTTGCACTCAGGGGTCAACTGTTACTGCCTGGTTTGCGACGCCGCCGTCACTTCTTTGCCGGTTCCACTTCCACCGACAGCTCGAACACCGTCGGCGCAGTCCCGGGGTTCCACGACTGCATAATGGCAAACGCCGCCTTCCCGTCTCGGGAGTTCACGACGGTAACGCCATGGATGTGCTTCATGATGTTCAGCCCCTTCTCCGCGCCCGGGACGAGCAGGGTGACCTTCTGCTTCCCCTCGTAGACCACGACACCGGCGTTCGTCGCGTCCTTCCCCAGTGGGTTCAGCAGCGGATAAAAGCTCAGCTTCCGCCCGCCGATCGACACATCCTCCACGCCGCACACGAACGCACCGGCCTCGAGCTGCAGACTGTCGTCCAACCCACCGTTCAGGTCGAACGTGTACCGCCGGTAGTTCGCCCGCGAGGCGACGGCCACCTTCGACGGGTTCGAGTCGCGGACCCACGAGATGCCGTGCCCGGTGGACAACTCGCCCTCCTTGTTCCCGCGCCGGCCGAAGCCGCCGGAGAACCACGTGAGCGAATGGTCGAGCCACCCGGCGGTCAAAACGAAATCGCCTCCTTTCCCGGCGGTGTAGCCGGTCGTGACGCAAAGGATGTCTTCCCGGGGGACGTAGCAGACGGACGTTGGGTTGAAATCCGGCTCGCCGGGGCTGCCGTCCTTCTTCGCCGGATACAGGTCTTTCAACTTGCCTCCGTAGTAATCCTCAAGGTGCGAATCCTTGAACACCGTCCCCGCTGTTGGCTTCACGAGCGTGGACACGATCTGGCCGTTGGTGTCGCACACCACCACCTCGCGCGTGTTCGTCGAGGCCCACGCGAGATAAGTCGTCTTCTCCCGCTGGAAGACACAGCCACCGTGGCTGTTCATGGCGGCCAGCTTCTTGTCGCCGCCGATGACCTTCCACTCTTTCAGATCCGCACCAAGGACCGCGAGGCCGACGTTCGGGAACACCGTGTAGATGTCGCCCGTCGAGGAGTCGGCCATGAACACGCCGTGGAGGCTCTTGATGTTGTCCAGCACCTCCTTGTGCTTCGGGTTCTTGGCGTCCAACACGCCCAAGTCGGGCCGGTGCTTCCAGGTGACGGCGAGCGGCTTCTCTCCGTCCTTCGGCTCGAGAACTGCGACAATCGGCTGGGATCGGCCCTCCAGCACGATGCCGTGCGCCTGCTTCGGCGGCGGGCCGTGGTGGTGATCGGGACCGTCGTGGCCCATGGCCCCGGGGACGGTGCTGCCACACACAGCAGCCACGAGCAGAGCGAACGAAACTCGACGCATGAGGAACTCCTTGCACCCGCGCGGGGTGCGCGCGCTGAAGTCCACCCACGGCAGTGTGCCGCAGGCGGGCCGGAGCTTCCGGCCTCGGTCAGGAATCAAAACCCCAAAGGTGAGACTCCTACCGTGCTGAGCATTGCATCGACGAGATCAGCAGGGCAGGAAACGTAAACTTCTACTCGATGAATTGATGGTGGGAAAAATTGGGCGCTGTTTGGTAACAAAAAGCGATCCACGCATCAAGCACATCGCGAGCTCGATATTTCAAACAAAAAATGCGCTGCGATCATTTTCGATCGCGCTAAACATTTAGAAACACTTCTTCTTGTTCGCGTTTCTTAGTCGGGCGCGAAAAGTATCAGCGCAGACTGAGCACATTCTAATTCGATTGCTTTTTGTTTTCATTTTTAAGGACGAAGCAATCTTTGAATTTTCGCTCACGAGCCAATGCTCATTCAATCACCGGCTGAGCAGCTGGATCGCAACGACCGTTATTCCGTACACGTTCTGCAATTGTGAGCGTGGGATGGTTCCACGCACAAGAATCGGCTTGGAACTTCTCCGCTTAACGGTTAATTGTGCGACAGAATAATTCTCACGATATAACCAAAGCCTATGAAACTCGAACTTCACGGCAAATCCGCACTCGTCACCGCAGCGACGTATGGACTCGGCTATGCCATTGCCGAAGCACTCGCCGGTGAGAATGTCCGGCTGGTTATCTGCTCACGAGACGAAGACCGCGTGAAAGAAGCAGCATCAAAGCTCTCGAGCGTTTCCGGTTCCGAGGTCACCGGCCTCCGCGCTGACCTCACGAACAGCGCGGACCTAAATACGTTGGTTGCGGAGACGAAACGGACGATCGGGAATCCCGATATTCTCGTGCTGAACACCGGTCACCCGCCCACCTATCCGCTTATGGAGACGGATGACGAGAAATGGCAGCGGGGGATTGACTTGATCCTAAAGCCGACAATTAAACTCACTCAGGCTTTTCTCCCGGAGATGCGCAAGAAGAAATACGGTCGACTAATCTACATCGGCTCGATCTTCGGTCTCGAGGCGGAGCGTTCATCAATCATCCAAAGCACGCTTCGCACGGGGCTAAATGGTTTCGCCAAATGCGTCGCGACCGAAGCTGCGATCGATGGTGTGACGGCGAATGTGATTTGTCCAGGATATTTCCACACACCGCTTGCGGTCGATCTCGCTGGAAAATATGCGAGAGAGAAAGGCGTTGCGACGGATGTCGTGGTCGAGGAGTGGAAGAATCTCGCCCCCGCGAGAAAGTTTGGAAAGCCCGAAGATCTCGGAGCGCTCGTCAGTTTTCTTGCCTCTCCCCGCGGAGAGTTCGTAAACGGCACCGCACTCACAATCGACGGTGGGCTCATCAAACAGTACTGAGACATCCGCTGGTTCTGTGAGAGCGAGAAAAGTTGCGCCGCCTATTTCAAGCGGCGCAACGCATACACTACCAGCGCGGACCAAACATCGCCGTCGCAGTGCGCAAGGCTTGAGACACGACCACAGTAGGCGTCGCCGGAGCCTCCACCGGCGAACTTACATACGTAACTTCCAGCTCAGGGGCTATTCCGTCGTCGGATGCTTCCTCGGTATCATCCGAGCAAGCGGCAACCTCATACGTGGTGTCCTCGCCGAGCATACCCATCATCGGGCTCGGGTTCACCTTCGGTGCTTGTGGTTTAAGCAGAATCTTCAGCTCACCGCTCGCCGCGTCATACGTCGCTGAGTAGTTGTTGGTCGGAAAGCCCACTCCCACCATCCGATAGATGATGTTTATTCTCCTGTTCTCCAGATACACCGACTTCTCCGGAATTTTATCAAATGTGTATTTCGCCCCCGGCGCGATAAAAACCACGACGGCATCTTCATGAAACTCACCTTTGAATAAAGTCTTTGCGACCCCACAAAATATGAGGAGATCCAAACACACGCCGCCTACGTTCGCGTCCGATGTTCACATCGCTCGTTAATTTTTCACTCAATCGCAGCACTCACGAACAACTAACTCCGTTCTCATCAATCCTTAACGACCGTCGTCGAGAAGCACGCTTTGATTTTTGCTCTCTCTCATCGACGCATCGGGAAGAACTACCCTGCGCGCACTATTCGCTCGGAGCTTTGCTACTCAAGGCGTATGGTGTGCCGGGAATCTCAGACAAGGTTTTTGCAGGCCGGTCATTTCTCAACGTCTTCGTGAGTCTCGTTCACAGCTTTTCGAAAGCTTTGAGCGAGGCTTGCCGAGGGCACTTGGGTTCCCGGCAGGTCTGCCCCTCTACTCTACGGAGAACGAGACCGTGTTCCGATCCATCCGATGCGAGCAGCCGCGATCGAGCGGCAGTCTCACCCGCGCGGCGTTCACCCTGATCGAACTTCTGGTGGTGATCGCAATCATCGCGGTCCTCATCGGCCTCCTCCTGCCCGCCGTGCAGAAGGTGCGGGAGGCCGCCGCGCGCACGCAGTGTCAGAACAACCTGAAGCAGATCGGCCTCGCGTTCCACAACTTCCACGACGCGAACCAGAAGCTGCCCCACGGCGGCCGCGACGGACGACCGACCGGGCAGACGGCTCAAGATTGCTGCAACTGGGACGACACGACGGCCGGCGCGCCGAATCGTGACGGGTACAACTGGCGGTACCTGATCCTGCCCTACATCGAGCAGGACAACCTGTTCCGGACCACCGACCGCGCGGTGCTCTACGCGACGCCGGTGAAGACGATGTATTGTCCGACACGCCGGATTCCGACCGTGTACGGGGCGAGCGCCCGGTCGGACTACGCCGGGAACGCCGGAAGCACCTTCACGGGCGGCACCCCGACGAACAACAGCGTCGGAGCCGGTGCCGGCTTGGACGGCGTCGTCGTCCGCGCGAACGCACCCGCAGTGACGATGGTGAACATCACCGACGGCACGTCGAACACGCTGATGGTGGCCGAGAAGTGGCTCCACCCCGCCCAGCAGGGCCGGGACGGGGGCGACAACGAACCGTGGGTGAACGCGGGGTGGGACGAGTGCGTGGTGCGAATCGGTGGGGGGACTTTCACCTACACGCACCCGACCAGCGGACAGAGCATCACGGTCGCGAGAACCCCGAACCACGACTTGGATGCGCCGAATCCCGGCACGTCCGCGACCATCTGGAATCAGTCGTTCGGCAGCTCGCACTCGGGGGCGATGAACGCCGTGTTCGCGGACGGCTCCGTGCGTTCGGTCCGGTACTCTGTCTCGCCCGACGTGTTCAAGAACATCTGCACCCGGAACGGCGGCGAGACGAACGTCTCCCTCGACTGAACCGGCCATCAAGCTTCAACCAACCTTTCTCGAGGAACGACAACCATGAAGCGGTTCTTGTCCGCGGCCGCGCTCGCGGCCATCGTGTTCGTGAGCTTCGGCTGCGAGGAGAAGCGCACCGGCCCCCAGCAGGTGTCGCCGGAGGCGCGTCAGCAGCAGAAGGAAGAAGAGCAGAAGGTCCGTGAGGGCGAGGAGGCGAATCAGAAGAAGCAGCGCGCCGTAAACGGCCAGTGACCTGCCCTCGGCCCGGTTCGTGAGAGACTCGCTGGAACCAATCGAGCGTCTCTCCCGCTCGATTGTGTTCCGTGAACGAGACGCCAACACACAGGTTGCACAGGAAGGAGAGATTCCCGGCAACCGTTCACGATATCTCGCTTCTGCGGAGCCGAGTCGAACAACGGGTGGAAGCGCTTCCGTGAACGATTTCAACTGATCCATACCGATTCGATCACGCGATTGGCCTTGGCGTACGATTTTCCTTCAGACCGGGCAGAATCTCTCCGACGAGAATCGTTGAGGTACCGAACGATGAAGCGTGTTGCTGTATTTCTCTTCATTTCGACTCTGACGCTGAGCATTCTCCCCGACTGGGCAGCCAGCCAATCCGTCCGTCAACATGAGTCGGCTCAAACCCCTGATTCCAATCCGATGGCGGACTGCGAGTCTCTGCTCAGTCTCGTCGAGGATTTTTTTGATTTTCGAGACAAGAAAATCAACTCGAAGAATCAAGGCATCTATTTCGCGGCGGTGAATGAACTTCCATACTTGAGCACGCTTTGCCGCAGTGCGCACTCGGCTTGTTCGGCCAGATGGATCTCAGAGTCGACCTCCTGCGAGTCGTTCAACAAAGTTTGTGTTCAGGACTTCCCCGGCTTTCAATTGTCCAAAGTGGCGTGCGGTTAACATTCATCTCGCGGCGACTTTTCATCAATATTTCGACGCTTCAACCACGAAATACCGCCCATCCTTGACTCCTCCGAAGATGCTCCGAGCGGACTTTCTGACGAACAAACCGAGACTCCGAGCCTCATAATCATTCTAACTCCGCAACTTTCGCGCGAATCGCTCTCTTCCACTTTCAAACGATAAGAAGACACAGGCTCTGTCGAGCTGAGTGCTCGCTGAGCGCGACAGATGCCTGACGCAGAATCAAGGTTGTTCAAGGTTCTGTCTGTATCAATCCCAAAGCGCCGCTAACGATTTCTTCCGCAAGTTTTGAAGAAGACACCGTTAGCGGCGAGCTCCACAAGAGTGCGTCGTGATAATGGACACCGCCCCACATCGGGGGGCACCTCTTTCACGGGAGGAATTCCGATGCCGATCTACGCGAACCTGGCGCTCCTCGTTCTCTGGCGCTCGCTTATGAGCGACACGAGCCGCTTCGCCCGGCTGCGCACGCAGTTGGGGTTCGAGCGGGAGGAGTTGCCGGAGTTCCGGGTGCGGCTGCGAGCGGGCAAGGCGTCGATCACGGGGTCGATGTGCACGCTGACCGTAACCTGGAGTCCCGGGAAGCGCGAGATGCGCTTTTCCGACCGGCTCCAGGTGAAGTCGGAGGTGAAAGTTGACTGGAGCGTGCTGGGCGACGACTTCCTCGGCGGCCTCGCGGCCATCGAGGGCGTCGAGCCCGACTCGCCCCAGACGATCAGCTTTGCCTCCTTCTTCCACGGCGGCTACCTCGCCCGGTGCGTCGCGCTCGCCCGTGCGGGCACGTTGCCGCTCCTTCGGAAGCGCCTCGCGGCGCTTTTGACCTCACCCGTGAAGATCGCGTTCGACGGGGATGACCCGCCGTGCGTGTTCAACTCGGAGGGGGTCAAGGTGCTGCACGTCGAAGAGGGACAGGAAGACGACGGCGTCATCCTCAACCTCAGCGGCGAGCGCATTCCGAAGAGCGAATTGAACCGCTAGGAGGTTCAATTGCCGTCACTCCGGGAGATACAGACGCAGGCCTCAAAAAAGGGACTGCGTCGGCATCTGCCGTGATTTTATGAGTGAGCATCCTGGAACATCCTTGTGAATCCGCTCACTTGAAGACACTGTGGGTCCTCAAAATCCAAGAACGATTTCCTTTGAAGGTCGCATGACTGCGCCTTTGCATCACGCCATCAGTAGTTGATTTTTGTTCACGAGATATCAAATCAATAATATTGCAAATCTCCTGTGAGATTCCTCGCGAAGAAGAGTGTGGTACTCTTACTCTGTCCATGCTGGAGGAATAACTTCTCGCTTGAATTTTCGGAGGGATGATGAGCCGTGAACTAGAAGCTGATGAGATCCGAGTTATGTTCGTCGAGTGGCTTCTTGCCCAGATCGATGCCGCGTCGAAAAAGGAGGGACAGATACCGCTCAAAGAACTGCTGACGATGTACACGTTTAGCCTTCTGAATGTTTTAGACAGCGGAATCAATCGAAAGGTGAGGCAGCAAACCGACCTCCCGGCTTTTATCCTGGCTCCCTACGTTTCAGAGGGTCACAAGGAACTCTGCGAATCGGTCGGCCAGAACTATTTCCCCGACAATCGAGCTTTCTCCGACAGCATCAAAGGAGACATCAGCGGCATGCTTCATGAAAAATTCATGTCGATGAGAAATCAGCGCCTTGCAGAAGCGGCAAAAAATGTCTGATTTTTCTCGGGTCGCACGCGTGGTAGCCGGATCCGTACAGGCTCGTTGATCGCCTCGGCTTCCATTACCGAAGCCGGGACTCACAGAAGGCGCCGGTATCGAGAAAGAGATCCCTTAACCGTTCAATTGTGTTTCGGTCGGAATAAGTAAGCGGCAAATCAGCATCCCGCCATTCTCGGATCTTTTTCAACCAGTATTCTCTGACAAGCTCCAGATCAGTCTCATACGGAGCACACCGCTCGGGAAAATCCACCAGGTCGTGTTCGTATTCCGAAGCGAGAACCAGCATGAGCTCTGCAATTTCCTCGATGAGGCAAGAGTGAAACGGGTGATCCGGCAGCGGTCGAACTTCATTTTCGAGAAGAAAAATTGCGAGACAAAAACATTCGTGCTGGTTGAGTCCCTCCGGAATTCCCATCAGCGCTGCAATGAGTGGAAATCTCATGCCGCGAATTTTGTTCGTTTCCGTAACAGCGCCAACATCGATAAACCCCGACTGGCTGTCCGCCCTGCTCCCCTCGTCGCCGAGGCCTACGATGAGTTGCTTTTCCGCTTCCGAAGCAAAGTCCTTCCAGGTCGTGCCCGCCGGTTGGTTACGTTCGAGCCAGATCGCCTTTGCAAGCCGGGTTATTTCGCCGAGAGGGTCTTTTATCGAATAATCTTCGCTCATGAATCACCTTTTAAAATTCCAGTGGCGTTCAGGTCTCAGCAAACGGCGTACCCGCCCAAGTCATGAGGAGTATGGTCGCAGGAGCAATGACGAATCCCCGAACTCCGCTTCTAGTTTACACGACGAAAGGCCTTCGTAGTGGGCAATGGACATTCTCACCGCTTCGGCATCGGGCTCCTCACGAAGACAAAGGGCCGTGCCCATTGGAAATCGTGCACCGAGAACGCTCGTCCGGCTCAAGAAGTAGCCGGCTAAGGTTACAGAGCGGGCGGAGCAGCGGCTGAGGCACTCGAGAGCCAAACTCAGTTTTTGAGGTGAAATAAAAGCCGAATCAACCAGGAGCACCGATTTCCCCGCGATATGTGCTCGTTCCTCGAACCACGCCCGGCTTCGGGGCTCGGACTTTGAAGCCAAGAGGAGCTGAACACGAGCGCTGTAGATCGCTGAGGAGCGAAGGTCTTGCGAGATTCCTAAACTTCTTAGAAGTTCCTCATCAAATGCGAACGAATCATCCACACCCGAGACGGCCCCGACGACGGTTCTCGGCTCGTCCGAAAGCCGCAGAACCTCGATAGGAAGCAGGAGCAACGGCGCATCGAAGCGTTTCGCAATCAACTCCGCCGTATGTCGGCCGGCTCCGAGAAAGCCGATCACAACCACATCGTCGAACTCGCAGCGAACCCTTACCTTAGAGAGAAGGAATCGCCCGAGACGTCGTTCCAGCCCCTCGGGCGGAAAGCAATCCGAGTAGAATTTTGAGGACATTCCGACCAAACAAAACCTCCATGCTTCTGGCTAGCTACAAGAGCAGCAATCGGTGTGCCCGAAGCCGTTTACACCCGGACAATCCGGAACTATGTTTGGCTCGTATTGTTCCGAGGAGGCTATCCGAGTGTTGAAAGGCGAAGGTCTATTCAAAGAGCTGCTTGAGTCCGCACCGGACGCGATCATTATCGTCGACGACCGGGGTCGAATAGTGCTTGCAAATTCGCAGGCCGAAAAGATCTTTGGTTGGACCAGGTCCGAACTCGTCGGGGGTGAGCTCGAAATGCTGCTGCCCGCGAGACATCAAAAGAGCCACGTTGGAAGGCGGATGCAATATTTTCGTGAACCGAGCGTGCGCCCGATGGGCTCTGCACTGGAGCTCTCAGGACAAAGGAAGAATGGTGAGGAATTCCCCGTCGAAGTGAGTCTGAGCCCCCTTTACACCGAGGATGGTCAGTTCGCGATCAGCGCGATACGCGACGTGACGGAACGAAAACGGGCTGAAGAAAGAATCCGAGCATCTCTACGAGAGAAGGAGGTGCTATTGAAGGAGATCCACCATCGCGTAAAAAATAATCTGCAGATCATTTCAAGTATTCTTAATCTTCAGGCGGACGCAATCGAAGACGTAAAAACACGGCAGATATTTGACGATTCGCGATCACGCATCAGGTCGATAGCACTCGTCCACGAGCGTCTTTATGAATCGAAGAACCTCGAACAAGTAGATTTTCGTGACTACGTCCTGGGCCTTCTGGAGGATATCTTTCACACGTTTGGCGTAGATCGAGATCGAATTTCGGTAGAGCTCAATGTTCCAAGTATCGTGCTCAATATAGACAAGGTGGTAAACTGCGGCCTCATTGTCAATGAGCTCGTGTCCAACGCAATCAAATATGCTTTCGCCGGTCGTTCGGAGGGAAAGCTCTCCATTTCGCTTGGAGAACACGGCGACGAACTCCAGCTTGTCATCAAAGACGACGGAGTCGGTCTTCCCGCTGGATTCGCAAAGGGCTCGGGCAAATCGCTTGGCCTGACTCTCGTGGAGGGCTTGGCCAAGGAGCTTGACGGTCGTTTTGAGATCGCGTCTCGAGAAGGAACCGTGATGACCGTCAGTTTTGCAAAGTAAAAAGTATGAGCAAGGCAAAAATCCTGATTGTCGAAGACAAATTCATCGTCGCTCAAGACATCGCCGTGAGTCTGAAAAAGCTCGGGTATTCAGTGTGCGGGATCGCAGATTCCAGTCCGGACGCTCTCGAAGCCGCCGAGTCTTCATCGCCGGACCTCGTCTTGATGGACATTCGTCTCAAAGGAGACACCGACGGTATCGCAACCGCCGCGCTCATCCAGGAGCGGCAACAGATTCCGGTGATATACCTCACTGCACATTCTGACGAGGCGACTCTTGAACGAGCCGCCTCGACAGAACCGGCCGGTTATCTCCTCAAACCATTTGACGAACGACAGTTGTATACGACGATCGAACTCGCCTTGAATCGATCGCGGACGATGCGGGATTCTTTTCTCGCTGAGCACCCGGAAGTTCTCGACGAGGGAAACAGCGGCGCTCCAAAAAGTCCAAACGAACTATCCGAACTCGCCTCCTCCGTCCGCGTAAAAGAGGAGCTCTCTGGAATCATTTGTGAATCTGCATCGATGTTGGAACTCCTGCACAACGTCGAGCTCGTGGCGAATACAGACGTTTCGGTTCATATTTACGGAGAGAACGGCACCGGAAAAGAACTCATCGCCGATGCCGTCCACCGGCTGAGCTCTCGGAAATCCAAACCATTCGTGAAGCTCAATTGTTCCGCGATTCCGCAGACACTTCTCGAGAGTTCGCTTTTTGGGCACACGAAAGGGTCGTTTACCGGAGCGAACAAAGATCAAGAGGGTTTCCTGGAACGGGCGCAAGGCGGAACCCTATTCTTGGACGAGATCGGCGACATCTCACAGGACATTCAAGTCAAACTGCTTCGCGTCCTTCAGAACCGCGAGTACTGCCGGGTCGGAGAAACCGTCGTGAGGCAAGCCGATATCAGGGTGATTACGGCGACGAACCGGAACTTGAAGGAACTCGTTGCCCAAGGAAAGATCAGAGAGGACTTCTTCTATCGTATTCACGTATTTCCAATAGAAGTTCCGCCGCTCCGAGAGCGTGAGAACGATGTGCTTCGCCTCGTCGAGCATTTCAGACTGCTATTCAACCAAATGTTCAAAAAGAAGATTACGACGATTCACGACGACGCACGGGTCGCACTGCTTCGCTACACCTGGCCGGGAAATGTCCGTGAGTTGGAAAATGTCATGCGACGGGCCTTCGTGCTGACCGACGGTTTCATCGCCCTCCAACATCTGCCGAAAGAAATCCGCGAATGCGGCGCAGAACAGCCAGCGGTGGTTTCCCCCACGAGAACACCGACTCCCACCCCCGAGCTTCAGCTTCCCAAAGTCGAGGACGAGCGGGAGAAAATTCTCGCCGCAATCCGGGAATCAGGCGGGAACCGGAGCAAGGCGGCCGAGCTCTTGGGGTACAGCCGCGTTACCCTTTGGAAGAAACTTAACAGTCTCCGGATTGATGTTAACGAAGGCTTGGAATGAGTTCAGCCACTTACCGCTGGCACGATTCTTGCCCCTCTAGAGGTTCAGACATGAACTCTTCGAGAGGTTTACCATGCAAATTACCGGATTAGCGCTCGAGCATTCGCAAAAGCAGCAACTCAGCCCCGCGCTCCAGCAGTCACTTCAGGTGTTGCAACTTGGTCACGCCGAGCTTGCGACACTCCTCGCGGAGGAGCTTCAGTCGAATCCCGCATTAGAGACCGAGGACGAGACCGATCCCGACGACGACCCCTTCATCGCTTCTAACATGGGCTCGATGAAGGGCTACGAATCGATGAACGAGATTGCCGTCTCCGGCGTCTCGCTTCGGGAACAGTTGCTTCAGCAACTTCTCGTCCTCGAACTTTCGGCGAGAGAAAAGAAAGCCGCGTTTGTCATCTTAGGAAATCTCGACGAACGCGGATATCTTATGCTCGATGATGAAGCGATCGCGAAGGCATCGGGTCTCGATGTCTCTGAAATCGAGAACCTTCGGGGTGACTTCATGTCCCTCGAACCTCACGGCTGTGGAGCCAGAAGCCTCGAAGAATGTTTACTCTTTCAGGCCCGACTTCATTTCGAAGAAGAGTCGCTCGAAGTCCGGATTCTCAGGGATCGCGGAGCACTTCTCGCCGAAACACGTTTTACCGAGATCTCGAAACTTGAAAGGGTATCCGTGAAACAGATCGCGTCGGCGGTCCAAGCTCTTCGCATTCTTTCGCCATATCCCGGACAAAGTTTCGAAACCGACCGAAATTCTGACATGATACCGGAGGTCATCGTGCGGTATCAAAATGGTGAGTATATTCCTTTCGTAAACACGTTCGGCACGCCAACTCTCAGACTCAACAAGAGTTTCACCGAATCCGCCTCGAACAACTCATACAAGTCGCCGGAATCGAAATACGTTCGTTCTCAACTTCGATCCGGGAGCTGGCTGCTTCGGTGCGTTCAGCAGCGGAACCACACGCTCCTCCGTATCGCTCGTTGCATCATTGAACTTGAATATGAATTTCTCGAACGCGGCATTGAGCATCTTAAACCCCTTCACCTCGCCGACATTGCCGCCTCTGTGGGACTGCATGAGTCAACGGTGAGCCGAGCGATCTCTCACAAATATATCCAAACTCCTCGCGGCACTTTCGAATTTAAATATTTCTTCGGTGCACGCCTGAAGAAGCGCTCAGCCGATGTCTCTTCGAAGCTTGTGAAGGAGGCGATTCGAAACATGATTGCTCGCGAAGACCATTCAAATCCACTCAGCGACTATGCGCTCGCCGACCTGCTCAAGCAAAGCGCGGTGAAAATCGCTCGCCGAACGGTAACCAAATATCGAGAGCAGCTCCGCATACCCTCCGCCTCGATTCGGCGTGAGTATGCGGCCGCCCTCGGCTGAGTCGCCCGGCGAAGCCGAGCCTGCGCACGCCGACGCAGACCCGGATAAATCAATCAATCATCTTTCCATCTCTGGTCAATCGCCACCGGCACAACGAGCACCGGACAAGGAGCAATTCTCAGCACGTTTTGAATAGTACTCCCGAGGAGCACGGACAAAATCGCGCCTCGGCCATGACTCGACATGATAATCAGGTCACACTCATTCTGCTTGGCAAAATCCACGATTTCACCCGCGATCGAAGTCGATGTGGATTGAACAACCGTCGACACTTTCACTCCATGGAAGCATTCTTCCGCAAGCTTCTTCAGTCTCTTCTCAGAATCCGCGAGGATCTCTGATTTCATCTGATCATAGATGCCTAAATAAGAAGAATCGTCGGTCATCGGGACGTAAGAGTGCACGTGCATGAGGGTGATTTTGCATCCTTCCATCTTTGCCTGATAAGCGGCGTAATCAAAGCTCCCTTTCGAATATTCGGAGAAATCTGTGGTTACGAGAATGTGCTTGTAGTGCATGGGTTCTCCTTCTGTTCTCTGCAAGCGTTCATCCAGCAATCAGCAATCCGTATGCCCACTCTCCGTCCCGCAACCGGGAACAAAATTTGCTGAAGAAGCAATTATACAGCTCAAAAAATCGATTCATCAGGCAACTCAGGAGAACCTGCCATGCGGACCAAACGGCGATTTACCATCAACGGGAGAACTTGTGCGCCTCTTATCACCGGAGGCATGGGCGTCGACATTTCCACCTCAGAGCTTGCCGTTCAGATCGCCAGGCTGGGAGGGATTGGCCATATTTCTGATGCGATGGGCCCTTACGTTGCGGACAAACGATACCGGACGCATTTCCAAGCTTCAAAGTCGAAGAAATTCGGGAAACCTTCGCCCGACGCGAACACTTCAGACGCAAAGTGGGATCCATCCGACGTGTATGCCGCTCAGCGACTACAAGTTTCGCGAACGATGGAGCAGAAGCGGCCGCAGGATGGAGCCATATTCATCAACGTCATGGAGAAGCTAACCATGGGAGATCCCAAACCGACCTTGAAGGCTCGATTAGAGGGTGCTCTCGACGCAGGAGTCGACGGAATTACTCTCTCCGCTGGACTTCATCTTGGAACATTAGAACTGATTGAAAACCACGAACGTCTCCGAGACGTGGCTCTCGGAATCATCGTTTCCTCGGCGAGAGCGTTGAAAATTTTTCTGCGCAGCGCAAAAAAATCCGACCGACTTCCGGATTATGTAGTCGTGGAGGGTCCCCTCGCCGGCGGGCATTTGGGTTTTGGAATGGATTGGCGGGAATTCACCCTCGATGCCATTTTTACTGAAGTGCAAACACTCCTTACCGACAGTGGACTCCAGATCCCCATCATTCCGGCAGGTGGTATCTTCACTTCCGAAGATGCCATCTCCTATCTCGATCGGGGAGCCGCCGCAGTTCAAGTCGCGACGCGATTCGTGGTGTCCGAAGAGTGCGGATTGCCGCCAGACGTGAAGCAGACTTATGCCAAAGCAAAGGAGGAAGAAGTCGTCGTCAACCTCGTCTCGCCTACAGGATATCCGATGCGGATGCTCTCAGGCAGCCCCTGTCTCAAATCCAATGTGCGCCCGAACTGCGAAGCGCTTGGATACATGCTCGACGCTCACGGGAAATGTAGTTACCGAGAGGCGTATTCTGCGACACCGATAGGTCCCGACGGGGAAAAGCAAATTGTTGAGTCAAAGATGTGTATCTGCCATCATTTCATGCGGCACCAATGCTACACCTGCGGGCACAACGTGTTCCGACTCAAAGACACTTTGACGGTAGGCGAAGACGGTTTGTATCGCCTCCCTCCGGCCTCGGAGATTTTCGCCGATTACACAAGACTCATGTAGAACCGGTCTGTAACGGACCACCCGGAGCGTCCATATCCGTGCGGATAGCCGGTGCGCGTGCGGTGCGAAGCGCATTCAACACCGCCCAGAGATCGATTGCTTCCTGAATGAGCGCACCCGCAGCAGGACTCATCATACCGAGCGCAGCGAATCCAATCGCGAACACGCTGAGCATCATTCCGCCAAGGGCGCTTTGAAGGACAACGCGTCGAAGCCGTTCAGAAATATGAAATAATTCGTCCACTTTCGAGAGCGATCCGTCGAGAATGACGACACCTGCCGCTTCGGAAGTGATCTCATGCCGCGTACCAAGCGCTATCCCCACGGTCGCCGCAAGAAGAGATGGTGCGTCATTGATTCCGTCTCCAATGTACAACGTGGGCATCAACCGAGTTTGAGAGACGACTCTCCGAAGCTTTTCTTCAGGGGATTGATTCGAAAGGACCTCCTCGACTCCAATCTGACGGGCGAGATGCTTCACTTCGAGCGAGTTGTCTCCCGAGATCAGAACCACTTCGCGAATTCCATGCTTCGGCCCCAGATGACGAATGAAGGATTTGCTGTCCGGCCGAATCGCATCGTGAAACCGGATCACCCCGGCTGCTCGCCCGTCGACAACAACGACGGTCTCCATCCCCTCTTGATTACCTGCGGCGTGCTCGACCGAACGGAGCTCGTCGGAGGTAAGATGTTTTCTCGAGACAATTCGGACGCGGTGATTCTCGACTTCACCTTCAAGTCCGCATCCCGGCTCCTCGCTGATGTTTCGGGCTTCAAGCGCAATAACACCCGATTGATTCGCCTTTTCTCGCACCGCGGAACTGAGGGGATGCTTCGAATACAACTCCAAACTCGCCGCGAGCTGCAAAATTCGACGAGGCTCGAAGCCTTCAATCGGCACGACACCAGTAATTTCCGGACGTCCGAGCGTGAGCGTGCCGGTCTTGTCGACGAAAAGCGTCCTACAGTTTCGAAGCTGTTCGAGTACTCGAGGGTCACGAACCACGATTCCTCTTGACGCGGCAAGCGAGATGGCACCGAGTATGGCAACCGGAACAGCAATAAGCAGCGGGCACGGAGTCGCGACGACAAGCACAGAGAGAAACCGCGTCGACGATCCCGTTATCAACCAAGTCGCCACCGCGACCACGAGAACAAACGGCGTGAACCAGGTTCCCAGCGAGTCGGCGAGCTTACGCATCGGAACTCGCGATGTGGCCGAGTCCTTGATTGCGCGGCTCATGCGGGAATATCGCGAATCTTCCGATCGTTTCGTCACTTGAACGACAAGTACTGACCCACCGTTCATCGCCCCTGAAATCACAGGCAAGCCAGAGGCTTTCGAGAGCGGCAAGGATTCTCCGGTGAGGAAGGATTCGTCCATGTGTCCGCTCCCCTCGAGAACGATCCCGTCGACGGGACAGATTTGGTGGGGATGGAGGATGATGACGTCGCCGGGTATGACTTCGGAGACCGGCACTTCCTTGGATTCTGTCCCTGAGCGCCGCTCGACGGTCAGCGGCATTCGTTCGGCGAGGGCCTTCAAGAGGCGGGTCGCTCGGGCCGACGCTATGGTCTCGAGCGCCTCCCCGCCGGTGAGCATGCAAACGACGATTGCTCCGGCGAGATGCTCCCCCAGCACCGCTGCCACGACTATCGATATGCCAGCGAGGAGATCGGAGTTCAGCTCTGCCCGTGCGGCCTTCCGAATGAGAGGGGGAACCAGAACCACCATGCCAGCGTAATGAACGATCTTGAGAAGGAGCGACCAACGATCGGACCCGGCCACAATCAGTATCAGGAGCGTGCAAAGCCCTGCCCCGACTGCCAGCTTTCTTGAGTATTTAGCATGCATGTTTTGTTCTCCAGAGGAGGAATCAGCAATTCTCGATCCCAACCGACCGGGCACGTCATTTGCTAAGAACGGAAGATGAACACGTGGAAACGAGGTCTTATGAAACACAAAAATCCGCCCCATCCTCCTCAACAAGCAGAAGCGTCATCAATACCGTTCTCCGACAGCAGCTCCGCGAGACGGGTCGGAGTTCGATTCCCGGCGATCGCAGCAATGCTCGGATTTCCTCAAGGATTAAATACTCACGAATGCTACGATCTGGGCCGCACTCTGATGGGCATAGAAACTCGAAGTAAGGCGGAAGCGGATTTTCACCCCAATTCGGACGAGGCGATCGCTCAACTCCTTCTCTTCCTCTCAGCAGAATTCGAAGACGATTTTGCGGACCTTCCCTCGAGCACAAAGTTCAACAGCCTGGACGCATCGTTTCTCACACATTTTTGGCTTCGAAAACTCAGGGAATGGAGGAACAGGGAGTCCGGAACACACGGATGCGCCCCCACACCGTTTGAACCGATTCTGCAGAGATTCGAAAGGATGCAGATCAACAAGAGGGTCACACACAAATAACCCTAGAGCGAAGTGTCTCATTCCACCCGCCACTTGCGGACCGAAGAATCTCGTATACCAGCCTCGCAGCATTTGTCGGACGCCACCTCATCTTCATTCGCCCGGCGCCGCTTCCGGCAGAACCGAGTTGACCAATGGCCGCTTGAACTCAAAGTCTGAGATGTTCGCCAGCGTCGTTTCCGCGATGTTTCTCAAAGCTTCGGTTGTTAGAAACGCCTGATGAGCAGTGATAAGCACATTCGGAAACGTCAGCAGTCTCGCCAGAACGTCATCTTGAAGCACGGAGGCCGAAAGGTCGCGAAAAAAGATGTTCTCCTCTTCTTCATAGACATCCAGACCGGCCGCTCCGACTTTGCCGGTCTTAAGCCCCGCGATAAGCGCCTTTGTATCGATGAGCCCGCCGCGTCCCGTGTTAATCAAAACGACACCCGGCTTCATGAGCTCGATGGTGTTGAGATTGACAAGGTGGTGTGTTGAAGGAGTGAGCGGAACATGAAGAGAAATGACGTCGGAAGCACGAAATATTGTTTCGAGGTCGACATACTCGACTCCCAGCCGCCGTAGCTCGTCGCTGGGTGCGGCGTCAAACGCCAGCACGCGACATGAAAGCCCGGTCATGATTCTTGCAAATACCGCGCCGATCTTTCCCGTTCCAATGACACCCACGGTCTTTCCGGAAAGGTCAAAGCCGACCAACCCATCGAGGGAGAAATTCAGCTCTCTCACCCGAATGTGCGCACGATGGATCTTGCGGTTTAGGGTGAGAAGAAGCGCGAGAGCGTGTTCGGCGACGGCATGAGGGGAGTACGCGGGCACACGAACGACCGCTATCCCCCGTGTGGCGCACGCGGCGAGATCGACATGATTGAAGCCCGCTGACCTCAAGGCGACTAGTTGAAGACCGTTTGAGCCCAGATGGTCGATCATCGCGGCATCTAGGCGATCATTCACGAACAGACAAATTGCCGGGAAGCCGTCCGCAAGCGCTACAGATTGTGGTTGAAGCCGCACCTCGAAGAAGTGCAGATCATTTGGGACAGGAAGGTTGCGGTTTGCGGATGTGAATATTTCGCGCTCAAAAGAATGAGTATCGAAGAATGCGACTCTCATGAAAGATTTTACCTATCTCCAATCCGACTGATACGGATTATCATTAAATCGTTCGCAAGCCGGAGGCAACGTATGATTACCCGCGAGATACGCTACTCTTTCAAAGACTCATTGAAGCTCACGCTCATCGGGCTCGCGTTCGTGTTCGGCAGCTTCCTCATCAAAGACCAGCCGAACTTGCGCGCAATGTCTCTTCTCCTCTTCGGTGCGGCGAGCTATCTCGGCCTCTCGCGTCTCCTCTTCCGCCAAACCGCCATTGAAATCTCCGCTGGCGGGGTTCGCTGGTTCCAAGGATTCAAGCAACAGACCTACGAGTGGAAACACATTCTCTCCGCCTCCACGAAGCACATGGCCCAATCCGAATTCCTCTGTCTCTCCGTTCACGCGCCGAAACAAGCGACGTGGTTTAGGAGTGGAGGGAATGGACAGCTGAAAGAATACGACGTGCTCATTCCCTCGACAGGCCTTGAGCTCAGCACCGAGGAAATCAGAAAAATCATCGACGACGGCATCAAACAATTCGCCGGCACAGAGAGAAACGAACTGCTCCGAAAAACCAGAGATACCGGAGAGCCGTTCCTCCCCTATCTGAAGGAGCGCATCACGCCCTCCTATCCATCCGAGGTGCCCGCATTCGCGGAGCCATTAAAGGACAGCTGCGAGTGGCTGCTCGTTCACACCGATTCTTCGGGAGTTCGAATACTCGCCGCGCTTGACGCAAAAAAAACCTCCCCTGCAAAGTTTCCTTTTTCCCGAGAAAGGCTGGTCGAGATGTTCTCCCCGCACGTGAAAGCGGCACAACGCATCGAGCTGTTTCTCATCTGGGTGAACGAATCGCATTCCGTCCGTCCGGAGATCGACCTCAAGAGAACTTTCTCACGTGCGAGAGGAAGCTTGAACATCGAAATTCAAGCAGCGTGGATAAACGCCCGCGCGCTGAGCTTCGACGGAAGCGGTACCTATGGGGTGCTGCCTTACGAGTTCGAACAAGTAAAAAATATTCTTGAAGAACCACGAAAGACCGAAGCGGAGCTGAGACCCTTTCCTATTACCGAGGTATGGACCCTCGGCATCATCCTTGTTCTCCTATTCGTCGGATTCTACGGACTAGAGACGTATGCACAACGACTCTCGGGACACGGCTGGCTGCCCAGTGCGCAAACATTGATAGTTCTCGGCGGTGATATTCGCTCGTATACCGTCGATAAGTGCGAATTTTTCCGCGTCCTCTCATCAAGCGTTCTGCATACGAGCCCGCTTCATCTCTTCATGAACAGTCTTGCGCTCCTCTTCATCGTGCCCTCGCTTCAGGGGCTCATCGGCGCGCGCTTCACGCTCTTCCTTCTTCTTGCGGGAAGCGTCGGCGGCGGGATTGTTTCCATGCTCTGGAACTCGCCAAACATCGTCTCGGTCGGAGCTTCGGGGGCCATATTGGGACTGCTTGGCGGCGCGATGCTCATTTCCACACGCCTTCGAGTGAAACATCAACGGGAATCACTCAATCTCTCCGCACTGCAGATGGCGATCGCGTCGCTCATTCCGGCGGGCGGAAGCCACGTGGGGACAAGCGTGAACTACGCGGCACATGCCGGAGGTCTTGTGGGGGGTCTCCTTGCGGGCTTAGCGATTCTCGCATTATGGCCGAAACACCTCCCAAGGCCGGAGCCTCGGGCCGGGACTCTTCTCGGCGCTTTCGCGGGTGTTTTGTATATTGCCGCTATCGTTACCGCGCTCGTTCGCGCATTTGCCTAATCGAACGAAGTTTTTAGGGAAAAGCAATCAAGCGGCCGCTGTGCCGGAGAAGCAAGAAGACGGCGGTGGTCCTGACACTGAACTCGCCCGCCCTTCTTTTCCAACCTGCGCCTCCCTACGCGAGGACCTCAACTTCGAAACGGTGTTCCCACTGGATCTCGGCATTCGGCTTCAGCCAAACAACTCCGGTATTCTCAATCCCTCTGGCAAAGAGATTTACTCCGTCGGCAATACCGAGGAGCGGCTGCAAAGACCACACCGGACGGGTCTTGGACTTCGAGTAGTGAATGAGATCGTGCGGACCTTCCGTGACCGACACTTTCAGCTTCACTCCCGCCTTTTTCCAAAGGGCCTCGGCCTTTCCATTCCAGCCGCCGTAGGTGCTGTCAGCCCCTGTTTTTCCGGGCTTCATTGTCGAATAATCGAGCGCCCCGGAAAGCGGCTCGACGACGCCGGTCGGAAGGTAGCAATTCGGGACTTCGGCATCACCAACGTAATGACCTTCAGCAGAAAACCGAATCTGAAAGAAGTTGTCCCCGCACACTTGCTTGAGGATGTGCGGCTGACTTCCTCCCGCAACAGGGCTCACCACTTTCCCAACATTGGTAGCCGTGAATCGGACGACGAGCGTCTTTTCAATGAACGAATACCGAAGTGTGAACTTGAGTTCCGACGGATAGGGATGCTTTTGGCCCGAAGTGAACAGAAACATCTCGATGGCATCGGACGTGTAGCTCTGCACTTCCCAGCAGCCGAGCGGGCCGTATCCATCCGCGGCATGCGGCGAAGAAAAACTTCCGAGCGAAAAACTCGCTTGGTTGTACATCATGTTGCCGTGTCGCGTGTTGCCGGTCGTCGGACACATCACGAAGAACGCACGAAGTCCTGACGCGAGAAGTTCTTCGCTGCCAGCGTGCTGAAACATCGAGAACCAGTCGTTGCCTTTCTTGAACTCAAACCGCGCGAGGCTTCCTCCGTATTTAGGAGCTGCCGCGCCGCGGATGAATTCGTTTCCGAGGGGGTAGAGAATCGACATTCGAAAATCCTTTCGGGGCGATAAATTCGGTGGGCCGGGTTCAGGAGTTGAACTTGCGACTGTGCACCGGAGAAAATGTATTGCGTCCTCTCCGATGCACAACCGCGCCCGCGAATGTTTCGCCACGCGAAACAGATAACCTTCCCTTCCCGCTTCTCCGCGGCACGGATCACATCACGTGAAGTACGCGGCTGGTCCTGCCGAAAAGAACGGGAAAAGATTCTTCTCATATGGACGGCGCCCGGCCCGGGAAAATGGGGCATGCGAGATACACCGGATGTGAGAAACAGTGAGGGAAAGAGGACAGCCAATAAGCGCTCAGTAGTAGGAAACACCGGGCGCGTTGTCAAAGCAGCGGAAAAATCCGAGAAGTTTCACATAACTGCTTGGATTGTTTTTTGAACCGCGAAGGACGGAGAAGGGAATTCAATCCGCTAATTCGCTTCCTTCGCTATGCAGTCTCCGTGCCTCCGTGCCTCTGTGGTTAAGAGTAGGATTGCGAATGACCGCGTCGCTACGACCTGGATTATGGCGCCTGTTGAACCACAGAGGCACAGGGGCACAGAGTGTCTTGGTTTGAATTTTCAGGATCGCTCTGCTACTGCTCGTTCCGCGCTCCGCAGAGATCTATGTGCGATGTCGTTCAATGCGAACTCGTTACCAATCATTCTCGCGGCGCACTTTTTTTTGCAGACCTCCTCACAAGATTGGCGCGGGTAGTTTACGTGCAGGCTTTTCCGGCAGATGAAACATTCTGCCGGGGGAGAAGCCAGTCAACGGAGGTTCACCATGTCCAGACGAAAGCAGGTCACGCGACTCCAGTTTCGCGGCCAGATCAACATCATCGCGGAGGTGTGTCAGTTTTTCCTGCGCCTGAACGCGCGCTGGGAACACTGGACGGCACTCGCCTCGGCGATCGACGGGGGAGACATCGCGACTATCCGCGCTGCGGCGACCACGCTGGCAGCAAACGTGTTTCACCGCGACAAGCCGATGGTCGCCGCGGTCTCGAAGAGGAGCGTGCGCCTCGACGGCAAACCGGAGGTAGCACTCGTTTTCCGCCGCGGAGACTCGGACTACGTTGCCGAGCTGACGCTCTACGGCGAAAGCGTGAACCTCATGCTGAGCTTTTGGGGCTTTGTCGTCGGGTATCAGAACCGCGGGTGGTTGGATTTCTCGGTGGACGGCGGACCCGCGGGACCCGCATGTGCCCACCTGCTCTACGGCGCGACCGATTACGCCGTCGGCCAACTGCGACCCGGAAAGTAGAGTGCGAGACCTCGACGGTTCGCATGCTGCTTCGCTCCGGAAAGTTTTTCCTGTGAGCAACTCGGAGCGGGAGGAGGTTTGGAAACTGCCTCCCCCGCAAGTCAAACAAGCCACGGCGAAACATTTCGCTTCTGAAGACGAACGGCGCCCCAGGGAAAAATGACCTCTCCATTCATCTGCTCCAATCTTCTTCTGCACCAATCGAAGCGGGGGAATCAACGCGCCGCAATGGTCTTGGAAATGGAATGAGTGGTCGCGGAGTTGGACCCACATCGAACGATGTGTTTGTCGAACATGAGTTCAACTCCGCTGACGCTGCGATCAGATGACAATTAGCCTAGCGCGGGGAGAGCGCCGGCGGGGTCGAACGTCAGCGATCGACCCGCTGGAACATCGGCCCGGTGCGCTGGTGCGTGCTGACGTTGTGGCGAATCACTCGGATCTGCAGCAGCATCCGCTCCCAGTCCTTCGGCTTCTGGTGGGTGATGTAGTCCTCGAGCTTGGCGTGGAAGCGGTCGCACTCGTCCAGCACCTTCTCCTTCACCGCGTCCGGGTTCCCGGCGAGCGCGGTGGCTTGGTCCGGGACCAAGCTGGCCGTCCGACCCTTCGCGTAGAGCTGCGACGCGGTGAGGATGACGGACGACGCCACGACCCGGCGCGTGATGAAAACCACGCCGTCGCGGGGCGACCACATGCTGTCGATGAACTCCATGCGCGGCTGGCGGACCGCGATCGGCGTGTCGATGGGGCGGATCTGCTTGACCGCCCGCTGGTCGCCGATCTCGGGCTGGGGCAACGCGCGGACCGCGGGGTCATCGTCCCCCATGACGGTGGCGATGAGCGTCGCCGCGTCGTTCACCGTCTCCACCTCGTCGGCGGTCCACGGCAAGTCAGGGTTCATCACGGTCTCCCACGGCACATCCTTGGCCGTCTCGTAGACCGTGTAGCCGTGTTGCGGGTACAGCAGCGCGCGGGCCTGCTGCCACTCGGGCGTGTCCTGCTCGGCGGTCGTCTTGTTCTCGAGGTTCATCACGAGGAGGACGACGAGCGCGGCGAGGGCGAGGAACGCCAGCGCGTAGCCGGCGCGGGCGGGCCACGGGTTCTGCGGCTGCGGCTTCCACATCGGGTGGACGGCCTTCGGGCGGGCGGGCTTGGTCGGTGTTCGGCGGGGCATTTCAGCGATCTCCACGGACGGTTCGGACCAGACTTGCTCCCGTTGAGCAGAGTCGCGAGGGAGAGTTTCCCTAGCGACCCCCTCATGAGAGACGAGCCTAGAGTGCGACCGAATGTGGATATGGAATTCGAGAGTTGAATGAAAAAACGATTAAGAACCTCGGTGGGTCCAACTACTCGCAAAAGGCGAATCAGAGAACTGCAGGTTGAGGAGTTATTACGAACGGCAGACTTTTCTTGCGTTTTGCTCTCGAATTGCTAACGAAAAGTGCGCGACCTGCCAATAAGTTCCTACATTCTCAGCGCAATTTGGCTTCACTCACTGCCGAACAATTTTAAACGTGACGATGAAGGCGGCACCTCGAACCAGCCAAAATCAGAGAGCGCCAAGCGAAATCGCGGAGCGTCCGGAAGGAGGCGGGCGATGAGCGAAGCTACGACGTCAAAGGATTTTCAAGGTCTTAGGAAACCCGCCTTTGGCTCCAAGTATTGCTTCGCGGGCATCATGCAACAGGGGGAGCGTCATAATTTCGTATTTGTCGATTACTGAAAATCTTCAGGTCACTTTCGCGGAGGTATGACCTCAGTGGGTGGCGAAAGAGTTGACGCGATTCAAAACGTAATTTCTCCGGTCAAAAGTTGAAATCAATGTCGGGCGCGATAGATCCGAACGAGGTCAATTCGATCTTTGACAATCTCCGCGTGCTCATAAACATGAGCTAATCCTTTGACACGCAGCTCCGGCGCCTGCGCCTCCACACTCCAGCAGATCAAGTCTCCACACCCGACAATCCGGTCCCAAATTCCCTGAGTGACTTTCACCCCGCGGATATCTTCATAGGGAATGCTTGTCTGCCCTCGTCGAAAGGAAAGCAATCCATGAGCCGCGACGATGTGGTGAGCCCGAATCTCAGAATAGCTATCAAAGCGGAGCATGAGAGGACGTATGAGAAGGAATAGGAAGAAGAGCAGAAAAATAGGAAGCTGAACAACATGAGAAGTGCCGCTTATGGGAATCGTGATGGGGGCGTAAAAGAAGTCTGAATGTGACGACAAACCGTAGCCGGCTACACCGACGAGCATAGCCGGAGCGAGTGAGGGAATGAGCGATCGCCAGGCTCTTCGCAAGGGAATCACATCCGGAATGGCGGCCTCACCTTCTGCTCCTAGGCCCGCATGTGACTTGGCGAGATTATTCCTACGAGAAGTCATACTTCATCCTCTTTTATTAACGCGAGGAGTGGTGATTTTTCCTGCGACCTCGTGCTGTGCGAGCAATCTTATCCCGCGCCCATCTCCGAAAATTATGATGCTCAGCATAATGGACGATTGGAGAATTCTATACTTTGGAGATCCTATGCCACTCAGCATTGTAGGAGAATGAGACCATATGAAGCGGATACTCGTGACTACCGATTTCTCGCCGTTGT
This sequence comes from uncultured Bdellovibrionales bacterium, assembly GCA_964509425.1. Classification (GTDB taxonomy): domain Bacteria; phylum Bdellovibrionota_C; class UBA2361; order SZUA-149; family CAZDWZ01; genus CAZDWZ01. The sequence goes on along the minus strand of CAZDWZ010000013.1, from coordinate 18,753 downwards.
CCTGGAAGGCCCTGCCCGTTGCGGCGCTCATCGCCAAGTTTTTTGCAGACGAGCGTCCAAGCATTACGCTCGCGGTGGTCGAGGATCAGAGTTTCATCTCGTCAGATTCGGCGCCGTGGGCACCTGAAGAATCTCCGAAAGATCGGTTGGAATATCTGCGCCTAAAGTTCCTCTCCGACTTTCCTTCGAATATTTCCCTGCTCACCAAAAACGGCGGCGTTCCTGAAGCGATAACCGAGCATGCCAAAAATACCAATACAGAAATGATTGTGCTCGCAAGTCACGGCCGAAGCGGGTTGAAGCGACTTCTCGCCGGCAGCGTCGCAGAGAGGGTCGTTGCTTATGCCCCTTGCCCTGTTCTGGTCGTTCCCGCCGCAGAGGATGTTCCTGAGCCGAGCGATGTATATCGAATTCTGGTCACGACCGATTTATCCGAAGAGAGCGAGGCTGCGTTCTCGACGGCGCGCGAGCTGTACAACGCATGCGGATCTGATTGCGCCAGGATGACAATCCTCCACGTCGTTGAAAACATGACGCGTGCGACATTCGGCGTTTCCCTCGGAAGTAGTCAGGAAAATATTTATCGAGATCTAGAATCGGCCGCTCGGGCGCAGCTTACCGACATGTCAGCAAAGCACTTCCCAGGGCTGCCCGTGATGACCGCAGTGGTTAGGTCAGCCTTGCCGCGCATTCCTGCCTTGCTCGAATACATCGGGAGCCATAACGCCGACCTCATCGTCAGCGCACGCCACGGATCATCAGGACTCGAGCACGCACTCTTCGGCAGTTTTACTCGCGCGCTCATCTCAAGCTCTCACCGAAATGTGCTTATCGTGCCGGTGCAATAGAGTGCTGCGCCGTAGTTCGGGCTTCAATCGCTGACCCAAAACCCGATTTCGCCTGCGCCGACGATAACAAATAACAGGAGGATTGAGTAGAGCGCGAGGTTTGCGAACAACCCGTTTTGAGGAACGGAAGAATTCCATGGGACTTTGTTGTTGAGGAATAGCAGTGCTACGGCGAGAAGCGGAACGAATACGCTGGGGAATGGAGGAACATGAGGTTTGGAGGCGTCAAAGCGGGGATCGATTACGATTTTCAGCCCGGAAGCACTGAAAAATTGTTTCTGACTTATGAGTCCAATCAAGAGATTTTTATGATCCTCCGCATAACCAGTTCCTGCTCGGGTACGAGAACGACATAATCTGGAATTTTTAATCGGCAACGATGAGGTATACCGTGGATGAATACTCCCACCTTGAAAACTAGTATCAGAATCGTCTTTGTTCTCGCTTTCGGCCTCTTTTTGGCTTGCAGCGATCATCAAGCCGGCAATCATCCACCGAACCAAGTGCAGGCACGAATGCGCGACCTGTATGCCGAAGCATACGAGCTTTTCACTATGGTTTGGCAGCCTTCAGGATTCTCAGGGGAAGAACGAGCCGGGCGCGCGATGACCCTGGTCGACGCCCTGAAGAATGACTTCCACCGCGTCGGAGAGGCGGTCAACTTTCGGCGAGAGGATCCGGTCATGGCGGTGACTCTGGATGTCACAGAGAGGCTTCTGGCCTCGGTTTCCCGAGATCTGAAAGAAGGACGTACGGACTACGCCCATTGGAGACTACGGGGTTTCGCCCAGAACTGTGTGACATGCCACACGCGGACCTCGACTGAGAAAAGCTTTCTGGGGGCTGCTTCCCTGAGCGAACCTCGGGACTACTTGGCGGCGATGCCGGTGATCGAATTCCTCGTTGCATCCCGCCGTTTCGATGAAGCGTCTGAACGACTCTTCCGTCTTGCAGAACATGCTGTCTCGGACTCTGAGTTCTCAGGACACCTTGTTCCGACGCTTCGATTCTGGTTGCTCCTGGAAATTCGAGCATTGGATCGACCGTGGGAAGCAGCTGAGAAACTCAGCAAACTGTCGGAAGGTAAGACTGTCGATACGATAAATCGTAACCTTCTCGCATATTGGATCAAGGAGCTTCGAAAACACCGATCTCAGAAAGACATTTCCCTTCCAATCGATAATGCGGAAAAGCTTCTGAAGCCAGTACGAAACAATGTCAGCGTACCGCTCGACGACAAGCACCTGGTGTCGACACTCCGCGCGAGCAAGATTCTCCATGATTCGCTAGCGGGCACGACTCTCGTAGGAAATGCAAAAGCAAAGGCGTATTTTCTCCTTGCGTTGAGCTATCAGCACCTGAATATCCCCGCCTTTGAAGCAACTCGCGACCTCTTTCTGGAACGCTGCATTCGAGCGTTCCCTGGCACACCGGAGGCCAAAGAGGCCTTTCGATTATACGAATGGGATATTCGACAATCATCGACCGGAAGCGGCGGAATTCATCTAGACGACTTCGACAAAATGCTCATTCGAGAACTTGAGAAAATCGCGGGAGCCGAGCCACCAAAAACGTAAGACTTGGTCGCACCGTTCTCAATTTGGGTCGAGCTGTCGGCCCGTGTTCGCGAGAGCGGCTTAACGCAGCGATCGCGAACGCTGCAAGCCGACTTGATAACTTGAAAATTCGTCGAGCGCCGATGCGCGTCCACCGAAATATGTCGGTGCCCATAATCGATATTCGTTTTCATGGAGTCGAATGCAAACCTGGAAGCTTACGTAGAAAATCGAAGCGCTGTCATGAACAGAACCCGGATCCGGAATTTAGTTACTCGATACGCTGGGCAGGGACCTCGCTATACGAGCTATCCCACTGCCGTCGAGCTGACCCCCAGCATCGGCTCCGGGCAGTGGCAGGAGTTCCTGGGGTCTTTCCCTGCAAGGACAACTCCAAGAGAGCTCTCTCTCTACGTCCATGTTCCGTTCTGTAGGACACTTTGCTACTTCTGCGCGTGTCACAAAGTGGTGCCGCGGAATCGCGATGTCGTCGTCCCATTCATAAGCGCGCTCTCTCGAAACCTCGAAGCCACCCGCGCAGCGTTACCGGGACCCGTCTCAACGCAGCAACTTCACTGGGGCGGAGGCACACCAAACTATCTCACCGGCCGGGAGACGGAGTTTATTTTTCATCTGATCGAGCAGTTATTTCCAATTGACTTCGAGCAAGGGGATCTCTCGATCGAGCTCGACCCTCGCACCACCGAGCCGGAGATGATCCCGCTCTACCGATCACTTGGATTCAATCGAATCAGCCTGGGAGTTCAAGACTTTAATCCGCTGGTGCAGAAAGTCATAAACAGAACCCAAACTTTGGAAATGACCGCAGATTTAATGGAAGCGGCTCGACGCCACGCTTTTAAGAGCATAAACGTCGACGTCCTCTATGGTTTGCCGGAACAAACTCTCGAGAGTTTTCGCGAGACAATTCTCCGTATCATCCAGCTTCGACCAAATCGAGTCGCCCTCTACGGGTATGCTCACGTAACTTGGTTGCGAAAAACACAGAAATCTTTCGAGCGGTGGAGACTGCCTAGTCCCGAAACGCGAATTGAGCTCTTTCTCAGTGCTCTGGAGGAGTTTCGTGATGCCGGATATCAACATATTGGCCTCGACCATTTTGCGCTCCCGGAGGATTCACTCGCCAGCGCCGCTAATTCGGGCACGCTGCAACGGAACTTCATGGGATATACGACCAGAAAAGCTTCCGATCTCATTTCCTTCGGGCCAAGTGCGATCTCCACCTCCTCCGAAATGATGGTGCAAAACTACCGTGACCTTGACCAGTATCAGCGTGAATCAAGAAATGACTTTCTCCCAATCGAGAGAGGGTTGCTAAAGTCGCGAGACGACAAACGCCGTGCTCACATAATCGAGGCAATCCTCTGCGCGGGCTCTCTAGACATCATTGAGTGGGAGAATAAATGGGAAGACAGCTTTTACGAAGCTTTTCAGGAGGCGATACCAATGCTCCGGCAATTCGAGGCGGACGGCGTTGTCGAGATGTGCACGGACTCAATCCAACTTACCAATCTCGGACGGCTTTTTGCCAGGAATGTCGCGATGAGCTTTGACGCGTATCTACCGGCCCGTCTTGCGGGCGCGAAAAAGATGTTTTCGGCGACGGTCTAGTCAGCCGAAAACACTTCCGCTAGAATCGAACGATGAGGTCCGTGGTGACCCTCCAATCGAGAATCTGAGAGCCTGGGCCACGATCGAGCGGGACCTGATAAATCGCGCCGAGGTCAACGTCCTTTGAGACCCGGTAGCGCGCTCCGGCGCCCATCGTAATCAGACCTTTCCCCGCTGCAGCACTCGCACCAAAATTGGAGAAATCCTCACCTTCATCCGCGATAGGAAGCCGGTCTCCATTCGTATAGACGTGAATCCTACTGAGTTCGATGAGCGGATAAAAATCGCCGATTCGCGCAACGATTCCGTCCTTCGTTGCGATGAATGAAAGTTCATCGGTGAGTTGGAATCTCGCTTGGAGCGCAAACACCTGAGCATTCCCTCCTCCAGTCACAAATGAATCATCAATCTTATGGTAGGCATAAATTGGGCGACTCTCCGTAGAATGCCGCAGATCCTCAAATGTGGCCGGGTGAGACACGGGTGATTCGACTCATTCTTCCAATTGACTCCACGAACCGCGAACGCTCAGAGCGGCCATGTCGTCTCTGGACGCATCAAGGGCGAGCTCATGAAGTTAACGCACGTTAACATGCGTTAACGATCGACTGTCATCGAGACGCTCACGAATGCGGGCGTTTTTCCGCTTTTTTGGCGCCTGGCAGATTTCGCCAGAGAAACTCTTGAGTTTCACCAAGGAGTTCGACGGGTACGCGGTTTGCTTCTCTTCACTACCGTTGATGGCAGGTTCCCGAGGAAGTGACATCTCTGAAGAAGGAAAGATCGTGTTGAACGAGAGAAATTACTCCGGCGAGTATGACCGCAACGGCGGTGAGCCGAGGAGCAAGCTGTCCGAAAGTGCCGCCGAGAGCACGCGCGAGCGCACCTGTCGCCACGAGACAAGGGATCGTTCCCAGCCAGAAAACAAACATGACCACCACGGCGTCGATGGGATTCCCCGTAGTGGCGGCAACCACCGCAAAGCTATACAGCCATCCGCAGGGAAGAAGCGTTGTCACGGTTCCAATAATGAACGACCGCAGGAAGGCTATGGGAAGCTGATTGCCGTGGCGGATCATCGTCAACACTCCCGACGAGAGCCGTCGAAGGAGCGGATGGTTAGGCTGCAGCAGACGGCGTCCGGAAAAAGCGGCAATCCCAGAAACAATCAGCATTCCGCCGAGCAGCGCCGAAGAGAGGTAATGAATTCCGATCAACACTCCGGCGTTTTGAATCGACGCGCCGATGAGACCCGCTGCTATGCCGATCAGCAAATAGGTATTCAAGCGACCGAGATGATAGCCGCAAATGGACGCTGGCACTCGCTTGGATTCGACGGTGCAGAGCGCAACGAAACCGCCGCACATTCCCGCGCAATGAACGCTTCCAAAGAAGCTCGTCAAGAATATGGTGAGAAGGCCCATTCGATGATCTATAGCATGCGGATTCAAATTTTGGTTCCTCCAACATGATTTCGCCGCGAGATCCTTCACCATCTGAGCTTGTTCAGGAGGCAAAGGCTCCACTCCCTCCCGTCGAGAGATGTCGTCATTGCGGAACGAAAAATTCCGGCGCTTTGTCGATTGATGGATTCTGCTGCGTAGGCTGCCGAGGTGCATACGAATGCATATGTGCCTCGGGTTTCGAGGATTTTTACCGCCTCCGATCGGCCACATCTCCGGAGGCAAAGGGAAAGCCTGGGGAACCTCCGACAAGAATGCAATTTCTCTCCGATCCGATTTTTGCTTCACGGTATATCCGGAAGCTACCGAACGGACTTTCACGCGTTCTATTTTTTATTGACGGAATCCATTGCGGCGCTTGCGTTTGGCTTCTGGAACGACTTCCGGAGCTTTGTCCGGGTATCGCGACCGCTTCGGTGAATCTGTCTTTGTCGCTTCTCACCGTCGACTATAACGAAGCGCAAATCGAACTGCCTGCGATTGCTGCGCAAATCAAAGCTTTTGGTTATACCCCTCATCCACTCCAACCTGACGAGAGGCGCGACACCCACAGCGCCGGCGAGAGGCTGACATTGCTCCGGCTCGGTGTAGCTGCCGTCGGCGCGATGAATACTATGCTCTTCGCAGTATCTCTCTATCAGGGGTGGTTCAGCGGTATGGAAGCGGGGGTGGTTCGATTCTTCACCGCTGTGAGCTTCCTTCTCAGCCTGCCGGTGGTCCTCTTCTCAGCTATGCCTCTGTATCGTTCAGCGTTTGCCGGACTTCGTCGAGGCATCCTCCACATCGATTTGCCACTCTCGGTAGCCATCGTTTTCGGCTTTACAATCAGCACGGTGAACACGCTCCTCGGGAAGTCCGAAGTGTACTTCGATACGGTGACAATGCTCGTGTTCCTCCTTCTTGCTGCTCGGTATCTGCAGCAACGCGGTTTGAGTGCGTCGGCCGCGCACTTATCGCTGCTGGGATCGTTGGCTCCGCTCGCCGCGACAAGAATCGAAGAGACCGGAGATACCGAGATCTACATCGAACGCATCATGCGCGGCGATCTACTCCGAGTGGCTCCAGGTGAGAGGATTCCCGTGGATGGCGTTGTTCGAAGAGGGGAAAGCGCCGTCGACCAATCGCTCCTCACTGGTGAATCACAGTGGCGTCGAGTCGTTTCGGGCTCGGCCGTCTTCGGCGGCACGGTTAATTGCGAATCCGGAATAGAGGTCGAAGCGAGCGAGACGCTTTCATCAAGCCGAATCGGAAAACTGATCGCGGAGCTCGAACGAATTCCTGTCGCGCGAAGCCGTCTCGCAGACCTCAGCGATCGTCTTGCGAAACAATTTGCTTTCGCCGTGCTTATGTTAGCACTCTTTGGTGGAGCGTTCTGGTTTGTCGCCGCGGGCAGTGCAAAGGCGCTCTCCGTCGTCCTGGCATTGCTGGTCGTGTCTTGTCCGTGTGCATTGGGACTTGCAGCGCCACTCGCTACTTGCGCCGCCATACGCTCAGCTGCTCGGAGCGGAATTTTTCTGAAGGACGCTGCGATTCTCGATCGGTTGAGAGATCTAAAATTTGTCGCTTTCGACAAGACAGGGGTTCTCACCGAGGACACGGTGAGAGTGAGTAAGGTTTTCATGTTTCGAGCCGGTCGCTTCGATTCGCTGGCACCCGAGGCCGCGCGAGAAGAACTGCGAGAAGAAGCCCTCTTCGCAATTGCAGCGCTTGAATCCGGCAACCGCCATCCGGTGGGCAGAGCACTCTCGGCATTCACTAAAATGAGAACCGACGCAACTTGCGGAATCGCGTCTATTGAAGATCGCACCGCTGTTCTCGGCAAAGGGGTTTGCGCTCGGGTTCATGGCGTGGAGTGGAAAATCGGGTCCGAATCGTTTTTTCAGGACAGTGGCATTTCGGTACCCCGACTTCCAGCGCCGGAGACGAAACTCGCGACGACAGTGATTCTGGGGCGAGATGGAGTGTTCGTTGCAGCATTTAGGCTTGAGAGCCCACTGCGGCAGGGAATCAAGGAAGTTGTCGAACAGATTCAAGCTCGAGGCCTGGAAGTCTATGTAATCTCCGGAGATACGGAGGTACCGACGAAAGCATGCGGATCGGCGCTTGGAATTAATGAACAGCACATTCTTTGGGAGCGGAGTCCACTTGAAAAGGCCGACATCGTCCGCGAGCTGCAGAATCGTGGACCGGTGATGATGATCGGAGACGGAGCAAACGATTCTGCCGCACTGCAGCTTGCAAGTATCGGCATCGCCGTCGGCGCCGCTCCTGATGTCGCGCTTGAATCAGCTTCAGTTTCGATGTCACCGTTCTCGGCAAACCAAATCACTGCCCTCTTTGAAGGAGCCGAGCGGTGCAACTCAATTATTCGAATCAACTTCGGTATCTCGTCGATTTACAACGCGCTTGGAGCAGCGTTTGCGCTCGCAGGTCGAATGAATCCTATGGTCGCGGCGATTCTGATGCCGGCGAGCTCACTGACCGTCGTTTTCACGACGCTGAAGCTCACCCGCATCGGAATTCGAACACAGAAGTCCCGTGCTGGTCGCCATCGGTCGGGGGAGTAAGGATGACAATAATTTACTTTCTCGTTTTTGCGTCGCTGATTCTCGCAGGCGCGGCATTAGCTGGATACGCTTGGGCCGCAAGATCGGGCCAATTTGACGATCTGGAAACACCTCGGTGGAAGGTGCTTTCCGACGACGCCGGACCGGTCCTTGTTCAAGATAAAGATTCAAAGGGAAAAAAAGCATGATCGAAACTCGCTACGAAACCTTCGCCTATGACGACGCGATAGTGAGAAAGTTTGTTTTTGCCACGTTGCTCTGGGGCGTTGTCGGCATGTTGGTAGGACTGTTGTTGGCCGCGCAGCTAGCGCACCCCGCGTTGAATTTCGACATGCCTTGGCTGACTTTCGGGAGATTGCGGCCTTTACACACGAACGCGGTCATTTTCGCTTTCGCGGGCAATACAATTTTTGCCGGGATCTACTACTCGACACAACGTTTGTGTAAGGCGCGAATGTGGAGCGACAGGCTTTCCTCGCTGCATTTTTGGGGTTGGCAGATCATCATCGTTCTTGCCGCGGTCACGCTTCCGCTCGGTATTACCGCTTCTAAAGAATATGCTGAGCTCGAATGGCCGATCGACATCGCGATAACCGCTATTTGGGTGGTTTTCGCGTTGAATTTCTTCGGGACTTTGGCATGCCGCCGCGAAAAGCACTTATACGTCGCGCTTTGGTTCTACATCGCCACGATTTTGACTGTCGCGATGCTTCATATCGTTAACTCGCTTGCATTGCCGGTTTCATTTTTCAAAAGCTATACGATCTATCCAGGCATGCAAGATGCGCTCGTTCAATGGTGGTACGGCCATAATGCCGTTGCCTTCTTTCTGACGACGCCGTTTCTCGGGCTTATGTACTATTTTGTGCCGAAGGCCGCCGAGCGTCCCGTCTACTCTTACCGACTCTCGATCGTTCACTTTTGGTCACTGGTTTTTCTTTACATCTGGGCCGGTCCTCATCACCTCCTCAACACAGCGCTGCCCGACTGGGCGCAGACCATGGGAACGGTATTTTCCGTTATGCTCATCGCACCTTCATGGGGTGGAATGATCAACGGTTTGCTCACACTCCGCGGTGCTTGGGACCGTCTCAGAAGCGATCCAATTCTCAAATTTTTCGTTGCGGGAATTACTTTCTACGGGATGTCGACGTTTGAAGGTCCGATGATGTCCTTGAAAAGCGTGAATGCGCTGACGCATTACACCGATTACACGATCGGCCACGTTCACGGTGGAGCGCTCGGTTGGAACGGGTTTATCGCTTTTGCGATGATCTATTGGCTCCTGCCTAAGCTTTGGCACGTCCCGGTCTACAGCATACGTTTGATGGCCGCTCACTTCTGGGTAGCGACCTTAGGAATCGTTCTCTACATCGTTTCCATGTGGACGTCAGGAATCACGCAAGGACTCATGTGGCGTGCCATGACGCCGGAAGGAACTCTGATGTATCCGGACTTCGTTGAGACTGTGACGAAGTTGAAGCCGTTCTACTACGGCCGACTGATCGGCGGCCTGCTCTATATGGCCGGCCTCCTGATCATGGTCTACAACGTTTGGAAGACGGTCTTGGCGTCCCGGGCGGCCAGTGCTGATTTGCGGGACCCGGAGATGAAGACGGCGGTCGTCATCGAACATCACGAAGACTTAACAAATCATCCAAATCCCTGGCATCGAAGGCTCGAAGGAGCTCCGATATTCTTCACCGTTCTCGTCCTGGTCTCCGTCATTGTGGGGGGACCTTTGGAGTTTGTTCCGCTTGCGCTTATGAAGAACAGCGTGAGGGCGATCTCTGCTGTGAAACCGTATACTCCGCTCGAACTCGAAGGACGAGACATTTACGTTCGTGAGGGGTGTTACAACTGTCACTCTCAGATGATTCGGCCATTTCGTGACGAGGTCGCCCGCTACGGAGAACATTCGCGCGCCGGCGAATTTGTCTACGATCACCCCTTCCAATTCGGTTCGAAGCGTACCGGCCCGGATCTTCAGCGAATCGGCGGAAAATATCCCAGCTTCTGGCATTACCGCCATATGGCCGAACCAGTTTCGACCAGCCCGGGATCGATTATGCCCAAGTATCCCTGGCTGTATGTGAAGGACCTCGATACCTCGCTCACGGAGCGAAAATTGAGTGTGATGACTTCTTTGGGAGTTCCCTACAGCAGCGAAGAGATTTCAACGGCCAAATCGACCTTGCAGCAGCAAGCCGAAGAAATCGCCGCCGCTCTCCGGCAGCAAGGAGCGAACACAACCGAGAATCTGGAGCGAAAGGAGATTGTCGCACTGATTGCGTATCTCCAACGGCTCGGAACGGACTTCTCGAAATCTAAAGAAGCGGAGGTGAAGTAATGCGCGATTTACTGCCAAAGCTCGAGGTGTTGCCTTGGACCTACGCACTGCCCGTGTTGACACTATTACTTTGCCTCATTGCCGTCTGGTTCTGGGCTTATCGCCGGAGCGCAAAGGAGTTCTACGAGCAGATTGCGCTGATGCCTCTTCACGATGAGGCTGGATTTGATGGTCGACGGAAGAGTACTGAAACATGAAAAAAGAAGATGAGCTGCTTTCTCACAATTACGATGGAATCCAAGAATACGATAACAGCTTGCCCCGATGGTGGCGTTGGTTGTTCTACATCACCATTGTTATCTCCGGAGTGTACGTAGCATTTTTTCATTTTGGGCCCGGCAGAAGTCAAGAGCAGCTGCTCGCTTCAGAGATGGAGGCCGTCGCGAAGGCTCGGCTTGCCGTATCTGGTGAGGTGACGGAAGAGGAGCTTCTCGCAGCTGTGACTCCCGCAAACATCGAACTCGGAAAAGGAGTCTTTCAGACCCGCTGCCTCGCGTGTCACGGAGCCCAAGGTCAGGGGCTCGTCGGACCGAACCTCACTGATGATTTTTGGCTTCACGGAGGGAAGCTCGTGGAGATTCGAAAGACAGTTCGTGAAGGAGTTCCGGCGAAGGGAATGATCGCCTGGAAGGACTCGATGACAGAAGCGGAAGTCAGGTCTGTCGTTATGTATATCCGAAGTATTCGTGGCACCAATCCGCCGGGGGCGAAGGCCGCGGAAGGGGCGCCGTACGCCCCGCTCTCGTAACTTTGTCGGGGGCGCTGTCAAGGGGTCTGGCAAATGAGTGATCTTCAGAGCGAGCCGCAGTCGTTCCGTGACGTTTTGTATACGATTGATAACCGAGGACGGCGACGGTGGGTGTATCCGGCCGATGTTCGAGGCCGCTTTCGCCGCCGCCGCGAAATCGTCGCTTCGGTACTTATGCTCATCTACCTTGGCGGGCCGTGGATCACTTTCCACGGTCGGCAAGCATTTCATTTTGACATTATCCATCGCCGCTTCACGCTCTTTGGCGTTGAGTTTTGGGCCACCGACACACTGTACTTGATGTTGGTACTGGCTATCCTCGGGGTCAGCCTCTTTCTATTTACTTCCCTCTTCGGGCGCGTCTGGTGCGGGTGGGGATGTCCACAAACCGTCTTTCTCGAGTTCGTATTTCGACCAGTGGAGAGGTTGATTGAAGGAGGTCCGGTTCAGAGAAAGCGACTCGATGCACAGCCTTGGAACGCAGAGAAAATACGAAAAAAAGTGTCCAAATTCGTCGCTTTTGCTTGCTTATCTTGGGTGATTGCAAACACATTTCTGGCTTACATCTATGGCGCTGGGCCGGTGCTCGAGATGATGAAACATTCCCCAGCCGAGCAGCCATTCCCGTTTGCACTCACTGTTTTTGTCATGTGTGCATTTCTTTTCGAGTTTGGTTGGTTTCGAGAACAGTTCTGTACTGTGCTCTGTCCCTACGCTCGCTTCCAATCCGTGATGCTCGACCGCGGATCTCTTGTCATCGGTTATGATGCGAAGCGGGGCGAACCGCGCGGTAAGCCACGCGCAAAGAACTCAACCCACGGAGACTGTGTGGACTGCGGCGCATGCGTCAGAGTCTGTCCCACTGGAATTGATATTAGGAACGGACTTCAACTTGAATGTGTAAACTGCGCTGGCTGCATCGACGCATGTGACGACATCATGGAAAGTATCGGCAAACCTCGAGGACTTATTCGCTATGACTCCGAACAGCGTTTTCGTGGTGAAGGTTCTGCGATGCTTCGCCCGCGGATTATCGCTTACACCGCCGTTATTTCGACACTCCTTCTCATTCTGGCGACAGCTCTTTTGTCCCGTAAGCCCTTCGATGCAGACATCGTTCGCCGCCCAATGTCGCAATCTTACTTCGAGATGCCCGATGGACGACTTTCGAACGCGTTGTTTCTGCAGATATCGAATAAAACGAACGCCCCATTATCCTTTGAAATTTCTCCGACTCCAGCACTTCCGGGGCTCAATATTGTCATTCCGAACTCTTCGGCAATTATCCCCTCAAGGACCCTTCAAACTATTCCCATGCTTATAAACTTCCCAAGAGAATCGCTTAGTGAGGGAAAGCGTAGAATTGAAATTGTTATCATCACGAGTTCAGGCAGAGAGACGAAGTCTCTCACCCTGCTCGGGCCGGACACTGCCGCGAACATCTCACCAAACTCCCGCGCATATGAATACAGGTCGAAATAGCTGCGAAGAACCCTATGTTTCTCAAGACTCTCACATTCGGAGGAGATTTAAATGGATAAGCAAACGACGAAAATGTTCCACAGGCTTCTCCGCGAGCAGCGCACTCAGGTTGTGAAGCGATATTTTGAGCATGCGGAACAAGGAAAACTCGCCAGCGAGCAAGGAATTGACGATTGCGATGATATTGCCGAGAGACTACGCGCGAGCTCAGCTCGCGGCTCGCTTGCCGGTCTCGAGCTTCATCTGCTCGATCAAATTGATCTTGCGCTTTGTCGGATCGCAGAGGGCAATTACGGTAAGTGCGTTATCTGCGGGCAGAGCGTTTTGAACGCAAGACTTCTATCAAATCCTGCTGTTTCAATGTGTGCTGGTTGTGGGGACGAGCCAGACCCTCTCATCGAAAGATGCGGATTTTGAGCGAGAGCGCATCGGCCCATTGAGCTCCATGGCTCTGAAATAATGGAGAAAGGGCGAGAACCCCCAAGGTCCTGAAGCAGCTGGGCGAGAACCGCGCTGACTTCCGTGGCCCCAAGTTAATCGCAATAAAATCATCGAACTCCGGCAAGGAAGTGATTTTCTGCCTCAATCAGGCTACAATACCCGATCATTCTTGCATCGAATTACGTAACCTCTCCAGATCTTTCCTGATTTCGCAATGAGAAGCCGCCACACTCGTGGCAGTTTTCGCCCTAACGGGCATCCTCGCTGAGGTTCGCGCTCATGCGTTCGTTCAAGTCCATCCGTCCCGAGGCCGGCACCATCCCGTACAACTGTGCGCGGGATCTGGCGTGGGCACTCGCGGCGGTCGAGGCCAAGGAAGTGGTCCTCGCGCTCGGTTCCGGGCAGTTCATCGACCCGGTCCTCCGCCTGCTCGGGGAGGAAATCACGAAGCGCGACGGCACCCTGTTCCGTCGGCTCCACATCATCCAGACCCACGAAAACCCGCCGCGCGCGGGCCACCTGAGCTGCCTGTGGACCGGGATCGACACGATCTTCGGAAAGCCGGCCGTCGCGGCCGGGCAGATGACCTACGACCAGTTCCACCGGACGTCGTGGGCCGGAAACGGCGACTTCGAGGCCATCGAGACGGCCGCCGTGCTCGGGAACCTCGGGGGCAAGGTCCACGCCGCGCTGATCGAGATCGGCGGCGGACGGTTCAACCCGGGCGGTCCGTTCGACAAGGGCAGCATCGCCGGGATCTTCCCGGGCAACCGGGCGATCTGGGGGGAGAAACGGCTCTACGTCGGGGTCGACGACGCGCCGAAGCCGCCCGGGTCGTGGGTCACGCTGACGCCCTTCGCCCTCCGGAACGCGGGCTACATCGCCGCGCTGCTACAGGGGGAAGACCGGCGGGACGTCTACGAGCGGATGTCGGTTGACGGCCCGTACGAGGAGTGCCCCGCACGACTCCTCCTCGGCGACGGCGACGCGGAGGTCACGGTCTACCACGACATCGTGACCCCGTGACCGTCCGGCACACCCGCGCCGCAGCACCCGCGCCCCTCCGCACTTGATTCAATCAACGAACCCAAACAATGAAAGGAAACAGAGACGACATTCGCCGCTGTTCTCGAAGGTATTTCACGAGACAGCGGCGTCTCGTCACTTTTTCCTTCGGGAAGAGGTGCGATGCCTCGAAGCCCGAAACAAAACCATCTTCTTCTCTCGATAAACCTTGTGAAGCCGTTGCGCGGGCCGGTTCCATTCGGCACCTCAATCTTGCGTCATTCGCGATGGTTGGATGCTTGATCGCGCTCTCATCGAAAACCCTCCACCGAGTCCTCGACTATTAAATCTGTAAATCTGATTGCAGCAGCAATCGAGAGCGCGACTGATCAGCATTTGATTTCAATTTGACGAGTGCACGCCAAGCTCCTCGCCTATGCTTGTGCCATATCAAACTGAACTCTGTCGCATCTCAGGATGGCGACATCTTCCGCGATCTTTTTCTTTCTGCACGGGAAGAACTTTTACCTGTCTTCTTCTTCGTCCCACTACCGGAACGAAAAAGAGAGACAGAGTCGAGGCAAGCGTTTGTTCTTTCATATTGAACTTCGTTTTCCCGCAAATCCCAACAACCTGACCACTTCACTCCCGGAACGGCGTACCAGAAAGCTCTTTCATGTCGAGACTTCGTTCTCGATATCGAAGGGCTTTCTGGCAACCGGTCAGAAGCCTTACCGAGGGACTCCGGTGGAAAACCACCTTATCGCCGACCCGTGACGGTCGCATGCTCGCGCCGCGACGCTCGCGCCGTGAGCCGCGACCAAAACGGGAGGTCGCAACGTGGACGACGTACTGAAGGCGCTCTACGGGGAAAACTTCGAACGCAAGTTCGAGTTCAAGGTCAACTCCGTGGTGTATGCCGTGTGCAACGAAAACAAGCTGCTCGCGGTGCGTCACGAAGACGCGCCGCTCCAGCGCCACGTTCCAATGGACGCGATCGTCGTGGCTCGCTTCGGCGAAGTCATCGGCGGTCCGTTCGACGGGGCGTACTACCTGGAAATGGATCACCTGAATCGCCGTCTGCTGGAGATGAAAGGGCTCTCGGCCAAAGCGCTGGAAAAGGTGGACCGCGTTGTGAGCAAATCTGCTTCACACGCTGAGTTCTTCTACTCCATGATGCTCGAAAAACCGAGTCTCCTCGACCTCCTCAAGCAGGCAAACGGTTAAGCGTCCATGCAGCTGAAGTGCCCAGGTCCTTCGGAGATGTTTCCGCTTCGGCGGCGACGCTTCGAGAAACGGTATCGATCCAGCGTCGGACATCACGATGTCCGAAGACACCACTCCCGTTTAGTGGGTTCGTCTGATCGATGGATGTTTCGCAATGGTATCGGTCCAACGCTCCGCACTACGGTGCCGAGGGGCATTCGCGCACACCGCGAAGCATGCTCGACCGGTGAAGTTGAAAAAAGGCCAGGCTGGAGGAGGATGCGGGAGAGGTTAAACCCTCTTCTCTGTCTCTCTCCATCCTTCAAGCAGCACTGGGGTATGAGTCCGCTTAGCGCGCAATCATCCAAGAGACGGGAAGCGCCGAGCTTCTCTGCGAACTCTCAAGCACCGGCTCGGTAAACAGTTTATCGGCCGGCACATCAAGCTCCTCGTTCTTCGAAACTCCAAGCTTTCCCAACCGTTCATCAAGCGTCATTATTCGAAAAAGCCGGAGAGCAACTGTGCCGTTCGGCTCGCTCACCCATGAAGTTGTGCGGGAGAGCTCAGCCGCCGGAATCTCGTGAATATTTTGCTGTGCTCCGGCGGAAAGAGAAGCGTCCCATTCAAAACGCTTCTCGATCGTTTGATCAACGGCGGGCATATTTTTCTCCGTCGCCTCGCTCCATCGGGAAGCCGGATAGGTTCCGGAAATAGTCAACTCGAACCGGTATCGTCCGGGCGCGCCGACCTGAAGGGGAATCTGAACCTTTGCCATCTGAAACGCTTGCTTGAACTGCCGCACGTAGTGCGCGTTGTTTTCCGGGGTGACCTCATCGGACAGAGTTATTTCGATCGCACCGACCGTGGCACCCTTCTTGATATCGTCGCCGTAGTCTTTCAATCGCTGGAGACTTTCCTTTGCGTGCTTTGTTCCTTCGCGAGCAGCTGTCGCACCCGAGAACACCATAAAGCCGATAAACAGCGCTCCTGCAATGACGGCTGAAGACGCTGGAAGTTTCCACGCCCGGAGAAGAAGCGCAGACACGATAAGCGGCGGAGCAACGACCGCAACCGACCACAAGAGAAGTCCGCCGAGACCGTAGCCGAATGGAACGGCGATCGAGAAATCCACGACTCCGACGCCGATGGTAAACCGAAGCAGAATCTCAAGCACAACGAGCCAGATGACAAACAACACGGGATAGAGCGCGACGCCGGCAGCGAAGGCGACGGCGTGTTTTTGAGAGGGTTTTGAACTCATATTGTTTTCCCTGGGCGCTGTTCTCCGAGCCCGGCCCGACATTCAGAGGAGCAGAGTCATCTCTGTATTATGATATGGCAGCATTTCAAAAACTCGTTTTTTCTTTCGCTCCGCGTTCTGCGACGGTAAGAAGATTATCAGCATTTGAAATGAAATTTCGAAATCATATTTCAAAAACGTGCGTAAGCTTCACTACTTCGGCCCTCTAAGATCGCGAAAACGAAATGTCGTGAAAATTGCGATAGTAACGATCTAGGTGGGGGCTATCGCGTGCAACAGCAAAGACTGCGAGCGGCCGTCCAAGGCGATCATCGATAAATTGGCCTGCCCCGGCGGAGTTTCGTCTCCAGTGATCGAGCCTTTGGGGGCTGGATACGGAGAACGCCGCTGGGCGGTTTCCTGTAAAGACGGAAAGGGCGTTCGAACCGGCAAGTATATTGAGAGCGAAGGTAAATCAATCGTGATGGAAGGCCAGTTCGCAGAAGGAAAGAAATCCGGAGTGTTGATTGCAGCGTGGGCACGGAAAATTTTTCAATCGATAATTGAGAACAACCGACGCAACCATCCAGGTTAGAAGAACGTATTTGTCGAGCCACGACAGTGTCCCGGGGGATTGCCACTGCAAGATTCCGCCGACCACGACGATCGCGAGGAAACCTCACTTCTGAAACTTCTCCTCCGATCGAGATTCTAGGCTCCCCGGGGAGATCCTACGATGGAGAATTAAAGAGGAGCAATTGGTTCAAACGAGCACGAATTGTTTGCAAGGCTTGCCGTTCCCATGCAAGCTGAAATGTGGTGATAAGCCAGGTTTCGTTGAACCTCGTTTGGAGAGGAGCGTCACAGATGAAAAGGTCCCTGTTTTTCTTGCTCGCGGTCGCAAGTTTCATTTTTTCTTTCGATGCAAGACCTGCCTTCTCGGAAGAGCGTCCGGTAACGGTTCATCAATCCGCTGCAGGCACTGCCGGGAAGGATGGATGGTTTGACGCAAAATCAACCGGCGGCAAATTCAGTCTGCGCTTCCCAACGAAGTTCGATGACTACTCGATGGACATCGGAGGAAAATCGGGGGAGCCTGCGCGAACCGTTCATTACCTGCGCGCGGTTCGTCCGGCGGAAGTGACCTTCAACTCCGTGCGAACGCCAAATTTTCGAGCGACTCCAATTGACCCTGACGTGGCTCTCCCAGGAGCGGTGAAAGTGTTCAAGGAACAAGGTACTCTCACCAAGGAAAATCGCATCACGTATGCGGGTCGCCCGGCACTTGACTATGAAGTCAAGGTGAACGGGAAGCACGCATTATTCCGGCTTATAGTTTTCCCTCAAAGCATCATCACTCTTGCCGTGGAATCGACAACCGGCACGCCGATTGAAGCGAGTGCGAGGAGATTCTTCGAGTCGCTGCGATTTGAGGAGTGATTTGCGTACTGAGGCGGCTTCAGGAATCCGGAAGTGTTAGAAAATTGCGCGGCGCACCCTCTCAAAGAAGCGTTCGACCCAACCAGTGCGCTGAACAATTCGCGGGCCGCGACTGCAATCCATGTAGGCATAGGGAGCATCGCTTCCAGACCCAATAAATCGCTGTCCCGCCGGATCGCACGACTTCACGACATTCACCGCCCCGCATTCTTGATATCCAGGGACGGAGAGGTTTGAATAACGGACTTTCGATCCTCCGATCTCACACCAGAGAGTGACCGTGCTTTTCTGGGCTTGAACAGGTTTCTCTTGGACCGCAAACGCGAGCACGGCGGCTCCGGCAAAGAGGAGCGCAATAAACGCGGTGGTCAATCGCGAGCCCCTTCGCGCTCGCGGCCGCGGTGCCGCCGAGCTAGGTTGTTGAAGTTGTGAAGAATTTGATGTTTCCATGCTCCGTTATCGGAGCGGAGCCAACCCAAACGAAAATGCACACCAAAGAAACGCCAGGGGAAATCTAAAGAGTTACTTAAGAATCCACCTCGCCTCCCGAACTTCTCAATTCAGGAACTCTATCGGCAAATATTCCGTCGAGTTTCCGCGAATGCAGGATTTTTGGTGATTAATCCTCCGACGACCGGGATATCGGGTGCTCGTATATTGCGATCCGGCTTCTCAACGTGTGTACAGACTTGAAAAGCCGGAGGCGAGAGACCGAATACTCAGAGCGGCTGTGTTAAAAGTCAAAGGAAAAATGAAAAGGTTTTATCCTTTTCTC
>CAZDWZ010000012.1:0-145624 GCA_964509425.1 uncultured Bdellovibrionales bacterium | reverse complement strand
CCGACGGCACGGGCACTCGGGCGAATTACACTCAATCCGATCAAACACATTGATCCGGTATTGACGCTTCTTCTTCCCGGGCTCCTGATTCTAAGCGGTTCTCCAGTTGTGTTCGGCGGTGCGAAGCCTGTGCCTGTAGATCCCCGGCACTTCAAGAATCCTCGCCGCGGAATGGCAATCGTTGCGCTCGCGGGGCCTGTCGTGAACTTCATTCTCGCGGCCATGTGTTGCATCGCACTAAAGCTCGCGGTACCCTACCTGCAGGCTGGAGCCTTACAACCTCCTTCGGAGGTGTCGCTGGTCGTCTTTGGCTGGCTCTTTCACGGGTTGCTCGTAAACCTCGTACTCGGAACATTTAATCTGTTCCCGATTCCGCCGCTCGACGGCGGACGAATTTTAGTTGGATTTCTCCCGCTCCCTTGGGCGAGACGCGTCGCGAAGCTCGAACGTTGGGGAATTCCACTGGTCTTCCTTCTGCTTTACTTGGGCGCGGTTCAAAAGGTGCTAGAACCGATCGTGAGCGCCGTTCTCAGATTTTTGGTGAGTGAGGCCGGCCTTTAGAAGCGGCTAGGCAGCAGAGCTTCCTCGTCTTGCAGCCAGAGGATTCGACTGCTTCACCACCGCGAACGCTCCGAAGAGAAGAATGACGTAAAAGAAATCAGAGATAATTGAGTTCTGAAAAAAGGGCAGCGCGGCAATGTAACAGGCCTGAAGCCCTGCCAAATTCTTCGGATACAAAGTCTGCATCGCCCAGACGCCGAAATTAGAAATGAAGAAAAATAGTACGGAGCTCGCAAGCGTCACACCGAGCACAGGCAGCGCATTTTCCCGACCCTTGAGAAGGGTGCCCATGAGGATGATGAGAATGAGGGCCAAGTAGACAAACGGCATCGTCGAGTGAAAGCCGAGGAAGAGATCGCTCAGCGCCATCGACCCAAGCACAACCCCCGCGGCGACAAGCATTGAGGGGAATTGGCATCCTGCAAAAATCGCGATGGCCGTCGTCGGCAGGAAATTCGGAGGATGGGGAAGAAACCGCATGAAAGCGGCCGCGAGCACAAACCCCACGAGGACCCAGAGGTTATTTCGATTCGATTGAGCTGCGCTCTTCCATTCACTCGCATTGAACATGTTTTCCACCAATATTTTGACGCTGGACGTTCTACCGCAATAAAGGCGGTTTCGGCAACGCGAGGACCCACTTCTCGAAACTGCGAACGGGAATCTCCTCCAATGACGTCAAGACGATCCCTGCGGCCGAGAGCTCGCCCTTTTTGCGCTCCGACAGCGCAAGCCCCACGACGCGCATGCCGGCTGCAATCGCACTTTGGACCCCCTTGCCTGAGTCATCGATCGCAATGCAATCCTCCGGCCGTCTCGAGAGAAGCGCGGCAGCGGCCAAATATGGGTCAGGCGCGGGCTTAATTCGACCTGCGACATCTTCGGCGCCGACGACCGCTCGAAATCTCCGCTCGATGTAAAATCGCTTCAGGACGACGTCGATCCACGCGCGTGGTGCCGATGACGCAATCGCCAGCTCGTAGTGTGATTGATCCAGAAATGCCAGGAGTTCCAATGCGCCGGTAACCGGCTCCGAGAGTTTTCCATATATCTCCCCGGCCAACTGCTCATAGCTCCCAACATACTCTTCCCAGCTCATGGCGAGACCATATTCGGAGCACAACAGCAGATAGACGTCTCTCGCACTTTTCCCCAGAATCCGCTTCTGGTCATCGGCCGTCCACCTCGGGATAACCCTCTGCAAAAACTCAGAAGAAACTCTCACCCAATGGGGTTCGGAGTGAATGATGACACCGTCGAGGTCAAAAATTATGGCGGGCTTCGCTGACAATACCGAACCCTTTACTCAAATTTCCGCATATATATACCTAGATAGGCCGTCCTTATCATG
This sequence comes from uncultured Bdellovibrionales bacterium, assembly GCA_964509425.1. Taxonomy (GTDB): domain Bacteria; phylum Bdellovibrionota_C; class UBA2361; order SZUA-149; family CAZDWZ01; genus CAZDWZ01. The sequence goes on along the minus strand of CAZDWZ010000012.1, from coordinate 143,712 downwards.
GTAAATTTCGAGCAAGCGATCGTCGTCAACCATTCTCTTCTTCGTTTGGCAACTCCCGTGACGCAAATGTCCGGGGGCCAAGCCGTGATGTGAGTTGTTGAGCAAAATGGTTTCACCCACCGCCGGCAAACCAGCCTAACGGTGGGCGTGTTTTCTAATCGGCTTTCTTCTTTAAGGAAAGGTAGCCATGAAAAACGACGTCGTACCGCCCACCGGCCTGGGCAGCTTTCGCAGAGTCACCGCCGCTACGAATAACAACGCTACGAATAACAACGCAGTGAGTGATAACGCTGTGAGTGGTGCCGCAATGAACGGCAACGCGGCAAGCGCCGATGATGCATTCGGCGCGCAGCGGCCGGAACGCTCGGCCTCCTCGCCCTCCGGCAGGATGCAGCGCGGAAGCACCTCGCTGATGTCCAAGCTCCAAGACGCATTTACCAAACCCGCAAACCGCGGCGTTCTGGAAGCAGCCGTCACCGTGGAGCGAATTCAGCGTCTTCGCGGTCGCTAGACTTCGGATACTGATAAGACTCTAAATCACTGAGTCTGTTCTGCTGCGGGGACAATGCCCTCCCTGCTCATTGGCTGCGGGGAGGCGCTATTTGCTTGCAGCTTCGACGAGTCGCGCTCTCAAATGCCCGATCCGTTCGACTTAAAGGGCGGACATTCGAAACGACAGCGCTTCACTTACGTGCTCATCCGAAATTTCTGCTCGGCGTTCGAGATCGGCGATAGTCCGTGCGACTTTTAGAACCCGGGTATATCCGCGAGCGCTCAACTGCTGACGCTTGCTCGCCGACTCAAGGAGCTCGACCGAATCGGTAGACAACTTGCACACTCGCCGTACTTGGGCGGGCGAAAGACGTGAGTTAGCGACAAGTCGTCCCGCCCCTCTCTCCACCTGCGCCTGTCGAGCAATTCTCACCCTCTCGGCCATCAGCGCAGTGGGATCGGTTTCTGTGCAGCCGGGCTCTAGGCGTACGAATTCAGAAAGAGCAACTGGCGGAACCCAAGTTTGCAAGTCGATGCGATCGAGAATCGGTCCTGAGATTCTCTCCATATATTTCTGCACCTGTCCCGGAGCGCAGGTGCATGTTCCTGAAGTCCCGCCTCGCTTTCCACAGGGGCAGGGATTCATCGCGGCGATCAGCAGGAAGTTCGCCGGAAAGCTGACTCGTTGTTTCGCCCGGCTGATAACCACCTGTTGTGTCTCAAGCGGTTCGCGCAGCGCTTCGAGGGCGTCGCGCTTGATATGCGGCAACTCATCGAGAAAAAGTACGCCATGATGTGCGAGCGAGACCTCCCCCGGCCCAGGATGTGATCCGCCGCCAACCAACCCCGCCGTGCTCAATGTATGGTGAGGACTTCGAAAGGGCCGAACATTTTGGACCGGGTGACGTGATTCCAACTCCACTGAATGATCCGCCGACCGAATTTTGATGACTTCGATTTGCTCTTCCGCGCTCGGTGCGGGGAGGATGCTTTCCAATCTTCTGGCCATCATGCTTTTTCCGGAGCCGGGCGGACCGATCATGAGAACATTGTGCCACCCGGCCGCCGCTATCTCCATCGCACGCTTCGCTTCGAACTGGCCGGCGACGTCGCCGTACGAGAGAGAGCTGCCCTCTCCCACTTCCGGGGCTTCAGGTTCTCCGGCCGCCTCCGCTTCGAACCGTCCGGAAACAAGCCCAGCAAGTGAGGTAATTGCAGTGACCGGAACTTCGTTGACCAATCGAGCCTCTCGTGCGGAATGTGGAGACGCGACAACTCCGAACTCCAGCTCACGAGCAAGACATGCGGCAGCGAGCGCTCCTCGAGCGGGCTTTACCGTCCCATCGAGCGCAAGCTCACCGAGAAGAAGTCGGCGATCGATCGCCGAATGTGGCAGCAATCCCAGCGCAACGAGAATCCCAGAGGCAATTGCTAAGTCAAAAGCAGATCCGGCTTTTGGAAGGTCCGCCGGAGCGAGGTTCACGATAACCTCGCCGTTCGGGAAAGGAAATCCGCTATTCTCAATGGCACACCGGACTCTCTCCTTCGCCTCTCGCACAACTCCATCTGGGAGACCGACTATGGAGAATCTTCTCAATGCACTGAGGAGCTGAACTTCGATGTGAACAAGAACCGCATCCACACCCCACAGGGTGCTGGAATGAACGCGCGCAAGCATGTGACGACTCCGAAAAATTCGCCGATGAGTTTCGACGCCGACTTCAGAATCGTCTGAGATTTGGAAAAGGTTCGTTCCCTACTCGATTTCTATAATTCCGTTTGCCTGTTTTCCGCGGCCCATGGGACTCTTGACGCCCGTCACGCGATATTTGCGGTCACAAGTCGGACAGATAGTGTGGCAGGTATCATTGAATTGGTAGTACCATCGACCAAGCAGCGGCACTCGGTCGTTGCACTTGCAGATCCACGAGCAATTATTCCCCTCGGCCCTCGCGGGATGGGTGGAACCGTCGAGAAATTTGACGGTGACGAGGGAGAGAATGAGCGGCTTGTCTATTGGTGCCCGGGCCACACGTCCGTCCCTACCACGACCTCCGATTCGATGCAGGCGTGTCGATCGAGGGAAACGCCAACAGACTACTTCACCAATTGATAGATCCCGCCGTCCCTATAGGACAGAAAATAGAGCTCCCCTTCGGGGTCGACACCCAGCGAAGAAATCAACTGACCTCCGGGAACCAGCGTGTCATTTTTGCCTCCGCTTCTGTCGAGCGCCCACACCTTTCCAGCAACGAAATCTGCGTAGATATATTTCCCAAAGAGCTCGGGATGCCGCTTTCCACGATAGACGTAACCGCCCGTGACGGACTGCCCATCGCTCCGAGGATAATCTAAGATTGGGCTCTCGAACTCTCCTTTCTCGCATCCCTGCTTCGGCGAGAAACAATGTTTTCCTTCCATCGCATTCCAGCCGTAGTTCCTGCCGGACTTAATAATATCGATCTCTTCCCAATCATCCTGCCCGACATCAGCCGCCCAAAGAGATTTGTCGAACGAGTCAAAACTGATTTTCCAAGCGTTTCGAAGTCCGTAAGCGAAGATTTCCGGCTTCGCCCCATTTTCGCGCGAGACGAAAGGATTGTCAGCGGGAATGCTGTACGGCAGTGACGCTGAGGGTTTATCGACATCGATCCGGAGAATCTTTCCGAGCAGCGTGCGAAGGTTCTGCCCGTTCCCCTGCGGATCGCCCCCGCTCCCTCCGTCGCCCAATGAAATGTAAAGGTAGCCGTCGGGCCCAAAAAGAATTGAACCTCCGTTGTGATTCGAATACGGCTGGTACTGACGAAGAATCACTTCCTCCGAGCGGGGATCAAGCTCATCTTTTGACCCTTCACGCAGTCGAAATCGAGATATCACCGTATCGCCCGAGGGGAGTCCACTGTAGTGGACGAACACAAATGAATTCGATTTGAAGGCGGGGTGGAAGGCGATCGCGAGCAATCCCTGTTCGCCGCCCGATTTGACTCGCTCGGTGATGTCGAGGAATACCGAGGCCTTTGAATCAGGATGGAGTCGCGAAAATGAAAGGATACGTCCCGGTTGCTCGACGACAAACAACCGCTCGTCGCCTGCATGCTGCAAGTCGGTCGGCATTCTAGCCGTAACTTGCGGAAAAACTCTCGCAAGATTCCACGGCCCTCTTTGAGAGGGAACACCTCGATTTCCGGGCTGAATTGAGTTGTCAGCCTCGGCCGCCGACCTAAAAAAGTAAGGCCGGACCGCAGATTGCCAGAATGCAATCGCGAAGTTCCCAACGAGAATAACGAGCAGGATGAGCGCCGTATTGCGCCGCCACGTCGGTCGTTCCATCTCTTGCCTCCTCATCGGAACTATGGTCCTTTCTAGAAAGACCGTTGTTTAGCAAAGGGGCGCCATGGACACATCATCAATAGTCGATTTTGTTAGTTCCCTGATCGAGATTCGCTCACCAAGCGCGCAGGAAGACGAGGTGCTTGAGTTTCTCGACCGGACATTCCGGCAGAAAAAGTGGAACGTCGAAAAACTCCCCGTCGAAGGCAGCCGCTACAACCTCTTCATAACGTTTGGAAAACCAATCATTTGCCTCACAACTCATGTGGATATCGTGGCGGCGCCCGAGCCGATGTTTAGTCCTCAAGTGCGCGACGGAAAGCTGTACGGACGCGGCGCTTGCGATGCGAAAGGAATTATCGGCTGTATGGTTGCCGCCGCAGAGCGCCTAGAAAAATCCGGTGAAACAAACTTCTCTCTTCTTTTTGTCGTCGGCGAAGAAGACGATGGGATTGGCGCAAACCGCGCAGCGATCTCCCTTAAGGGCCGCGGCATCCGCTATATCATTGATGGCGAGCCCACTGAAGGAAAGCTGATGGCGGCCCATAAAGGCGGCCTCGCGTTTCGCATGCGTTTTCGAGGGAAATCATGCCACTCCGGTTACCCGCATCTTGGGGACGACGCGAATGCGAAGCTGATACGCACCGCCGCGAATTTGATCGCTACCGACTTCGGAGCCGACGAGGTCCTGGGGAAAGCGACGATCAACATCGGACGAATTCAAGCGGGAACGGGTGACAACATCGTTTCCAACGTTGCGCAGATGAGTGGAATGGTCCGAACCGTCACCGAAAACAAACTCGTGATCGACAAGCTGAAGAAGGTCGGGGGTGCTGATGCAGAGCTCGACATCTTAAATGATGCGGCTTTGGTGCGACTCAAACTGGTTCCGGGAATGGAATCTGATGTCGCAGCGTATTGTACCGACATCCCGCACTTCGCGCCGCTTGGAGCAGAATGTCTCCTGTATGGACCCGGCACAATCTCCGTCGCTCACACTGACCACGAGCATGTGGAGATCCAGCAGCTCGAGGATGCCGTCAAAGGGTACGAGCATATATTCCACGAGCTGAAAAAAGAAACGGTGTGATTGCTCACACCGTTTTTGGAGCTGATTTTTAGGACCGTTCGCAGCCGTAGTGCCTGGAGGCCATCATGGTCTTGAGACCACGCTGCCTCAAGAAGAGAGAGACCGCGGCGAATTCTTTAGTCCAGAAGATTCTTGAACGAATCAACGCGAAGAACTCCGCTCTTCGCGTAGACTTCGATTTTGCTCCGAGAATCCATAATATCCAGGTTTCGCATTGAGAGTTGCCCGATTCGATCCTCTGCCGTGAACTCCCCTTGTCCACTTTCCATTGTGAGCCGCTCCGGCGCATACGTCAGGTTCGGACTGGTCGTATCGAGAATCGAGTAGTCTTCTCCACGACGAAGCTCAACGAACACCTCGCCGGTAATCGGCTTAGCGACCCATCGCTGCAAAGTGTCTCGCAACATCAGCGCCTGCGGATCAAACCATCGGCCTTCATAAAGCAGGCGGCCGAGCTTTCGTCCGAGTGTGCGATAGTTGTCGATCGTGCCTTCATTGTGAATTCCGCTCACGAGACGCTCATAGGCGAGGTGCAGAAGTGCCATGCCCGGAGCTTCGTAGATTCCGCGGCTCTTCGCCTCGATGATCCGGTTTTCAATTTGATCTGAGACGCCCAGACCGTGACGACCACCGATCGCGTTCGCGTCGAGCACCAGCTTCACGGGATCGGTGTATTCCTTGCCGTTCAGTGCAACTGGAAAGCCTTCTTTGTACCGAACAGAAACAATCTCCGGTGCGATGGCGACGTTCGCGTCCCACGAGCGAACCCCCATAATTGGTTCGACGATCGCGATGCTCTTGTTCAGGAACTCCAGATCCTTCGCCTCGTGGGTTGCACCCCAAATATTCGAATCGGTCGAATACGCTTTTTCGGTTTTCATTTTGTAACCGAAGCCGCGCTTATTCAGCCAATCACTCATCTCAGCTCGCCCACCGAGCGTAGAAACGAATTCGCTATCGAGCCAGGGTTTGTAAATTCTGAGATTGGGATTCCGGAGAAGTCCGTACCGGTAAAAGCGCTCGATATCGTTCCCCTTGTAGGTAGAACCGTCGCCCCAGATATTGACGTTGTCTTCCTTCATGGCATCGACGAGCATCGTTCCGGTCACTGCCCGGCCAAGCGGCGTGGTGTTGAAATACGTCTTCCCCGCGGTGGAGATGTGGAAAGCGCCGCAAGCGATCGCGACAAGTCCCTCATGCACGAGCGGCTGTCGGCAGTCGACGAGCCGGGCCTTCTCAGCACCGTACTTGAGTGCGAGCTTGGGGATATCTTCGCAGTTCTTCTCGTCGGGCTGTCCCAGGTCTGCGGTGTACGCATAAGGGACAGCACCCATTTCGCGCATCCACGCGATCGCCGTGCTGGTATCTAGGCCGCCGGAAAATGCGAGTCCGACCTTTTCCCCCTTGGGTAAGCTGGAAAGAATTTTGCTCATTGAAGTGTCTCCCCTGAACGAGAAAGTGCAGATTCCCAATTGCCATTTCAAAAATTAAATCTCAAGAAATCCGCTCGAATACGTCTACAAAATGCCGAGAAACCGGCGCACTTTGACCGATTTCGAACCAATTTCTCACGAAAATCCGGGGCGCGCGGGAAAACGGAGATGGGATCGCTTACCGCCGACCCTTTCCCAGCATGGAACCGAGGACTCCCCGCATGATCTGACGACCCAAGTTTGAGCTGATGCTCCGGATAAAAGATTTTGCCGCCGCTTCGACAATTCCCTGCCGGCGGCCGGTCCCGAGGAGCACATCTTTCGCAGTCTTTGAGACCCATGACTGCTGTTCGTCGCCTTTCGCGGCACCAGGCTTCCCCGACTTCTGTTCTGCCGGCTCGCCTTCACCGGCCTCACCTTCTTCTCGGCGTTTTTTCAGTACCTCGAAGGCGGACTCCCGATCGATTGGAGTGTCATAGACGCCCTTTAATGGCGATCGACCCAAACTCTCCTTTCGCTCGTCCGGCGAGATGACTCCGATTCGAGATGCGGGAGGACAGATAAACGAGCGCTCAACCGGTGTCGGTGCTCCCTGGGCGTCTAGCGTCGAAACCAGCGCCTCCCCCACCCCCAGATTTGTTATGACCTCTTCGCAGGAGAACGCGGGGTTCGGTCGAAATGTCGCCGCCGCGGTGCGGACGGCTTTCTGGTCGCTCGGGGTAAATGCCCGGAGAGCATGCTGAACACGGTTACCGAGCTGTCCGAGCACCGTCTCTGGCAGGTCAAGCGGATTCTGAGTGACAAAATATACGCCGACTCCGCGGGAGCGAACGAGCCTTACGACTTGCTCAATTTTTTCGACGAGAGACTTCGGAGTGTCGTTGAACAAGAGATGCGCCTCGTCGAAGAAAAAGACGAGTTTCGGCTTCTCCAAATCTCCGACCTCTTCCAGGCTCTCGAAAAGTTCCGACAGCAACCAGAGGAGGAACGTCGAATAGATCCGCGCATCGTTGATGAGAGACGTGGCGTCAAGAACGCTGATGACGCCCTGACCGGAGAAATCCGTCTGCATGAGGTGCTGAAGCTGGAGAGCGGGCTCACCAAAGAACTGTCCGCCACCTGCTTCATCGAGATTGAGGATCGAGCGCTGTATCGCGCCGATAGTTGTGGGCGCGATGTTCCCATACTCCGTCCGAAGCTCGTCCGCATTGTCTCCAACCGACTGGAGCATCGCACGAAGGTCTTTCAAATCGAGCAACAACAGCCCGCTGTCGTCCGCGATCTTGAATGTGAGCTGCAACACTCCCTGCTGTGTGTCGTTTAGTCCGAGAAGACGGGAGAGTAGCAACGGTCCCATCTCGGACACGGTGGCGCGAATCGGGTGACCGGATTTGCCGAAAATATCCCAGAAGAGCACCGGACATGCGCTCCCTTGAAACGCGGGGAGCTTCAACTTCGTAATGCGCTCCTCGATCTTCGGCGATAACGTTCCCGGACGCGAGATTCCAGAAAGATCGCCCTTAATGTCCGCAAGAAAAACAGGAACTCCGGCCTTCGAAAAGCTCTCGGCGAGAACTTGCATCGTGACGGTTTTCCCAGTTCCGGTCGCTCCAGCAATGAGCCCGTGGCGGTTTGCCATCTTAAGGAGAAGCCCAATCTCCAGTCCCTTCTCGGTGCGTGCGAAACTCAACGACGCTGGATTAGCCATGACTGATTCCTTCCTCTCGTTCAATCGACTGGTGCATCTTCTTCAGGTTGCGCTTCAGGCTTTGCGCCGTCGGCGGCGGCAGGCTTCGGTGATGGCTTCGGCTTTTCGCCGCCTGCATCGCGCGCTTTTCCGTGCGCCTCCGGTTGAAGCTGGGCCCGTAGCGCTTTTATGCCTGCAGTCTCCTTCCCCGTAAACTTCCGGAAGCCGGTCGTCGTCAGCGCAGTCACCGGCATGTCACCCTGTTCTATAGCAACTTCAAACGCGAAAAACGGAAGCGATGTGCTGCTCGATTTGTCTTTCTTTTCGGCAAGACCCCACCCTCCGAGGATGAACTTTTGAAACTCACCGATGCGATCGGAGGTGACCTTCATTACCGGGAGCATCAGCTCCTGATCGACATAGAGCACTTCGCGCCCCGCCTCGTAGAATGGATCATTCGGAAAAAGCTCGATCGTCCAGACCTTTCGTGGAACTCCGGCGATCGACACCGGCACCCAAGGGGGGAGCTGTGGAAACTGCTTTAAATCATGGTTCCAAAGCGTGGTGACCGTTCCGCCGCCCGTCGGTTTTTCGCGGAGACCGGTCACTGCTAACGAAGAGACCGCGGCGTTTGGTATCGCGGGCGGAAGTTTTCCTGAGGCGGCCGTCGCGGTCGCGGATGGCGAACCCGCCGGTTCAGGAGTCTCCGTGGGAGAAACATCCGTCGCCTGCGAAATAAGGCCATAAGGTTTCGTTGAAGGGAAAAACACGAACACCAGCTTTTCGCCTGTCACCTTCGCCGAGAAGCGTTTGATATCTCCCGACCATACAAAAATGTCATCCGTAGTGATGCTGCCGCCGAGAATTCCGTCGCTCCGATTTGCCGCGAGAATTTCGCGGAGACGCTGAATCGGGGGGGAGTAGATCCAAAACCGGGCACGCATCTCATCACGGAAGATCCATCCGATGAGCCCGTAATTTAAAGCGGCCTGCGGAGTAACGAACTTCAGTAATGACTGCGAGAGAAACGGCTGCTCCGAAAGGAGGGCCGGGAAGAACCGCTGATACAAAAATAAATCAGCTCGGCGCCGGAGGATCTGACTTCCGCTCCAAGTCATTTCAAACGTGTAGCGGAACTCCTCGGCGAGATTTTCCATGTAGAGAACGTTCCAGAGAATCTTCTTCGCCTTGGCGTCCGGATCTTTCTCGCTCTCGATTATCGTTTTATTTCCGAACGGCAACGCCGGCGCATCGTCCTTCACGGCCGGATTTCTTTCCGGTGATCCGCTCTCCGCGAGAATCCATTTCGTTTCGACGCGCGCGGAGGCCGTTTCGAAGCTCTCCGGTAATTTCCAAACGTAATCGAGACCTCGCACCGCTCGAAAGGCGAACTTGCGCTGCTTAATCCAAGTAAAAAGCGGCTCGACGAGCAGGTCTTTGTATTTTTCGGCGGTTTCCGGGCCGATCAGCAGGCCTCCGCTCCGCTCCTTAGAGCTTGGAAGCGGTGGAATATCTGCCGGGAGCATCTCAGCGGGGATCGGCGGGTCTTCCGCTTGAACGATAGCCGGGAGAACAAAATTCAACAGATAAACGCACGCAATTACCGCGCCTATTCGGGTCAGGTGCTTCCGATGCTTATTTTGTGCCTTCACAGCTTTCGCCCCTCCGTTTCCCCGATTTAAGCTCGTAACACCGCGTAAAATCTCACACCAGCACCCCTCAGAAGTTTCGCTCAATTCTCATGGAATCGCGGCCGATACAACAGAGAGATCGCGGGGGTGTCTTTTCTCCCAGAGAAGAAGCGGAAGTCATGCAGGCCACACTGAGAAAAACTGACGAGGTACTTGCCCTGTTCGAAGCGCTCGGGCGGGAAGAGCGCTGGGGCGAGATCGCTTTCCATGCCTCCGAAGGCTCGGCGAAGATGTTCCTTGCGCGCGGCCGGCTCGTTTGGGCGTTTGCCAGCAATCAAAAAGAAAGTTTCCAAAGTATATTGATGGGCGAGGATGGCTTTTCAAAGGACCAACTTCTCGACGGCATAAAAAGGGCCAGAGAAGCGGGCAAACGCCAGCTCGATGATATTCTTGTTTTCTTGGGCGTTCAGGATCCGTTGAGAAGGCTCGAAGTCGTCACTCGCCACGCACTTTCGGCGGTTGAAGCCGTTCTGGGAATGGAAGAAGTTCACGTTACCCTCAAAGCCGTGCAACCAATTGCGACGATGAGCGGTTCGGAAGGAATTTCCCTCCCAGAGATTCTTCAAGCGGTTCAGATTCCTCAAAAGAAATCAAAAGAAAGAACCAAGCCTCAGTTCCAAGCCGATCTCGCTGCCGCGGCAGTGAGCGATATCCCTGAAATTCTTGAGCGACTGCGATTTGAGATCCCCAGCTTCCTCGCCGCGATGGTCGTGGAAGCGAAAACGAGCATGCCGATTGCAACGCTCAGCGACGCTCCGGGCCTCGATATCGAAATTGCCGGCGCGTTTTATCGAGACCTTCTCCGTTCAGCGGAAGAGGCGATGAAAGCTGTTGGAAAGACAAAAAGCGACAAAGCCCCGCTAGAAGAAATCATCATCGCAAGCAATGATGACTACGTGATCCTTCGCACTCTCAAAGATGGAGAACACTTTCTGTATCTCCTCCTCGACCAGGACTCCAATCCGGGAATGGCAAAGGTCGCGGTCCGTCGCTACTACGACCAGCTAAACGCGCTTCTCACCTGAGCGCGAACTCGGCCCGAAAGGCAGAACCACGCAAGCGCAACACAATTCTACCAAACGGGGTTTCCTAGGAGACGCGGCCTAGTAGTCAGCCGTCTTCGGATTCTTTTCGATATCCTGCATGTGCTTCATGTGCGCCTTGAACAGCGTATCAGGACCGAGATCTTCCAGCACACGTGAGCGCTGCATCAAAGTCTCCTTGTCCTCGATAAACGCTCGAGGGTCCGGTGGATATATCTCCGGGTGAATACCGGTATCCATGCGAATCGCATCGACTGGGCACGCCTCGACACAGTATCCGCAATAGATGCAGAGCAGCGTATCGATTTCATAACGTTTGGGGAATTTTTCGATAGTCGGATCGTCGTGCTCGGCCGGCTCGATATAGATGCAATTCGCCGGACACGCCGTTGCGCACAGGAAACACGCGGTGCATCGCATTCCGCCATCGGAATTGAGCGTCAGGCGGTGACGGCCCCGAAATCGCTCGGAGTAACCACGCGCCTCATTCGGATACTCGATGGTAGCCCAGGGCTTCTTGTTCTTATTGAGGCCGACAACCTGAAGAAGGTAGAGCCCAAGATGCTTTAAGAGGTCTCCGAAAGTTTGAACTACACCTTTGGTAACTTCCCAAACGTAGAGTCGCTCGACGAGCGACATTTCCTCCCTTCTCTTCATTGAACGGCCTTTATTTTGAATGCATGCTGAGCTTTTCGCATGTTTCTCATATCCGATTCCGCACGAGGCCTCAATGAACTTTCGAGGAATTACCCTCCATCGACGACTCTCGACTAACCGTAGCCAGAATCCGCTTTAATTTTTGGATGGGATGGGCTAAAGAGGGTGGCCTTTGAAATTAATACGGTGTTGCCTTGGCCATGATTCAAACGATCGAGATTTTCTACTCCTTTCAGTGTCCCTATTCGTACCTCGCGATTGACCGGCTGTCTCAGCTGGACAGAAAGTATGACGTGAAGGTGCTCTGGCAGCCTTTTTCGGCAAAGGCGTCGGGAAAGAACTTTCAGCCGGCCCCATATCCTCCGGATCGGAGCAGCTACATTCGTGAAGACGTCGTTCGTCTCGCACGCAAGATGGGAATGCCGTTGGTGATGAAGGCCGATTGGCCGGAAAGCGAACCGGATCCTGAGAGAAGCATCCGCGGCGCAGTCGTCGCCACCGACCTCGACTTGATTTTCGAATACAACGTGAAGATGTTCGACCGCTGGTGGGGTCAGGGTGAAGACCCAAACGAGCAGTCCTTTCTCATCGAGCTTTGCGAAGACCTCGACGTTGATCCGAATGAGTTCGCTGGCCGGATGAGCACGATGGATACGCGTGAGCGTGTTCGCGGAATCTACAAACGCGGCCGGAAACTGCAGGTTTTCGACACTCCGACGATTCTGATTGGCGAAGAGCGTTTCTTCGGCCTGGAACGGTTGGACGAAGTTGAAGAGCGTCTCGCCGAAATGGAGAGCCGCAAGGCTGCATGGGCATAATTAGTGCCTTCACTTCCGCGCTTCCTCATTCGCACCGGGAAAGCTCTACCTTCAGAAGGTAGAGCTCCGGGCGACGCGGTGAATGGCGAAAATCCGGTTCTCGCCGCCGGTAGTATCATCTCACTCGACGCACAAGAATCGCATCATCTTCGGCATGTCCTGCGCTTGACCGAAGGGCAAGCCGTTGAGGTCTTTGATCTCGACACGCGGCAGTCATTTCGTTCAGAGGTTCTTCCTTTCTCCGGCGAACTCGTTCAAATCAAAAACCACGAAGTGCTTGCTGTCACCGCTTCAGCTGCGCGAATCACCCTCTTCGTGGCGCTCGTAAAGCCCGAGAAATGCGACCTCATAGTCGAAAAATGCACCGAGATTGGAGTTTTTGCCGTCCACTTCTTTGCGGCCGAGCGCAGCCAATATCGTCTCGCCGGTGATAAGGCCGTGGCAAAGCGCGAGCGTTGGACCCGGCTCGCCGAGGCCGCGCTGAAACAATCTCACTCTTCCGTCGTTCCTGAGCTCACTCTCTCGAGCTCTTTGTCCGAATGCGTGCGGCACTCGGAACACACCGCCAGCTCGTCTGAGGTTCGCCTGATGCTCACCGCTCCGGACAACCAGGCAATCTCAGCAATACAACCATCGACTTTCACTGCATTTTTCGACCAGAACCAACGCAAAATCTCCGGACTCCAGAATCTTCAGGAAATCGCCGATTCCTACATCATTGTGGGCCCCGAGGGTGGACTGACGGAGTTGGAGGTAAGTTTTGCGAATCACTGGGGATATATCCCGTGGTCATTGGGACCGAATGTTCTTCGCACCGAAACCGCGGCGATTGTCGGCTGCGGCAGTCTGCGGGCGTTCCTTCTCTAATCTTCGCGATTTCCGAACTTCGCGCGCCCTCGATGCATCTTTTTATATGTGGTTGGGAGCGATGAGCTCCGTCGGGCCGAAGCTATGAAATGTCCTAAGTGCGCATTTATTACGTCTAACACCAACGACATCTGCCCGAGATGCTCGTTCGACCTGAGGCGACGGAAAAGCGAGCTCGGCATTCGCGTCGCAAATCCTCAACTCTCCAAGGAAGAACTTATCAACCGGATGGACGACTCCGAAAAACAGGCCGCAGAGTTTTTCGAAGAATCCGCGTTGCAAGCACCTGCGGATGAAAAGAAAGGGTTCTTCGGTCGATTGTTCGGCCGTTCAGGAAAATCGGAATCAGACACGGTCATCACCACAATCATCGAAGAGATGGAGCCGGCCGAGTTTGAGGATCAGACTCCACAGGACGGCGAAGGTTCCTCCGACGATTTTCGAGGTGATGAATTCAGCGACGACCCCGTCGCGATGGAGCTTGGGCGCTCAGGCGACGTTTCGGATGCGGGTGCCGGACTGAACGAAATTCTTCCACATACCGAGCCTGAAGAGGCGACTTCGCAGGAATTCCCCGAGTCGGACGTATTCCAGATTCTCAACACCCTGCACACTCCGGCCGAAGCATTCTCGGAGTCGCTTGAGGAGTCGATCGAGGAAGCGCGGAACGCGGCAGAACAGCTCCGCGTGGCCGCTAAAATGACTGGTAGCGAGTCTTCGGGTGAGGTTCCACAGCCCGCCATGCCGCGGCTGCGCTCCGAGCTGATGGCAAACTCTCCCACGGTAAGCCCCAAGGTGCTCGAGATTGGCGATGATTTTGATCTCGATGGAGCACTCGACGAGCTACTGGGCGGCGAGCAAGAAACCGTAACCACTGTCGCGGTCGAGTCGGAGAAGAAGCATAAACCGCTGAAAAAAGCAGAACCGGAAGACGAATTCGAGTTCAGCTTCGAAATCGAGGAAGAGGGCGAAGAAGAGACCCCGAAGCTTGTTGCAACGCCGGATGAACCCGCTCCTGTTGAATCAGCTGAGCCCGTCGTAGAACCTCCCATCCTCGAAGAAAGCCGGGATGTTTTTCTCGACGAGCTTGTCGAAAACCTTCGAAGCATTGAAGCTCAAGCGGAGCAGCATTCGATTGCCGCCCACCTTGACGCTGAGGCCCAAGCGCTTGCAGCATTCGCGCCGCCGCCTCAAGTCTCCCAAATTTTACACAGCCAGCCAGCTCCGGCACCGACCCCGCCTCTCGCGGGAGACCTCGACCGGCAGCGAGTTGCCGCCCTGCAAAAGGCGCAAGAAGTCATGGCAAAGCTCGGCACAGTCGATCAGAGCGTGCTCTCCGAGCTCACTGGCGTAATCGCGAACGCATATGGCATTCGCCCCGAGACCTTCACGCCACCGCCTTCACGGCCGGAATCAGAATTCGAAGTCGCCGATCGCCAGGAGGTAGTCGAGCGTGAATCGATTCGGGCGAAACTAGCAAAATTTGGCACCACGGAGCCACATCCTCCGGTCAATCCCGTGGGAGAAATCAGCTCTCTCGAAGCCGAATTGTACGGCGAGATGAAGGCCTTGGAAGCCGGTGGCACACATGTTTTCTCAATGCCTGAAAATCGTCCGGGATTGCAGGAAACTGAGGCTCTCGCTGAGGGCTACCGTGGACATCAGCCTTCACACCAGCTGCCTCCAAACGTCTCACCGTCTGAGGAACATCTTCTTAGCATTGAATCAGGTCTACTTGCTGAGCTGAGCAATCTGCACATGGAAGCGCTCGGTGACGCGGTCGACGGTTCCACATTCACGATCGAAGTAGAACCGCTGTCCGTCTCTGAAGCTCCGTCGCCACTCGCCGAAATGGAAGAAGCGGTGGAAAACTCAGAAAAAATGCCGGAGCCGGGTGTTCTCGAACTCGGACTGGTCGAAGGACCGATCACCTCGTCGGGTTCTCATCCGGCACTCACTCTCGTCGAAGAAATGAGTGCATCGAATGAGCCACTCAAAGAGATGGAGCAGGATGCAATTTTTCGGGAGCTCGAGTCGCTTCTCTCAGACGACATGGGCGAACCTCCGCTTCTCGCAGACATGCCGCCCGTGGAAAGCCCAGTCGGACACGTGGCGGTGCTCGATTCTTCGCCTGAGTTGGCTGCTCTCGACACACCAAACTTGCTAACGGAGGTTCCGCTCAGTCCTCAGGAGCTGGGACTCGAGCCGGCCGAGGCAGAACGGCTGCGGCTTAAAATTTTACGTAGCAAACCGACTCAGATTTTCAGCAGAAGCGATCTCGCGTTCCTTCGCAATCTTCCCCCATTACCGCCTTCAGAAGCTGAGGCGCCACCAGAAGCGGTCGAATCATCGCTGCCAAATCTGCTCGTCGAAGCTCCGGTCGATGCCACGCCCGAAGCGGTCGTGGAGTCGGCTCCAGTCGCGGAACCCGAACCGATCGTAGCATCCGAACTAGCGGTGGAACCTGAGGCGCTTCACTCAGGTTCCGAAATACCCGAGGCCGCCGCTCAATTTGAAGTCACCCCGGAATTATCATCAGCTGCGGAAGTACCCGATTTGCTACTCGGAAATGCAGAGGCAACACTCAGCGCCGAGCTTGATTCTCTCCTCGGTGCAGTGGAATCCGAATTCGAGGTAAACGCAGAAGCAATCGCCGCTCCGGATCAGTCGGAGCCTGCGAGCGACTTCACTGCGGAAGCCGTCCCCACGGCTTCCGTGGAAATCTCAGCCGCTCCAGCCGAACAGCAGCTGTCCGAAACCGAGGCTCTTCTCTCCGACGAGCTCGATTCTCTCCTCGGCGCGTCGACCGATTTCGGCGATGCTCCAGAGACCAGTGCGCAGGAAGTGGCCGCATTGGAGCCATTTCTTACAAACGAATCCCTCTCGCCCGAGCCAGTGCTGCCAGAGCCCCACGAAGAATTACCCGCGCTCACCGGCATTCAAGCCGAGCTGTCCGACGAGCTCGATGCACTCCTTTCGTCGCCGCTGGAGCCGGACGAACCTCTCGAACAGCAAGCAAATTCGGGCAACATCGACGTCCCGGATTTTTCGATTTCACAACTCCCCTCTGGAGAGCATATCTCCATCGCGGAAGGCCTCTCCGAACTTGAAGCCGAATTTGAAGCCGTCGTCGAAGCTGCTCCGCTTGACGCTGCTCCAGAGTTTGAGCATTTGTTTGAAAACTCTTCCGAAACGCTCGAAGGCTTCACTCAAGAGGAGAGCTCCGAACCCGTGGTCGAATCCGAGGACCTCGATTCCTTCTTGTTCCAAGAGGACGACATCCTCGCACACGTTTCACAAGCGGCGTTCCATGGAGACACATCGAACGACGAGACGCTCGATGAAGAGGACGAACCAATGGTTCCTTCCGCCGAGTTCTCGATGGGCGGAATAGGCACTGAGCCGGATTTCGAGGGCTTATTTGATAATCTTCCAAACGTTGAACCGGAAGACGACATTTTCGCAGTAGAATCCGACCTCGAAGAATCCGAGGACGAAGAAGAAGAAACCGAAATATCGTTCGATACCGAAGACTCTGAGGTCGAATACTCCGAACAGGAAGAAGGCGAATCGGAAGCCGAAGAAGAATTTGAAGAGCCGAATTTCGAAGAGGAGCCTGAAGTCGCCCTCGACGACGAGATCGAAGTCGACCAAATTGACGAGCCGGCTCCTCGCCTTGCTTCTCCGGCGGCCTGGAATCCACCGAAAGTCCAGCAATTCGTCGAAGCACCTCAAGCGGCGCTGGGCAACTTCGGGCTTGCAGAACAAGACGATGAGACGAGTGCCCTGTGGGGATTCGCATTTGCAGAAATTGCTGCCCTCCAGGCTGAATCTGATGATTTCGAGATTTCTTCAGGAGAGCTCAGTTCTTTCATGCAGACGGCGACCATCGACGTGCTCTTCAATTCAGCGATCGAAGAAGTCGTCGACCCTGAAAAACTGGCTGCTCGCCTCAGCAGTGCAGCTGGAAACACTCTGCGAAAGATCGACTCGCGCGAGCTCGAAACTGCGGTCCTCAAATATCAGCGGGAAGAAAAGATTTACCGGTCGAAGCAGGCCGAACGACGGATGCGTCCCGCGCGAACCCTCGATCAGATTCCGCTTGGCAAGGTTGGCGCAAGATTTTTGGCATTCACACTGGACGCCCTGGCCGCTTGCGTTGCAGTGTTTTTCATTGCCATCTTCTTCGTCTTTCCCGAACCAGTTCGTCGTGAGCTCTTCCTCCTGCAAGCGCCGAACATGGACGATCTTTTGCCGAACCTCTTCCCGGTGTTCCAGTTCGCGCTGTTCTTCTGGATTGTCACTCGCGCGCTGACTGTGCTCGGATACGGAGCGGGACCGGGAGGGCGTTTGTTCGGACTCGAGGTCGTGGACTATGAAGGACGAGCACTCGGACCTAAGCAAGCAATCCTCCGCGCATGCGCTGAACTCACATGCGTGATCACTCTTGGGCTGAGTGTCATACCCGTCATCGGAAAAACGAGACGCACACTTCACGATCGACTCGCAAAGACTCTGGTCGCGAAGCGGAGCAACATCGGAATGGTGCCAAAGTCGGCGAGCGCGCCGGTGCGGCCAAGCCATACTGGGAAGAAGATTGTCTCTAAACCCGCATCCAAGAGGACACCCGCTCCAAAGGCACCGAAGACCGGGCGCAAGTAGCTAAGAAACTTGCGCTCGAGCCCAAACCCTATCGAAACATTTCCCCTCGCCCAACCCGCGGATTTCTCAACGAAATCCTCTCTTTGCATCGGCTACCGAAATTTGCTAGCTTCCGCCGCTCGACCAACCACGTGCTTGCCTTCCCATCCATGCCCAGGTAGCTCAGTCGGTAGAGCAGCGGACTGAAAATCCGCGTGTCGGCGGTTCAATTCCGTCCCTGGGCACATTTATGGTTCACAAGTCTCCGAAGAAATCCACGGACAGTCCCAAGAGGACCGCATCATCCGGCATGTCAGCTTCACGCATGGCGAAGGAACTTTCCAGCGAAGAATTTCAAAAAATTCTCCAGACCCTGGAGCAAGACCTCCGCGATAACCCACACAAGCCGATTCGGCTGAGTCTCTCGGATGCGGGGCTTCACTCTCCGCTTCTCCTCGTGAGCCCGGAGGAGCTTCGGCTAAAAAGACTCGTTTCCCATGTGGCGGAAAAGATCGGCTGTAACACCGCCGATTCTTTGCTCACCTTCACGGCGGCACAGGTGAACTCCGCGGCCGGCTTGACCGCTTTCGGCGGAGCTTTAAAAACACAGTCGCTCTTTGCGAAGTCGCAATTTGCGGTGGTCTGGGGAGCCGAGAAGTTGAAGAGCGCCACCGAAAAATCGCTCGCGGCGATGTTTCAGCCGCCTTCGGATACGCTCGTTGTGGCCTTCGTTATCGAATCTCCCCTGAAACAAGAGAATCCCCTTTCGACCCTGTCTGCGCTTGGTTCGGTTGTCCACATACCTCCGTTGCAAGCCGACGGACTCAAACGCTGGATCGTAAAGGAAGTGCAACGAATTGAGGTCTGTAACGGAATCGATCCACACGTCGTAGACCTGCTTTCAAGGGCATTTGAGAACAATTTATCCGCGTTGCTGAATGAGTTGGAAAAGCTCTCGCTTCTCGCGGGTAAGGACAATACGATCGAGACGAAGCATCTGCAGGGGGTGTCCCTCCCCGTCCAAGAGCGTCACTCCAACGACCTCACAAAGTCGCTCCTTCGACGTGATCGCCTCGCGGCATTCGACGCAATGTTTAGCCTCCTGGAAAGCGGACAGCATCCGTTGCAAATCTCCGCACAACTCAGCAAGGCTTTCCGAGGTTTGCTCGCACAGACCGGGCACGCGGAATCGTTGCACAAGGACGTTAATGTCCCGTGGCTTACTCGCCAGCTCGGACCTATCCCCCGGAATCATGAAGGGGAGCTTGTGCGCTCGCTTGCCATCCTTAAATCGTTAGACTTGTCGCTCAAAGACTCTGGACTCGAAGCCGAAGAAACGCTCGCTCTGGCCCTATTGCAGATATGCCGGAGCAACGAGAATCTTCGGGTCCATGATTGAATCGTTTTTCGGGACGAAACCCGTCTATTGAATTCGCGTGGCTCCTCCGAGGTAGATCGAAATGGTCTTGGTGCGAGCATAATCATCTGAAAGTTGAACGTTTGCAGCTCCGACCAAAAGTCCTCGAGAGGTAAAGCAGACACCCCAATTCGGAGTCGTGAAGCTAACCTTTTCCGAGAGATTCATCTTGAGGTGATCAACTGTAAATCCCGCTCCGATGAGGGAGACGGGATTCGCCGGAATCGTTGCCGGGCAAGCGGAGCCCCGAGCGACGTTTAGCTGCGTTCCGCCTGATGGGTAGATGAGGTACGCGGAAGTGCTGGAAATCGCCTTCGCCCGAACTCGCTTGATAAAGCTCAGCGTCTGCGAGGTTTGGTTCTGCAAGGGATCACTCAGGTGCCGCGCCTGAACGGTGGCGCTTCCGGCGAGGATCGCGACGAATGCGAGTGTAACTATCAGCTCAAACAGGGTATATCCTGATTCGTTCCGGCGATCCGCCCAAAGCTCCGATCTCATGAGACTCCCCCGTAATCCCGCATAAACAGCTGCTGACGCAGATAGACGAACCGTGGTGTAATCGGCGGCAGGTTCGCGGCGTTGTTGAAAGAAGTGTCGTAGTTCCAGTCGCGGATCGGCGGATTGTAGCTCTGCGCCGACCAAGCTCCGCGAACATGCTGCGGCCGCTGCAAGCTGACTAAGGAACCGCGATACGTGAGCCGGCGGTCGGTCCAATTTTCGTGGAATCGGGGATAGTTCTCGAGACCTCCGTTGTAGGCACCACCCTGACCCGGGGTTCCCTCGGAGCCACCGGTCGTATCTGATCCAGAGAGGAACGCGGCATTAATAGTCGTGTTTGAAGCCACTCGATTTCCCAACGCTTGATTGCTATTGGCGTCGTTCCAGGAATTCGAAAGGACGTTCATCGAGTCCGCCATCAAAGCGGCCGGAAGCTTATTTGTCGAATTGTAATCACCGCGAACATAGAGTGCCTGGTCGACGACCACCGTGATTCCCTCGACGATCGCCGGAGCACCGGCAACAGTTGCTTGAAGTCGCGAACCGTTCCGGAGTCGAACCCCATAGCGATTGAATCCACCCGAGTTCGGTCCATCAACACTAAAGAAGAGCACGATGCCTCCTTGTGTCGTATCGGCGAGCGTCTTCCCAGCGCCAAACAGTCCTTGGGAGTGAATACAATTGAGCAGAGCTCTGACATCAACATCCATGATGCGAAGCCATTGTGCTTCGCGATAGTTGTACATGGCAGAGTTATAATCGGCGATCCGGCCGTCATTGGCACCGGCCGATGATTCACCGATCGAGCCTCGGCAAAAGTCGTCCATCTTGTCGGTCAGCGCCTGGTTGATACTATCATTCGCGTTCCGGACCTCGACCCCACGATCACTGAAAGTCGTGTTCCGGTTCTCGGAGCTGTTCAGCCGTAAGACGAGTCGCAGATCTGCTTTATCCCAATAGAGCTCACCCGGCGATCGGGTAAAGGACTCCGGCGGAGGAACACTCACTTGCTGCACGTTCATCTGGATTTGCCCATTCCAAGGCACAACGGCCGCCGGAGTGAGCATCGTTCGAGCTGAGCAACTCGGCAGAATGTTTCGTGGATTTGTCGGGTCGATTACTGATACTGGGGTAGCTCGGCAGCTCGCGTCGTTTTTTCGCCCGCGATAGAAGTTTCCGGCGGTCGTGACTTGACCTTGAATCGCCAGACTTGTCTCCGCGTTCAGATAGAGATCGCCGTTTGTATGCACCGGTCCTGAAAAGGTCATCGCCGGGCCAGGGAGAATCTCGAGATCTTTGTCATAGAATGCTGCAAACTGAAACAAAGGCACGAGTCTGCTCTTAAATCGGAGCTCAAGCGTAGCACTGTTCATCCCATCTCTCGCGAAAGAGGAAGAAAGCGCCGTGTATTGATACTCGTCCGCTGAAAGTCCTTGGTAACGTTCACCGAGTGGAATCGTGATTGAGAGCGGATTTCCAGGCTCCTCTCGAAGATAGGTCCGAATAGTCTGAGCCCCAAACGTATAATTCTGGCAGGCAAAATCACCCGAGCCCATATTCGCCCCGGTGCAGGGGCTCGTCGAACTGGGTGCGGACCCACTGGGCACGTTATAGTCAACGAAGGTGTCACGCACGGTCTGCGCACGGAGATTCAAGCCCGCCTCGGCTCCGTAGAATCCGTTTATCGCTTGTCCAGAGGAACCCGTCGTAGCGAGCTCGATTCGGCTGATAGCGCTGTACGCGCCCACAAGCGAAAGCATCACGGCGAGGATCATCAATGTGAAGAGGAGTGCGAATCCCTCTTCTTCTCTTTGCGATCGCAGATACATCATGGCGACCCTCCCTAGTTGGATAGTATGTTGCGGGGGAAGAGTTCGGTCCTGAGCGTCGAGGTAACCGTTCTTCTCCCGTTTTCGTAAGTATCAGAGCCAGTGATCGTTACCGTAAGGGCCTGAACAAGCCCCCAATTGTCGCTCGGCGTAAAGCTGTTCAGCGTGGTTCCGTCCGCCATCTTGACGGTAAACTGAATGTTTTGAACTCCGAAGACGAGACTCTTTGGATTCGCCGTATCACCGTTTTCGATGATCTGCAGGAGATCCGTCTGACCGGGAACGTCGGATCTTTTGAACCGCCATTCGGAAACGGCATAGACTGCGGTTGTTCCGAGCGTATAGTTGTTCGCCCAACTTCCGGCTTGATTGTGAATATATTGCGTGCTGGGCGCTGTGCTCGTCTCCGCGTCATAAACAAAAAACTCACCAAGGTGAGTTCCCATGTCGTAGACGTACGCACGCATTTTTTGCCCGGATTGCGCTAACCGAAATGTCCGCCAACTATTATAGGCGGTCGTTTGTGTGCCGAAACTACACGCCGGCGGCAGTCCCGCTGTTGCGGACGCTATAATGAAGCGGCCGGTTGTTTGGGCCGTGGTTATCGCCGCACAAAGGATGAGTGTCTGATCTAATTGGTTTCTTCGCAGGACCAACTCATCCGAGGCACCGCTCGCACCGTCAACAACGAGCACCGCCGGGAAACTGAATGGAAGTCGTTCTCCAGCTTGCCGAAGCTCCGAGCTGAGAACGTCAAAAGCACTTCGAATATTTTGATGAAGTCTTGTGCGGGCAATGTCGCTTGAATATGCCTGGCGATTACTCATCACCATGGAAACCATCATTGCGAGCACACTAAGCGAGATCGTGGATGATACCATGACCTCGAGGAGGGTCATCCCTCGAGAGCATCTCCATACTGAATAAGTATCCGCCACACTTACCTCAATTGAGCGTAAACCGTCTGAGTCGTGAAAACGAGCGAGTTCTTGTAGAGTACTCGCACCCTAATGTGTCTGACCGATGCACTCGTGCAAAATCCTGCGTTCTCACAGTAACTCGGAGTAACCGTGAAAGTACGCGTGCCCACGGTAACCGACTGCGCCGTGCCGTTTCCTGACGTCGGCAACGTCGCCGGATCCACCGTGCGAATCCTGTCGAGAACGATCTGCGCAGCGCCCATCGCCTCGGTTTTTATTTCCGAAGTGTGGTTGTGTTTCAGTTGTTGAAGGAAAATTGGTCCCATCCCCGCTACTATGAGACCGAATATGACTAGGGCTGCGAGCACCTCGACAAGGGTAAATCCTTTCTCATTCTTTACCAATCCCATTCAGAACCTCGAAGCGTTTCATAGAGATTAGCTATTGGTCGATGGGTCAACAAAAGATCCTTCGTTCGGGCCGTTGAGTCCAGCAGCAGCGAACTCTTGATCCGAAGTTGCTGCCTCAGCAGTGGTATCAACTTCAGTCGCGATCATATTTTGACCCGTCGAGAGAGTTCGTTCCGTTACCCGATCTCCGTCGCCGTAGCTAACCAATTCCCCTTCAGCGAGTGCGATGCTCGGGAAAAGAACCAGGGTGGTAACGAGTGCTGCGAGGATTTGTTGGCGGCGGGTTTTCATAGCGGTTTTCTCCAAACTTATCTTAGGTCGCTTGAGATACTCTCTTAAGCGGTCCTATGAAGAGTATCGGAGTTTCCGCCAGAACCTTTAGGAAACGCCTTTTGTTTTTCTCAAAAAATCTCGCAATGCCCTCCGCAATTCTCCTAGTACCTTTTCAGCATGCCCGTTAGCGATCGAATCAGTCATATCCGATTCGCATTCGGCGACAGCCGGCAGGTTTCTCTCAGAGGATTTTGTTTAAAAACTCGATACCGCGTGAGTCTTGCTTTCCTAATCCGTAGGATAATGTCCTAAGTGAAACCTGGTCGCCCCCGTGCCCTGCGCACCTAAGAGAATTATCGGGATCTTAATTCTGTGAGTTAAGGCGCATTTCTCGGGACCGCATTTGCACCATTTCGCGCATTTAAAAACACCATTAGACTGCTTTAACCAAATTCGATAAGCAGCGGATATCCTTCCTGATTGCGGACTGAGGGCACAAAATGCAGCGACTTCCATCATTCTCTGGAATCCTTCTCCTTCTGGGCGTTCTCCACCTCGCCGGACTGCCAGGACCCACGGAGCCACCGATGGCTTCAGCGGATAACGGCTCGATTTCGCTTTGGTTTCACAATCGGGAGCAGCCGTCTCACGACGGTATCGCGGTTCTCAGAGGAAAAGGCCCCACAGCGCTCAGAGGAATCTTCAAGGAGTTCTTCGCCCTTAGGGCCGGACTCGCACCGAAGGAACGCCGGAGCGCGGATACCTGGCTGGATCCGTGGATTGATAAAGTCTGTGCTCAGAAATATTGTCGAGCATCCCAGCTCTATTGGTTCACCGATCTCAGTCTCGCTCTCGCGGAGGCAAGGAAGCAGAACAAGCCACTGCTTCGACTTCGGCTGCTGGGCCAGCTCGACGAAGAGTTGAGCTGCGCGAATAGCCGCTACTTCCGGCTGCTGCTCTACCCTCACCCGGCTGTCGCACCGCTTCTTAGAGAAAACTTCATCCTGATGTGGGACTCAGAGCGACCAGTACCGAAAGTTACGATCGATTTCGGAACGGGACATGAAATTGTTACGACGCTTACGGGAAACAGCATTCACTACGTCTACGACTCGCAAGGCCGATTGATTGATGCAATTCCCGGCCTCTCAGATCCTCAAGTCTTCGCCGCACAACTCAAAATCGATGAGACGCTTTCACGGGAAGTTTCGAATCTTGCCGAAGCCGAATTTCTCGCTGGTGTCTACAAACACCATCAGGCGGCACTCGCCGCGCTCGATGCTGAATGGCTAACCTTGATTCCACCGGGGGTGCCGGTAACGACCCGAAAAGAAATGGAGAAGGAAGAACGGCCTGGAAGCAGGCCGGATGCTGTATCGGCATCGACTCGCGCAATCACAAAAAACCTCACCCAGGCACCTTTGCTCAAGGCCGCCGGCTTTGCGGCTGCCAATCCGATTGATCAGTTGAACCGCGCTGAGCTTTGGCGAGACCTCGCAAAGAGCTTCCAAAAGTCTGACCCCATTTCGAATCAAAGCAGGCAGCTCATCGAACAAGATGTGATTCCCGTCAACGGAACATATCAACCCGATTACAAGAATATCTATGAAAACCTCAAACCGGTGATCGCCCTGGACACCGTTCGAAACCGATTTCTTTTGCATGCAGAAATTCATCGCTGGATGTCGTCATCCGACACACCGATCGATTTCGAGCATATCAATACGAGAGTCTATCGCGAGCTTTTTCTATCTCCTTCTGCAGACCCCTGGATGGGATTGTTGAAATCCGACAGTTTCTCTGGATTGAAGGGAAACGGCGGTCATTTCACTGAACCCTCTAATTGAAGTAGACTTCGAACAGAATCATCTTTTGGGCTCCTATGAAAAGAATCACTGCCATCATCTCCATGTTTATCCTGATCTCGACGAGCGCCTCCGCTCAGGAAATTAGAATTGGAGCGATAGCCAGTCTGACCGGCCAAGCCGCGGAACAGGGTAAGAATTGGCTTAATGGCGCTCGGCTGGCCGAAGAGGAACTGCTCAAAGAAGGTGTGCCTCTCGTTTTGAAAGTCGAAGATGATACGACGAATCCAGGAAAGGCAGTTTCCGCTTTTCGCAAGATGGAGAGTTTCGATCGAGTTCAAACGATTCTCGGTGGAACGTGGGATTTTTTGTTAGAATCGATCGTGCCGCTCGCTACGAACTCCAAGATACCATTCCTCACGATGACTAATCCGGTTGAGATTCTGAGCAAAGAAGCTCTCGCGAGCGAATACATCTTTACAAACGCGCTGAGCTTGGCTGCGACCGAAGCGTCGATGAGGAATTTCGTGGTGGGCACGCACCCCCAGACGGTGGCAATTCTTGCACCGACTTTTCCGTTTACGACAGCACACGCAGATTTGGCGCAGAAGCTCTGCAAACAGCACGGCATCACGGTGCTACTCCGACAAGATTTTAGTTACGATGATTTTTTTCAGTCGCTCAAAGTTCTGGCGACCAAGGTCTCGCAATACAAGGTGGATGCCGTGTTCATCTTCGTCGGCGCTCAGGGCCTCGATCCCTTCCTCCAGTCCCTGTATCAAATGAAGGCCAGCCCCCTCATTCTCACGACGCAGCATTTAGACGCCGCGTTTGCGGCAACAAGCAACAAAGATGCTTACAAGAAGGCGTTTGGCATCTATCCGAGAATACTCGACGCCCGATTCTCCGATCGCTATCGGACGAAATTCGGTTCGGAGCCGAGAGTCTATTCAGCAGAGGGATATGACGCCCTGATGTTTGCGGCTCGAGCTCTGCAAAAGAACTTCAGCTTAAGCGATCGATCGGTCAAATTTGAATATAAAGGCGTCACCGGTACCTACACTCTTCCGGTGACCTCTCGGCAACTTGGGAAAATCGGTGCAGCGGTCATGACTACGCGAAATGGGAAATTCGAAATCGCGAACGAATTCGACTTTCAAATGTAGGCGACCCCTACTCCATCTCTTCAAATCGCAGACCCTTTACCCGCTTGAGGGTAAGGGGAAAATCGAAATATTTCCCCTGCTCCGGCGATTCAACAAAACGATAACGCTTAACCGCTCTCCCGTCACGAGGGGGAACGTCCACGAACCGGGTGATGATTTCTTCCTTCGTGAGCGGATCAGCTTCGCCGAATAATTCGCCGACGAGAACCGTAAATTCATATGCCATGGCCGCGAAGCTTAACTGAGATTCGGCTCCGAAGTGTTTGCGAAATCGCTCGGCGAAATCCGGCTTCACCGCATTTCCGACAAACATTGCTCCCTCCATGCCTCCGAGTGACGCCTCAATCTCTCGCCGATTTTCAAACGATACCGTTCCGTAGAAAGGCGCCAAGATTCTCTGCTCTCGAGCTTGCCTCAAGAACTGCGCCACCTGACCAACAGCGAGAAAAACGGCAATGCTATCAAAATCCGCGGTCCGGGCTCGGCTTACCGACATTCGAAAGTCACTCTCATTCGCGTGATATCGTCCCAGAAGGACATGCTCCTGCGGTGCGATTAACGCGTGCTTGAATCCATCATACATTTCTTCGAGGTACGGCGTCTCGCCAAGGACCACCCCAGTATGCTTTTTCCCTCGGCGGCGAAGCTCCTCGGCCAACTTCGTCATATAGCTCTCAGCGTCGTTCATAAATCGAACGATATAGCGCTTGCCGGCGGATGATTCTCGATCGTAACACTGAAGCACCGTCGGGACTTTTCGAGCCTCAGCAATCGGATGAATCGCGGCGCACGGAGCGACTCCCCAGACGTAGACAAGATGGACTTTGTCGGCGTTCTCCAGCTTTTGGAACGCGGAGACCGCTGTCCTCGCCTCATTTCGAGAGTCTTCAAGGAAGAATCGGATTCTCGAGAATTTGTCCGAGTGCTCTCTCCTTGCAAGAAGTATCGCGGAGTTCATTGCTTCACCGTACTCGGCGGCGTGTCCGGTCATTGAGAGAATGAGCCCCACACGGAATTCCTTGTTTGGCGGTTCGGCAGCGAGCAAGATTGGCGCGCGGGCGAGAACGAGCAGAAGGAAGGTCAATGCGAGTTTATTCGAGCTGCCCATGCACGGCTCTCCGAATCGTAAGCAATCCGTGACTATCGAGTAGGCAAGAAACTGTAAAAGTAACGACGGCGAGAGAAAATAGAATAACCCACGTTCTTCTCCCCCGCCCGAATAAAGTTATCAAGTGGTGAGATTTATGCAATGCCGCAGATAGCGATATCGGCGATCGTCTGCCCGTGCGGCCGGAGGTTGAATGTTCGACCAAAATTTCTTGGAATTATCGGGAATTCTCCCGCTTTACGGAGGTCTACCTCTCCCCGGCGAGAATCACACGGCGACGCCTCCCGTCAATCCCCTTCAGAACCAAACTGAATTTCGAGCAGCTCTCAAAGAAATCGAAAATCATCATCGAGCGGTCGGCGGCCTCATCGAAGGCAGCGCGGAGACCGCGAAGATGTTCCACTACACCGGGCTCCTGGTGCGACTTCAAAAGCTTACCGCAAAAGAAGGAGGCGATGACATTGCCGTCTTGCGAACGGAGATTCTCGAGACGATCAAGGAACTCACCACAGCGACGCGCGAGCTAGAACGAGACCTTTACAAGCGCTTAGGCCCTGCGGTCAGCGCCCGAATTCCTACACTCGACGCGAGAAATGCCCTCGCCGTGGTCACCGCATGGGGAGTTGTTCGAGCGGAAACCCCGACTCCACTTCCTACTGGGCCGGCACAAGGCACTCCTTCACTCCTTTCGCCTGCCCCCACCGGAAGTACGTTGACCGTCCCGGCTCTCACCGCTGTCACATCAACCGACGAATTCTCTGTGTATCGAAGACAACTCGAGGAGGTCCGGCTCGCATTCTCTCGAGCCGTCACACCGGAGCACGGAAAGACCGAGTTCGCATCGTTCGAAGCGGCGCTCAAAAGGCTCGACACGCTCGCCGGATTGGCCTCGATTGGTTCTGGAAACCAGGAACAACTCGATGCGGTTTTTGCCGCGATGGAGTTGGTACAACAAACGGGAACCGCGTGCCGGGAGACTCTCCAAGCTTCGGCAAATCGAGGTAATCCCTTTCAAGCACGACTCCACATCAGTCGAAACAAGGATCAGGTTGTCACATTTCAAGTCCCGGTTGAGCGAGCGAACGATGTCGTTTTTGATTTCCAGGGAGATCAGATTCTCACACTCATAAAGGATTCTGGAAATTTTCCACCGCTCGTCTACAAGTTCCGGCAATTCGAAACATCGATGCAGGGTCCCGGCTCTACATTTAAGGCCACACGCACGTTGGATCCGACCGGACGATTTTACACGTTCCAAGTAACGATGGATTTTTATGCCGACTATCTGAAGGCAAAACTGATCATTTCGGCTCCGAACCCCTTAGGGACCGGGGCTGATACGTTAGTGTTTTCTCGACGAGACGGAATTCGAGTTCCCGCCCCGGTAGCTGTTACTCTGCCGACTATGAATTCGCAGTATCTGGCTGCAGCGAGGTTGGCGCTCTCACCCGCGACACGTTCCGGCGAAAACAGCGCTGACTCCGGCGGCACCACACCTCTGAAATCAGCTCCGCCGGCATTCCTCGTTCTTGCTTCGGGAGGCTCAACGGTTCTCAGCGTGGACTCGCGGATTGCCTCTTCAGAAACCCTCGCCGTCTTTCAACGAGCAAAGGATGCCGGCTACGAAATCGAAGCTGTCGGACGTTCGTCGTTTCGTATTTTTCGGAACATGAACACATTTGACGGCAAACCCGTCCGCGTAAGAGTCGGAGACGATATCTTCGTCAATCCCGGTACGCCGCAGCAGGTCGCCATCGGAGATGGCCGGGTGGTGTCGGACGCACCCGCGGTGCAAGCCGCCCTCATCGCACGCGATCTTCGTGCGCATCTCGACTGTCCACCCGTGCTCATCGAGCGTTCGTCAGTTCCGATTGACTGCTCGACGTCACCCGAGCTGGCTCTTCTCCTTCGCAGTCGCCCTGATTTGCGAGTGCGTTATAGCGGCCACCAGAAATTTGGGAGCGCGAATATCATCTCATACGAAGTGGTGAAGAAAAATGGACGCGGCGGAGAGGAGGTATATACAAGCGTGTCACTCTCGTCCTATTCCGACGATTGGGGCCGCGAGCGGGATACGTTGATTCTTGCTGCGATTCAAGAAAAGGATAAACACAACGCGTCGCTCGCTTGTATTCGAATCGACGGCCCTGCTGCTCCAGGAGGCCTCCCGATTTACCAACAACTAAGTCCGAAGACCTTCCGATTGCTGAGCCTGCTCGAACAGCAGGGTAGAGTTGTTACGTGCACCAAGATCGATGAGACCTGGGTGACGTTCACGATTACGGATCGTGCCACGAAAAAAGAGATCGGCTCCGTTAATCTCGGCATCACACGCTTTAGTGACGCGGTGATGCGCGATCAAGCAACAACGAAGATGGTTGAGTCACTCCTTCGATTTGTCGACCGATCGACGTCTCCGGAGGAGAATGAACGGCAGTCTGAGATTGCTGCGAGACTTCGATCGAGAGAGAATCGCTCCGATTACATCCTGACCATAGTGGATGCGGCATCGAAGCTCGACGAGATATCACTCCTTCAGGGGATGGAACGTTGGCACGCGCTGGCACTCGCGAAGCACCTTTCGAGACTTCCAACAGCGATGAGCGGACTCACGAAGGGCGAGCTCGAAGATATTGCGACGCCTCTCCTCCATACACTGCAACGAATGGAGCGATATGAGCCTGGCTATCTCAACCGTATATGCGCCGATTCTCCTGACGCATTAAACGCCTTTGTCATCTCCCTTGCCAAACGCATTCGGCAAGAACGCGCCTCAATCACGGACAACGTTGTAATGGACAAAGACACGCAAATCGTCTCGCTCTTCCACACCGATAAAATGTTCGGGCCTGAGGGAATTCTCAATCTCGCACTTCGAGTGGGAATTCCTGTCGACACCGTGATGAGTCTCAGGAACCCATCTTTCATCCAAGGCGGCAAGGCGCCGAATCTTGAGTTTCTGAGCCGTTTAGAACGTCTCTCGGCCGATCCGGATTCAAGAGTGCTATTCTTCGTAAGCGCTCACGGAGTTCCCTACACTATTCAGACTTCTGATAAACCCTCGGAGAACATCCAGGCAAAGGAGATTGCGGCACGCCTCCTGAAGGCGCAGCTCGCCGAAGTTAAGGCCGGCCGGCGGACGACGATTGACCTCAGCCGGAAAACTCTCTTTCTCAACACATGCTACTCCTACGACATCGCACAAATGGTTTTTAGAGAGCTTCATCTTCAGACCGAAGGTCTCACACTCATACCACCCACGATTGTTACTACGGCACAGCGAGGAATGTTGAGCTGGGGAAATCGGGAAACCACCGCAACACCTATGATGGACGAGCTCCTGAAGAATATTCCCAGCGGAACGAAAGCGGTAACGATTGGGCATCTGCTCTCGGCCGATGCGACAAACGCCGCTCGTTTTGATCGGATGCTCAAAAACAATGCTTACCTCACGTACCGACCGCTCGGCATTCAGTTGCTTTTCTACACTGAGGACCATGCGGTCTTTCACCAGACGAAGCCGCTCGGCGCCCTTCTTGACGAGCTGGAGCGAGACACCAGAAGATTGGTTCCGGACTTCAAGGCACCCAAACGCGGAGGAAGAGCAGGACCGAGCATCCCCAATGAACTCTCGTTCAATCAAATTTCTCCCGATCTGCGAACGAGGGCTTCAACAGCGTAGCGTTCGGTCTCATTGAGCCTTCGGAGCAGTTTCGCCAGGGGTCGAATCACTAGATTTTCGTGGCTCAGCTGCGTCGGGCGTGCTGCAATTAGTCCGCGGAAAATACCGCGAACTAATCGGCGGCAGCATGAGAGACGGCACCACGTGGAGCCTGAGGTCCGCACAAAGCTTCGGAATTTTCAGTTCTAGGGTTTTTTGCTGGAAGCCATCGCGAAGGCGCCGAGTTTAATTCTCAGTTGCTTGCCCTTCGCGGGGCGAATCGGATATTTATGGTCGGATTGGCCCATTACCGGGCACTCAATCCAATGGTTACATGTCGCTCGGCTCCACAGCAATGCAGGGTTCCACAGCAATACAGGGCTCCACGGCAATACGGGGCTCCACGGCAATACAGGGCTCCACAGCAATACCATCACAAATCGGACCGACTGCCGGGTCACCGGAGATTCCACTGACGCGCGAAGGTGGGAGTGCAGTTGCTGCGCGAATAGAGTCTCTGTCCAAAGTCTACCATCTTTACAATCGTCCCCAAGATCGGTTGCGGCAGATGTTTTCGAGGCGGCGGCGCTATTATCGCGAATTCTGGGCGCTGCGCGACGTTTCCTTCGAAGTCGGGCGCGGAGAGTGCATTGGCATACTCGGCAGAAACGGTGCAGGGAAATCGACATTGCTTCAACTTATTTGCGGAACGGTTCAGCCGACCTCCGGCGATATATGGCTCTCTGGTCGAATTGGAGCTCTTCTCGAGCTTGGATCGGGATTTAATCCGGAGTTTTCGGGCAAAGAAAATGTGATCCTTAGCGCGACTGTGCTTGGCCTAGGGAAGGAGGAAATCGAGGCGAAATACGAGAACATTCTCGCCTTCGCGGATCTTGGAAACTTTATCCACCAACCGGTGAAGACCTATTCAAGCGGCATGTTTGTTCGCCTCGCATTTGCCGTCGCGATCAGCATTGATCCGGACCTTCTCGTCGTCGACGAAGCACTTTCCGTCGGAGACGTGAAGTTTCAGGCTAAATGTTTCAGGAAGTTTGATGAGCTTCGGGCGAATGGTACGACAATCCTCTTCGTCAGCCATTCTCCGGAGCAGATTATCCGCCATTGCAATCGAGCACTTCTTCTCGAGAAGGGCGAGCTCATCGAACAAGGCGATCCGAAAGCCGTGTGTAATTTCTATCTCGACCTGATGTTCGGGGGAAGCGTGAAGAGTCCGTCGGAAGACTCGACACAACCGTTAATGGAAAGCGAATTAGAAAAGACGCTGGAGTCCGACGACCGATTCACGCCACAGCCTCTCCCCGAGAATTCCGGCGCAGTTTCAAAGTTTTACGAAATACGAGACGCACGAGATGAATTCACGAATCGTCCCGGCTATAACCATTCCGAATTTCGCTGGGGGAATGGAGACGCGAAGATCCTCGATTATTTCATAGGTACTAATTCTCGCGGCCAGGCGAATCATTTCCATGCCCACGAAAGCATCGACGTCTGCATGAAAGTTCAGTTCATCAGAGACTGCCGACGACCTATTTACGGTCTTATCGTAAAGACCCCTGACGGTTTAATCATTTATGGGAATAATTCCCGTGAGATAGCAGAAGCCGCCGCTCTCCCTTCGTTTGACCCTCGTGTTGCGGGTGACATCACTTTTGTTCATTTTCGGTTTTCCCCTCGCCTCATGACCGGACACTACCTGCTGTCCTTGGGAGTTGCTGCTGCGGATGAGGATGATATTGTTCCCCTAGACCGAAGATACGATTCGGTTGAGATTTTCGTAACAAACACGGATCGGGGCTTCGGACTGGCGGACCTCGGGATGTCGATTGAATACGTCGAGCGAGGTGCAGTGACGCCGGCGAGAGTGATATCGAAGACGAAAAGTTCGTAACTCGCGCAACATCATGAATACATCGCCGCTATGAGTTCCCATCCGCGAAAACATAAACTGGCTCCCGCCTATAGTCTCCACGACGAGTCAAAGACTTGGAAACGAACCGACACGCATGCGGAGAGGATTATATTCTCCGATGGCGATGAGTCCGAAAAATACCTGCACGACGTGCTCTCAGGAGCGAAGGATCTAACGAGTGGCTCTCCGGAGCTGCTCGCGGCAATCCGAGATTGGCCGTCCGAATATCACTTGAGCCCTCAACGCCACAACCTTATCCGTCCGTTTTCGTGGGCGGGAGTTCGATCGATACTCGAGCTCGGGTGCGGGTGCGGCGCCATCACGCGCGTCCTTGGCGAGCTGGGTGCGGAGCACGGCGCAGAAGTTCACGCGCTCGAAGCCGCTCCCCGGCGAGCAGCCCTGACCGCGCTCCGTTGCCGCGACCTTCCGAATGTCCGTGTCATCACCGAGAACATCGAGCGCTATGAGAGCGTCGAGAAATACGATGTCGTCACGCTCATCGGTGTTCTTGAGTACTCTCGGATATTCATCGACGCGGACGATCCGGTGCTCGAGTGTCTCCGGATGGCGGTTTCGCATCTCGCACCGGGCGGAACGTTGATTGTCGCAATCGAGAATCAGTTGGGACTGAAGTATTTCAATGGTCATTTTGAGGACCACCTCAACCTTCCTTTCGCCGGAATCGAGAATCGTTACGATGATACATCGGCGGTGACTTTTGGTCGCCAAGAGCTTCTCTCCCTCCTTGCTCGCTCCGGCGTGCCGTCGGTGCAGGAGTTTTTTCCGTTCCCGGACTATAAAGTGCCGACAAAGATCATCAATAAAACTGCTTTCTCATGTCCAGTTTTTAAGCCCGAGGAGCTCCTCGCTGGTGGGGCCAGTCGGACGTATCCCGCCGAACCACTGCTCTCTTTTGATGAGCAACTGGTATGGAGAACTCTCGCCAGAAACAACCTTATTCCGGATTTCGCAAACTCGTTCCTCTTTTTTGCACAAAGAGACCAGACTCCACCTCAATTCGCCGACTCTTGGCTCGCTGCCCATTATTCTTCGCATCCCGCACACTACTTCGACACGGAGAGCAAATTTCGGCGTTCCGACACGGGGGTGATCGTCGAGAAAGTACCGCTTCGGCCTCGGCATAACCTCGCTTCAGTGGAATCAGAGTTTTTCCAAGTCGTCGACACGCAGTGCTATGTGCCGGGGGAGATCTATCATAATGGGCTAAAGCTGCTTTTGACCCGAGGAGGAAAAGTTGCCGACGTCGCTGCATGGGCACGAACCTGGATAGGGTTTCTGGAGCAATCACTGGTTCCACCAGAAAACTCCGAAAAATCCGAACGGCTTCTGCCCGGCTCTTTTATCGACTGCGTTCCTTTCAATCTTATTGAGATTGCGCAGTCAGGTCTCGTCTACATCGATCGTGAATGGCAGTCGCGCTCTCCGATCCCATTCAACTGGGTATTCGTTCGTGGCTTGGTGTATTCCGTGGAGAAATGCTCAGCGCGCGATGTTCTGCAGGAACATACCTATTCAGAGCTCGTTCGCGAGGTGGCATCGATTCTCGGCATTCCGTTAACGCTGAAAGATCTGGAAATCGCTGTCCAGAACGAGATTGCGTTTATCAACTTTCTCTTTCGCACCACGAATTCAAATTCGTCGGATGACGTTCTCCTTACAGTCTCTCGCCTTGGGAAGCTGTTGGAATCGCAGATCGGTGCGGAAGTCGAGAAGAAAGTCAGCCGTCCGCTCGAACTGAGCCAGCTCGGCCGCATTCATCAGGCGTTTGCCGAAGTGAAAGATAAGGCCCGCAAGGCCGAAAGCGAGCTGAATTTCATGACCTATCGCTACAAAGAGCTCGAGTCGGACATCGTCACGGCGATCACACAAGTGCGTTCACTGGACGGGGCGCTCTCACAAGCGAAATCCGAGATATTCTCGCTCCGATCCAGGCTCGAGGAGGAGAGACGTCTTCGAGAACAGCAAGAGGCTGGATTTCGCTCGATTACCGAGTCAAAAAGCTGGCAAGTTACCGCACCGCTTCGCGGAGTTGCTTCGCTATTTCGGATGCCGCCTCGATAGTCCGCTCCAAAGTCGTCGTGCGCCTTACGCAATTGATACAAAGGTTGCGAAAATCTTCATAACGGAAGAGTCGATACGGTTTTATCAAATTATTCCAGAGGTTGCTGTGAGACCACGTTTGCTCACATTTCCGGGCTTCCTTTTTGCACTTATTCCCCTGACGAGCTTAGCGGCCCATGCCGGAAACGCGGATGACGGCGTGACGATGGAATTTCGAGTTCATCAAGCCGACCGCAATCAGGATAACAAACTGACGTTTGAGGAATTTGTCGAGCTCAGGAAACCATTCATACGGACTCAATTTCAGCGGCTCGACCGAAATTCGGACGGATCACTCTCCGAGAAAGAAATGTTCCCAAACAAATCGACGTCAAAATCTGCGCCGGGACGCCGACCCGCGCGTTCCAATAGGGCAGAGAATTGGTCGAAGCGCCGTTTTCTGAAGGACGGCAATTTAGGCAGCGATAGCGACTGAAATTTCCGATTCCGGAAATGGCTAAAGGCCCTCGAAGTGCGGTACTCGCCTTTTCTGGGCCTCTCGACTAAAGTTCGGGAACGAATAACCTGAAACCGCGGCGAGAGTATCCCATGACTTCGATCGGCACCCCCCTTTCTCCAACGGCGAAGAAAGTTCTTTTGCTCGGCAGCGGAGAGCTTGGGAAAGAGGTAGCTATTGAACTCCAGCGTCTCGGAGTCGAAGTGGTGGCGGTTGACCGTTATCCGCATGCACCCGCGATGCAGGTCGCCCACCGATCACATGTGATCTCGATGTTGGATAATCGGGCGCTTCGTCGAGTCATCGAAAGCGAGAGCCCTGATTTGATCGTCCCCGAGCTTGAAGCGATTGCGACGGACGAACTGACGGAGCTCGAGAAGCAAGGGTTTTCCGTCATTCCAACCGCGCGGGCAGCACGACTGACCATGAATCGCGAAGGCATCCGTCGGCTCGCCGCGGAGGAGTTACAATTGAAAACTTCTCCGTTTCGGTTTGTTCAGAATGAAAACGAATTCGAGGCGGCGGTAACCGAACTGGGGATCCCCTGCGTCGTAAAACCAATCATGAGCTCCTCGGGGAAAGGCCAGAGCATTATTCGCTCGAAGGATGAAATCTGGCCCGCCTGGGAATATGCGCAGATGGGCGGACGAACCGGCGCCGGAAGAGTAATCGTGGAAGGTTTTGTGGAGTTTGATTACGAAATCACGCTCCTCACCGTCCGGCACCGGGATGGAACATCTTTTTGCTCACCCATCGGACACCTTCAGATGGATGGAGATTATCGTGAATCTTGGCAACCGCATCCAATGTCGACAGAGGCACTGAAGAAATCCCAGGATATGGCGAGACAAATTACAGACGCTCTTGGCGGACTTGGAATTTTTGGAGTGGAGCTGTTCGTGAAGGGAGACGAGGTCTATTTCAGCGAGGTGTCGCCGCGTCCGCATGACACGGGACTTGTTACCCTCATCTCGCAGGATCTCTCTGAGTTCGCACTTCATGCACGAGCGATTCTCGGATTGCCGATTCCCGAGATCCTTCAGCAAGGACCATCTGCTTCTGCTGCACTTCTCGTTCACGGAGTTTCTCAACAGGTGAGATTCTCGAACCTCGACAACGCCCTCTCGATCCCTGGAACTCAGCTCCGTCTCTTCGGTAAACCAGAAGTTGACGGACATCGGCGAATGGGAGTGACTCTCGCGCGCGGGGATTCAGTCGATGAAGCAAGGAAAAAGGCCATGAGCTGCCTTGAGATGATCCAAGTCGAATTGTGAGTCTCGACTCGTCAGTTTGAACGGAACATTTCGGTGGACGGTTATGCGTCGGCGCAGGCACGGATAGCGCTCAAATTCCTTAAATCGTTATATTTTCTTCTTTGATCGAATCCCCTCAGACTAATCTTCAGAAGAGCCGATTACTGCTTGGAGAATTTCTCCGGAGGGCGGCCGAACATGATTATTTACGGTTGGAAAACGTCAAGCTCAAAATTCCGAACTCTCGGAGTCGGAACGTGCAAAGAGTGTCAGAAAGGCCCGCTTCGCGCTTTCACGTTATTTAAGTATTTCCACATCTACTGGATTCCTCTTCTGCCTTACGCCCGCCAGTTGTGGCTGAATTGTGAGCATTGCCAAGCAACATATGATTCAAAAGAGGCCGCCGGTCAGTCTATACCCGCGGGCGAGCTCGCTCGAGACAAATTCCCGCTTCGAATGTTTACAGGACTTGCCGCTCTGGTCGTGCTGATCGGCCTCGTCGTCTGGGCGGAGCAAAGGGATCAAGAAAAATATGCGGCCCTCCTCGCTAATCCCCAAGCAGGAGATCTGATCGTTCTGAAACTCGAGAATTCGACGGACGACAAGTACCCGTACGGCGTTGCAAAAGTGATTTCAAGCGATGAAAATGAAGTTCACCTCAGTCCGAGCACCTATCTCTTCCCGACGTCGTCCTCAGCGCATTCGCAGAAATCGATGAAGTTGCTGAGCGCGCCGGAGGCTTTCACGCCCGACAAACAGCTCGTGTATCCAAGGAAAAACCTGCTCGCCCTGTTCAAGGAAGGAAAGATTGCAGCGGCTTTCCGAACCGGCTTTGTGACCCAGCCGACGGCACCAAAAGTTCCCGGTGTTCAGGTGAGCGTTCGTTAGGGAGCCACACCGAACGCATTCTGTGCAGAAGCGGGACGTTCGTCTTCTGTGGAGAGAAGAATGGATTCTGCGACGAGCCGGGCTTGCACACTCAATTCCGGCACAGCGATACTTTCCCAAAGCTCACCCCGGCGGAGCGAGCCAAGGGTATACATGTGCTCTTCAGCAGCTCCGGACTTCGTGACGATTTGGCCCTTATCATTAGAACGAATTCCGATGCCCAAGGAATCTGCAGAGAGCAAACCGTCCTGAAGCAGGCTCGTCAGCAACGCGGAATCCGCGCGATGTATGTCGGAGCAAAGTCCCATGCCGTTCACAACCACGTCATATTCGTGTGTTACCCGGTTTCCCTCACCGTCCATCAAATTGATGCGATGCCGATCGTTTGCCATTTCGGCACCGAGGAGTTTTCCCTTCACTTGCTTCAAACGGCCGACATCTTTCAACTCGAGTATCTTTCGAAAGGTAATCTCAGGCGCTCGATGCCGATGAATATCCCAATAGCTTCGAAGGTGCCGAGTAAACCGCCGCTGCTCTGTCTCGGTGAACGAGCGCCAGATGGCCTGAGTGTAGGGGCGAAGAGAATCAATCACGGCATGAATGTTCTCAAAATGCTCGATTGCTTCGCGAAGCGACTTTAATCGACGATGTAACGATGCAGGTGTTTGGCCAAAGTCACTCGCCCAGCTTTTAATTGCATCGGGAATGGGACTAGGAACCTTCCCATTTGTGTGTGGAAATTGTGCGTGACGAGAAATGATGGAGTACGAACCGGCAAAGCCTCTCGATTCGGCCTCAAGCACGATATCGATTGAAGTAAGCCCGGCACCCACGATCGCTATCGATTTCTTTTGTGAAATATTCCGGTAGGTTTTTTCGTCCCACGGCGAAGAAAGCGAAGCGCTCAGCTTGGAACGAGACGCGACATTACCAATCGCGAACACCACTAGCCCTGCTCGAAAGATTGCGCCCGAGGTGCAGGTGAGCTCAAATTTCCCATTCCGCTTGGAAAGCGACTCGACTGAATCCGCGACTCGTCTAAAACGAGGCACCCCGTTCAAATCACCCGTTTGTCGGATTTTCGAAGCGAGCGAATCGTTCAAATAATGATGGTAATCGACGCGTGAAGCAAAATCATCGGGCGTGGACTGCCGACCTTTTTCCCGGAGCCAAAAGGAGAAAGAATCCGGCTCCAGGTCGTTGATGCTCATCGCCTTCGCCCGCACGTTCAAGAGATGGTGTGCGGATTTTGTTTGATAGGCGACGCCTGTCCCAATTTCGGAACGCGGCTCGATCAACACACAATTGAAGTTTTCTGCAGTTCCATATGGAAGTGCGGAGAGCGTATTTAGCCCGTGAAAAAGATGATAGGCAACGGCAAGTCCGCTGAATCCGCCGCCGATGATCGCTACTCGGCACTCTTGAAAGACATTCATGTTGCCTTTGCTATTCGCTCCATCACTTGACGGTATAATTCGGGATATCCGGTGAAGATAGTATCTTCTTGAGGGAATACCCGCATCTCGTCAAGCGGCGGAGCATAGCAGTGGAGAGTTACGAGAGACTTTCCGGCGCCTTCCATATTAGCAACCTGATGTACGTCTTCATCAAACGACGACATCACCGTCCCTTCAGAATAATGCGCTGTGGCCTCCGGATAGAGCATACCGCAGTCGGCCCGGCGGTAAGTGATTTCGCTCGCCCGCCCTTCAAGCACTTTCACCACACAGGCAGAGCCCGCGTGGTCATGGATCGGAGTCTTCTGACCGGAGAGCCAACCGAGCACCAAAACCTCGACATTTGGAAATCGCGCGATCCGAGTCCGGCAGTATTTTTGAGTGTCAAACGTGAGGTGGTTGGAAATGTCAGCAAGCGTGATGTTCGCGTTTAGGACGGCATCTTCAAGCTGTTTCAAAGAAGGCTGTGACGGGAGATCCTCCAGAGCAGAAAGGAATTCCTCGAGGTTGGTTGGCTCTCTTTCCTCCGAAGCAAATTCAAGCTTCGCCTCGGAACTCACCTCGGGAAAACTGCTACAGCCCATACCGCCCTACCATTTACTGAATCTATTTAGTTTATTAGGTTAGTCAACTAGTCAATCGTGAGGATACTAGAGAACTTTTGCGGTTTGATCAATCCTTGCGATGGAAAAACTCTGCTTCCCGTTTCCGGGCAAAGAGTTTGGAGGTACGAAGAGAGGCAAATGAGACTGACGAGTAAAACAGAATACGCGATCTTAGCCCTCGTATACCTGGGCCGGAAGCCGGACGGTGAGCTGGTTCACGCTGATGAAATTGTTCTCGCTCAAGGAATTCCAAAGCAGTTCTTGCAGCAGATTCTCTACGCATTAAAACAAGCCGACCTCGTTCGAAGCGTCAAAGGAAAGAACGGCGGGTATTCGCTCAGTCGGACGCCGCAGAAAATCACGTTGGCAGAAGTCGTTCGACTCTTTGACGGTCCTTTGGCACCGTCGACGTCCGTCAGTTTGTATTTCTATGAGCCGACACCAATCGAGAAAGAGAAAAAAGTAGTCGAGCTGCTAAAAGATATCCGCCAGTCCGTGGCGGACAGACTTGAGCGAACCACCCTCGCCGACGTCTGCTGATTTGTCTCCCGAACGAGGACGCAGGGACTAATTACGCCTAAGCCGGAGATACGCTTCGGCGAGTTTCACCGCTGCCTCGTGAAGCTGCTCTTTCGTCGTCCCATGTCCGAGAGAAAAACGTACGCTCGATTCGGCGCGCTCGTTGCTGATGCCCATAGCTGCAAGCACGTGCGATGGAGTGCTGTGGTCCTTATGGCAAGCTGCTCCCGGGGCAGCCGCGACATTCGGAACAGCGGCGAGGAGTTCCCCGCTTTTCACGTTTGGGAAAGCAAAATTTACCGTATTTACGAGTCTCGTGTCCTTTGGTCCGTTTACCGCCAAGTCAGGTATGCGGCTTTTCAACTCGGTTTCAAAATACTTCCGAAGGCTCAAATACTCCCCGGTAATCTCTCCGGAGTTTCGCTCAAATCGTTCGGCCGCGGCGCCGAGCCCGACTATTTCCAAAACATCCTGAGTTCCAGACCGCATACCGGACTCATGGCCGGCACCGTGGAGCAGAGGCTCGAGAACTACGCCCTTCCGGATGTAGAGAACGCCGACACCTTTTGGTGCATTGAGTTTATGTCCGGAGATCGTCAGCAGATCGACGTCGAGATCATCGACCTTGACGATTTCTTTCCCGACAACTTGAGCGGCATCGCAGTGTATCAGTATTCCTTTCTTGCGGGCGTATCGGGCAGCTTCCTTGACTGGTTGATACGAGCCGGTCTCATTGTTTGCGAGCATCATGCTGAGCAGAATAGTATCGGGCCTAAAGAGTTCTGCAACCTGTGCCGCATCACTCACGCCTTCGGAATCCACTCCGGCAACCGAGAAGTCAAAACCACGCTTTTTGAGATATCGTAAGGGGTGAAGGATTGAAGGATGTTCCACTGCCGTGGTCACAAAATGTCCGGACGACTTCGTGTCCGCGAGTCCCTTCAACACGAGATTGTTTGATTCCGTACCACCGGAAGTAAAAACGATTTCCTCTGGCAGACAGCCTAAAAGCAGCGAAACTTGGCGTCTCGCATTCTCAATTGCCGCCTTCCCTTGCTTTCCGTATACGTGACTGCTCGCTGGATTTCCTGGGATCCCGCCAAGCCACGGCCGCATGGCTTCTACAACTTCTGCGGCGAGCGGGGCCGAGCCGTTATGGTCAAGATAGACAACATTCATGACGTTCCCTGTTTCACTCTGAACAAGCAAAAGAGCGATTCGAATGAACAGCTCCTCCTTCGCCGGTCGCTTGATGTCCGCGGCGAATCAAACGGGGGGTTGTAACGTTAGAACGCGGGAAATTGCAAGGATGGCCGAGGAATCAATCGGGATTATTGCCGATCTTCGCCTTCGATTGCGGCGACCACGGAGTTGGATTCGGGTTCTTCAGAAGTGTCCTCTCCTTCGGCGTCCAAGATCTCCGGAGTTCCTTCTAATGGCTCGGATGGATCCTCGCCGCGCTCAAGCGCCGCTTGCACTTCGCGTCCGTGCGCAAGCTCGATTTGGAGCGTAAGCCAAAGGAAGCTGATCACCGCCACAAACATGGCGACCGGGGTGAGCTGATGCTTCAGGAGAGCATTATAGAGTCCGTGTAAAACTGCGGACGGTACGAGCGCGGAAACCAAAACGACACCCCAAGACGCCCAACTTCGACTTGTAATCAGACGGTCATTTTTGAAGATAATCAGGGCAACAGAAGCAGTGAGGATCGCATGGAGCGCGACGCAGGATATGTAGCGCATAAGATACATCCCGCCGGGCGCAAATCCGTTGTAAAACTTGGACGCATAGAAAATTGATTCAGCAACTCCAAAACCGACACCGCTCGCGAGGCCCCAGACACAGACGGTGTGGTAATCAGTTTTCTCCATGTGCCGGCTCCGAGAGATAATCGGCACCGCCTTGAAAAACTCCTCACAAATCCCGACACCAACGATGAAGCCTCCGAGACTCGCCAAAAAGCTCGAACCTGGAAAAAACGCCGCGATATAGGCGATAGCAAATATCTGTAGAATGACGACGAGCAGATACCACGGGCCAACAACACCAACGGCCCCGAAGGATGCAAATGCAAGTGTCTGGAGAAACAGGAGCGCGGCGATTCCAAAAGTGGCAGTAAAAAGCGCCACCGTCGCGAGTTCGAGAAGAGTTGCCTGCCCGCGATCGAAAAGTAGAAGGATGATGGTCAGAAAGCCGAACCAACTGACAAACCCATAAAACCAATGTGCCTGTGAGCTTCTCTGCAAGTGCGCACCGGGAAGCCGTTCCTGAGAGAGCGTCTTGGAAAGAGTGTCGAGATTGATTTCTCGATCGCCGTCTTTCTGCTCAACTTCAGCGGAGCGGACGTAGTCGTTCAGCTTCCGTTGGAATTCGTCTTGTGTCTTGCTTAAGACCAGGATCGGTAGAAGCAATGAGACGAAGAGCAAATAGAAAAGCGGTGGAGGATGAAATGGAGGGGCGAGCACCTCGAGCTTCGGCTCGAGCGCAACGTAGGCCTTCCTTACGAACTTCGGAACGAGACCTTTGATGACCTGCTGCAGCAACGAGTCATCGGTCGGCGACTCGAGCGCGGGAACAATCGTTCTTTCGCGACAGTCGAAGCACCGGATATACTGACCGGCGACCGAGTTGGGCACCTTCATGCGTCGGCCGCAATGCTCACATTGGAAATAAAATGCCATGTTGGATCGATGCAGACAGCGAAAAGATCGCCGCTGAAAAGTTGTCGAATTGCCGCGACTTGTGTGACCTGAAAAATCGGAACTCACCGCATGGAGCCTTGGGACCACGAGCGCGATCCAGGAGGCATGCGCTTCTTCGCGTTGCCCCGGAGAAGGATGAATTTGGTCTCAGTTATTGTATTTTATTGTTCGTTACGCTAGGAATTTCATATGCAATTCAATCAATTCAAAGCACACCCCTGGCATGGCATCGACGCCGGAGAGAAGGTTCCCGAGATCGTAAATGCGTTCATCGAGATTGTACCAACCGACTCGGTTAAATACGAGGTCGATAAAGAGACCGGACACCTAAAGATCGATCGTCCCCAGCGGTATTCGAGTCAATGCCCGACGCTCTACGGCTTTATCCCCCAAACCTACTGCGGAGCGAACATCGGTGAATTTTGCTCGGAGAAGGTCGGACGGCCGGGTATCAAAGGAGACGGAGACCCGATCGACATCTGTGTGCTCACCGAGAAACCGATTCTCCATGGAGGAATCCTCCTCGAAGCGGTCCCGATTGGTGGAATGCGGATGATCGACAAGAATGAGGCAGACGACAAGATCATCGCGGTTCTGCAGAAGGACCTCGTCTACGGGCAATGGACTGATATTTCTGACTGTCCGCCGTCGTTACTCGACCGACTTCGGCACTACTTTTTGACCTATAAAGACATTCCAGGCGGCGGTGCTTATCGAGTTGAGATTGCCGAAACCTACGGTGCGGAGGTCGCGCGGCAAGTTATAAAGCTGAGTCTGGAAGATTATCGGGTATTAAAGGCAACCTCCGGGGCCGGCGGATGAGCTTCGCTAATCCTTAAGTCTTCCATGATTTCAGCACGTTAATCGCCGGGCAAAATTTGTCCGGGGGGATGTTTTGGAATACATTGCAATCTGCCAACCTAAAGTAAGCAAACAGTAATGCTAATGGAATAATTCCACGATGTCCCGGCTGCATAATGTGTCTAGGAGACGGCGACGAGTGTTGCTCGCTAGATAACTCAAAGAAGTTTTTGAGTGATTTAAGAGCAGTTAAACGCTTACCGTGTGTCTGCGAAGCGACCTGACTTAGGATTGGATCTGGGAACCTCGACAGCCATCGATGAAGACCATTCTATTTCCCTCTCAGTCCAAAAGCGGTCCAAACTCTCGCCTCTCCTAACTCTCTCCTCCTCTCCCTACTTTCCCGCGCAAGTAAGTACGCTTGGCCGATAAAAGGGTTGACTAGCGTCAAGAGAGCGCCTGATCCCGCTCATCCGGGAAACTATTTTCAAGTTTCCGCGACTTCTTGAGAAAATATTTCGTCAATCCCTAAATAATTTCATATCCGAAATCGACATACCTGCATCAGAACTCTTCAGTTCATCAGTGAAATGGGCCTAGGCAAGGGAAGCCGGGCGCATTTCATTAAACAAACAAATACCCCGGTGGGTCCAATGTTTCGTCAGCTGTGCAAAAAAGTATCGAATGTATTCTATGGGGGACTCGGATTCGACCTCGGAACGACTAATACCCTCGTCTACTCGAAGGGTAAGGGGCTCGTCGTAAACCAGCCCTCAGTGATTGCCTTCACCACTTCAGGTCACAACGGACATACTAAACGCCTCCTGGCCATGGGCGAACAGGCCAAAGAGATGCTTGGCCGCGCTCCACACGGTATTCGCGTGGTTTCCCCTATTGAAGAAGGTATCGTCGCCGACGCCGGAGCCGTCGAGATGATGATGCAACACCTCGTTCGCCGTGCGTACGGAAATGATCACCTGATGAAGCCGTTTGGAATCATCGGAGTGCCGCCGAATGCAAGCGACATTGCTCGACGAGCGACAAG
Source organism: uncultured Bdellovibrionales bacterium (assembly GCA_964509425.1). Classification (GTDB taxonomy): domain Bacteria; phylum Bdellovibrionota_C; class UBA2361; order SZUA-149; family CAZDWZ01; genus CAZDWZ01. The sequence continues at coordinate 99,098 of CAZDWZ010000012.1, read as the reverse complement.
TGAACTCGCTGCACGAGCCGATCTTCCAAAAAGTTATCTGATCGAAGAAGTTATGGCTGCCGCACTCGGTGCGGGGGTTGATGTCCTCAGCCCAAGAGGTTCCATGGTCGTCGACATCGGCGGCGGCACCAGCGATGTGGCCGTGATCTCGCTTGGCGGAATCATCGTGAGCCGCTCGAGCCGTTCGGCGGGAAAATCGATCGACCGCGAGATTGTGGAGTTCGTAAAAGAGAATCACAACCTCTACATCGGCGAGGCATCTGCGGAAGAAATCAAGCTGAGCATCGGGAATGCTGTTCTGAACGGCAACCATAAGACGACGGTGCGCGGTCGTGACTTGAGAGACGGACTGCCGAAAACCGTTGAGATTTCCGAGCATGAAATCCATGCGGCAATACAGCGTCCGATTCAAGACATAATCAGTATCGTACGAAAAGTTCTGGAAGCCACCCCGCCAGAACTCTCATCAGACATTCTCGATAGCGGTATCACTTTGGTCGGCGGAGGAGCGCTGCTCAAAGGACTGGATAAGACGATTTCGCAGCAAACTGGAATTCCGGTTTGTGTCGCAGAAGACCCACTTACCTGCACCGCTCTCGGATTAGGGAAGATCACTGAGAATCTCGGTGACTTCAAAATATTACTTCAAAACGGCCTCAACGATTAGCCGTTTTTGAAAAGAAGTTAACAAGGAGAAAGCCATGTCGATGTGGAAAAAAGGATCAATGGATTCGAGCGATTCATCGTCGATGCATCCGCTCGGAGAAGTAACAAACAGCAGCCGTCCTCAGCCGGTAAACGCCGCACCAGGACAAGCCTCGCGAATCGGACCGTCGGTAAAAATTGTCGGTGAACTTCACGCAGCAGAGCCGATGACCTTTGATGGTGAGATCGATGGGCAAATCACGCTTGACGATCAAACTCTCGTCATCGGACCGAACGGCTACGTCAAAGGCGAAGTGACCGCAAGAATGGTGCGTGTAGAAGGCACCGTTGAAGGCAATATCACTGCTTCGGAAAAGATTGTCGTTACGAGCTCGGGAAGCGTGTGCGGAGATATCGTAGCACCACGACTCTCGCTCGATGATGGCGCGAAGCTGAAGGGCAGCATCGACACTCAATCGGGCAACCCAGAGCCAGCTCCCATGAAATCCGAAATGAAAGCAGAAAAGAGCAGCTATTCTTCCTCAGACAAGTTGAACAGCGTCTCTTCCTACTCATCGTCGGATGAGGATGATCTCAAAGCACCTCATGTGATACATTCCTAGTCCTCATTAGGAACAAGTGCCCCGATTATTTCGTGACATCCGTTACGAAATAATCGGGGCAGCATAATCTTGGCAGTGCTTAGCTAAGCCGAGCCAGCAAAACTCTAGTGATTTGTCCTCCAGAAGAAAAATGGTGCGACGCTGAACCCTCGACTATGTTAGCTTCCTGGAGAAAGCACTAGTACCACTGGAGCGCAAGCCGTGAGTCGATTTCGAACGACTGCCTCCGCGCAAGGCGCGGAGGATGATTCTCGTTATGTTTATGAATCTCGCGGGTTGTTGCTCATCCGGCGAAAGCTGGAGCAGAAACCGGGATTGAGTGTCCTCGAGCTCGGCCCCGCTTTAAACGCCAACATCTCATTCTTCCTCGAGTTCCACTGTAAGCTGATCATGCAAGACCTCTACGGCGGTCTCTGTGACCACATCGCGCGGAATCAGGAGGGCGAGCCGAGCCCAATATCGGCTCTCGTCGGGAAGCTCTCGGAGCATGACCCCGCACGCCCCTTCGATCTCGTTCTTTGCTGGGATCTTCTGAACTACATCTCCTCCGAGGAAACAGAACTGCTAATGACGAGCATCGCCGAACGAAGCTCCGAAAGCGTGATCATCAGCGTCGTCGAAGCAAACAGCTCTACCCTTCCCGTACTGCCTTCCCGCTTCAGGATTCTAGAAGGCCAAAAGATTGAGATTGAGAAACGCACCACTGAACAACGTCAAAAAGTCTTCCGCTCGCAAGAAACCATCACTCGCCCCTTTCCCGGCATCACTCTTCAAAGCTCATTGCGATTAAAAAACGGCTTCATGGAGCAGGTCTACTGCCGGGGATAAACGCCAGCCGTCCGCCTCGCCAAGAAAACTTAGCCCGACTCGCCTCTGAGTTTACTCTGTGCCGCTGTGCCTCTGTGGTTAAATCCGCGTCGCAAACCCGCTCGCGTCGACGCGGTTTTTTGCCTTACTGTTGAACCACCGAGAGACAGAGGCACGGAGTATTTTAATTAAAGAGTCAATTCTCGAGTTTCCGGCGAGAACTATACGTTCGGAGATTTTGCCGCTTCTGCCGCGGCGATCATGACAGATTCTCGCTCACGCTTTAAGAGCTGCAGCGCCTCGGCGAGTGCCTGAACCGGGATTGGCGTCGTAGTTTGCATGAGTACCGGGAGGTGAACACGAAGCGGGTCAACGTAACGGCCTCTATCGTAGAATCCAAAATGCAGGTGAGGCGCCGTTGCGTAACCAGTCATCCCAACCGCGCCGATGACCTGACCCCTTCTCACACGACTTCCTGAAACAATTCCGGACGAGATTCGAGAGAGGTGAAGGTAGGTCGTGGAATACTTTTCATTGTGACGAATCTCAACCATTCGCCCCGCACCACCACGGACACCCGCAACGACTACGGTGCCATCGGCCACTGTTCGCACCGGGGTTCCGATGGGTGCTGCAAAATCGACGCCGTTATGCGGTCGGTGAATCTTCAGAATTGGGTGGAATCGGCTACGCGAGAAAAGCGAAGAAATTCTGGTGAATTGCAGTGGATACCGGAGAAATGAATCCCCTATCGCCTTTCCCTGTTCATCGAAGTATCCCGATTTGCCGTCAGTTCCGGTGTGGCGAATGACGGCGAGCATCTTGCCCCGGTTGTAAATCGAAGCAGCTTTTACCGGTCCCGGGGCCAAGAGCTCACCATCGGCGGTGCGCCGCTCAGAGTAGACGATTGTAAACGTGTCTCCCTCGTGGATGTCTCGTTCGAATGCGACTCTATCACTGAAGAGATCGACTACTTCATCGAGTACGGAAAAAGGCAGCTCCGCGTCTTGAGCCGCCCCCGCGAGTGAGTCTGTGATGGTTCCAGAGACGACCTTCTGCTCTTCGAACGTCTCGATGAGCATCGCTGAGGAGGAAAAGCCCTGTTCGGAGCTCCCGCGGAAGCTCACGACCTTCGACTGGCCAAGCATTCTCTTCTTGATACCAATGATATCGCCGTCGAAAGCGATGGTAAGCTCCAGCTCATCGCCTGGTCTGAAATTCGAAGGTCCGACGCCCGCGCGTTTGAGCGCCTCGGCGGCCAGCGCTGCGCCTCGAGATGGAGCACCGAAGTCACTCCAGATTCCCGCGACTGTATCGCCTGATTTTATTTTGTAATTTACCGTCTTCGGCTCGAGTGAAAAATCAGTGCAGACACTTTTGTACTCGATATCTTGTGCTTCGTCGGGCCCCTCTTTCAGGAGAGAAAAGACATCTATCGTAGAGTGGATCGAAGCCTCCGCGTCCGGCGTTGGGTCGAGTTTGGCGTGCGGGTGCTTATCGAGGATGAATTGAATATCGAAGACGCCGCCGAAGGCGACAATGGTTGGCAGAATCACAGCACCGCCGAAAAAGGGCAGCAACTTGCCGCGAATCGCACTCCCCCTCGTCGGAGTCGAATCAACCTTGTTCTCTTCCGTACTCACAACCTTTCCACCAAAACACCTATGGAGCGAGAATCCGCTCTCCTTGTTGTGACAGGACTAGCTATCGGCAAGTCCTATTAAAAGCTGAGGATGCAGGTCAGCTAATATTTAGATGTAGAAGCTCGACGGAAGGAGCGGCTAACCGCGTTTATTTACTATGTTTTTAATGCGGATTAATTGGGGTTGCTCATCCTTAATTTTTGATACGCCCCCGTCGCAAGGCAGGTTCGGTGCCGGTACGGGACGTCTGTGGTCGCGCTTCGAAGCCGAGCTGTTCGCTCGGGGAGTTCCTTGATATATCTGTGCCTTCACCGCCCGGCCGATACTCAAGTGGGAGAAAAATGAATCTTCAAAACAAACTAAACCTGCTTGAGCTCAAGCTCTTATCCCGCCGGAGGCTGGTTTGGCCATTGAGTGGACTCCGGGCGAACATCGAAAGTCCGATTGCCGGTCAGGGATTTCGCGACAAGATAGAGATCCGCGGCTGGGCTCTGGATCTCGCTGGAGACGGTGTCACCGTTGACGTATTACTCGACGGAAATCTGATTGAGAGTATTCCCGCGAAAATCGATCGCCCTGACGTGGAAGGGTATTTTGATTTGAAACATTCGGGAGTCGCGCGAGGCTTCCGTTCCTTCATTCCTTGGGCTTCACTGAAAGAAGTAAAAGCAAACTCAAGAGTCGAGCTGACGATCCACAAAGGTGCGAAGCGTTTCAGCTACGGCCCGCTTCCCGTACGCCGGGTGGAAACCTCACTGAAGCCGGATCAACGAAGCCAATACAAAAACGTTTGGGACAGAGAAGTGAATAGCGAAAAAACCGCAATGTTAGCTGTAGCTGGGACTGCTTCCAAGTCCGATTTCTTTTCGAGTGGTGAGACAACTGCCGACACGCTCGTTCGAGCGATGGACATAAAGGCGAGCGACGTCGTGCTAGAAATTGGCTGCGGCATCGGACGAATCGGTGTGCCACTCACCAAGCTTTGCACAAAATGGATTGGGACCGATATCTCTCCGAAAATGCTTGAGCTCGCTCGAACCGAAATAGCGCGAACGGGACGGAACAATTTTGAGCTGCACGAGCTTTTCGCATGCAATCTGAATTCATTCCGCTCGGACTCGGTCGACAAGATCTATTGCTCGACAGTCTTTATGCATCTCGATGAATGGGATCGTTTTGCCTACGTTGAAGATTCTTTCCGCGTGCTGAAGCCCGGCGGAAAGCTGTACGTGGACAACATCAATCTCGAGGGAGACATCGGTTGGGGGATTTTTCGCGAGATGGCGTCATTTGATCCGGCCTCTAGGCCGGCGAGCATCAGCAAGGCCTCGACTGAACCAGAGCTCCGAACTTATATGCGCCGGGCAGGATTCGTTGACATCGAAACTTTCCCTGGCGATCATTATGTAGCAGCCTTGGGCACGAAGCCTTCGGCTCGTTAGAGCCTCGTCGAAGCGGGCGGAAATCGAAAGTCGGATGCGCTCAGTTGATTTCGCCTGAGCGAAGTTGTGCCTTCATTCGGCGAACTTTTTCATGCTCTGATTTAAGCCGTTTTTCCTCTGCCTTTCGCGCAGATGCGGCCTGGTGTTTTCCACCTTTTTTCAGGAAATTCGCCACATCCTCGAGCTCGTGAACATCGAGCCAAACTCCGTGCTCTTCGCACGTATCGATGATGACTCCGGAAACTCTTTCGTAGTTCCGGCGCGCGAGTTGTTTCGCACATTCGGGGCACGAAATGTATTTCAGCTCGGAGTCGAATTTCGATCTCCTTGCATACTCGCCGTCGATTTCCACTCCTTCGGCCTTCGCGTCCACAATTCGTCTGAACTCCTCCTTCGAGATCCAAACTCCAAAACAAGCATTGCATTTTGAGATACGGTAGTCACCGAGCTGAAACCCACTCAACTCGCCGCCGTCGCGCGGACAGAAGAGTCGAGCCGCAAGCGGCAACGCATCTATCTTAATTGCGGTCTCTCCACAGCTCGAACAGAACTTCGCTCTCTTCTCGAGGAACGCAAAACACTTCAGACAGTAGCTCCTCCCATCGAACTCATGAACGATGTTCTCACAATACCGGCACTGGAACGTATTTCCGTCGACCGAACCGCCGCATGAAGAACAACGAACGATCTCCGGATAAAACGGCTTTGTGACTGCCGAAGAGATCAGTTGCCCGCAAAGACATCTTACCGGACCAGCGACGGTCTCCTGGTACCGTCGTTCGCACGATGGACAGACGAAAAGCATGGTGTATCTCCCGAAGAGCGCCTCGTCAGAATATCGGCCTAAACCACCGAACACTTAAAACAAGCCCGAGAAAAGGGAGTTAAAGCGCAGAGATAAGCAGCAACGTAAGGAAAAGGAGGACCAGATTGATCATGCTCGCGATCCAGACATACGTCCAATAGTACAGCGGTCGCTCACGTTTACTGATCGTGGCACGCCATCGGCTGTCCAGCGCACATCCGGTCCATAATGCAATTCCAAGCGTCGAGAACCCAACGGCCGCGAAACCCACGGGCACGAGGGCGACAAGCCAGAGTGTCCGGAAACTGAAAGCGAGAACAAAGACCCCCAAGGGGATCAAAAAGAGATAGGCGTAGGATTTGGCTTCGGAGAGGGACTGCATACCGCAAATCTGCACCGATCCTACCGAGAATTCAAGAGACGATGTTCACTTCAAGCAAAGGCAGGATTTATTTCCAAGCACTTTTGCCGGAGCTCTGCAGACCGATTTCCGTCGCCGAGGTTTGAATAGATGCGGCTGGCGAGATCATAAAGTTCCGCGCTTTCGTATCTCGTCGTCATAAGCTCGTCCACGAGCTTTTTCGCCTCTTGCGGCTTCGAGTTTTTAAGATAGGCCTCTGCGAGAAAGAGTTTCGCTTCGCCTCCGGGACGTATTTCGAAATTTTTCTTCGCGAGGTCGAGGACGAACTCGGCTCTCGCCGGATTACCCATGTAATGCTCCATCGCATGACCGCTGGCCGCTTCAGGCGCGAGTTTTAGTTGCTCATCCCAGAGTTTCTCGGATTTTGTCTCAAGCGCCGCTGCTTCGCTCTCTCTCCCAAGCTTGCGATAAGCTTCAGCGAGCGCATCGAGGTATTGCGGGAGTCCGGTCTCCCGAACCACCTCTTCATAAATCGCGACTGCTTCTTTTGTCTCGCCGCGGAGCATCAAAGTCTCCGCAATATGTTCACGCACCAGCCACCATCCGGGCAGGATACGGTCGGCTTCCCGAAGAAACGTGAGCGTTTCTTCGTAGCGTCCCTGCCTCATCCGCAGGATTCCAAGTTGGAGATTCAGCCAAGCGCGGTTGTGAGCATCATCACTGGCAGTTGTCGAGAGTGCCTGCTTAAACAAAGACTCGGCTTCGAGATATCCACCGGTGTTCGCGTAATACGTGGCAAGGTCCGTGAGACAAGCACCCCGCTGCAAACCTTCGCACTTTCGGTAACCCTCAAGAGCGCGGTCATAATCGCCACGGTGAAACGCGAGATTCGCACGCATGGCGACAATGGACGCGACCGCAGGCGCCTTAAGGATCGGCTGAGCACTCAGCTTGTTCAAGTACTCGTCAACTTTTCCGAGCCGATGCATGGAGTAATTGACTTTGGCCGCGATAGAGAGCGGCCCGCTCCCCGCAGGGGCTATTCCAAAGGCCTCATGAAGCACTTTATCGGCGCGGATGAGATCTTCGATCCTCCCTGTGAGACTGCTGCGCTCGGCGAGAATTTTCGCGAGTCGTTCACGCACTACCCAATCTGCCGGACGTTCGGCCGCAAGCTTTTCAAAAGATTTCACTCTGATGTTCACGTCATCAACGAGCGTAGAATACGCAGGACTCGGAGACTTGAGCATCGCTCGAGGTGTTTCTATCCGGGAAGAAGGCGCCTTAGCCGACTGAAAGAGATAGACGGCGATGCCGACGAACATTCCAAGCAGGACAAACTTCTTAAACATTTTTTACTGGACCGGAATAAAAATCAAGAAAAGCTCCGGTGCCGAGCCCGAAGAGATCGGGCTCGTTCACCGGAGCACCCGTGAACCTAAGGCAGAGTAGGATCTGCGAGGAACGGGAACGAGGACTTAAACGACTTATCGTTTGCCGGCGGATTCAATGGGATATCCGCGAGCGTCTCAACCGTTTGTCCGCCTTGACTGAGGTCGAGGAGGATGGCTGCAACGGTGATATCCACGACTGGATCCGTCAACTTCCGTCCGTTTGGATACCGGTTCGTCTTGGTCGGATCGAAACGGATCACGTCAGGAACAACGACAGGCGCCGCTTGTGCCAACGATACCGCGGTCGTCGCTGGAATAAGTCCAGCTCCACGCAAATCATCGTCGAGAGCAGCATGAAAGAAGTTCACACTCTGAGTGATCACTCCCACGAAGGTGCCTTGCGCATCGATGACCGGGTTCGCAGCGTTATACACATCCCGAATCGGAGCAATTCCGAGGCCTGAGGCGCCCGCGATTGCAACCGTTCCGGCTTCTACCGCACCGTGGCGATCGATTTGAGTGTATGCGCTTTCCGGAGACGCATCGAACGTGAAATCGGTCGATGTGTCGATTCCGTCATCTCCATCTCCACCGCACGCGGATAGGAAACTAATCATACAAGTCCCGGCGAGGGCCAAAGATACGATTTTCAGCAAATTATTCGTTTTCATATTTTATTCCTTACTCCCCTACTTGCGCGCCGAGGTGATCCAGAAGTGAGCATCGCCACCCGAGTTCACAACCGAGGCGATATCAAACTCAACGGCCAACGCAGTCACGTTGAAACCTGAGAGTATGCTTCTGGTATTGATAATTGAGAGAACGCCGGTCGCGAGGGTATCGAGATATCCTTGCACGTCGAAGAAGAACGGATCATCGGCATGACCTGCCCAAACTCGTGTTCCGTTTCCGCCGCTGAGAATTCTTTCGACCGGTCCGCTCACAGTTCCCTGGCTTCCCGGAATTCCGGTAACCTGAACACCCCATTGTCCTTGCGAGTTTTGACCGAATTTCCATTGAATCCGAAAATCGGCGACATTGTCCTCGTTGTTATCGATGTTAATCGTGTACAGCGAGTTCGAAGTGAAAAGCGGTGCTGCGTCTGGTTGAGCACGGCTGTCATTGAAGCCCGCCCAATTCACAATCACCGTCATTTTTCCACCGCCCGAATCAAAGACATAAAGGTCGGTGAGATCCATCGAGGCATCCTGCTTCACCAGCGGAGACTCGGTATGGTCCGAACAGATCGCGACGGACGGCAGAAGCCCGACCATGGCACTAAAAATCAACGCACGCGGGAACCACTTCCGCGCTCGCGGTTTGTGTTGGATATGCATGTATTCTTCCTTCTTTTTTTTTTCTGAGAATCAACGTCTCGAAACTTCATCGAGTGCGAGCACTCGACCGGGGGTAAAATAAGAGGAGAAGCGCCCGGAGATCAACGATAAAATCTCCTAACATTGCCGGATTCAACAGCCTCACGATCGGGAATGTTTTTTGCGGAAGAAATTCAGCATACGTTTGGGCGACGAAAACTTCACAACTTCCTCACATCGCGAAAAACGTCGGCGTCGGTTTGCTCTTCCGGTGTCGGCGGCGCCCCAAACCTCCACGCCGCCACTCCAAACGAGTAGATTTCACTCACATGAAGAAGCAGCTGACCTTCGAGCGCTCCGCGCCATTCCTCGGTCACGGCTCTAGGAGTACCTCTCATGCGGAGGATCGAGTTTCTCCGAGACCCTCTCACCGGTCCCTAATCCCTATCCCTCGAAGAGACGACTATCGTGCGATCCTATGCCCTGTTACAATGGAGTAGAGACTCAAGCTGGGCGGATTAGTGGATGTCCAGTCAGGATTTTGCGGTGTTCGCTTCTCGACTCGTTGAATCAACCCGTCGTTGAATCAACGCGGCGCCGGCGAGTCTAAGTTTTAGGTTATGACCTCTTATTCATTTGTCGGATGTTCGGAGCCATTCAGTTCGCTGTCTCATTTTTTGGGCGCGCTCGTCTGCATCCCTTGCTCCCTCAAGCTCCTTCGCTCTGAAATTCAAGATTCCTGGCACAAGGTCGCCGTAACGGTGTTTTGTTTCGCCTGCACGTTCCTCCTGTTGATGAGCGGAATTTACCATGTCCTGCCGAACGGCTATCCGAAGATGGTGCTGCAGCGGCTTGACCACGCTGCGATATTTATTTTGATCGCGGGAACTTTCACCCCGATACACACCATCATGTTCCGCGGCTTCTGGCGCTGGTTCCCGCTCGTGTTGATTTGGACAATTGCGATTTTTGGGATCGTGGTAAAAACGATTTTCTTCACTGACATCCCCGAATCCGTCGGCATTTCTGTGTATCTTGGAATGGGCTGGCTGGGTGCGGCAACCGGCGGCCTTGCCTGGTCTCAGCGCGGTTTTTCATTTATCCAACCCCTCGTCGGCGGCTCCGTTCTCTACTCAGCGGGGACGGTTTTCGAGTTCTTAAATGAACCAGTGTTAATTCAGGGCGTTATCGGCCCACACGAACTTTTCCATCTGATGGTGCTAGCGGGAATCGCTTATCACTGGCGATTTGTAAGCTCTTTGCTCTCGCTATTGGAAGATAAACCTCTTTCCTCAACCAATGCATCGAACGAGAAACGGCAGGACAATTCACCCGACTGCGAACGAAATTCCTAGCATTTCGTTTGCCGAGCATGGTACCAGAGCCGGAACGGAAGAGGTGCGCAATGGAAAATCTTGAACAGATAAAACAGCAAATCGAAAAAGCGCTCACTCATGAGGAAGCCGAAGAGGGATTGTATTTCGATAATCTCATCGCGGTGCATGAGGAGGAGGCCCGGCCGATAGTGATCGGTGCAGAAGAAGATATCCTGGACGCGCTTAAAGAGATGATTCGCGACGGAGATGTCGTCGTTGATGATACCGGCGAGCTGCCGATCTTCCGGCACACATCAGTCAAGCCTCCTCAGTGGTGAGCCGTGCTCATCGCCCTCTGTCTTGTGGCCCTCACGGTCTTGCTCGTCGTTGTCTTCAAGTGGTAGCGGGTCAGGGGTCGCGAAGAAGCAATTCCGCCTGCCGGTTTCTCTCCTGCAGAGCTTGAAACGCCTTGGCCAGCTCAGCCGAAATCGCGTCCGGAGGCGCCGGTTGAGGTTGCTTTATCGATTTCACACCCCGAGCGGGCTTTGGGCCTCCATTCAAAAGTGCCTCAAGCTCCTTGCTCTTTCTTTCAGACCACGTCATCGGCCGTTCGCCGTCCTTTCCAAGCCCAGAGGATAGGCTGCCTCGCGGCAGAGGCATTTGAGACACAATTTGAATGCGCTGCCCTTTCTCGCAGTCGAGAAACGCGTAGGGCGAGGGTCCGGCTCCGATAAAGCGCTTTCCAGTGGGGTCGCAGCTTTTTGCCGCCGAAAGATTTCCGCACGGTAAATACCCCGGGACCGGAATATTCGAGTAACGGACTTTCGTGCCGTCGATTTCACACCACTTTTCAACAGCATCTTCGATCTTCGCCGTCGGCCGGCCTTGAATCGCCCAAGAGTCGGCCTCTTCCGCGGACGCAAAAGTTGAAGAGCAAAACGCGACCAAAAGTAGCCAAGACAATCGACCGACAGTCATGAGTATGATGATCCTCCCGAGATTAAAATCGGTATTTCAGATGAACTTCTCAAGAGAAGGGTTGTGTCTCGTATTCCTTCGATCGTTGTTCCTGCCGGTGTCGGTCGCAATCTGTTCTAACCTCGCGATTTCCGAACCGCCAAAGGCATACGACCGCCAATTTTGGCATGGAACATTTAACCAGACGTCTCCGCTCGCATGGTCAGGACCCATTGAGCTGTTCTTGAGATTCGACAGCGACTCGACGTCGCCTCAAGAACTGGACGGAATAATCACGTGGACTACCCTTGGAGAGGCAAGAGTTCGAATTCTGGGCACTCGCACCACGGATGGTTCAATTGAATTCCGGGAGACCGAATGCCTTGACGGAGACTGCAGTCAAATCGTGCTCGGAGGTTCGCACCGGCTTCAATCGAAAGAAGGCGGAAACGAGCTTGAGGGAAAAGCCGAAGGCGCGTTTGGTTTAAAAGCCAACTACGTCCTCACTCGAATTCGCGAATCACAATAATCAAATCCCAGCAGATTTCAGCCTTTGCGAAACCTCCCGCGGATATCGTAAGAGGATTTGATTGATTGTTTACTTCCGGAGAAATTGCATGGATATGCCGAAGGAGTCTCAAGCCGCGTTTATTACCTGCACATTCGCCATGCTCGGAAAAATTGCGAGCGCAGATGGCGGCGTGTCCGAGCACGAAGTCCGGCGCGTTGAGAAGTATTTGGATCAAGAGCTGAAGCTGGACAAAAAGCTTCGAGCGCTCGCCGTCCAAGTTTTTCAAGAGTCCTTCACCTCGCCGCTGGAGCTAACCGACTATGCAGAAAGATTTCAAAAGACCTTTCCGGATCGGCTGAGGCATCTCGATAGGCTGGTTGAGATTCTTATCGAGGTCTCCCTTTCCGATGGAAAGCTCGAACAACGAGAGGAAGAGCTCATCTACTCCGCGGCGCTTGCGCTTGGACTCAGTAAACCTGCTTACGAACGCATCAAAAGCAAACACCAAGTATCAGAATCGTCGAAATTGCCGAACTGAAGAGGTTAGATTTCGGGGCGATTTTGGTTTATATTGCGGCCATGAATACGCGTCGACTTCCAAGATTCCTCTTTGGAATGGCTATCCCCGCCCTTCTCCTCAGTGGTGTCGCGCTCGGCACCGCCTCTGACGCCTGGGCAATCCCGCTTAAGGGTCAAAAGTCCAAAAAGGGCCGCGACTTGCCTGCAGGGGTTGTGGGCGGTCCCACGTCGAAGGTCCAGGTAAAGGAGCTGAGCGATCCCTTAAATGCCGAGAGCGATTACGACGACAAGAAGCAGCAACGGCCGAGACTTGGCTCTCCGGAGAGTTACTACACCACGCCTCCCCCGAAACCTCCGGTCTCAATTCAGCGGAAGAGACCTCGGACCTGGGCCGAAGGCGGCCAGTAAGCTACCGAACCTTCTGGAAGATTTGTTTTAAACGTCTTCTCAATTCTTCCTTTTATAAGGGAAGAGCGAATCTTTGAATTTCCCCCCGGGTAATCCGTGAACAGCCGCCGAGAGCTCTCTCCGGCCGCTGGCAATTCACTCCACGAAACTCAGAATCGGTCCAACGGTTGGACTGAAGAAGGTTCGCCCACGCCTCGTCACCCGCTAGAAGCCCGGGAGGGCACCATGAAACGCGTTCCGTACATCGCCTTGGCCGTCGCCGTCATCCTGCTTGCCGGCCCGCAGTCGTCGGCGCAGAAGAAGGACGACAAGGCCGACGCCACCGCCACGAAGATCGACATCACCGGCCGCTACGAAGTCGTGAAGACCGTGCTGGGCGGCGGCAAGGTCGAAGGCACCGTCGTGATCAAGGCCGACGGCGACGGCTACGAAGTGATCTACTCGTACGACAACGGGAAGGTCGTGAACGGTCTCGCCATCCGCCGCGGCGACCAACTGGCCGTCAGCTGGCAGGAAGCCAGTGAGGAGAAGGCCGACAAAGGCAAGCTCGTCCTCGGCGTCTCCAGCTACACGATCACCGTCGACGAGAAGAAGCCCAAGCTGAAGGGAGAATGGCTCTCCAAGAACGGCCCCGGTATGCCGTTCGCGGAGGAGATGAAGTACTTGAAGGCGCTGAAGAAGGAATGATCAGCGCTGCCCGACCTCCCGAATCGGAACGAGGAGAACCGCCCAGGTTTTGCTCCGACCGATTCTGGGTATTTTGGAGTGATGTTCGTCTAGGGGATTCTCCTATTTTCGCGAGGAAAGTCCCGCTCCGTGAAGTAATTGGGTCTGCCCACATGAATAGTGAGAGGCTCACCCCGACGGAGGTTGTATGTCTTTCCGGGTAATATTATCACTCCCGACTTTGGTCATCGTGGCCGTTGTGATTCTCAGCTCTCAGGTGGGCATCGGCAGAGCTGATCTCAGTCAGGACTGTCTCGATAACGCGAGCTGGTTGTCGGCTCAGTGCACCGAATCTGGTGAACGAGGGAGCATGGAGCTTCTGGCCTCGGAATGTAGGGCGGAAGCGAGGCTGAAGCTCACTCAGTGTCTTCGAAAGCTCCCCGCGGAATCATTGTTGTCAACGAACAGTCGGTAGCGATTCGTCAGGTCGTTTTCGTTTCGCTGACCAGCTTCGTCGAGCTTCTCCCGATCCAGCCCTTCTTGGAGAAGAAAACAAGGAGCACGAGCACGAAAAACAGCATCACCCCCCACGCGATCGGATAGCCGTAGTACCAACGAAGCTCCGGCATATTCCACGGTGAGACCGATGTGTCGAAGTTCATTCCATAAACACCGACGATGAAGGTCAACGGGATGAAGATGGTCGAGATGACCGTTAAGACCTTGATCACCTCATTCATTTTGTGGCTGACGACGGATAAGTAAAGATCCATGAGATCAGTCGCCAGCTCGCGGAACATTTCAACGAGTTCCATGATACGCACGATATGATCGTAGCAATCACGGAGGTAAAATCGTGTTTGCTCGCTGACCAAGGGGTTCGTATCGCGGATGAGCGAGTTCACGACATCGCGAAGCGGCCAAACGGCTCGTCGAAGTGTAAGAAGGTCTCGTTTAAGAGAGTGTAATTGTCTGAGGAAGTCAGGCGACTGGCCTGCGAGGATTTCATCTTCAAGCTGCTCAATCCGTTCTCCGATTTTTTCGAGAATCGGAAAATAGGAGTCGATCACCGTGTCGAGAAGCGAATACATGAGGTAGTCGGCGCCGGCAGCTCGAATCTTCGACTGAGGTGCCCGAATTCTGGCTCGTATCGGATCGAAACAGTCTCCCGGGATTTCTTGAAATGTTACGACGAATTTTGAGCCCAGGAAGATGCTTAACTGCTCACTCTCGAGACAATCGTTGTACGAGAGGAGGCGAGTCACCAAGAATTGATGGTCGTTATAATGTTCGAGTTTCGCACGCTGCTGAACGTTCACGACATCCTCGAGCGCCAGCTTGTGGAAGCCGAAAATTGCTCCGACCTCTTGAATCATGTTGGGCTCGGCCAACCCGTCAATATTAAGCCAGGTGACAGAGTGTTTCTCCCAACTCTCTCGAACTTTCGAAAGTTCGCTAAGTCGACACTCTGAAAACTCTGACTCACTGTAACAAATGAGATCTACGATAGGTGCGAGCGCTTCAGGGTCGCTAAGAACGATACCCGGCGCAGCCCCGGGTGGGCTCAATTGAAATCGTTTGTCTTTTCGCCGCCTTCTTTTTTTCCCCACGGAACCTCGATTCCTTACGCCTCCCCGCTTGGTATCCGATGAGAATCGGCTCCGCAAGTTCTTCGTTCGAACCGCGCTTACTTCAGCTCGTGAAATGCCGCTTTCCGCTCATACGGGCTCAGGGCATACTCACCATGGAATCAATGAACTCTCATACTTGGATATGTTTTTCTCACGTAGGCAAACCTTTCGTCTGTTCCGGCTGTCTCTTGTGATCCTGGCCGCGGTGGTGGCCTGCGGCTGCGGAGTGACGCGAGTCACCACCTCCGAGCGGACCTCGGTAGAACAAGCACTCATCCGCACATCGGCAAAGAAAGCGCTGTCCCGGCTGGAACTCGAAAGTTTTAGCGGCAAGTCTTTCGTTGTCTCGGAGCAGTTCCTCGGAGGTAAGTATCACCTTGAAACTCCGGCAGCGATCGACCGGCTTTTCTTCGCATCCGCGATAGCGGCACACCTTGTGAAATCGGGATTGAAGTTGCCCGATCGTCCGGATGGAGCCGACCTCGTCGTCTACCCCCTAATTGAATATTCCGGGGTCGATGACGGAGAGTTTCTCCTCGGTGTCCCCTCCTTCGCCTTGCCACTTCCGGGTATGCAAGCGTCGTTTCCGGAAATTGCGCTTCTGAAACGGTACGCCCAGTTCGGACGAGTCAAGTTTTCGGTATTTGCAGTTGAGCGAGAGAGCGGAAAACTCGTTTTTGAAATGAGCACCGAGCCAAAAGAGACCTATTACTCACGCTGGACGGCGCTGATTTTCTTCGGCTGGAGGACGACGAATCTCGACGCCCCGTTCTAGCCTGCGTTTCTCACACCCCTCTCGCGACAATAGAGTGCGAAAATGCCGCCTAGGTTCGCTTTTTGGAACGGGCGGAAACGCGATTCGCCCGCGACTGGCTCTTTTTCGAGGGAAGCGATTTTACATCTGATTTTTTTGGAGCAACCACTGAAGTCTGCGGAGCGGTCTTTCCTCGTCGGAAGTTATCGAATGAAACTCGTGCGAACGCAGAAGGTGCCGCAGCATAGATTCCTGCTGTTGCTAGCCCGATCAAAAAGGCAAAGAACAGTCTGAGCTTCATGGGTTGCGTCTACTTCTCAAGTATTTGGATTATCGGCAGCTTTTTGGAGAAAATTGAATAATCTCGACGAATTTCAAACTCTGCAGCGGAGAACTGAGATCGAGATCATGCTGAATTGCCTCCGATACCCCTGAGAACATTGAACTTTACAGCAGCTTTTGGACAAACTTGTAAACCGCGTATCGACATGGCAGCACAAACCGGACCAGAAACATCAATTGCGAGGGAGAAACCCATGAATTCGAATAAATTTTTCAGTGCCGTATTGGTTGCAAGCTTCGCGCTCTGCAGCGCAACCGCCTACGCAGAGGATGCAAAAGACGGAAAGAAGCCGGAAGACTTTGAGGCGAAAAAGGCCGCACGATTTCAAAAGGCAGATACAAACAGCGACGGTAAAATTTCAAAAGATGAGTTCGTCAAAGCTCGCCAAGAGAAACTGGACGAGCACTTCAAGCAAATCGATAAAGATTCGGATGGATTTTTAACGAAGGACGAATTCAAGGATTGGCGAAAGCACAAGCGGGCAGAATGGAAGAAGCGCTTCGCTGAACGCATGAACGACGAAGATCATGACAAAGAATAATTTTTCGAGAAGAGATATCCGTGTACGTCAGCGGATATCTCTTTCGTAGGCTTTTCGAGTCCCCTCACGCGCGGCCCTCTCTTTTTCTTCGCCCCAATTTTGTTCGTTGTAGGAGTGGACGATGACGTCTCGAACCGCTTCGGGGTTATCGCAAGTAACGAGGAGTTCCAAGTCAGAAGCGCTAATTTTCGCTTCCGCGAGTAACGTCTCGCGAATCCAATTAATAAGCCCAGCCCAGTACGCCTTTCCGTATAAGATGATCGGGAAGTTTCTCAGCTTGCCGGTTTGAACGAGGACGAGTGCTTCGAACAACTCGTCAAGCGTACCGAACCCTCCGGGAAAGATCACAAAGCCATATCCGTATTTGACGAACATCGTCTTTCTTACGAAAAAATATCGAAAATCGACCGCGATATCCACGTAGGGATTTATGTGTTGCTCAAACGGCAATTCGATATTGAGCCCGACGGAGTGAGTCTTTGAGTTTTGGGCGCCCCGGTTTCCCGCCTCCATGATTCCAGGGCCTCCACCGGTTATCACTGAAAACCCTGCTTCGCCGAGCAACTCGGCAAGCTTGACCGCGTCCTGATACATCGGATCGCTCTCCTTCACTCGAGCGCTTCCAAAAATCACGATCGCAGGTCCCAGATCCGCGAGCGCATCAAAACCCTCCACGAACTCGCCCGTGATACGCAACACCCTCCACGGATCAGTATGTGTAAAGAGCTGCCCTGCCGGTGGCTCCGCCAGCAGAATTTCATCTTCGGTCTTCCGTCCTAACTTAGCAGCGCGCCCTAGCGGAGAGCCCATTTGTGGGCCGGCCTTTTTTCGAGGTTCGTTCGTCTTCACAGGCTGTCTCCTAGGTTCGGGGAATTTGCAACGTACTACCGATCCAAACAAATAGGTGAAAGAAAATCAAAAAGGCCGGAAGAGAAATTCCCTTCCGGCCTTCTTATATTCGCAAACCGAAGTCTACGAATTATGTAGTACTCCAGTTGAACTCCGACCAGGGCCGAAATCCAACGGGGGTTTGACTACCAACGGTCTCCGCGTCCGCCGCCAGCCGCGCCACGGCCAGCGCCGTTACCACGTCCGCCGCCGCCGCCGAATCCGCCGCTCCGAGGCTCACGAGGACGAGCTTCGTTCACGGTGATGGTCCGTCCACGCAGGTCGGTACCGTTCAAAGAGGAGATTGCACTCTCGCCTTCGGCCTTAGAACCCATTTCGACGAAACCAAAGCCCTTTGACCGGCCGGTTTCCATATCACTAATTACTTTTGCCGAAGTGACGTTACCGAATGCAGAAAACGTACGCTGAAGATCAGCATCGGTTACTTCGTACGAGAGATTGCCAATATAAATGTTCACAAAATATTCCTAATCAACAATGCAAATCGAACCGCGCAATTGCGGAGCGATCAATCGAACGGGTTAGCCGGAGCTGATTTCCACGCGGCACCATTGCCGGTGCGAACATCACATTCCGGATACTCGTTTCAAAACAGACTTAGATTTAGACACATTCGGGTTCGCTCCATCGTGCATCAGCCGCGCAAGGTGCACTTGCAAACGGAGGCCGGTTGGGGCGTTCAAGGTGTGTAGCGATCTAATCGAACCCTCCGCACGTACCCAAAAAAATGGGAAACGATTGGCATAACCGGGATCGAACTTCTATCCCAGTCCTCTATTAACCACCTTTTTGGGGAAAATCAACTGTTTCTTCGCAGCTTAGTCAGATATCCCATTGAAACTCCTCGATTGCGAAGAATTCTCTCGGCTAAAGGGGGTCGGACTGGCTGCGAAGCGCTATTCGCTTCAGGGCCTCAGTGGCGGAATGGGCAACCCATTGGTCGCGATCAGAAAGCGCGGTCCTCAGAGCACTCTCCGCGGTGCGAAGACGAAGACGGCCGAGGGTTCTTGCTGCAGCCCTTCGAACCCATTTACTCGGGTCGTTTCTGAGGGCCTCGACAAGTGCAGGTTCAATCTCCTTGGAAGTCGGGCGGATGCCAGCGAGCTCTGTTGCCGCATTCGTTCGAACAGCAGCGTTTTCATCCCGGAGGCGACTCAGCAGATCCTCGACTCGAGCTTCTTGAGTCATCATGGAATTGCGGTCAAAAAGTTGGAGATTTCCGTTCTGTTTGCAAATAACCAGCGCATTTGGCGGCGGAAGGCATTCGCGACGTAGGAGACAAGGGCAGAGGAACGATTGGGCGTTTGCCGTTGATTGAAGAGTGATCAGGACAAAAAACAGCGCGGCCGGAAGTCGCCCCGAACGAATCGAAAAGATGTTCCTCATGAATGCAGCCCCCAGGAGATTGTTTCAAAGAGCCCCTCAGGGATATCGACAGAATTCGCGAAAACATTCAGGAGATGCGCCTACAAACGGCGAATGGGCACCGATCGAATCAATATTCGAGATCAGCAATATCGGTAATTTTCCGAGCGGTTCCGGTCACTTCTTTTTCAGGGTCCACTCCTACCCAACGAGTAATACCAAGAGTTGAGCTATAATCATCGCTCCAGACACGAGCCCGAATGTCCTCGAGGTCGAGCGTCCTCATTTTTCCCGGTACCCCGTGAGCACGAAAAAAGCCTCCGTTCTCGCCAATCACAACGTACGTCGAAACGGTTTCAAGGTCGTATTTTTTCTCTCCCGACAGCACAACTCCACCGTGCATGTTTTTCCGATGTGCGACTGACAATACGATCGGCTCGAGATTCAGATGACGATTTGAAACATGGACAGCGAGCAGTCCCCCAGGCGCAAGATGCCGGAGGTAGAGGTCGACGGCTTCCTCAGTCAGAAGATGAAAGGGAATCGCATCGCTCGAAAACGCGTCGAGTATAATGAGGTCATATTCCTGAGGCGCTTCTCCGGTGAGTGAAATCCTTGCGTCGCCCATGACGATTTCGATACTCGGGTCCGCCGACTTTATGTAGGGAAAGAACTCGGCCGCTACCCTTGGAACCATAGGATCTATCTCATAGAACCGGAATCGATCGCCAGGCCGCTTCCATGCCGCGCATGCGCCGGTTCCAAGCCCGACGACACCAATCTTCAGCGATTCCTTGCTCCGGAGATAATCAAACAGAGGAGCGAGCGCACTATTTGACCCGTAGTACGACATCGGAAGGCGTGAAAGATCAGGATCAAGATAGGCTGCACCGTGCAAGATACGGCCGTTTATCAAGGATCGAAAGCTCTCTCGTGGATCTTCGGAGTTTATCTGCTCGACGACACGCAGCTCTCCATAAAAATTTCGCTCCCGAAAGATTATCTTCTCCGAAGATTCCCAATGAAAATAGAACCACAGCAACCCATAAGAGCAGAAAGCCCAGATAAGCATCTTTTCGGACGGAAAAAGGTTCGGCGGATAGTTCGGCAGCAGCGGTTCGGAGTCGCTGGTGATTATCGCCGCGTGCAGAATGAGCAGCCCGCCCAAGGCCAACGGAAGTTCCAAATGCCGGCTGAAGATCTGGGGTGCCACAAGAGCCACAAAAATTGAACCCGCGGCGCTCCCGGCGGCGAGTATCAGATAGAAAGATGCTAAATTATCGGAGGTTGGCCGAACACGAAAAACCTCCGCATGACAAACGACACAAGCAATGAATAATGCGCCCAGGCAAAAAACGAGATTGAAAAGCATGGGCACATCCGCGCCGCTGAAAAAGTCCCCCGAATAAAAGAAGCACACGCCTGCAAGCAGCAGAAACCAAATGCGCCTCGAGTAAATCGAGTTGGGCTGAAAACACATTATGAAGCTTGCAAGATACAAGACGAGCGGGACCACCCATAAGAGCGGCATGGGCGTCACATCGATTGTCAGATGATGAGTGATGCCGAGAAGAATAACGGAAGAAAGGAACGGCAGCGTGAACCAGATCAGTCGGCTCCGAGCGGTCGGAATCTCCCCCCCGCCCTCCCCCGTGATCAGT
Source organism: uncultured Bdellovibrionales bacterium (assembly GCA_964509425.1). GTDB lineage: Bacteria > Bdellovibrionota_C > UBA2361 > SZUA-149 > CAZDWZ01 > CAZDWZ01. The sequence continues at coordinate 78,481 of CAZDWZ010000012.1, read as the reverse complement.
CGTGAATCGACCTCAACGTCACTCCAGAACCGCCAGACAAAAATTCCTATGGTTGCCGTCAACACCAGGAACATGCCGAGCCAAAGGATAAACTGAAAACTCAAGTAGAGTGCGGGTTCGATCAGTATGGGATACGTCACGAGCGCGAGAAGCGACCCGAGATTGGACATTCGGTACAGTCCGAAGGGAGAGCGCCCGGGATAAGCCTTCGCGTACCAAGATTGGAGCAGAGGGCTCGTCGAGCTCAGAACCAGATACGGGAGACCAACGAGAACGCACAGGAGTCGAAGGATCTCCCAGACCGGGTTGGCTTCAAACGACGCTGAATTGACGGCGCTTCCCGATGAATGGAGGAGCATCCAGACCGAAACCCCAAACATCGTGAGGTATGCTAACTTCTGCGCACGAACTGAGCACCATCGGATCAGCGTGTAAGCGACTAAATATCCCAGGAGCAGTGTGGTTTGGAAGAAAACCATGCAGCCCGACCAGACCGCGGAGCTTCCGCCAAAAAGCGGAAGCAACATCCGGGAGAGCAGCGGTTGAATTTCAAAAAGAAGGAATGCCGAGAGAAAGCTGACAAACGCGAAAAGAACCGGCAGTCGTTCCAACATTACGAATTCCGGCTATCACCGGCATAGGAAGCTCCGAGAACTACGCCGCCGAGGCTAATAATTGAATATAAGATGACTCGTTTCCAATAAACGAAATTTTGATCACGTCGATATACACATCCGATTTCCATATCTGTACCGAGGATCGGATGGACCATCGAGCAGACGTATTCCGACGTCATCCCTTGAGCCGCGAGTCGCCCGAAGTAGAGCGCAACGCAGAAACAAAACAAAGCGGTGATGGTTCTGAGGTTCATGATGTGGGTTTTATCTACTTTTTCCGGGCAACAGGGCTCTTACTCTTGCTCTCCCAATTTCAAACGACTTGCGAAGGCGATCTTTATTCAACAGTCGAAGAACACGGTCGCGAGGAAGCAGCAAAACCGCTATCACCGCAAACATAATGTAGAAAAACTCGGAAGGGATTGAAAATCCCTTTTTCGCGGGAATGGAGGCTGTGCTACTACCCCCCGGCTCCTCTGAAAGTTCCGTTGGTTTTTTTGTTTTCGAGGAGCCCGGCCAAAGAGACGTCAGCTTTGAGATTCCATCTTTCGCCGTGTTCTCGGCAGCGGCTGTCGAAGGGAAAGTCGACTTCATCCGTTCTTGTAAAGCGCCGAGCCCGCTGAGCAGTCCCTTGTCATATTGTTTTTCCGTCACCGCCTGAAGCATCCCCACTCGAATCTCTTCTGTGTCGGGAAGCTTCTTGAGCAGACTGTCTCCAGCCGCGAATACAACCCGCGGAGGATTCTTTACGATGAGCACCAGTATCCCTTTCGTCCTCTGCTCTCCAAATAAACGGACAGACAGCGCTCGCGGGTCAGGATCATTCGACGGCAAAGAAGGTATCGTCCGAACGTCGATTTCGGCTGCCGTTCCGGTAGTCCTTTTAATGTCCGTCATGATCAGCTCGGCTTTTTGTGCGGCTGATGCGGAGAATAGGAGAGCTTCGTCGTTTATTTCGGCCTTTGCGTTTGAGACCACGAGGAAGACTGCAAACGAGCCTATACACGCTCGCCAAATCAAGAGTGTTTCGTTCGAAAGAAAACTTGCTCGCCGTTGATTTCGTGTGCCGTGCATGTAGAACCGAAATGGACTTTCAGAGCCGAACACCTAGATATGCTTCGACTTTCCATAATTGCGCCATTTGATTCGACCTCCTCGAGTCAAATCCGCCCAGATTGTCCGAGATACCGCTCGGAGCCACCGATGGAAGTACTCAGATTCACTCTCGATCTTGCATCGGGGAACGAATACACTGGTTCAGTCATCAGAAGCCCTTATTCGGAGAGGGCTCGCGGGAGGATAGCACGCCCCGCCAACGGCCCTTCAGTTTCAGCAGTAAGGGCAATGCTCGATTCACCAAATAACTGTCGCATTTTGTGAGAAGTCCTATGCGAACCACCACACTCAACGTTGACACGTCTGTGAAGTCACTACCGACCCTCGCAGCAATAATCCTCTTCTTGTTGGGCGCGCTGCTATCTTCAGTTTCTGTGGCGTCTGCAGATACTTTTTATGTCGCAACAAACGGGAACAACGCAAATCCTGGAACCTCGGAGTCGCCGTGGCGGACGCTCCAGTTCGCGGCTGACCAAGTCGGTGCAGGAGATACCGTCATCGTCCGTCCGGGCCAATATGTCGGTTTTGTGTTGGGCTGGGATTTCCCCCAAAATGGTACGCCAACGAATCGGATCGTTTTCCGGGGAGAGCCCGGCGCAATCATTAACGAGCGAAACAGCAAAACTCCTGACGGTATCAACCTCGAAGGCACGAGCTACGTCACGGTAGAAGGATTTACGGTCTTGGGCCTGCCGCGCGCAGGAATACGATCGGTCGTAAACGATCATGTCATCATCCGCAACAATCGCTGCGACGACAACAACACATGGGGAATCATCACGGGGCACAGCGAAGACATTCTCATTGAGAACAACGAGACGAGCCGCTCTCATGTCGAGCATGGAATTTATCACGGGAACAGTGCCGACAGAGCTGTCATTCGGAATAACGTCGTCTGGGGGAATCGAGGAAACGGAATTCACATAAACTCGGACGCGAGTAACGGAGGGGACGGAATCATCTCCAATGTACTCGTCGAGAACAACACCATTTACGACAACGGACTCGGAGGAGGCTCGGGAATAAATTGCGATGGCGTTCAGAACTCCGTCTTCCGAAATAACCTGCTCTACGACAATCACGCGAGCGGAATCTCCCTCTACAGAATCGATGGACTCGAGCCGGCAACGGGCAATCTTGTAATCAACAATACAATTGTCATGGCTTCGAACGGCCGTTGGGCCGTCAACATTGCCGACGGCAGTGTAAACAACACGGTTTTCAACAATATCCTCTTCAATCTACATTCGTTTCGCGGAGCAATCACCGTTGATCCTGAGAGTCTTCCAGGACTCACGAGTGATTACAACGTTGTCATTAGCCGGTTCTCAAACGACGGCGGAAACTCGGCCATATCCCTCACGCTCTGGCGAGCGCAGACAGGTCAAGACCAACATTCTGTATCCTCTACCCCGCAGGCAACGTTCGTAGACTTCGCAAATGAGAACTTCCGTCTCTCCGCCGCGAGTCCGGCGAGAGACCGTGGTACGTCGACCAGCGCCCCGCCAACTGACATTCTCGGAAATCCTCGACCCTCAGGGACTGCTTGGGATTCCGGAGCGTATGAGTTCATCCTCGCTTGTGACCCGGCGAATCAACCCGGCGGTCCGGATGTCGGCCCGCCACCTCCGGGAGACAGCGACGGAGACGGGGTCACGGATGCCGATGAGCTCGCAGATGGAACCGATCCCGCGGATCCTGGTAGTTTCCGCAATCGACTTCGGAATCCAGTGTACTCGGTCTGGAACGGCTACTTGCGAATGACGAATATCTTGGAACTTGTAAATCCGGGCTCGAGCACCGTCACCGTTACGATTTCAATGTTTCTGCCCGAAGGAGGTTACTGCAATCGAACCGACTTCACGATTCCGCCCCGAGGCCAGAGAGACATCATCTTGAATGAGCTCGCGGGATTCCAATCGGACGCCTATGGAACATTGAAGATCCAATACACCGGCGGTAGTCTTGCTGGTCGCGTGGTATTCTATCGACCTTCCACCGTGCCGGGCGGTTACGACTTTGCATTTGGTGTTCCACTCAGAAATCCGAGCTACGCACAATCGAACGTAGGCTTCAACACTTATCAGCCGAGCTTTGCATCTGCTGAGTCGAACAACATGGTCGCCAATTGGCTGACCATCATAAATCTCTCGAACCAATCGAAAACATTTGACCTTCACTACTATAATCAGACAGGCGCACTGCTTTTCAGTGTCCAAGAAACCGTTGGCGCGAAGCGTCGTGTCGATCGCCAAGCAGGTCATGAAAACCCCGGAAAGGATCGCGTGGGAATCGTCAGAATCGTCCCCACGGACGGCTCGGCTCCCTACCTCGCTCAAGTAATCCGGTACGGGTACGGAGACCCACTGGGTCAAACCTATGCATTCGCTTTCCCGCTCATCGCAAAGGCAGGAAATGGACGTTCGACGATGGCGCCGTTAACGAGCACGCTGGGCGCCTCAAACTGGCTCGAGGTCGTGAACACGCGGAACATCCAGACGCCAATCCTCCTTGAGTTTTTCCGCAGCAACGGCACGCTGGTCGGTTTCGAATCCCTGACGCTCGGCGCACGTTCGCAGCTACACTTTCAAGCGAGCGCCCTTCTCGGCCCAGAACAAACCGGTTTCGCGAGAATTACCCCGACGGGATCAAACTCAATTATCAGCCAAAGTATGGTCTACGTGAGAAAGCCTATTACTGGCGCAATCGCAGCGATGTACGGATCGCAAGCGCGAGAGGCACTCGCGGGTGAATTTTTTGGCTCATACAATTTATTTCTTGGGATGGCGAACTGGCTGAAAATATTCAACCCGGCGGCAACTCCAATCCAAGTAGTAGTCACGGTTGATCGGCCTGGCGGTCCAACCATTAAACAATATGAGCTCTCCGCGCAGAGTTCTATCGATCTCGGAATACACGAGCAGTCTACGTGGAGCACGGTTCCAAATTCCTATGGTGTATTATCCGTCGAAAGTGACGATCCGATTGTAACGGAGATTTTGAGAGTGCACTCGGAACCAGGAACCAACTTGGTTGATTTCCTCGCACCATTTGAATTGCCGTGATGTGGAGAGAAATTAGGCTAAGCGCTTTTTGCCCGCATGCTTCTTCATTCGAGCTTTCAGCTCCATCGCCTGGCGCTGAGCTTCCTTGCGGGCCCAGTTCCGTTTGCTGCGCTCAATCCGGCAATCTCTCCGCCAAAGCGAATATATCCGCTTCACCCTTTCCAATCCGGACGAGAAGTCGTCGGCTCGTGTGTAGGCGCAGGCAAGATCTTCGACAATGCTTCGGACCCACATCGAGATAGCCAGCAGAAGGACTGCGAGAATGATAGAAGGGAAATACAAGACTATCATCGCATCTTTCACGCTGACTTCTTTCATGAGCGGAATGAGACTCACGAGAAAACACACAAAGGTAACGACCAACACGGATGAAACTGACTGGAGAATGATCATTCTCTCGGCAATCTTCGAATGCCAATAGTGGCCCACCGAGACGATAGCAGTGACACATGCGCTGGCAAACGTCACCCAAACGACTCCGTTAAGGTTCATTTCTTGCTCTGCACTGAATCCGCTATCGGTGGCAAACGCCGGGCACACGCTGCCCATTAAGCCAACCACAAGCATATGGAGGAATAGTCGTTGAGTCTTCGTTGGGGCCATAGATGAATCTCCTAGAAGCTGTTTCGACCTGAGTAGTTTCATCCTAAAGCATCTGGCTCATATCAGCGGTTGCAGGACTCTCTTAGTTCGGGATGGGAGGATCTCGGATGGAAAATAGGGGCGAAGTGCTCAGATGGACAAAGTTTTGTCGCGGGACCGACAAAACTTGTCACCTTCCTAACACCGCTCTTTCAATAACTTTAGAGTCCGTCAATGCTTGGGAATTTGAGAATTCGGTGAGCACTGCAGGAAGTAGACTTACCGACTGCGGGACATGAAGCGGCAACTGAGTCGGAAACTTACTTGACGCCGCTCATTTCTTCTTAAAATGAGGCCGAAGTTCCCCCCTTCCCATCCTGAAAGATTCGAACAGAAATCGCTCGATACGAACTTACTCTACACGTAAAAGAAATAAGGAATTATTCAATATAAATGTCACGACGTCCACGCTTCGCTTTTGTGAGTACTGCTCGAAGCACTTTTAGGAGATCTTTCCCTTCCTCCGTAATGAAGCAATTCGTGAGCGCCCCCGCACTTGAGTTTATCCAATTATCCCAGGGAGGCTGTTTATCTCGGTCGTTCATGTTCCAGACGAGGTCTTTCGGCTGCATTTCCTTAAACGCCGCCACTATCTCAGACAGCTCGACGAGACCCTTGCCGGCCTGCTCCCACTTCAGATCCCCACCGGCGAGCTGCTTCATCACCGGAAAACGGCTCCCCCATTTCCCGCTCTCGAGTCGAACGGAGACAGTCGAGAAAAACGAATAGAGAAATTCCTTCGTACCCAGGAATTGAGTGTCTCCACCGACGTGGATAAACACCTCACTCTTGCTGTCGGCCCAACCCTTGTTGACGGGCAGGCAGAAACTCAGGACGGCCGACAGCAAGATGCCGGTTAATATCAATCTTGCTCGATCCATGAGAGTCGTTTAGCCCACCTCCGACCGAGTGAAATTCTGAGTGCACTGCGAATTTGGAGCGGTGCATACGAATACAAAGGACTGGCCGTTCGTTGCGCACTGGAGCTGACAGCTATGACCGCTCTGACTTTGGAACACGAGGTTTGTCGACTGAGAGTTTGCAATGTTCGGATTCGTCTGAATATTGAAGTTCTCCGCGCTTTCATTCTGTCCCAGAGAAGTAAATCCAACCACCTGTCCAGTGACGCGCGGTGAGAGGCTCTGCAATCCACACTGCTCGTCGAACGACGAATAATTACCCTCGAGGAGATAACAGCCTTGCGGCGGCGGAGGTGTCGGAGTCGGGGTCGACGTTGGTGTCGGCGAAGGAGTAATAGTCGGAGTCGGAGTGGCCGTCGGCGTCGGTGACGGTGTCGGGGTCCGCCGAGGTGTAGGGCTTGGTGTTGGCGCAGCAGCAAGGCAGCTGACCCGCTGTAGGAATCTGACGAGCACCAGCGGGAAAGTGAACGAACTACCATCCGCGAACAAATCGCCTTGTGTGTAGCCGCTGAACAAAAATCCAGCGACGAAATTCGGATCGGAGGCGGTGCCAGGCTGCACGCATGAATATTGCTCGGAGAAGCTGATGCTCCTCGCCGCACCGGCTGAGAAACCACCGAGATCTCCGGAGTCATCTCCCGCCGAAATAATCGGTCCCGAGCCGTCTAAAAACTGGGTTGATTGAATTGTGGTCTGCGAGGTGGCCGGATGATTCACAGCAAATTGCGCCGAAAATGAACTTCCCGTCGTCGCCAATGAATCGGGGACGCCATCGGCCGAGACGGTGAGTTGCGAACCTCGAATCTGCGCGGTTGAGAAAATCTGGATGCTCGTGAGCCGATCCAAAGTCCCTTCGACTTGAACTGTTCCAAGATCAAGGTCGATCGTATTTACGATTTGCGGGGCAGGCCTTGGCACACCACCCACAGAAGAAAGAAGCACAATCACAAACGGCTCGAAAACTGCGCCCTTTGACGCTGAACCGCGAGGAAGCGGCAGCGAGAGGCTTGCGACAACCGGTTGCTGAAGCGAGACATTCGATGGAGAGATGTCGTACTGAGTGACTTGTCCTTTCTCACCCGGAGCGCCGATATTACTTTCGCTGTCACCGATAGCGGTGATGGAAATATTTTCTGCGCGAGGCAACGCCCCTTCTGGGAAGTTCAACGTCAGACGGCCGTCGGATGATACGACCTGCCCTCCTTCGGGCCCGATACGAGAGGTAGTATTATCGCCGCCCCCGCCCCCTCCGCAGCCAAAGGCAAACATGAGTAGCGTTCCAATGCCGACCAGAATTTTGAGACATGAAGTTCGGTCGAAGTTTCTACCGGAGAAACCTGCCTCGCGTGATTTGGAGTTCATTGCCACTCTCCTAAGGGACTTTGCGGGTTGAGCATTTCCGGGCTCGATAACATATGCCGGCCGGAATATGAACCCCCCGCGAAGTCCCGGAGGAATTTGAACGCCTCAAGTGCTCCGACGGCCTCAGGCGGTCGAGGCCGAGACCACAGCAAGCGGCAACTGAGCCAGAGGATGCGGCAATCGTTCCGGAAGAATTCCCCCGAACACCCTGCGGAGCAGCTCTTCGATGTCGGAAACAAAATAAAACTTGACGGATTGCCGAATGTCTTCAGGGATCTCTTCAAGGTCTCGCGCATTTTTAACGGGAAGTATGATCTCGGTAATGCCGCTTCGAATCGCTGCAAGTACCTTTTCCTTTATCCCTCCGACCGGGAGCACTTTTCCGCGGAGCGTAATCTCGCCGGTCATCGCCATTCGATTGCTCACCGGGATATCGAGCATCATCGAGACAACTGAGGTGAGGAGCGCAACTCCTGCGGAAGGGCCGTCTTTTGGTGTTGCCCCTCCCGGTACGTGTAAATGTATGTCCCGATCCCGATGAATCACCGATTTTACAACTCCATCGAGCCGTGACCTCGCAAGAGAAACTGCAATTTGTGCAGACTCTTTCATCACCTCTCCGAGCTGGCCGGTCACGAAGGTTTTTCCCTCTCCGGGAATCAGTGCTGCTTCGACAAAGAGAATCTCTCCCCCTACCGGTGTCCACGCAAGTCCGGTTACGACTCCAGCACGGCTCTCAGAATTTAATGCTTCGCTTTCAAACCGAACCGGCCCCAAGATTCCGTGGAGAGCTTCCTCCCCCACGACAACTGCTTCCTCAGGATTTCGAGCGATCTTATGGGCCGAGTCTCGAATGACCTTGCGGATCTCGCGTTGAAGATTTCTTACACCTGCTTCCCGCGTGTAGCCGTCAATAATCTTGCCGAGCACGGCATCCGAAATTTCGACTCTCCGATCTTGAAGCGCATGAGACCTCAACTCCGTGGGGAGAAGGTGGTTCTTCGCAATATGAAGCTTTTCGTCGCCCGTATATCCCGAGAGCTCAATCACCTCCATCCTGTCGAGCAAAGGTGCAGGAATATTCTCTCGAGAATTCGCCGTACCGATAAAAAGAACCTGCGAGAGATCGAAAGGCACATCAAGATAATGGTCGTGGAAGCTCTGGTTCTGTTCAGGGTCGAGCGCCTCTAGGAGAGCACTTGACGGGTCACCGCCCCATCCTCTCGCAACTTTATCGATCTCATCCAACACAAAAACTGGATCCTTCGACTTCGCACGCCGAATGCCGTCGATGATTCGACCGGGCAACGCTCCGATGTAAGTTCTTCGATGACCGCGGATATCTGCGTCGTCGCGAACACCACCGAGACTAACTCGAACAAATTGGCGATTTAACGCTTCCGCAATACTCTTTCCGAGACTCGTTTTACCGACCCCCGGTGGACCAACAAACAGGAGGATCGACCCCTTCCTTTCGGGCTGTAATTTCATCACGGCGAGATGTTCGAGAATTCTGCGTTTAATCTTCTCAAGGCCATGGTGATCCCGATCAAGCGCGATCCGCGCCGCTTCAAGATCGATCGAATCTCCACCCGAGTCGGTCCAAGGCATATCGCAGAGGAGGTCGAGGTAGTTCCGAATCACGTGGGACTCCGGAGATTGTTCACCCATTCGCTCAAGTCGCGAAGCCTCTCGAAGAGCCACAGCTTTCACATCATGGGGCATGCCTGCCGCTTCAATCTTCTCACGATAGCTTGGCGCGTCTTTTCCGTCGCTTCCCTCGCCGAGCTCCTCTTGAATGGCCTTCATCTGCTCCCGGAGCAACGCCTCCCTCTGTCGCTTATCCAATCCCTTCGCAAGAGTGTCATGAATTCGCGACTGCAATCGCAGGTTCTCTTTCTTTCGAACAAGCAGTTCGAGAATCCTAAGCAATCGATCCTTCTGAGACGCAGATTCCAGCACTTCGAGCGCCTCAACTTTTCGGAGATTGAGATGTTGAGCAACCAGAAACGAGAGTTTTATGACGTCATCGGGTAATCCACCCCGCCGGACCAACTTTCCAATCTCAGAAGGCAAAAATTCCAGCAGCTCGAGAGTTTCGGATTTGAGGCTCTCCAACAGGGATTGTTTCGTTTCGTCGTCAAGGTCAGTCTTGTCTTGAAAGATGGCCCCGGTTCCGCGAAAGATTTCTCCCGACGAGTCGAACTCTGTAATTTGAAATCGCTCTTCGGCAGAAAGCGAAAGGATTTTTTTCGAACCTTGCGACGATTTGACGTCGAGAATCCTTGCGAGCACTCCAACGCGGGATAGAGGAGACACCCTCTTTCCGCTCAGATTTTCGGAACCCGCCTCGGATGTAGCTCCCCGACCATCGGCGAGCGCAATGATCCAATCTCCCTCGGAACGCGCAAGGTCTACCGCCCGTAAACTGCGTTCGCTCTCCACACCGACAGTAAGAATATTGCCGGGGAAAATTACGTATTCACCTGTCTGAAGGATGGGAATATTCCGTTCCGGATAGATTTTCATAGGTCCTCTGGGTTTTTCGAGCACGAAGCTCACGTAATTACCGTTCGGTAAGAAATCAAGAGGACAGCGCTTGGCCGTGACGGTACCCCCGAGGGAACTTAGTGAAGCACGCCAGCAGACCTTCGGAGCGTTCTTACCGGAAACTCTCGACAGGATTTGACGATTCGTTCTCATGGAGAGGTTTCCGCTCAAGCGCACTCTCCGTTCTAAGGGGAAGCAAAATGAGATCGCCGCGAAGTTTCGAAATGAACATCATTCTTCGTCATCCAGACGATCTCGAGCGGTTGATTCGCCGAGAGTGTCATACCGGGCGAGGCCTCATTTTTTTGCCGTGTCCCGAGCTGCCCGACAAAGCGCTTCTCATGTCTGTCGCTCAGGGTGGGCGGATCACGCCATTCCTGGAACTCGAGGTCAGTGCCCTTGTGACGACTCTGAAAGCCTATGAACCTTTGGATGAGTCTGTATTCTACTATTCCGACATGCCGGGCTTCCGTCCAAATGATGTCTGGTACGAGAAGCGAAATCGGCGATTGAACATCGGCTCGCTCTCAAGGAATGAAGCAATGGCAGCGACGTTTTCTGCCGGAGCTGAGCTCATTCTCAGCTATGTAAATTCTTCGAACGGTATGGCGATTGTTGAGTCTGTCCGGTCGGGGGTAGCAACTCGTGCCGGAGATCTGGTCGTGCAGTCGGGTTTTTTGCTCAGTCTGGTTTATCTTGGAGGGGTGTCCGAGAAGTCACACGAAAGCTGGTTTGAAGAGGTGCTCATTCCGAGCTGAGACCAATTACTGATTCTAGAATCCATGCACCTTCGAACAATTGGAATCTCCGTGCTGAGCACAGAGCGCTCTCCGCTGGCGATCGACTGCCTCTGGTGTGCGAATCCCCTCTCCCATTCTAGCCGGTTCCATGCTTGAGACTCCCTTCTTTACCGGCCCTCGGCGACAACCTCCGGCAACCAAGAGAACAAAAAATAGAAGAAGTAGAACTTTCGTGTTCAAGGCGTGGCGACCTCTTTGAATTGAAGACAACAATCGACTTATGCTGAGTTCAGCAATCTTGGTAACTTTTCGCGGGGTTATGCAGAAATCGCTGGGTTTGTTGATTTTTGCCAAAGCTCACAACGATAACAAGACAGCGAAAGTCCGATTGCTTCTTTTCATTTAGTATTTCATTAGTGGAATCGGACATGCCTCGACTCTCCGGGCAAATTTTCCGGATTGCTCTCTTTTTAATTTTTTGGGTCCAAACCTATGCGACGTTGCCTTGCGGCGTAGGAGCTTACGCTCTCGTTCCGAGGCAGGCGTCCGCCTGATTTATGCACTCAATCAAGTCGATTGCAGCTGCTGGTTCCTCACTGAAAGGTTTCCCAAATGCACACGATACTTCGGTGTCGCGGTCCTCTCGAGAAATGCGAGCTCGGCTCGGTGAAAACGAAAACGACATGGTACACGCGAAAAGGTAAGCGGTACTTTGACGTCATCGCTTCACTGTTATTGCTGGCATTCTTCTCACCCGCAATGACGTCTGTCGCGGCGATCAACAGCATCCTCTTCGCGGGGAAGATCTGCTACGTCGAAACGCGCATTTGCCGTGGTGGGCGCGAGTTTCGGATGTGGAAGTTTCGATCCATGAAGGACGGAGTCGTCACTCGCTTCGGGGGAATCCTCCGATACACCGCACTCGACGAGCTTCCGCAGTTCTTCCATGTCCTCATCGGGCAGATGAGTCTAGTCGGTCCGAGACCGCATTCGGTTGCGCACCACGAGCGTGCGATGGCCGTATGCCCCTGCTCTCTTCGAAGAATTGAGGTGCGTCCTGGAATGACTGGCTTGGCACAACTCCGAGGACACCACGATTCTGATGATGAATCACGAGCACGACTCGTGAAGTCGGATTCGGAATATCTGGCCCGATGCTCGTTCTGGCTGGATCTGACCCTTCTCGGCCGAAGCCTATTCGTGTTCGTCACGGGGCACTAAACAACAACAAGGAAAGGCGGACGACCTCCGCCACCCCCACCACAGTGGTAGCGGTGGCGACTGCAAGACGATTCACGGCCTCACGCTGTGGCGAGCTTCCACTCTTTCCAGCTCATCATCCCAGCCTCAAATGGCTCGTGCTCTTCAAGCATCGCTAGAAATTCGATCGAATGTCCGTCTGGGTCTTGAAAATAGAGAGAAGCTGCCGGCATCCAGGGGAAAACCACCGGCTCGTCGGTGGGTTGATTTGCGAAATTAAGCGCCGTTACTCCCTTCTCCGCGAGTAATACGGGAGCTTGAAGAAGGGCGTCGAGGCCGACACGAAAGGCAAAGTGCAAATGCTGACGAAGCGGGCCGGTGCCTACTTCCCACAGGCCCAGCATGGAATGCCCGGGTTCTCCCGCCCAAAGGAAGGCAAAATTCCTCTCGTTACTCCTCCTCAAGAGCTTGAGCCCGAGGGTGTCTCGGTAAAACGCAATCGACCGATCGAGGTTTTGCACAGTCAGGTGAGTTTCAAAAATACCATCTATCTTCACGACATTAGCCCTCCGCAAGGCGTTTCAATGATTTTGTTTTTGACATATCGCGTTTTCATGATATATCATATATCATAAATTTACGATATATGACAACTCGACAAGACACCTTACAAAACCTCGAAAAAATCTTTGAAGCGCTGGCGAATCCATTGCGCCTCAAGCTTTATCTTCAAATTTTGCAGGAGGGGTGCGACTGCACATTCGACGATGACCGCGAAGCAATGGAAGCAACCTGCGTAAAAGGTCTGATGGCAGCGCTTGAAATGCCCCAGTCGACCGTTTCTACATATTTGCGAGATCTCGAGGACGGCGGCCTCATCGAATGCAGGCGACAAGGTCGGCATTTATTCTGCCGGCCGCGCCGCGACACCCTCCTCGATTTGAAGGTTTTCATCGACAGCGCCGTGAAACAGATTCGGTACCGCAAATGAGAGAGATAACTTATAGCGAATTGCGCGCTCTCGTTGAGAGCTATAAGGGCCCATTGCTGCTGGATTGTCGTGCGGAGGAATACTGGCTTTGGGAAACAATCCCCGGAAGCAAGAATCTTCGCTGGAAGGAAATCGGCAGACGGGCATCCAGTGTTGTCCCAAATAAAGAAGAGCAAATTGTAACGTTCTGCCAAAGTTTTCTCTGTCCGGCGAGCCAGCGGGCATATGCGGAGCTCGAATCGCTTGGGTATTTGAATCTCTGGGAGTTTTCGGGCGGCGTCGAAGAATGGCGGACCAGAGGGGGGCTTCTCGTTCGGTCGCCCGACCATCGAATCTCCGAATTCGCTTTTCGCTTTCCAATGCAGACTTTTTACGGCCGTTCCGTCGGCAGCTATTTGATAGAGGATGATGAACGAGTGATTTTAGTTGATGGACCTCAAACACTCACCGATGCGAACGAGGACTTCATTCTCAGCTTTGACAAACCGATTACCGTCTTTTTAACTCATGGCCCCACAGCAGGTGCGGCCGATACTCTCCGGAAGAAGCACGGAGCCGAAGTCATTCTTCATCGAGCGGACTCGGAGAATGGTTGGCTCGCCTGCGCCCCGACTCGATTTCTTGAACATGATGAGGAGCTCTCAAGGAATCTAAGGATTATCCACACTCCCGGACATACCCCGGGAAGCTGCTGCTTGCTTGATGTAAGAACGCAGTCCCTTTTTTCTGGAGACCATTTTCAAGGCGAGAACAGGGATAACGTCTTCGATTTTCGCACCTCGCAAGAATCTCCACGCGACTTTACGGAGCAGCTGCACTCACTCCGAAAGATCGCGAATCTTGAATTTCGGTCGGTGTATCCGTTTCACTATTCGCCTCTCCCGGATCGAGCGCGAGAAATGCTGAATTCTTTTCTAGAATCACTTGAATAGGCAATTGGAGGAAAGCAGTATGACAATTAAGATTGTCGGTATCGATGGCACAGTGAGGGATGACGGGAGAACGCGCGCTCTGCTTAAGCTTGTCGGTTCGAGCATAGTTACGCAAGGTGCCGAATTCGTTATGTTCTCCCAGCAGTTTGAGAGCTTGCCCACTTTTGATGAGCGGCAGAGCACGGCCTCTTCACCCGCGGTGCAACGACTCTTCCATACCATCCGGGGAGCCGACGCGTTTGTGCTCAGTTCTCCAGAGTACCATGGAAGTATGTCGGGGGCGTTGAAGAATGCCCTTGATTGGTTGGCGTTTCGGGACGAGAGCGCACACCTTGAAGGACGTGTGTTCGGCCTAATCGGGGGAGGCGGCGCGCTCGCGAACAGCGGTGCGACTATCCAGATGATGATGGCGGTACGAGCGCTTCATGGCTGGCTCATGCCTGACGTAATTGTCAGCATTCCCAGCATAAAGCAGACTATCAGTTTGGCCGAAGACGCCTCCATAGACCCAAAGATCGCAAACAGAGTCGATGCATTCAGTGAGAAACTTGTTCGTTACGCAAGGGAATTTCAGCAAATGCGCGAGAGAATTGCTGCTTAGGAGGCAAGGTGCCTATGCCTGCGATTTCTCGGGAATCTCGATTTCACCGGATGCCACGAAAACTTGTTCCCTTTTCTGAACTTCGAATCGTCCGATGTTAATCGAGTCCCAAAGGCGTTCATGAAAATAATAGAGGAAGATTTTCAGCAGAAATTCGACGCTGCCGACCAGTGCGGCACCGGCAGCGTCTCCCGTAGCGACAAACACGATCGTGCCAGTCCCGAGCGAGCCAAGGACTCGCCAGGATAGGGCCTTACAGAGCGATCGAACGTTTGTCTCGTGATATTCTTTGGTAAGCTTGCTTGCCATAAACAACGTGGCCTCAAATGAGTGCGAGTAATCTACACACTTGTGGTCATTTTTTCAAATCTCGTGGGCTGCTACCCCATGGATTGCACCGATTGAGCGTCCTCATCGTTCAGAGGAACGACCTCCAAGGAAATCAAGTCTGAAACGTTTATCCGCACCGACTCCGCCAGCGTATCGAGGGGAAGATCGTTCGCCTCATAGCCAAATGGATCTTCAATCTCAACGGCGAAAGCCTCTAGGGCAGCAAGCATGTAGAACACGAGCGGAGCAATGAGGACGGTTCCAAATCCGAATTCACCGAGCAGGCTGAGTGGAAGCGACACAACATACAGAAGTATGATTTTTCGCATAAAAAGAACGTACGAGCGCGGCGGCGGAGTGTTCTTTATTCGCTCGCAGGCACCAAGGATATCCACGAGAGAATTCAGATCACTGTTTAGCGTCAGCAACTCTTCCTCGCTGAGATACCCCAACCGCTTCAGTCCGATAACTCGTGAGACAAGAAATCCGGCAACTCGATTTGGCTGGTGCGGTGCTAGGTCCACCGACTCGAGAAAAACGAAATCATTCTCTTCCATCTCGAAATTGAAATCGAGCTTTTCTCGCCTGAGGTGATTCTTCAAAACTGAAGCGAATCCGCTTAGCAAAACTTGGAATTCGCGCCTTAACGTTCGTTCCGACATCGGCAGATACGCGTTTAGCTTCATCGAGAGGGTGCGGCTCGTATTGAGAAGCTGTCCCCATTGTTTTCGCGCTTCCCACCATCGCTCATAAGCCGTGTTGGTTCGAAAGACCAAAATGATGGAGATCACAAATCCTAGGAGAGAATGAATAACCGGGACACTCCGATCGGCGATATTGTAGTGATACGCATCCACCCAAACCAAGATCCAGGAATAGAGCAGCACCATCAAAATGGGGAGAATTAGCGCCTGCACCGAACTGAATCGGAAAATGGCAAATGGAGCGTAGAGCCAAAGAGCTTTTTCATTTGAGAAATGAGAATTCGTATCGAGTTGTCTCTTCATATAATTCTGCCTGGCGCCCTCTTCGGGCGCCCCTCATTGCGGATACACGCGTGACGTTCGGTCGACTTGGATCAAACTGCGCTTCCGAGAACAACGATAGACTAATGTGAAGGAAGGACCTGCGGCCTCATCAACATATCCAAGAATCCCGCTTCCGAATGACAAACGATCGGTTCGTTCGAGTCATCGAAGGAATTTCTCAGAAGATGTGATCCAATTCTGTGGATGAAAGCTGCGAGTACCGGCCTTGCACAAACCGTAGGACGAGGCCGGCCCTAAAAGAGGCTGGCCCCTAGGAAGAGGCTGGTTCTGCGGTGCCCCGCTGAAGTGAAGAGATTTTGGATGAAATCCAGGAGGAGAAACGGCAGAAGTTGAGAACCCGAGACACACCGATCGAAACTCGGCTTCTTCGGGCAAGTGAGAATCGGCAAATTTGTCGATCTTTTCTCATCTAGATCGCCATTACCACAAATTCGCAAAATTGAAAAGAGAATGGATAATTTACCCTAGTGTTTTCAGCCTGCTGACGGAAAACTAATCTCGAATCGGGTGCTTGCACCTTGCACACTGCTTACTTCGATTGACCCTTTATGGCACTCGACTATTTTTTTGACGATTGAAAGCCCGAGACCAGAGACGCCGTGCGAGGTCTCCGGAGTATTGGATTGAAAGCGTCGCTCGAAGATATGGGGGAGATCCTCAGGGGCTATGCCGCTCCCGTTATCCTCGATGGCGAAGACCACGGCATCATTTTTGGCAAAAAGCTCAAGAAGGATACGGCCGCCACTGGTCGTATATCGAAGAGAGTTTTCGAGAAGATTGCTCATCGCTCGAGCGATCATCGCCTCGTCAGCGAAGACATCTGGGAGATTGTCTGGAATCTCGAGTTTCAATTCAACCCTTCTCTCGCTCGCGCGCCGCCCAAAAACGAGTGCAATCTCATCTGCGATTGACGCGAGAGAGAGTCGACGAGGCTTCGGGCGGATATCCCCCACTTCCAGCTCTCCAAGCTCTTGCAAATCATTTACGATTTGCGCCAACAGATTAGTACTTGCGAGAAGCGACGCAATCAAAGTCTCATCATCCACCTCGGCGGATCGGCCCTTGCCGCTTCGTTGGAGCAGCTGAGCCAGACTGCTGATCCCGGTAAGCGGAGCGCGGACATCGTGCCAAATATTCGAAATCAGCTCCATTCGGCGATTATCCTTCTCGTTCAACTCCGAGATGTGACGAGAGATTTGCTCTGCCATGCTATTTAGCGCCGCGGACAACTGTCCGAGTTCTCCAGGAGCATTTGCCGGAGCTCGTTCGCTGAAATTTTGTGACTGAAATTTTTCCACCGAGGCCATGATCTCTTTGAAAGGCGCAAACGTCGACGAGATGAGAATCTTTGCAAGAATAATAACAACGATGAGAATAACAAAACTAGACAACGAGGTGGCGCGCCAGGCGACCGGAATGAGTGCCTTGTAATTTAGAGATTCGGCGTAAGAATTCCAGAGAATCACGTAAACATAGTAGACGTTCCCGGAAAGATTTAGCTCTGCGACGGAGAAAACACTTCTTCGTTTGGCATCAACGGGGTCCGGGCCGTAGATGGGGAAATATTTTGGCGTCGACGACTCAAGAAGCGGCTTGAAAATCTCGGGGGAAATGTTTCCTTCAAGCCTTCCTAAGAGCCCATTTCCAAATCTATTCAGGATCGTTCCCTGACTATCCAGCAGATACACGTCGATACTTGGATTAAGAAAGGTCGCCTCCCGGACGACGCGCATCAACTCTCGCTCATTAGTGACCGGATTGAGATTTGGCGCCATCTCATCCGCCAGCATCCGAGCGAGGGGCCAGAGTCTTCGCTGGAGAGACTCATGGGACACCGAATCCCAGGAAAGGTAAAACAGATAGAACAGCGTACCTGTGAGGAGACACATTATAAGGGTCACTCTTTGAATGACCGCCCGCGCTAACGTCGTCCTCTGTCGACTCATAAACGCTTCTTCATGGGCGAATTCGGATGAAAGCCATCATCCTGGTTTTGAGGCGGCGCATTCCTGAGCGGAAATGAAGCGATAGCCGACTCCGCGGAGAGTCTTTAAATATAACGGTCTGTCCGGATCGTTCTCGATCTTGCTGCGAATGCGGCTCAAATAAGCTGTAATCGTCGAATCGAAGCCGGAGCAATTATATCCCCACACTTGTTCAAGGAGCTCCTCACGCGAGACCACGACACCGGGGCGGCTGAACAGGTAATGCAAGACATCATATTCGGTGCGAGTAAGTTGCAAGAGGTTCCCGGATTTTCGAACTTCCCTTCGAGCGGCATCGATAGAAATTTCTCCGATGGCCACGGAGTTCGTTCCACCCGATGGGGATCTGGTCACTTCATCAGCTCTTCGAATCACGGTTCTGATTCGCGCAACGAGCTCCGGAAAACTAAAAGGCTTGGCGACATAATCATCAGCTCCGAGATCTAATCCCAGAATTTCTGACGGCTTGTCATTCTGTCCCGTGAGGATCACAATCGGAAGGTGCGGCTTCTTCGCTCGAATTTCCTTACACACAGACATTCCGTCAAGTCCGGGGAGGTTGAGGTCGAGGAGCACCGCGACATACGTGCCTTTCAGAGCAAGCTCGAGCCCTTCTGCTCCATTCACAACGAGCTGGGAGCCATGTCCAAGTTCGACGGCGACGGAAGAAAGCACCGCATGGAGACTGGTATCATCTTCAATGATGAGAATTTGGTTTTTCATGATACCTCTTTGTTCATCGGCTGCGAATCTCCGGCTTGACCGATCCTCGATTCGAGGTTAACCCGACCCGGCGTCCTTCGTGAAGCGATATTTCGGATTTCCCTTCCATGACTGCTCGTACTCGATATTGGATGAAATACGTTTGCGCGGCAGTACTCTTCATTTGCTTCGACTACGCCTCCTCGATCGCCGATTCACGACCGCCCGCCGGATTCGAGTGCGAAAACCCTGCCTCGGTGACACTGCACATTCGAATGCTCAGTCTCCAAACCGAATTGCTCGCGAGCGAGAAAAAATGGACCGTGGAGTCCGACGGCAAAGTTCCATCTGGGGATCCTATTACATGGGATGTGATTATCGCCGACTTGGATGCAGATGGTCGAAGCGAACTGATTATTTCCGACAACTCTTCCGATGGAATTTTTGTTGCTATCCCGGCACCAGGCTCAAAATTCAAGATCGGAAAGTTCGTCGCTTTCGACATGAATTCCGTCCGGCTTAGGCAGGCGCTTATCCTTTACGGTCGGCCTGGCGAATGCGGAAAGATTCTCGTTCCACCCTCCTTGCCCGGCACGAACTTTCGTATGCTGACGGGCGGGTTTGATTTGAACTTCACTCGAATACCGTCGATGGTCAGGTCCGCCGAGGATTTGAAACTCTCACTCTACGAGCGGACTTCGCAAAACCTGTCGGTCGTCGAATCCGACATTGGTCCTCCACGATTCGATTATTTCTGGCGATATTCGAACGGCATGGGTTGGGTGGAGGCAAACGTAGCCCCCAAGTATTTCGCGTTGATTGGAGGGTATTCAGGAATTGGGCGGGATATCGCTGGATTCAAGGCGATATTTACCAACCTTCTCATCGACAGAGACCCAACTTCGCGTGTGATTGAGGCTCAGGGCGATTACATTCCAGAGGTGTTCACCCAGGAACGTTCAGCCATTCCCTACCACGTCATCACTGCCGACGTTGATGGTGACGGCGTGGACGAGCACATCCTCATCGACAAAGAGGTCAAAGGCAGAAGCGCTTGGATTTCAAAGCGGTTCCCGAGCACGATTTATTCGGCTCCGCTCCCTGGAGTGGCGGAGATAACTGCCGGAGCACGCCGCTTCGGTGCAGGTGATTTTGATGGCGATGGGGATGAGGAAATTCTCGTGGCAGATAAATCGGGTCTCCGCGCGATTGAGTTTGAACCAAAGCGCTCGCCGTCACAAGAAATCGAGATCGAAATCGATGGGAAACGAGAGCACCTTGACCATTTTCGCCGCGTAGCGATCACTGCGAGGCTAGGCCAAGTCGTAAGAGTGTCGGTACTCACGCCGGAAGTACGGGTACACGAGCTCGGCACACGCGATATCGTCGTGAGCCGAGCGAATCAGGCACATGGAATATTCTTGGAAGAATCGGAGGACCGGCAAAGAGGAAATCTACTCCTCTCCTCCGCGTACCCGGAGGTGCTTTTCCCATGCATGGGATTCAACCGCATGGTTGGCGACGTGAATATCAAAAACTGGGGTCGCTCCCGACTTTGTCCATTCGACTACGTTGCGCTGGAAACCGATCGAGCTATCGAGTCGGGTTTCACTTGTTGCCGGGCGCCAGCCGGACTGCTTAAAAACAGTCAATATGTGTGGCAGGAACCAGGCATGTGCGGAACGGGCAGATTGCTCACCGGCACGTCAAACAATGACTTTTCAGGGCACCTCTGTCCGAGCTGTAAATCTCCGCAAATCAATCGTTGTACCGATATTGATGTCGACCGGTATGAAATTCTTCCTGTAAAAAAAGGGCAGTATTGGGGACCTCGATTAGACCGGCAGAAAAAAAACCCAATATCGCAACTTCAGATCCCCTTGGGACTGCGAGCCGGATTCAGCAGAACCTCAATTCGCGCATGGAACGGAGAAGGTTGCCTCGGACAGGATTGGGGTTCAATTTTGGTCGGGAGGTTTGGAAAAGATTGTTCTGAAGCCTATTTCGCGAAGGTCGTTCCGAAATCTCCAAACGGAGTCGCACCTGTCTCAAGGATATTTCCTGTTCGAGACTGTGCCGAAGAGCCGGATTTATTTCTGCCTGAAAGCGGCTGCAAGGAGCGCTCGCCTATTTCGAGTCAGGCATCTGAATCCGATAGCCGACTCCTCTTACGGTAGCAATCAGCTTCCCGCACTCCGGATTCACATCGAGCTTTTGCCGCACCCGGCTCAGGTACGTAGTGAGAATCGCGTCAAGATCTTCGGCGTAGTATCCCCAGATATGATTGGCAAGCTCCTCTCGCCCCACCACGGCACCATCACGAAGAGTCAAATACGAAAGCAAATCAAACTCAGTGCGGGAAAGATTGACCTCTGCATCACCGATCTTCGCTTCACGCTTCTCAAGGTCAAGGGAAAGCTGACCAAGTTGAAGTCGAGACGATTTCTGTCCTCCTTTTTCGCCAACGGGGATCTGTCGCCGTCGAAAAATTGAGCGGATTCGCGCAACGAGAACATCCAGGTCGAACGGTTTCGAGACATAATCGTCGGCGCCAAGCTCGAGACCGAGCACCTTACTGAGCTCATCGTTTCGTGAGGTGATGATGACGATTGGCAGTTTCGGCTTAGCGGCGCGTAGCCGCCGGCAGATCTCAATTCCACCCAGTCCCGGAAGTCCGAGATCTACGGTGACAAGTGACAACTCAGTTTCGAGCGCGATTTTTAGCCCCTCGAACCCGTCGCTCACCACGAGGAGATTCATGCCAAGTTCCTTGGCGAGCTCGCGTAGAGAGAGCTGAACGGAGTTATCATCCTCAATGGATAGAATTTGCGTCATAAGACTTTCCTAAAGCGGAGTCACCGTTAATCTTATCGGACTATTTTTGCCTCTGGTAAAGGACTTTTGCGGCCGATAACGGCGCCGCCTCTCCCTTCAAGTCGAAGGGATCTGACCAAATTGACAGCATTTCACGGTTTGATAATTTCTTACCGATCTTCACTTCCGGTATCTCGCCGCGGAGTTACCGCTCTTTCATTTTTCTTTTCTGGGAGACCCAAAAGGGTTCATGTGCACCGCGAGGAGGCACAGTCGAATTCAGGTTCTGGAGGAACGCCATGAGCAGCAGGCGCGGCGGGTTCGGCACGATCGGGAAAATCGTGTTGGACCTATTGGATTTGATCATGGAGGCGGAAGACCCCACTCCGCCCGACCAGCTCCACAACAAGCAGAAGCCGACGGAGAGCGACTGCTACATTATGGGGCTTCTCACCGTCCTCGTGGGCAGCGCGATGGGGATTGGTTTGCTCACGTGGGCGACCATCTCGATCACCTCATCCGTTTTGTAGCCGTGAAAATCAAATCGCGCGACCACATTGCAGCAAAGTGATGTGCGAGATTATTCGCGGGAAGAGGGACCCCGATTCTTCGGGCGACGGGTCTCCCTTCTCAATTCTCTACGATCCGAACAACACTGGGCCGTAAAACTTCAAGCTCGCCTGAGACTTCTTGAAATACAACGTCCAGAATTCTTCAACCTGCTTCGCGCGCTCATCGCTTTGATGCGAGCCTGCTCCGGCAACATGGAATTCTGTCCCTGCGAAGATAGGTAACAGGCGATCGGCCTCCACACGTTTCAACTCGGCAGCGGGATCGAACTTCTTCGACTGGTAGAAAGAAATTTGTGAGCTGTTCTGTACCATGTCGGAGTAGACCACAACTCGCTTCTTCGATGCGGCATCAGTCGCCATGACTTTGCTCACGACCTGAAGGGTTTCCAGGATTGCCGAGGTTTTATGTTTCTCCCCCGGTTTAATCACCCTCTCTTTCATTTGAAGAAAGCAATCGTCAAACTTTTTCTCCTGAGCTCGAATTTTTAGTTTAGACACCCACAGCGATTCTTTTGGACGTCCGAGATCCATGATCACACGAGTTTCGCTCGCTTGACCAGTGATCACGCCAACAATGAGACGCTCACCGGAGCCTATCATTTTTCTCGCGATGAGAAGTGATTGTTCCAAATTTTGCGTATTCTGAATTTCATCCGACCGGTCCACGAGCAGATACGTCACCGCATCGTGCTCTCCGCTCTCAACACAATCAGGTAACGCGTCAGATTCGGCGTGACTAACACTGACTCCGACGAACAGTCCAAAAGCGATCAGAATAGCGATGGTCCATTGACTGCAATTACGCCGCTGTATTCGGTTCATGCGCACCTTCATCGTTCAAAAGTTTCTCTTTTAATGTTCTCAATTGCAGAGGAATCTCGATTTTCTTTCGAAAGCACGGCGGTTCTTCTTTGTCGCTTCGACGCGCAAGGTTCTCGTTCCGGTAAATCGAAAGGAGCAAGCCGAGAACTTCCACGCAACGCGATTCGTGTGATTGACCCTCTTTCAGTATTTGATCGTAGACCCCTTTCAGCATTGTAACTTCGGCCATCGCGTCACGATAGCGTTGATTCGCCTTGTGCTTGGCCTTGCTCATTTCTTCGTTAACCTTGAGGAGCTCGTGTACTCGTTTTTTCTCCTCTCGTGAAACGTTTTTCCGAGTGCGGCTCTGGTGATGTGCGAGCCCTTCGAATCCCGGCACGGAGTCGTGCGCCAGGTAGGAAACGATAATTGCCGCTACGAAGACGGCCATATTGAGCCAGAAGAAAAGGAAACTTCGTTCAACCAAGAGATCAGTCAGCCCAAGCTCCTTCTTAAACTCTCCAAGGTAGGTCTGCCGCATTAACGATAATCCATAGAGCGCGATCGCGATCACGACGAAAACGGCTAGCGCCTTCAGAGTATTCGCCAGATGGAATCCGTCGCCATGCTCCCTCAATTTAATTCCGATAAAGTGTGCTGTGAGAGGTACGCAGAGCCCTATGACAAAAGCCATCACCCACGTCATTATTTGATTCTCGCCGAAAATCTGAAAGACGATGGCATTCAGCGGAATCTCTCCGAGAAAAATGGCAGTCGCGAATATTATGTAGAGCCAATGAGGCACATATTTCACGGGAATTCGTCCGTGCTTGTCGAGCATCTGATCGTATCGCGAATCCACCTTTTCGAGCTGGCGATGGGCATCATTCAATCCGAATGAATTTTCCAACGCCTCGGACTTTACACCGTGTTGTCTGCTAAGGTGTTCCACCTCGTGTTCATGTTCCGCGTTGATCCGCTGGGTGTCGGCTTTAATCCGAGCATCAAGTATTTCAAGCGCCGACCGAAACTTTGCCGCAACTTGATTTGCCAAGTCGCTCGCGGCATGGGCGAGTTCGACTTCGAACGGTGAGTGCTCGCTTGAATTCGCTCTCGGCATTCCGGCTTCGGCGTCACCCTTCGCCTGCGTTCTCAGCCGATCATCATTATATTCCTGCTTGAAATCGGCAAACATTCGTCCGATCTGTTTCAGATCAGGAAGAAAATCATCTGGTGACATTTTGTTCATTGCAGTTTTTACTTTGCGCAGTGTTTACTCAAATTTAATGTCAATCAACATTCTCATACTCTGTTCGACCAATACCTCACTCTCCCCACTGTTTCATGGCATTCTGGAACTGGAAGCTCAGGAAACAGGCGTGGCAGAACATTTTACTTTTCGCACGGCCGGGACCCACGCCGGCAAGTCTCCTCGGCCCGTTGAGCGTCGAATCCGCCAAACTGCACTGCGCCACGGGATTGATTTGCCTCAAACCAATTCTCATACGTGCACCGCGGAGGAAATCCGAAGCTCCGATCTCATCCTCGTAATGACAGAGCAGAACTTTTGGCACGTCAAAGAACTCGTTCCGGAATTGACTGCGACCTCGCTTCGATTGCTCATGGAATTCTCGGGGCAACTCGGGCTCCGCGAAATGCCCGATCCAATTTTCGATGAGACAAGTTTTGAAGACGCATTTCACAAACTGAAGAGTGTGGCGAGCCCAGTGATTCAAGACTGCCTGGCGCGCTTCAATCTGAAGCGCGCTGGCAAAGTTCTTGAATAAGATCTGTCGACACTCTCCAACGTACAACTACTGTTTTTCTCCCGACCCGTTAATCTGCGGAGGTCTAACATTTCGCTCACCGACCACTTCGCCGAGATAGCTCGGGAGTTCCACCCCTGCCATCTCCGCGACCTCATGCAGCGGCGGAAGCGACTTTACGAGGTTGCTCAAGAAGCTCGCGGTTGAACTCGAGTCGCCGCTCCCAGAATCCCAGACGGTAACTTTGTCAATCTGAATGTTCTTGATAGCTTCCACCTGGAGCTTCACAATCTCCTCGATTTTCTCCACCATGAGCATGGTCGCAACTTCTTTCGGATGATTATTGCAGGCTCCGACCAGACCTCGGTAACCTTCGGCCTTGGAAGTCAGAATTTTTTGGATACCCGCCGCATCCGCTGATCGCAACGCAAGAATTGCAGCCGCTTCCCCCTCAGCCTCGCGCCTCATCTTCTCAGCTTGAGCATCGGCATCGATCTGAACTTTTTGCTTCTCAATCTCACGAGGAACGACTTGTTCAGCCAGCAATCGCTTTTCTTCAGCAATGGCACGGGCGAGTTGAATCTCAACTTGCGCTTTTTGATCGGCAACGGTCCCTCGCTGACGAGACTCCGCTTCTTTCTCAGCAAGATCGGCGTTGTGCTTGGCTATATCGGCCTGCGCGCGATTCTCCCCTTCCACAGCTTCAGAGTTGTAGAGAGCAACTTTGATTCGGCGTTCACGCTCTGCCTGTGCAGCTCCAATGTCACCTCTCTTCGATTCCTCTGCGACATCGATCTTCGCCTGGTTGATTGCGATTGCGGCCGCCTTTTTCCCAATACTGTCGATGTATCCGGATTCGTCGGTGATATCCGTGATGTTCACGTTAATAAGCGTAAGACCAATTTTCCGCAGTTCGGGGGCAACGTTGTTTCGAATTGACTCGAGAAAGCGTTCTCGATCTTGGTTGATTTCCTCGATGGTTAACGATGCGATGGTTAGTCGCAACTGACCAAAGATGATTTCCGTGGCCATGGATTCAATATCGTCACGAGAGAGATCGAGCAGTCGAACAGCTGCGTTCGTCATGCTCTCGGGATTGGTATCCACAGCGATGGTGAAGGTGCTTGGCACGTTGACTCGGATATTCTGCATGGAAAGCGCGCCCTTGAGCGGTATGCTGAGCGTGATCGGCGTAAGCTCCAGAAATTGCGCTTGTTGAATAATTGGCCAGACGATCGCGGCTCCGCCGTGAAAGCATTTCACCGATCGCCCCGCTCCGACTTTCCCCTGTACAGCAAGGATTTTATTCGCGGGGCATCTTACGTAACAACGAAGTACCCCTCGGATAATCACGAAGAGCGCGATTACCGAAACAATCACTCCATACATTGCAAAATTCATCGACATTGCCTCCATTAAAAATTTATTGCGCGGGAAAGGGTTCTACAATGACGTGGGAACGACCAGCCAAAGCAGTAATTCGAACAGTTGAGAAAGAATCTATCGATAATCCGGCCAGCGTCTCCGCCTCTATCTCCCGCAACATGCCGTTTACGGTGATGTGCACCTTGCCTCTCCCGTTTGCTGGGATCCGTTCGTAGACTTCGGCGCTCTTCCCGATAGTGTCTTCCATGCGAAACGTCGCACCTTCACTCGTCAACTTTTTCAACAGATAAAAAACGTAGGCGACCAGAAACATCGCCGAAAAACCGAACACCAACGCGAGAAGTAGAGAGACGAGAACATTTTGCTGGAATTGCACATGCGCGCTGAGTCCCGCCCAACCGAAAATCGCGAAAAACGCCGCTATCGAATTAATCGAGAGAAGTTTCAGTGCATCGAAAGTGTCGATATCATGAGCGTCGTCGTGGTGACCGCCTATCGACGCGTGAGTGTCCCCGTCACCGTCGAAGGGATCCCACAAAATTACGCCAAGCACTTTCAGCGCAAAAAATACGCTCCCCAATGCAGCACACAGGAGAAAGCCAACATCCGTGCCGGTTGCCGTTTCGGGAAGTAATAGATCGAGAAATCCAGCCATTCGCATCCTCTCATCAGCGGGTTATCAGGACGAAAGCGGAGATTCGGGGAATTGGATGAGTTGCCGATGGTAGCCGCTTCCAATTCCCGAAGCGCATACATATCAGGATGTATTAACTCTACTGTAATACATCCTCCTCCTGATTTTCAAGTTTTTTTGTGTATCTTTAACGTCCCGGAATGATTAGTGATGCCCGACGAAGCGCGGAATGAAGCTCAGTCGACCTCAAAAATCTGTTGAACGACGATCACATTATGTTTCCTGAAGCAGACAGAGGAAGATCAGAAGGACCTCGTCGGGAGAAGGATCTGACACTCAAACGTCTTGATCCAAATCGAAAAGTTAGGAAGTCGCGCGGGAAGGCATCCGAGCGGCGAGTTTTTTCTACGAGTCGCGAGGAACTGTCCCGCTCAGAAGAGAAAGGAACTCTCGACGCACATGTTCAACTCAGCGTTCTCGCCTTCGAAGCGATTCTCGCCGACATGATTCACTGAATATAAGATCAATCAACGTTGAGACGGAGGCAGGTTCGCAGACGTAAGTCTGATACTTCGAAGAAGCTCCGCAACACCCCACGCTTGGGCGATGCATCCTCGGGGCGTGTAAGGCGGTTCCGCGTCGAACACTTCGCTGATTGTGCCGAGCCCTGCTTCAGTCAAGTGTTCAACGAGCCCCCCAAGGGCAGACCTTGCTTGCTCAACCGCATCGGGCCGCACTCGCAGAAGAGCATCGATATACGGTCCGATGAGCCAGCTCCAAACCGTTCCTTGATGATAGGCCGCATCGCGGGCCCTAAGATCGCCAGAGTAGGTGGATTTGTAGTCGGGATGCCCTGGGGCGAGCGAGCGGAGGCCAAAGGGAGTGAGAAGCTTAGCCTCCACCACTTGGAGCACCGAATTCCAATGCGATTCGTCGAGCACCGCATGAGGGAGCGAAATGGCGAGAAGCTGATTGGGACGAAGCGCGGGGTCATCTTTCCCATCCTCGCCGTCTACTACATCAAACAGATATCCGAGATTACTGTTCCAGAAACGTCTATTGAACGACGCCTTTGTGACCGCAGCGATTGCCGCCAATTCCTCGCCAAATTCCGTTTGATTTTCTTCGATCAACCATCGTGAAAGAAGTGTAAGTGCGTTGAACCACAGCGCGTTGATTTCGACTGCTTTCCCGCGACGAGGAGTAACTACCCAACCATCGACTTTCGCATCCATCCAAGTAAGCTGATACCCATTCTCCCCTTGACGCAGCAAATTGTCGATCGGATCCATACCGATCCCGAAATCTGTCCCTGCTCGATGCGCGTTCACGATCTCGACGAGCCTCGGCAACAGCAAGCGCAAGAAATCACGGTCACCCGAAAGTTCTACGTAACGGGAAAGGGCATGAAAAAACCAGAGAGTCGCGTCTGCGGTGTGATACAACCCCTGTCGTTCGCCCTCCGGAAACAAATTCGGGATTAATCCATTTTTCAAATGCAATGCGAAGGTATGAAGGATCCACCGCGCTTCCGTGATCCTCCCGGTCACGAGCGTGAGACCTTCCAGACTAATCATCGTGTCGCGACCCCAATCCGTAAACCAGTGATAACCGGCAATGACACTCCTCGGTTGTTCACCATAAGCGAAGGCCCGCGCAGCGTCTTCGATCCGACCAGCAGGAGTGATGACGAACTGATCCGCGGCGAGAATCAGCTGGGCCGCCACGCCTGATCGGAGAGACGGATCAGGAAGCTCCATCATGCGTCTCCGCCTTCTCCGCTCGGCATCGAAAGCGGTGTTCGATCGATGCACTTGAATCGAGCCCCAAGGTTCCGTCGACGCGAACAAAGTAACTGGTGCTTGCCGAGTAAGGGTGGATCGGAAGATTCCAGGTGTCCAAAGTTTTCCTTCGGAGTGATAGCCTCGATTTTTTTCTTCTCGATAATCAAAACTGCTTTGGCCGGATTCCTCAATAAAGTGAGATTCCCCAGCTTCCAGAGCCAGGCGCAGAGGAGGCAGTTTGGAATCCGAAAGCCGGATTTCATGACGTCCGTCACAATGAGAAATCGAATACTGCTCGTCTAAGTTATCAGCATGTGGCCGTTCCTCGTGCGGACGAAAATTTACGGATGGCTGAAGCTCGATCTTGACCGGCCCGTCACCGCGAATCAACTCATATCGTAGAACAACTGTGTTTTGCAGATTCAACATTACGATTCGTCGCTCGATCGCCAAATCGTTTCGTTCATACCTCCAAATCGGCAACCCTTCCTCGAGGCGCACCTCTCTTAATTTGAAATGAGGTACTCTTTCATCGTGAAGCGTCTTTAGACTGGCAGCGAGATACGCCTCCGTTTTGTCTGGAAGAACGACGAGCTCGCTCAGATGATTGAGAAAAACCTGGCGCCCGAACGGAGATGGGAGAGCGGCTATCAACAAACCGTGGTAGCGCCGGGTCGGAATGCCCGAAAGAGTCCCGGATGCATATCCGCCAAGAGAATTTGTCAGGATCCACTCTCGCTTGAGTAACTCTTCCGGCTCATCTTGTTTGTCCGGATCCCAGGACAATCGAAAGTTTATCTCCCCCATAGACACCTCAAACCCGCAGCTCTGGTGAGAGCACTATCGTTGTTTCTCCTGGAATCTTGAAAATGCCGTCCCATTCCAGCTCCGGCATCCCCACGCCTCCGTATGAAAACTCCTGACTCGACCAAATCAGTTTCCACTCCCGGCCGGCCGGTGGCACGAGTAAGGGAAAGGGTCTGGGCGATACTTGCAATTCACGTCCGAGGTTTACAAGAAGCACGCGATCATCACCGTCGACTCCGAAGAGGCGAATGAGAAAGCACTGTTCCGAAATAACCTCTCCGTCTAAGTGAGACCGCTCACAACCCGAAAAAATGGAGTCATTCTTTCTCAGGCGGAGCAGATCTCGATGGAGCGAAATCGCAGCCAAATTTTGACTCCTCTCCTCGTCGCTTAGTTTGCAACGAAGAAACGTGGCTTCCTCAGCAGGGTCGGGCAATATCGCTTCCGCTTCCTCTCCGGCAAGACTTGGAAATTGGGAAAGAAATTTGATCCTCCCCTCTTTAACGTGCTTGGCAAGCTCAGGCTCATGATCGGCAAAATAGAGAAATGGTTTGCTGGAGGCGAATTCTTGGCCCTGGAACAAGAGTGGAGTTGAGGGAAGCAGCAATAAGAGGGCAGTCATAGCCCGATGTTTCCCCTGACTGGTTCGCTGGAAGAGACGGTCACCCCGAGCCGAATTCGCCACCTGATCATGATTCTCCAGGAAATTTACAAATACGCTTGGCGGTAGATCGATACATGCCGTTCCTCGCCTCTTGGCTTGCCACGAGTACCACTGTCCTTGGTAAAGATACCCCCACTTCGCAGAGGAGATAAATTCCTGCGCTGTCCCCCGATAGTCGTTGAAGTACGCTTCGTTTTGCCCAGTCAGCGCAACCAGGGCGCTATGGTGGAAATCATCATTCCACAGCCCATCCATTTCATATCCGCCTTCGGCTCTCTTCCGAACCAGCTTGGTATCTTGCGATTCGTTTTCACAGATGAGAAGCACTCCCCGTCCGCGAGCCTCGCGTCGGGTCGCGACCTCAATCTCATCCAAGATATGGAGTGGAGAAGCATCAAAAATTTGCTGTGTAGCATCAAGGCGCAGGCCGTCAAGATGGAATTCACGAATCCAATACTTCGCATTTTCCAAGAAAAATTCTCTTGTCCCGTGGGAATGCTCGTCATCGAAATTAATGGCATTCCCCCACTCGTTTTCGTACCGTTCCGAGAAGTAAGACGATGAGAAGTTTCCGATGAAATTTCCGGATGGTCCGAAGTGGTTGTAAACAACATCGAGAATGACACCGATACCCAACCGGTGAGCTTCGTTCACGAAGAAACGAAAATCGTCAGGTTCGCCATAGTTGCGGGACGGGGCAAAGAGATTCACACCATCGTATCCCCAATTGAAACGACCGGGGAATTCGCCCACAGGCATAATCTCAATCGTCGTAATTCCAACGTCTTTGAGCTCCGGAAGTCTTTCTGCCGCGGATCGCCATGTGCCTTCGCTCGAGAATGTCCCGACATGCATCTCGTAGAAAACTTGCCCCACCGGCCTGAGCCCAGTCCACGCATCGTCCGACCAATTGAACCGCGCTTCATCCACGACTTGCGACGGACCGAAAGGACCAGAAGGCTGAAAACGGGATGCAGGATCGGGGAACGGTCCTTGTTCATCGACAAAGAATCGGTAAAGTTGACCGCTCTCGATGTTCGGCACGAACTCGGAAAAATAACCATCGGTCTCCGGGCGCAGCGGACACCGAAAGCCCGAAGGCTCCAAGACGACGGAAACTTTCCGACCGTTTGGGGCCCAGACGCGAAAACTAACTCCGCCGTCGCAGACCTCAGCACCGATTGCCATTTGACGAGATTTCAGTGATCGAGCTTCCGACATGAGTCCACTATCTGGATCGAAGCAAAGCTCGCAGTTGCCGTGAATTCGCGAGAGTCTCACTTTCCGCCCGTGCCCAATTGTCCGCGGCACGTCCTTCGGGACAATCTTCTTCGATCCAAATTTGGTACGCTCGAGTACGAATCTGCTCTTGAATCGCCTCGGGCTCGCCAATGAATTCTTCACCGGCTGTCGTGTCGGTTTTCTGATCGGTTTGACCTGATGGAGTTCGCCTGTCTGGAATCATAAGCTTCGTGCTCACGTTGAGAAAATGCTCTGGCTGATCGTAACTCAAAAAGTCGCACAACTGATAAAGACGATCCATGATATCGATCATGGGGGCCTGAAACCTCGTCGAAACAAATGCTTATCGATTCGGCCCTGCATCCACTTCCTTCGGTGCATGCCGCCTCTCCTGTGTTCAAGCATTCCTCGAGGAACTCTCAGGCTCGCGCCGACTCCTTGGTCGAATGAATTCGATCTGCCGCGTCAACAATCGGGTGAAAATTGGCTGTGGAATTCATGCGATATTCGCAGATACAGGCAATTTCTGCTGGAAGTTTAAACAACGGTATGCAAGTTTCTGATTTTAAGACCAGGGGGACGAGTGAAAGATTCCAGAACGGATCGGCTTTTAGTACTTTTTTTGATCTTCGTGCTGCCTTCTTTCGTCTTAGTTCAGACCGCTTCCTCCGCGGAGAACGTAATTAAGAAATTGAAAGTCGGCGTGATTGTTCCGCTCACCGGTCCACTGGCGTTCTTCGGACAAGATTACGTCCGAACTTATGAATTAGCCACCGAAGACATTCCTGAGCTCAAAAATGCGTTTGATGTAGTTTTCGAAGACTCGGCTTATGACAGCAGGCAAGCCGTATCGGCGCTCAATAAGCTGGTGTCCTCCGACCGCGTCGATGTGATTTTCAGTTTCGGCGGTCCGATGTTGAGCGCACTTGCGCCGATCGCTGAAGTCAAGAAAATTCCATTTTTTGCGACCGAATCTGAAAAGCGAGACTGCGAAGATAAAAAATTCTGCACGCTTGTTCGAAACGAAAAGGACGCATGGGGAAAAGCGACTTGGCAAGTGCTTCGAAAGCATGGGAAAGCCAAGATCGGAATAATAAAGAATCAGAACCAGTTCATGAACACGTTTGTCGATGGAGTTGTCGACAACAAGACCGCTTCCGAGCAGGTCGCTATCCTCTCTGACATTCCACCATCGACGGTCGATCTTAAAACTGAAGTCTCCGCGCTGAAGACGGCAGAGCTCGATGCGCTGGGCGTCTACCTCCTACCGGGGTCGCACCACGGATTGTTGAAGGCACTGAAGGATTTGAAGAAGAAACAGTTTTTATTCGGTGTCGAAGAATTTCTCGTGCCGGAGAATAATAAAGGCTTCGAAGAGGTAATTAACGGAGTATTTGTCGTTGCTCCCGCCTACGTAGATGATTATCGAATTCGTTTTGAGAAGAAGTACGGATTCTCCGCAGGATTCTATTACACTCCAGCGTTTTATGATTTTCTCGTTCTGCTTAAGG
The DNA here is from genome assembly GCA_964509425.1 of uncultured Bdellovibrionales bacterium. Taxonomy (GTDB): domain Bacteria; phylum Bdellovibrionota_C; class UBA2361; order SZUA-149; family CAZDWZ01; genus CAZDWZ01. Next base: position 45,698 of record CAZDWZ010000012.1, on the reverse strand, counting down.
ACACTCTACACACGAGAAACGATCTGCGAGACCTTCCGCTCATCGACGCCCTTCGTTTCGAGGGCGTTCGCACCGGTGTGTCAGGAAAATTCTCAGTTAAGAGATCATCCAAGGGAGTTTACTCTTTTAGTTTTCCTATCGGCGTCTACAGAGTAGAGAACAATAAAATAACCGTCGACGAGACAATACATTTCTAGGAGCTTGACCATATGAGATGGGTTGGTCGAATCGTTTCTGCACTAGTTTCCGCTTTGCTCCTTTTTAGCGCATTCGGAAAACTTGAAGGCAGTCCTCAGGCACTCGAGGGCATGCTCAAACTCGGAATTCCTAACAACCTCTTGATGCCGCTCGCCATCCTCGAAGCAACCTGTGTCGGACTCTATTTGATTCCCATGACTTCGGTGATCGGCGCAATCCTCCTCACCGGTTACATGGGCGGCGCAATTCTTTCCCACTTGAGAGTCGCTGACGACATCACAGTACAAATAATTATTCCCATCGTCGTTTGGCTCGGAGTGTACCTACGCGAACCACGTTTGCGAGACCTTATTCCAGTGAGACGTAGAATACCGTGAGCGAGATCACAGCGCTTGACCTGGACGAGCTCGAAATAGATTCTTCGTCTTACGTAGATCCGAACGGATTTCTCTTCCGATTCGAGGGAGGCCTCTACCGAGGGATCAAAAGTCAGTCTGCTGAACGTTATCGCAGACTCTTCGAGAACGGAGCGATAGACACCTTGTCGCGCCAGTTCGGGCTCGTAGCATCTCGGATCACGAGCTACACAATCCCTGAGGCGGATTGCTCTTTGGTTCTGGCACACGAAGAGTTGCAACCGATCAGCTTCTGCGTGGAGTGGTGCCCGTCCATGTTAAAGGCGGCCGCTATCCACACGCTCGACCTCCAGTTGGCACTCCTTGAACACGATCTGATGCTCCAGGATGCCTATCCATGGAACATTCTGTTCTCTTTCACAAAGCCAATTCATGTTGATTTCACTTCGATCGTTCCGGTCGATCAACATCTCTTGTGGCCCGCCTATCAGCAGTTTTGCAATTTTTTCTTGAATCCCATGCATCTCTGCTCGATGCGACGAGGAGGTATCGCCCGAGCGATGTTATTTGATCCAGTTTCGGGAATAGATCAGAGGCGGCTCTTGGAATCTGTTCCCGCGAAATCTCTGCTTCGGAGACCAATTCAGAACCTCGTTTGGCGAGGGGCCTTGTGGACCGATCAAAAGATTCAGCGATCGGCTCGATTGAGGAAACAACTTCAATCGCGCGTTGCTGCACAGGACCTATCGAAACTCCCGCCGCTTACGAGAAACAAATTTGTTCAGCGCCTTAAAGGCAAAGTGGAGCAGTTAGACGTTATCCCAGACGCCGGAATCTGGAGGCATTATTATCAGGAAGTCGATGAGACCGTCGAAAGCACCGAAAAAGCAAATCGAGTCAATCAACTCATCGAACGGCTTAACGCATCCTCGGTACTGGACATCGGTTGCAACACCGGTCGGTATAGTATTATTGCGGCAAAAAGTGGAGCTTCGGTGATCGCGGTCGATTCAAGTGAAGCGTGCGTCGAGAAGGTTTATTCCGATGCTCATTCGGCTGGAATGAAGATACTGCCGCTCATAATTGATATCCTTTCTCCCACTCCCGCGTTTGGGTTTATGGGAACGCAGTTTAGATCTTTCATCGAACGCGCGAAGAGCGATGTGGTATTGGCGCTTGGACTCATGCATCACCTCCACATCACTGGGCGTCGCTCTTTCGCTGACATAGCGGTTTTGCTGAGCACACTCACTGCTCGCGCTTGCGTATTTGAGTTCGTCGCTCAAGATGATGAGAATATCAGTCGACTCGGCCGTGCTTCCCTCGTGAGCTACACGTTCGAGCATGTTCAATCGGCCCTCAATAAACATTTCCAAGTGGAAACCTTTGAGTCCGACAGACCCACCCGAAAGCTGTTACTCTGCTCGAAGAGATGAAACCTTCCCGTTAGCCATCCAAAACATTATTCGCTGCTGCGTTCCAAAGCGAATAGAAATATTCCGAAAGGTTTCTCGCGAACGACTCGGATCGAATGAAAAACGAGGACTCGGCATGGAGCCAAGGTACTATAATCACCTTGTCGCGACAGATGCTGATGTTCTGAGTAATTGGAAAGCTCACGAAACGAATGTTCCGATGTGGCCAGTGATTGACGTCGTAATTACCTCGCATCGATTCGCGAGCAACACCTTTAATAATCAAACCCCTCTCAAGTCGAACATCGGTAAACTCACGATAAAAAGCGTAGACCTTGCGAACGTATTCCGGATTCGGACTATCAAAGCCGAAGAAGAGAAACTCGTCTCCCGGCTCTGCATCTTCAATCATTTTGAAACACATATTTCTGAGTCCTGTAATCCCTTCGTATATCTCGGCCTCGGGAAGATCTCGTTGCGGCAACTCAGTCTCGAGCGCTGAAACAAATTTCTGGAGTCGTTCCGTTCGGTGCGCTTGAAGTTCCAGAAGTCGCGCAGGGGGAATCGCCTGATAGACCTTCACCTTTCCGAGCCTCACATACGAGACGATTCCTCTCTTCACGAGACGGGAAACGGTGAGATGCACGACGGAATTCTGCACGCCGGTCGACCGAATTATTTCACCCGCTTTGGCGCTCCCGAGACGCTGAATGGCGAGAAACACTGAGATCTCAGTCTGGCTGAGACCGAACTCTTTCAAAGGCTCGATATCGAGCGATGGTTTCATGAATACTCCATAAATGGAGAACAGATTTGATAGTCAACCGCTTTGGCCCTAAATACAAGCATCGAAACACTCAAGAGGCCGACCATGCGAATAAGTATGCTTTTTCACTGCCTTTTTTTCCTCCTCGTTGTGGAGATGGCGAGCGCTTCCCCGGAAGAAGGGCGGACCCTATCCGTCGGCATACTCACTCCCCTTTCTGGTGGACCGGCGGAGCAAGGTCGCTGGGTTTTGCAGGGCGCGGAGCTTGCAAAGGACTTGCTTGAAAAGTCCGGAGTAAAAATTCGCCTTCGCGTCGAAGACACGCAGGGCGATCCGAAGCTCGCGATCTCAGCGTTTAGAAAACTCGAGGCAGATGGCCGACTCGACGCGGTGATCACATACGGCTCGGGAGTTGGTATGGCCCTTAGTCCGCTCGCAAATCAAAGCAAAGTGATTCAAATGGGTGTCGCGACCTCAACGCCCGCTTACCGCAGTCCCGAGGACTTCAATTTCAGGAACTTCCCCTCTGCCGAGCTTGAGGCAGAATTTCTGGTTCAACAGGCGGTCAAACTCAACAAAACTCTTCAAGTCGCGGTCGTGCGAATCAACAACGAATACGGTCTCGGCACGGCGAAGGCATTTGCTGCACAGCTCGAAAAATCAGGAGGTTCGGTTTTGCTCGAGGAAACGCTCGAACCTTCCGGCACCGACTATCGGCCGATCATCGCTCGCATGAAATCCAAGAGTCCGGGCATCATCTATCTCGGGGTCTACCCAATTGAAGGTGCGCTGTTCCTGAAACAATCGAAAGAGCTCGGACTAAACGTTCCGATGATTGCCTCAGTCGCCATTCTCGGCGCGAAGAACTTTTTTGATTTGGCTGGAGGCGGTGCAGAGGGCCTCTTCGTCGCGAGCAGTACCCCTGTTTATCTCGAAAACTCATCGGCTCACGTGAAGTCGTTCGTGGACGGATTCAAACGCATGTACAATGAAGAACCTTCCGTCGAGCAAATTTACGCGGCTCGGTCATACGATGCGCTTCGAATAATTGCCAAGGCAGATCAGTCCTGCCCGCCGCACGACTCCGAGTGCGTTAAAGAAAAGCTTTTTGGCTCCGAGCTGCGTGAAGGACCAAGCGGAGATGTGAGCTTCGATCGAAACGGCGATGTTCTTGCTACGTTTCGGCTCTTACAGATTCGGGGGAAGTCGTTCCAATTCGCCGACCTCAAGTAGATCGGAGGTGGTGCATTATCGGGCAGCCGCGAGCACGGGCTGCGGCACAACGTTCACGTCCGGGAGTTCATCATACGTCCCGTTCCGCCGCCCATTCTCGATGAGTCGGATGATGTGATCTTGAAGCTGGCGAGCCACCCGCTTTGAATACCCAGTAATCACCAAATCTTTTCGACCGATGAGAACTAAGCCGACAGAGGATAATCCGAGTACGAAATCTTCCCATCCCTTCGTCGTATAAACATCAATTATTTTGTCCAGGAAGATTTCTTCGCGCTTTCTCAACAAAATGCCGGTTGAGATCAGCAATCGATCTTCAAGGTAATCAATTGAGAGGCAGAGGTTAAGCAAGACGGAGCGAACGAGCCTTACGAACACAACGAGCGTTGCCCCAAGAAAGAGTCCGAAAAGGATATCTTCGAGCGAGAGACGGACGGAGGAACGATCGTCTTGAAGCAGAAAACCGCCTGCTAAGATTCCGAGATACAGCGTCAGCCAAAGAAAATTTTCGCGAATGATGACTCGAGGCGAGCGCGGATAGAGCTTCTTAAGATTCTCTGGAGAAAGGGTCTTCATAGGATTGCGACTACTCCGCGTAAATCACGAAACACGTGAAACACCCTAGAACCTTTAGCGCCACACTCCACTTTAGAGAGAACGAAACTGTCGGAGCACTAGCCACTCGAATAGTAGATGTCAGCCTAATTTGAGACAATCGAAATTAACACCTACTGGTTGCCATCTTACTCCCGCAGGTTGAGCTTAATCCATGCGAATCTCGGGAAGCTCACGAATGATTCGTCGCATTTGCGCATCCCTTCGCCTTATTCTAGATTTTCCGGAAGTATCATGCGGGGGGGTGAAGCAATGAGAAACATTCGTAAATTCGACTTGCAGATGGGCTTGGCCTACGCCCTGCTCTCGGCTGCTTTTTTTGCTGGCCTGACTGGTTGCGTCGACAACCGGGGAAACATGTACAATCCATTCGGCACCAACGAATTTGGAGTTCCCCACGACAGCATGCCACCGGCTGGGCTCTGCAGAGTTTGGTACCCAAACCGACCCGCGCGAAACCAACCGCCGCCTGGAGATTGCAACTATCTCGCCGCACGGCTTCCTTCAGGCGCGCAACTGCTCCGAGGAGACGGCGCACCGGCAGTTAGCGCGGCGCCAGTACCCGTTGGCTCTTCGCTGCCGCCCGCAGTCGGAAGCACCGGCCTTCCGGCCGATCCGAACGACATGCGCTCACGGCAGGCTGAAGATTTAAATCGGAGGTATTAGTTCGACGAAGCGGGAGAAATTCCTCTTCCTTCTGATCGTGAGATCGCGCGACTCGCCAAGAGGATCATAAATCCGTCGTATGGCACTCGATATCTTGGCTCGCCAACGAACAGGAAGGCAATGGCGTAGATAGATACCGCCGCGAGGAAAACGAGATACTCCCCGGCGAATCTCGAAGGATCCTGGCGCATATCATTGGAGCACCTCACGATGAAGTAGGCGGCAGGAAAGAGGACACACACCAGGAAAATCTGCTGAAAAAATACAACCCAAGAATAGTATCTCTTCACCGATCCGGGCCATGGCAGCGAATGCTGGAAGAGGTCGAAGACGTGTTCGACTGACTGTAACGCTGCTTCAGTCGGATTGTTGCGGATCCACTTCAACCCAAGGTCATATTGAGGAGCAGAATCATAGGCGCCGAATGGAAACTTTTCCGTATTCGGATACTGGCGTTGGAAAGCCGTCGGACTCACGAAATCATGAAGCCTACCGCGAGTTGAGTCGCTAAAAATCGCTCGGCCAATGCGCCCGTGATGTCCGATGAGGAAGCCTCTGGCCCCGTCATTCGCAATGAGCAGAAACCGTCCATCGTTGAGATGAGTCGCACGAACCGCGAGCGGAACGAGAATCAAGAACATTCCCGGCAGCACTCCCAGGATCACCGTACGTATCCGTACGGGTCCGAAGAATCGAAGCGCGCACATACCCGCGAATACAATCGCTGCGGAGACCAAAGAGACGCTCTTCAGTGAGGCACTGGCTGCCAGCATAAGACCCGCGCCGAAGGCCCAGAGCGATGAAGATAGATTCGTTGGGCTTTGGAGTGAACGAACGAGGAAGTAGAAAGATAATAACAAACAGAATGAAAACGGGCCTTCAGAGCAAATAAACCCGAAATACTCCCAGCAGGGAAAATACAAACTTGTATAGCCGAGCGCGACGAGCGAGCAGCGCTTCCCCCAAAGCCTGAATGCAATCGCCGCCACAATCAACGGCAAAGCACATGACAGCATGAATTGTATTCTGGGAATGAGCTCGAGACTTGGATCGATAAGCCTCAGAAACCCAAAATAGTACGCCGTGCCAGGAGGATATAACGTATCGTCGATCGTTAGCTTCTCCGTGGCATCGAAGACTGTTTCAGACTTCGTGAAGTAGTAAAGCATGTCGCTAAAGAGATTCTCTTGCGCCGTCGGTCGGTTCCAGACGAATATGAATTGGTAGCGCAGCAGCACACCCACCAATAAAAGTATGGACGCGGAGAACGCGAGGAATGCAAAACTCCGCTGTTCGAAGCGCGTGATGAACCGCTTCCAGGGTGTGATAATATTAAGTGTCTCCACTCGAAACGGAATACCCCATTCTCACTGCGATGGACAGAAAAGACAACCAACGCGTCGTTATCATAGGTGCCGGTCCCGCTGGCCTCACCGCGGCCTATGAGTTGGCGAAGCGCGGTTGGACGTCGGTCGTATTGGAAGCGGAAAAAATCCCCGGCGGCCTAGCAAAAACGGTTGAGCACCAAGGATTTCGATTCGATCTTGGAGGGCATCGTTTTTTCTCTAAATCTCAGGAAATTGAAGATCTTTGGAAAGAACTTCTCGGCGCAGAGTTGATGGAACGCCCTCGGCTCTCTCGAATCTACTACCGAAATCGATTCTTCTATTATCCGCTTCGGCCGTTCAATGCGCTTCGAAACATGGGAATATTTACGGCTGCAGCATGCGTCGTCAGTTATGCACTCGCACAACTATTTCCAAATCGAAATGAAAAAACATTCGAGGATTGGGTCACGAATCGATTCGGGCGACGCCTCTATCAGATCTTCTTCAAAACCTATACCGAAAAGGTATGGGGGATTCCGTGTACCGAAATCGGTGCCGATTGGGCAGCGCAAAGAATTGCTGGTTTGAGTCTTTTTCAGGTCGTCAAAAATGCACTTTTTGGACAACGCGGCGATGGAAACGAAATCAAGACATTGATCGATAAGTTTCGGTATCCGCGCCTCGGCCCAGGGCAGATGTGGGAGACCTGCCAAATGCGTGTGGAAGAATGCGGGGGAAAGGTCCTTTTTCAGCACGCGGTTGTAGAGATTCGCACGACGAACAACCTTGTCTCATCGGTCGTTACCATCGACCAGCATGGAACACTGACGGAGTTCCCGTGCGACTACTGTTTGTCGAGCATGCCGCTTCGAGAGCTTATTCTTGGGATGCAACCAGCGCCGCCACCCGCGGTATGTGAAGCGTCGGGGAGTCTTCGCTATCGGGACTTTCTGACGGTGGCGTTGTTCATAAATCGCGAGGAACTTTTCGAAGATAACTGGATCTACATTCATTCGCCGGAGGTCAGAGTTGGAAGAATCCAAAATTTCAAACGATGGAGCCCTGATATGGTTCCTGAGGCAGGCCTCACTTGTCTGGGTCTCGAATACTTTGTTTGGGAGAATGACCCGCTTTGGAATAGCACTGATGAAGACCTGATTCGGCTCGCCTCTGAGGAGTTAGCGACTCTCGGGCTTGTCGAGCGAGGTGATATCTTTGGGGGTGCTGTCGTGAGAGTAAAGAAAGCCTACCCGATCTACGATCTCGGATATCAAGAGCGAATCTCCGTAATCAAAGATTACTTGAAGACGCTGAAGAACTTCTATTCGATCGGCCGGAACGGACAGCATCGATACAACAACCAGGATCATTCGATGGCAACGGCGATTCTCGCCGTAAAGAACATCGCTGAAGGCGGGACCTACGATCCGTGGAACGTAAACGTAGACGCTGAGTATCATGAAGTCGCGCTAAGCGAGCGCTCATCACCCATCTATCCATCGGGCGGCTAGAATTGACCGGGGGAACGAATGGGTTGCCCCTTCTAGAATTAATTCTGTTGAAGCGATTCAATCATTCTTTTCTATTGAAACTGACTGCGCCAGCTTCGACTTGCTAAAAGGCGAATCTGCCCGGATGACTTGCTCATTCGCTCGAGTGGTTTCGAGGAGCTGGCTACGAACCGACTCAAGTTCGCCAAGAACGCCTTCCTTACTTCTGGTCGTTGTTGGATGCGAGAGTACCCAATGAACAATACGTTCATGAGTGCTGAAGAACACTTGATCATCCTTGAGCGCAAACACACTGACTTGATGGAGATTATTCTCTCCCCCGTGTTGAAAGAAGAGAACCGTGCGCTCGATCTCGTCACGCCGAGTGGACTCCACCGTCGTGATATAAAAAGGGAAAAAAGCGTCGGTCAGAATCAGTTCGTATGTCGCGATATTTCGAACAAGAAAGATCAAATGATCCAAATGTCGAATGACATCGACTGCGGTCGTTCCTGGAGGATAAAGGGTCCCCGCTCCGTCAAACGGCGTGTTAAGAAGGTCTCGAAATACTCTACGAGGCAGTATCTCAGTGTAGTGAATTCTTCCACTCTGGTATGCCGTGATCGCCACTTGTTGCCGCCGTCTTCGATTCGGAGACAGTCGGAATTTTACAAGCAATTCTTCCGGAAAGCTTTGCACGGTCGGACGATAAAAGAGGCACGTTTGCTTTACGGGGAATTCGTGATCGAGCAACTCTAACAGCAATCGATCTTGCCCTTCTTCGCCCGGCGGAACAAAAAGTGCTTTTTCTTTTCTGAGGCGAGAAAGCGGAGATGTCGCGAACGAGCGATCGAGAAATGAGGAGATGGTTTCGTCAGAAGAAGTTACCTCGACTTCTATGTTTGAGACTGGAATTTGCTCTCCCAGAATTGTGAGTGCGAGACTTCCGTTCTCAACCGAGAACGCGATCGACTTATCGACTGTGCCAAACTCCTCTTCCAGAAACTGAGAGGCCCGATGGAGCGCCACGCGCAGCGCATCACTCGACGCAGTGGGCAGTTCATTTGGAGTCAAAGCCTTCAGGGCCTCCACCACCCCGTCGATGAGGCTTTCTTGCTTTTTTGCCCCTTCGCTACGCTTCGATAGGTCGACGAGGAGCGCGAGAAAGATCGCTGCCCGAACGGGTGTAAGTGACCGAGTAAGATTCGGAACCGTTTGGGGGATACCCAGCGTTACTGAAAATGGCATTCGTTCCAGAGCATTCCGCCCAAAATGAGCTTGAATGCGAATCTCTTTCTGATTCGAGGTTTGCTGTGAAACTGATGATGACCTTCGCGAAAACGAAGGGTCGAGTTCAAGAGCGGAGACCCGCTGTTCCAGGAGTGACAGTCGTTCAGTAATATCCATCTCCGGCCCTCTAATTTATAAGTGAAAAACCAAAGGCAAGTATCGATTGGGCCAACGCTGGTTGTTCAATTGACAACGCTAGTGGCCGATCCGCTTTCTTTCCAAGGATTGTTATTTGTGTCCCCGACACGATCATGTCGGCCGGAAGTGCTTGTGAAATCGACGTGATACGAAGACCTTCAATGTCGCGCACGACATTTTTCGTCGACTCATCGCAAGAATGAAGTACAATTCGGAGTTGAGCCGGCGCTTCCCGCAGCAACTGTTGAATCGCCTCCGTGATCGAAGCTCCTTCCTCCAGCACTAAGCTGTCCTTCGCAGAGCAAAAGAACAATAGATCTCCGACTCCCGTTCCGGATAACTCGAGCAATGCTCGTTTAAGTGCCTCTGCTCCCTTCGTCAATCGACTCCGAGGATCGGAGAACAAATCAATACGAGATGTTTTTGCCTCTCGCACGACTTCCGATAGTCGGCGCCTGTGCTCTGCAAGAGTTGTTTCTCGCTGCGAAATTTGGAACATCAGCTCATCAAGGGAGACCGCCGAGAAATATTTGACACCTTCTCTTTCGTGCTGATGCACGAACTTTCGACTTTGTAATCGATCGACTACGTCGTAAATTCGTGTGCGGTGAATTCCGGTGTGTCTTGAGATCACACTCGCTTGGCGACTGCCGAGCCTCAAGAGCGTTGTGAAGACAGCGTTCTCCGATGGGCTCAAGCCGAGGTCGCCTAAAATTTCAGAGACCAGCGAGGTCCCTTCACATTCGAAAGCAGTCGAAAGAACCTCAGGGTCATTCTCTCCACCGGGCGAAATCGAAATGCTCATAGTGAGTGCTCCATTCTGCCAACCGAACTATTTGCGTTCGTATTACACGAACGCAAATCAAGTCAACGGAAGAGTTTAGAAGGATATAAATCAACTATGAATTACAACTTGCTATCTTGACAGTGTTTTTTAATTGCACCTCTTTTAAACGCTGACTCGGCTGCGTTCGATATCTCGCGTTTGCGTAACTTTAATAAAATGACGGCGAATCACCTCCAACTGGGGATCGCCGCCGCAAGTCCGGCATTCACGGCAAAACAATCAAATTGTCCGAGTCCTGCCTAAAAATCCCGCACGGCGTAGCGATTCCCGAATCAGCTTCTGCTTCAAAAAGAACTTCCCCTACGGCTGCCGTGGTCGCTACCGCCGCTAAGCGAATCTTATTCTCAAAATCTGTTTGTTCGCCGGCATCGAAAAAATAGGATAATACCGTCGTTCCATCACCACATCCGTCAATTCGGTTTGGACCTCGAGAGCGGAAACCAGAGACATCGCTGCCGTCGAACTCCGACGATCCGTTAACGTAATTGACCCCAACCGGTAGTCGCAAAACAACGGTAGAAGGCTCCAAATCGTCGCTATCGAATTGCGAAGGATCGAAATCAACTTGAATCGCTATTTGTTCCCCCACTCTAACGGAAGCGGGATCAACACGCACATCGGTAACCTGAGCAGGGGTAAAGAAATCGAAAAAATCGTCGTCTCCTCCGCAGCCCGAAACGAAAGGTAGACAAGCAGAAGCAAAGGCGGCGATCAATGCGGACGACACTCGAAACTTTTGCATATTCATTCTCTCCTAGATAAGCGTTCGAAAATTGCGTTCGGTTTAGAATAGTTCGCTTAGGACCGGCGCAACGCGCCGACCTGGTTTTAATATTCCAGAACTGGCCCGAAAACCATGGCAAAAGACTGCCTCAGGCCTTATCGAGGATAGAAGGCGATTCGTGAATGCTGGTTGCCCGGCCTAGCGCTTGGCTGACGCTTTTCCCGACAACTGCTCCTTGTACCGGGCAAAGAGATTGGTTACGTCAAAATAGTAGACTTTCTTGTCCCCTGTTTTGGGATCCAGTGAATCAAGCTTATCGTAGTGCCGATCCTTCTGAGAGAAGGCCGATTGGGAGACTTTTCCGAACCGGCCAAGTTTTTTGAGAGTGTCGTATTCTTCCGATACTGCAAATACCGTCCAAGCCGTTTCAGGCGATTTGCCATCACCTTTTGCCACAATTGACCGAAACAAACCTTCCGAAACAAGAGAGTGAAACTTGCTCTTTTCCGCCTTCCCCTCGTTGCCATACAGGAAAGAGAGCATCACATGCGTACGGCTTGACGTATAATTATGTTCTAGCAGCGCTTCGGCAGTCGTCACCGTTTTCTCAGAGTCACCAGATCGAATGGCGTCGTCAAACGCTTTTTGCAAATTTTCGAGCTCAGAATCAGTCTCAGCGATCCGAGCGTCGAAGAAGGCGCGACGGAGTTGTTCGAACGGAAATTTTCGTATCTGCTCCTCATTCGCAACTTTTAATTGGCTCACCATTTGTCTATAGTGATCGGCAGATCGATCGACATCCGCAGAGGTAACGGTCGCGCCTAACGTAAATAAAAGTGAGAAGATGGCGAAGAAGATTTTTTTCATAATCGTAGGTTGTATGCATTCAGGTTTGCTGACCAGTATTACGCGAAATCGATTCTGAAGCCATTTAAGACATTACCTAGATCTCTGTCCTATCTAGTCAGACGACATCAAAAATCTCGTTACTACGGTCGAAAAGGCTAAAGTTGCCAAGTTTGAGTAGGAACGGTCCCTTAAAGAATCGTTGGGTCGGTTACCAGAGATCATCTGGTCGGCTACTTCCAAGGCTTAAGATGAGAGATTCACTTTGTCCCCGTCGATCTGATTCGCCCTGGTAAAGAAGAGTATCGATCATTATTCGCGTCAAGATGAATTCAACTCTGCATCCCAAATCTGTGCGTAACATGTATTCACTTCTGACTCTAAGCACCGTGGACATGCTTGTATCGCCATTATGATCAGTGCATTGGGCTGACTTGAGGGAGTATACTTGCGCACATCCGCAGCATACGAGAGCGTATTCGAAATTGATTGCTCGCAGGCGGATCGTCTAGCTGTTCGCAAATCGTGACAAGTAGATCGTAAATATCGGCCATAGTCCTAATGTCAACTTGCCTAATGTGGCGAGAAACGGAGAGTCCTCGTTCCAGATATCTCCGAGCTTCGACTAGCTGTCCATGGGAATACAGCGTCGCACCCAATCTCGTGGAAGCGACTGCCGCCTCTGAACTCGACATTCCGTGAATACGAATTGCTTCGCCAAATTCACGATAACACTCTTCAAGTGGCAAGGACGGAGAATGAACGCATCTTCTGGGTACGCAAAATTCTTGCGATCGGAGGTATTCCCAAATAGTCAAGGATCTAGGAACGGCAAAACGCATTCTTGCTGCAACCAATCTCGCTAATATTCGAGCTGTTTCTGCACGTTCATCTTCGCCGCGATCCATTTCAAGCTCAGCAAGTGCATTCAACATTATTGTTGCGGGAACATTCAAAGAGCCTACATTCCGCTCCAGCGTGCTCAGCGCATGGAGCAAATATCCGAAAGCCTGGTAGAATAATTGTTGTTTTCGCTTTACCAAGCTCAAACAGAGAAAGATGCACGCAAGCCCGGCCGTATTCTCTGGAAAGAGGCACTCAATATGGGCTTGAACGCAAATAAGTCGTTTCTCAGCGGATTCAAAATCGCAGGCGAGAAAATTTTTCTCGACCAACGCGATTTCTTCGAGAATGTCTAAGTCACCCAAAAGATGTGAGCAGAAAATCTCTACCTCTCTCTGCTTCTCAGTGGCAATTCGATCTGCGACCAGCCCAAGCTCAGTTGGATCGATTATCGCATCACATAGAGGCTGTTTTGAACGGGTCATACTTCACCCCCCTTCGGTTCTAGAGTTGAGAACCCTCGCCCTGCGTGAAACCGGACGGCGAGCTACCCGGTCTGAACTGATCTTGATCACTATATACAGATGATCGGTTCGGCTTTCGATGCTCGCTAGCACGCTTCTGTCGTACGCTACTTGATGACACTATTCGCACGCCGAGCATCGCCCTCTTTAATAAGTCCTGATATTTTGAATGGATACAAACTCACAGGTCACGCAAGAAGTGATAAGGAGCACAATGCTGAATGAGGGTCGTACGCAAAACGTTCGCTCTAGAGGTATTAATGGGCGGCCAGCAGCAAACGCTAGATTCGGCTTTACAAGAGCTAGGCTTGAGTCAGAATGAAATCGCGCTCTATCGAACTGCTCTAAACCTCGGTCCCCGGCCCGCCAGTACTCTGGCAAAGACAATCAAAGTACAACGAACGCGAGTCTACGATCTTCTGTCATCCCTAGAGGCACGCGGGTTAGTTGAGATGATAGAGAGAAACTGTGTACGGCATTACGCAGCTACTCCACCTCAAAATTTGTTATCGTTGGTTCGTGATCGAAAAAAATATGTGGACAATCAGCTTCAATTGCTGGAGCAAGCGATACCATCGCTATTTGAGAAGACCGAACACCAGTCGACCACTATTGAAAGCAAAAGCGTTCGCGGTACAAGACTGGTTCGTGAGGCTCTCGATGACCTGTTCAGCATTAAAAATAGCTCTGTGCTCGCGATCGGTGATCTGGAACAAATTCTCCGCAGTAACTTGGGAACAAGTCGCTGGGCCCAGACACTTCGAAAAAGAAGAATCGAGAACGATGTTTGGCTTCGAATCTGTGTTCAAGGTCCGCCCGATTTGGTCGTGGAGAGAGCACTTCTGCGAGAGACTCTTTCAAGCCCAGACATTCCAAAACATGCTTTGGGGCTAGTCACTAACGATTTTGTATTATTCATTGAACAGGGCTCGACGATCCAAGCAACACGCATCGAGAGTAAACCCTTTTGCCTGATCCTGAACGGACTCTACAACTCCTGGCTCCATGCTGTACAGCGGATTGCATGAGGAATCTTCGAATGAACGATTCCTCAGTAAGCAATGAGTTCCGGGAACTTCGTCAAGAAATTTCCCTTCTCAGAAGCCTCATATCATCCAACTCTGCTCCTTTGAGTAATGCGGTTTTGCGATTCTATGTGGAGCGTTGCACAGGAGAACGTAAACCATACCTGTTGGTGGTCAGAGGAGTAGAAGAGAGACGCATTCGCGTGAGTGCGATAAGATTGTCGATCACGTTGACTCTCTTGCTAGATCTAGAGCAAAGGAATTGTGGATTGCCCGGAGTGAGCGACATTCGCGAAACGTCGAGCCAGCTTCTTGGTTTGATTACGCCCGATTTTCACCTTACAAGCAGAACCTCCGAGCAAATTCGAGTTGCTCTCTACCGATTTGCGCCATTCTGGAAAGAAGAGCTACAAGATGTAGTTAAAGCCTCCTTCGACACAGCGAATGCTCGCCTTGCATTTCACGACTCAACGTTTCAGACGAAGATGGAAATTGCGTCCTCAGACCCGCTAATAGAGGATGCACTACCCAAATTGGGTCAAACGCCGATGTTAGAGAGACTGAGGCGCGATCGGTTTCTTTTCGTTCCTGGAGGTGGAAGGGGCGCTGAGCGATTACTTGCTGAAGTGTATGCGACTCCCGGGCCGATCGACATCATTTCCACTTACGCGAGACTTCCGCTTATTACGGTGCCACGTCATCTTCTCGATAAACACGGTACTATTCCGGAAGCATATGCTCGCTACGCGATTATGCACCAACGTCTCAAGGAAAAATCGTTAACAATTACCGAAATCCTACCCGAGGAAGGGTTCGATCAGTTGATTATGCACGGACCAAAGGCGGCCTCGGCATACTTTCCCAATTTATCAGTAGACGAGCTCGTCCAACACATGGAGTTTCTTAGAGAACTATTAGAAACTGGCGCGGGTTATCGGTTGATTTTAACACGGTCTGATATTCCTTTTTACTTGGGGAGGTATACGACACAAAGCTTCAGCCTCTCCTCTTTTTTCAAACCTCCTAGATCCGGGCCAGTTTCTGCCTACAGTTGTTTTGCGATTTGGGGAGCGGAAATCGGAGACATGGCGCAGGCAACTCTCTTCGATTGGTTGATGAACCATCCAACAACCGAAAGCGATCCGAAAAAAGTTCTAAAATACGTTGAGAATCTTTGCTTTCGCTTAAAGGCTGGCAAATTTGAAAATACTCATTAGACGCCCAAACAACCCCCAAATCTTCCGAATTCTAAACAATCAATCCCTCCGGAGGATCGATAATCCATACAGATTCACCAGAACAAAATCCATCGTACTCGAAAGTCACTGAGAGCTTGCGTCGTCTCAATCTCTGTAAACCTATATCTAGAACTGAGAAGTCCAGTGTAGCAACTTCTCCTGTCACAACAGCGCGCCTAAAGAGATTATTCATTCTCAACGCAATCCACCCCCCCCATGCACCGTAGAACCATTCGGTTGTTGCAGAAGCTGGGAACAATCCGGATAAAATCGCGTCTTCTAAACAGCATAAACCTCCCTCAATAATGGCTGCAGAAATTTGAACTGCAGAAACGTGGCCGGGGGCATTACGCCGATCTCGCTTATACTCGGGGAACTGAAAATCGACTGCAGCCCTACCTTGCCCCAATAATCGTCCCTCGACCGTCATCAACGCATCATCATGATAGGCTTCTCGGAGTATTCTTGGCACTCTGCCAGAATTTACCCGAAGCTTTCGAGCGGAGATCGTCATACGATTCGCAAAGTAGAAAATTGATCTGATTCGTTCTGCATCTGTTAGCACAAGCCAATGTCGAAAGAGAGACCAGTCACGCATGCAAACTCATGCTTACAATCGTCACGAAATGCATGAGCAAGTCTTTGAAAATATTGAAACAATCCCCTCAGTGACGCCTAAACTTAGCTTTTAGACGATCAAAAAACTAGGGTTTCTTGTCTCAAAGAATTGCTATCTACTACGGACCCTAAGCCTGCACTTGGAGAATGAGTTATGAACGAAAGAAAAATCGCCCTTGTCACTGGCGCAAATCGAGGAATTGGATTTGAGACGGTTCGCCAGCTTGCTGAACGAAAAATTCATGTGCTCCTCGGAGCTCGAAATGAAACTCGCGGCAAGGAGGCCGAGGCCAAGTTAACGCGGCAGGGACTCGATGTTTCCTTTCTTCACCTCGACGTAGATGACCTTCAAACTCACCGCGCGGCGGCCGATTACGTGAAGAACACATTTGGAAAGTTAGACATATTGGTAAACAATGCAGGAATCGTGCTCGACGAGATGGACGGACAGGGCTATGCGCAGGCAAGCCGAACTTCTTTAGAAGTTTTCCGAAAGACCTTCGAGACCAACTTCTTCAATCTGATAGCCCTCACGCAGACTTTCATTCCGCTGATTAAAGAATCGGAAGCTGGACGAATTGTTTTCCTCTCGAGCCTACTCGGCTCTCTCACCCACCACGGAGATCCTGAGTCACCTATCTACAACTATAAAATTCCGGCGTACGACTGTTCGAAAACAGCCCTGAACGCATACGCGGTTCATCTCGCACACGAGCTTAAAGATACCCCGATTAAGGTCAACGCGGCGCATCCGGGGTCCGTGAAAACCGATATGAACGCGCACGGAGAAATTGAGGTCGAGCAGGGCGCGAAGACTTCGGTTGAATTGGCGACATTGGAGGCAAACGGACTAAACGGGAAACTGGTGTACTTAGGTGAAGTGCTCCCCTGGTGAAAAACCTTATGCTTAAGCTCTCACTTCTATTCCTGGCAACGCTTTGTGTCTGGCACGCGGGGAATGCGTCGGCGCACCCTTACCTGCCTCTTGGCGATGGCGAGACTGCTCATTTCGATTACCATTTTAAGGTCGAAAATGCGCCGAAGGACTTCGGCACTTCGAATGTCTCGGGAGGCATGGTCTACAATTCTAAGGGGTGGGAGAACCAGGGCTCGCACAAATCGCTACGCTACACGATCAACTACAACAATATTCCGTTTATGAAGAATGAAGTTGTGTTGTGGAGACGCGAGCAAGATGGCGCCGTTTATATGGGCTATTTGGGTCCCGACGGCAAATTCATGGAAACGGTAGAACTTCCCGCCCGCACCGAAGTCGGCTCGACCTGGGAGTACAATGACGGGGTCGCATCCAAACGCAAAATCGCCGCGAAGACTGAAGTAAAGCTTCCAAATGGTACGGTGCTTTCTGATTGTCTCGAGGTCTCACGAGATCCTTCCAGCAATCCTCAACTGAAGGACGTAGTCGATCAAACATATTATTGCCGTAATCTCGGAACCGCTAGAACACTCTTCGTCAAGACTTCGCCCATAGGTACGTATACGACCGAGTCCGTTCGAAACCCACCGCCGAAAATCGATTAGGAATCGAATTCGAATCGAGCTACGACTTTGGACGAAAGGATATTTTATTTGCCAGTCAATTGAGGGTGGAAGCTGTCATCGCACGCTCATGTAAATGCGCTTCGTTCCAAATGCTCCCGATTTGAACCTAATCTTCGCGAATGGATTCGAGCAAAGTCGAGTCAAACATCGCTGCGGGTGAAATTACGACTTCATCGAGCGGGGGGGTATCACCGTATCTCTCTCGCATTTTCGACTTTACAATCGGCGAAGTGAGGTCAAAGTCTCGCAGTTTTGAAAGTGTTCCCACCTCCATGTTCAGAGCTCTTTTATAGATCTTCCAGACGAGTTCAGAGCAATAAATCTTCTCGTCCGACCAGCCGAAGAGAAGGTCATACGGACGATTTAAGAATTCCTGTGAAGCGGCTTTCAATTGTTCGACCTGGGAGCGCTCGAGCTTTTGCTTCAGGCGCTTGAGGATAAAGTGTTCCCGAACTCCCCGCTTCACCCATTCAGTGAGAGGGGTGAATTGTACAGTGCGGGCGGCTTCAAAAACGAACGGTTTTCCGTCGCGAAAAAAGATGATGCCCATGTGGCTGTAGCGAGACCGTGTGGCTTTTTGTATTGCCGCGCTCTGCGATGAACTCGACTCTTGAAAAATGAGGTCGCCTTCCTGAACTGCGGGATCACTGCGCGCTGATTCACAACAAACCAGCAGGAGCGCTAACAGGAAGCAAAGGTACTTAACACCCATCGGATATTCTCTCATTTCACACCCCAGACCATTCCTGATAATCGCCCGTGCGGGTATAGTGCCGGGACCTGGCTTGAATCACCACATGAAATCTAGGATGATTCTCATGAAATCGTTGTTGAGTAGTCGAATTCTTTGGTCTTCATTCCTGCTCACCGTTCAGGCGTGCACCACCGAGCGGGCCCCCGGTCCCGCGGCAATCACCAATCCTGGCTCGAGTGGTGAATGGTCGGCAGTGGATCTCTTCGCCGGTCCAACTGAGATAGTGAAAGCTCCCTTCACCGTCTTTACGTGTCCGCTCCGGCTGACGAGCAAAGAGATTGATGGAATTTCAAACAGCAACTCCGACACCGCCACCGCCATCGGGGACTCATTATTGATTCCCTTTCGTGCAGTTGTCGATGGAGCGTTTAGTGGGGTTGGTTACCTTGGCGGTGGACTTATCGACACGGTCACGGGTGGCGCAATCGGCGTCGTAGGTGGCGCAACCGGTGAGACCGAACCAAACGGCACCATACACTGTATCCTTTCGGGCACTTCTGAATAGGGAGACGAGATCGATAGAAGCGGATATGCCCGGCTAATCGAGGGCGACGCAATCATCGTCGATCATTCGTGATGCCACGATTTACAGCGAAAATCCGAGGCGCGAAATATTGTCTTCGAATCGAGCCGGGAAGCCGATAGTAAGCGAGTTGTTCGGCTCGGAATTTTTCCAAACGGCCACTTAGCATCTCTTCCACTGACGGCATCTTCCCGATGAGATTGTTGAGCTCGTGCGGATCATCTTGAAGGTTATACATCCTCGCCATCTCTCGTCGTAGGTCCCATGTGTACTTGTGCGGGAAGACGATGATCGTGTCTTCGCGCGACAACATCTGCTGCGTCAGAAACACAGGACGCTCGGATAGATTCTTGCTTTCTTGAGCAATCAACGAAGTGCCTTGAAACGCCTCCGTTGGAGGAAGTCCAGCCAACGCCAAAATCGTCGGTGGAATATCGAGATGGCTCACCGCGATCGATTGTGGAGCTGGAATCGGAAACTTCGGTGAGAAAATCAGCGGGACCCGGACAAGCTCCTCGATCAAAGGTCCGGGATGACCCGTGATTCCATGTTCACCAAAACCTTCGCCATGATCGCCGGTGATGATAATCGTCGTTCGATCGGCGAGATTCTGATTCTTCAGATGGGTCACAATATCGGAGATATAGCGGTCAATTCGTTGCAGGCAGATCCGATAACGCTCTTTTGCGTCCAGAACACTATCTGAGTGGGTGAGATCTTGTCCGGCATCATCAACGGTAAGGACGTAAGGTGAATGGGAACTCACAAGGTAGATCAGTGCAAAGAATGGCTTTTCCTGTTGATGCTGAATCCAGTTTTTTAACTCGCGGGTATTTATCGCATCAATTTCAGTGACTTCATTGTTCCACGTCAGATCTTGTCCCCGGGATTTGATCCAAGTGTTCTCGGGTGATCGGTTTGAACGCCCCGGATCGAGGTGGATATCGAGATTTGGCGACTCGGAGAGTCGAATCGAGGTTCCCCACTCTGTCGTAAAATAACCGGTGCTATACCCGGCCACCTTCATCACGTCGTAGATTCGAAAGAAGGGATAGTCGAGATCAAGAAATAGGTCTCGAGTCGGAAACTTTAGCGGATGTTGCCCCGTTATGAGCGTAGATTGTGCATACGCAGTCTCCGGTGCTGTCGCATAAGCCCAGGGAAAAGAAACTCCGTCGGAAGCAATTTCTCTTACTTCGGGCATCGTTTCCGCTTCGTCGAGCATATCGTGCCGAAGCGCTTCAACAACGATGACGAGAAAATTGCGCTTCGGCTTCCACTCCACCGGAATTCTTGAACCATATTCTGCGGTCGACTCTGCTTTGGGAAGTCCGTCCAAATCCAAAACTATCGAGGGTTCAGCCTCCTCAACAAACGCCGATTGGTAGAGAGAAACTCGAGGTGCCGCATAGGTGCCCAAAAAACGGGTGAAGTCCCGAAATCGTTGAGGCGAATCAAACTTTGAATAATAAGCATACCCAATAAGGAGACACGTCGTCCCAAGCATCAACGCATGAACAGCAACGTGTTCCATCGACTTCGGACACGGAAAGAATGCACAGGTAAGTGTGAAAAGAATGATTCCACCGAGAATCATCCCAGCGATCGCATTAAATTCGTGGGGAGATGCCGAGTGAAAGAGGACGACCGGATCAAGGAGGTAAGAAAGCAGACTCAGGTCGCTGACTTGGACGAACGTTCCCTTTTCGATGTAGGACCACCAACTGCCGAGGACTATTCCGTAATAGAGGGACCCAGCTCCGTACAATAAAGTCAGCAGGACGATTCCAACGAAACGCGGCAAATAGCTTGATAAACTTCTTACGAGTGAGAAGAACGCGACCAGCAACAGTGTCTCGGCCCACACGACGCAAACGGTCACGAGATATGCGCTATTGAGATCTCCTGAAGGGAGTACATTCGTTTCCCAATTAAGAGCGGTGAGAAGTGAGGGAATGAAAAAAAATGGGCCAAGCTCAGTCAACATCTGAAGCAGGCAGATCGCAACAAGCAGATAAACGTAGGAATCGGCCTTGGGGCTGCTGATCTGTTCAGAGTCGGGTTCTTTCATTCCTGGAATTTTCCCTTCTACCGTGACGAAGCGTAAGTTTCTCAGAACCGGAAGAAAATCACGCCGAAGTGGCTCTGTCAGCAAGAGAATTAGGAGGTTTGTGCACGAGGCCCTAAAAACTAAGGGCAGAAGGCGTTCAGACCATCATCGCTCGCCCTAAAAGCGTGGGTTTGGGGCATTGAACCAGGTTCGGAACCTGATGCCCACAGAAGAAATGGATTCAGACTCGAATTCAAATTTCAGCGGGATTGATTGCGTGTTCACACTCTCCGGGGATGGGCGCTCTCCCCGAAGAGTTTTGTATTGCCCTTGTGTTCTCAGCGCCGCCAGTTGTGGCGCGGGGTGGCGTGGCGCTTCATCCAGCCGTGCCGGTGCCGGCGAATTCGTCGGCGGACGCGGTGCGACGGGAACGCCCGCGGGTGGAAGAACAGGTTGATGGTGTTCCGGCGGGTGCAGTTGTTCAAGCGCGCGACGCGCGTGTTGTTCGTCTCGATGCGCAACATGTTAGATCCTCCATGGGCGAAACCTCCGAGGTCGGCCGTTTGACCTGGTTCGTCTGCCCATGTGAAGTTCGGAAAGAGCTCGTTTCGGATCTTAAAGATGCGCCGCTTCACTGCCTCGTTCCTCTTTTCTGTAAGGAAACGTAGCTCACGTCAATGAAGAACGAGTAACCGAATGATCATTCGGGCGCCGAATTCGGATCTTTTCGATTTCGTCGCAATCTCTATCTGATTCTAAAGATTCGAATTCTTGAACTGGTATGACGAAGCTTAGGTTCTCGCAGTCAAACAGAGATCATGGCTCCTGGATTTTTATTCGCTAAGCTTCGAACAAATAAATCATTCATCAGACGAATCAATTCCACGGAGCGAATATGGCATTGGGAGACAAGGAGGAAAATTCCACAAGTGATTCCGATTGGGCCTTCTCGACTCAACCTGCATCCTCGGAGATAACTCAAGAAAGCGATTCGGGAGTTGCGCCGTTCTCAACCGATCCAGCCCAAAACTGGGGTCAGCGCTCGCTCTCGAATTGGGGCGAAGAACCGAGGCTCGACGATCCGCCTCCCACGAGACGAACAATCTGGAGCTTCATCTCCCGGCTGTTCGGCGGGTCTCGTGCCTGACGTGCGCCCGACAAATTAAGCAGCTCGGCTGGGGAGAGCTTGGGCAATTCGCACTTGTTTGCCGCGGATCGGACGTGTTAAGGCATGAGTGTCCACAGAACTCGCGGCCCGCGCTTTTTTCGTGTCTGAACGAATCCAAACCTCTACTCCTACCTCTACTCCTCGATATTTGATTGGACTTCTGCTCCTGATTTCTTCAGCGAGCATCGTCACTGCTACAACCTATAGGTTCTATAATCATACCTGGGACGAGCCTGAACATATTGCCGCTGGTCTTCATCTTCTTCAAACCGGAGAATATTTAAAAGACACCGAGCAACCTCCTCCGGTCAGACTCCTGATCGGGGCGTCACTGTCGATTGCCGGAGCGCGAAGCAACGGAATCGACGGACCGGTAGGACGTCAGGAGGGGTTCGATATTCTCTATCGTGACGGACGCTACAAAGACTTTCTCTTTGCAGCGAGACTTGGAGTCCTTCCATTTCTCCCGCTCCTAATACTCAGCACTTGGCTTTGGGCCCGGCGATATTACGGCGATGACACCGCAATTCTCGCTGCCGGGTTCGTCGCCTTAACCCCAGCAGTCATTGGACACGCCGCAATAGCAGGATTGGATGTTGCGATGGCCGCGACAACAACTCTGGCATTGTTCTTTCTCCTCCGCTGGATCGAAACGCCAACGGCGTCAAAGTCACTCTCGTGTGGACTTACCTGCGGATTGGCGTTCGGCACAAAGCTATCCGCCATGCCTTTCGTAGCCGCCACTGCGCTGATCTGGATGTTCGCTGACCTCGTGTTCAAGAGAAGGCTTGTTTTAAAAATGCTCCCGCAAGCAATTCTCGTTGCGGCAATCAGTAGTGTGATACTCGTGGCAAGTTATAGCTTCGGGAACGCCTGGAGAATTACCTACGATTATGGTTTCCCGCTGCCTGCCGCAATCTCACTTCTTCATGACAGCATCTCGGCTCTGAGCCTTCACAATAGGGACGGACACACCGCTTATCTACTGGGCGAGATAAGAACACAGGGGTGGTGGTATTACTATCCAGTCTCGTTGGCGCTGAAGACTCCCCTTCCTTTGCTGGTCGCATTCTGTGCCGGCGCGGTCTCCTCCGCAATTCAATGCGCTCGCGGAAAAAATTGGATCCCGGCAGCCCCACTTTTGGCTATTACGGCAATTTTAGTTTTCTGTGGCGCATACAGCCGGATTAATATTGGAGTGCGGCATGTACTCGTCGTCATTCCGCTGATGGCGATCCTCGCGTCGGCGTTTTTAACAAAGGTTTGGACACAATTCTCCGCGCCTCTCGTGCGCAGCTTCGTTCCCATAGTTATTATTTGGCAGTGCTTCGTTTTTTTTCAAAATTACCCCGATTATCTTCCCTATTTTAACGAACTGGCAGGGAGCACTCCGGAGAAGATTTTGAACGATTCCGATCTGGATTGGGGCCAAGACATGCACCGGCTGAAGGCGGAATTGCACGCCTTGAAGATAAAAGAATTCACGCTGGTTTACCGAGGAACCATGAACTTTGCTCAGGAGGACTTTCCCCCCTTCAGAACAATAGCTCCAACTGAGCGCCCGACCGGTTGGATAGCGGTGGCACTCGGAGCCAAGGAAATAACCACCGCAGATGGAGGTTACCGTTGGCTAGACGCGTATACGCCGGTAAAGCGCATAGGGAAGTCAATCGACCTTTACTACATTCCGCCAAACTAAGAGGGGGAAAAATTGTGAGGAATCTTCTCCGCTCGCAAATGATTTTAGGATGCGTCACCTGTTTCTCTGTCGTGATCGGAGTGTGGTGGCGACGCGCGCTCGCATTTTATGCAAATGGAGCATCGACCTACCGAGTCTCTGACATGGGTGGCTACATGGAATGGGCCGAAGAACGCTGTCACGGCGTTGCGCAAAACATATCTCATACTCTCCATCCTCCCGGCGCTTCGATGCTGTATAGTTGGGGATATTGTCTCAGAGGCAAATGGACGGATGCGGAAGTGCTCCTCTTCGTCGTGTCTTGTCTCGCTCTTCCGGCCATTTGGTTTCTGGCCAGACACTTTTGTTCGAAACCGACTTCATTGATTGTATTGAGTATCGCGGCTCTCTATCCGCCTTTCGTCGGCTTCACTGGAGCTTTTCTCGCGGAGCTGCCCCTACTACTTCTGTTAACTGTCGGAAGCATAGTGATCCTTCGGATCGCCCGACAAACCCGCTCATCACCAGACGACCACGACGCCACAAATCCCAGTATCGGCCGTTTCGCATGGGCGATTTTTGGAGGGGCGCTCTTCGGAGTTGGCACGGTACTCAAGACCCAAGCTCTGCTGCTCTTACTTTTCTACTCATTTTACCTTCTGCTTTTGAGCAGAAAGCAGATTTCGCTACGTTTGCCGCTACTCGGTCTGATGACCGGGGCAATGATCCCGATCGCCATGGCGGCGAATCGCTGCACTCATTTAAGCGACGGAAAGTTCTGTCTCGTTGCGAATGATGCGGCTCAAAATATGCTCTTCGCGTTCTCACCGAATCTCGCGGAAATGACCTTTGAGTCCGGCGGCTGGTGGTATCATTTCGGCAGCCCATCCGCTGTTTTCCATGGGAAGACCGAGAAGGTCTTTCTGGATTGCACGCCGTGGGATCAGAAGGCGCTGTTCTCAAAAATCCGTAAAAATATTGCGGAGGATCCCGTTTCGGTTCTCTTCGGAATGATCACCCACTCCTACTACGTCTTCGGAGGCGCGCCGGTCTGGCCACTATTCACATGGGGGACCGTTCTCGGGTATGGGGGAAACATCATCTTTTTTGCCATTTTGCTAATTCCCACTCTCCTTAGCATCGTGTGTTTCATTGAGGGGGACCGAGTTCGCTTGCCGAAGGATTGCTGGGTTCTGATATTCCCGCTCCTGACTGTTTTTGCGACTTCACTCGTCAGCTCGGGTGAGTCGCGATATCGAATACCGTTTGACGGATTCTCAATTATTCTCGGAGTTCTGCTCTGGGAGCAGATTCTGGGGAAGCTGCGCGAACGTCGAGCTCTGTCAGCGGCGTAAAACCGGAAAAACGCCATCTCAGCAAAACAGCAAAGGCGTGCACTCCATCCCACCATCGAATCTTCTTGCCGTCCTTTTTCGTCCTGGCGCAGTACCGCACTGGGACTTCTTTAATTCGCAATTTGCAGAGGCAAGCCTTAGCTGTGATTTCAGGACAAAATTCGAACCGCCGGCATTTCAAGTCGAACGCCTTAAGGGTACTTGTTCGAAACATCTTGTAGCTGCAAGCTTCGTCTTCAAGCGCTACGCCAAAAAGAAGCCTGACCATCCAGTTTAACAGAACAACGCAGACGCGGTTTGCATTCCAAGGCGCGTGATTCTCTTCCAATGAGTAGCGTGACCCAAAGATGATGTCCCCTTCCCCGGCGAGCATCAGCTCCAATAAACGCGGGAAATCATCAGGCGTGCATTCAAGGTCGGCGTCCTGAATGATTACAAATTCTCCTCGCGCAGACTTGAGGCCCTCTCTAATCGCATATCCCTTTCCAGAATTTTGCTGAACGCGAATCACCAGAAATGACTCCTCGCGTCCGCCCTTGGTGCGACACCATTCTTCGGCAAGTGCTGCTGTTCGATCGGTACTGCAGTCGTCGACCATGATAATCTGCTTATCATACGGCGCCTGGTGAACTGCATCGAGGACCTTCACAACGGTTGATTCTTCGTTGTAGGCCGGGATGATCACAGTGAGAAGAAATGAGGGCTGCACGCGTTTTGGATCCTAACTCCAAGGCGACGGATATTCGTTTGATCTCTCTATAGATGCGAAAACTTCACCAACAGCACGCTGAATCAGGTGCCTTCGTCGAATCTCACAGAATTTTTCTTCTCACAGTGGTTATAAACGACTCGGCGGCAATTTCCGCTTTATTGTACCGCAAATTCCTCGAGGAAATTAGATTCGCAGCTGACTTTTGCGGACGCAGGTTTATACGGTGTCGCCAGGCATTCTCCCTCTAAAACGCCCGCGGTGCGGATCAGAATTTTTGGACCAGAGACACTTGAAATTGAATACTGCCTATTTGACAGCAAGATGATTCCGCAGCCTGAGGTAATTTCAGAGTTTAGAAAATGGCAGCGAATCGTTAGAAAGAAACAAGTTTGTTTGCCAAGCTCCCCATGAAATTGACTTGCTACTTCGATTATCGGAGAAAAGCCCAACGGTCTTTTTTTTCCCTCTCGAGTAGAAATGATCCCAGTTCCAGAGCAGAACGTGGCCGTTTTGCTCTGGCGTACTGAGTCCCTCCCCCCCCAGCACTCGTGAAAGGTTCCCCCGATGTCAACGCACTCGTCCGACGTCGATCGCTTCGCTGCCGACGTCGAGCGCCTCAACGCTTGGGGCAAGCTCGAACGTCCGCTCTACGTCTTGATCGCACTCTCCTGCCTCAGCTTCGCGGCCGTGGGCAAGGCCAACCCCGAGGTCAAGGATGTCTCCCAACTCGTCCTCGTCGCGGGGGTGGGACTTATCGCGCTCACTCGCGGCCTCTCCCAGCTCCTGTTGTGCTGGGCAATCGACCGGCTCTTCGAGCACTCCGAGCTGGCCCTGGTCGAAGAAGAGGACGACAACCGCCAGATGTGGCACGAGCGTCGCAACTCGGCCAAGCGCGGCTCGGTCGTCTACGTGATCGCGGCAGTGCTTATCGCCTTCGCTCTCGTCGTCGAGGTGTGGGCCGCGCTGAATCAGCAACCCCGACTGTGGTTCGGCGCCCTGCCCGCGAGCGCCGGCCTGTTGGTGTTGTTTGCGCGGTTTCAACAGCTCGAACGGGCCGCACTCCCGCGACAACTGCAGATCGCAAGCCGCCTCGCTGACCGCGCCGTAGGTCAACAGAAGGCGAAGTGAATCGTTCCACGGCGCATCAGGTTCTTCGGGACTCGGTGCCGCCGGTGGACAAACCCATCGACGCCACATTCGCCAGCTGTCGAGGCGTGCTTAGCTCTTGATTGTATACATACTCGCACACAGAAATCCTCGCCCAGGAACTCCTGACTCTGATTGAGTCAGGAGTTCCGAAAGAAAGAATGAGGAGAGTAAAACACGTAGAACAGAGAAGTAGAGCTAGGTCGGTATTCCTAACTCACGGGCAAGTTAACGCAAACCTGATTCAACCACCTCCTTCACGTTTTAGGGTTTTGGGAAGAACAGCCATCAATTTCAGCGCACATAACTTTCAACATGGGCCAGGATAAGCAACCTGAACTCCACCCAAGACCCACGCTCCGCACTCACTGGGGTAGGTAACGCCATCTGTTCCACATACCCGAGCTTCAGTCGGGGGTGGTCCCATGCAACTAAAAGTGCAATCCACGACGAAGGACAATTCCAGGCATTCGCGGTGGTAGACGACACCGACTCCCGCCGCCAATGCTGCAGCCTCGCTCGGGTAGGTGCGATTATCCTTCGCACAGACAGACCCACCAGGCTGACAAGAGGTGTAGACCCCGCATACCGGATCGACGTCGCAACTCGATGCTGCGTCACAGGCGCCAGGAAACGCAGCTTCAATTCTATTCTTAACGGCGAGACATTCGCTTGGGTAGGTCACATTGTCGGTTCCACAAACCTTGTCGGTATCACTCGGCGGGCCGAGACACTCAATGCTGCAATCGTTGACTCGGCTGATGTAAGACATTTGCACACAAGCTCGACGATAGGCGACACCGACGTTACGTTCATGAGCCACTCTGGCACTTGAGTAGGTTCGTCCGTCCTTTCCGCATACTTGCGTAGAGCCGTGGCAATCTACGAGAACGCCACACACCGTATCCGTCTCGCAATCCTTCGCAAATCCGCAACGTCCGGGATAGTCGACCTGAACTCCTGCAGCTTGCGCGAAACAAGCACTCGGATAATTTCGCCCGTCTTTCCCGCAAACTACCTCCTCCTCTCGTGGAGGTCCTAGACAAGGTACGGTTGTTGGCGGCGTTTCAGATGGAATCGGCCTAGCGTTTTGAACGGTAAAATTCCCGGTGTTCTGAAGGACCACATTGACCTGCTCGGTGGCTCCATTTGTTGACCGAACAGGAAGTGTAACCTGAGATTGCTTATCATCCTTCGATACGTTGACGACGACTTCCGTTTGCTGCTCATCGACTTCAAGCGCGAAGTTTCCTCGCTCGTCGGTTTGAGTTACCTGCCCGTCGCCGACCACCGAGATCGTCGCTCCAGGAATTGGGTTGCCTGCAAAATCGGCTACGGTTCCGGCGAGAATAGTCTTGTTCGTGTCTATTACACCGCTGCCTACCGTTCCTCCGCCGTCACATCCACCGCATAAGCAGAGGAAGAAAACAGTGATGATAAATCCTATAAACCGCATGACGCCCATTCTATTCATCCTCCGTATCAACAATTCCGAACGTGCCCAAACACACTCTCGCTCCCTTTTCGTCTTTGCTCTTCTTTGAAGGAGTGATGTCTAAGTCAAAACCGGCGAGATATTCTCTCACCTTCTTTTGAAATCGAGAGCCTTCGACCAGCAGCCACTTACGAATCGAGTCTACTTTGCTCAAGTCGATCCGTGTGAATTCCGTGGCGGCATGCAAATTCGGGAGCTTCTTCTGAGAAAGAATGTCCTCATCGAAAATATTCTGTTCTACTGCACGAATGAGATCGTCCGAGTTTTTCGAGACCAACGTAAACGTCTCAATTGGCGCATTTCCAAGGTCAATCACGCGAGAGACGAGAACAACATTTCCATTCTTCTTCTCGACGAGCCCCATTCGTTCGAGCTCAAACATCACCGTTCCGGGATGAAGGTCAGTGCTGACGGCCTGCACCAGCCTTGAAAACTCACTGTCCAACCCTTCAAATGAAAGCTTTTTCGGCTTGCCGTTCTGAAGCGTATAGCTCTTCGACAAGCTCCAATGCCCGACAACCTTCGTTATGAGATCCGTCTTCAGCGGCAACTCAGGTAGCTTCTGTAGGTCCTTTCGTTGGAGACCGGTAACAGCGCTCAAGCGGCTTTTATTGATTTTCTGGTTTGACCGCGTCAGAGTGCGCTCAGCTTCCTCGATGAAACAAAGCTTCAGTATTTGCGCTGTCTCTTGAAAACGAATTCCGTGACGGAGCGCAAAACGAACAACCGGCCGGATGAGCAGCAACAAGAGATCGATTTTTCTGAATTCGCCTTTTTCCATGATGACGCTGAAAGTATTGAATCCACAAAATGGGTGATTGACCCATTTTTAACGTCAAGCAACGCGAAAAGCAAGTGAAATATCGTTTCTCCCCCGAAAACCTTTCTGAGGAAGTCTTCAGCTCCACTAAGTAGCTGAAATCATAGCGTCGCCCCTAACTCTCACTGCATCCTTGTCGCGCACTCTGGAAGCGATGCTTGCCTGCTTCAGCAATCCGTCCGCACAAATGGACCGAATGCTATTCGCCGATCGAAGGCAGATTGTTGGGATATCAATCGAGCATCGAATGGTCGCTGAAAAGGCGTTCGCGTTTCGAGGCTACAAGAGAACCTTCGCGCTCCAACCGCAGACCAACGGCTTCTCGGGCCTGAATTTCAGCTATTACGTATTTGTCAGAGCACTAGTACAATGCCAGATGAGAGCCGCATGCAAACCAACTTTTTTCAAACTCTGGATATCGCATATAGTCTCCGACTACTCGTTGGATTACTCGCTCCACTACTCTTCGCGGTTCCTGACTCATTCGCACAGAGCAATGCGGGCGGCGCCTGTGATGTGGCCTCGCTTCCAATAACTGGAACGCGAATCGTGCACGTTTCGACTGAACCGGCACTACAAACTGCATTCTCGAACTTGCAGAACGGAGACACGGTCGTCCTGGCGAATGGCACTTACAATCTCACCAGGTCGCTTTTCATAAACGGCAAAAACAACATAACAGTGCGCGGCAACTCCGGTTGCGATGGAGCGGTGCTTGTCGGGCGCGGAATGGACAATCCAAACTTTGGAAATGTTGAAGTCGGGATTTGGAGCAACTCGCTGAACACCACGATTGCACATTTGACTGTGCGAGAGACCTACGACAACACGGTTGTATTCAACGCTGGCGCACAATCGCCACGCCTCTACAGCGTTAAACTCGTTGACTCTGGATCACAGTTTATCAAATCGAATCCGACCAATGGTGAAGCAGGAATTGGCGTGGATAATGGTGTCGTAGAATTCTGCTGGATCGAGTACACCGGAGGTCCGCCTGCGACTGACCACGGCGCCGGTGTCGGATACTTCAATGGCATCAGCGCACACGCCGTCGACAATTGGATTATTCGAGGGAACGTATTCAAGAACCTTCACAACCCTGACAGCTCTGATTACCCTTGGAACCCCGCTGTACTGATCTGGAATCATTCTTCAAACACGACCACTGAGAATAATATATTCCTGAATACTGATCGAGCAATCTCCTATGGACTGATCGATCAGAGCACAGGAACTGATCACAGTGGCGGCGTTATTAGAAACAACTTCATCACCAACGTTCCCGGTCTCATGAGTCCGTCGAGAAAAGCCGGCTCGGATGCTCTCATCATCGTATATGACTCGCCAGGAACCAAAGTATTTCACAACACGGTTCTCACGAACGCCAATGTCAATTTTTCTGTCGAATTTCGATTTCCTACCTCAACGGGAGGAGAGGCGCGTAATAACCTGGCGGATGCACCAATTAATTTGCGGCAGTCGGCTTCCGCGATTCAATCTGGAAATCTCTTGAATGCAACGGCAGCACTATTTGTAAGTCCCCTTTCGGGCAACCTTCATCTGCGTTCCACTGCAACGATCGCTATTGATACTGCTCCCGGTCTCCCAGCCATTACCACTGATTTTGATGGCAACTCCCGTCCGCAGGGAGCAGCTTTTGATGTTGGAGCAGACGAGTTGCTCGGACTACCACCTTCTCCTCCCGCACGACTCCGTCGCACACCTCCGTAGCTCGGATGTTCGGCAATGTCTTACGTTCGTCCGATTTGGCTGTAAAAGTACGATGCTCTGGAGGCGACCGCATCGACCTCGGAATAACTCAATTGAGGCAAGCCTGGGGAGAGGTTTCTCCAGAGGTGATGACTAAGCGATGCTCGATCCAAATCGAAGAAGATAATTATCTTCTGGTCGTTTTCGGGTGTATTGTTCTCCCGGAGAATCCGCCCCGAGTTTTCGCTACACGAACTGCTGCGTTACGAACTATGAGGCCTTCGGGCCTTTGGCAACTGCACAATAGCGGGACGCTTCGAAGGATCGAAGCGGAGTACCTTCCGGTACTCCATTTGTAAAAGTCCGAACCCCCGCGGGACGCCTGTGGTCCCGCGGGGTGAGAAGCAAGGGAGGACACCAATGCTAAGCCGTGAAACACGGTACCGCCAAAGGCTTCCTCTCATTCAACTTTCCTCAAACGGAATCCTTGCCTCGATCATTGAAGGGTAACACTCGCTGTCGGAGAGCAGGCGGCGCCGACGCCTCCGGTGTTTCCTGCCTTTCGATTGTCTCCTGCCGAGGCGAGCAAGCCGCCTCCGCAGCCAAATCCACGCAGGTTGTCGTAGACAAAGTTATTCGAGAGACGGATTGTCGATCCTGTTCCGGCCTCCACCGCGGTTCCGTTCTGAGAGAGCGATGAATTCTCGATATTCACCACTCCTGCGCCTGTCGTGTAGACACCATAGGCGACATTCTGCGCAATGACCGAGTTCGAAATCGTCACAAACCCATCCTCCGCTATCACGCCGTAACCGTTGCCGCGCAAACTTGAGTCGGCTATCGAAACGTTAGCCCGATTGCTGCCAACCTCAGTCACAAACACTCCCGCGCTCGTCGCGCGAACGACGCTAACGTTTCGGATGGAAACGTCTACCGGGGAAGTCGATGCCACGTAGATCGCATGTTCATGATCAGTCGCAAATTTTACGTCTTCGATTATTACACGCTTTGCTCTCAGGATTTTAATTCCGTAAAGGCCCGAAGGTGCGGCAACGCCAAGAGTTCCGCCAAACGAGATATTCCGAATAACCACCGTATCGTTGACACCAGCGTTGATTACGATCCCGTTCGAGCCAGAGCTCGTTATCGCCGCAAGCGTACCCTCGCCATTGATCGTCATTCCCTTGGTGATGGTAACGACGCCAAAGCCGCCCGGATCGAGAACGGATATTTCTCCTCCAGCGGCAGTTTTGGAAATGCTCCCGGCAAACGTCTTGCAAGGAGCGGTGCGGCTACAAGGATTCGCGTCGTCACCAACCCCGGAAACCCAGGTTCGAGTCGCCTGCGCGCGTGCTTCTGTTGGCACGACGGCATTTGCGAG
This sequence comes from uncultured Bdellovibrionales bacterium, assembly GCA_964509425.1. Taxonomy (GTDB): domain Bacteria; phylum Bdellovibrionota_C; class UBA2361; order SZUA-149; family CAZDWZ01; genus CAZDWZ01. The sequence continues at coordinate 13,183 of CAZDWZ010000012.1, read as the reverse complement.
AATGAAAGTAGAAAACAGGGCGGCAATAGTGCTGATGGTTTTCATAGTCATAAAATTCCTGTAGTGCGAGTGAACGTGAAGAGTCCCGTGCCGGTATTGTATCGAGCGATTCTCGGTCTGCCGTGAGTGATAGTTTGCGAGAAGTTTGTAGCTCGTTTTTTGCAGAGATTCTGAACTCTTAATCTCCGGCCGCTCGACTGAAATAAGAGCGTCAATATTCCGACGATATCGCTCGCGTTTTTGTCACTCTCTACGATGGTTCACGTGTGATAACTTCGGCTTTGAATCACCAGAAGGAGTTCTATGAGATCAATTGTGGCAATCGTCCCTCTCTGCACGTTATTCTTTGCAACGGGTTGCCAAAGTGCCTGCGACTCAAATGAAGCGTCAAACAGAATGCTCGCACTGGGTCGTGTCCAAGCCAGAATGTTTGCAACGGGCGGCGACGGAGTGACTAAGTTCGCTGCGGCGATTCAGACAGAGTCTGCCCCAATCAGCGAACTGATTGCTGCGCACAAATACGACGATGCGTGCCGTTTAGCGGACGAGATCGCGGCAAAGTATAAGATAGACCTCAAGAAGGAGCGTGACGGCATGGTCACGGTTGAACAACTCGCGAAAGATGGCGGTAAAGGCGGTGGGAGTTGTTCAATTGCCGATGCAGCAAAGAAGCAAATGGAGTTGCATCAACTACTACAGAAAGAAATCGAAGCGGGGCGACAAACTCCCGCGATTCTCCAGAAGTTCAATAACGATACTCGCTCTTATGGTGAGTTATTAACCACCAATCCGGGAAAAGCCTGTGAACTTCTCGACCGGGTGAAGAAAGATTACGGTCTATAGTCTTACCGAGCGACACTTTTGCCCTTCCGAGCGTCGGATTATCATGCCTGTATCGAAGTCGTTATTCTATGATGTTTTATTCCAGAGAGGCACGGTCTACGGAACGCGGCGCAATCGGCCTGGAGGGGCGGGAGGGATCTCCGAGCTAAGAAGACTCAAGGTCACGTCGTACTCCGTTCCGCCGCGAAGCTCGACTCTCCATCCTCCGTTGAATTCGTTTCCACCCGACTGAGTCCTCCAGTCGACAATAGTAATCTGGGGGTTTGCGGGAAGCTCGGCGCTGATCTTGAGGTTGCCGGCGATGACTGTTGAGCCTGATACCTGCGGCTGACTCTCCGTATTGATTTGCCAAACCGCGACCACACCCGGACCCAGGCTTGACCGGTCGTGTACCCTTACCGTTTGACTTCGTCTGTCAAATATCAGACTCCGAGTCCAACTTCGAATATCGGTCGGGTTCCGGTATGCGGCGGTGAGATCCGCTTCGAGAGTAAGAACATTATTGACGTCTGTCGACGAAACAATCGTCGTCGTCGGGCTCCGCTGCGGAATCGGTGCAGAGCCCTTATCGAATCGAACCAGATTGTGCAAAGTGGTTTCCTGCTCAATTCCGGAATGCGAGTGAATATTCTCGTCAATTGCAAGCCATGCGTCTTGAAACATTGTGAACGAACCTTGATCTTGATGAGCATGGCTCTCATCATAAACTCCCGAGACGAATGAGATCCATGTGGCAGTAGGCTGCCATGAGCTTCGTGCGAATAGATGACCAACGCCCGTCGCGTGGTAAAAAAGCGCGGTGGGAGTCGACTCGGACTGGGCAGTCTTCAGTAAGGCGTGACGAAAATTGAAGCCGCTCTGCATCTGAGGAACGGAGTTTCGATTCAACCACCATGTACCATGGGCGGCTTCAGTCGAGTTAGGAAATAGTCTTACGAGTTCGAGGAGAAGGTGCTCATGATAGTCATAGAGAGTGGCCGTCGAATCACGTGCATGGTCGCCGATGGGCGCAAGTCGATCCAGCGTGGGCGAAGTTGCGTGCAGCCAGTACTCGATGGAGTCTCTGGCGTGAGATGACTGCGCTGCAAGATCGACACCGGTCGCCTCTTTCCAAACGCGATAAATCGAGAACAGTCGCCGATGTGAAGTGCCATATCCGGTTCCTTCGCGGCTTCCACCACCCGGAAGCTGCTCGAAGTAGTCAACAAGCAGCGGAAGGCGGTCGTTCCTAAGGAAGTTCAACCAGGTCTGGTTCTGACTCGCCAGACCCCAATACATAGTGGCATCGATGAAACTGTAATAGTAATTATTGCCGGGGTTATCGCGAGACCATCCCGACCAGGGAAATGGATTCCCACCCCACTGCGCGTTTTGATAATTCCAAACATTCCAGACCGCCTGCTCCGCGTAGTTCGACCACCGCGATCTCTGCGACGCCGTCAGCCGATCGTAGATCCAATCGTAGACGATTGAGAGATCCTGAAGGTGTTCACCGACGTAAAGATAAGAATCTCCCGCAATCTCGGGCCTGTTGCCGGATGAGATTCTCGCTTCTGCCTCCTGAACATGCGCCTCGACCATCGCAATCGCGAGGTTTGCATATTGGACCTGTCCCGTAAGCCTGAACATGAACGCTGCGTCAGTTGCGCTGAATGCATACCCGGGATTCCCGGCCACTGCCTGATCGACCCAAACTTTGAACCGAGAATACTCCGGCGACGATTGATCCACTGAGTGAAGCGGGATGAAGGGCCGTGTCTGAGACCACGCGCTTTCCGCTGCCAATATCAGGTACACAGCCAAAGAGAGATAAAAAAAACAAAGTTCTCGCTTCACGAGTGAGATAGCGGCATTTCGGTGAGTATTCTTGATGTACTGCACCTCCAACATAGGTTCAGTTGTGGTGTGTAAGCTCTTTCGATGCATTCGACATTATCTCTAGAAGCACATGCTCACTGTACCTTAGATTATTTATCGTAAACAAAACAAAATGTTAGCGGACTTACCCGGCAGAGTTCCGGTCAGTCGCTGCTGGAAAGTGGTTTCCCTACAGTCTGGAGAAGAACAAATCACGCTCAGTCGCACGGGGGGAGGTGATGTTTTCACGATTCGTGGATTTGATCTGCACTGCCGTAAGCCGATTCGCGGGAGCGACCGGGATTCTGCCGGCACCCACCGTCCGCCAACTCCCGCTCCTCAGCATCCCTGAGGAGGCCGTGACCACGGCGCAACGGAGCTTTGATCGAAAAGAGTTCACTGGTTCAACGGATTTGCGCCGCGTCGCACAACGTCCCGGGCCGAAGGTGGTGATCCTGGTCATCGGTCTGTCGTCGAGCATCAGTGCGATGCCCAAGGAATACGCCCAGGGCTACACGTCCTTCATCAATTCCCTTCGGGTATTCAATCCGACGCTCGTTCGGATGGGCTTCGACTCGACACTTCGTTTGCTGTACCAAGGACCAGTGACGAACGCGTCTGAATACACCGAGGAGCATTTTTCGCAAGATACGCGAAACTCGATTCTTGGACATGGAACTGCGTTTTACCGCTCGGATGATCCCCCTAAAACAATGACCACGGGACACGCGTTCTTACTCGCGTCGAGGCTCGCACGAGAAAGTATCGTGCCCGGTTCGAGCAGGACAGAGATCGATCTCGACTCAGAGTGATGGCATTGCTATCTGCGCGTCACCCGCTCGCTGCCTAGGTTCTCTGAAAGGAACTTCGGCCAGCAGCGGGTGCTCACCTTCCCCTTCACTTCCAAGAAAAATTTTTCCGGTTTCGTCAAGATGCTGAGTGCGGCCTTCTATAATTTATTTCTGATTCTCAAAATTCCGGATCTCGGGTAATGACATTCACTTCGGCCGGATCAACGCGGCGGATTTTTTTCTTTGAAGATAAAAGATTTGTGCGCACGCAACTCCGGGCTTGGCAAAATGAGGCGTTTTCTCTCTATCTCGAGCGAGTAGCGTCCGGAGACCGCCGAATGCTGTTCGAGGCTACCCCGGGCGCTGGAAAAACCGCTGCGGCGCTCCACATAATCAAACATCAGTTGAAGAGCCAGCATGCTGAGAAAGTTCTCATATTTGTTCCGACGTCCCATCTAAAGAATCAATGGGCTTCGGCAGCTCAAAAAGTCGGAATTCAACTTGAGTGCTCACTCACCAATCAACTCGCACCGGATTATCACGGTGCAGTGGTGACGTATCAACAGCTGAGGAAAGGCTTTCGATGGATGAAAGCGCTCGCATCGCGCTCGATCGTGGTGCTCGACGAAGTTCATCACGCCGGTGAAGGCATGTCGTGGGGTGACGGACTGGTCAACACTCTCTCCGCGAGTCGGTTCGTGCTGTGCTTGTCTGGAACCGCCTTTCGTAGTGACGGGAACCCCATTCCATTCGTTCGATACGATGATCAAGGGAGAAGCGAAGCTGACTACATCTATTCATATTCGCGAGCGGTAAAAGAACGGGTGTGTCGGCCAACCGCGTTCTTCACCTATGGGGGTGAGGTCTCGTGGAGCGAGAATGGAGTCGTCTCCACTGCAAGTTTTCACGACCCTCTAGATTGGACGAACTCCAGTCGTCGTTTGAGAGCCGCGCTCTCCCTTGATTCAGAGTGGATGCAGCCGATGCTTCGCGATGCTCATCAGATGCTTATGGCAACTCGCGCTGAGGATCGAGACGCGGGAGGATTAATCGTTTGCTCAGATCAAGACCACGCCCGACGGATGGCTCAAGTGATGCAGAAGCTCACGGGAGAGAAACCTACGGTCGTTCTCTCGGATGACGCAGGTTCTTCGAAGAGGATACGTCAGTTCTCGGAAAGTAAGAGCCCCTGGCTCGTGGCTTGCAACATGGTGAGCGAAGGCGTTGATATTCCTCGTTTGAGAATCGGTGTTTTTGCGACAACGATCCGAACGAAAATGTATTTCCGACAATTCTTAGGTCGTGTCGTTCGAATCCGCGCCGATGCACCGCCGAAACAAGTCGCCTACGTGTATCTTCCCTCAGATCCAACTCTTCGTTCATACGCTGAGGAAATCGAAGAAAGTACGAGACATATTCTAAACCTCAACGCGAAAGAGAAAGAAGAATTTGTCGAGCGTATACTCGAAAAGCCTGAACAGAAGTGGACACCCCTTGGAGCGATAAATAGCGGTGTCGAGGCAATCATTGTTCATGGCAATCAGCTATCGCTTTTCGCCGACAGCCTCCCGACCCTTCGCGAAGCGGTACATCAAGAGGTCGAGATGCAGCGTGAGCTGCGCTTGACACGAAGTGAGATCAAACAGCAGCTCGCGTCCGAAATCAAAACACTCGTTGGCCTCGTGCATCGGCGATCCAAACAGTCGCACTCCGCAATCCACACCATCTTGAACCGGACCCAATCCGTTCGGAGTCAGAGTTTTTGCACCGAAGAGCAGCTCGTTCACAGAAAGTCCTTGCTCGAAGCAATGCTTCGTCAGGGGAGCAGACAACCGTCTCGGGCGGCAAGCGTACCTGCTCAACGCGGGCGGGAGTCGTGACAATTCTTTCGTAAACTCGAACACGTAAATGCCGACTTTTCGCTGATCTGAAATACTATTCCTCGCATATGTTTTCATAACGATATTCGTACTTTTCCAGCTCTTTTCCCTTCGTGAGCGTATGCCAATCGAGGGATTCTCGTTCCCTCGCGTGCACACCGACCGGATATCCTCCGAAAAAGAGAACGAGGTCCTTCGATAAATTACCGAAGTCTCCGTCGTGACTCTAAATTCTTTTCGCCGCTGGCGAGGCTGCTAACAGCCCGCACAGTTGCGATTGATTGTTGATGATTGTAACGATATAAGGCAGCGCCGCTCTTTCTGAACTTCCACTCAGCCGAACACACAAATGGAAAAAGAAAATTGCTGTTTCCCGCTGCGATTCTGCGCATCGGGAAGCAGAAGCAAGATTTAAGGTTTTAGGTCCGTTGACGCATCTCTCCGCGATGGATTCCGTCGGTCGATTGGCACTCGATCAGTCGGCGGAGTCCATCACAACAGAGCCCAATCCCGGAGATCTATTCATGTTACTGTGTCGTTACTTCGAGTTTGACGCGCCGCGCGCGCTCGACCTGTGGGACCGAAGTCGTCGGCTCAAGGCCGGATTGGAACTCGGTGTGTTCCACTTCCTGCCCGATCAGGAGGGCGAGCAGGGTACGGCCGCGATGGCCTACCTCAACGGTGCGCAAGTGGAGGCATTCGGTCTCGCCCTCTTCTACGTTGCAAACGCCCCGCAGCTCATGACCTCGCCGGAGCGAATTCGGATCGGCGGCTTAGACGCGGCGGCTTTCATCGCCTCGCAGTCGAAGAGCGCCGAAGAGATGGCGTCGCTTGCGGCGGTGGCAGTCCTGAATCATCGAGGCACGCCTGCCGAGGTGGTGTTCCGCGGTATGGTCACCGAAACCGTCGCCGCTCACGGTTCGCTGACGATTTACCTCTTCGCCGTTCCCCCTCAGGAGTCCGCAACCGGCACGCGAGAGCCGCGATTCACGAGCTACGTTGCGGCCGTCGCCTGCAACTCTGATCACAAAACCGAAGCCCTCGCCATCCTCTCCGGGTTCGGCGGTGACCGATGGAGCGGCTTGTCTCTGCTGAATCCGCTCATGGACCGTGTTGATCCGTCCGAAATGCCGGCAGGGTACATGCCGATGATCCCTCCCGCCCAACAGTGAGTTGATTCGGGCTTCGAGCGAGCAGGTTGTTGTCGAATGGTCGGCGAGCACTCGTCCGACCATTCGACCAATAGGTCCTCTTGCTCTGCTTTCGGCGCCTCTTGAAAGTGTCGACCCGGCAAGCCAACTCAAAAACTCACTTACGCTCACAAGTTATTTAAAATTCGAAACATTCGTCGAGTCCGTTCAGGCTATTAAAGGATGATCGCCGTCACAGCTCGACAATAGACAGCTGTGTCATTTCCTAAGCTCTAGCATTTGGAGAGCAATTTTTCGCATCGTCATGAGTTCTAATCGAGCAGTCGTCCCGAACTTAAAACTAAAGGAATGTAGGAAATAATTTACAGGATAACAGCATGAGATATGATCTGACTCGTAAAGCCTATCTCCGGAAGACGCGGACCGGAATCGAGGGTCTGGATGACGTAACTGAAGGCGGACTGCCATCCGGCCGCCCGACCTTGATATGCGGCAGCGCGGGGTGCGGAAAGACGCTTCTCGCCATCGAATTTTTAGTTCGGGGCGCGCTCGAGTTCAATGAGCCGGGTGTTATGCTCAGCTTCGAGGAAACCGAGGCTGAGCTCGCCGAGAATGTTGCCTCCTTGGGCTTCGACCTGAACGCGTTGATCAAAGAAAAAAGACTTGTCGTCGATTACATCAGGATCGACCGCGGAGAAATCGAGGAGACCGGGAGTTACGATCTCGAAGGGCTCTTTGTTCGGCTCGGCCACGCGATTGATTCGATCGGGGCAAAGCGTGTTGTACTGGACACGCTGGAAGTATTGTTCAGTGGACTTTCTGACACGAGCATCCTTCGTGCAGAGTTTCGACGTTTATTCCGATGGCTGAAAGAAAAGAATGTTACGGCTTTAGTGACAGCAGAACGGGGAGAAGGCGTACTCACCAGATTTGGAATCGAAGAGTACTCGTCGGACTGCGTGATCCTTCTCGATCATCGGGTCAACGATCAGGTTTCGACAAGACGTCTTCGCATCGTCAAATACCGTGGAAGCACACACGGCTCGAACGAATTTCCGTTCATCATTACCGAGAACGGCCTCTCAATAATTCCAATCACAGCGGCGGGATTGGATCATCCCGCCTCCGAAGAAATCGTTTCGAGCGGGGTGCCGGCGCTCGACGGCATGCTCGGACCGGGTGGCTTTTTCAGAGGCAGCAGCATTCTTATCAGCGGAACAGCCGGCAGCGGTAAAACAAGCCTAGCCTCCAGCTTCGCGGCGGCCGGTTGCAGTCGAGGCGAGCGAGTGCTGTACCTCTCGTTCGAGGAGTCTAAACAGCAGCTTATTCGTAATATGCGTTCGATTGGAATCGATCTCCAGCGTTGGATCGACTTAGGTCTCTTGCAAATTGAGTCGAATCGCACCACGAGATTCGGATTGGAGAAGCATCTTGAACTCGTTCATAACGCCGCTCGAGAGTTCAAGCCAAAACTCGTCATTGTCGACCCAACCAGTAATTTTATAGCGTCTGGAACTCTCTCCGAGGCCGGGTCAATGCTCGTGCGGGTGGTAGACTATCTGAAGGATGCCGGGATTACCGGAGTGTTTACCTACCTTCATCATGATTCAAGAAACGTCGAGAGCGAGATTATAGGAATCTCTTCGATAATCGACACTTGGCTGGTTCTGCGACAAGACGAGCTACAGTATCTCCGCCAAGGTCTGCTGTCAGTCGTCAAATCTCGTGGAATGCCGCATTCCAAGCAGGTTCGAAAATTCGAGCTTTCGGGAGCTGGCGTCTCACTCGGCGAACAGCCTCATCGCCGTCACACAGAAGGAAAAGAGTTATGAGTGGAGTCGAGTTTCAGAAGGATGCCGGCCCAGAGGAATTGTGGGACCTCCGACTATACGTCGCAGGTCAGACTTCGAAATCCGTGCTTGCATTGGCGAATCTAAAGCGGGTTTGCGAGGAACATTTAGTCGGACGGTACCGAATTGAAGTGATTGATTTGCTCGAAAACCCGCAGCTTGCACGAGGGGATGAGATTCTCGCTATTCCCACCTTGGTAAGAAAACTCCCTCATCCAATTCGAAAGATTATCGGAGACCTCTCTAACACCGAACGTGTCCTTGTTGGGCTTCAGTTACGACCCTCCAAGGTCACGACATAGAGAGTTCAATGAAGAATCCCATAATCACTTCGGGCGATCAGCAACAATCCGAGTGGGACTCCTCGTCAAATTTCAGCTTGCGTCTCTACATAAGCGGGATGACTCCTCGATCATCGGAAGCCATATTGCGCACTCGAGCTATCTGCGAAGAATTTTTGGCTGGCCGGTATACTCTTGAAATCGTGGATTTGTATCAACATCCATCGAGCGCGACGAACGCTCAGATCATCGCCACACCCACACTGGTGAAACTCTCTCCGCTTCCCCTTCGTCGGCTCGTGGGAAATCTTTCAGACAAACAAAGAGTGCTTAACGGACTTGGTATTCCTTCGGCAAAGGAGGACTATGGAAAGTCATGATAGCCGTTCCGAACTCGAAGAATTGAGGTTCCGCCTCGAGGAGGCGGAGGAAACCCTCAGAAGCATTCGACATGGCGAAGTGGACGCCCTCATCGTCGACGACGATGGTGGCGAACGTGTTTATACGCTTCAAGGCGCGGACTATCCATACCGCATCATGATTGAGTCAATGCAACAGGGTGCTGTAAGTTTGAGCAGTGACGGTACGATTTTGTATTCTAATCCTTGCTTCTCAGAGATGATGCTCCTAAACGCAGAGAAACTACTCGGAGTTTCGATCTTCAGTTGCTTCCCCCCGCCGATGCATCAGAGAATTCGTGACATGCTCACGAAGGGTTGCTTCGAGAAAAGCCAAGGAGAGTTTCAACTTTTAACAGCCGCTCAAACTCTCCTTCCGATTTTCGTTGCGCTGGCTCCAACTACTCTTCAAAAATCAATCTCAGTCTGCATGGTGGTTACAGATCTAACGGAGCAGAAGCAGCATGAGTCCCTGATGGAAACCAGTCGCCGTAAGGACGAATTTCTGGCGATGCTGGCGCACGAACTTAGAAATCCGCTCGCCCCGATTCAAAACGCCGTCTCTATTCTCGGCTTAGAAGGTGTATCAAACTCCGCTGTCACGAAATCCCGTGAGATTATACAGCGGCAGTTAAATCAATTAACCCATCTCGTAGACGACCTTCTCGATGTCTCTCGCATAACCCTGGGAAAAGTTAACCTTGAGAAAAAACGTGTCTCACTTGCAAGCATCATCTTACGAGCCGTCGAGACGACTCGGCCGGCGTTTGATTTGAGGCATCACGATTTAAGGATCTCACTGCCGCCAGCAGATGCGGAAATCGAAGCAGATCCGATCCGAATGTCGCAAGTTTTCGGCAACCTTCTTCTTAACGCAGCCAAATATACAAGCGAGGGCGGTCAGATATCTTTGACTTCCACCCGCGAGGGGAGCTGGACAGTGGTTCGAATCAAAGATTCCGGCGTGGGAATGCCGCCGGATTTGCTGTCCAGGGTATTTGATCTTTTCATACAAGGCGATCGATCGCTTGCTCGATCAGAAGGTGGTTTAGGGATTGGATTGACTTTGGTGCAACGTTTGATCGCATTGCACGACGGCACCGTCGAGGCCTTCAGCGAAGGGGTAGGAAAAGGCAGTGAATTCGTCATACGAATTCCAGTGGCAACGGAATTAAGGAACGCTTCGACTTCACCGACGGAAGACATAACTCGCTTTCAGGGCGATAACATGTCGCGCCGAATTCTCATCGTCGAAGACAACAAGGACGGGGCTGATAGCCTCGCGGTTCTCCTGAGAATGTCAGGCCACCAGGTAGAGATCGCCTATGACGGGCGTGACGCAGTTGAACTTGCTCATGCGTTCGCCCCGCAATTTGTTCTCCTCGATATCGGTCTGCCGGGCATGAGCGGATATGAGATTGCTAGGATGTTCAAACAGCTTCCGCGGTTCACTTCAGTTGTGCTCATCGCCATGACAGGTTACGGCTCGGAGGAAGACAGGCGTCGTACTAGCGAGGCTGGATTCCATCATCATTTGGTAAAGCCGCTCAACCCTGCTCATCTAGAGAACCTACTGCGGCAAAGACCCTGAGCAGGATCGGTGCGTCGCCGACCATCATCATGAGGATCTCCGATTGGTCAATGTCTGACGAGAATCAGGTAGAGGCGAAAATCCCTATTGGGGACGCGGAGCCAAAATTCATGATTGAAATCCTTCTCGCTTTTCCCTACCTTAAAAAGCGTGCTGAGCGTGGTATACTAAGTGTAGGCGGATCCCGGGCTGAGCAATTTTCTTCACCGATTGGTTTCCATCGCCAAGTCGAGGTTTGACCATGACAGCATCGCGCGACCCCGACTTCCGGCTTCTGTTTGAAGGATCACCTGGGTCGTATCTCGTGCTTGCTGCAGACGCGCCTCAGTTTACAATCGTTGCCGTGAGCAATTCCTACCTTCGGGCAACAATGACCGAGCGAGACGAGATTCTTGGACGGGGGTTGTTTGAGGTCTTCACTGATAACCCGGACAACCCATCGGCGACTGGAGTTTCAAACCTCAGAGCGTCTCTCAACACCGTATTATCAACTCGAGCTCCTGACACGATGGCGGTACAAAAATACGACATTCGTCGTCCCGAGAGCGAGGGCGGAGAGTTCGAAGAACGATATTGGAGCCCCGTCAATTCCCCACTCCTTGGCAAGGACGGTGCTCCGATTTACATCATTCATAGAGTGGACGATGTCACAGAGTTTGTCCGACTCAAACATGACAGCTCAAAGCAGCACGAGTTGAATGCCAGTCTGCGAACGCATGCTGAGAGAATCGAAGCTGAAATTTATCTCCGAGCTCAAGAGCTTGCGGAAGCGAATCGAAACCTGAGAGGTGCGAATGAAGAGCTCGCGAAAATCAACCAGAAGAGCGTCGAACTCGACCAGATTAAAACCCAATTCTTTGCCAATGTGAGCCATGAGCTGCGGACGCCTCTCAGCCTGATCTTGAACCCCACCGAGTCGCTCCTCCGGTCGTCTGAGCTAGACGAGCATGTCCGAAGGGAACTACAGGTCGTCTCCCGAAACGCTCACACCCTTCTGCTACGGGTCAACGATCTCCTGGACGTAGCGAAGCTCACAGCAAAAAAGATGATCGTAAACTATAGCGACGTGGATGTAATCTCTCTCAGCCGCAGTGTTGCCGCTCACTTTGAGTCTCTCTCTGAAGAGCGCGCGATTCGGTTTTTGATACCGGAATTATCGAATTTTAGTGCACAACTCGACGCCGAGAAAGTCCAGCGGATCCTCTTGAACCTTTTAGCGAATGCATTCAAATTCACACCCCCGGGAGGTGAAATCAGTTTCGCTGTGAATGGCACCGCTCATGAGGTTTGCTTTTGCATCGAAGATAGCGGACCGGGAGTTCCTGAGGAGTCGCGCAGAATAATTTTCGAGCCCTTTCATCAAGCAAGCAGGGTGAGCATCAGAGGATTCGGCGGCACCGGCTTGGGCCTGGCAATCGTGCGCGAATTCGTGGAACTCCATGGAGGAACTGTATCGGTTGACAGCTCGGATTTAAACGGTGCGCGATTCTCAGTGCGATTGCCTCGGAGAGCGCCGGAAGGGTCGAGCGTTCTTAAGAGGTCAGAAACTCCTCTGCTCCCAGTCGAGTTGCATCTGGCTGAGGAGCTTCGAGCCACTGTCCCTTTGGAGAGACCAGATAACGCTTCGGTGGTAAACGCTCCCCTCGTGTTGGTTGTGGAGGACAATCCGGATTTGGCAATACTTATCTCCTCGATCCTCAAAGGATCATATCGCCTCTCGCATGCGGCAAATGGTTCGGAAGGCCTACAACTGGCCAAAGAGTTACTTCCCGATCTCATCCTGTCCGACGTCATGATGCCCGGAATGGCCGGTGATGAGATGGTCCGGGAAATCCGAAAGGACAAAGTTCTCGAGGCGGTGCCCATCGTGATGCTCACCGCGAAAAGCGACGAGGAATTTAAAGTGCAGCTGCTCGAGGCAGGTGTGCAAGATTACATGGAGAAGCCGTTCAGTGGAGCCGAGCTGCTCGCCCGAGTGGGACGACTGGTCGCTGAATACCGGCACAACCGCGAACAAATGCTCATCCGAGCACGTAAGCTGGAAGCCTTGAACGTAAAGTTACGCCGCGCGATGAGCGAGACGCATCATCGTGTGAAGAATAATCTTCAGGTAATAAGTGCGCTCATTGAGAATCTCACGATTCAACATCGAAGCTCCATTCCGATCGAAGCGCTCCAGCAAGTGAATCACCACGTATTCGTCCTCGCCACTGTTCACGATATTTTGACACAGCAGACGAAAAGCGATTGCGAAGTAGAATACATTTCGATTTCTGAGAGCGCGACGAGAGTCGCCTCGCTGCTTGAGCAGACGCTTCGCGATCGACAAATTCGCCTTGACCTTGATGAGGTTCAACTCGCTGTCCAAAAAGGCACGAGTCTCGCAATCGCGCTCAATGAACTCCTTAGAAATGCGGAGAAACATGGAGCAGGTGATATCCACGTAAGTCTTCGCCACACAGGAGATCAAATTGAGCTAGAAGTGAGATGATCTTCCCCCTCTTCGGTGGACACGGAGTTAAGCACTCCTAGCCAACAACT